>CAVRFL010000009.1:0-241566 GCA_963720385.1 uncultured Alphaproteobacteria bacterium | reverse complement strand
TCTCGCGCATTATGTCGGCCGGCCGACGCCGCTCTATCTCGCCGAGCGCCTGACCGCCCATCTTGGCGGCGCCAAGATCTATCTCAAGCGCGAGGACCTCAACCACACCGGCGCGCACAAGGTGAACAACGTGCTCGGCCAGATCATGCTGGCGAAGCGCATGGGCAAGCCGCGCATCATCGCCGAGACCGGCGCCGGCATGCACGAGTCGCCACCGCGACCATGTGCGCCAAGTTCGGATTGGAATGCATCGTCTACATGGGCTCGGTCGACGTCGCGCGGCAGCAGCCGAACGTGCTGCGCATGGAGGCCCTCGGTGCCAAAGTGGTGCCGGTCGAGTCCGGCTCGAAGACCCTCAAGGACGCCATGAACGAGGCGTTGCGCGACTGGGTCACCAATGTCGCCAACACGTTCTATTGCATCGGCACGGTCGCGGGCCCGCATCCCTATCCGATGATGGTGCGCGATTTCCAATGCGTGATCGGACACGAGACGCGCGAGCAGCTGCACGTGCTCGAAGGGCGGCTGCCCAATTCGCTGATCGCCTGCATCGGCGGCGGCTCCAACGCCATGGGGCTGTTCCATCCCTTCCTCGACGAGCAGGATATCGAGATTTACGGGGTCGAGGCCGCCGGTCACGGCCTCAACACCGGCATGCACGCGGCGTCGGTCGCCGGCGGCAAGCCCGGCGTGTTGCATGGCAACCGCACTTATCTCTTGATGAGCGAAGACGGCCAGATCAATGAGGCGCATTCGATTTCCGCCGGCCTCGACTATCCCGGCATCGGTCCGGAGCACGCCTGGTTAACGACCTCGGCCGCGTCACGTTCCTCTCCGCGACCGACGAGGAGGCGCTGTCGGCGTTCCAACTCTGCTGCAAGCTCGAAGGGATCATCCCGGCGCTGGAGCCGGCGCACGCGCTCGCACGCGTGATCGATATCGCGCCGCAGAAGCCGAAGGACCACTTGATGGTGGTCAACCTGTCCGGCCGTGGCGACAAGGACCTTGCCTCGGTGGCGGAGCACCTCGGGGGCAGGGTGTGATCAACCGCCAGAAGATCACCGGCTGGATCCTGGTCATCGTCTCCGCCGCCTATCTCGCCTACTTCCTGCGCGTCCGGGTGCTGACCCCGGGACCATTGCTGACCGGCAAGGACTGGTTCAACCTGATCACGGCTGCCGCCGTGCTGATCGTCGGCATCGCCAATGTGCGGCTCGCCGCCATGCGCGAGCAGAACCGGCGGCCAGGCCCGAAGTGATGAGCAGCACGCGCATCGACAATCGATTTGCAGATTTGAAACGCCAGGGCCGCGCGGCACTGGTGACGTTCCTGACTGCTGGCGATCCCGACAGCGAGACCTCGCTCGCGATCCTCAAGGCGCTGCCGGCCGCCGGCGCCGATGTGATCGAGCTCGGCATGCCGTTCACCGATCCGATGGCGGACGGGCCGGCGATCCAGGCGTCGTCGCAGCGCGCGCTCAAGGCCGGGCAGAACATGCGGAAGACGCTCGCCATGATCCGCAACTTTCGCATGGCGGATGACACAACGCCGATCGTGCTGATGGGCTACTACAATCCGATCTACATCTACGGCGTCGGAAAATTTCTCGCCGACGCCAAGACTGCGGGCATCGACGGCCTGATCGTGGTCGACCTGCCGCCCGAGGAGGACGAGGAACTCTGTTTGCCGGCGCTCAAAGCCGGGCTCAACTTCATCCGCCTGGCGACGCCGACCACCGACGACAAGCGGCTGCCGGCGGTGCTCGCGAATACGTCGGGCTTCGTCTACTACGTGTCCATCACCGGCATCACCGGCATGGCGGCGCCCGACACCTCCGCGGTCACGGCCGCCGTCACCCGCATCAAGCGCCACACCAAGCTGCCGGTCGCGGTCGGCTTCGGGGTGAAATCGGCGGAGCAGGCGCGGACGATCGCGCAGGGCGCCGACGGCGTGGTGGTCGGCTCGGCCCTGATCGATGTCCTCAGGGCGACCCTCGATGCCAACGGCAAGGCCGGCACGAATTCCGTCGATGCCGTGACCAGGCTGGTCGCCAGCCTGGCGGCCGGCGTGCGTTCCGCGAAGCGCGGGGCGGGATAGCCGACGGCGGCGCAATGTCGCGAGGGTCCAATCGCTGAAACGCCGGAGAATGCCGCGCGGCGACGATCAGCCTCACTCCGGCTTGATGTTGGCGGCGGCGATGACGCCGCTCCATTTCTCGATTTCGCGGTCGATATGGGCACGGAATTCATCCGGCGTGGTGCCGAGGGGCGACGATCCCTGTTCGATGAGACGCTCGCGCATCGCGCCGCCTTTTACCGCCGCGACTGCAAGCTGATTCAGCTTTGCGATGATCTCGTGCGGCGTTGCGGCCGGCGCAATCATGCCAATTTCGGTTGCTGCATCCACGCCGGCGAGGCCGAATTCGTCGAGGCTGGGCAGATCCGGAGCTTGCGGCACGCGCGGACCCACGATACCGAGCGCGCGGACCTTGCCTCCGAGAACATGCGGGCGGATCGACGAAAAAGCGGAAAATGCGAAGTCGAGCTGGCCGGCGATCAGGTCGGTCAATGCCGGCGCGCCGCCACGATACGGCACGGTGAGAAAATCGATCTTGCCGGTCTGGCGCAATTGCTCGCTGACAAGATGGATTGCCGTGCCGATGCCAGCGGAGGCGAAGGTAAGCTTGCCGGGATTGGCCCTGGCGATGGCGATCAACTCCGGGCCGGTCTTATGTGGCGACCCCGCCGGCACGACCAGCAGCAATTGGTTGCGCGCGAGCAGCGAAATCGGGGCGAAGTCCTTGCGCGTGTCGTAGGGCAACTTGTCCCTGAACAGCCCCGGGTTGGTGACGAAGGCGCTGTCGACGACTCCAAGGGTATAGCCATCGGGAGGAGCGGTCGCGACCGCCTGTGTGCCGGGAATACTGGCACCGCCGCCACGGTTGTCGACCACCAGCGATTGACCGAACTCTTGTTGGATGGTGTTGGCCAAAAGCCGTGCGAGGGCGTCGGTGCCGCCGCCGGCTGGGTAAGGCACGATGATCTTTACCGGGCGCTGCGGATAGGCCTGCGCCCTGACGGGCCGCGCGACCAGCGATGCGGCGGCTCCGGCAAACCATGCGCGCCTGTTGATTGCGATCATTCTTGTTGTCCTCCCTGGCGGCTTGGTCTCACACCCGAAATTTCGCGATCATGTCTTCTTCGGGATCGGCGCCGAGGCCGGGGCGGTCCGGCACCTCGACCACACCATTCTCCACCGGCACCGACTTGGCGTAGGCGGTAAATCCGACATCCGCTAAAAGCCGCTCGAGCGGCGCGTCGCGATCCTTGGCGGCGATGCAATGCAGCGTCGCCAGATAGCCGGGACCGAAGAAAAACGCGTGCGGCACGCAGGTGACGCCGGCTTTCTCGGACTCGGCTGCGATCTTCGACAGCTGGCTGATCCCGCCG
Organism: uncultured Alphaproteobacteria bacterium; assembly: GCA_963720385.1. Classification (GTDB taxonomy): domain Bacteria; phylum Pseudomonadota; class Alphaproteobacteria; order Rhizobiales; family Xanthobacteraceae; genus VAZQ01. The sequence goes on along the minus strand of CAVRFL010000009.1, from coordinate 238,117 downwards.
ATCTTGACGATGCTGGGCTGCACGAAATCGGTCGCGCCCGCGGCGATCATCTTGCGGAAATCGCTCGGGCTGGTGGCGTTCTCGCCCATGGCCAACGGTACCCCGGTGGCCTTGCGCAACTTGGCGATCGCCTCGAAATCCTCCGGGGGCCAGATCGGCTCCTCCACCCAGAACGGCTTCGACGGCGCCATGGCGGCAACCGGCTTCTCAGCCTCGGCCGGCGTCCAGGCGCAATTGGTATCGACCATGATCGGAATGTCTGGACCGGTCACTTCGCGCGCGGCGGCAACCGCTTCCGCGGTGCGCTCATGCAGCTTGATGTGGCGGTAACCGCGCTCGAGCGCGCGGGCGGTGTTGCGTTTGACGTGCTCGATGACGCCCGAATACTGCAGCAGAGACGCATAGCATTCGACGCGCCCCCGTTTTGCGCCGCCGAGCAGCTTGGATACCGAGACGCCTTCGAGCTTGCCGCGAATGTCCCAGAGCGCGATGTCGAGTCCGGATAGCGCGTGCATGACCGGGCCGGCGCGGCCGAGGCCAACCAGCAGGCGCTCGATCCGGGCGGCGAGGTTCTGGTCGGTCGGATCCTGTCCGACGGCGAGACGCCTGATCCAGATGTCGAACGCGGCTGTGACGGTCGCGCCGCCGGTGCCGAACGACTTGCCCCAGCCGACCACGCCGCCGCTGGTCGTGACCCGCACATAGATCGCTTCGACGTGCGTGCGCGGCCGGCCGGCCGAGGCCGGCGGCGGCGCCCAGATATCCAACGGAATGTGGAGCGTGGCGGTGTCGATGGCGGTGATGGTGATGGGCATTACGATCCTCGGGAGGCATGTGCGGAGGTGGGCGGGCAGAGGCGTCCGATCAACACTTACGCCAGCGCCATCATTCCGCTCCACCACAGGGAGTTGGCGCCCATATCGATGTCGTATTTGCGCATGAAGGCGAGCTTACCGTCGCCGCCGATCCGGAACACCGAGAGGCCGGCAGGCAGCGTCCTGACGGCCGACCCGTCGCGCACCAGCACAGGCCGGAGGCTGGCCGCGACGAGCATGCGTTCGCTCGGATCGATCGTGAAGGTGCGCAGCTCGATCGCCTGCGGGCCGGCGTTTTGAATCAAGGTCGGCTCGCCGGTCGTCTGGTCGATCACGAAAACGGCGACGTCATTCTGTCCACCACCACTGACCCTCTTGCCTTCGAATTCCACGGTACCCTGGTCGCGGTTGGCGAGATAGACGAAGCGACCGTTGGGGTGCACGTGGATCGGGCCGCAGTGCTGCCGCGGCCCGGGCGCGCTCCCTGGCGCCAAGGTCTCCTTGATGAACAGCGGCTCGCGCGCGAGCCCTGTGGTGGGATCGCGGCTGTAGACGTAGAGCTTGTACTGGCTCTCGACCGAGACGTAGACCCAAGGCTGGGTCGGGTGGAAGTCGAGGTGCCGTGGGCCGAACTGCATGCCATCGCCCGGCTGGATCGCCGCCAGGTTGGTCAGGACGCCGGCCTTGAAGCTGTAGACCTTCAGCGAGCCGGGGGTCTTGATCTTGTCTTCGGGGGCATTGTTGCCACGCGTGCACATGATCACTTCGCGGTCGTCGGGCGTTGCGCGGATCTGGTGCGCATAGTTGCCGGTGTCGAGCTTGTTCGGCTGGGTCACGGGATCGCCGAGGGTGCCGTCGTTATTGATGCGATGGACAGAGAGTGAGCTCGGTGCGTTGTGAGCAACCAGCACATGTTCGCCGGCACTCGTTACGCAGATGTGGATCGGCCGGTATTGCAGCGTGACCGGCGCGCCATGGGGCGAAAGCTCGCCGGACGACGCTACACGGAACGCCGTAAGATAGTGTTGGTTGGGCGGAAAGCCGGGCACCGGCGGGATTCCGGGGCCGCCGGTGCTTGTCCCCACGTAGAGATACCTTCGGGACGGATGCGGCCAGGCGTACTGAACACCGCCCGGCAGCTTGACCGACGAGCGCTTGGTCAGCGTGGCGGCATCGACGTCCAGCGCGTAGAGCGCGAGCTCGCCCCCGATCGCGACGTAGAGCGCGCCTTGAACTCCTGCCGGCTTGTCCCAGGGCAGGCGCAGACGACAAGCCCGGCGTCACGACGGCACCACCGAGCAGCGTCGTGAATGTCCGGCGATCGATCATGTGTCCCTCCCGTTGGTCGCTTCTTGATTGCAGGTCTTTACGGCAATCGTAGTCCGGACAAAGCGCTAACGAAATGCAGAGAAGCCAGTCAGTCGCTGGGACCCGGCGGCTGTCGAAGGCACCGCGGAACTTGGCGAGCCGGTTCAACACCACGGTTATGAGTTCGCTTCCTAGTTTTGCGAGCCGGGTGCGGCGGGATTTACCGCGGCGCTCGCCTTCTTGATGAGCTCGGGGCGGGCTGCATAGAGCTTGTCGACGACGTCCCGTGCGTGGTCGCCTCGCATCGGCTCGTTGATTTCGATCTTGCGGCGCTCGGCTTCCGCCAGGAACTGCGGATCCTGCATGATCGTGTCGAACGTCTTGCGCAGGAGAGCCAGCGGTTCCTCCGCCATGTCGGGCGGACCGAGAACGGGCCGTCCGATCGACTGCTGCGCAAACACGATCCGCAGGATGTCGCGTTCTTCGCCGGTGCGGGCCACGTCCATCACGGTCGGGATGTCGGGAAGCTGCGGATGCGCTCCGAGGCCAAGCTGAAGGATGAGGTTGATCTTCTTGTCGCGCAGCCAGTCCGGACGGTTGGCGAGGATTGACGAGTAGTGCCAGTTGCCGATGCCCTGGACTTCGCCTCGTTCCATGGCCAGCACCATTTCGGCGCTGCCTTGATAGCCCGACACGACCCTGAAGCGGGTTGCAAGCACCCGGTTCACCGCATTGGGAAAGATGACGCTGTCGGCGTTCACGCCGGCGCCACCGACGACGAACTCCCGCTCGAAAATGTCCGACGCCGTCTTGATCGGTGCGGTATGCCACGCGACGGCAACACCCTTTTCACTGTTCATGCTTCCGATCCAGCTGAACCGGCGTGAATTGAAGCGGGCCCCGGTCGCGCCGAACAGCGCCGCGGGCGCGATGCTGCCGCCGCCGAGCGCGATGACGGTGCCGTCGCGCGGCGCCTGCGAATAGAGATAGTTGGCCATCAGGATGCTGCCGGCGCCCGGCATGTTCTGAACAGTGACGGCGGGCTGCCCGGGAAGGAACTGGGTCAGGAACGGCGCCAGCAGTCGACCATATGCGTCGTAACCGCCGCCGGCGGCCTGGCCCACGATGAGACGAATGGTTTTGCCCTTATAGACGTCCTGTTGCGCACGCGCCGGGGGCACCGCGAGCAGCAGGACCGACAGCAATGACCAAGCCGCAATCCTGGCATGCGTCGCGAACCGTGCGCCCATCGCCGTCCCTTCGTCGTTCAACCCGCTCCCGCCGTTGCGGGATGCATGGACCGTACCAATTCGCAGGGACCGCTCCCGTCTAGGCCAAGTCATTCGCGACGCATATTTCGCGACCGCAGCTTAACCGCTATTGTCCTCCACAAGACACCTCGATGTCAGAGAAATATTCGCAAGTGAAAGGACCGGCAATGCCGACCATCGATCTTGGCGCTCGCCCACTGGGCAGCGGCAATCTCGGGGCAGAGATCAATTCACTGCAGGCCAGCCGCGCGACCGCCGCGGACGTGCGCGCGTTGATGGAGATCCTCGCGCGGCACGGCGTCGTCTGCCTGCGCAACCAGGAGATGACGCCCGCGCAATACGTCGCCTTTGCGAAACTGTTCGGCGAGATCGAGCCGTCGACGCGGGAACGATACTGGCTGCCCGAGCAGAACGAGATCTACGTCATTTCCAATGTCGTCGAGAACGGCAAGCCGATCGGAAATCCGAATGACGGCTTCTTCTGGCACACCGATCAATACTATTTCGAACGCCCCACGGCCTATACCTTCCTCTACGGCATCGAGACGCCGCCGGTCGGTGCCGAGACCCAGTTCTGCAGCACCCGCGAGCTTTACGAGTTGCTGCCGGAGGCGGAGAAGCAGGCGTATGGCAGGATCAGCATCGTCGCGAGCCACGCCAAGCTCAACGAGGTGCGCGCGAAGGAAGGCAAGCCGGTCGATGAATCGGAATTCGACAAGCTTCCGGACGTCATCCATCCGCTGGTCCGAACCCATCCGATTTCCGGCGACAAGTTCCTCTATTTCAGCGCCGAGCGCGCCTCAAAGCCGCTCAACATGGGCGAGGCGGAACTGACGACTTTGCTGCGGAGCCTCCTTGCGAAAGTGACCGCCAAGGAAAACATCTACTCCCACAAATGGCGTCCGAAGGACCTCGTGATCTGGGACAATCGCGGCCTGATGCATACCGCCACGTCCTACGACAAGGACAAGTATCGCAGGATTTGCTATCGGATGAGCGTGATCGGTGAGCGGCCCTACCAGTAGCCGTGGTACACGTTCGAACTTGATGCGGATGAGGACATGAACTGGATCTCCAACGTCGTCCGGCCGAAGATTCGCAGTTTCCTCAACCGGCGCGAGTCGCCGGAGAATCTGTGGATCAAGTGCCCGGAAACCGGGCAGCTCGTCTTCTACAAGGATGTCGAGGCCAACCAGTTCGTCATTCCGGGCTCGAACTACCACATGCGCATGAGCGCGACCGCGCGTCTCAAGTCGATCTTCGACAACGAAACCTGGTTCGACATCGCGGTCCCGGCCGCGCCGGCCGATCCGCTCAAGTTCCGCGATGAGCGCCGCTACACCGACCGGCTCAAGGACGCGCGCAGCAAGACCGGCACCACCGACGCGATCAAGCTCGGATACGGCAAGCTCGACGGCTTGCCGGTCGTGGTCGCCGTGCAGGATTTCGACTTCATGGGCGGCTCGCTCGGCATGGCCGCCGGCGAGGCCGTCATCAAGGGGCTTGAAACGGCGGTCGAGAAGGGCACGCCGTTCATCATGTTCGCCGCCTCCGGGGGCGCGCGCATGCAGGAGGGCATCTTGTCGCTGATGCAGCTTCCGCGCACGACCGTCGCGGTGCAGCTGCTGCGCGAGGCCGGGAAGCCCTACATCGTCGTCCTGACCAATCCGACCACCGGTGGCGTGACGGCTTCCTACGGCATGCTCGGCGACGTCCATATCGCGGAGCCGGGCGCGCTCATCGGCTTCGCCGGTCCGCGCGTCATCGAGCAGACCATCCGTGAGAAGCTGCCCGAGGGTTTCCAGCGTGCGGAATACCTGCAGGAGCACGGCATGGTCGACATGGTGGTCTCCCGTCATGAGCTGCGCGCGACGTTGTCCAACCTCTGCCGGCTCCTGACCAAGTCGCCGGTCGCCACGCCGTCGCCGCCGCCGGCCGTCGCCACCTTGCCGCAAAACGATGATCTGACGGCGCCGACCAGCGCGTGAGCATCGTCCGCGCGTTCTAGTGGTCCGATTCTAACATTCGCATCCCGTTTCAGCATGCGACTTTGCGAATGTTAGAATCAAAGGACCGCTAGCGAATATGACTTGCTAGTGGAGTTTGGATTTGACATTCGCGTCGCGCGTCCGCTGCCAGGTGGATCGCGAATGTCAAATCCACTCCACTAGTGATTCCGGTATACTCCGCGCAATGTCGTCCATCGATTCCATCGTCGCGCGGCTCCTGGCGCTGCATCCCAAGCTGATCGACCTCTCGCTCGATCGCGTTTGGCGGCTGCTCGCGGCGATCGGGCATCCGGAACGCAATCTTCCGCCGGTCATCCATGTCGCCGGCACCAACGGCAAGGGCTCGACCATCGCGTTCATGCGCGCGATCCTCGAAGCGGCCGGGCTGCGCGTGCATGTCTATACCTCGCCGCATCTCGTCCGGTTCAACGAACGGTTTCGCCTCGGCAGAGTGGGCGAGGGCAGGCTGGTCGCGGACGACGAGCTGGCGCGCGTCTTCGAGGAATGCGAGCAGGCCAATGCCGGAGCGCCGATCACGGTGTTTGAGATCACGACCGCGGCCGGCTTGCTTTTGTTCGCGCGCCATCCGGCCGATATGCTGCTGCTGGAAGTCGGGCTCGGCGGCCGGCTCGATGCGACCAATGTTGTCGATGAGCCGCTCGCGACGGTCGTCACGCCGGTCTCATTCGATCATGCCGTCTATCTCGGCGACAGCGTCGCCAAGATTGCGGCCGAGAAAGCCGGGATCTTCAAACCGGGCGTGCCTGCGATCGTCGCCGCGCAGCCGCGGGACGCGCTTACGGTGATCGAGCGGGCGGCCGCGCGCGTCGGTGCTCCGATCCAGAATCGCCGGGGAGAACTGGACCGCGACCGAGGAGCGCGGCCGGCTGGTCTATCAGGACGATGCCGGGCTGCTCGATCTTCCGGCGCCGCGGCTGTCGGGACGGCATCAGTTCGAGAATGCGGGCGTCGCCATCGCGACGCTGCGGGCGGTGCCGTCGCTCGTTCTTGGTCCGGCGGTTTTCGAGGCGGTCGCGAAGGCGGAGTGGCCGGCCAGAATGCAGCGGTTGTCGCATGGCAAGCTCGTCGGCCTGCTGCCGGCCGGCGCCGAACTCTGGCTGGACGGCGGCCACAACGCGGACGGCGGCCGCGCCGTGGCCAATGCGCTTGCCGACCTCGAGGAGCGGGTGTCGCGCCCGCTGGTGCTGGTCATCGGGATGCTCGCGAGCAAGGATGCGGGCGCGTTCCTGAAGCATTTCTCCGGGCTCGCGCGGCGGCTGGTCGCCGTATCGGTTCCCGATCAGCAGAACAGCCTGCCTGCCGCCGCGATCGCCGACCTGGCGCGCGCCGCCAACATTCCGGCGCAGATCGGCGGAGACATCAAGAGCGCACTCGCCGAGGTCGGCAGGCTCGGCCTCGATCCGCCGCGGGTGATGATCACGGGATCGCTTTATCTGGCGGGAGCCGTGCTCAAGGCGAACGGCACGCCGCCGACGTGACGAACCTCGATCCGTCATCCTGAGGTGCGAGCGAAGCGAGCCTCGAAGGATGAACAGCCAGGCCGTCGCCCTTCGAGGCCCTCGCTACGCTCGGGCACCTCAGGGTGACGGATTCAGATTGTGTGTGAGGCTTCAGCCCGACGTGATTGGGCTTAGACCGCCGCCGTGATCCACTGCTCGAGCTTCTGCTTCGGCGCGGCGCCGATCTGGCGCGAGGACATGCCGCCGTTCTTGAAGATCATCAGCGTGGGGATCGACTGGATGTTGTACTTCGCCGCGGTCTGCGGATTCTCATCGACGTTGAGCTTGACGATCTTGACCTTCTCGCCGAGCGAGCCGGCAATCTCCTCCAGCGCCGGCGCGATCATCCGGCAAGGGCCGCACCATTCCGCCCAGAAGTCCACGACCACGGGGCCCGTGGCCTTCAGCACTTCTGATTCGAAGGTGGCATCTGAAACTTTGCCGACGGCCATGGCGTACCTCGTTGCTGTGCGGGAAGCGGCTATGCGATTTAAGGAGTGCGAACCTATGAACGGCCTCCGTCACCGTCAAGCAGGCTTCACGGCGAGGTGACGGCGGTCAGCGCCGCGTCCATGGCCGCGGCCGAAACCTCCATGAGATCAGGCACTTCGGTCCAGACCAGGGCGGCGCGCACGGGCCTGCCGGGGTAGAGCTTCGCGAGCACCGCGCGGTAGAGCGCCAGCTGTGCGACGTAGCCCTGCGGCACCTGGTCGAGCGTCCGCGGCGGATTGCGATTCGTTTTGTGGTCGGCGATGAGGATCGCATCGTCGGTCACCACCAGGCGGTCGACGACGCCCGCCACCGCGCGGGTGCGCCCGCCGTGAACGACCCGTCCGACGATCGGAACTTCGGCCTTGCTGTGCGGCGAGAACAGCGCGGAAAAGCGCGGGTGCTCGATCAGGGCGAGCGCCTTGCGCGCGAGCTCCTCGCATTGCTCGGCCGTGAACTCGCGGCTCTTGCCTGCGAGATAACGGCGCGCGGCCTCGCCGCGATGCTCGGGCGCGATCCCCGGCAGCGACTGCAGCAGCCGGTGCATGACGACACCGCGCGCCAGTGCCTGCCGCCGCGCCGCGCCGCTTGCGCGCACAATCGATGCGGTTTCATCGTAAGCCTGTGACGGCGAGAGCGGCGCGAATGCGATGTCCTCGCGCGGCACCGGGCGCGTGAGCCAGTCCGGGCGCGCCCGCGTCGCCGCCTGTGCCGGCGCCGAGTCAAACAGCGACAGCGTCTCGGGCTTTGATGGCGTCTGGCGATAGCGCAACACCGTGCCTTCGCCGACGTCCGCCGGCTCCTCCGTGCAACGCTTCTCGAGCGCGCCCTTGATGAGGTCGTACCAGCAGCCCTGCGGGCGCCGGACCTGGCCGACGGAGCCGCAGATCACCAGCCGGTCGGCGGCGCGAGTCATGGCGACGTAAAGCAGCCTTCGATATTCGTCGACCGCGTCGGCGACGGCGATCGCGCGCGCGTCGGCGGTCGGGGCGATGTCCTCCTTCTTGGTCGGCATCCAGACCAGCCGGTCCGGCGTATCCGGCGCGGCCTGCTGCGCCGGCAGGTTCAGGAGTCGCGGCTGGTGCTGGATCGGACCCTGCGGCTCGGTGGTGGTGTCGGCGAGGATAACGATCGGCGCCTCGAGTCCTTTGGCACCGTGAACGGTCATGACCCGCACCTCGTCGCGCGCGATCTCCATGTCGCGCTTGATCTCGGCCGAGGCGGTGCGCAGCCAGGCGACGAAGCCTTGCAGCGACGGCGTCTCGCGGCTCTCATAGGCGAGCGCGAGATTGAGGAATTCGTCGAGCACGTCGTTCGCTTCAGGCCCAAGCCGCGACAGGAATCGCTTGCGCGCTTGGTCGGCGCCGAGAAGGTTGGCGTAGAACGCGAACGGCGGCAGCCGCTGCGCGTCGCCCGCGATCGCCGCGAGCCGCGCCGCGGTTTCCGGCCGGCGCTCCGACAGGGCCGCCCGCAGGCTGCCCTTGCGGCCCCACGCGAGCGCGAACAATTCGTCTTCGGTCAGACCGAACAGCGGGCTCTTGAGCACGGTGGCGAGCGCAAGGTCGTCCTCCGGCAGCAGAATTGCGTCGGCGAGCGCCAAGAGGTCCATCACTGCGATGTGCTCGGTCAGCACCAGCCGGTCGGCGCCCGCGACGTCGATGGTCTCGTTCTTCAATGCGCGGATGATCGCTTCGAACAGCGGCCCGCGCTGGCGCACGAGCACGAGGATGTCGCCCGGCCGCACTTCGTGGCGCTCGGCGCCGGTGCCGACGCGATCCTTGCGTTCGATCCACAGCCGCACCGTCTTGGCGATCGCCCGCGCGAGCTTGACGCGCGGGCTCGTCTCCGAGGTCTTGTCGAACGGCTGGTCCCACGGCGGAACCTGCTCGCGCTTTTCCGGCTCGACCAGCGGCCAGATCTCGACCAGGCCGGGCGCGGCCTCGGGCAAGGCCAGGTGTGCGGAAATCCCGCCCTCGTCGGTGGTCACGCTGCCAAAGACCGCCGGCTCCTCGAACACATGCTGCACGGCGGTCAGTACGCTGTCGTTTGAGCGGAACGAATAGGCGAGGCGCACGTCGCGCCATGCGATTGCGGCGGCCTCGAAGGTCCGCTTGAACCGGATTTGCTTCTCGTGGAACTCACGCGGGTCGGCGCCCTGGAATGAGAAGATCGACTGCTTGTCGTCGCCGACCGCGAAGATCGAACGGGCGAGCGTCCCGCGCGCGCCCGCGCCGACCGCGAATTCCGCAACCAGGCGCTCGACGATGTCCCATTGCTCCGGGCTCGTGTCCTGCGCCTCGTCGATCAGCAGATGATCGATGCCGAGGTCGAGCTTGTAGTGGACCCAGGCCGCGCTCACCCGCCTAAGCAGGTCGCGCGTCTTGGCGATAAGGTCATCGTAGTCGAGCAGGCCGCGTGCCTCCTTCTCGGCGCGATAGCGAGAGATCACCGCGCCGGCGAGCGTCAGCAATGCTCCGGTGCGGGTGCGGGCGATGACCGCGCGCCGTCGGTCGAGCAGCGCGCAGATGCGCCGCTGCTCCTCGGCAAAGCGCCTGCAGAGGTCCGGGTGCCGGTCACGGATGCGCTTGGTAACGAGGCTCGCCTTTGGCATGCCGGCGGCCGTGCAAAAAACGGACTGGAGGCTCGCAAGACGTTCGGCGCCGTCCGCGGTTCGCATCGCCCTCAGGTCTTCCGCCTGTTCACGGTCGGTCGAGGAGCCTTGCTCAAGAGCTGAAATCAATGCTGGCCATTCGGTCGACGAGATCAGGGGCGAATCGAACAGCTCACGTTCCACGCGCTCGATCGTGTCATCGGCGTCGATGCCGAGCGCCTGCGACAGTTCCACCATGGCGCCGTCGATGCCGTTGGCGCGCTCGATCCACTCCATCACTTTGTCGCGTTCCTGGATCGCTTCGGCCAAGGCGAGCTGGAACGCAAAATCGCTCGCCAGCGTGATGATCGTCGCCAGCGCGCGGCCCTCGTTGCTGTCGGGACGCGCGGCCGCGGCGAGCAGCACGTCGAGCCGGATCGTCTCCAGCATCTGCTTCTGCTGCGTCTCTTCCAGCACCTGGAAGCGCGCGGCGACGTCGGCCTCGAACGGGAACTGCTGCAGGAGCCGCGTGCAGAAGGCGTGGATGGTCTGCACCTTCAGCCCGCCCGGCGTCTCCAGCGCCTCGGCAAACAGCCTGCGCGCCCGTGCCAGGCGCCTGGCGTCGACGCGCCTGACGCCGGTCCTGCGGATTTCCGCTTCAAGGGCGCTGTCGTCGAGCGTGGTCCAGCCCGCGAGCCGCTCGAACACCCGGTTCGCCATGTTGGCCGCCGCCGCCTTCGTGTAGGTCAGGCAAAGAATTTTTGAGGGATGGGTGCCGTCGAGCAGCAGGCGGATCACCCGCTGCGCCAGCACATAGGTCTTGCCGGAGCCGGCATTGGCCGAGACCCATGCCGACGCCGCGGGGTCGGACGCCTGGTGCTGGACCGCCAGAACGGCGTCGGGAATGACGCGGTTGCTCATGGGCGCAAACCTGTCAGCGCACGCAGGCGTGAATTGCTGGGCCCTCTCCCCTCGCGGGAGAGGGCATGAAGATGTTGCAAGGAATTGCGTTTGGGTGAGGGGGTTGCTTCGTAAGAAGCATTGTGACGAAGGGACCCCCTCACCCAATTGAACGCAATTGACACGCCGGAGTAGCCCTCTCCCTCAAGGGGAGAGGGCACAATAACCAAGACGTCGTGGGACAGGATCATTCGGCGTCTCCCGCATCTTCGGCGGCGCCGCTGGTCAGCGACCACTCCTTCACGCGCGCGAGATGGTCGTAGTCGCCGCCGCCGCGACGCATGAACATCACCCGTTCTCTGGACAGGTAGCCGTTGTTTTCGTCCTCGAACTTCGTCACAAGCTCTGTCAGCTTTCTGAGTGCTTCATCCGATGCAGCATCGGGTGTGCTGTCGCCGAGATCGACCGCCTTGTCTTCGCCGGCGGGATCGACTCCGCGCACCGACACGTACACCAGCTCCGCGATCGAGCCGCCCGCCGGAATCCCTTCGAACTGTCCGGCCCGCAGGATCGCGCCTTCAAGGGTCAGTTGCGGCGTGAGCCCGGACGACACCTGCGGCCCGGTGGGCGGGCGGCCGGTCTTGTAGTCGAGGATCGCGAAGCGCCCGTCGCGCAGGTGCTCGATGCGGTCGGCGCGCGTGCGCAGCGTGAACGAGCGGCTGCCAAGCGGGATCTCAAGCTTCGCGCCGATCTCCGCGCTGATGGCGGTGACATTGGCGCGCCGCCGCGCTTCGAAATCGACGAACCAGCGCGCGATGCGCAGGTAGCGCGGCCACCAGAATGCGCGCGCTTCGGGAAAATCCTCGAGCACGGCGAATTCCCCTTCGCCCAGCTTGATCAATTCGCCGAGGGCGTCGTTGGGCAGTGCGTCCTTGAATTGCTTGGTGAATCGACCAATGGCTTCATGGATCACGGTTCCGCGGTCGCGCGCGCCGGGCGGCGTGTCGATCGCGTCGAGCGGCTGCAGGCGCAGAATGTGCCGGGCGTAGATCGAATAGGGATCGCGCAGCCAGAGCTCGATCTCGGTCACCGAGAGCGAAGTCGGCCGCGCGTCGCGCGCGGGTTTTGGTTCGGGACGCGGCACCGGTCGCGGCGCGGCCGCCGGGCGATCGAGCTCGCGCGCCCATCCGAGATACGCTTCGCCGCGCGCGAGCGCCGCTTCCCATCGCTTCTCGCCGGCGACCGCGGCCAGCCGCTGGAGGAAGCGTGAGGGCACCGTCGGCGCGCCGGACAGTTTGGCGGGATAGGCGAGCACGACCTCGTCGGCGCCGAGCATCTGGGTGAAGTCGTGCGCCGACAGCGAAATCCGCCGCTCCGGCAGATCGAGGCCGAGGCTGCGGCGCATCGGCCGGCTGAGCCAGGGATCGCTGCGCGTCTCCGGCGGCCAGACGCCCTCGACCAGGCCACCGAGCACGACGCGGTCGATCGATTGCAGCCGCGCTTCGAGCGGACCGTAGATGCGCACCCGAACGCCCGGCCGATCGAGCCGGCGCACCGGCTTCTCGGCGACGATGGCGCGGAAGAGATCAGCATAATCCGACGCCGAGACTGCGACGCCTTGCGCGTACTCGTCGACCTCCACGAACGCCTTGTCGAGCGCCGTGCCGTCGTGACCGGCGAAGGCGACGCCCTCGCCGCGGCGCTCCTTCGACAGCGCGTCGATGACCCGACGGTGGGCGTCGGCAAAAGCGCTGAGCGGCTGTTTGGTCTTGGCGAACAGTTCGAGCGGCCTGAGCGCGGCGGTGAGTGCCTCGACCAGGTCGGCGGCGCCTTGCAACTGGCCGGGCGTCAGCCGCGCGCGCGGGTCGGCGCGATGCAATTGGCCGATATTGTCCCGGAACGTTGTGAGCGCATGGGCGAGGCCGGCCGTCCCGGGTTTCGGGCGCGGACCACGCAGCACTGCTTGCTCCAGCACCGAAACGGCGTGCGCATGCGCACCAGGCCCTGCGCCAAGCCGCAGCAGCGGGTGCTTGAGGAGCGCCAGCAGCGTGACCGGCTTGAGTCCTTCGAGCGCCGCCTCGGCGGCAAGTCGCGCGAACACGCCGGCTGGCGTGTCGGCCAGCGCATCACCGCCGGAATCATCGACCGCAACATTCCAGCGCTCCAACGCGGCGAGCACGCGACGCGCGAGCGCCCGGTCGGGCGTCACCAGCGCCGCGGATTTCTTGTCGGTCTCAATCGCCTCACGCAGCGCGACCGCAATCGCGAGCGCCTCCTCTTCGGCGTTCGCCGCGGCGATGACGGAAATGCCGTCCAGCGCGTCGTCGAGACGCAGCTCGCCACGCGCAAGATCGCGCCATTTGTCGGTCTTGTCGGCGGGCCGCATGACTTCTGAGACCACCGCCTCTCGGCCATGCGCCGCCGGCTCGGCGAGGCGGCGCACCTCGGCGCGGGTGATGCCGATCCGCCGGAGCAGCGCCTGCATGGAGAATTGCGGATGGCCGATGGCCGGCGCGATTGTCTCGCGCCCCTCGCCGTCGCGCCGGCCGGCGATGTCGTCCCAGGCTTCCTCGTCAAGATCGGTGTCGAGGCCGGGCAGCACCACGGCGCCGTGCGGAAGCTTCGCGATCGTCTCGATCAACGTCGCGGTGGCCGGCATCGAGCCGGTGGAGCCGGCAGCGATCACGGGGCCGCCGGTGTGGGCGGCAAGCCGCATCGCTTCGGCGGCGATCAGGAGGTCGCGCCGTTCCGCGGGCTCGATCCTGCCGCGCTCGCCGAGGATCTTCGGCCATGCTTCGCGAACGATCTCGTTCAGAAATCGCAGCGTGAGCTGCCAGTATTCGTCGTGCTCGCCGGGCACCAGCGTATCGAGCCGGTCCCACGACACTTGCCGCGTGGTCATGTCGTCCATCAGCCGCGCCAGCGCATCGGCGAGCGCGAGTGCGGAGGCCGGATTGTTGGCGACCAGCGGCGCGTTGCCCGGGCGGCGGATCGCTTGCGAGGCCGCCCAGCTGCTGACGAGCTGCGTGAGCAGCAGCCGGCGTTCGAGGCCGCCAAGTTCGTCCTTGAGATCGAGCGCGCCGGGATTGGCCGCGTCGGCGAATACGAGCTCGTCCTCGTCGATGTCGCCGATCGGGACGATGCGCGGCAGGATCGCGGCCTCGCCGCCGGTCACGTCGAGGAAGACATCGCGCGCCAGCCGGCAGGCGCGCCGCGTCGGCAGGTAGAGCGTGGCGGCGGCGAGCGCCAGCGGATCGCCGGTGTCGGAAAAGCCGTCGACCAATGTGCCGTTCCGCAGCGCCGTGATCAGTGTCTTAACGAACGGCGCCGATGCCGGAATGGTGAAGACGCGGGGCGGTGGAGTCGTCATGCAATCTTTCTAGCAGGCTGCGGAACAACCTTCTTTCGTCATTCCGGGGGTGGCCGGAACCCGGAATCCATGACTTTACCACTGCGGTTATGGATTCCGGACAGCCGCTTCGCGGCTTCCGGAATGACGACGGAGAGTTTGAGCGAGTTACGCCGCGCTCGTGATCAGCGCCGCCTCGGCCGCGGCCACGGCGTCCGGTGTGCCCACATGCATCCAGACCCCGTCGAGCCGAAGCCCGTGCAGCCGGCCGGCTTCGGCGGCGCGGTCGAACAGCGGCGTCATCGACGACGGCCCGGTCCCGACGCCGGCGAAGAACGCGGGCGTGAGGATTGCCGCACCGGCATAGACGAACGGCACCACGTCGCGTTCGCCCCGCCGCTTGAGCCGCCCGTCGGCCGTCATCGAGAAATCGCCGCGGCCGGAATAGCCGGTCGCGGTGGCGGTCGGGGCCATCAGCAGCAGGCCATCCATGCGCGCGGCGTCGAACGCCAAGGCGAGCCGCTTGAGATTGGGCATAACGCCATCGACCCAGATGGTGTCGGAATTGACCAGGAAGAACGGCCCGCCGCCGAGCTGCGGCATCGCATTGACGGGGCCACCGGCGGTGCCGAGCAGCTTTGCGCGCTCATCGGAGATCACGACTTCCGGCACTTTGCGTCCGGCCAGGTGGCCTTCGATCTGGTCGGCGAGGTGGTGCACGTTCACCACCGCGCGCGTGACGCCGGCATCCGCCAGCCGGTCGAGCACGTGGTCGATCAATGCCTTGCCGCCGACGGTGACCAGCGGCTTCGGAATCTGACCGTTATAGGGCCGCATGCGCGTCCCGAGCCCGGCCGCCATCACCATGGCGGCGTGCGGCGCGGCGTTACGGTCCTGATTCCCCATTGACTGCCCCAGCTTCCCGAATCACACCGACTTTAGCGCCCGAACATGACCATTTTCGAGGCCCGCTAGACCCTCTCCTTTACTTCAATTGTGGCAGGAATTATCGGCGGCGCCGTCGCGCTGACGTTGCGAGACGATGGTCCGTGCGGTGCCTCGAACGCCGCACGGATCGAGGGCGGGGCCGTTACCCATCAGATCGCGATGGAGCGTCAGCCGACGATCTCCTCCGGAACGGCCCCCTTGCCGAATGAGACGTCGTTGGTGCCGCGCTCGGCGACGCTTGAGCCGTAGAGCAGGCCCTCCTTCACCTTCGGCATGGTCCTCGCGACATCGGTGATGACGAGGCCGTGGGTCGGGCAAACGGTCTTCACATCGAGCGTCTCGATCAAGCGGTCGAGCCGGTCGCAGTAGTTGCGCATGTCGGCCCATTTGGTCCACCACAGCGCGAGATCGGCGAACACCGCAGTGGTGTCCTGCAGATCGAGTGAGGCCGCCTCCTCGGCGACGAGGCCGCAGTGGCCGTCCTCGTGATAGTGGCTGTAGGCAAAGCCGTCACCGGGAAAGAGCACGCGCTCGCGCGTCTCGAAGCCCCACCACGTGGTGCGCATGTCGCGCACCACGGGCTCGACGGCACGGAAGCCGCGGCCGCCGAGATCGATCTCGTCGCCCTCTTTCATCATGCGCATGCGGTGTTCGTGTTGCGGGAACGCGAGGTGATAGTCGCTCACGTCGCCGCAGAGAATCGCCTCCGGGTAGCGCGACAGCACGCGGCCGAGCCCGCCGCAATGCGGCGTCTCCTGATGCGTGACGAAGAGATATTGCAGCGGCGGCTTGCCGGGGATGAGCGTGTTGAGCTGGCCTTCGATGATCGGGAAGTCCTTCGGGTGACCGGTCTCGACCAGCATCGATGCCGTGCCGCCGACGATCAGAAACGAGGCGTTGCAGCCGTGATAGATCTTGCCCTGTTGGCGCTGTTCCAGGCATTCGCCCAGCCAGAACACGCCGGGCGCGACTTCGCGCGGCAGCGGGTTGCGACGATTCAGCGTGCCCTGATGACGCGCGGCCATTTTTTGCTCTCACCTCTCCTCGTCGCGGCCGACGTAGCGCGACACGGCGACCGACTTGTCGAGCGACTTGAGCACGTCGTCGACCAGCTTGATGTGCTTCTCGACGGTCTTGCGCCCGCGCAGGATGCAGCCGTAGCCGGGCGCGATGGTCTCGATGTCGTGCCTGCTCAGGATCTTGTCGATGCCCGCGCGCAATTTTGCGGTGTCGACGCCCTCCAGCCACCAGTAGCGGGTGTTGAGCAGGAACGAGCGCACGTGGTCGAAGTCGGTCGGATCATCGTCGCCGTCCTCGATGATCCACGGGCCGTCCGGTCGCTCGCGCCAGGTGTGCGTCCACATGTCGGACGTGAACAGCGTTTTGGTCGCCCCGTCGTAGATCCAGCGCGTCGCGATCAGGCGGATCGGCGCCTGGTAGACGACCACCGGGCGGCCGAGCGCGCCGATCGGGATCGTCTCCTCGCGGCTGATGGTGGTGATGTTGAGCCGGTCGAGCGTGTTCTGCCCGGAGTCGGAGCCGGCGCCGAAATCGAACCAGAACGCCGCGTCAGGATTGCCGGTGAAGCATTCCTTGACGTTGAAGGTGAGCGTGAACGGGTCGATGTTCTGGATCGACATGAATTCGTTCAGCCGGAGCGGCAAGAGCGAGAGCGGTAGCGTGCGGGGGATCAGAGAATTCGATCTGCGCGCGCAGCGCCGCCTCGTGGCCGCCGAAGCCGGTGTCGATCAGCCAGGCAGCGTCGGGCTGCATGAGCAGGTAGCAATTCGAGACCGACCAGCCGGTCGCGCTGGCCGGATACGAGCTGACCCGGCCATCGAGCGGCATGGTGTTCTGCAACGCATAGAGCTTGTCGGGGGCGAGCTCTTTGACGTTGTCGTTTTTGGTCCGATCGAGCACGATTTAGGTCCCTTGCATGGCAACCTTAGCAGAATCCATTCATAGCACGATCCCGTGTCTCGGGCGCGTTGCGGCAAGCAGTGCTGCAACGCAGACCCGGGACCGCATCGCGGCACGAACAAGACGTCACTTGGCCCGTAAGCTTACCGCCGCCGCCAGTTACGCCCGGAGACTCGGCATCATCGCACCGGCGCTGCGGCCGGCCAAGCCCCGCGCATTCGGAACAAAGCGGCCGCGACCCACCTTCCACGCGGGTGCAAACGTGATGTAGCCTGATCGGAGAGCTGCCAGCGCGGGACGTGCCGAACCCCCTCTTTTCGGTGACGGGCGGGTGCCATCGGCAGGCGTCATTCCAGAACGATCTGGCCTTTGAATGTCGCTGCATTCCTGGGAGGGAACGCCATGAAACTTCCCCGTAGACAATTCCTGTATCTGACAGCGGGTGCCGCCGCGCTCCCGCCTTGGTCACGCTTTGCAAGGGCGCAAGCCTATCCATCGCGGCCGATCACGATCGTCGTGCCTTTCCCGGCGGGCGGATCGACCGGGGCGCTGGCGCGCATCCTGCTCGAACCGCTGCAGCAGGCGCTCGGTCAGCCGATCATCATCGAAAACGTCGGCGGCGCCGGCGGCAGCATCGGCGTCGGCCGGGTCGCGCGTGCGGCGCCGGACGGCTACACGGTCAGCCTCAGCCACATGCAGACCCATGTGCTCAACGGCGCGGTTTTGAATTTGCCCTACGACGTGGTGAAGGATTTCGACTCGGTCGCGCTGATCGCGGATACGCCGCAAGCGATCATCGCCCGCAAGACGTTTCCGGCAGATGACCTTAAGGGGATGATTGCCTGGCTGAAAGCCAATCCCGACAAGGGGACGTCAGGCGCAGTCGGCGTCGGCGGCCCAAGCGACATCGCCGCCTATCAGTTCCAGAAGCAGACCGGTACTCGTTTACAGGTCGTCCCGTATCGCGGTGGCGGCCCGTTGTTGACGGATTTGGTTGGCGGCCAGATCGATGTCAATTTTGGTCAGGTGTCGACCTATATTGGCGCCGTACGCAACAACCAGCTCAAGGCCATGGCGATGATGTCCAAGGAACGGTGGTGGGGCGCTCCCGAGATTCCCACGGTGGACGAGGCCGGCGTGCCGGGACTCTATGGGTCGTACTGGCACGGCATGTGGGTGCCGAAGGGAACCCCGGAGGACGTGATCGCCAAGCTGAATGCTGCGGTGGTTGCCGCGTTGTCCGATCCAACGGTCCAGCAGCGATTCAGGGATTCCGGACAGAACATTTGGCCACGCGTGCTGCAAACCCCCGCGGCTCTGGCCGCACATCAGAAAGCCGAGATCGAGAAGTGGTGGCCCATCATCAAGGCCGCGGGCATCAAGGCGGAATGATCCGGGATACTGGCCGATATGCCATAAGCTCCGTTCCGCGAATCCCGCAGTCCCATGTCCGCAATGGGTCGCGTCAAGTCCCGTTCAGCGCCGGAACATGGCGGCTGTACCACTCGTTCAGCGGTTCGAGCGAGGGATGCGCCAGCGAGCGTTGCAGGTAGCCCGATATCCGCGGGATATGGCGCAAATATTGCGGCTTGCCGTCGCGCACGTCGAGGCGCGCGAAGATGCCGAGGATCTTGCTGGCACGCTGCGCCGCAAGCGTGACGTAGGCGCGGATGAAGGCACCGCTGTCGAAGTCGGCGTCGGTCGTGCGGCGGTGCCGCACGTAGCGGCCGAGCAGCGCGACCTCCACCGCCTCCGGCACGTCCACGCGCGCGTCCTGCAACAGCGACGCGACGTCATAGGCCGGCGATCCGATCATGGCGTCCTGGAAATCGAGGATGCCGAGCCGCGCGTTCTCCTCGCGGTCGGCCAGCCATAGCAGATTGGGCGAATGGAAATCGCGCAGCACCCAGGTCGGCGGCTCGTCGAGAACGGGCTGCAGCGCATCGCGCCAGCAGCCGTAGAATTCGGCGCGGGCGTCGTCGGCTACCACGATGCCAAGCCGCGGCAAGTACCATTCGAGCAGGAGCTCCACCTCGATCAGCAATGCGTCCATGTCGTAGGACGGGATGGCGTGCTCCACATGCGGTGCGACCGGCAGCACCGGTGGCAGGAGCTTGCCGTGCAGCGCCAGCAGCACATCGACCGCGGTCTCGTAGCGTTCCACGATCGGCGCCGGCGGGTCGCCCGCGACCACACCTTCGATACCGAGATCTTCGATGATCAGCAGGCCCTGCTGGAGGTCGGCATGCTGGATGTCGGGCGCCGACAGGCCCTGCGTCCGCAGCGCCTTGGCGACGGCGACAAACGGCACCACCGATTCGGCGAGATGCGCGATCCGGCTGTAAGGCTTGCCGTCGCGCACCGGCGGACCGTCCGGCCGGCGCGGTGCGTCCATCAGGATGGCGCGGCGGTTGCCGAGGATCAGGCGGTGGTACCGGCGGGTCGAGGCGTCGCCGGGCATGCGCTCACGCGTCGCTTCGCTCATGCCGGCTTCGGCGATGAACTGGCGCACCGAGGCGATGCGATCGACCCGCGTCGCAAACGTGCCGTATCCGGTCACGCGGGCATGGCGGAACTCCGGCTTGAGCTTGGGCGCGAGCGTCAGCGTCACATCGAGGCGGTCGGCCGGCAGGAAGCCGGCGGCCCGGTCGGGCCATTCCACCACCACGACGGCGCCTTCGGGGACATCGTCGAAGCCGAGTTCGGCGAGCTCCGCGGATCCCGACACGCGGTAGAGGTCGGCATGCACCACCGGGAAGCGCGGGAGCTCGTAGAGCTGCATCAGGGTGAAGGTCGGGCTCGGCACCTCGACCGTCTCGTCGCCGGCGAGATAGCGGATCATCGCGCGCGCAAAGGTGGTCTTGCCGGCGCCGAGGTCGCCGGAGAGCGTGAGCACGTCGCCGGGCTCGAGCGCGGATGCGACGTCGACCATCAGCCGCATGGTGGCCTGCTCGTCCGGCAGCACCACCGTGAAGCTCGCGCCGCCCGTGGTGGTCAGGAGCATGGGGGTCGGGTTCTCGGCATTTCGAGTCGCAAGCGTAACGGGCCCTGACCGCGGGGAAAAGCGGCGGCTTGCCTTGATCCGTGGGTAAGTCGCCAGTGCCCGATTCCGACGTCCTCCATGCCAGCCCCAAGCTGGATTGACGGCCAACCATGCGCGGGACCATCATATCGGTCCATCCTGCTCCCCGCAGCTCTCTGCCAGGTCCCCTCATGCAAGAAAAGACCGCAGCACAGCCCGCCACCATGCGCGTCGAGACGTTCGTGAACGAGTTCATGAACCTGCATGAAATCGTCGCCAAGGCGCGCCAGAACCTGAACCAGAACTACTGGGACTACATCGTCGGCGGGACCGAAACCGAGACGACGCTGCGGCGCAACCGCATGGCGCTCGACTCGATCGCGTTCCGGCCGCGGGTACTGCGCGACGTCAGCAAGGTCGACGCCTCGGTCGAGCGTTTCGGCCGCAAGCTTCGGCTGCCCGTGATGCTGGCGCCGGTCGGCTCGCTCGAATGCTTCCACCCGGAAGGGGCGGCGCCGATCGTGCGCGGCGCCGGCGCGTTCGGGGTAGCCCATATGCTCAGCTCGGTGTGCGACCCGAGCCTCGAGCAGGTTGCGGAAGCGGCGCCCGACGCGCTGCGCATCTTCCAGCTCTACGTCCGTGGCGACGATACGTTCATCGACGATCATATCAGGCGCGCGATCGCCAGCGGCTTCGCCGCGTTCTGCCTGACCGTCGATACCGCGCACTACAGCCGCCGCGAACGCGATCTGGCCAAGCGCTACCAGACCGCCGGCCGCCGCCGCGTCGAGGGCCGGGCGTTCCAGGCGGCGCTCGATTGGCGGACGGTCAAGCGCATCAAGCAGCAGTTCAAGATTCCGCTGGTGATCAAAGGGATCGCCACCGCCGAGGATGCCAAGATCGCGGTCGAGCATGGCGTCGAATGGATCTACATCTCGAACCATGGCGGCCGTCAGCTCGATCACGGCCGCGGCTGCATGGATGTGCTGCCGGAAGTCGTCGACGCCGTCGCCGGGCGCGCCAAGATCCTGATCGACGGTGGCTTCTACCGCGGCACCGATATCGTCAAGGCGATCGCCTTGGGCGCGGACCTGGTCGGGATGGGCCGCATGCAGTGCTATGCGCTGGCGGCAGCCGGCCAGGCCGGGATCGTGCGGATGCTCGAACTCCTGGAGGACGAGGTGCAGCGCTGTCTCGGCCTGCTCGGCGCCAGCACGTTTGCCGAGCTCAACAAGTCTTATCTGCACACCGGCGCACCGGTGGTCACAGCGCCGCATGTGTTGAGCGCGTTTCCGCTGCTCAAGATCGAGGACTATCGCTACTGAGCGATTGTTCGCGAGCCCGCCGCGTTCATGACGACCCGCTCAGAGTAAAGACTGAACCAACAGGCGCCGGTTTCGGCGAGAATTTCAAAACGGCTGGTCGACGGTGAGGTCAGGTAGATTGGCGATGTCGGCGCTGGTCATCAGAGCCGAGACATCGATCCTGGCGCCTTCCATCATGGCGCCCTGCTGGCCGGGGCCCATGGCCCACACGGTGCCGCCGACCGCAATCGCCGCCGTGGCGACCGCAAGCGCGAACATGAGGCCGTACCGAGAATTGGTCTGAGAGGTCATGGGATCCTTCTGGTTTGGCGTCCGTAGCCAATCAGTAGCGCACGCAGGCCGCCGGCACCTGTGACCTATTTCATAGGTGCGCTCATTTTCTCGGGCCTTTTTCGCGGATGTGCCGAGCGTCCTGATCGCCGGTCGCTTCAGGCCTTTTGGCCAAAAGTGGTCAGCTGCCGTCGGGACGCGATGCGTGACAACGCATTCAACGCCGTCTGGCGCGGCTACGCCGCGCTGCGCTCGCCCGCTGCTTCGGTCGGGAAGATGCAGGTCACGGTGGTGCCGCGCCCGATCGCGGAATCAATGGTCACCGTCCCGCCGTGCAGCTCCACGAAGGAGCGCACCAGCGAGAGCCCCAGCCCGGTGCCGCGGTGGCGCGAGCCGAGCGAGTGGGTTTCGAACCAGTCGAACACCTTGTCCTTGACGTCGGGCGGAATGCCCGGCCCCTGGTCGGTGACCAGGAACACCACGGCGTCCTTGAGCCGCTGCGCCGCCAGCGTCACGGTCCCGTTCGGCGGCGAAAAGCCGATGGCATTGGCCAACAGGTTGAACAGCGCCTGGCGCACCCTGCGCTCGTCGGCGACGAACGTCCCGATGTCGGGCGCGGTGCGGATCGAGAGCGAAATCCCGGCCTGCTCCAACCGGTCCTGCACGCCTTCGGCCGCGCCGTCCATGGTCTTGCGGATGTCGACCGGCCCGAGATTGAGCGACATCGCGCCGGCGTCGATGGTGGCGAGGTCGAGGATATTGTTGATGATTGCGAGCAGCGCATTGGTCGAGGTCGTGATGTAGCTCAGGTACTCGTGCTGCTTCTCGTTCAGCGGCCCGGTCGATTGATCGCCGAGGAAATGCGCGAAGCCGATGATGTTGGTGAGCGGCGAGCGCAGCTCGTAGGAGACGTGGTGGACGAAATCGATCTTGATCTTGTCGGCATCCTCCAGCGCCTCGTTGCGCTCGCGTAGCGCGCGCTCGACATTGACCGAGTCGGTGATGTCCTGGAACGTGACCAGCGTGGCGCCGTCCGGCAGCGGCACCGTCGCGCATTTGACCACGCTGCCGTCGCGCCGCTCGATGTCGCCCGTCACCGGCGCGCGGCCGTCGATCGCGGTGACCGTCATGCGCAGCGCCGGCCAGATCACGTTGTCGCCGGCGATGGCGTGGCACCAGCCGATCACCGCCTCGATGTGCGGACGGTCCTGCAGCGCGGCCGGGTCGAACTTCCACATCCGCGCGAACACCGGATTGAACAGCCGCAGCCGTCCGTCGCTCGCGAACACCGCGACCCCTTCCGCCAGGTTGTCGAGGGTCTCGCCCTGCACGCGGATCAGCGCCTCGAAACGGCGCTGCAGATCGAGCGGCTCGGTGATGTCGTCGTAGAGATAGATCACGCCGCCTTCCGGATTGGGCGTGGTGACCACGCGCAGCGTACGGCCGTTGGGCAGGTGCCATTCGTGGGTCTCGGCCTCGGTCGCCCGGTAGGCCTCGTGCAGCTCGGCCTTCCACTTGCGGAAATCCTGCTGCTCCGGCAGGCGCCGGCCATCGCGCAGCCGGTCGAGCACGGAGGAATCGCTCGGACCCTGGTCGAGGAAACCGGCGTCGAGGTCCCAGAGCGAACGGAAGGCGGCGTTGTAGAACGCAAGCCGATGGTCGGAGCCGAAGATGGCGACGCCGGTGGTCAGATAGTCGAGCGTGCGGCGGTGGGCGTCGACCATGCGCTTGAGCTCGGCGCGCATGATGTCCACCTCGGTGGCGTCGATCCCGATGCCCGAGCTGCCGCGGCGGGTGGGGAATGTGAGCACGTCGAACATCACGCGGCCGCCGGCGACGATGGCCGGCAACCGGCCGGCGAACGTCCGTTCGGCTTCGTGGGCGCGGAACAGGTCGCTGCGCGCCGTGCGGTCGAACAGCTCGATGCCGCGCTCGACGGCCTCGCTCGAGTCCTTGGCGTCGACGGCGCGCGCATAGGCAGCATTGACGTAGATGAGCTTGCCGGCCTCGTCGCGCGCCCAGATCGGGGACGGCAGCGCCTCGACCAGGGTGCGCATGGCGTTGGCGTCGTCGACGTGGTGTTGGAAACGGCCGAGCAGTTCGGCGAGCTCGCGCTTCACGCCGCTCACGTCCTTGAAGCGCAGGATCGCGCGCCCGCCCACCACCTGGCCGTCGGCCTCGATCGGCCGTCCCGCCAGCGTCGTGAGGTTCATCGCGAACTTGTCGCCGCGCTCGCGCAGCGCCGACACCGCCGCTTCGACCGCTTGCGCCGACTCGCGGTCGAGCCAGAGGCCGAAGGCCAGCACGCGATACGGCGCATCGGGGCCGGTCACCAGGCCGACGTCGCCGATGATCTCGGGCGCATCGTCCGCCGCGGCCCAGGCCACCAGGATCTGCGGCTCGGCACGTAACAAGGCGTAGACCCGGTCGACCTCGGCCCGGCTTGCGATGATCTCGTCGCGCGCATGGGCTTGGGTCTCGGCGAGCCGCGCCCGTGTGCGCACCAGCAGGATCGCCGTCACCACCGCGAAGCACAGCACCGACAGCGTGATTGCCATCCCGATGATCTCGTGACGATCGAGCAGCGCGAAAGCATTGAGATAGGCGTCGACGAGCGACGGGCCGCCGGCGGACTGCTGCGCGGGCTCTTGGGCCTTGGCGGCGGCGCCCGCGATCGCTAGCAATGCAGGGGCGAGGGCGGCGGCAGCGGCGATGCGGAATCCGCCGCGCCGCGGATGAGCCTCATGGCCCCCGCCGGAGGTCCGGATCGCGTCCGGCATACCCGATTGCCCCAATTCGCCGCATTTCCAGGGGCTCAAGTGTCCGCGTCTCGAGCCCCAGCCTCAGACGGGCAGCGCCGACTTGCCGTTACCCCACGTTCTCACGGCCGCCCACGAATCAAGAGACTTTAACCCCAACGCGTCGCGCTTCGTAAGGAGTCCAGACCGTGAACGGAGATGTACCTGCGTGTCCCGGACGCGGTGCAGCGTGAAACGGTGCACCGCTGATCCGGGACCCCGGTTACTTGCAGCGGGCCGACCGGGATCTCGGGTCTGCAGCGCATCACTTCGTGCTGCGCTGCGCCCGGGACACGTTCAATCTCTCCGGTGCTATGATCACATCAATCAAGGGAAGCCCAAGATTCCGCGATGATCGTCGCTCGCCTTATCGTGTCGGCCGTCCTTTCGCTCGGCGCTGCCGTCGCCGCGCACGCGCAATCCTATCCGGCAAAGCCGATCCGGCTGGTCGCGCCGTTTCCGGCCGGCGGCCCGACCGACACCACCGCGCGCGTTGCGGCCCGTGGGCTGCAGGCGCGGCTCGGGCAACCGGTCGTGGTCGAGAACCAGGGCGGCGCCGGCGGCACCCTCGGCGCGCGCAACGTCGCGAGCGCGGCGCCGGACGGCTACACCCTGATGATGATCGCGGTCGCCAACACGTTCGGCACGCAGCCCGTCCTCTACAAGCTCGACTTCGATCCGCTCAAGGCGTTCACGCCGGTGGCGACGGTGGTGACCGACAAGCAGCTGATGGTGGCCAACCCGTCACTGCCGGTGACGACGGCGCCCGAGCTCGTCCGCTACGCCAAGGCCAATCCCGGTAAGCTGAACTACGGCGCCGCCATCGGCATCGGCCCGCACTTCGTGATGGAGCTGTTCAAGATCAAAACCGGGACCAGCATCGTCCACGTTCCCTATCGCGGCAGCGGTCCGATCATCGCCGACGTGATCGGCGGGCAGATCCAATTGATGATGAGCGGCAAATCGGTGCTGCTGCCGCATGTCCAGGCCGGCAAGATGCGCGCGATCTCGGTCAGCGCCGCGCAACGCTGGCCCGAACTGCCCAACGTCGGCACCCTGATCGAAGCCGGATACATGGATGCGGCCTACGATACGATTTTCGGGATCGTGGCGCCGATGGGCACGCCGCCGGACGTGATCGGCACGCTCAACGCCGCGATCAATGAGGGGCTGCGGACGCCGGAGCTGCAGGCAAGCTTCGCCAAGCTCGGCATTGAGCCGACGATCACGACGCCGAAGCAATTCGCGGCCATCATTGCCGCGGAGGCGCCGCGATGGGCGGAGGTGGTCAGGCTCACGGGCATCAAGGTCGAACAATAAGGAAGGAACGGAGCAACGCATGGTGCGCGCGCGAGTCGTGTTGTCCGCTGTGATGGCTTTGGGGTTTGCGGAAGTCACACATGCGCAGAGCTATCCCAACAAGCCGATCAAGCTCGTGGTCGGCTTCCCGGCCGGCGGCGCGACCGACACCACCACGCGGCTGATTGCGCAGCGCATGCAGGCAGGCTTCGGGCAGACCATCGTGGTCGAGAACATCGGCGGCGCCGGCGGCTCGATCGCGGCCAAGCAGGTCGCGGCGGCGCCGGCCGACGGCTACACGCTGATGGTGACGGCGGCCAGCACCTTCGGGACGATGCCGCAACTCTACAAGCTCGATTACGATCCGGTGCAGGCGTTTGCGCCGGTCGCGACGCTGGTGGTTGACAAGAACGTGCTGGTGGTCGGGCCGACGTGGCCGGTGAAAACCGTGCAGGAGATGGTGGCGCAGGCGAAGGCAAGCCCGGGCAAGTTCAACTACGGCTCCGCCATTGGCATCGGGCCGCATTTCGTGTTCGAGCTGTTCAAGTCCAAGGCCCAAGTCGACATCGTGCATGTGCCGTATCGCGGCGGCGGTCCGATGATCACCGACCTGATCGGCGGGCAGATCCACGCCACCATCAACGGCAAGTCGGTGCTGCGCCAGCACATCGCGACCGGCAAGGTGCATGCGCTCGCCGTCAGCGCGCCGCAGCGCTGGCACGACATGCCGGAGGTGCCGACGCTGATGGAAGTAGGCTTCCTCGACGCGCCCTACGACACGCTGTTCGCCATCGTGGCGCCGGCGGGCGTGCCGGCGCCGATCGTCGAGCGGCTCAATGCGGTCGTCAACGATGCGCTGCGCTCGGATGAGATGCGCACGAGCCTGGAGAAGCTCGGCATCGAGCCCTACCTCACCACGCCGGCGGAGTTCGCCCGGCTGGTCGCCGAGGAAGCGCCGCGCTGGAGCCAGGCGGTGAAGCTGACCGGCATCAAGGCGCAGTGACGGCCTCGTGTCCTGGCCGAGCGTAGCGAGAGCCGGGACCCAGCAATCAAAGCGATCAGAGCTTCGGTTCAATAAGGCGCTTCGCGAGTTCGCGCTGGGTCCACGCAAGTCGGGTTTACCCGACTTGCGCACATATTAACTCGCTGATCTCGGGTAAACCCGAGATCAGTGTCTCGTTCCGCTTCGCTCCACTCGCCCGGAACAGGTACGGCTAATTCCGGCCCGCCGCCGTGCGCGCCTTCTCCAGGTGGTTGAAGCTGCGCACCGGCGCGCACATCAGGAACCGGTAGCCTTCCGACACGATGCGCTCGCAATTGCCGGCCTCCACGTGCGGATGGCCGACCACGACGTTGTGCTTCTTGCAGGTGTCGACCACGCGCTTCATCCAGGCCAGCACCTCCTTGTGCTCGTACTGGCGCGGATAGCCGAGCTCCTGCGAGAGGTCGCCTTCGCCGATCAGGATCGCGCCGATGCCGGGCACGTTCTTGAGCATGTCGTCGAGGTTCTCGACCCCGCGGGTGTCTTCGATCTGCAGGATCACGAAGATCTCGCCCTGCTTGGCGAGCGGCCAGACGTCGGCCTTGGTGTAGTATTCCTGCTGCGTGAGCCCCCAGTAGCGCGCGGCGGTGGTCGGGCCGTCGCCGCGGATGCCGGCGGGCTCGTAGAGCGGCGCGTTCTTCAGCCGCGGATAGCGGCAGGCGGCGACCGCGTTGTAGGCTTCGTCCACGGTCGAGATGTGCGGCCACACGATGCCGTAGCAGCCGAGGTCGAGCGCCTGCTTGGCGTGCCACTGGCCCTTCTCGACCCCGTTGACCGGAATGCGCACCATCGGCGCCACCGGCGGCACCACCGACGCGGCCTTGGCGATCTGCGCGCGGTTGAGCATGTATTGCAGGCAGTCGCGCAGCGCGCGGCCTTCCCAGAAATTGTGCTCCATCTCGTAGACGCAGCCGTCGAACTTCGACGTGCTGATCGCGAGCGCGGAATCGATCTCGGCGGGCGTGAAGCAGGTAAAGGCGTGCTGCCCCCCTTCGAGCGCACGGACGACATTGTTCAGACGCGGCAGATCGGCCATAGTATCCCCCTTCACGCGTGGTCGTTGCGCTTCTATAGACGACCCCGTATTCGCCGTCACCACCGCAGACACACGCGGCCGAGACCGCGCCCACAAGGACTGAGCGAAGCGTCATGATCATCGATTGCCACGGCCATTACACGACCGAGCCCAAGGACCTGCACCGTTTCCGCAAGGACCAGACCGAGGCCGTCAAGAACAAGACGCCGCTGCCCCCGCGCGCCGGCCTCAAGATGTCCGACGACGAGATCAGGGCCTCGATCGAGGGCGCGCAGCTGAAACTCCAGCGCGAGCGCGGCACCGATCTCACGATCTTCTCGCCGCGCGCCTCCGGCATGGGCCACCACATCGGCGACTTCGCGGTGTCGAAAGAGTGGACTGAAATCTGCAACGATCTCATCCACCGCGTCTGCACGCTGTTCCCGAAGAATTTTATCGGCGTCTGCCAGCTCCCGCAGACGCAAGGGGAGGCGCCGACCTCATCGATCAAGGAGCTCGAGCGTTGCGTGAAGGAGCTCGGCATGGTCGGCTGCAATCTCAATCCCGATCCGTCCGGCGGCTACTTCAACGCGCCGCCGCTCACCGACAAGTGGTGGTATCCGTTCTACGAGAAGATGGTCGAGCTCGACGTGCCGGCGATGATCCACGTCTCCGGCTGCTGCAATCCGGCGCAGCACACCACCGGCTCCTACTACCTCAACGCCGACACCATGGCGGTGATGCAGCTCATCCTCTCCGACGTGTTCAAGGATTTCCCCAACCTCAAGCTCATCATCCCGCACGGCGGCGGCGCGGTGCCGTATCACTGGGGCCGCTTCCGCGGGATCGCGCTCGACAACAAGCGGCCCGAGCTCGCCGAGATCATGGGCAACAACATCTTCTTCGATACCTGCGTCTATCACCAGCCCGGCATCGACCTGCTCACCAAGGTGGTGCCGGTCGACAACATCCTGTTCGCGTCGGAGATGGTCGGCGCGGTGAAGGGCATCGACCCGAAGACCGGGCAGTATTTCGACGACACCAAGCGCTATGTCGACGGCTCGCCGAATTTGAGCGCGGCCGACAAGCAGAAGATCTTCGAGGGCAACGCGCACAAGGTCTATCCGCGGCTGAAGGCGCAGATCGACAAGCAGGCGCGGGGGAACGCTTAGGGTTGCGGATTGATGGCAACCAGCCGGGCGGTGACGCTGATACAGGGGAGGGGAACACTATGAAGTTGCGCTTGTTGGCTATCACAGCCGCGGTCGCGATTGTCGCCACGCTCCAGTTGCCGCAAGGTCACACCGCGCAGGCCGCCGAGATCAGGGGCGTGGGCGTCGTGCCCCTGAAGTCGTCGATCGACGTGCTCGCGCCGCAGTTCGAACGCACGACGGGTCACAAGGTCGCGATCAACTATGCCGGCTCCAGCGACTTGATAAAGCGGTTCGCTGCCGGCGAGATATTCGACGTGGCCTTGGTCTGGCCGGGCATGATTGATCAACTCATCAAGGAAGGGAAGCTCGCCGCGGAAACGCGCGCGGATGTCGCCCGCGTCGCCATCGGAGTGGCGGTCAGGAAGGGCGCGCCGAAGCCTGACATCAGCACCGCAGAGGCCTTTAAGCGAACGCTGCTCAATGCCAAGTCGGTGTCGCACTCCGCGGAAGGGGCGAGCGGGACTTATTTGCAAGGTCTGCTCAAGCGGATGGGCATTGTCGCGGAGATGCAGCCGAAACTCCGTCCGGTGCCGGGTGGACCGCTGGTCGTCGGCCCGGTCGCGCGGGGTGAGGTGGAACTCGCCGTGATCTCAATCCCCTTTGTCATCCTTGAACCTGGCGCGGAGCTGGTCGGCCCGTTGCCGGACGAATTGCAGCAATACGTGGTCTACACCGCCGGCGTCAGCGCCAGCGCCACAGATCCAGGCGCGGCCAGAGCCCTGATCAGGCATATTACGTCACCGGCGGCCGCGCCGGTGATCAGATCGCAAGGGCTCGATCCTATTGCACCATAGACGGCGCTTCCACGGGCAGGGGCCGTCCCGCATTGCGCTGCACTCCATGCGGGCTCCGGGCTGAATTGGGGGGAGCCAATTATGACCGATGCAACATACTCGATCGTGGGACACTACGGTTCAAACGATCTTGTCGATCGCATCATGCGCGCCTTGGCAGAGGCCGGAAAAATACGACCGGGCTCACGGTCGAAACATTAAATCAGATCGATCAGCTGCACGGCGGCGGTCTTAACTCAACCAAATTCCAAGCCGAGCTTGTAGGCATCAACAAGGACACGCGTGTTCTTGATGCGGGTTGCGGCGTCGGCGGCTCAAGCCGCTATCTCGCTCACACTTATGGATGTCGGGTCGAAGGAATCGATCTCACTCCTGAGTTTATTGAGGCGGCAGGTCGACTGAACGAGCTTTGCGGCCTCGGCGACAAAATCAATGTTCGTACGGGAAGCGTTACGGATCTGCCCTATGAGGACAAGAGCTTCGATCTCGTGTGGTGCCAAAACGTCAGCATGAATGTCGAGGACAAGCGGCGCATGTTCTCCGAGGCGCTTCGGGTGCTCGTCCCCGGTGGACGTTACACATTCAGCCATGCGGCGCAGGGCCCCGGAGGCGAACCGTACTATCCGCTTCCGTGGGCGAAGGAGCCGTCCTACAGCTTTCTTGGGACTCCGGAGGATGTGCTGCAGCGCTTGAAGGAGGTGGGGTTCATCAACATCGACAGCCGCATGGAAGCGGGCACTCCTGGAACCGTAAGGGGTCGGGCTGCCAACGACCTGGACCGAGCGTGATCATGGGTCCCGACATGCCCATGCGCCATGCCAATTCGGCGCGGTCCGGACAGGAAGGCAGGCTGATCGGGATGGTCGTGGTCGCTGAGCGTCCCCTTGCAACGTGAGGCGCCCCACCAGGGTGGTGCCGGTCGACAACATCCTGTTCGCGTCCGAGATGGTCGGCGCGGTGAAGGGCATCGACCCGAAGACCGGCACACGCACAAGGTCTATCCGTTTCGAAGCTGTCAAGCGCCGCCCGCCATATGACGGCCTTTCCGTCAAGCGCGCGATCCCGACGCATCCAGGACGTCGCCGAGAAGCTGCGCGAGGTCGGCGGCGGGACTGGTAGCATCAGCGCGCAGGCGGATTGAGAATTCCGCCTCGGGCAGATCGGGCAGGCCATACGTGCTCGGCGCCCGCACGATGCCGGCGTCGATAAAGCGCGGCGTCCGTACCGTGACCGCGATGCCGCCGCGCACCGCGGCTCGCAGTCCGCTCAGGCTCGGGCTTGTGGCCGCAATGCGATAGGAGCGGCCGGCGGCGTCGAGCGCCGCCATCGCGGCGACCCGGAAACCGCAGGGCGGATCAAGAAACGCGACCGGAAGCCCGACAGGCGCAGTCGCCAAGCCTTCGCTTGCGCCTAGCCACAGCATCGGCTCCCGCAGAACGCCAACCTCATCGGCTGCGGGCGCGAGCCGCATGGCAAGCAGGATGTCGATGGCACCTTCCTCGAAGGCCCTTGCCAGCTCGGTCGACCGACCGACGCGCAGATCAAGTCGGACCCGCGCGTGAGTCCGCGCGAAATCACGCAGCAGGTCGGGCAACATGCTGTCGGCAAAATCCTGCGTCGCGCCGATCGATACCTGGCCGTCGGCGCGCGCCCCTTTCAGACTGAGCCAGGCCTCGCGATGCGCGGTCAGAAATCTTGCGCGCATGGATCACAAGCTGTTCGCCGGCCGGCGATAGGACGCGACCGCGCCCCGCCGCCGCCAGCAAGGGCTCACCAACGATCTCCTCAAGCCGCTGCATCTGCGCCGTCACGGCAGAGGCCGATCGGCCAACAATCGCTGCAGCGCGCGCGAGCGACCCCGTATCCGCGAAGGCAAGAAAAGTCCGCAGCCGTTCGGGATCAAGGATATCCATACTTTTGTATATCAGAAGTGATTCTTCAAAACAATTCACTTTTATTGAAATAATGCCGCCCCTATTTGTGGGGCGAGCGCACACGGCGCGCCTCACCGAGGAGAGCAATCATGCCCATCATCCACGTCGCGATCACCGGAAAGCCCGACCCCGCACTGTCGGCGCGGATCGCCGAGCAGGTGACCGAACTGACCAAGACCCACCTGCGAAAAGAT
The DNA here is from genome assembly GCA_963720385.1 of uncultured Alphaproteobacteria bacterium. Taxonomy (GTDB): domain Bacteria; phylum Pseudomonadota; class Alphaproteobacteria; order Rhizobiales; family Xanthobacteraceae; genus VAZQ01. Next base: position 206,091 of record CAVRFL010000009.1, on the reverse strand, counting down.
CCGACGGTCACGGCGGTCGCAGTGTCGTACGTCGATCCCGAGCACTGGTTCGCCGGCGGCAAGTCGCTGGCCTCGCAGCATGCGAACAGCTTCTGGCTCGATATCAAGATTGTCGACGGCACCAACATCAAACAGGACATGGCGAATTATCTCGAGCACGTTTACGCCGGGCTGAGCCAGACGCTGGGCAACGTGCATCACGAAAGCTACATCCTGGTGCACGAGGTTTCGGGCGCCGCTTACGGCTTCGGCGGCAAGACGCAGGAGTACCGCCACGTCATGCGCGCAGCGCGCAGCCAGTAGCCGGCTGCATCCGGGCTACGCTACTCGATCACCACCCCGCTCGCTTTGATCGATGCGGACCATTTTGCAATCTCGCTTTCAACGAATGCCTTGAGATAGTCCGGCGACCGGCGGTCGGGTGCCGCCACGTCGGCGGCGATGTCCTTGAGCTGTGCGCGCACCGAGGGCGTGTCCATCGTCGCGGTGATCGCCTCGTGCAGCCTCCGGACGATCGGCGCGGGCGTTCCTTTGGGAGTGAACAGCGCAAACCACGTATTGATCGGAAAGTCGCTCAGACCCTGCTCGTGCGCACTCATCAGGTTCGGCAGGTTCGGCGAGCGGTCCTTCGAGAGGATCGCGACCGCATTCACGGTCGCCTTTTCGATCTGGGGAATGGCGATGGTGATGACAGGACAGAAATAATCGACGCGGCCCGCGATCAGGTCGCGCAGCGCGGGCGCGCCGCCGTTGTAGGGCGCATGGGCGGCCTTGATCCCGATGGTGCCGTTGAGGACGGCGCAGACCAAGTGTGTCGCAGACCCCGCGCCCGCCGAGCCGTAGCGCAGCGCGTTGGCCTTCGCATAGGCGATGAAGTCGCGCAGATTGCTGGTGGGCGTATCCTTGTGCGCGATCAGCACGAACGGCTGCTCGGCGATCAGCGCCACCGGCGTGAAATCCGTCGCCGCATTGTAGAGTGGAGTTTTGTTAAGCACCTGGCTCAGCGCGTGCGTGGCGGAGGAACCGAGAATGAGCACATGGCCGTCGGGCGGCGCCTGAGCGACGCGCGCTGCACCGGTCATGCCGCCGGCGCCGCTCACGTTTTCGACGCTCACCAATTGGCCCAGGAGCTCCGAGAGACGCGGCGCCAGAATGCGCGCCAGGGCATCGTCCGAGCCGCCGGCCGGGAACGCGACCACCAGCGTCAAAGGCCGCACCGGCCAGTCCTGCGCTTGCGTCGGCGCCGCGAGCGCGGCCGTCAACACACCCACAACAGCGAGCACCTGGATCGGTCGCATGACCGCCCCCCTGCAGCGTCCAGCGGTTGCGGCATGCTAGCGGGGACGGTTCGTGCCGTCTAAGGGTTCTCGCGGCGCCCGGCCGTGCCCCCGCCTCAGGCGAACAGCTCGCGATCCCTGATCTTGCGCGGGTTCTTGAAGTATTCGTCCCACCACGGTTTCTCTCCGGCCTTGCGCGGCGGCTTCTTGAGCTGCAGCTTCTTGCGCGCCTTCTTCGCCGCGCTTTGCGCCACGCGGAAATGGTAGTGGTCGAAGATGCGCAGCGCCTCGACGGTGTAGGACACCGCGACGCGCCGGTCGCGGATCAGCAGTAGGTTCTCGCCGTTCTTTGAGTCGGCCGGCACCGAAAAATTATACGAGCCCAGGTAGACGCGCGCGGTCGGCTTGTCGAAATCGATGACCACGAACTTGTGGTGCATGCGATTGCCGCCGCCGCCGGTCGGTTCCTTGTTGAACGGCGCCGGCACGTTCTTGTCGAGCGCCGAGGCGAATACCGGCGCGACCTTGCCGTCCGGCAGCTGGATGTCGAGGCCGCCGACCTTCTTGTCCGAGATCCCGTAGACGAAGATGCCCGGCTGCTTGGTGACTTTTTTGATCGCATCCCTGACCACGCCGGGCGTGATCGAGAGGAAGGCCAGCGAGTAGAACAGGCAGGACTGGGTTTGGTCGCGGATGTCCTCCCCGATGGTCTTCAGCAGCGAGTTCGCTTTCGCGTGCGGCGAAAACGCCACCTTCGCGTCGATGCCGCTCAAGCCGAGGTCGGTCAATTGCGCGGATTCCAAATCTTCGAACTCGTCCGGGTCGTCGAAATACTGGTTGAATGCCGCCAGCGCGAGTTGGACCGGCTTCGCTCCCTCGACCAACAGGGCGTTGTTGGCCTGCACGTAAAACCCGCGCCAGCTGAAATTGGTCGAGCCGAACACCACCTTTTTCACCGTCGGGCCGTCGACGACGATCAGCTTGTTGTGTTGCAGGTTCTTCATGTGCTGGCGCGTGACATTGTCCTTGCCGGCCGACACCGCGAGGCGCTTGGCCGCCTTTGATTCGCCCGAGGTCTTGGCGCCGTGCTCCTTGCTGTCGTCGATGACGATCTTCAGGCGGCGGCCGATCTTCTCCAGCCGCGTGACCACCGCGGGCTCGCTGAGGTCGTAGGCGACCACGCGCACCGGCGCCTGGTCGGCGATGGCGGCGTCGAGCAAGTCAAGAATGCTCTGGCGCGCTTCGAAGCCCATCCACGCCAGCGCTTCCTTGGCGTCGGGATGCGTCGGCTTGAATTCGAGCCCGCGATCGGCCTTGGCGGGAAGCAGCTTCGAGATCGGGCCATCCTTCGCGAAGTTGTTGACAAAGGCCTGCGAGGACACGAAGCCGCGGGTGAAGGATACGTTGAGCTGGCCGGGGAAAGTTTCGCGCCGCAATTGGATGGCGGCCTGCTGCGGCTCGCCCTGGCTCAGCTTGTCCTCCGCGTCCATGAACATGGGAGTCACGCGGTAGAGAAAGTCGCCGTCGAGATTGGCGTTGCGCGGGAAATGCACCCAGCGGAATTTCTGGATCGGCGAGAGCAGGGTCGACAGCCGGTTGGGATTGACCGCGCCGGCGGCGCCCGGAAACGCAATGCGGTTGTTGAGCGGGAAGAAACGGTCTTCGTCGGGCGGCTTGTACTCGATCGCGAAGCCGACGAAGTCGTTCGGCGGCTTTCCGGCCTTCCAGTTCATGCCGAGGAGGGTCATGCCATCGCCGCGATGGAGCTTGAGCGTAAAGAGCGCGTTTGCGTTGGTGCCGCTGACCTGAAATTCACCAGCCATCCCAGCCTCCCCGGCTCGATGTGCATGCTGTGCGCGGTTTGACGGTCCTCCCGGCGGCCGTCCAACGCGGCCGCGCTTGATCAGTGCGCGTAGTTTGGCAGAAATACACGCATCGCGATAGCGCGGGTCGCGACTTCACCTCGGGGCAAAGCTCCGCCCGGAACGCTACCGCGCGGTATGCGAACTGCCGCGCCTTGAATCGTTTTTCGCGACCGCCCGAAGCGTATCGAGCATTCTGCGGACGAGCGGTGGAAGATAGGCGTCATTTCTGCGGATCACACCGACGGGTCGGCGCATCGACAGTTCCCGGACCGGCAAGGTCTTGACCGCGGAATGACGTCGCGTCTGCCGAATGACTGCTTCCGACGTGAAGTCCAGCAATCGTGTCGAGGCGACGGTCCGCAAGCGTAGCGCGGTCGAGCGCGAACTCGAACGCAATTTTCGGCGGCGGAAGGCCGAGATCGCGGAACGCCTCATGCAATCTTTGCTGCGGCAGCAATGTCGCCTCGGACACTGCCCAGCGCTCGTTCGCCAATTCTCTGAGCGTCACCCGCCGCTTTTTGGCCAGCGGGTGGTCGGCCGAGACGCTGACAACATGGCGGTCGGTAAAGAGGCGCTCGAAGGTAAGGCCGTCGGGAAGTCTCGGCGGCTGGTAGTTGATGATCAAATCGAGCTCGCCATTGAGTAGCGTTGGGATCATCAAGTCGTTGTCGGACAGGATGACCTGCAAAGCGCATCGCGGCGAGCTTTCGAGGATGGCGGCAAAGACCGCCGACAGGAATTGCTCCGAAATGGCGGGTCCCGCGCCGACGCGCAGGCGCCCGACCCGTCCCTCGCCGACCTCGGAAATCTCGCGCGTGACGTTCTGCAAGGAAACGCGAAGCTCTCTGACGCGCGCGAGCAGCGAGGAGCCTTCGGGGGTCAGCTCGACCCCTTTTGGGGTGCGCTTGACCAGCTTTGTCTGCAACACCGATTCGAGTCGCCGCAGGCTCTTGCTCAACGCCGGCTGACTTAATCCAAGCGCGGCCGCAGCGCGGCCCAAATGAGCATGATCGGCAACGACGGCGAAATATTCAATATCGCGCAATTCCATCCGATAACCGAATTTCATGGTGTGGGAACCGGCGGATAATTGCGAGCCCACCCGAAGCATGTCAACCATGCTGCCGCATGGAGGGCTGCTTGATGCATTGGCTGCGCACGCTTCCGGCCTGGGGTCTCGCCATAACCAGCCTGCTCCTGTCGGCACCGCCGACGTTCGCGCAGAGCTATCCGACCCGCTATGTCCGCATCATCACCGCGGGCGTCGGGACCTTTCACGACATTATCGCGCGAAATCTGGCGCACCGGCTGAACGAACGCTGGGGCCAACCCGTGGTGATCGACAACCAGGCGGCCGCCGGCCTCACCATCGGAACGGCCATGGCCGCGAAGGCGGCGCCCGACGGCTACACGCTGCTGCTCGGCGATCGTTCATCGCTGGCGGCGGCTCCGAGCCTGTACAAGAGCCTGCGTTATGATCCCGTCAAAGATCTTGTGCCGATCACCATGGTGGCGCGCGGTCCCGCCATGCTGGTGGCACACCCATCAGTTCCGGGCGGCAACTTGAACGAATTCATCGCCTATCTGCGCAAGCAGCCCGATCCGGTTCACTTCGCCTCATCAGGTGCGGGCACTTTCACGCATCTGACCGGTCTGCAGTTTGAGCAATTGGCGGGCGTCAAGCTGCTGACGGTTCAGTACAAGGGCGGCGGCGGGGCGGCGGTTGCCGTGCTCGGAGGCGAGGCCAAATTCAGCTTCTTCCCGATCCCGGTCGTTCTTCCCCAGGTCAATGCGGGCACGTTGAAGGCCTTCGCACTCACCAGCTCGCAGCGATTCGATGGCGCGCCCGCGATTCCGACCGGGGCCGAAGCCGGCCTCCCGGGTCTGGAAGCAGAACAGTGGATCGGCATGCTGGCCCCCGCCGGGACACCGGAGGGGATCGTCAACAAGCTCAATCGTGACATCGTCGATATTCTGCAAACCCCGGCCTTCCGAGAGGTGTTGCAGGCGCAGGGCGCCAAGCCCGCACCCGGTACGCCGGCCGAGTTCGCGTCGTTCATGGCGAGCGAAACGGTCAGGCTGAAGAAGCTGATCGAAGCGAGCGGACTGACGATGCCCTAGCGCGCTTATTGCGGCTCGATCCCGGCGGCCTTGGCCACCTTGCCCCACTTCACGTAGTCGTCGCTGATGACCTTGGCATAGGCCTCGGGCGTGGTGCCGACGACATCGACGCCGATCTTGGCCATGCGTTCGTGGAAGCCGGGATCGGCAATGATCGCGGCGATCTCGCGGTGCAGCGTCGCGATGACCTCGGGCGGCGTGCCGGCGGGCGCCACCAGCCCGACGCTGGAGCCGACCTCGACCTCGGGAAGCCCAACCTCCGCCATGGTCGGAACGTCCGGCAGCGACGCGATGCGCCTGGTGCCGCTGGTGGCGAGCGCTTTGAGCTTGCCGTCCTGAATCAGCTCCAGGATCGAATTGATGGCGCCGATGAACATGTCGATGCGTCCGGCCAGCAGATCCGGGAGGACAGCGGTCGCGCCGCGGAACGGCACATGGGTCAGGTCGACCCCGGCATGCAGCTTGAACAGCTCGCCGCCGAAATGTTGCGGCGTGCCGACGCCGACCGAGGCGTAGGTCAGCTTCTGCTTCTTGGCGAGCGCGATGAATTCCTGCACCGACTTCACCGGCAGGCTTGCCGGCACCACCATGACGAAGGGAACGTCGGCGACCATATTGATCGCCGCGAAATCGGTCACCGGATTGTAGACCGGGGTTTTCGACAGATGCGGGCCCATCGTGAAGGAGGCCGGCGCGATCATCATGACGTAACCGTCCGGCGGCGACTTCGCGACGTAGGAATAGGCGATGTTGCCGCCGCCGCCGGTCCGGTTCTCGACCACGGCCGTCTGCTTGAGCCGGGTCTGCAGTCCGCTCGCGATTTCCCGCGCCACGATGTCGTTCGAGCCGCCGGGCGTGAACGGCACGATGATGCGGATCGTCTTGTTGGGAAAGCCTTGCGCGCCGGCGGATGAGATCGAGGCCGTGGCGATGACGCATGCGGCAAGCAGTCGTTTCATTTTGTCCTCTCGGTGCCGCGCGAATGACCAGCACGGTCGCGCGATCTTGTTTGCTCTTAGGTATCACCTCGACGGCCCGGCCGCCTACCGGGGTGCGACATGATCGCGAGTGGCCGCCCGGCGTGCTATCTCATGGATCATGAGCTTTGCCGGCCGATGGTCCACCTCATTCGGGCCCATGGTCCTCACCCAGGACGGCAGCCGCGTGCGCGGCAGCTATGGGCGCGAGGGCACGGAACATCCCATCGAAGGGACCGCCACCGCGGACGAATTCAGCTTCCGCTACACCGAGCCGCAGGAGTCCGGCACCGGCCGCTTCAAGCTCAGGCGTCACGGCTGCTTCACCGGTGAGTACCTCGCGGAAGGCAGCCAGCGCGCGCTGCCCTGGCAGGGCTGGCGCGATTGCGACGGTCTCTGGGACACCCATCTCGGGCGCCTGCGGTTCGTGCAGGAGACCGCCGGGCGCATCTTCGGCTTTGCGGAATACGACGCGTCGGCGCGCATCGAAGGGCAGTTCGAGGGCACGAGACTGACGTTCAAGCTCGAGGCCGGCAATTTTTCCGGCCGCGGCACGCTTGACCTCGATCCGACCGGTTACGTGCTCAACGGCGAATGGCTGGAGGCGGGGCAGCCCGCGCGCGCGCTCGCCGGCCAGCGCATCCTGCCGCGGCCGGGGCTGGTCTGGCTGGTCGTGGTCGAGGCGCATTGGCAGCGCGCGCTCGACGACAACGAGTTCGCGTTCGGCCACATGCTGAAGGAGCTGTTCGCGCGCCTGCCGCGCGTGCAAGTCCGGCATCGCTTCTATCATGACGAGGCGAGCCTGCTGCACTGGTGCCGCCAGCTCCTGTTTCTGCCCGAACCGGCGGTGCTCATGCTCGCCGGCCACGGCGAGGCCAACGGTCTCAGCGTCAACGGCAGGATCATCCCGCTCGCGCGCATCCTCGACAGTTTGCGGTTCGCCGACGGCCTGCAGCTTCTGCATTTCTCGTCCTGCCTGGTCGGCCAGGACAGCGAGCGCGCGCTGATCGCGGCGCCGTTCCCGGTCTCCGGCTACAAGACCAGCGTCGACTGGGCGCAGAGCGCGCTCACTGAGTTCGTCTACCTCGACATGGTGCTGGAGAAGGGCCTGTCACCCGCCGCCGCGGCGGAGCAGCTCGTTGCGCTGGTGCGCTTCGCCGGCGCCGAGGAGATTGCCGGCTCGCCCTATCGGCCGGCCGGCTTCTGCTTCTTCGGTTAAGCGATTCCGATGGATGGCCGCGCGGGGAAAGCGGTCCTGCTTCTCGTGTCCCGGGCGAGTGGAGCGTCAGCGGAACAAGACCCGGGACCCAGCGCAAGAATCACGAAGCGCAACGTTGTGCGTCTGGGTCCCGGCTCTCGCTTCGCTTGGCCGGGACACGAGATCAGCTAGGCGCGGGCGGCGTCCGTTGCTACGCTTTCCGTGTGAATGCGGATGGCCGGAGGACACCCATGCTCAGGACGCGCGCGTGGCTTGCGGTCATCGCTGCTGTTGGTCTTGGCCTGGTCACCGCCGGTGCGGCATTCGCGCAACCTTACCCGAACAAGCCGATCAGAATCGTGGCGCCGTTTCCCGCCGGCGGGCCAACCGACGGTGCCGCGCGCCTCATCGCGGACCGGCTGTCGGCCTCGCTCGGCCAGACCATCGTGGTCGAGAATTGTCCCGGCGGCGCCGGCGGCACGGTCGGCGTGAAGTCGGTGGCGTCGGCCGACCCCGACGGCTACACGCTCCTGTTCACACCGCCGGGTCCGCTGGTCGCGGCGCCCGCGATCTACAGGAACGTCGGCTACGATCCGGCCAAGGCGTTTGCACCGGTGGCCGCGATCTTCTCCAGCCCGCAGATCCTGGTGGTTCATCCGGGCGTTCCTGCAAAATCGATGCAGGAGCTGGTGGCGCACGCGAAGGCCAATCCGGGCAAGGTCAGCTATGCCTCGCCCGGCTTCGGCACCCAGCCGCATCTGCTCGGTGAAATGCTCAAGCTGATCACGGGCGTCGACATGGTGCACGTGCCGTACAAGGGCTCCGCGCCGGTGCTTGTCGATCTGATCGCCGGCCAGGTGCAGGTGTTCTTCGATGCCGCGTCGTTCCTCATTCCTCACGTCGCGAGCGGCAAGCTTCGGGTGCTTGCGGTCGCCGACGAGGCCCGGATCCCGCAACTTGCCGACACGCCGACCACGATCGAAGCCGGCTTCGCCAAGCTGCAGGCGACTTATTGGACCGGCGTGCTGGTGCCCGCGGGCACGCCGCCCGCGATCATCGAGCGGCTCAATGCGGCGATCAACGAGGTGATGAAGTCCAGGGCGATGGAGGACACGCTCGCCAAGCTCACCGCAACGGCACGGCCCGGCTCGCCGCAGGATTTTGCCGCGTTCATGGCGGCGGAAACCAAGAAATGGTCCGAGACGATCAACGCCGCCAATATCAGGGCGGATTGAGCATCAGGAGGCGTGAAGAGTTCGACGCGCTGGCGCACACGTATTATATGCAGCCAGTCGTTATATGCAGCCAGTCGTCATCGAGGGATCGCGATGTCCGTTTCCGCCTCTGTGTCTGCTTTGGGCTATGTCGTCGCCCGCACCAAGGATTTGAGCGACTGGGGATCGTTCGGTCCCGGCCTGCTCGGCCTGCAGCGGGTCGACAAGTCCCGCACGTCGCTCGCTTTCCGCATGGACGACCGCAAGCAGCGCATCATCGTCGACGCCCAAGATGGTGAAGGTGCCGGCGAGGGCATCTCGGTGTTCGGCTGGGAGATCGCCGACGCGGCCGCGCTCGATGCGCTGGCGGCGCGGCTCGAATCCAATCGCGTGACAGTCGCGCGCGGTTCGCGGGCGCTCGCCGACGAGCGGCTGGTGCGCGACCTGATCGTGTTCAGCGATCCGCTCGGCCATCGCCTCGAAGCGTTTCACGGCGCCGCGACCGCGTCCGAGCCGTTCATGCCGGGCCGTTCGATGTCGGGCTTCCGCACCGGGCCGCTCGGGCTCGGCCACGTCGTGCTCAATGTCGAAACCTCGGAGACGATCCAGCAGCTGCTGCCGTTCTACCGCGACCTGCTCGGTTTCCGGCTCACCGACTACTATTCGCATCCGTTCGAAGCGTTCTTCCTGCACGTCAATCCGCGCCACCACAGCCTCGCGATGATCCGCACCGGCAAGAACGCCGTGCATCACATCATGATGGAGGTGTTCTCGTTCGACGACATGGGGCAGGGCTACGACATCGCGCAGCGCGACGGCCGCGTCGCCACCACCATGGGCCGCCATACCTCGGACTTCATCACGTCGTTCTACACCTTCACGCCGTCCGGCTTCATGGTCGAGTACGGCTGGGGCGCGCGCTCGATCGATCCCGACACCTGGCAGGCCTATGAGCGCAAGGAGGGCCCGAGCATGTGGGGCCACGACCGCGCCTGGCTGCCGGCGGAGCAGCAGGACGCCGCGCGCAAGCTCCGGCTCGACAACGCGGCGAAGGGCCTGCGCCGGCCGGTGCAGGTGATGGATGGCAATTTCAAGCGCATGTCCGGGGTTTGTCCCTGGTGGGACGGGATCAAGGATCGCCGGCAATTCGGCTGAGCTTATTTATCCTCCGACTTCCGCCCGCCGCCGTTGGCCGACTTCGCCAGATCGGCGACGGTGATGCGCGCGAGCGCCGCGGAGCAGTTTTCTTCGGCGCGCGCCAGCGCGGGAACCACGACATTCGCCAGCAGCGGCGAATCACTGAGCGGCGCATCGGCGACGTCCTCAACGGTTCCGGCCGCCCGCAGGATCTCGTCGGCGGCAATGTCGCCTTCATTGCGCGCGAGCTCATAGCCGCCGCGCGGTCCGCGCACGCCGCGCAGGATTCCCTGCCGGACCAGGGCCTGCAAAACCGGTTCGAGATGGCGCGGCGGGAGACGATGCCGGTTCGCCAGCGATTTCGCCGCCACCGGCTTGCCACGAGAATTCATGGCGATGTCGAGGACGGCGGCAATGGCAAGAACGCCCTTGCGAGGCAACAACAGCATCGGCGAACCAGTCTTTACGTCAGGCTTGGCGGCCTGACAGGCGACGGTAGTATATTACTACTACCGACCGGGGCGAACGGTTCCCTCCTTTCCTTCCTCCGAACGGCCTCCTGTAGAACCAAACCCCCGAACTCCGCGTGTGGTTTCATCAAGAGTTGCAACGACGCACAGCGACACCTGGATGGTCGCTGCGACGACCAGCTGGGCAATCCGGGCACCGCGCTCGACGGTGAATGGCTCGCGGCCGAGGTTCACAAGAATGATCTGTATTTCGCCGCGATAATCCGCGTCGATGGTTCCGGGCGCATTCAGCACGGTGACACCGTGATTGAGCGCCAGTCCCGATCGCGGGCGCACCTGTCCTTCAAACCCGGGCGGCAATGCGATTGCGATGCCGGTCGGGATCAGCGCGCGCTCGCCCGGCGCGATCACCACCGGCGCGTCGGCCGCGACCGCGGCCACGAGATCAAGACCCGACGCCAGCGCGCTTTGATAGTACGGCAGCGGCAATCCGTCGCCGTGCGGCAACCGCTGCAGCCGGACCTCGACACCAGTCATGACTGTTCTCCTGCGAGCGCGGCGGCAATGCGGGCGACCAGCGCGCGGGCAACGTCGTCCTTCGATTGCGGCGGCCACGACTCGACGCCGCCCGCGGTGACCAGGTGCACCTTGTTGACGTCACCGCCCATCACGCCCGTCTCCGGCGACACGTCGTTGGCGACGATCCAGTCGCAGCCCTTGCGCCTGAGCTTGTCCTTGGCATTGGCGACCAGATTCTCGGTCTCGGCGGCAAATCCGATGACGAGCCGGGGCCGTCCGGATTTGCGCCGCGCGACGGTCGCGAGAATGTCCGGGTTCTCGACCAGTGCCAGCGCGGGCGTTCCGCCTTTCGCCTTCTTGATCTTTTCCCGTTTGGCGTCGGCGACGCGCCAGTCCGCGACCGCGGCCGCGAACACCGCGCAGTCGGCCGGCATTGCCTTCTCGACCGCATCGAGCATCTGCCGCGCCGACTCCACCTTGATGGTCCGCACGCCGACCGGGTCGGGAACGTTGACCGGTCCCGCGATCAGCACCACGTCCGCGCCCGCCGCCGCCGCCGCCGCCGCGATCGCGTGGCCCTGCTTGCCGGACGAGCGGTTGGCGATGTAGCGCACCGGATCGATCGGCTCATGCGTCGGCCCGGACGTGATGACGACGCGCCGGCCGGCCAGCGGGCGCTCGCCGGCGGTATTGTCGAGCAGGGTCACCGCCGCGGCCGCGATCTCCACCGGCTCGGCCATGCGGCCGGTGCCGGCTTCGCCGCGTTCCGCCATCTCGCCGGCGTTGGGGCCGACGATCGCGACGCCGTCGTCGATCAGCTGCGCGAGGTTGCGCTGCGTCGCCTTGTGCGACCACATCATCGGATTCATCGCCGGTGCGATCAGGATCGGTTGGTCGGTGGCAAGCAGGACTGCGCTGGCGAGATCGTCGGCGTGGCCGCCGGCCATCTTCGCCATCAGGTCGGCGGTGGCGGGCGCGACCACGACCAGCTCGGGATCGCGCGCCAGCCTGATATGGCCGACGTCGAATTCGGATTTCGGATCGAACAGGTCGGTGAACACGTGGCCGCCGGCGAGCGCGCCGGCGGCCAGCGGCGTGACGAATTCCTGCGCCGCCTTGGTCAGGATGCAGCGCACCGTCGCGCCGCGATCCTGCAGCCGGCGGATGAGGTCGAGCGACTTGTAGGCGGCGATGCCGCCGCCGATGATGAGGAGGACGCGGCGGGCGGTCACGGCCGGGTGCTCGGCGGGCGGCTGCTCCGGCCGCAACGCCGGCGCAGCGGCGCGTGCCGGCTCGTTGCCGCGCGCCGCGGCGCCCTTGAGGATATGGCGGACCTCCTCCTCCACCGAGCGGCCGCTGCCGGCGGCGCGCAGGCGCAGCCGCCGCTTCAGCTCGTCGGACAGGCCGCGCACGGTCAGGCTGGCCATCGCAAATCTCCACGGGCGATGTCCTAGACTAGCTGATGATTGCATTGCAATCAATGCAATCATCAGGGCTGGGCGACACGATGTCCTTGATTCCCGGGCTTGTCCCGGCCCCGCACGCCCTTAGTCTCCGTGACCCCGGGGTCTGGAAGGCTGGAAAGATTGATGCGCCGGCTGGCGGTGTTGCTTCTTGGATTTTGCGTCGCGGCCTCGCCCGCCGCCGCCGACACCGTCCGCATCGTCATTCCCTATGCGCCGGGCGGCGCGCTCGACCCACTGGCCCGCATCCTGGCCAACGGGCTCGGCAAGGTCCGCACCGGCGACGCGATCGTGGTCGAGAACATCGGCGGCGCCGGCGGCATCGTCGGCATGAGCACGGTGGCGAAGGCGGCGCCGGACGGCCGCACATTCCTGTTCAGCCCGTCCGGCAACATCGTCATCAGCCCATGGCTGCAGCAGACGCCCTACGACGTCACCAGGGCGTTCGAGCCGATCGCGCTGGTGGGCTCGGTCAAGAGCGCGATGATCGTACGCGCGTCGCTCGGCGTGTCGACGCTGGCCGAACTGATCGCATTGTCCAAAAAGGGAACCAAGCTCACCTATGGCTCGCCCGGCATCGGCACCAGCCCGCATATCTCCGGCGCGATCCTCAACCATGCCGCCGGCATCACCATCACGCACGTGCCGTATCGCGGGCTCGGGCCCGCGCTCAACGACATCGTCGGCGGGCACATCGATGCCATCACCACTTCGGTGATCGGCGTCTTGCCCTATGTGCAGGGCGGCAGCGCGCGGGCGCTGGCGACCTTCGACACCGAGCGCTCGGACCGGCTGCCCGATGTGCCGACCACGGTCGAGCTCGGCTTCCCCGAGCTGGTGATGCCGCAGTGGTACGCGCTGCTCGCGCCGGCGGGATTGGCCGCGGATGTGCGCAAGACGTTCGAGGCCCAGGTGCTCGCGGTGCTGCGCTCGCCCGAGGTGGTGAAACAGCTGGCGACGTCCGGCGTCGCGGGACCGAAAGGCACGGCGGAACTGCAGGCGATCCTCGACGCCGACTTCAAGAAATGGCCGGTGCTGTTGCCGAAGCTCGGCATCACCGCACAGTAGCTGCCGGGCGTTACCACACCACGACGATCAGCACCGCCAGCAGCGCCGCGATCGCCCACAGCGCGATGACGGTCCAGCGGTTGCGGCGCGCATGCGCGCGCCCGATCGCCGCGACCGTCTCGGGCGCCAGCACCAGCCCGTCGCGGGTGATGGTGTCGATCTGCTCGACCAGCGAGGCGCCGCGCGAGAGCAGCGCCGGCACCTCGCCGAAGAACCTGCCGACCTCGCGCACGCCGTCGGTCGCGCCCTCCAGCATGCCGGCGGCGCCGAGATGGCGCTCGATCCATTCGCGCACCACCGGCTCCGCCACCTTCCACATGTCGAGCTGGGGATCGAGCGAGCGCGCCACGCCCTCGACCACCACCATGGTCTTCTGCAGCAGGATCAGCTCCGGCCGCGTGCGCATGTCGAACAGGCCGGTGACCTCGAACAGCAGCATCAGACAGCTTCGCCATCGAGATTTCGTCGGCGGGGCGGTTGTGGATCGGCTCGCCGATGGCGCGGATCGCCTGCGCGAAGCTCTCGACCGAATGCTGCCGCGGCACATAGCCGGCCTCGAAATGCACTTCGGCGGTGCGCCGGTAGTCGCGGGTGATGAAGCCGTAGAGGATCTCCGCCAGGAAGCGGCGTTCCTTCGGCGCCGAGCCGGCCCATGATGCCGAAGTCGACCGCCACCAGCCGGCCGGCCTGGTCCACGAACAGGTTGCCGGGATGGATGTCGGCGTGGAAGAAGCCGTCGCGCAACGCGTGGCGCAGGAACGTCTGGATCACCGCGCGCGCGAGTTCCTTGAGGTCGAGGCCGGCGGCGTCGAGCCGCGCGCGGTCGGAGAGCGGAATGCCGTCGATCCACTCGAGCGTGAGCACCGTGCGCGCGGTGCGGTCCCAGTCCACCGCCGGCACGCGGAAATCGGGATCGTTGCGGGTGTTCTCCGCCATCTCCGAGAGCGCCGCCGCCTCCAGCCGCAGGTCCATCTCGATCACGCAGGTGCGCCGCAGGTTGTCGGCGACGTCGATCAGGCGCAGCCGCCGCGCCTCGGCCGAGAACCGTTCGGCATTGCGCGCCGCGAATGTGAACGCGTCGAGATCGACCGCGAAGCGCCGCTCGACGCCGGGCCGCAGGACTTTCACCGCGACCGGCTTCGGTCCCTCCGGAGCGACACCACGTCGGCATGATGCACCTGCGCGATCGACGCAGCGGCGACCGCCGGCCCGAACGAGATGAACAGTCGATCCACCGGCTCGCCGAGCGCCTCTTCGATCGCCCGTTCGGCTTCGGCCTGCGGGAACGGCGCCATCTTGTCCTGCAACGATTCGAGGTCGCGCGCGAGCGCGGGGCCGACCACGTCCGGCCGCGTCGCCAGGAATTGTCCGAGCTTCACATAGGCGGGCCCGAGCCGCGTCAGCGCCGCCGACAGCCGCGTGGTGGCGCGCGCCGGTCGCGCGCCGCTCGATCAAGCCGCGCGACGCGCAACGCCATGCGCGCCGACAGCGGCAGCGGCTTCGGATCGATAAGCCCCAGCACGCCTTCGCGCGCGAACACGAATCCGGCGCGGCTGAGACGGGCGAGATGGGCGAGGGCGGAGATCAATTCAGTCTCGCTTCGCGTTTTTCGCGATGTTGATGATGGTGAACGACAACGACGAGGCATACCGGATTTGCTCCCTCCCCCCTTGCGGGGGAGGGGTGGGGAGGGGGCATACTGCAAACTCAGTGCGTGCGGTCACGCCCCCTCCGTAGCCGACGCTCCGCGTCGGCGTTCTTAGCGCTAGGAACGGCGGCCGGAGGCCGCCTATGCCCTCCCCCGCAAGGAGGAGGGGACCGTGAGGCGCGACTTCGTCCACAGCAGAAAACTGACTCGCGGAGAGAAATAGCGACGACATGAATAGTGCGAAGCTCACAGCCGCCAGCCCGAATGCAGCGCGACGATGCCGCCGCTCAGGCGCTGGAACGACACGCGGCCGAAGCCCGCGGTCCGCATCATGGCCGGCAAACGCCTCGGGGCGCGGGAAGCGGCGGATCGATTCGACCAGATAGCGGTAAGCCTCGGCGTCGCCGGTGACCGCGCGGCCGATCGCCGGGATCACGTTGAACGAATACGCGTCGTAGAGCGCATCGAAGCCGGGCACGTCGACGGCGGAGAATTCGAGGCAGAGGAAATGCCCGCCGGGCTTCAGCACGCGATGCGCCTCCGCCAGCGCGCGATCGATGCGCGGCACGTTGCGGATGCCGAAGGCGATGGTCACCGCGTCGAAGGCGCGATCCGGGAACGGCAGCGCCTCGGCGTTGCCCTCGACAAAGGTCACGATACCGTCGAGCCCGCGCTCCACGGCGCGCGCGCGGCCGACGTCGAGCATGGCATGGTTGATGTCCGCCACGGTGACGCGCGTTGCATGATTGCCGGTCTCCGCCACCCGGAACGCGATGTCGCCGGTGCCGCCGGCGACGTCGAGCAGCGCGAACGGCCGGTAACCGGCTGGCGGCGGGTTCACCGCCGTCACCAGCACGTCCTTCCAGGCGCGATGCAGGCCGGCCGACATCAGGTCGTTCATCAGGTCGTAGCGGCCGGCGACCGAATGGAACACGTCGTCGACCAGCGCCTGCTTGTCGCCAAGCGGCACCTGCCGGAAGCCGAAATGGGTGTCCTCGGGCATGCGGTTCAATTCGTCAGCGGCTCGTTGACGGGACCATAGCGCGCGGACGGCGGGGAGGCTACGTCCCGTCGTCCGAGCGGTAAATCAAATAGAATCCGGGTGGATTTGCGCGGCGCCCGCACCACATAATCGGCGTCATGGCAGACCGAACAGCATCCGCCCACCACCACGTCTTCGACACCGCGATCGGGCCGTGCGGCGTGGCGTGGAATGCGCGCGGGCTCGTCGGCGTGCAGCTGCCCGGAGCGAGCCGCGCCGCCACCGAGCGACGGCTGCCGCGCGGTCCGCGAGCGCCGGCGCTGCCGAGCCGCCGCCATGGGTTGCGACGCTGGTCGCCGACATCAGGCGCTATCTCGCCGGCGAGCCGGTCGACTTCGCCGCGGTCGCGGTCGATCTCTCCGGCCTCGATCCGTTCCGCCGAACGCTCTACGAGACCATGCGGTCGCTCGCCTGGGGCCACACCACGACCTATGGCGAGCTGGCGCGCCAGCTCGGCTTGACCGACTGGGAAGGCGCGCGCGAAGTCGGCGAAGCCATGGGACGCAATCCGGTGCCGGTCGTCATCCCGTGCCATCGCGTGCTGGCGGCGGGCGGCAAGCTCGGCGGCTTCTCCGCGCACGGCGGCGCCGCCACCAAGGCGAAGCTGCTGGCGCTCGAAGGCGTGCACCTGGACGGCGGCGCGCCGCGGCTGCCGGGGCTGTAGCGCATGCCCGAGCTGCCCGAGGTCGAGACCGTCCGCCGCGGCCTTGCGCCGGTGATGGAAGGCGCGCGCTTCGCGCAGGTCGAGGCGCGGCGCGGCGATCTGCGCTGGCCGCTGCCGAAGGATTTTGTGAAGCGCATCGAAGGCCACACCGTGAGCGGGCTCGGGCGGCGCGCGAAATATCTGCTCGCCGACCTCTCCTCCGGCGAGGTGCTCTTGATGCATCTCGGCATGTCGGGTTCGTTCCGGGTGCTGAACGGCGGCGAGGCCACGCCCGGCGGTTATCATCACGAGCGCGCAAAGCTCGCCGCGCACGATCACATTGTGTTCCGCATGTCGAACGGCGCGGTCGATCACCTTCAACGATCCGCGCCGCTTCGGCTGCATGAAGCTCGTCGCGCGGGAAAAGCTCGACGACGAGCCGCTGTTGCGCGCGCTCGGGCCGGAGCCGCTCGGCAACGCCTTCGATGCCGCCATGCTGGCGCGCGCCTGCCGCGGCAAGAAGACCTCGCTCAAGGCCGCGCTGTCCGACCAGCGCGTCGTCGCCGGGCTCGGCAACATCTATGTCTGCGAGGCGCTGCACCGCGCGCGGCTGTCGCCCCGGCGGCGCGCCTCCACCATCGCCACGCGCGCGGGCGCGCCGAACGATCATGCGGTGCGGCTGGTCGAGGGCATCAGGTTGGTGCTCAACGACGCCATCAAGGCCGGCGGCTCGTCGCTGCGCGACCACCGCCAGACCGACGGCGAGCTCGGCATGTTCCAGCACAATTTCCGGGTCTACGACCGCGCAGGGCGCGCGCTGCCCGACGCCGGGCTGCAAGGGCACGATCCGCCGCATCGTGCAGACCGGACGCTCGACGTTCTTCTGTCCGGTGTGCCAGAAGTAATCGTAGCCCGGATAGAGCTGTAGGGTGGGCAAAGCGAAGCGTGCCCACCGTATTCTTTCCGCGATGTCGTCACAGCGGTGGGCACGGCGCGAAGGCGCGCCTTTGCCCACCCTACAAACGCTGCCCTCGTTGTCCACATTCCCAACAATTCTGTGGACATGGCGCACGGTGACGGATCGCGCCGCCGTTCGGGCATTTCGCGCGCGTTCAAAGCCGCCGACGCGCTCGGTTGTCCGCAGGATGTAAACAGATCCGCGGGCGCGCTCCTTGACTGAACACATTTCCATGCCACCGTCGCAGCGTCCCGTTCACCGAGGGCGTCTCCGGAGACGAGCTTGAGGCGGAGCGGGATGCGGCGCCTGCGCGCTTGGCTCGTAACCACGCCCCCGGGGGCCTCGGGTCACTGTCCGCCTCCACTACGAGAGGCGGCCTTGAAGGCTAGACGGAACAGGGCGAGCGGGGAAAGCCCCGCAAGCAGGGCTCGCAAATGATGCCCGTCCAAATGCGGAAGACAGTCCGGGGCCAAGCATGCCGCGTGTGGAGCGCCGAGAGGCGGACGTCCCGCGTCATGGGACGTGAGGGCGCCGATCGCAAGCGCCTGCGGGCCTACGTCATTGGCCCGCTCAACGGGTGCCGCTGCACCCGAGCGCCTGTCGGCGCTCCGCCCCCTCACTTGATGTGAGAGGGACATTGGCAAACCTCGGAGGACAAATGCCTCGCCGAGAACGATGATGCGTGCGCAGACGGAGACGCCGTCAGGCCGTGGGCAAGCGCGTCTTCGCGCCGTGCGCCACGCGAATGCATGCTCCGCAATCTCAAGGATATCGATCGGGCACGCGCCTTCGGCGCTGCCCCGACCCTACGCCGGTCGAAGATGTCCTACCGCGACGCCGGCAAGGTCTTCTCCAGCCACTGGTGGATCACCGCGGCGATCGCGTCGGAGTTCTTCTCCTGCATCATGTTGTGGCTGTTGCCGCGGATGCCGAGGTCGGCGAGCTTGATCCAGGTCGGCCTCACGCCGGCCTGGTTGAGGAACTTGACGATGCAGTGGTCGTAGGCGGCGTGATACGACGCCTCCGCGGTGATCAGCGCGATCGGCATGCGCTGCAGGTTCGGCAGCTGCCGCGCCGGCTCGGCCTGCTTCCAGCAGGTGACGAGATCGGGCGAATCCGGCTTGGCCTCCTTCACCCATTTGAGCTCGGACGGATCCTTGATCGGCGGCGAGAAGGTGATCGGCAGCGGCGTCAGCCCGTAGGGCAACTCCACCGGCCCGTCCTTGAACCACTCCGGCGCGCCGACAAAGCGGACCGTGCGCCCGGGCGGTCCGTTCGGCTCGACCGCGACGATCGCGCGCACGAGATCGGGACGCGCATCGGCGGCCAGCCAGCCCATCGGGCCGCCCTGCGAATGCACCAGCACGATCGACGGCCCGAGCCGGTCGATGAGTTGCACCATCGCCTCGTGCGTGATCGCGACCGATTTCGGGAACGCGATCTCCGGCAGGAAGCTGCCGATGATCTGCCGGCGACGCCGGATCGTCGATCTCGCCGGTGCCGGGCCATTGATTGTGCAGATGCGCCTGCGGCCACAGCTTGTATTTCGCCTGCTGGAGGTAGCGCTGCTGCGCGCTCTCGGCATTGGCGAAGCGCGGCGGGCCGTAGACCTCCGGCACATAGGCCGAGCGGCCGCGGCCGGGCTGATCGACGACATAGACCGCGTAGCCGCGGCGGGCGAAATACTGCGCCCAGCCTTCGCGGCCGTCGGGGTGCCGGTCCAGTTCGCGCCCGAGCGGGTGCCGCCGTGCACGAAGATGATCGGATAGGGATGCGTCTGCTTCGCCGGGATGCGGTACTCGACATACATCTGGCCGGCGATGAAGGTCTTGCCGTCGATCTTGGTCGGCTTGCCGCCGATATAGAAGATAGCCGTCGCGCGCGAGATTGAGCGGCGGGTTGTCCTGCGCGTTGCTGCTCATCGGTGCGAATCCAAACACGGCGGCGAGGATCGCCACGCAGACCGAGCGGCACGTATAGGATGGAACGTGTCTCATTGTTATCTCCCTGAGCGTCCAACTATGCCTGAGGACAGTCGGCCATGACGGAGAAGAGAGGATGGCGACGTTTGAAAGCTGCTATAAGTACGACATGACCTATGAAACCATCCTCGTCGAAACCAAAGGCCGCGTCGGCATCATCCGGCTCAACCGGCCGCAGGCGCTGAACGCGCTCAACACCGCGCTGAATGCCGAGCTCGCGCAGGCGGTCGCGGCCTTCGATGCCGACGACGGCATCGGCTGCATCCTGATCACGGGGTCGGAGAAGGCGTTCGCCGCCGGCGCCGACATCAAGGAGATGGCGGACAAGATCGGCAGTCGATGCCGTTCATGGGCGACTTCGCTGCGCCGACTGGCATGCGACCGCGAATGCGCGCAAGCCGGTGATCGCCGCGGTCGCAGGCTTTGCGCTCGGCGGCGGCTGCGAGCTGGTCATGCAATGCGACATCGTCATCGCCGCCGACACCGCGAAATTCGGCCAGCCCGAGATCAAGCTCGGCATCATTCCCGGCATCGGCGGCACCCAGCGGCTGCCGCGCGCGGTCGGCAAGGCCAAGGCGATGGACCTGATCCTCACCGGCCGCATGATGGACGCCGCCGAAGCCGAGCGCGCCGGGCTCGTCTCGCGCGTGGTGCCGGCCGCGAGCCTGATGGACGAGGCGATGAAGCTCGCCGAGACCGTCGCCGCGATGTCGCTGCCGGCGCTGATCGCCGCGAAGGAGGCGGTGAACCGCGCGTTCGAGACGCCGCTCGCCGAAGGCATCCGCTTCGAGCGGCGGATGTTTCACGCGCTGTTCGCCACCGAAGATCAGAAGGAAGGCATGGCGGCGTTCGTGGAGAAGCGGCCGCCGAAGTTCAAGCACAAGTGACGCGGCGCCGGCCTCTCTCGGCCTCATGCTGAGGAGCGCGCGAAGCGCGCGTCTCGAACCATCGAGAGCCGCCGCGCATCCTTCGAGACGGCGCCTTCGCGCGCTCCTCAGGATGAGGGCGGAACAGCGCGATGCTATCTCCGCACGCAAATCACCCGCACCACCGAGGCCTTTGCAGCCTCGATGCCGGCGCGGCCGGTCGCGGGCGTGACGTATTGCGAATCCAGGAACTGCGCGGATGACGTTCACCGGCACGACGGTCGCCGGCGGCAATGCCGTCGCGCCGGCGCCGGCGAGCACCGGCGCCTTCAGCGTCACCATGCCGAAGATGCGTCCCTGGCTGTCGAGGGCGGCGGCGCCGGCGAAGCCGAGCCGCGGCGGCGGCTCGAGGCCATCGCCGGTGAGATGCGCGGGGACCGCCGTGACGGCGCGCTCGCCGCCCTGCGCCTGCGGATCGGCGATGCCGACCAGCGTCAGCGCCGACGCCGCCGCGCCTTCATGCACGAGCGCGGCCGGCGTCAGCGCCGACGCCCCGAACACGCGCAGCAGCGTGAGGCTGCTGTGATCCGCCAATCCGGCTGGCGTCGCCATGGCCGGCAACCTGCAGCACGCTGCAGCCTTCGGTGATCTGGCGATCGGTCACGACATGGCCGGCGGCGGTGACCACGATGCCGGTGCCGTATTCGATCCGGCTGCGCGCCGGCGGCCCGATCAGCGCCATCGCGCCGGTGCCGGGGAACGGCGCGAACGCGCTCAGCACCGCCAGGGCGACATAGTCGGTGGTGCCTTCGATCGCCTGGTCATAGAGCACGCTGATGCCGCGGATCTCGAGGTCCCTGACCTCGGCGCGCACGAGCAAGTACTTCAGTCCTTGCATCCCGGTCAGAACGAAGGAGCCGTTCGCGCATCGCGCTGGTTGCGATCCGGCGGTTAGGCGGCTCCTTCTTCTGATCCTCGAACACGGTGGCGAGCGTCGCGCCGGGCTCGCGGATGCGGAAGGTCTCGATCTGCAACTGGCCCTGCGCCGACTGCCAGCGGGTGCCGCTGCGCGCGCGGCTCTCCTGTTTCGCGAGCTTCGTCGGCAGTCCGAGCTGCGCGCCGGTGGCGCGATCCTCGACCATGCGCCAGCCGACGCGCTCGCGCCGGTTCCGCGCCGACGTGGCCAGCGCCTCGCGCTCGCTCTGCGTGAGCACGCCGGTCTCGCGGAATCCGCGATCCTTCTGGAATGCCTTGACGGCGGCGACCGAGCGGTCGTTGAAATCGCCGTCGGCCTGTCCGCTGTAATGATTGGTCCAGTTGAGGTCGAACTGGATGGCGGCGCGTTCCGCGACCGGCATGCCGGCATAAGCGCCGGGCGTCGGCTGCGACTTGTGTGCGCCCGTCTTCGGGTCGGCTTTCTTCCCGACGGTCTTCGGCGCGGCTTTCTTCGCCTGCTCCGCCAGGCGGATCGGATCGCCGGTCTGCGCCTGCGCCGCCGGCGCGCCGGCGGTCAGCAGGATGACCGCGGACATGGCGACCGACACGCTGAGCCCGCCGAAACGCATGCCAACCCCAACCTTGCAACGCCCCGCCGCAACCTTAGCTCATGTGCGCCGGCTCGTCATTTCGGGAAATTCCCCGGTGGGATGCGCTGGGATGCTATAAGCGCCGCCATGCTTGCGCCTGAGGAACTCGAACGTTATGCCCGCCACATCGTCCTGCACGAGGTCGGCGGACCCGGCCAGAATGCGCTCAAGCGCGCCCGCGTGCTGGTAATCGGCGCGGGCGGGCTCGGCGCGCCGGCGCTGCTCTATCTCGCAGCCGCCGGCGTCGGCACGATCGGGATCGTCGACGACGACGCCGTGTCGCTCTCCAACCTGCAACGCCAGGTCATCCACGGCACGCCCGATATCGGCACGCCGAAAACCGACAGCGCCGCCGCCGTGATCCGGCGCTTGAACCCGCATGTCGCGGTGGAGCTGCATCCGGTGCGGCTGACCGCCGCCAACGCGCTCGATCTCATTGCGCGTTATGACGTTATTGCCGACGGCTCCGACAATTTCACGACCCGCTATCTCGTCTCCGACGCCTGCTTCTTTGCGAAGAAGCCGCTGGTCACCGCTGCGATGGGCACGTTCGACGGCACGCTGACCACCATCCGCGCGCACGAGCGCGCGTCCGACGGCGCGCCCAATCCGACCTATCGCTGCCTGTTTCCGGAACCGCCGCCGCCCGGCACGGTGCCGACCTGCGCCGAAGCCGGCGTGCTCGGCGCCATGGCCGGCATGCTCGGCGCCATGATGGCGCTCGAGGTGATCCGCGAGATCGTCGGCTTCGGCGAGGGGCTGGTCGGCCGGCTGGTCATGATCGATGCGCGCTCGATGCGCTTCGAGACGCTGCGCTATTCATGGGATCCGGCCAATCCGCTGTCGGGGTCGCAGGCGACCATCCGCGATCTGTCGATTCACGCCGCGCCGGTCTGAGCGACGCCCGACTGCTTCGGAAAGAAATGCTCGACCTTGACCTGCCGCTCCGCAGCTTGCAGGGCGAGCTCGTAAATCATCTGAATGATCGAAGGGTCGTCCATGTTGCGGAACGAGGCGACGACATCTTCGGACAATATCTTTCCGAGCTTAGTCGCGATCCAGGGCTGCTCCAGCTGGACGTCGTATCGCATGAAGCGGAACCAGCGGCTTTCCGGCGACAATTCGCCGGCGAGGCTGCCGATCTCCGAATTGATCGGCCACGGGTCCGGGCATTCGCCGAGCCACTGCATCTGCGCCAGCGCCATGGCCTGCGTGTCGCCCATCATCGAAAGCAGGGAATGCAGCGCGAGCTTGAGCGGGCCGGCGAAACCCAGTTCGGTAAACGAAAGTTTCGCGCGATAGGAGCCGGTGCCGATCGACACGAAGGTGAGCTTGTCGGCGCCGCGCGGCCAGCACAGCCCGTAAGGCTTGACCAGTGCCTGCATTAAGAGCGCGATCGACGGATTGTTGAACGGGGTCACGCCGCCGTCCACAAACAGTCCGTGGGTCTTCGGACTGGGACCCTTGGCGCCCGCGATGCGGAAGGCGCGCAGCTTGGTGAGCAACATGCTCAGCCGCGGAAAACGTCCCAGGCGGTCGTTCATCCGGTCGAGCCAGTCGCGGTCCTCGGGTCCCGCCGGCTCAATCCTCTTCTCCTCGTCGGCGAGAATCTGCACGATCTCGGGATCGAAGAAATGCGGCGCCGCGGTGCTGGCGCGCACCAGCGTGGCGAGCTTGTAGTACCGGTTGCCGAGATAGCCGGGGTCCTCCTTGGTCGGCGGCTTCGTCTCCCAATAGGGATTGCGTGGATTGTTGGTCACGATCCACGGGCTGCCGGTGTCCATCCGTTTGGCAACCACCGACAAGCCGGTGATCAGATCGGCGCTGTCGAGCGTGCGCTGGCCGACGATCGCATCGATCTCCCGCTGCAAGGCGCGGGCGTCGAATTTCGCCTGCAGGCCGGGGATGCGCCAGAACGGCCGCTGGAACACGAAAGCCGCCCGGTCGAGATAGAATGTCTTGATGTCCTTGGTGTTGAAACCGAGCGCGATCGCGCCGGCGATCAGCGCGCCGGTCGAGGTGCCGCCGACGAGGTCGAACCAGTCGGCGAGGCGGACCGGCGCGGCCAGTTTTGTGCGCGCGGCGACGCAAGTTTTCGTCGGCGATGCCGGCACGCTCTTTGGCTTCAATATACTCGGTCAGGACCTTGCGCTGATGCTCGGCGAAGATCGTCTCGATGCGCTCCAGGAAGGCGACCGAGATGGCGCCGCGCACGCCGCCGCCGTCGAACGCCAGAATCCGCTTCGGACCGGGTCCGAACAGGTGGCGATCGCGGGTATCTTGGGTTTGGAGGAGATTTTCGACGCCCGTCGTCTCGGTCAGATCGGTCACACCGACAACCCCAGATCATTGCCGGTTTTGCCGGCGGCACTCCGTCCCCGGCCGTAAAATGGCATGGCCAGGGCAGCTGCGGCCAAGGGCGCATGCTGCATACGTAGCCAAGGACCGGCAGGCCAAAGTAAACAAGCCAAACGGAAAGCTGGCGGACGGGACATCCGTATTGCCGCGAGGAGGGAACGATGGTCGAGCGGGGCCCGGCTGCAAAGGCACAAAACGGCGCGGCGGAACGCCTGCGCCAGCGCTATCCCACCATCGACGACCTGCGCCGCAAGGCGCGCCGGCGGGTGCCGCGCTTCGGCTTCGATTTCGTCGACGGCGGCGCCACCGAGGAATACTGCATCAACCGCAACACCGACGCGTTCCAGGCGATCGAGCTGCTGCCGCGCTATTGCATCGAGGGCAAGGCCAATACCGAAGTGGAGCTGTTCGGGCGCAAATACGCGGCGCCGATCGGCGTCGCCCCGATGGGTTCCGCCGGCCTGATGTGGCCGGGCGCCGAAAAGCTGTTCGCCGCCGAAGCGCAGCGCCAGAATATTCCCTACGTGCTGGCGACGCCGGGCAACGCCTCGATCGAGGAGATCGCGGCCATCGCGCCCGACGTGTTCTGGTTCCAGCTCTACCGCTTCCCGGATAACGATCACGCCATCACCTTCGACCTCGTGCGTCGCGCCGACGAAGCCGGCGCGCACGTGCTGGTCCCGACCGTGGACAGCGCCGGCAAGTCGAAGCGTCCGCGCGACATCCGCAACGGCATGCCGGGTGCCGTTCCCGATCAATCCCTGGACCACCTATCAGGTGCTGACCTCGCCGGCCTGGACCATGCAGTTGCTGCGCAACGGCATGCCGATCACGGCCAATCTCATCCCCTATGCCGAGAAAGCGACCCAGAGTCGGGACCGCCGAAGTCATGCAAATCCGCTCCGGCGGCAGCCACACCTGGGACGAGCTCAAGCGGCTGCGCGAGAAATGGAAGCGCCCATTCGTGGTGAAGGGCATCCTGCATCCGGAGGACGCCGAGCGCGCGGTGGCGATGGGCGCCGACGGCATCTGGGTGTCGAACCACGGCGGGCGGCATTTCGACGGCGCGCCGGCATCGGTCGACGTGCTGCCGGCGATCGTCTCGGCGGTCGGCTCGCGCGTGCCGGTCATGATCGATTCCGGCATCCGCGGCGGGCTCGACGTGGTGCGCGCGCTCGCGCTCGGCGCCAAGTTCTGCTTCACCGGGCGCTGTTTCGCCTATGGCCTCGGCGCGCTCGGCCCTGCCGGCGCGCCCCATGTGGTCGATCTGTTCATGGACGAGATCAAGACCGAGATGCTGCACGTCGGCGCGCGCACGGTCGCGGAAGCAGCCAATATCCGCGTGCGCCATCCCGGGCGCGTGGCGGTTCGGGAATTATTGAGCGGCGACGCGGGTATCTGGCGGGCGCCGCCCGCCTGATCGAGCCTATATCCCTGGACAGGAACACATTTTAGGCATAGCGCCGCGTCACCAGGCGCCACGTGAGCGATTGTTCTTTCGCCTAAAATGTCGTCTTTTAGGGGCCGGCGGGGCGGGAACCCGACCGCATGACCGGAGCGCCAGAGCCATGCTCGCCCTGATGTTGACGCGGCGTTTTGCGCCCCTGTTCTGGTGCCAGTTTTTTTCCGCGTTCAGCGACAATTTCCTCAAGAACGCGCTGGTCTTCCTGCTGCTGTTCAAGATCGGCGGCCCGGAGGCGGAAGCGCTGATCACATTTGCCGCGGCCGTGTTCATCTCGCCGTTCTTCTTTCTGTCGGCGCTCGGCGGCGAGATCGCCGATCGCTACGACAAGGCGTGGGTCGCGCAACGGCTGAAGCTTGTCGAGATCGGCATCGCCTTCCTGGCGGTGCTCGGTTTTTTCCTGCACTCGGTGCTGCTGCTGTTCATTGCGCTGTTCCTGTTCGGCGTGATCGCGGCGCTGTTCGGCCCGATCAAATACGGCATCCTGCCCGACCATTTGCAGCGGTCCGAACTGCCGGCCGGCAACGCGCTGGTCGAGGGCGCGACCTTCATCGCGATCCTGCTCGGCACCATCGTCGGCGGGCTGGCGGCGCGCGACGGCGGCGATCCCGCCTTCTTCGCGCTGCTGATGATCGTGTTCTCGCTGCTGTGCTGGATTTCAAGCTTGTTCATACCGCCGACCGGCGAGGCCGCGCCCAATCTCGTGGTGCGTCCCAATATCCTTGTCTCCACCTTCGATCTCTTGAAGCAGCTGCGCCAGGACCTCCGCATCTGGTGGGGCGCGATCGTGACCTGCTGGTTCTGGGTGGTCGGCGCGGTTGCGCTGTCGCTGCTGCCGCCGCTGGTCAAGAACGTGCTCGGCGGCACCGAGGAGGTGGTGACGCTCTGTCTCGCCATCTTCTCGGTTGCGATCGCATTGGGCTCCGGCCTGGCGGCCTGGCTCGCCGCCGGACGTATCATCCTGCTGCCGACGGTATTGGGCGCAGTCCTGCTCGGCATCTTCTCGTTCGATCTCGGATTTGCGACCTGGGGCCTCGTGCCGGCGGCGCAGGGGCAGGGCATCGCCGATGTGTTCGGCTCGCTGCGCGGTTTCCGCATCGGCGTGGATCTTGCTGGGCTGGCGATCGCCGGCGGCCTGTTCATCGTGCCGGTCTTTTCTGCCGTGCAGGCTTGGGCCGGCATTGACCGTCGCGCCCGCGTGGTCGCCGGCGTCAACGTACTCAATGCCGCTGCGATGACGCTGAGCACCGTCGCGATCGCCGTGCTGCAGATCGCCGGCGCCACAACGCCGATGCTGTTCATGCTGCTCGGCCTCGCCAGCCTCGGCGTTGCCTATGCCATCGGCCGCACCATGCCGGCGAGCGCGCTGAGCGACTCGCTATCGATCCTCTATCGTGCGCTGTTCCGGATCGAGGTGCACGGCCTGGAAAACCTGCACAAGGCCGGGCCGAACGTCATCATCGCGCTTAACCACGTCAGCTTCCTCGATGCGGGGCTGGCGATGTCGTTGCGCAGCCGCAAGCCGGTCTTCGCCATCGACGTCGGCATCGCGCGGATGTGGTGGGTGAAGCCGTTCCTCAAGCTCACCGATGCGCTGCCGCTCGATCCGCTGCGGCCGATGGCGGTGCGCACGCTGATCGACGCGGTCAAGGCCGGCAAGGCGCTGATCATCTTCCCGGAGGGACGCATCACCGTCACTGGCAGCCTGATGAAGGTCTATGACGGCGCCGCCATGATCGCCGACAAGGCCAACGCCGAAGTCGTGCCGGTGCGCATCGAGGGGCTCGAGCAGACGCCGTTCAGTCGACTTTCCCGGGATCAGGTGCGACGCAAATGGTTCCCCAAGGTCAAGGTGACCGTGCTGGAGCCGGTCAAGCTCACGGTCGATCCCGCGCTCAAGGGCCGCAAGCGGCGGCAGGCCGCCGGCGCGGCGCTCTACAGCATCATGTCCGACCTCGTGTTCCGCACCACATCGACCGACCGCACCGTCATGCAGGCGGTGATCGAGGCGGCCGAGACTCACGGGCAGAAGCGCGTCGCGATCGAGGATCCCGTCACCGGCGCGATGACCTATAAGCGCTTGCTGACGGCCGCCTCCGTCCTCGGCACCAAACTGATGCCGCTCGCCGCCGAAGGCCGGGCGATCGGCGTGATGCTGCCGAACGCCAACGGTGCGGTGGTGACGATCCTCGGCCTGATGTCGGCCGGGCGCGTGCCGGCCATGATCAACTTCACCTCCGGCGCGTCCAATATCCTCGCCAGCTGCAAGGCGGCCGAAATCTCGACCATCGTGACCTCGCGCGCCTTCATCGAAAAGGGCCGGCTCGACAGCCTCGCAGCCGCGCTCAGCGCGAAAGTTTCGCTCGTGTATCTGGAGGACCTCCGCCCGACCATCACTCTGTCGGACAAGATCCGCGGACTGCTGAGCCGCAACAAGCCGCTGGTGGAGCGCAAGCCCGACGACTGGGCGGCGATCCTGTTCACGTCGGGTTCCGAGGGCGTGCCGAAGGGCGTCGTGCTCTCGCATCGCAACATGTTGACGAACGCCGCGCAGGCCGCCGCCCGCATCGACTTCGGCCGCCAGGACAAGGTGTTCAACGTGCTGCCGGTGTTCCACTCGTTCGGACTGACGGTCGGCACGATGCTGCCGCTGGTCTCCGGCGTGCCGATCTATCTCTATCCGTCGCCGCTGCATTACCGCACGGTGTCGGAGCTGATCTACGGCGTGAACGCCACCATCATGTTTGGCACCGACACGTTCCTCAACGGCTACGCCCGCGTGGCGCATCCGTATGACTTCCGCTCGCTGCGCTACATCCTCGCCGGCGCCGAGCCGGTGAAGGAATCGACCCGCCGCACCTACATGGAGAAGTTCGGCCTGCGTATCCTCGAAGGCTACGGCGTCACCGAAACCGCGCCGGCGCTCGCGCTCAACACCCCGATGTTCAACAAGTTCGGCACCGTCGGGCGCATCCTGCCGGGCATGGAGGCGCGGCTGGAGAAGGTCGAGGGCGTGGAAGAGGGCGGTCGCCTGTTCGTGCGCGGGCCGAACGTAATGCTCGGCTATCTCAAGGCCGAGCGCCCGGGCGTGCTCGAGCCGCCGGCCGAAGGCTGGCACGACACCGGCGACATCGTCACCATCGACGAGCAGGGCTTTATCACGATCAAGGGCCGCGCCAAGCGCTTCGCCAAGGTCGCCGGCGAGATGATCTCGCTGGCGGCGGTCGAGATGCTGGCGGGCGAACTGTGGCCGAACGCACCATCGGCCGTGGTTGCAGTACCTGACGCGCGCAAGGGCGAGCGGCTGATCCTGGTGACGCAGCAGAAGGACGCCACGCGCTCGCAGTTCATGGCGTTCGCGCGCGAACGCCATGCCTCCGATCTGATGATTCCGGCCGAGATCATGATCCTCGACAAGATGCCGATGCTCGGCTCCGGCAAGGTCGACGTGCTGAGCCTCAACAAGCTGGTGCAGGAGCAGGTGGCCGCCAAGCAGCCGGTGGCGGTGTAGACGCTCGTGGCGGATCTGCAGGGGCAGCGATCGGAACCAGCGCGGTCTATGCAGCGCTGGCCGATCAGTTCGACATTCCTCGCGCTGATCGCGGCTTTCCTGTTTTGCGCGGTCTGGATGCTCTACCGCCCCGATCACGCGCGGGCGCTGGTGTTTCCGTTCGTCTTCATCGGCTTCGTGATCTCGCTCTGTCTGCACGAGTTCGGTCACGCGATTGTCGCTTATCACTGCGGTGACTCGACCGTCCGTGACAAAGGCTATCTGACGCTCGATCCGCTGCGCTACACCGACCTGCAATACAGCATCCTGTTCCCGCTGCTGATCATGGCGCTCGGCGGCATCGGGCTGCCCGGCGGCGCCGTCTACATCAACACGCAGTATTTGCATCGCCGAATCGACGGGGCGCTGGTGTCGGCAGGCGGGCCGGTTGGAACGGCGGTTGTCCTCGCGACGCTGATGGCGCTGTTCAGCGCGGTGCCGCAACTTGGCGCCACGGCGCCGGTGCTGTATGCGGCGCTGGCATTTCTGGCGTTGCTGCAGGTGACAGCGCTGATCTTCAATCTGATCCCATGCCCCGGGCTCGATGGCTGGGGCATCATCGAGCCATTCCTGCCGACGCCGTTGCGCAAGCTGGGCCGGCGCGTGGCGCCGTTCGCCATCCTTGTGCTCGTGGCGGCCCTGCTGCTGGTGCCGGGGCTCAGCCGACGGCTCTGGCAGACGGTCTTTGCAGCATGCGCTCTGATCGGGCTTGATGCGCGAGCCGCATTTACCGGGCTCCGGCTGTTTCAATTCTGGCAGTAGGCCGTTCGCGAGGGTCGCCCGTATGAATGCGATGGTGTCGTTGCCGCCGCTTCCGCCGCATCTTCAACGCATCCTTGACGCCGAATATCCGCGCTTCAGCGACGCCGAGATGGCGCGGCGGCGCGCCGCGGTGGAGGCGGTGCTGGCGCAGGCCGACTGCGATCATCTTGTGTTCTATGGCGCCAGCCGCGCCGGCTCGTCGGTGCAGTGGCTCACGCAATGGCCGGTGACGACGGAAGCGATCGGCGTGCTGTCACCGGGCAAGCCGGATGCGCTGTTCGTGCAACACGTCAATCACGCGCCGCTCGCGCGCAAGTTCGCCGACAAGGCCGAGATCGTCGAGTGGGGCGGCGAGTCGTCGATCCACCGTGTGGTCGCGGAGCTCGAGCAGCGCGGCGCGGGCGAGCACAAGGTCGGCGTGATCGGACCGATGGGTTTCGACGCGCATGCGGCTCTCGCCGCGCGCTTCGGTAAGGTGACGAACCTCAATCGCGCCTATGTCCGGCTGCGCCGCGTGAAATCGTCCGAAGAGCTCGACTGGTTCCGCATCGGCGCCTGGCTCAGCGATCGCGGCATGGACGGTTTGCGCGCGGCGATCAGGCCGGGCGTGAGCGAACGCGAGCTCGCCGACGCCGTCGAGCGCGGCTATGTCGGGCTTGGCGGCACCACGGGAATTCATTTCATCGGGACGACGCCGATGCGCGACCCGCAGGTGGCGGCGCCGTCGCAGTTTCATTCCTCGCGTCGCGTGACCGCCGGCGACATCGTGTTTTCCGAAATCACCGCGACGTTCTGGGACCATTCCGGCCAGGTGCTGCGCAGCTTCACCGTCGCTGAGGAGCCGACGCCGCTCTATCGCGACCTGCATGCGGCGGCGGATGTTGCGTTCGACGCCATCCTCGCGGTGCTGCGGCACGGCGCGACGCCGGCGCAGGTGATCGAAGCCTCGGGCGTGGTCGAGGAGGCCGGCTTCACCGTCATCGACGACATCCTGCATGGCTATGGCGGCGGCTATTTCCCGCCGATCCTCGGCACCAGAAGCCGCCCCGGCGGACCGGTGCCGGAGGAGCCGTTCGAGGCCGGCATGATGGTGGTGGTGCAGCCGAACGTGGTGACGCCGGACGGCAAGGCCGGCGTGCAGACCGGTGAATGCCTGCTGATCACGAAGGAAGGCACCGAACGGATGCACGCCTATCCGCGCGGTTTTGCGCGGGTGTGATCTCGTGTCCCGGCCGAGCGCAGCGAGAGCCGGGATCCGAGGAGATTCGATATTGCGCTTCGCGAAGTCTTGCGCTGGGTCCCGGTTCTCGTTCCGCTAACGCTCCACTCGCCCGGGACACGAAAAGCTAAACCGCCTTCAGCTGCTCCACCAGCCAGTCCGCCGAGCGCGGCCGCCACGCGTAGCTGCGGTTGTTGGCGATGTGGTTGCCGTCCTCGATCAGGTGCAGCGTCACCGGCCCTTTGACTTCATGTGCAAGACGTTCGGTCTCCGAGGCCGGCACGATGCGGTCGAGCTTGCCGTTCATGATGTAGATCGGACAGGTGATGTTCTGCGCCACGCCCTTGAGCGTCAGCGTCGCCGCGTGCTTGCGCGCCTCGTCCAGCGTCGCCTTCTTCGAGCGCACGCGGAATGCCTCCCGCGTCAGGTCGGGCACGCCCGCGAAGCCTTCGCCCCAGTCGTAAGGGCCGCCGAGCGCAAGGCAGGCCTTGATGCGCTTCTCGAATGCCGCCGCGCGCGGCGCGTAGTAGCCGCCGAGGCTGATGCCGGCCATGCCGATGCGCGAGGTGTCGAGATCCTTGCGGGTCTCGATGTAGTCGATCACCGCTTTCGCCGCGACCTCGTAGTCGCCGCGGATGGCGAAGTCGTATTCGCCTTCGCCCTGGCCGGGACCGTCGAACACCAGCGTCGCAATGCCGCGCGTCAGATAGGGGTTCTCGTAGGTCTCGGTCTCCTCCTTGCAAGAGTCGAGACCGCACGCGAACACCAGCACCGGCGGCTTCTCGACGCCTTCGGGCTTGCGCAGGATGCCGGCGAGCCACTTGCCTTCGTACGGCATCTCGACCCGCTCGCCTTTCGGCTTGAGGTAGGGCAGCGCGAGGTTGCGGCACTCGACGGCCTTCCGATGCGCGGCCTTCATCTGCGCGAGGTCCTGCACGAACAGGAACTTGCCGAAATGGTAATAGACGCCGGCGCGCTGCAAATGCTCGGCGGCGGTGATGTATTTCTTGCCCGCCAAGGCGTCGCGTCCGAGCTTCTCGTGCACGCCGGCGCGCGACGACCAGGCACCGCACCAGTCGTCCCAGGATTTCAGCGACGCGGTGACGTCCTCGAAGTCGGAGAGCACGACCCCCTGGGCGACGAAGCGCGGCGCCCAATGATGAATCGCGGAAGTGACGCGGGTATCGGTCGTGGTGACGCCGGAAGACATGGATGGTCCTTGTCAAGCTCTTGATCCGTCGTCCTTCGAGGCGCTCGCTAGGCTCGGGCACCTCAGGGTGACGGAAGAAGAGTCATTCTTGGCCTTTCGATCCAGGCGATTCAAGCAGGTCAGGCGGCGCCTCGAGCGCGGGGGCCTGTTCGCCCGCCAATGCCGGCGGCTCGCCGTGAACCGAATAGAGCCGTGGCGCCGCCCGGTTGATGTGCAGGTGGAAAATGTCCGGCCTGTTGTAGTGGCCGGCGAAATCGTGGCGCAGCTTCATCAGGATGCCGATCTCGAGATTGCAGTCGGCATAGAGAATGCCTTCCTCCGCGCCCAGGGGGCCGGCGATGATCCGGCTGTTGGGCGCGACGATGCAGGAGCCGCCGCTGCAATCGGGATCGCGCAGGAATTTTTCAGCCTCCGGCCCGGCCTTAAGCATCTCGATCATGCGTTCGTCGACGGCGCCGCAGGCTGCGATCACAAAGGCCTTGCTCATCTGCGCAAAGGATTGCGCGTCGATCGCGACGCGGTTGCGCAGGGGATCGCCGCTGACCGGGAAGTGGTTGGGAAAGCTCATGACGTGGATGCGCGTGCCCTCGGCGGTGAGCGCAAACACCGCGAGCGGGTTCGAGTTCTCGCCGCAGATCAGCGCGCTCATCGGACCGAACTCGGTCTGGAACGCCCCGAAAGTGTCGCCGAAACCGCCCGTGTGCACGAGCCGCTCGCCCACGGTCGGCATGATCTTCTGGTGCTTGCCGATGAGGCTGCCGTCGGGTCCGAAATAGATCTGGGTGTTGAACATGGTCCCGATGGTGCCGGGAATCTTCTCGCAGGCGCCGACCACGACATAGGCGTTGGCGTCACGCGCGGCCTCGCCGAGCGCGTCGGTCTCGGGCCCCGGAATCTCGACCGCGTTCTTGAACAGCTCGATGGCGAGCTTGTTGGAGACGGCGCCGGTCGCGGAATGATGGTGATACCAGACCGGATGCGCCGGGATGAAACCCTCGGGGAATCCGATCACCCGTGCGCCGTTCCGGCCGGCGTCCCGGATCAGCCGGCAGGCCTTCGCGGTGGAGCCTTCGCGATCGAGGAACACCGACGCGGCCTGTACCGCCGCGACCTTCACCACCCCATAAACGTCACCCATGCGGATTGCTGCTCCTAACTCTTCCGGCCCTCATGGTGAGGAGCGCACGAAGTGCCCGTCTCGAACCATGGCCGCTGTAACGGGCCGTCCCACCCTTCGAGACGCGCCCTCCGGGCGCTCCTCAGGATAAGGGTGAGAAAGGCTACTCCGCCGCCTCGGGTGCGCGCGCGGGCCGTTTGTTCGCCCAGTAGTTCGGGTCCGCCTTCGAGCGCTTGAGCTCCGCCTCGGTCTCGAAGCCCGGCGCCATCGAGCCGGCGGTTCCGACCAGCACCTGGTGGTGCTCGATGTCGAGCGTCCGCAGCCAGCGCTGCTGGCCCATGGTCAGCGCGATGAAAAAGCCGATCTCGACCAACTCCGGTTCGCTGAAATGCCGGTGCAGCCGCGCCCAGAACGCGTCGTCGACCGGCAGGTCCCAGGTGATCGCCTCGGCGTAGGAGAGGGCGGCCTTCTGCCGGTCGTCGTAGCGCGTGGACGTCTCGAAATTGATGAGGTCCTTGACGTGGTCCTCGACCACCGCGCCGGCGCCTGCCGCCTTCATCGAGCGCTGGTTGCCGCAGAACTCGCACATCACGGAGCGCGACACATAGAGCCGGCACAGTTCCTTGATGCCGTGATCGGCCACGCCGGTGTGGAAGGTGTCGCGCCAGGCATTGGCGAACGACCAGAACACCGCCGGCACGTGCGCCCGGACCGCCTGGCTCTCCGGCCGCGGCGTGCCCTCGCGGGCGCAGCGCGCGAATTCGGCCTGCATGGCCGCATCGGTGGAGGAGGGCTCGACATAGCTGATCCGTGGCTTCTTCATTGCGCAATCTCCCGGCAGGGTTGCCCCGATTGACGAGGCTTGGCGCATGTTGCCGCATGATCGCAAACGGATCAACGCCGCTCATGCATTGTTTACCACGCAGGTCGCCGCCGATTCCCGGCATCATCCTTAGCGAAATCTGAGGCAAGGCCGCGTCCATGAAGCAGTAACCACGCATGTGCCTGCGATTGCGCGCGAGGTCGGATTCGGTGCGTTGCGCGACGAATGCTCGCACGCGCACGATGGTGAAGCGTGTGTTGTGAATCTTCTTAAAGGTTACTCGAGTGTTCGAGCAAATCGATACACCGCTCGTAAAACATAGCGCTTCAAGCAATCTTCAGCATAGCACCAGAACCGCTCCGTACTTCACGAATTCAATACCTCCGCCACGTCTATATAGCGGTGATGACACGCGAAGGACTCGCGTGCAGTCAGGGAATTTCAGTCGTGCGCATCAGTACCATCGTCATGATCGGCTTTGCCGTCCTGTTTGGACTGCTCGCCGTTTTCATCGCGCAGTCTTGGCTCAACAGCCAGGCCGAAATGCGCATGCGCAATCTCGAAGCGAACAGAAAGCCAATCGAGACGCAGACCATCGTCGTCGCGAGCAGGCCGTTGCGTTTCGGTGCCGAGCTCAGTTCTTCATCGCTGCGCGAGCTCCCATGGCCGGAGAACGCCGTGCCGGCCGGAGCGTTCGCAAAGATTTCCGACCTGATGGCGTCAGGCCGGCGCGTGGTGCTCACCGCCATCGAGGCGAACGAGCCGATCCTCTCGTCGAAGGTCACCGGCCCGGGCCAGCGCGCGACGCTGTCTGCCATGATCGCCGACGGGATGCGCGCCGTCACCGTTCGCGTCAACGATGTCGAAGGTGTCGGCGGCTTCGTCCTGCCGGGCGACCGCGTCGACGTGGCGCTGACGCGTCTTGCCGACAAGTCCAACACGAACGACGTCGTCCTTCAGAACATCAAGGTTCTGGCGATCGACCAGACCGCCGACGAGCGCGCCGACAAGCCGTCGATCGCACGCTCGGTGACGCTCGAAGTCAGTTCAACGGACGCGCAAAAAATCGCGCTCGCGTCCACGGTCGGAACGCTGGCGTTGATGCTGCGGCGTGCCGGCGAGGCCAGGGCGGCGGACACCCGCAGGGTGACGCTTGTCGACTTGTCCAACGGCAATGTGCCAGGGGCGGGCGACGAGGGAGAGCCGCCGCGGTTCAAAACCATTGGCGTGCGGCGCGCCAGCAAACGGGACGACGTCAGCGTGCCGGTGGAAGATTCGAATTCGACTGTTGGGGCGGCCGCAAGGGGGCGTGCCGCTGACTAAGACCACGAGTTTTGGGGAAGCTGCAAATGGGTGGGGAGTGTAAAATGATCAACGATCACGGGCGTCATGCCGCGGGTTATGGCCTGTTGCATACGGGGTGGACGGGAGCAACCAATCGGGAAACCGCAAGCGCCACAAGAGCGCGACGGCTTCTCACGACACTGGCCGCGGCGGTGGTGGTGGCATCGGCGTGGCTGGTGTCGCCGTTCACCATCGACGCAGCCAGTGCGCAGCGGGTGCTGCAGATCTCCGGTGCAAATCGGACCGCGACCGTGCTGGTTCCGGTCGGCAAGACCGAAGACTTGCGGATCGATGCTCCCTTCACCGACATCACCGTCGGCGATCCGGAGGTTGCGGACGTCGCGCCGCTGACCGATCGCACGATTTCGGTGCTCGGCAAGAAGGTCGGCACCACCCGCGTCACCGTCTACGCCGAGAACCGGCGCCAGGTCGGCATCTTCGACATCGAAGTGACCTATGAAGTCTCGCGCCTCGCGGCTGAGATCGTCAAGGTCGCCGGGCGCGGCATCAAGGTCTCGTCGGTCAACGGCCGCATCATGCTGTCAGGCGAGGCCCCGGACGCCGTCACGCTCGACCGGGCGGTGACCATCGCGCGCCAGTTTGCGCCCGACATCATCAACACCGTCATGGTGGCGTCCCCGCAGCAGGTCATGCTGGAGGTCCGCTTCATCGGGGCCTCGCGTCAGGCCGGCCGCGAGCTCGGCGTGCAGTGGAACGTGTTCAACAGCCGCCTGACCGCCAACATCGGTTCGCGACGGCCTGCCGGCCAACTGCCGATCACGGCGCCGGCCAGCTCGACCAGCATTCCGGTCGGCGAGGTCGCGGCGGGCGTGCTCTCCGGCGTGTCGCCGTTCGGCTTCGTGCTTGGCCGCATGATCGCGAGCGGAACCACGGTCGACGTGCTGATCAACGCGCTTGAACAGCGCGGCCTGGTGCGCATGCTGGCCGAGCCGAACCTGGTGGCGCTGTCCGGCGACACCGCGAGCTTCCTCGCCGGCGGCGAGATCCCGATCCCGGTCGGGTCGGGCTCCAGCAACCAGATCACGGTCGAGTGGAAGCGGTATGGCGTCGGCCTCGCCTTCACGCCGACCGTCCTGAACGGCGGCCTGATCAATCTGAAAATCGAGCCCGAGGTCAGCCAGCTCGATCCGAACAATCAGGTGCCGGTCGGCGCCGGCTTGCCGCCAATCCCGGGCATCATCGTCCGCCGCGCGGCGACGACCATCGAGCTGCGGGACGGGCAGAGCTTCATGATCGGCGGCCTGCTGCAGAACGAGTCAACAGCCAACGTCGAGCAGGTTCCGTGGCTCGCGAGCCTGCCGGTGCTCGGCCAGCTGTTTGCCAGCCGCTCCTACCTGAAAAAGGAGACCGACCTCGCCATCATCGTCACGCCGCGACTCGTGCGGCCGGCAAGGCCGGGCTCTGCCATCGCGACGCCGCTCGACAATACCATCCCGGCCAACGAAGCGGACTTCTTCTTGACCGGTAATGCCGAGCTCACACGCGAAGACCAACGCGCGCTGATCGGTTACGGCGTTCCGCTCAGTGGCCATGTTCTCGATCTGCCGAAGGGAGGCATCAATGTCGTCGCAGTCAGGAATTAAGGGGATGGCTGTGGCCGTCATGATCGGCGCAGCCGTCGCGGGATGCTCGGAAATCTACATCGACCGGCGAGAGACCGTCGCGCTTGGCGCGGGAGACGGAATCGCGACCAACAAGGTCACACAAATGGTCGATCCATGGCCGCCCGCGAGCACCAACAATCGGATCGCTTTCAACGGCCAAGTGATGCAGTCGGCCCAGGATCGCTACAAACGCGGCAGGGTCATCACGCCGGGGCTGCCGACCCAGACGTCGAAAGACTACCAGTCGATCCAGCAGCAGGCTGCCGCTCAGCAAGCGGCGACCGGACAACCCGCCTCTGCCTCGGCCGCGGCGGCGGTCCGGGGCGCCGGCCCCTGATCGGATCCCAGGGGTTGGTGTTGCGCGCAAATGTGGTGTGAGTGAGTACGATGCGAATAGGGCGGCATAACAGTGCAGCAGGCAAGACGCGGGTCGTCGTGCTGACGGCTGACGCCGCGTTCGCGGAGCAGGCGCACAGCACCTTCGGCGCGAGCCAGCAAATCGCCCTGAACGTCGTCCCCGGCACCATCGATGCGGCTGGCGAGAGTCTTTCGCTCGCCGACGCGACCGTCGTGGTCATCGACCTCGATGCTTCGATGCCCGGCGAGATGCAGGCGCTCGAACGGCTGATGGCGCGGATTGGCTCCTGGCCGCCGGTCATCGTGATCACGCAGAGCTTCGACGAGACGGTTGCGCGCACGCTTCTGCAGATGCGGATTGCCGACTTCATGGTGAAGCCGGTATTGCCGGTGGAGCTGGTGCGCACCTGCGCCCGCGTTGCCACCAGCGCGACCGCAAGCGCGGAAGTGACCGAGTCCGAGATCTACACCTTCTTGCCCGCCGTCGGCGGCGCCGGGGTGACGACACTTGCGGTGCAGACCGCGATGGTGCTGCTCAACAGCGGACCGCGCGGCAAGTCGTTGACCTGCCTGGTCGATCTCGATTTTCAGCACGGCGCGTGCGCCGACTATCTCGATCTTGAGCCGCGCCTCAATCTCGGAGAAATCGAGCCGAGGCCGGAGCGCCTCGACCGCCAATTGCTGGAGGTGATGTTGTCGCATCATCCGTCCGGCCTTGCGGTGATCGCCGCGCCCAACCGGCCGGCGGAGATGCGGTCGTTCGATCCCGACGTGGTGACGCGTCTGCTCGACATGGTCTCGACGAACTTCGACTACGTCGTGTTCGACATGCCGCGCACGTGGTTCTCCTGGACCGACAGCGTGCTGCTCGGCTCGAACAAGCTCTTCATCATCAGTGAAATGACGGTCCCCGGGTTGCGTCACGCCAAGCAGCTTGTTGAGGCGGTCAAGGAGCGTCTGGGTGACGGTCCGAAGCCACAAGTCATCATCAATCAATTCGTACAGAACATGTTCTCGTCCGGCCTGCGCAAGGGCGATATCGAACAGGTGCTTGGCGACTCCTTTGCCTGCTGCATTCCAAACAATTACGGCCTGGTGCGGGAGGCGATCGATCGCGGCGTTCCACTGCACGAGATCAAGCCGGGCAATCCGGTCACGAACCAGATCAAGAAGCTGGTGCTGCCGCAACCGGAAGCGAAACCCGCCGGCGAGAGCGGACTGAAGAAATTCAAGTTGTCCTGGGCACGTTAGTGGGACGCCATCTGCGTCGTCGACGTTCCGGAATGAGGAATGGGAATGGTTGGTCGATTCTCGCTACGTCGTGCCCCGGCACCGGAGCCTGCGGTCATTGAGGAGCCGTCGCCCGTGATGGGCGGCGTCGGCTCGACCGTCTTTCCGGAGCAGCAGATTCCCGAGCCGGCGGCGCCGGCGTCGAACCCGCTGCTGTCCGACAAGCTGCTCGACGCCAAGGTCCGCCTGCATCGCCGGCTGATCGAGGAGATCAATCTCTCGGCGCTGGAGAAGCTGCCGGAAGACGAGATGCGCGGGCACGTCAAGCAGCTCGTCACGCAATACATCCTGGTCGAGCGCCTGGCTCTCAATCAGCAGGAGCTCGAAGACTTCGTCTCCGAGATCCTCGACGAGATGACCGGCCTGGGGCCGCTGGAACCGTTGCTCAAGGACCAGACCATCTCCGATATCCTGATCAACGGTCATGAATGCGTCTACGTGGAGCGCGGAGGGCTCTTGGAGCCCTGCGGCGTGCGCTTCAAGGACGAATCTCATCTTCTTCGCATCATCAACAAAATCGTGTCCGCGGTCGGCCGCCGGGTCGATGAATTCGCACCCGCTCTGCGACGGCGCCTGCTCGATGGCTC
Source organism: uncultured Alphaproteobacteria bacterium (assembly GCA_963720385.1). GTDB lineage: Bacteria > Pseudomonadota > Alphaproteobacteria > Rhizobiales > Xanthobacteraceae > VAZQ01. Next base: position 166,353 of record CAVRFL010000009.1, on the reverse strand, counting down.
GCGCGTCAACGTTGCGGTGCGTCCGGTCGGCGTCGATGGACCGCTGGTCTCGATCCGTAAGTTCTCGAAGAAGCCGTTCAACCTGAACAAGCTGGTCGAGTACAACGCGATCCGTCCGCCGATGGCCGAAATCCTGGCGGCGGCGGTGCGGGCGCGCATCACGACCATCATCTCCGGCGGCACCGGCTCCGGCAAGACCACCATGCTCAATGCGCTCTCCGCCTTCATCTCGGAGAAGGAGCGCCTGATCACCATCGAGGACGCCGCCGAATTGCAATTGCAGCAGCCGCATGTCGCGCGCATGGAGACGCGGCCGCCGAACCTCGAAGGCAAGGGCGAAATCCGTCAGCGCGAGCTGGTCAAGAACGCTCTGCGTATGCGGCCCGAGCGCATCATCCTCGGCGAGTGCCGCGGCGAGGAAGCCTTCGACATGCTGCAGGCCATGAACACCGGCCACGAAGGCTCGATGGCGACCATCCACGCCAACAATCCGCGCGAAGCGGTCTCGCGTCTCGAACAACTCATCGGCATGGCCGGAATGCCGATGACCATCGCCTCGATCCGCGGGCAGATCGCGTCGGCGATCAAGATCATCGTGCAACTCTCGCGGCTCTCCGACGGCAAGCGCAAGGTGACGTCGATCGCCGAGATCACCGGCCTCGAGGGCGACATCATCCAGATGCAGGAAATCTTCAAGTTCGTCCGCACCGGCACCGGGCCCGACAACAGCGTGGTCGGCCACTTCCAGGCGACCGGCGTGCGCCCGCGCTTCCTCCATGACCTGGTCGCCATGGGCGTCAAGATTCCGGGCTCCTACTTCGACCCGTCGCAGCCGTTGTGAGTCGGGGCCGATCATGTCCTTCGACTTCGACCCGATCTATCTGATCTATCTTCTGGTCGCGGCCTCGGCGGGGCTGTTCGTCGAGGGCATCTATCTGCTGTTCTTTTCCGGCGCGTCGTATCGCAACAACGTGAACCGACGGCTGAAGCTTCTGAAGGACCGGCCCGATCGCGAAAATATCCTGGTGCAGTTGCGCCGCGAACGCGGACTGAGCAGCACTGGCGGCTACAGCATCTGGCTCGAATCGCTCAACCGGCTGGTGATGCAATCCGGGCTGACGATCGGGATCAGCAAGCTCCTGATGACCATCGCCTTCGCCACCATCGGCAGCTTCGCGGTCGGCATGGTCGTTCGCGGCAATCTGACCGATGCCTTGCTGATCGCGCTGTTCTGTGGCGTTGCACTGCCTTATCTGGTGCTGCGTTTCCTGCGGTCGCGCCGCCAGAAGGCGTTCGGCGCGCAATTTCCAGACGCCCTCGACATGATCGTCCGCAGCCTGCGCGCCGGCCATCCGACGCCGATCGCGCTGACCATGGTCGCGCGCGAAATGCAGGACCCGATCGGCAGCGAATTCGGCATTGTCGTGGACGAAATCACCTACGGCGCGGATCTTGAAACCGCGTTGCGCAATCTCAATGTCAGGATCGGACAGGACGATCTGCCGCTGTTCGTCACTGCGGTCGCGATCCAGGGATCGACCGGCGGCAATCTCGGCGAGATTCTCCAAAATCTGTCCGCAGTGATTCGCCTGCGGTTCAAGATGCGCCGCAAGATTCGCGCGCTGGCCGCGGAAGGCCGCGCCTCCGCGCTGATCCTGTCGTCGCTGCCGATCGCGATGTTCCTGGTCATTCAGGTCGCCTCGCCGAGTTTCTACGCCAGCGTCTGGGATATCCCGCTGACCAAGCAGGCGCTCATGGTGGCCGGCGCATGGATGGGCGTCGGCAATTTGATCATGTACCGCATGGTAAACTTCAAGATCTGAGCGATGAACAGCGCCTACGACATCCTGATCAGTATATTCGGCGACCGCTCGGCCGCCCTGTTGGCGCTCATGATCTTCCTCGCGGTCGCTGTGCTGGCGTTCGGCGTCATGGCGGCCGCCCACGCACGCAATTCGGTCAAACGCCGCGCTGCCGGCATCGCCGGATACAGCGGCGAACGCGAAGGCGCCGATAAGACGTCCTTGCGCGGCTCCAGCGCGCGGGCCGTTCAGCGTTTGCTCGACTACACCACCAAGCATTATTCGGGGGAGCAAGGCGGTGACGCGAAAATCCTGCGGCGCCGGCTGATTTAAGCCGGCATCTTCGACGCACGCGCGGTCGCCTATTTTTTCGTCGCCCGCACCGCGTTGGCCGTGGGTCTGGCGGTCGGCGCGTTCGTATGCCTGCCGATGCTGACCACCCAGAAGCCCTCGATGTTCTGGCTGTCCGTCATGGCCAGCGGCATCCTGGGCTATGTCGGGCCGAGCTTCTACCTCAGCCGCCGTATCGCCAAGAACACCGAGGAGCACCGGGCTGGCTTTCCGGACTTCCTGGACCTCATGGTGGTGTGCGCGGATTCCGGGCTGGCCATGGAGGCGGCGCTTGAGCGCGTCGGGCGCGAGCTCGGCGGCAGCTATCCGTCGCTCTGCGCCAACATCCACATGACCAATCTGGAGATTCGCGCGGGCAAGACCATGACCGACGCGCTCGAGCATTACGCCGACCGGCTTGGCCTGGAAGAGGCGCGGTCGTTTGCGACCTTGATCCAGCAGTCCGCGGAGCTCGGATCGAGCATCACCGACGCCTTGCGCGTCTACTCCGACGACATGCGCCACAAGCGGCTGTCCCGGGCGGAAGAGAAGGCCTACAGCCTGCCGGCGAAGCTCGCGCTGCCGCTGATGATTTGTATCTTCCCGGTGATCTTCGTGGTCATCCTGCTGCCGGTCGCGGTGAAGCTCTATACCGGCAATTATTGATTGATCCGGCAAAACCCCTGGATTTGCGGCCGGAAGTTGAGCCGCTCTATCCACGGTTGTAGGCGTTTTCCGCATCGTCCAACGGCGAGAAAATCTTAACCATCCTCAACTAGGGCCTGTGTTCAGTTGAGTAGGATCATAGCGCAGGCGATTTGGACCCCGGCGAGGAAATTTCTGGCGAGTTTGTCGTAGCGGGTGGCGATGGCCCGAAAGTGCTTGAGCTTGTTGAAGAAGCGCTCGACGAGATTGCGTTCGCAGTAGAGTGCGAAGTCGCAATCCCGCGGGGTCTTGCGGTTAGCCTTTGGGGGAATCACAGGGGTGATCTCGCGCCGATTGAGCGTGTTGATCAGCGGATCGGCATCGTAAGCCTTGTCGCCGATCAAGGCCTCCGGATCGGCGCTATCGATCAACGGCTCCGCGCAAGCCAGATCGTGGGCTTGCCCTGGCGTGAGCATGACATCGACAGGATTGCCGAGCGCATCGACCAGGACGTGAATTTTGGTGGTCAGTCCGCCGCGCGATCGACCGATCGCTTGCGCGCCGTTTTTTTTCGTGCGCCGACGCTGTGCTGGTGAGCGCGCACGATGGTGGCATCGATCATCATATATTCGTTGGCGTGATCACTCGCCAACAGCTTGAAAATGCGCTCGAAAACTCCACTCTTCGCCCATCGGCCAAAGCGCTGATGGACGATCTTCCAATCACCAAAGCGTTCCGGCAGATCGCGCCAGGGAATGCCGGCTCGGTATCGGTACAGAACAGCTTCGACGAACAGCCGATTGTCCGCCGCAGTGCCTCCCACATGGCCTTCGCGACCGGGCAGAGAATCCTTGATCCGGTCCCACTGGTCGTCGCGTAATGCATAGCGTCGCATCGGTCGGCCCCTCCTCAGGCCGACCGCCCATGAATCACCCAATTGCTGATTTGGGAATACCCTAACTGAAGACAGGCCCTAGTTTCCCGTTACCGGTTGCTGTCACTGGCGGTAACGGGGGCCCGCATACGTTCGGCCCCGACTGCACCCGGGTATGGGCGTCGCCGGGAGCGTGTTGATGAGTGCGAGTACAGGTCGAGTTCTCCTCGTGGCGGCGGCCTGCCTCGTCTGGGTGACCGGCTGCGAGACGTCCACAAAGCTCACGGGGCTTTTCGGACAGCGCGATGAGCCGGCTACGACGGCGTCGCTTGAAAACCCGGCCGATCCCGCCGAACCCCCGGCCACCGGCTCGGTCGCGGCGGCGTCGGTCGACGCTGAGCCAGATCCGGTCGTCAATGCCGCGAACCCGCGGCTGCTCGGCAAGGATCCCTATGACGAGCTCAATCTGGGCAAGAAGTATTTTCGCTCGGCCAATTTCGCACTGGCCGAGAAGCATTTCCGCCGCGCCGTGGAGCTCCATCCGCGCGACGCCGAAGCCTGGGTCGGCCTCGCCGCCTCCTACGACCGGCTGAAGCGTTTCGATCTCGCCGACCGCGCCTATCGGCAGGCGGCCGGCATCGCCGGTGACACCCCGGAGATCATGAACAACAGGGGCTTCTCCTACATCCTGCGCGGCGACTACCGACGCGCCCGTCAGATCCTTTTGGCGGCGCAGGCGAGGGCGCCCGACAATCCCTTCATCAGGAACAACATCGAGCTCCTGGACAAGGCCAAGCGCCGCGGCAAGTCGGTCAACTAGCCTCTCCCTCGAGATACCTGCGCGCGCCCGGGCCGCGTGACGTCACCAGCTGTCACGACACACACACTGTCACGGCAATGGCGTGTCGGTGCGGACGGCGCCTGCCGACCCCATATGCAAGCGGGCCACCCTTGCCGGATCGCGGGATTCGCGGATGAATGGCAAAGGAAAGGTTTGCCATGCTGCAAGCATTCAAGCGGTTTCTGTCCGATCTGGCGGTCGGCCAAAAGGACCAGAACCGGTTCGACGAGAGCGACTACCGCCTCGCAGCCGCCGCGCTCCTGATCCATGCCGCCATGATCGACGGCGAGATGTCGGAGATCGAGCGAAACCGGCTGTCGGCGGTGATCATGCTGCGGTTTGGTCTTGACGAGACGGCCGCAAACGAGCTGCTGGCGGCCGCGACGCAAGCCGAACAACAGGCTGTCGATCTCTATCGCTTCACCAGCCTGCTCAACCGCTCGCTGGACGAAAGCGGCCGCCAGCAGGTTATCGAAATGATGTGGCAGATCGCGCATGCCGACGATCGCGTCACCGAGTTCGAGGACAATTTGATCTGGCGGGCTGCCGATTTGCTGCACGTGCCCTCGCAGGCGAGGATCGCGCTGCGCCGGCACGTTGCGGAGGGCCGCGCGAGCGGGTCGCGTCATGACTGAGCGGCGCCCAGTCACGCTGATCACCGGCGCGTCGGCGGGCATCGGCGCGGCGCTTGCCCGCGCCTTCGCCAGGAACGGCCACGAGCTCTTGCTGGTCGCGCGGCGCGAGCAGAGACTTCTTGACATTGCAGACGAGATCGCCGCGCTCGGATACCGGCGTCCGCACTGTCAGCCGGTCGATCTGCAGCGTCACGACGCGGTTGGGCAAATCTCCGACGCAATGGCGGGGCTCGGTGTCGAGCCGGAGATCGTCGTCAATAATGCCGGTTTCGGTCTGCTCGGACCGGCTGCTGCGTTGGACCGGGCCGAGCAGCTTGCGATGGTCGACGTGAACGTACGCGCGCTCACCGACTGCTCGCTCGCCTTCATGGATTCGCTGGTGCGACGGCGGGGCGGTATTCTCAACGTCGCATCGGTCGCGGCCTTCCTTCCAGGACCCAACATGGCGGTCTATTACGCCACCAAGGCATACGTGCTGTCCTTCAGCGAAGCGCTGCATTGGGAGCTGCGTCCGCGCGGCGTGCGCGTCACCGCGCTTTGCCCGGGGCCGGTGCCGACCGAATTCCAGGCGCGCGCCGGCTTCGCCGGCGATCCTAACCCGGACATGCTCACGCGGTCGGCCGATCAGGTCGCCGAGGACGGCTATCGCGCCCTGCGGCAAGGCCGGCGCCAGGCGGTGCCGGGAATTGCGAACCGCCTGACATCGATGACCGTGCGGCTCCTGCCGCGGCGCCTGCTGATGGCAGCCGTCGGGCGCTACAATCGCAAGCGCATCCCGCTTCGATAGATCACGCGATCGCAATCCGGCTCTCGGAGCGCCGATCTTGGTCCCATGCCGGGTGCGAACTCGGCTGCGTCTTTCAGCGAAGACAGCCCGCTCACGGACACCACTCGGTTGCTGTGCTGGATGGCCTCCAGCAGGATTTGGTTGGCCGATAGCAGGGAAGGGTCCGCGAGCGGATGCCAGAGGTGGAGCACGCCGGTCGAGAATCGGCCATCCTTGCGGTTGACGCCGGCGCGCAGCAGACGAATCAGCAGATCGGAATCCTCGAGTCCCCAGCCCACATAATTGCCGTCGAATCCGTCCACCCGGTCAAGGTCGGTGCGCCAGACGCCCAGGTTGCACGACCGCGCGCCCCACCAATATTGCGGACGAATCTTTCGCACCGGCCCGAGCCGCGCCTGCAACAACGGCGCAATCCGATTGATGTCGCCGTTGAAACGCGCGCGGCAGGCGTCGAGAAAGGTCCACAGCTCCGGTTCGAGACTTTGGCTCAACACCCGGTCGGTCAGCCGCTTGGACATCAGGACTCGGTTTCCGACCACGAACCAGCCCACCTCGGCGAGTTGACGGTGTTCCAGCATGAAGTCGCTGCGGGGAATGCAGTCGCCATCCAGGAAGATGCAGTAGGCGCCGCTGCTCGCAAGGATCGCGCGGTTGCGGACCTCGGCGGCTCGAAATCCCCGATGCTCTTGCCAGATATGCGTCAGCGGCAGCCGGCTGTGCCACGATTTCAATACGGCCGCAGTTTCCGGTGCCGAACCGTCGTCCGCGACGATCACCTCGAAGTCCTTGTCCGACTGCCGGGTCAGTCCGCGCAGCACGGCTTCAAGTGCATCGGAACGGTTGTAGGTGGTGACGATGATGGAGATCGGAACGTAACGCGGGACGGTCATCGGCCGCGCCGGCGTATGCGATGCCGCCGCTGGAGCGATCGGCTGGACCACGGTTCGGCCTTCGATGACGTCGGCCGCCTGGTCCAGGCCGGACGTCGGGGCGGTCTCGCGCCCATACTGGATGCCGGCGCGCGACATGGCCTCGGCCAGCGCAGGATCGCGCATACGCGCGAGTGCGGCATCAAGCTCGGCTTGCGAGAACGGCTCGGGCATCACAATGCCGCCGCCCGATTTCTCGACATGCTCCGCAAACCCGCAGCGGCCGGTGACCACCACCGGCAGGCCGTTCACGATCGCCTCCAGGATGACCTGACCGGTCACGTCCAGGCGGGATGGATGAACAAGGAGGTCCGCAGCCGCCATCAGGTCCGGGATGTCTTCCCGGAAGCCGAGGAAGCGCACGCTGTCTCGCTTGCGCGCGAGCGCACGTTCGGCCTGGGCTGCTTCCTTTGAATCTGGGTCGACGCCGGCCACCAGCAGCGTCGTGTCGGGCGCGGATTGCAGTGCCGCGAGCGCACGGTCGAGACCTTTGACATGCGCCTGCGCTCCGACCCACAGCCACGTGAATCGATCCTGCGCGAGGCCCAGCTTGGCACGAACCGCTGCGCGATAGAGGGTGGAACGCAGATCAGGCCGCTGGCGCGTCGGGTCGATCGACGGTTGCAGCACGGTGATTCGCTGTTCCTGGGTCTGCCAACCGCGGCGATAGCTCTCGGCCGACGATTTGGTCAACGCCAGGATCTGGGTGCGCTGCAATGGTCCAAAGGATTCGTGTTCCAGCATCGCCTGGACGCGGTGCCGGGGCAGCGACCTTTCGATCGGATTGCGGCCCCGATCCAGGATCGACGGGTCGGCGCAGTAGTAGAAGTCCAGGCGCATGAGCTTGTTGAAGCCGATCACGCGATCGAAACCCGCTGCGGTCGCGGCCGCGAATCGCTTTGCGAAATTCAGGTCGACCCGGTGATTGGTATAGGCGCGGACCGGCAGCAGGACGATCCGGCAGGGCGGCTGATCGAACGGCCACTTGTTCTCAGCCGTAAAAAGCGTGACCTCGTGGCCGCGCGCGACCAGGATGCGGGCAAGCCGGATGCAATCGCGCTGGAGTCCGCCTTGCGGAAAAAGCTTGACGATTCCGAGAGCTATTCGCATCGATACTCAACACGGCAGATCTCAAGTCGAGGTCGCGGGCAGCATGTCCGAGGGCACCAGCCTTGGCAAGCGAGGTATTCCCGGAAAGCGGCCGTCGCCGGTTCCCCGCCGGCCCGGCGCGGCGCTAGGAATGGCGACGGTGCCGCGCCGCAAACGTCAATAATGTCATGCGCCTGCCTGTTCTGATCGTCCTGCACCAGGAGAACTCGACGCCGGGCCGGGTCGGCCACGCGCTGCGCGAGCGCGGCTATGCGCTCGATATCCGCACGCCACGCTTCGGCGATCCGCTCCCCGACACCATGGCAGGCCACGCCGGGGCGATTATCTTCGGCGGACCGATGAGCGTGAATGGCAGCGAGGAGTTCGTGCGCCGCGAGATCGACTGGATCGCGGTGCCGCTGCGGGAGGCGAAGCCGTTCCTCGGCATCTGCCTGGGCGCCCAGATGCTGGCGCAGCATGTCGGGGCCCGCGTCTATCCGCATGCCGACGGCCATGCTGAGATCGGCTACTACCCGATCCGGCCGACCGACATCGGGCTGTCGCTCTGCGATCCCTGGCCGGAGCAGGTCTACCAGTGGCATCGCGAGGGCTTCGACCTGCCGGGCGGCGCCGATCTCCTGGCGGAGGGCGACAGCTTCCCGGTGCAGGCGTTCCGCTACGGCTCCGGCTATGCGCTGCAATTCCACCCCGACGTGACGCATGCCACCATCTGCCGCTGGACCACGCGCGGCCACGAGCGCACGTTCCTGCCGAACGCGAAGCCGCGCGCCGCTCATTTCGCCGACCGCGCGGTCTACGATCCGGCCGGACGCGCCTGGCTCACGGCGTTCCTCAATCACTGGCTGGGATTGAGCGCGGGCTGAGACGGCGCGGCGCGTTACTCCATCATCTTGCCGATCTGCACGACGACATCGCGCGGCGTCTTCAGCGTTTCCTGAACGAGCGCATCCAGTTCCTCGCCAGTTCCCGGGTCGACAGTCATCTGGCGCTTCGCGGCAGTAGCAAGGAAGTCCTTGTCCTGCAGCATCGCCGCAAATGCTTTGCGCAGTGCCGCCAGCCGCTCAGACGGCACGCCCGGTGTGGTCAGGATCGAGCGGCCGAACTCTCCGGTGCTGGACGCGGCGCGCAGCACAGTCCTGCCCTCGTCGGTAAGTCCGAGCTCGGGCAGGGTCGGCACATGCGCCAGCAGCCGATGCCGCTTCAACGACGCTGCATAGAGGATGTTCGCCTCCTTCTTGTAGACCCAGTTGGGCTGGCTCACCAGAATGCCCGGCAGTCCGTAGGCTCCGACGATGTCGACTTCGCCGCGCTCCATCGCCAGGATGATGTCGGTCGTGCCGGAATATCCGCGCACGAGCTTGAATTTTGCGCCGGCGTAGGCGTTGAGCGCCGACGGGAAGAGCACGGTGGTCGAGCCGCCGCCGGATGCGCCGACGATGTATTGCTTCTGGCGCACGTCTTCGAACGACTTGATCCCGCTCTTGGGCAACGCCACGCCGGTGTCGATGTTCGTCACCACGCGACCGAGATAGCTGAACTGCCGCACGTCGATCTTGGCGGTGGTGTTGACCATGCTGTCGAGCGCCAGCGTCTGCGCCAGGCTGCCGAATACGGTCCCGTCCTTAGGCGCCGCTTCGTACATGAACTTGGCGGCGACGAAGCTGCCGCCGCCCGGCATGTTCTGCGGCACGATGGTCGGATTGCCCGGAATGAATCGTGGCAGGAATTCCGCCACCAGCCGGCCGTAGAGATCGTAGCCGCCGCCGGGGCCGTAGCCGATCAGCATGCGCAGCGTCTTGCCGCGGTAGAAATCCTCGATCGGATCGGCGCTCGCTTGCGGTGACGCCAAGGCCATCAGCGCGGCGCAGATCAGGGCGCACGTGGTTCGCTTCATGCTCGTTTACTTCCCTGCGGTCCTTAGTTGTCGGACGACCGTTGGCCGTCAGCCGATCGCGAAAGCTCCGATAGCAGCGCGCTCTTACGCAGCGTCACGTCGTCGCCGGTCGACGATCGCACTTGCGCAATATTGCTTGAAACAGGTGCGATCCATTGATCGCACCTACCGTCGTCGAATATTCGAGGTCTGTCGCGGCTACCGTCAGCCCGCGGAAGCGCGGAGCTTCTCGGTTTCCGCCTTGAACAAATTGTTGAGACAGTACTCGGCAAGCTCGATGCCGGTGGCGAACCATACGTCTTGCTTCTTCATGTGCTGAATGATCCCGCGCATCGCCACAGTCGTGCGGCCGGGACGACCGATGATGTAGGGATGCATTGTGAACGGGATGTATTTCGGGCGCTCCGGGCTGCTCTCGGAGTAGAGCTCGTCGAAGTAGGCCTTCCAACTTTCGAGCCCGTGATACGGGTTGCCGTACTCGCCGTGGCGGTGGCCGAACAGCGTGCCGTCGCCGAACGGCTGCCGCGGCAGCTCGACAATGACCTTGCCGTCCTTTTCATACAGGAACGGCAGCTCTTCATGGAAGCAGTTCGTGTTGAACACGTAACCGTTCTCGATCAGGAGCTCGATGGTGTTGGTGCTCTGGGTGCACGAACGCCAGCCGTAGCAGCGCCGGCCCGTGCGCTTCTCGATCATGGCGATGGTCTTCTTCATCACCTGATCTTCCTGATCGCGTGGCAGGTAGCGAGCAATCTCGTGATTGTATCCGTGGCCTTCGACCACGTGGCCATGGTCGAGGATCGCCTGCACCGCCTCCGGAAAGCGCTCGGCGATCGCGCCGCAGGTCAGGAAGGTCGCCTTGACGTTCTCTTCCTTCAAAATCCGCAGAATGCGATAGATCGCGTGGTGCGGGCCGTATTCGCCCTGGCTCCACATTTCGTAGTTGAGGAAGCCGTTCTTGTCCGGCTTCACGTCCTCGCCGCCCTGAAAATCGAACGTCAGAAAGACTGCGGCCCGTTCTCCGCGCGGCCAACGGATGAGGTGGTCGTAATGATATTCCTTGAGCATGTTTGTTCCTCGCTATGCTGACGGACCGGCGTCGGGTCGCTCATCAACAGGATACCGATAGTTTACGCCGCGGAGGTGAAATTCGGTAGCATGCATCTCAGAACAACTGTTGTTCCCAGAAACGCCGCCCCCTCCAATACAGCGCGGCGAGGCGGCTCGCCGTCGCGCCGCCCTGGCAACGCCTTGCTCAAGGAAAATCAAGGGGTTATCAACCGCCGGACTATTTTGTGGCACGGCCGATGGCGGCGCATTCCGCTGCAATCACGCAACGTTCGGAAGGGCATGAGAGATGTCTCTGACGGCAGCGCTGAGAGACCTGAACAAGCTCAATACCTTTGTCCGCGTGGGCGAACGCCGAAGCTTTACGAAGGCGGCCGCAGATCTGCGCACGACGCCCTCCGTTGTCAGCAAACACATGAAGGAGTTGGAGGCTGCGCTCGGCTTCAGTCTGTTCAATCGTTCGACCCATGGCATCGTGCTCACCGATGCAGGTGAAGGGCTTTTTCAAAGTTGCCTGCAAATGCTCTCGAAGCTCGACGGTTATGTCGTCGAAGCCCGCAATCTGCAAAAGGGCCCGGTCGGAACACTCCGGGTTCAAGCGACGGGCGACTACGCCCGGTGCGTCCTCGCGCCCGTCATTTCGGAATTTGCCGGACGCCATCCCGGCCTCCGGATCCATCTTTTTGTCGCGACCGACAACAGCAGTTCCGTGGACGATGGATTTGATGTCATCGTCGCAAGCACGAAACCGTCCTTGCCCGGCCTGATCGATCGTGACCTCGGTGGGATTGCGCACGTTGTCTGCGCGTCGCCACAATATTTCCAGCGTTTTGGTCGGCCCAAGACGCCGGAGGACCTTCGAGAGCACAATTGCCTTGTGAACCTATTGTCCGCGCCAAAAGGCTGGCCGTTCAAAGTGACCTCGCGGCAAGTCCTCGTTGGCGTGAAGGGCACGCTGTCCTCAAACAGTCATGCCGTTCTGATTCAAATGGCTGTCGAAGGCTATGGGATGATCAGGGCGCCGCTGTACGCGGTGAAAGCAGAACTCGCAAACAAGACGCTGGAAGCGATCTTCGAAGGGATGACGCTGTCGCCGGAACGCATGCGCGCTTATTTTTCGAAGGCAAAGCACCTGCCTGCAAAAACGACCGACTTCGTACAATTCCTGCGCGCCTCGCTCGCGGACCGATAGCGCGGCTGGCTGATCAAACCGACGTGTGCACGACTCCCTCGCGGACCCTCAGTGCCTCCGCTGCCGCCTCATGGAAGCTCGCGCTCTCCGGAAGCACGATCGATGCCGAACGCACCGCATGGGTCGCCGGATCGAGCCCGTCCGGCTCCTGACCCTGCTGCGCGGCGAGCGCGGCTTTGCGCAGGCGGATGCGCGCCATGATCACGCCGTTGTCGGTCGAGGTCAGGTTCTCCTTGCTGCGGTCCTGAATTGGCCCCATGCTTTCCTGGATCGCGGCGTCCTGCATGGCGATGGTCTTGACCCCGCAATAGGTCTGGTTCGCCTTCTGCGCGGCGCGATCCATCAGGTAGTCGTTGTCCTTGTTGATCACCGGCCGGAACGAGCCCGGCACCAGGCTGACATGGATGCCGCCGCCGTCGCGCATCACGTTGAGCTCATGGTCGGTCAGCGCGCGCGTCGGATGGTGGGTGAAGCACCACGACCAGCAATTCTCATCGTCGATCGGCACGAAGGCGTGGCCGTTGAGCGCGTTGTCGCCGTAGGGCGGGATCATGGTGTGGAACGGCATGATCCATTGCGTGATGCGCCAGTAGTAGTGGCCTTCCTGCGCCGGACGGCGCACCCCGATCACCATGCCGCCGTCGGTCTCGATCACTTCAAAGGCCACGTCGGTCTTGGCGGTGAGCTCCGCGCCTTTGCTGACATGGAGTGAATCGCTTTTGAGGTCGTAGCGATGCAGGAACGACACGTGGGCGGAGTCGATGCCGCCTTCCATCGCCTGCAGCCAGTTGCATTCCTGCGTGCGCTTGGACACGAAGCGCGACGCGCGCGAGACCGTGGCCCATTCGAAGTTGGGCAATGGCGGCTTCAGCTCGGGCGGCCCCATGTAGGCCCAGATCACGTCGCCGACCTCGACGCATTCATAGGACTTGAGCTTGACCTTCTTGCAGAAGCCGGACTCGATCGGCTCCGACGGCACGTCGATGCACTGGCCGGTCACGTCGTATTTCCAGCCGTGATAGGGACAGCGCAGGCCGTTCTCTTCGTTGCGGCCGAACCAGAGCGACACGCCGCGATGGGCGCAGAACTCGTCCATCAGTCCGACCCGGCCCTGCGAATCGCGGAACGCGATCAGCCGCTCGGACAACAATTTGACGCGCACCGGCGGGCAGTCCGGCTCCGGCACCTCGGCCGACATCAGGGCCGGGATCCAGTAGCGGCGGAACAGCGCTCCCATCGGCGTGCCGGGGCCGGTCAGCGTCAGGAAATCGTTGAGCTCGCGCGTCGTCAATTTCTTGGCTCCCGGGAGCGGGTCGAAAATCGCAAGGCAGAGTAGTCAACCGGCCCGGCTTCGGCAATCCGCGGGAGGTCCAGCCCGGTCCTAAGGCGCGCGCTTGTCGTGAAATCCTTCGACCCGATAGAGCTCGGGGAACAGGCGCATGCAGAGCAGCACGGTCAGCAGCGTGCCGATGCCGCCGACCAGCACCGCCGGCACCGCGCCGATCAGGGCCGCGACCACGCCGGCGCGGAAATCGCCGATCTGGTTCGACATGCTGACGAACAGCGAATTGACGGCGCTGACCCGGCCGCGCATGTCGTCCGGCGTTTCGAGCTGGAGCAGCGTCAGCCGGATGACGACACTGATCGCGTCGGCGCCGCCCATGACCGCAAGCGCAAACCAGGCGAGCCAGAACGATCCGGTCGACGCGAACACGATGGTGGCGACGCCGAAGAGCGCCACTGTAATGAACTCGATGCGGCCGACGTTCCGGTTGAACGACCAGCGCGTGAGCGACGCCGTGATCAGGAGCGCGCCGACCGCGGGTGCCGCGCGCAGGATACCCAGCCCGATGGGTCCCACGTCGAACACGTCCTTGGCGAAGATCGGCAGCAGCGCCATCGCGCCGCCGAGCAGCACGGCGAACAGATCGAGGGTGAGGATGCCGAGCAGGATCGGGTTACGGCGGATGTACGAGATGCCGGCGAAAAAGCCGGTGAGTGTGACCGGCAGCCGGGAGATCGCACGCTCATAGCGCAGGAAGGCAAGCTGCGCCGCCGCGGCCGCGAACATGACGAAGCAGATCGAATACACCGCCGTCGGGTTCAGGGCGTAGATTATCCCGCCGACGGCCGGCCCCGTGATGGTGGCGACCTGCTGCGCCGCGGACGAGGCCGCGACCGCGCGCGGAAACAATGCCGTCGGCACCACGGCGGGCAGCAACGTCTGCATGGTCGGCGATTTACCGGCGCGTCCCGCCCCGAGGAAGAAGGCGGCCACAAGGATGAGGTCCTTGCTGGTCGTGCCGGTGAAAGCCCCATAGGCGAGCGCTGCCGCCGCGCACCCTTCGACCAGTTGCGAGACTTGCGCAATTCGCCGCCGGTCGTAGCGGTCGGCGAGCTGGCCGGCGATCAGGATCAGCACCGTCGCGGGCAGGAACTGCACCAGTCCCACCAGGCCGAGATCCAGCGCCGAGCCGGTCAGCGCGTACATCTGCCAGCCCATCGCGACGCCGACCATCTGGAATGCGAACGCGGAGGAAACCCGCGCGCTCCAGAACAGGACGAAGGCCCGGTGGCGCAGCAGCGAGTCCGGCGCAGGATCGGTGAGGCTCATCGACGGGGGCAGACTGCTTTTTGCCGGCGTCGGGGCCGAGGCGAGCTTCCCATGATAGTGCTTGTATCGTATGCCGAAGCCGCATGGGCACGCGTTCCCCAGGATCGTCCACATGCTGAATCCCAGGTGGACGATGGCGGCGCCGATGGGATCGCCTAACCCTTAAGAATCAGAGGCTTAGCCCTTTTCCACGGGTAGCGTCATGACCACTCCGACCAGCATCCTCATCGTCGACGACGAGCCCAACATCCTGTTGTCGCTGCAGTTCCTGATGAAGAAGGCCGGCTACGAGGTGCGCACCGCGCAGGACGGCGAGCAGGCGCTGGCCGAGATCGCGCGCGCCAAGCCCGATCTGGTGCTGCTCGACGTGATGATGCCGAAGCTCGACGGTTTCACGGTGTGTCAGCGGATCAGAGCGACGCCGGCGTGGCAGGACGTCCGCATCATCATGCTAACCGCCAGGGGCCGGGACGTTGAGCGGGAGAAAGGCCTGGCGCTGGGGGCCGACGACTACATCACCAAGCCGTTCTCGACCAAGGACGCGATCGACCGCGTCGCGGCGCTGATCGGCAAGTCCGACCCGTCGCCCTCCGGC
The DNA here is from genome assembly GCA_963720385.1 of uncultured Alphaproteobacteria bacterium. Taxonomy (GTDB): domain Bacteria; phylum Pseudomonadota; class Alphaproteobacteria; order Rhizobiales; family Xanthobacteraceae; genus VAZQ01. Next base: position 151,037 of record CAVRFL010000009.1, on the reverse strand, counting down.
AACTGACGGCGGCACGAAGGCACTCGCATGCACGATCGCACCCGCGAACACCTGACTGCGCTCTTCCTGCTTGGCGTCTTGCTGCTGGTGCCGCCGTTCCTGCTCGTCTTCAACCGGCCGGTGCAGGTGCTGGGCTTGCCGCTGCTCTATCTCTATCTGTTCGCGGCGTGGGCGGGACTGATCGCGCTGGTCGCGGTCGTTGTGCGGCGGATCGATCGCGACGGTGCGGGCGCCGCCGACGGCGCATCATCGGCAGACGACGCCAAGCCTCTTGCGGACGAAGGCGCTCGTGATGCTTAGCGGCCCCGTCATCATCCTCGTAGCCTTGCTCTATGTGGGCCTGCTGTTCGCCATCGCGAGCTACGGAGACAGGCGGGCCGATGCCGGCCGCAGCATCATCGCCACGCCCTACGTCTATGCGCTGTCGATCGCCGTTTACTGCACATCGTGGACCTTTTTCGGCTCGGTCGGCCGCGCGGTGTCGAGTGGAGTTGACTTCCTGCCGATCTACCTCGGGCCGACGCTGACCTTCATTCTCGGCTGGATTGTGATTCGCAAGATCATCCGCATCAGCAAGGTCAACCGCATCACGTCGATCGCGGACTTCATCGCCTCGCGTTACGGAAAGAGCTTCGAGCTCGGCATTGTGGTCAGCGTAATCGCAGTGGTCGGAATCCTGCCCTACATTTCCCTGCAGTTGAAGGCGATCTCCACGAGCTTCTCGATCCTGCTGCATTACCCCGAGGTCGTTGCGCCAAGGCAGGCGGCGGGGACCAGCATCCTGGCCGGCGCCGAGCTCTATGTCGCACTCGCGATGGCGGCTTTCGCGATCCTGTTCGGCACACGCCATATCGACGCCAGCGAGCGTCACGAGGGCATGGTCGCCGCGATCGCATTCGAATCGGTCGTCAAGCTGATTGCCTTCCTGGCGGTCGGCTTGTTCGTCACATTCGGGCTGTACAGTGGCTTTGCCGACATCTTCGCCCGGGCGGAGACCACTGACGCGCTCGCCCGGTTGTTCGTGATCGACGGCATCAGCGCGCATGCCAGCTGGCTGACGCTGATGCTGTTGGCCATGGCAGCGATCGTGGTGCTGCCGCGCCAGTTCCAGGTCCTCGTGGTCGAGAACGTCGACGAGCGGCATCTGAAGAAGGCGATGTGGCTGTTCCCGCTCTACCTGGTCCTGATCAACATCTTCGTTCTACCCATTGCGTTCGCCGGCCTCATGCAGTTCCCCGGTGGAAGCGTCGACGCTGACACCTTCGTCCTCACGATTGCAATGAAGGAGCGGCAGCCGCTGGTGGCGCTGCTGGCATTCATCGGCGGCCTCTCCGCCGCTACCGGCATGATTATCGTGGAGACCGTTGCGCTCGCCACCATGGTGTCGAACGATCTCGTGATGCCACTGTTGCTGCGGATCGGCCGCCTCCATCTGTCCGAGCGCAAGGACCTGACCGCGATTCTGCTCGCGATCCGCCGCGGCACGATCGTCCTGGTGCTTTTGCTCGGCTACCTCTACGCCAGCACGATCGGCGAGTCTTATGCGCTGGTGACAATCGGCCTCGTGTCGTTCGTGGCAGCCCTGCAGTTCGCGCCGGCGATTCTCGGCGGAATCTACTGGCGGGGCGCGACCAAGGCGGGCGCGCTCGCCGCGCTCATCGGCGGGTTCACGGTTTGGATTTACACACTGCTGCTGCCGTCATTCGCGCGGTCGGGCTGGATCGCGGCAAGCTTCGCGGAGGAGGGACTATTCGGCATCGCGCTGCTCCGGCCGTATGCGCTGCTCGGGCTCGATGGGCTCGACCCGATTTCGCATGCGACGATCTGGACCATGATCGTCAACGTCGGCCTCCTGGTCGCCGTGTCGCTGTTCACGACTCAGTCGAAGATCGAGCGCAGCCAGGCTGTGCGGTTCGTCGACGTGTTCAGGCCCGCCGCCGGCAGCGGCCGGGAATGGCGAGGACGCGCCAGCGTGGGCGATCTTTGGGCGCTGCTGTCACGCTTCCTCGGCGAGCAATGGACGGACGCAGCGATCGCCCGCTTCGAGCAGGAGAGCAAGCGCCGGCTCGACCGGCAGGGTCAGGCGGATTCGGCGCTCGTGTCGTTCGTGGAGCGCCAGCTCGCCGGCGCCATCGGCGCGGCATCGGCCCGCATCATGGTGGCTGCAGTCCTGCGCGAGGAGATGCATGACATCGACGAAGTCACGCGCATCCTCGACGAGGCCTCGCAACTCGTCCTCTACTCCAGACAGCTGGAACAGAAATCGAAGGAGCTCGAAGCAGCCACCGCCGAGCTGCGGGCAGCCAACGAGCGCCTCAAGGAGCTCGACAAGCTCAAGGACGATTTCATGGCCACCGTCAGCCATGAGATCCGCACGCCACTGACGTCAATCCGATCCTTCAGCGAGATCCTGCGCGACAACCCCGAGCTCGACGGCGAGCAGCGACGGGAGTTCATCTCCATCATCGTGCACGAGAGCGAGCGCCTCAGCCGCCTCATCAATGACATCCTCGACCTGGCGAAAATGGAAGCCGGCACCACCGACTGGCGGATCGCGGAGCACCAGCCCGCGCCGATCCTCGATCAGGCGCTGGCGGCAACCAGCGGGCTTCTTGCCAGGTCGCCAAACATCAAGCTGGAGGTCGACCTCGCGAGAGACTTGCCGGCGATCCGCGTCGATCCGGATCGGCTGATCCAGGTCATCGTCAACCTGGTGTCGAATGCCGTGAAGTTCTGCGACAAGGCGAACGGCCGCGTCGCCATCCGCGCCGCGGCGGAAAGCGGACACGTGCGCGTCGATATCGAGGACAACGGCATCGGCATCGCGCCCGGCGACCAGGGCAAGATATTCGAGCGCTTCCAGCAGGCCGGCGACACGCTGACTGACAAGCCGCAGGGAACCGGGCTGGGTTTGCCCATCAGCCGCCAAATCCTGCAGCGGTTCGGCGGCGAGCTGTGGGTCGAGAGCGAACTCGGCAAGGGTGCCACGTTCTCGTTCCGAATTCCGATCTCGCGCGCTGCCGAGCCGGCCAGAACCGACGCGTTCGAGCGCGCGAAATAGGGTGCATTCTCGCCGCGCCGCGTAGCGACCGGCCCTTGCGTCCGGGGGTGCTTCTGCGACAATCTGACGTTGACCGGTGCGGCGTCGCACCGCGGCCCGGCCCGCGTGAATGGGTCTGCCAGGGAGGTAACCGTGGCCGAGAGCGTCGACAAAGTCGTCGAATTGATAGGCACCCAGGATTTGGTGATCGAGGATGGCAAGGTCGCGGCCTACCGCGCCAAGTTGAAAGTGTCGTTCAAGTACGAATCGCGCGATTAGCCGGCGAGTGGATGCGCGACAGACGACCCCCGGTCGTGGATTAGACCAAAGGCCTAGGAACATCTGACAGGTCGACGTTGTCGTCCGCCGCGCCTATCAGGTTTCCCGAGCCGCCAATCGGTCGGGCAGACCCGCATTCCGATTGGCGTCAAGGCCCGCACACTTGAAGTCCTAGGGAGGACAACATGGCCGTTCAAGCAGCACCTGCGACACCGGAAGCCCGCAGCCGGCCGATGACCCGGGAGGAGCGCAAGGTCATCCTTGCTTCGTCGCTGGGCACCGTGTTCGAGTGGTACGACTTCTACCTCTACGGATCGCTGGCAGTCATCATCGGCACGCAGTTCTTCAGCGCGTTCGATGTCAGCACGCGCAACGTGTTCGCGCTGTTGGCGTTCGCTGCCGGCTTCCTTGTGCGTCCGTTCGGGGCGCTGTTCTTCGGCCGCCTCGGCGACCTCATCGGCCGCAAGGCCACCTTCCTCATCACGATCCTGCTCATGGGCTCGGCGACCTTCCTGGTCGGTCTGCTGCCAAGCTACGCGACGATCGGCTGGATCGCACCCGTGCTGCTCATCGCATTGCGCATGGCACAGGGCCTGGCGCTGGGCGGCGAGTATGGCGGCGCGGCCGTCTATGTCGCCGAGCACGCGCCGCAGGGCCGCCGCGGATTCTACACATCGTGGATCCAGACCACCGCCACGCTGGGCCTTCTGCTCTCCCTCATCGTTATCCTCTCGGTCAGGCTCTATCTTGGCGAGGAGGCTTTCCAGGCCTGGGGCTGGCGCATTCCATTCCTTGTCTCCGTGTTCCTGCTTGCGATCTCGGTGTGGATCCGCCTGCAGATGCAGGAAAGTCCCGCCTTCCAGAAGATGAAGGAGGAAGGCTCGTTGTCGAAAGCGCCGTTGTCGGAGGCCTTCGCACAGTGGCGGAACCTGAAGGTCGTGATTTTCGCCCTGCTCGGACTCGTCGCCGGCCAGGCCGTCGTCTGGTACACGGGGCAGTTCTACGCGCTGTTCTTCCTGCAGAGCATCCTCAAGGTCGACCTGTTCACGGCCAACGTGCTGATCGCATGGTCGCTGATCCTCGGCACCGGCGGCTTCATCTTTTTCGGCGCGCTGTCGGACAAGATCGGCCGCAAACCGGTGATCCTGGCGGGCTGTCTGATCGCGGCACTGTCCTACTTCACGCTGTTCGACATGTTGACCCGCACCGCCAGCCCGAAGCTCGCCAGCGCTCTGGAGAACGTCCGGGTCACGGTGACCGCGGATCCCGCAACCTGCGGCTCGGTGTTCGATCCAGTCGGCATCCGCACGTTCACCTCGCCATGCGATGTCGCCCGTGTCGCGCTCGCCCGCGCCGCCATCAAGTACGAGCTGGCGCCGGGCAAGGCCGGCTCGGCGACCCAGGTGACGTTCAACGGCAAGGCGGTGGCGATCGATCCCGCGCTGCCCAAGAACATCGCCACTTTCACGGCCGCCGCCGTGGATGCCGGCTATCCGAAGGCGGGCGACGCCACCATCGTCAGAACCACGAGCGTCATCCCGACCACGTCGCAGGCTTGGATCATCATCGTGATCCTCACGATCCTCGTGCTGTACGTCACGATGGTCTACGGCCCGATCGCGGCGGCGCTGGTCGAGTTCTTCCCGACCCGCATCCGCTACACGGCCATGTCGCTTCCCTACCACATCGGCAACGGCTGGTTCGGTGGGTTCCTGCCGCCGACCGCGTTCGCCATGGTGGCGGCTACCGGCGACATCTACTACGGCCTGTGGTACCCGATCGTGGTGGCGCTCGGCACCTTCGTGATCGGGGTGTTCTTCGTTCCGGAGACCTACAAGCGGGACATCTTCAAGGGGTAGGACTGGGCGGCTCGGTCGCACGATACCGGCATGTTGGAGCCGGGCAAGCTCCGGCGGCATCGCCGGCGAGGGCGACGGCCGGCCGGGCAGCAGGTCAACCGACAGCAATCGCGATCGAAGGAGCTTGCATCATGCACAGAGGTTCGTACACGCTCGCATTGACGATCGGGGTCGGCGCTCTTGCCGTTGGCATCTACATAATTTTACTCTTGTTTCGCTAAGGCCGGGCCGCATCCCGCTCAACCGGCTCGGGTACGACCGGTCCGCGGCAAAACCAGCGCAGATCAAGGCGCAGGCGCGCCCTGTCGATTTGATCTTGCCGAGCGGGAGCCCGAATGCTGACGGCGCTTCTGGCCGACATCCATGGCAACCGCGAAGCGCTGGACGCCTGCCTTGCCGACGCCCGGCGCGCCGGCGCCGAGCGCCACGTGTTTCTGGGCGACCTCGTCGGCTATGGCCCCGATCCGGTCTGGGTGGTGGAGCGTGTCGCGGAGCTGGTTGCCGGCGGCGCGCTGGCGATCCAGGGCAATCACGACGAGGCCGCGGCCGGCGACAGCGACACGATGACGGCCCTGGCCCATGCCGCGATCGTGTGGACGCGAATGCAGCTCGCCGCATCGCACCGGGATTTCCTGCGCGCTCTGCCGCTCGACCTCAACGAGGACGACCGGCTCTACGTGCACGCCAACGCATGCGCGCCCCAGGACTGGATCTATACGCTGAGCCCGCGCGCGGCGTTCAGCAGCTTCCGCGCGACCGCGCAGCGGGTCACGTTCTGCGGCCACACCCATATCCCGGCACTGTTCAACGAAAGTGCGGCAACCCTGCCGCAGCAGCACATTCCGGCCGACGGCCAGCCCATGCCGCTGCTTGCGCAGCGCCGGTGGATCGCGGTGTTGGGCGCGGTCGGGCAGCCGCGCGACCATAATCCTGCCGCCTGCTACGGCCTGTTCGACGAGGCGACGAGCCGCCTCACCTATGTGCGGGTGCCCTACGACGCCGATGTCACCGCGCGCAAGGTCGTTGCCGCCGGCCTGCCGCCGGCGCTGGCCGTGCGCCTGGTCGCCGGAAGTTGAGCCCATGGCCAAGGCCCAGCTCAACGCCGGCATGATCATCGACGAATTCCGGCTCGAGGAGCGTCTGCACCGGGGCGGTATGGCGACGATCTGGCGTGTCAGCCGCGATGGCATCGACTTCCCGATTGTCATGAAGGTGCCGTTCCTCGACTTCGAGGGTGACCTGTCGCTGCTGGTCGGCTTCGAGGTCGAGCAGATGATCATGGCGGAGTTAAAAGGCCCGCATGTGCCGCGGTGGATCGCGAACGGCGACTTCGCCGTGCAGCCCTACATCGTGATGGAATATGTGCCGGGCCCGACGCTCTTGCGGCGGATGCTGGACCAGCGGCTGGCGTTGGACGAGGTCGTCAAGCGTGGCATTGCCGTCGCGGAGGCGTTGGGCGATCTGCACCAGCAGCACGTGCTCCACCTTGATCTCAAGCCCGCCAATGTGCTGTTCCGCCCGACCGGCGAGGCAGTGCTGATCGACTTCGGCCTGTCGCGCCACGAGCAGCTACCCGACCTGCTCGAGGAGCAATTCCACCGCCCGACCGGCACGACCCAGTACATGGCGCCCGAACAGTTGCTGCGCGTGCGGTCCGACAAGCGCAGCGACCTGTTCGCGCTGGGGGCGATCCTCTACCAGATGGCGACCGGCGAGCTGCCATTCGGCGCGCCGGGCCGCATCAAGCAAGTGCGCCAGCGTGTCTGGTGTGAACCAATCCCCCCGCGAGCGCTTCGCCCGGAAATCCCGCCTCCGCTGCAAGAGGTCATTCTCAAGTGTCTCGAACCGATCCCTGATCGGCGCTACTCGACGGCCCAGGAGCTGTGTTTCGACCTGCGCCATCTCGATCTGGTGGAGCTGACCGAGCGCGCCGCGCGGCTCGAACGGGCGGACCTGAGGACATCTTTCGGCCGCCGTCTGCGCCTCACCAAGACCATGCGCGAGATTGCGAACAGTGCGACGAAACCGCCGCCGCGCGCGCCGATCATTCTTGTGGCGGTGGATTTGCGGCCGAGCCTCGACGAGTTGCGGCAGATGCTCCTCGACGCCGCCGTGTCCGTGCTCGCCAACATTCCGGGTGCGCGGCTGGCCTGCCTGAATGTGATGCAGACTTCACTCATTGCGATCGATGAGAATGTCAACGCTGCGGGCGACAATATCCATGTGCAGAGGATCGCCGAGTTGCGGCGCTGGGCGGAGCCGCTGCAACTGCCGCGCGGAAAAATCACCTATCATCTCGTCGAGGCCCGCAGCGTGGCCGCGGGCATCATCGACTTTGCGCGATCGAACCTGGTGGACCACCTCGTCATCGGCGCCCCCGCAGTGGGCGGGGCCTCGGCAGGCAAACTGACCGCGCAGGTCATCGCTGAAGCGCCGTGCAGCGTATCCGTGGTGCGCGCTCCCCTCGGCCGGCCCACGGTCTAGCTAACTGAAGGCTGCCCCAAGGCATTGCAGCAATCCCACGATTTGTTAGGATCGCACGAGCGTCCGGTGCGCTGGATGCGACGTCAGTTCGGCAGAGAGTGTCTGTTCGTTTTCGGAGGGCCTAACATGGCGAGGATGGTTATCGACTGCCGCGAGTACCCGAGCGAGATGAATTGCACTGTTGCGATTTCCGCGGATAGCAAACGCGAGCTCATCGATGCAGCGGTCCAACACGCGGTGGCGGTCCATCGTCATGAGGACACGCCCGAACTCCGCGCGCAAATCGAACAATTGATCAAGACGCAATAGCTTCGGGCCAAGTTTCCACCCGCGGTCTTATTCGTTTGACGGTGGCGGGCGTCGTGTTTTTGCCTTGGTTCGGACGCCGGGCCTTGGGGAATTAGGACATCAGAAGTTGCAGTAGGTGCGTTATCTCCGCCACGGCTCGCACGCGATGCCGTCCTTGTCCCGATCATTGCGGCTCCAATACCCCGGCTGACCTTTGTATGCGGGAGCCAGACCGACCATCCGCGTGGTGGCACAGTTTGGAAATGCCATGTAATGCTTTAGCGTCGCGATCGGTGGCCACGGGCTGCTCAAGAATTCCCAGGCAACAGTGAAACCCAAAACAGCGCCGATCACCCAAAGCATGACGACGCGATAGAGTTCTCGACGTCTTACCGCACGATCCCAACGGCGCGAGACATGGCGCAAGCCAAGCTTCAGCCGGCGCAGTCTTTGCGCAGGTCCATCCCCAAGACGGACGGGCCACGGTGGGCGTTGGAGGGTCATGGCTGAATCCGGGATGGAAGGGATCAACAACTCGAGCGCAGGCTGTCAAACCGGAGGATGCCGCGGCTTCCCAAGGAAATCGGCTGAATCCGGGACCTTGGGTGGGTTGCCAGCCAAGGCTGCCCGCCTTCGCCCAAGCCCCGGCGGGGCAGCCTTCATACGAGATGGCTTGCCAAGCGGACGCCGCGGCGAAGGCTGGTGGAGCCGAGCGGGATCGAACCGCTGACCTCCTCATTGCGAACGAGGCGCTCTCCCAGCTGAGCTACGGCCCCAAATCGATACGCAACGGGTTCTGGGCTCGTCGCGCGGGTGTCGGGCGGCCATTTAGGCCCGCCTCCCGGGCCTGTCAATAAGCGGGGGCGGCGGCAAACGGCGGGTTGTTCGCGGTCCCCGACGCAGCTACATGTTCCGACGTCCACTAGCCAGCGAATGGGCCCATGCGCGCGCTTTTCCTCGTCATCGACCTCGCCCTGCTTCTCTACATCTATCTGCTGGTGGCGGCGGCGGTGCTGTCCTGGCTGATCGCGTTCAACGTGGTCAACATGCGCAACCAGTTCGTGGCGATGGTCGCGGACTTCCTTTACCGCATCACCGAGCCGGCGCTGCGACCGATCCGCAATCTCCTGCCCAATCTCGGCGGCATCGATATCTCGCCGGTGATCCTGATCTTCATCATCATCTTCTTCCGCTACGTCATCCTTCTCTACATCCTGCCCAACGTCCCCTGATCGGCGATGACCGCACGGCCGTGGGCAGCGACGGCGGGCGGCGTCATCCTCTCGGTGCGGCTGACGCCCAAGGCCGGGCGCGATGCGATCGACGGCATCGAAGCGACCGCCGACGGGCGTGCGGTGCTGCGCGTGCGCGTGCGGGCGGCGCCGCGCGAGGGTGAAGCGAACGACGCGCTGGTCCGGCTGCTCGCGAAAGCGCTCGGCGTCGCGCCGCGCTCGGTCGATCTGATCGCAGGACACAGCGCGCGGCTGAAGCGGCTTAAAATCAGCGGATCGGCCATTGCGCTTGCGGACGCGCTGGAGAGAATCTGTGGTAGTGACGTTTCTCCGCCCTCATCCTGAGGGGCCCCGAAGGGCGCGTCTCGAAGGACGGGGGCGGCCCCATGCTTCGAGATGGCGCTGCGCGCCTCCTCAGCATGAGGGCCGATCAAGTTCGGCGGGATACAATCGAATGACGGCCCGGATCATCGACGGCAAGACCATCGCAGCGGAGCTCCGCGGCCGGGTCGCGGACGCGGCCCATCGGCTGGCCCGCGACCGCGCGCTGGTGCCGGGGCTTGCGGTCGTGCTGGTCGGCAGCAATCCGGCGAGCGAGATCTATGTCGGCAGCAAGACCAAGGCGACCGTCGGCAGTGGCATGCGCTCGTTCGACCATCGCCTGCCGGCGGCCGCGAGCGAAGCCGACCTGCTCACCCTGGTCGGGCGCCTCAACCGCGACCCGGTCGTGCACGGCATCCTGGTGCAGCTGCCGCTGCCCGCGCACATCGATTCACAGAAGATCCTCGCCGCGATCGATCCGGCCAAGGACGTCGACGGTTTTCATCCCGTCAATCTCGGACGGCTGGCGGCGGGCTTGCCGGCGCTCGCGCCGTGCACACCGCTCGGCTGCGTCATTCTCGCCAAGACCGTGCAGCCGTCGCTCGAAGGCCTCGAGGCGGTCATCATCGGCCGCTCCAACATCGTCGGCAAGCCGCTCGCGCTGCTGCTGCTCGCGGAGAACGCGACGGTGACGGTGGCGCATTCGAAAACCGAGGACCTGCCCGCGGTGTGCCGCCGCGCCGATCTCGTCTTCGCGGCGGTCGGCCGCCCGGAGATGGTGCGCAAGGACTGGATCAAGCCGGGCGCGACGGTGATCGACGTCGGCATCACGCGCGTGGCTGTTCCGGGCGAAGCCGGCAAGACAAAATTGCTCGGCGACGTTGCCTTTGCCGAAGCCTCCCAAGTCGCAGGCGCGATTACGCCGGTGCCGGGCGGCGTCGGTCCGATGACGATCTCGTGCCTGCTCGCCAACACCGTGCGCGCGGCCTGCATGCACGCGGGCTTTCCGATTCCGGATTTCAGCAAGCCGAGCTCGGACGAGCGATCGCGGGATTGATCTCACCCTCTTGTCCCGGGCGCAGCGCAGCACACGGGCACACGAGTTTGTGCGGCTTACGCGGATTTGAGCGCGTGTGGTGCGCCGCAGACCCGGGGGCACGAGCGCGGAGGATTAGGGCTATTCCTTGCCGTTGCCGTTCCAGGCGTAGGCGACCTTGTCGAGCACTTTGGTGCCGAACCGCTCCGACGAGCGCGCGACCGCGCGGCCGCCGAGCGAGCGATAGAACTCGACCGCGGACTCGTTGTCCGACAACGCCCAGACCACCAGGCTCTGCAAGCCGCTTTGCGTGAGGTCGCGCCGCGCCGCCGAGAACAGCTTGCGGCCGAAGCCGAGCCCCTGGAATTCCGGCCGCAGATAGAGCTCGTAGATCTCGCCATCATAGTAGAGGCTGCGCGCGCGATTGCGGCCGTAATTCGCGTAGCCGGCGGTCGTGTTGCCGAAGGCGAGGATGGCGACCCGGCTGCCCTTGCGGATGGCACTGTCCCACCAGTCCGGCCCGCGCCGATTGATCAGCCGTTCGAGCTCCGCCCCCGGGATGATGCCCTGGTAGGCGCCCCGCCATGCGTCGTCGTGCGTTGCGGCAATCGCCGGCGCATCGGACGGCTTGGCGCGACGGACCTCGATGAGGGTTGTGCTCATGCGCGAATTGAAGCAAAGCACCCGGCCGTCCTTCAAGCCTTATATTTAACAAGACGTTAACGATGTGGATTGGGCGCCCCGGACCGCCCCGCAGGGACTCCCGGGATGCAAAAAAATCCAGCTAACATCGCTGTCTGGCGCGGTGTTGCCGCCGGGCAACGCTTTTACAGGAAAATTTGGTTGCAAACGTCCGCAGCCCGAAAAGTGCCGACCCGGAAACGGTCCGGCGGGGTCGACGCCGGGCGATTTTGAGTCGCGAGGCCGATTTCGAATCAGGGCGCGAATCGGTCCCCGTCCGGGGACTGTCACCCGATCACACCTGCTCGGCTTCCTTGCGCCGGTCTTCCCGTTTGCGGTCGTTGGGGTCGAGCAGCTTCTTGCGCAGGCGGACCGACTTCGGCGTCACCTCGACCAGCTCGTCGTCCTCGATATAGGCCAGCGCCTTTTCGAGCGTCATGCGGATCGGCGGCGTCAGCCGCACGGCCTCGTCCTTCGAGGTGGTGCGGATATTGGTGAGCTGCTTGCCCTTGAGCACGTTGATCTCGAGATCGTTGTCGCGGGTGTGCTCGCCGACGATCATGCCGCGATACACCTTCCAGCCCGGCTCGATCATCATCGGGCCGCGGTCTTCCAGCTTCCACATCGCATAGGCGACCGCCTCGCCCTGCTCGTTGGAAATGAGCACGCCGTTGCGCCGCCCGCTGATCTCGCCCTTGAACGGGGCGTAGGCGTGGAACAGACGGTTCATGATCGCAGTGCCGCGGGTATCGGTCAGAAGCTCGCCCTGGTAGCCGATCAGTCCGCGCGTCGGCGCATAGAACACCAGCCGGACGCGCCCGCCGCCCGACGGCCGCATCTCGATCATCTCGGCCTTGCGCTCCGACATCTTCTGCACGACCACGCCGGAATGAATTTCGTCGACGTCGATCACCACCTCTTCGATCGGCTCTTCCAACTCGCCCGAAGCATCGCGGCGGAGCAGCACCTTCGGGCGCGACACCGACAGTTCGAATCCCTCGCGTCGCATGGTCTCGATCAGGATGCCGAGCTGAAGCTCGCCGCGGCCGGCGACCTCCATTAAATCCTTGTCGTCCAACTCGCGCACGCGCAACGCCACGTTGCCTTCCGCCTCCCGCAACAGGCGGTCGCGGATCATGCGGCCGGTGACCTTGCTGCCTTCGGTGCCGGCGAGCGGCGAATCGTTGACGCGGAACGTCATCGCCAGGGTCGGCGGGTCGATCGGCTGCGCCGGGATTGGCGTTTCGACTTCGGGATCGCAAATGGTATGCGCGACGGTGGCTTCCGGCAGTCCGGCGATGGCGACAATATCGCCCGCGTCCGCTTCGTCCACCGGCACGCGCTCGAGCCCGCGGAAGGCGAGCACCTTGGTGATACGGCCGGCTTCGATCTGCCGGCCTTCGTGGTCGAGCACCTTCACCGGCTGGTTCGGCTTGACGGAGCCGGACGTGATGCGGCCGGTGACGATGCGTCCGAGATACGGGTTGGCTTCCAGGATGGTGCCGAGCAGGCGGAACGGACCGGCTTCCACCTGGGGCGCGCCGACATGCTTGAGCACGAGTTCGAACAGCGGCTTCATGCCTTGGTCTTGCGGACCTTCGAGGCTTGACGCCATCCAGCCCTGCTTGGCCGAGCCATAGAGGATCGGGAAGTCGAGCTGCTCGTCGGTGGCGTCGAGCGCTGCAAACAGGTCGAACACCTCGTTGACCACTTCGGTCGGGCGCGCGTCGGAGCGGTCGACCTTGTTGATGACGACGATCGGCTTGAGACCCATCTTGAGGGCCTTTGACACCACGAATTTGGTTTGCGGCAGTGGTCCTTCGGCGGCGTCGACCAGCACCAGCGCGCCGTCCACCATGTTCAGGATGCGCTCGACCTCGCCGCCGAAATCGGCGTGTCCCGGCGTATCGACGATGTTGACGCGTGTGTCATGCCAGAGGATCGACGTCGCCTTGGCGAGGATCGTGATCCCGCGCTCGCGCTCGAGGTCGTTGGAGTCCATTGCGCGCTCGGCCACCCGCTGGTTGTCGCGGAAGGAGCCGGCCTGCTGCAGCAGCCGGTCGACCAGCGTGGTCTTGCCATGGTCGACATGGGCGATGATGGCGATGTTGCGCAGATTCATTGATACGTCCGGAATCGATGGCGGGCCACACACACATGGCTCAGCAAAATCGCGGCCATTTCTGCTGAAAAGCGCGCCTGAGGCCCGCGTTTTGCGGGAAACATAGTCATCGCGAACGAAAAAGCAACGGATTCGAGCGCCGGCCTCACGTCCGCGCGATCGGGCCCCACGGCCCGAAGGTCGCGCCCTTGGGCAGCGCGTCGCGCACCATCATCATCTCGCCGATGGTCTCGGGGGTGATAAGCCCGACCAGCCGTCCGCTTGCGTCGACGACGGCCACGGCCGGCGCCGACTTCTCCTGAAGGATCTTGAATGCGTCGTCCAGACGCTGGCGATAGCCGATCGTCGGGATATCCGTGGTCATGGCGTCGGCGACGCGGGCGTCGGGGCCGCGCTCCTTCAGCGCGCGGATGATGTCGGCGCGTGCGAGCAGGCCAACCGGCCGGCCGGCCTCGTCGACCACGGGAAATTCGCCCTGGCTGGTGCGCAACAGTGTCTGCACGGCGTCTTCGACGTCGGCGTTGGGCGTCAGCGTCGCATACTGCGTCATCATCGCGGCGCTCACCGGCACGCCGTTCGCCATCGAGCGGATGGCGACAAAGTGCGCTTCGGAAGTCGCCGCGAGATAGACGAAGATCGCGATGAAGATCAGCAGGATGTTCGAGAACAGTCCGATGAAGCCGAGGGCGAAGGCAAAGCCCTGGCCGATGACGGCGGCGACTTCGGTGGCGCGGGTGTAGCCCATCCGCGTCGCGAGCAGCGCGCGCAGCACGCGGCCGCCATCCATCGGGAACGCCGGGATCAGGTTGAACAGCACCAGGAAGACATTGACCATCGCGAGCCGGTCGACCATCGCGACCTTGGTGCTGTCGATCGTCGTCAGCGAGCTGAGGTCGAGCTGCGCGCCAAAGAACACGACCAGGACCAGCGCGATCACGACGTTCACCAGCGGCCCGGCGATGGCGATCACGAATTCCTCGCGCGGCTCCTCCGAGATCCGTTCGAGCCGCGCCACTCCGCCGATCGGCAGGAGCGTCACGTCGGGCGTCGCGATCCCGTAGGCGCGGGCGGCGAAGACGTGGCCGAACTCGTGCGCGACCACGCAGGCGAACAGCAGGATCATGAAGGCCAGGCTGGTCCAGGCCTGCTCCGACCCGCTCGATGCCCAGTTGGCGCCGAAAATCCAGGCCAGAAACAGGATAAAGGTGATGTGCAGGCGGACTTCCGTACCTGCGATGCGGCCGATGGTCAGCGACCAGGACATCGTGCGCTCCAGAACTGGGGGTTCTCCCGCGGGCGTGGGCCAGTCTATACCTAGGTGTCTTGGGTGCCATTGCGAGTGGGGACCTGCCCGGATTCCGACGCCCGTCGCACCGCATGAGGTTTGATCATGGCCCAGAAACTGACCGCCGATGCCCGCAAGAACGCGCTGGCCAAGCTCGCCGGCTGGAGCGAGGTGCAAGGCCGCGACGCCATCACGAAGAAATTCGTGTTCAAGGATTTCAACCAGGCGTTCGGCTTCATGGCGCGCTCCGCCCTGGTGGCGGAGAAGATGGATCACCATCCCGAGTGGTTCAACGTCTACAAGACCGTCGAGGTGACGCTCTCGACCCACGACGCCGGCGGCCTGACCGAGCTCGACGTCAAGCTTGCCGAGACGATGAACGCGCTGGCGGGAATATGACCGCGACGTGCATATTGCATATTGAATCCAGAGGGGCCATTTGACGGTCGGTGTTTTTCGCCGGGAGGTCGCGATGTTCGGACGGTCGGCTGCTGGAGACGCTGCTGGTAACGCTGCTTGGGACGCTTCAGGGCGTGACGAGGAACGCGTGCGCCGCGGCTTCTGGCCGAAGCCCAGGCGCGTGGCCGCCAAGCTGCCGTTCGCGCAGGACCTGCTCGCCGCCTATTACTGCGCCTTCGACCGCCGCACGCCGCTGCAGGTGAAAGCGGCGCTGCTTGGTGCGCTCGCCTATTTCGTGCTGCCGGCGGACGCGATGCCCGACATCCTGCCGCTGCTCGGCTACACCGACGACGCACTGGTGCTGGTCACGGCGCTGCGCATGGTGTCCGGCCACATCCGCGACGAGCACCGCGAAGCCGCGCGGGAGGCGCTGGCGCGCGAGCTCAACGCCGCCCTCTGATCGCCGCGATCCATGGCCGGCCCCGACCTGCGAACGCCGGAGGCGATTGCCCGCGCGGTGGACGAGGCCGCCGGTCACTACCGGCAGGGCCGGCTGGACGATGCGGACAAGATCTGCACGCGCGTGCTCAAGGCGGCGCCTGACTGGTTCGACGCGCTGCATCTTGCAGGACTGGTGAAGCTTGAGACCGGCAAGGCTGCGGCGGCGCAAGTCCTGCTCGCCAAGGCGCTCAAGCTCAATCCGGGCTCGGCTCCGGTCCTTTCCAATCTCGGCCGCACGCTCTGCGCGCTCAACCGCGACGATGAGGCGATGGCATGCCTCGACAAGGCGCTGGCGATCGCACCGGACAGCTTTGACGCCATCAACACGCGCGGCACCGTGCTGCTCAAGCTCAACCGCGCCGCCGAAGCGGTCGCCGCATTCGAGCGGGTGCTGGCGCTCGAGCCGCGTTTTCTCGGCGGGCGCGCCAATCTCGGCAATGCGCTGGCGCAGCTCGGCCGTTTCGAGGACGCGCTCGCGCAATACGATATGCTGCTGGCGGCGCATCCCTCGCATCCGGAAACGCTGGTCAATCGCGGAAGCGCGCTCGCAGGGCTCGGCCGGCTGGACGAGGCGATCGCGGCCTACGATCGCGCGCTGGCGTCACGCGCCGACTATGCCAAGGCGCGCATCGGCCGCGGCGCGGCGCTGGCGGCATTGAACCGGCACCAGGAGGCGCTGCAGGAATACGGTACGGTGCTGGCCACCGACAAGACGAATGCCGACGTCCAGCACAATGCGGCGCTCTCGCTGTTGACGCTGGGCGACTATCGCCGCGGTTTTCCGAAATACGAGGCGCGCTGGCAGCGTACCGGCATGCCGCGCCGAAGGAGCCTCGGCAAGCCGCTCTGGCTCGGCGAATATCCGCTCGCGCGCAAGACCATTCTGGTCCAGGCCGAGCAGGGGCTTGGCGACACCATCCAATTCGCGCGCTACGCGCCGCAGCTGGCGTGCGGCGGCGCCAAGGTCGTGCTGGAGGTGCAGCCGGAGCTGGTCGCGCTGTTGTCCCGCGTCGACGGGGTCGCGAGCGTGGTGGGGCGCGGCGATCCGCTGCCCGCTTACGACGTCCATTGCCCCGCCGGCACCTTGCCGCTGGCGCTGCACACCGAGGTCTCGACCATTCCCGCGAACGTGCCGTATCTCGCGGCGAGCGGCGAACGGATAGCTGATTGGCGCGAGCAATTCGAGCGCCTGCCGGCGCCACGGATCGCGGTGGCGTGGTCGGGCAGCGCGAATCACGCCAACGACCGCAACCGCTCGATCCCATTTGAACGGTTCGCGCCGCTGCTCGCGGCGGGGCCGGGGAGTTTCGTGAGCATCCAGCGCGAGCTGCGCGACGGCGACGCCGACGCGCTGGCGCGCCTGCCCAACGTCACCCATGTCGGCGACGCGCTCGCCGATTTCGACGACACCGCCGCGGTGATGGCGCTCGCCGACCTCGTGATCTCGGTCGACACCTCGGTGGTGCATCTCGCCGGCGCCATGGGGCGTCCGGTCTGGGTGCTGCTTCCGTTCCAGCCCGATTGGCGCTGGCTGCTCGACCGCGCGGACTCGCCCTGGTATCCGACCGCGCGGCTGTTCCGGCAGCCCAAGCCCCGCGATTGGGACAGCGTGATCGCGCGGGTGAAGGACGGATTGCTGCGCGCAGCCATCTGAAACGAAGAAAAGGGCACCCCGTTTCCGGGGCACCCTTTCCTCGAGATCAGCGGCACAGCACGGCGTCCACCGCAGTCAGCTTCGAATGAGTGAACACCCAAAGCCGACACAGTAACTCGTACCGCACAGCTCGCTGGTTTGAGAACCGGAGGCTCGCCCGCGCGAGCAATCCCGCCGTTTCTCGACACGACCGCTCCTTTCGGAACTGGCATCGTGCCTACACCAACTGGTCCGGGGCCAGAGCCTTACCCCGAACCGATCTGGCTCTGGGGCCAAGAATACCCGCGCCCGTCGGGCGCTCAAGAACAAGCGAAAAGAAGTCCACGCAATCCACACCGGTTTTTGCGGCGCTTATGGGTTTTCTTGTCAGCCGTTTTTGCCTGTCCGCACGGGCCTTTGTCGCCGCGGCGGGCTGCAATATCACGGCCGGACGATCACCTTGCCCATGGCCCGGCGTTCCGACAGCGATTTCAGCGCCTGCGGGAATTCCGCCAGCGGATAGGCGCGGTCGACATGGCAGGAGAGCCTGCCCTCCGCCGCGAGGCGCGCGAGCTCGATAATGGTGGCGCGGTACGCCTGCGGCTCGCGCCGCACCCAGTCCCCGAAATAGACGCCCAGCACCGCGCAACCCTTGAGCAACGTGAGGTTGAGCGGCAGCTTCGGGATCTCGCCGGCGGCAAATCCCGACCACCAGATGCCGCCCTTCCCATGCGATCGCACGCAGCGCCGCCTCGCTGTAGCGGTCGCCGACCGGATCGAAGATCACGTCGATGCCGCGCTCGCCGCCGATGCGCTTGAGCGCGTCGCGCAAATCCTCGCTCGCATAGTTCACGGTTTCATCGGCGCCATGCGCGCGCGCGAATGCCAGCTTGTCGTCGGTGGAGGCGCAGGCGATGACGCGCGCGCCCATGAGCTTGCCGATCTCCACCGCCGCGAGCCCGACGCCGCCGGCGGCGCCGAGCACCGCGAGCGTGCCGCGTTCATCCGCGCCGCGCGCAGTGTTGCGATGCCGCGCGCGGCGCCGTCAGGTGACATAGCCGATCACGCGGTCGCCGGGCGCGAAGCCCGCGACGCCGGCGCCGACGCTGTCCACGACGCCCGCGAACTCGCCGCCGGGCGAGAACGGGACCTGCGGCTGCTTCTGGTATCGGCCGGAGACGATCAGCGTATCGTAGAAGTTCAGGCCGACCGCCTTCACGGCGGTGACGACCTCTCCGGGTCCGGCGGCGGGATCGGCAATGTCGGCCAGGACGAGGTCGTCGGCGGTGCCGAATCGGGTGCAGAGGATGGCTTTCACCGGGCGGGTCTCTTGAGTCATGAGTGCGCGCGGCGTTCTAGCATGGCGCCCGCAACGTGACCGCGGAACCGGTCGGTGACAAGGCCGCATGCAATTTGCCGGATTCAATGCGTAGCCGCGGCGACACACCGCCTTCACATTGTCGAATTCGCTAACTATTCCATGGCCTAAGTGGGGGTCGTGACCGAGGGAGGGTCGGCCGATGCAACGTTCACCGCGGACGATCATGGTTCTTGCCGCCGCCATCGCGGTGTCGACCGCCGCGTTGGCGGAGCAGGCCAAACAGCAGCCGAAGCAGAAGACGGCGGCCGCCGCCGCACCCGCGCAGCCGACATTGCTCGGTCAATACGGCGACTGGGGCGCCTACACCGCCACGCCCGAGGGCAAGAAGGTCTGCTTCTCGCTCGCCAAGCCGAAATCCTCGACCACCACCCCGGCCGGCCGCAAGCGCGACCCGGCCTATGTCTTCATCTCAACCCGCCCGTCGGAGAACGTGCGCAACGAGATTTCGGTCATCATCGGCTATCCGTTCCGGCAGACGTCGGATGCGACCGCCGAAGTCGGCACGACCAAGTTCGCGATGTACACCCAGAACGACGGCGCCTGGATCAAGAACGTCGCCGAGGAGGCGCGCCTGATCGATGCCATGCGCAAGGGCGCCGACCTGACCATCAAGGGCACCTCGAGCCGCGGCACGCAGTCGACCGACACCTATTCGCTCAAGGGCCTGACCCAGGCGATGGATCGCGTCGAGCAGGAGTGCAAGTAGCGACGCTCGCGCCGAAGGTCCCTTCAACGCAATTTGTGTTGAGCCCCTCGGCGGCCTATCTATTGGCCCATGAGTGCCGTCACACCCGCCAGCCTGCAAACGAACCCCTTCGTCGAGAAGGCGCCGCTTGAGCTTTATGTCCCGCCGGCGATGCCGTCGCTGGTCGGGCTCACGCGCGCCGAACTGGCCGAGGCGCTTGGGCAGGTCGGCGTGCCTGAGAAGCAGCGCAAGATGCGCGTGCAGCAGCTCTGGAACTGGCTCTATGTGCGCGGCGCGCGCGACTTCGAGGCCATGACCAGCGTGTCAAAGGAACTGCGCGCGGTCTTGGCGCAACGCTTCACGCTCGCTCGTCCCGGAGGTCGTGGCGGAGCAGGTATCGGCGGACGGAACCCGCAAATGGCTGCTGCGCCTGCCCGGCGAAAGCGGTGAGAGGCCGCACGAGGTCGAATGCGTCTACATCCCCGAGACCGACCGCGGCACGCTGTGTCTCTCGAGCCAGGTCGGCTGCACGCTCAGCTGCTCGTTCTGCCACACCGGCACGCAGCGGCTGGTGCGCAATCTCACCGCGGGCGAGATCGTCGGTCAGGTGATGATCGCGCGCGATCGGCTCGGCGATTTCCTGGGCGCGGAACGGCTGCAGGCGCCGGGGCTGCCGACCGAGGGCGACCGCTTCATCTCCAACATCGTGATGATGGGCATGGGCGAGCCGCTCTATAATTTCGAGGCGGTGCGCGATGCGATCGGCATCATCGCGGATGGCGAGGGCTTAAGCATCTCCAAGCGCCGCATCACGCTCTCGACCTCCGGCGTGGTGCCGATGATCGCGCGCGCCGGCGCGGAGATCGGCTGCATGCTGGCGGTGTCGCTGCATGCGGTGCGCGACGAGCTGCGCAACGAGCTCGTGCCGCTCAACCGGAAATATCCGATCGCCGCGCTTCTGGACGCCTGCCGCAACTATCCCGGCCTCTCCAATGCACGGCGCATCACCTTCGAATATGTGATGCTCAAGGGCGTCAACGATTCCATCACCGACGCCAAGGCGCTGATCCGGCTGCTCAAGGGCATCCCGGCGAAGATCAATCTGATCCCGTTCAATCCGTGGCCCGGCTCGAAATTCGAATGCTCGGACTGGGATCAGATCGAGAAGTTCTCCGAGGTCGTGTTCAATGCCGGCTACGCCTCGCCGGTGCGGACGCCGCGCGGCCGCGATATCCTCGCCGCCTGCGGCCAGCTCAAGAGCGCGACCGAGAAACTCTCCGCGCGCGAGCGGCTGGCGTTGCGCGCCATGGCGATGACCGACTGATGGCGATCCGCCTGCTGATGCGCTTTCTGCTGGTGCCGCTCGGCTACTTCGCGGCATCGATCGCCGCCACCCTGGTGGTGCTGATCGCATGGTGGAATTTCGCCGACGCGGGAATCGATGGACAGTTTGACGGTCCCGGTTTCGCGCTGCTCGGCTTTGCCATTGGCGGACCGATTCTCCTGTATGTCATGCTGGTGTTTATTCTGCTGCCGGCGTCGATCGGCATCCTGATCTCGGAATCCTTCG
Source organism: uncultured Alphaproteobacteria bacterium (assembly GCA_963720385.1). GTDB lineage: Bacteria > Pseudomonadota > Alphaproteobacteria > Rhizobiales > Xanthobacteraceae > VAZQ01. The sequence continues at coordinate 130,241 of CAVRFL010000009.1, read as the reverse complement.
CGATCCGCTCGTGGATTTTTCATGTGCTGAACGGCGTTGCGTCGACCTGGGTCGGCTGGCAGTTCTTTGGCGGCGACGCTGGCACAGGCATACCGTTCGAGCAGCCGGTGGTGGTAATCGCCGCGGGCATTGCCGGAGGCTTCGCCTATTGGGCGGTGGCGGGCTTCAGCGCGGGGTTCTACAAGCCGGTGTTTCGCGGCCCGCCTCCGGCGGTGCTCGCGACGACCCGGTAAGCGGGGTTCGGAATCGCGTCGAATGCCGCGAGTTCCTGCGGCCAAGCTGGTTTCAAGTTGCAGGACCATGGGCTAAGGTCGTTGGGACGGGGTTGGTCATGTCCGAGCCTACGAATACCTCCACGCGCACCGCGCTGTGCCGGGCCGTTGGCGTGCTGTTGCTGGCGGCGACCGCGGCCGCCTGCGACCGCTGTGGTGATTTCGTCCCGCCGGTCCGCTTCCTGGCCGATCAACAGCCCGAAGCCTGCCGGGATCAGGCGCCCAAATTGCGCTGAACCGCTACACTCGCCGCCGCCTTTGTGCGACATAGTCGCGCCATGACGTCATTGACCGACACCGCGCCGCGCAGCCTGACCGAACGGCGGTTTGCGGTTTGCCTGCTGATCCTGGTAGCTCTGACCGTGATCCGGCTGATCGGGCTTGCCTATTCCGAGGTCGACCTGTTCTTCGATGAATCGCAATACTGGGCGTGGTCGCGCGAGCTGGCGTTCGGCTATTTCTCGAAGCCGCCGCTCTTGGCCTGGGTGATCGCAGGCGCCGAGGCCGTGTGCGGCTCCGCCGAAGCCTGCATCCGCGCGCCGGCGCCAGTCTTTTATCTCGGCACGAGTCTGGTCAGCTATGCCATCGCCAAGGCGCTGTACGACGAGACGACGGCCTTCTGGGCCGCGATACTGCTGGCGCTGAGCGGCGGCGTCGCATTTTCGAGCCGCATCATCTCGACCGACGTGCCGCTGCTGTTCTTCTGGGCGGTCGCGCTCCTGTCCTATGTGAGGCTCCTGCAGGGCGGCGACTGGCGCTGGGGCGCACTGCTCGGCGTGTCGTTCGGCTTCGGCATGCTGGCGAAATACGCAATGATCTATTTCGTACTTGGCGTCGCCGTTGCCGCCCTGATCGATCGCGATGCCCGCGTACTGTTGCGTTCGCCGTCGCTGTGGCTTGCGGCGGCGATCGGTGTCGCGCTGATCCTGCCGAACGCGATCTGGAACGCGCAGAACGGCTTCGTCACGCTGCAGCATGTCGGCCACAACATCCAGGGCGGCGGCGTGACCTTCAATCCGCTGGGCGGACTGGAATTCCTGGCGAGCCAGCTTGCCGTGTTCGGCCCGGTGACGTTCGGTGTGCTGCTGATCGTGCTGGTGCACATGACCAAGCCGGAGATCGGCCGCGCCGATCGCTTGATGCTGTGCTTCGCCATTCCGACGCTGGCGCTGGTGGCCGCGACCGCGTTCGTCACCCGCGCCAATGCGAACTGGGCGGCGCCCGCGTTCATCTCCGCCAATGTACTGGCTGCCGCCGTGCTGGCGCGACACGCCGCGTGGCGCTGGATCGCCGTGAGCATCGCGCTCGGCGTCGCCGCACAGGTCGTGCTGCTGGTCGGCGATGCGAATGCGCGGCGGATGTCGATTGGGTGGCTCGCCAAGCCCGACGTCTATGCGCGCACCATGGGCTGGCGCTCGCTCGGCGAGGAGGTCGACAAGCTCGCGCGGGCGACCGGCGCCCGCACAGTGGCTGCCGAACAACGCGACGCCGTCGCGTCGCTGCTGTACTACCAGCGCGACAGCGGGCGGACGGTGCTGTCCTGGCCGACTAGCGCGGTCGCCAACCATCATTTCGACCTGACCCGGCGGCTGACGACGGCCGCTCCCGAACCGGTGCTGTTTGTCTCGCCGTGCTCATCGACGGCGCGGCTGGCCCGCCACTACCGCAGCGTCGAGCCGCTCGGCCGGTTGGAGGCCCGCACCGGCCCGAGCTCGTCGCGCAGCTATCATGCCTTCAAGCTCTCGGGCGCGACCGCCGGGATCGGTCCACTCTCCGGATGCTGATGCTCCGATGAACCGAACCGGTCTCCTGATCGCTCTCGCCATAGCTGCTGCCGTCGGCATCCTGTTTGCGGTCTATCCCGGGCTCGACATTGCGCTGAGCGCTGTCTTCTACGACGCAGGCAGCCGCCGCTGGCGCGTGCTCGACTGGCCGTCGGGCATCGTGCGCGACCTGGCGAGCTGGCTGATCGCGCTTGTCGCCGCGCCAGCCTTCATCGCGCTGCTCCTCAAGCTTGTGCTGCCGCGGCGGCCGTTGTTGATTCCGGGCCGCGCGATCGTGCTCATGATCTCGACGCTCGCGCTCGGGCCGGGGCTCCTGGTGAACGTCATTCTGAAGGACAATTGGAGCCGCCCGCGCCCGCAATATGTCACGGAGTTCGGAGGAAATGCGGCGTTCCGCCCGTGGTGGGATCCGCGCGGGGACTGCACCAAGAATTGCTCGTTCGTGGCTGGCGAGCCGTCGGGAGCGTTCTGGACCATGGCGCCGGCCGCGGTGGCGCCGCCGCACTGGCGGCTCGCGGCTTACGGGGCCGCGATCGTCTTCGGCGCCGCGGTGGGCGTCCTGCGCATGTCCCTGGGCGGGCATTTCTTCACCGACGTCGTGTTCGCCGCCATCTTTGTCTTCCTGCTGATCTGGCTCGTCCACGGATGGCTGTATCGCTGGCGGCCGACGCGGCTCACCGACGCAGCCGTCGAGCAGTCGCTCGAACGGATCGCGACGCCCGGTTATGATGCGATCATGCGCATCGCCGCGCGCATCCGCGGCGTCGCACGGCGAAGCTAGGCTGGGAGATACAAGTGAAACGCAATTCGGCGTGCATGGCCGTCCTCGCCGCCTTGTGCCTGGCGGCCGCGCCGCCCGCCGCGGCGCAGGATTATCCGGCGAAGCCGGTGCGGATCATCGTGCCGGTCGCGCCCGGCGGCATCACCGACATCGTCGCGCGCGCCGCCGGCGACTACATCACCCGCAAATCCGGCCAGCCGGTGGTGATCGAGAACCGCACCGGCGCCGGCGGCAATATCGGCTCGGAGACGGTCGCGAAGTCGGCGCCCGACGGTTACACCCTCGGCGTCATCGCCACGACGCAGATCGTCATCAACCCGTTCGTGTTCAAGAAAATGTCCTACGATCCGATCAACGACCTCGTCCCGGTCGCGCCGATCGGCGAGGCGCCGCAGTTCCTGGTGACCAACGCCAAGCTCCCGGCGACGACGTTGTCGGAATTCATCGCCTATGCGCGCAAGGAGACGGGCAAGCTCAACTACGTGTCGCTCGGCCCCGGCAGCACCGTGCATCTCGGCGGCGTGCAGTTCACGCGGCTCGCCAAGGTCGACATGCAGGCGGTGCAATATCGCGGCGCCGCGCCGGGCATCAGCGATCTGGTCGCCGGCAACGTGCACCTGATTTCGGTCGGCATCGCGCCGGTGAAGTCGCTGGTCGAGGCCGGCATGCTGCGCGTGCTGGCGGCGGGCACGCGCAAGCGCGTGTCGTATCTGCCGGAGATCCCGACCGCCGCCGAGGCGGGTTTGCCCGGCTACGAGGTGACCACCTGGTTTGCGCTGTTCGCGCCCGCCGGAACGCCGCGTCCGGTCGTGGAATGGCTCAACACCGCTGTTCGCGAGATGAACGCGGATCCCGCCGCGGTCCGGCGGCTCACCGACGTCAACATCGATCCCATGAGCATGACGGTCGATGAATTCGGCGCGCTGGTGAAGGCCGATGCCGCCAAGTGGGAGCGCATCATCCGCGACGCCGGCCTCAAGCCGGAATAGTAGCGCCAACCTTTCCTCGGCCTTATGGTGAGGAGGCGCGAAGCGCCGTTTCGAACCATGGCCGCCCCATCCTTCGAGACGCGCCTCCGGCGCTCCTCAGGATGAGGGCGGATCTGCGCCGCCGCTATCGCTCCTGCGTCAGCCGCTGCGTGAACAGCGCGATGGTCTGCTGATAGACCTGCGCACGATTCCATTCCTTGAGCACCGCGAAATTCGGTGTGCCTTCCGCGAGCGGCCCGCCGCGCTGCCAGCCATAGCCGCGCAGATAGTTGGCGGTGGAGGCGAGCGCATCCGGAACGCTGCGGATCAGGTCGCGGCGTCCTTTGCCGTCGAAGTCGACCGCGAACTTCACATAGGAGGAGGGCAGGAACTGGGTCTGCCCGATCTCGCCCGCCCAGGCGCCGAGCAGCTGCGCATTGCTCATGTCGCCGCGGTTGATGATCATCAGGGCCGACATCAACTCGCGCTGGAACATCTCGCTGCGCCGGCAGTCATGCGCCAGCGTCGCGACCGCGCGCACCACCGGATGCTTGCCCATGCCAGCGCCGAAATCGGTCTCCAGCCCCCAGATCGCGATCACAACGTCTCCGGGCACGCCGAATTGCTGCTCGATGCGCGAGAGCAGGGCGGCGTGCTTGCTCATGAGCGAGCGCGCCCGGCCGATGCGGGCGTTCACGCGCGGCGGACCGAATTGCTCGAAGGTCTGCTTGAACACGCCTTGCCGAAGGTCGAGCTGGATGACGCGGGGATCGGGGGTGAGTTCGGCGAACGCGCTCTCAATCGTCTGCTGGGAAATATTCTGCGCCGCCGCTTCGCGCGAGAAGGCGGACAGGAACGCGTTGAAGTCGCCGCCGCATTGGGCGGCCAGCGCAGGCGCGGCGGTGAGGGCCGCCATGGCAAGCGCGAGACCTGTTGCCGCGAACCGTCGAATCATCGGCGTCATCTCCGCAAGAAGTCCGGCTTCCAGTTAATCACACCGCGCATGCCGACTACCGATCGTTATCGGCCATTCCGCCTGCTGAATGCAGCAGCAACGTCGACTTTGGCGTGCGAATCATGTGACTGCTTGCGTTGACAGTGTGTTGCCAAAGCCTGGATAACTTGCACCACAGCAGAGGCCGGAAACGGACAAAGCGGAGGCAGAATCATGTCGAAGGGTCTCTTGCGCTGCGGCTTGGGCGTGGCGCTCGCCGTCCTGGCGCTGCCAGCGGGCGGTGCGTCGCAGGCGCAAAGCGACCCAGTGGCCGAGTTTTACAAAGGCAAGACGGTCAGCATCCTGGTCGGATACGAGGGCGGCGGCGGTTACGACATTTACGCCCGCATCGTCGCTCAGTTTCTGGGCAAGCACATCCCGGGCAATCCCGCGGTGATCGTTCAGAACATGGCGGGCGCCGGCGGGCTGCGGGCCGCGCGCAATCTCGCGACCGTCTCCGCCAAGGATGGCACGGCGCTGGGCATGCTGGCGCAAACGCTGCCGTTCGACACGCTGCTGGGATACACCCCCGACATCGACGCGGGACGGTTCACCTGGATCGGGCGCGCCGCGATGAACGTCGAGGTCGGCGTCGCATTTGCCAAGTCCGGGATCACCTCGATCGAGGACACGCGCAAGCGCGAGGTGCCGACCGCCGGCACCGGCGGCACCGCCAGTTCCACCGTCGTGCCGTTCCTGCTCAACAGGCTGGCCGGCACCCGCTTCAAGCTGATCGCCGGCTACAAAAGCGCCAACGAGGCGCTGGTCACCATGGAGCGGGGCGAGGTCGACATGGTTGGCGCGATCGGGATCGCGACCATCATGGCGAGACATGCCGAGCGCCTCAAGGACGGCACCATCAGGATCATCTATCAGAGCGCGCTGGCGCGGCATCCGGACATACGCCATGTCCCGACCATCGGCGAGCTCGGCGCCGGCAAGGACGAGCGGGTGATTCTCGACCTGTTCGCGTCCGGCGCCGCGATCGGCCGCGCGCTGATCGCCCCGCCGGATATGCCGGCTGCGCGCGCCGCCGCACTCCGCCGCGCGCTCGCTGCGACGCTGGCCGATCCGGAACTGGTTGCACTTTCGAAGAAGGGCAGCCTTCCGCTTGAACCCGGCACCGGCGAGGAGCTCGAAGCCATCGTGCGCCAGGTGCTGGCGACGCCAAAACCGATTGCGGATAAGACCAAGGAGGTTCTGGAGTCGCTCAAGACCCAGCGATAACATCGGCGCGATGCCGATCGTTATCACCGACGACGACGCCATCCGGCTCTTGTCGATCCCGGAGGCGATTGAGGCGATGCGGGTCGCCTTTCGCGACCTCGCAGAAGGCAAGGCAATCAACCCGCCTCGGCTGCGCTACTCAAGCGACACCGCCGATCCAAAGCGGCGCTACTTCGCCAACATCCATGCCGGCGCGGTGCAGACCTATCAGACCGCCTGCGTGCGCGCGGGCTCGCATTTCATGCTGATGGACGAGAACAGCGGACAGCGCCGCACCCTGGACAATCCCGATCCGGTGAACTGGTCGGTCATCATTCTCTATGATTTGAACAATGGCGAGCCGCTTGCCTTCATGCATGAAACGCATCTTTCCGGCTTCCGCGTCGGCGCGACAACCGGGCTCTGCGTCGCCACCTGCGCGCGTCCCGATGCCGAAGTGCTCGGGCTGCTCGGAACCGGCAACCAGGCCTTTCCGAACTGCCGCGCCATCTGCGCAGTGCGGCCGATCCGGCAGGTGAGGGTCTTCAGCCCGAATGCGGAGCATCGCGAGGCGTTCAAGGCGCGGATGGCGAGCGAGAAGGTCGAGGTGATCCCGGTCGACGATCCGCGCGAGGTCGTGCGCGGCGCCCACATCGTGTGCTGCGCCACCAATGCCATCACGCCGGTGCTGCAGGGTGAATGGCTGGAGCCGGGCCAGATGCTCGTGACCATCGTCAACTCCGACGTGATCGAGACCCGCAGTGAGGTCGACGAGGACACCTTCGCGCGCGCGCGCGACATCATCGTCAACGACTGGGAGGGCGTGGTCGTCAACCGGCAGATCGAGCTGCTCGATCCGATCAACAAGGGGCTGGTCAAGCGCGAGCACGTGCATGAGCTGCGCGACATCGTCGCCGGCAAGGTCGATGTGCGGCAGTCGCCGGGCGAGATCCTCTACTACAAGAACAATACCGGCCTTGCGATCCAGTTCGCCGCCTGTGGCGCGATACTCTATAAGAAGCTCATTGCCGAAGGCACCAACCGCACCATCCCGCGCGACTGGTTTGCGAGCCAGAAATACTCGATCCCGCCGGCAGGGTGAGACTTTTCAGAAGGCGCGCGGTCAGTGTGCGCGGGCACACCGAAGGGCCGCAATGCAGACGCGTTGCCGCCCGCAAGCTTGCGCGCTAACATCCGTTCGTGAATGTATCGCGACATCCAACAGGAGGCCGACATGACCCCGCGCATCCCCGAGAACGTTTCCAGCTGGTTGGTCGACTGGAGCTTCGCCCCCATCATGGGCAACACGATGCCGCCGCGAGATCCCAACGACGACGATGATGATGACGAGGACGAAGACGACGACGCCGAACCGGACGACCCCGAGCCGGCGGTCATCAGAGAACCCGACGAATAGCACGATGGAACTGCATACCTGGACCGATCAGCTGGACCGATCACCTGGGCCGCGCTTTTTTCGGCTTCTTCTTGGCAGTTCTCTTCGCGGCTTTGCCTTCGCCCATGGCGGCGCGGCAGTCGGCGCTCAGGCCCCGCATGTTCCGCCGCAGGCAGCTGCCGACGTTTCGTTCGTCCGGGATGAACTGGCTGCACAGCCGGAACGCGTCCGGCTGGCAGGCGTGCTGCGCCGCGGCGGGTGTGGGGCTGAGGCCCGACGCCAGCGTCACAGCCAGAAGCAGCCCGGCCGCGGTCATCGCCATTGCGTGCAAGTTGCTCAATGTCAAATTTGGCATGGTCAGTCCCTTTTTTTTGGCTCAATCCGGGAACCGCCAAATGACGCCCGAACCGGTGTGAAAGATAGCAAATTTCTGGATTGCCTGCAGAGGGCGACGTGCGGACGGCTACCGACTGATCGCGGGGGGCAAAGCGGACACCAGCCAGCGATTGACGAACGATCATGATTTATGAGTACACGCCTCAGTCGGCTTTGTGCGCGGCACGCTCAGCACCTGCCCGAGCCAGCGCGGATCAAGCCGGTCGAGCTCCTTCGACACCGCAATGATGTCCGCGCAGACCTTGTCGGACACCCGGCTCGACAGCTCCTGTACGAAACGCGCCTCGTGCTCCTCGCCGGTGAAGGGATCGCCGGCGCTGCCTTTCGGCGCCGGCACGAATTTCGCGAGTTCGCGCCCGTCGCGCAGGCGAACGCTCACCTTGGCGGCGGTGGAGAGCGCATGGCTCGCGGCCTCCACCTCGTCATCGAGCGCGATCGTGGTGCGGTTCCTCGATCTCGAACAGGCGGCGATCGCCAAGGCCGGCCTCATAGTCGGCGACCGCGAGCGTCGGGACGCGTCCGGCCGCCAGCGGAACATGCGAGGCGAGCGCGACGCTGAACGGCAGGCACATTTGTGCCGCCTGCAGATCGACCGGATGCGGATTGGTGAGCCGGCCCTGGATCACCTTGGGAATGCCGAGATGCATCGACGGCGATGTCGTCGCCGGAGAAGCCGAATTGCTGCCGCAACGCCAGCATCGCATCGATGCCGGCGGCGACCCGCGCGGCCGCCGCGTGCGATTTCACCAGCACGTCCATGAGCAGGAATTGCGCGCCGAGCCCATCCTCGATCATCGCCGGGTTGAAGCCGTCGGCGTAGGCGCGCGCGAACCCGCCGCTGCCCTCGATCATGTCGACCGGGCCGGCAAAGCCATGCTGCGTCAGCAGCGCCGCGGCAACGCCGCTCTGCGCGGCATGGGCGGCCTGGATGCGTTTGCCCGAGGCGCCCGAGTAGTAGAACTGCGCGACGCCGCTGGAGTAGCTGCCGGCGAGCCCGATGGCCGCGAGGATTTTCTCGTCGGCGCCGCCGAACAGCAGCCGGCCGGCAGCTGCGGCGGTGCCGAACACGTCGCAGGTGCCGGTGCTCTGGAAGCCACGTTGAAAGTGGCCGGGCTGCACCGCCAGCCCGACCCGGATCGTCACCTCGTAGCCGGCAACGACCGCCGCCAGGACTTCGGGCCCGGATGCGCCGACATGCTCGGCCGTCGCCAGCGCCGCCGACCAGGCGGCGATGCCGGGATGCAGCATCGCGCCGACATGCGTATCGTCGGCATCGAAGCTCGATCCGAAGGTGACGTTCAGGAACGTCGCGTGCTGCGGATTGAGCGTGTCTCCCGAGAACAGCACATGCGATGCGCCCGCCTTCGCCACCACGCCGGCGTAATCGCGCGCCCAGCCGCTCCACGGCAGCCTTGCGCCGATCGAGCACACACGAAGGTGGTCGAGCAGCAGCCAGCCGAGCTTGCGTCGCACCTCGTCCGGCAGTCGCGCCGGATCGAGCGACGCCGCGAACGTCGCCAGCGCGCGCGTCGACTGATGGCTTCTTGAATTCACGCGATCGTCCCAGGATTATCGTATTGCGATCATTTTATTGTTTTGAACAGGTCCGCGAGCTTTGCGTATTTCGCAAGATCGCTCGCGATCACCTCGCGGAACTCGTCGGGCTTGCTCACGACAATGTCGGTCCCGCCACTGATCAGTGTGTCACGCACTGATGGGACCTTCATCGCCGCATTCACGGCGTCCCACAACCGGTCGATGACCGCCGGCGGCGTTGCGGCGGGTGCAAGTATTCCGATCCATGACGTGGCCTCGTAGCCCGGCACGCCGGCCTCGGCAACGGTCGGCACGTCCGGCAATGCCGCCGAGCGCTCTTTGCTGCTGACCGCGAGCGCCCTGAGCTTGCCGTCGCGGATGAACGGAATGAGGCCGGCCGTGAAGCCCCACATGGCGCCGACCTGATTGCCGATGACCGCCGGCAGCGCCGCGCCGGTGCCGGGAAACGGCACGTGCACGATGTTGAGGCCGGCCATCCGGTTGAAGATTTCGCCGGCGAGATGGTTCGGCCCGCCGACGCCGGAGGAGCCGTAGAACAGCTTGCCCGGCTGCGCCTTCGCGAGCGCCATGTATTCCTTGAGCGTCGCCGCCGGCACCGACGGATGCACCACCAGCACCACCGTGTTGCGCGTGAGCAAGGACACCGGCGCAAAATCCTTCAGCGGGTCATAGCCCAGCACCGCACCCGTGTGCGGCGCGATGACCATCGACGATTCGGTTGTCGTCAGCAGCGTGTGACCGTCGGCATCCGCTTTTGCGACCAGCGCCGTGCCGATACGGCCGGCCGCGCCCGCCCGGTTCTCGACCACGAACGGCTGGCCGAGCGCCTGTTGCAGATGGGTTTGCAACAGACGCGACACGATGTCGGCGCCGCCGCCGGGAGCGAACGGCACGACGATGCGCACCGGCCGGTTCGGGTAGGAGGTTTCCGATCGGCCCGCTTGCGGCGACAGCGCAGCGCAGCCGAGGCCGGCGAGCACGGCGCGGCGGGTCAATCGATCGGCCATGGTTCCTCCCGGCGTCAGTGATGCACAGGCTCTATCATTCCGCCGCGCCGGTCGCGGCTGTGGCGTGGCGTCGCGAGGCCTGTTCGATGAATTCCAAGGCGTGCCGCGCGCACAGATCCGGCTCGACCGCGGCGATGTGATAGGAATCGCCCGGCAGCACCAGCACCCGCGCGTGGGGAAGCGCCTCGCGTAGCGCTCGACCGCCTCGACCGACTGCAGGCCGCTCTCGGTCGTGGTCACGATCAGGGTCGGCGCGGCGATCCGCGACAGGCCGGCATCGAGCTCCATGTCGATCCGCGCCGAAGAGGCGCCGAACGCCGAGGTCTGCGCGGTCTTGCCCATGAGCTCGTCGGCCCACCATCGCATCTGCGCCGCGGACGCGCCGCTGCCGAGCCGCGCCCGCATGGTCTCGGCCGCCCATTGCCGCACGCCTTTGAGGCGGATCGCATCGGCATTGCCGGTTCCGCTGCCGCGCACCGGGGATCCGAACAGACAGAGCGAAAGGAGGCGATGCGGCTCATCGCTGCCGAATTGCATGCAGGCCGATCCGCCGTATTTGGCGCCGATCAAGTGGCAAGCACTCGATTCCGAGGGCATCGAGAAAGCGCCCGATGTCGGCCGCCAGCTCTTTCGCCGTGAAGCCATAGTCCTTGGGCGCCGACGACGCGCCGAACCCTGGCATATCGGGTCGGACTACGCGATACCTGCCCGCCAGATGCGGCACCCATTGGATCCACGCGCGCGAGGATTCGGAGTTGCCGTGGACCATCACGATCGTCTCGGGCGTCGTCCAGGGCGCGCCAAACCAATGGTCTTCGTAGGCCATGTCGAGACCGGGCCGGAGTTCGATGGTGGGCATGGCGTCTTCTTCTCCTGGGATCGTATTGTAACGCCCGCGATGCCGCCGATGATACCGCGCCGGCTCGCTCGCGCCGCGCTCGCAGTCTGCGCCAGCGTCACGATGTCCGTCGGCCTTCCCGGTATCCTGCCGGGATGCTATCGTTGCACGCCGGTTCATCTTCCCGTGTTTTGCTTGAGGGCGCACGGGCAACGTTCAGTTTGGGGGTGGCCATGCAACGTCCCGCATTCCTGAGATTTGTCCTGGCGGGAGCAGCCGCCATCACGCTCGTCGCAGGTGCGAGCACCTACGCGGAAAACCAAAAACCTGCGCCCACCACGATCCCGCAGCCCAGTTCGGGTCCGGCCGATCCAAAACTGCGCGCGATCCCGCTGCCCGAGCGGGAAGACCATGCATCTCCTGCCGGCGACGCTGGAGACCACGCAGTGGGGCTGGTTCAACAATGCGCAGGAGCCGGTGCTGCGGGTGAAGTCGGGCGACACCATCGTCCTCGAAACGATGATGCACAGCCACAATCAGGTCGTTCCCGGCGCGACCATCGAGCAGATCAAGAAGATGCGCACCGACTTCCCCGGCCGCGGGCCGCACACGCTGACCGGGCCGATCTTCATCGAAGGTGCCGAACCTGGCGATGTGCTGCGCGTCAAGATCAACAAGATCGTGCCGCGCCCCTACGCGACCAACTTCAACGTCCCGGGGATGTTCGGACAGTTCCCGAAGCTCTATCAGGACGGCCAGGTGAAGTATCTCTATCTCGACCTCGACCGGATGGTCACCGAGTTCCTTCCCGGCGTCTATATTCCGCTGCGGCCGTTCCCTGGAATCGTCGGCGTCGCGCGCAAGGAGCCGGGCCAATACAGCAGCGTGCCGCCCGGTGAATACGCCGGCAACCTGGACATCCGGGATCTGGTCGCGGGCACCTCGCTCTATGTACCCGTGCACGTGCCGGGCGCGCTGCTGTGGACCGGCGATTCCCATGCCGCCCAGGGCAACGGCGAAGTCAATCTCACCGCGGTCGAAACCGCCTACCGCGAATTCAACATCACGGTCGACGTCATCAAGGGACAACCGCTCGACATGCCGCGCATCGAGACGCCGCGGTCGTGGATCACCATGGGCTTCGACCAGGATCTGAACAAGGCGTGGGCGCAGGCCAAGGCGCAGACCGTCAGGTTTCTGTCCGAGCAACGCATGATCTCGGCCGAAGCGGCGGAAAAGCTGATGGCCACGGTCTCCGACTGCCGCGTCTCGCAGGTCGTCAACGTCAAGAAAGGCATCCACTGCCTCAATCCGAAGGACGTGCGCGGCGGCCGCGAGGACATGGAGCGCCCGATCAAGGAAACGCAGCGATACTACGTCACGCATGTCAGAGACGCCGATCTCAACAAGGCGATGGACGACGCGTCCATGGCGATGATCCAGTTTCTCGAGAAGAACCTGAAGATTCCGCGCCTCGACGCCTATGCCCTCGCCAGCGTGGCCATGGATTGCCGCGTCGGCGCTGTCGCGGATGGCGGGGGCAACATCCACTGCCTGATGCCGAAGAGTCTGTGGCAAAAGCCGCGATGACGGCGGTCAAGCGACGAAGCGACTGCTACAGGCTTCCGCTCGTCCCCGCGCACGCGGGGACCCAGAGTCAAAAATGGAGCGCTTGAGTTTGTGTCCCTGGATTCCCGCTGGCGCGGGAATGAGCGGATGTGGGCGAGCCGCGCAGGCTCTCGCGGTGGCTGCGTCCATCGCGCTCGGCGCGCCGGCCGGCGCGCAGGAGCGGCTCGCGATCGTCGCGACGACCAGCGATCTCCGCAGCCTCACGGAAGCCGTCGGCGGCGATCGCGTCGCCGTCACCAGCCTGGTGCCGCCGAATTTCGATCCTGAGGAATACCAGCCGCGGCCGCAGGACTTGACCCGGCTGAAGGGCACGCGTCTGGTCGTGCGGGTTGGCCTCGATTTCGATCTCTGGTTCGACCGGCTGCTGGCGCAGGCCGGTGGCGCCGTGCAGCGCGGCGGGCCCGGCTACGTCGACGCCGCCTACGCCATCTCACCGCTGGAAGTTCGCGGGATCGCCGTCGGCCCGGGCGACGGTCATGCCCACGGCAGCGGCAATCCGCATTACTGGCTTGATCCCAGGAACGCCGAAATCATCACCGGCAACATCCTCGAAGCGCTGGCGCGCGTCGACCCCGACAACGGTCCGGCCTACGAAGCCAACCGCCTCGCGTTCCTGACGCGGCTCAACGGCAAGCTCAAGGAGTGGGAGGCGAGGGCCGCGGCGTTGCACGGCGTTCCGCTGGTCGCCTATCACAACAGCTGGGCCTATTTCGCGCGGCGGTTCCGCCTCGATTTCGTGGGCTTCGTCGAGCCGAAGCCCGGCGTGCCGCCATCGCCGTTCCATGTCGCGTCGCTGATCAGCCTGATGCAGGCGCGCAACGCCCGCATCATCGTGCGCCAGCCGCATGAGCCGGAACGGGACGTCGCCTTCCTGGCCAAGCGGACGCGCAGCAACGTTGTCGTCCTGGCCGCGTCGGTCGGCGCGCTGCCGGAGGCGCGCGACTATCTCTCGCTGTTCGACACCAATATCGCCGCGCTGCTGGCGGCGGCGGCAAAGCCATGATGGCCGCGCTCGAGTTTCTGTGGCCGCCGTTTCTGGTGGCGTTCTGCCTGGTCGGCATCCACGCCTATTTCGGCATCCAGGTCCTCACCCGCAACATCGTGTTCGTCGATCTGGCATTGGCGCAGATCGCGGCGCTGGGCGCGACGGTGGCCTTCATGCTCGGTCATCCCGCGCTGGGCGCCGCGACCTACGGATACTCGCTGACGTTCACCCTGCTCGCCGCCGTGCTGCTCGCCTTCACAAGGGCGTGGTCGGCGCGCATCCCGCAGGAAGCGTTGATCGGCGTCATCTATGTGGTCGCCGCCGCCGCAGCGATCCTGCTGATCGATCGCGCCCCGCAGGGCGCCGAGCATCTCAAGCAGATCCTGACCGGCAATATCCTCCTCACCGGCATGGAATCAGTCACGGTCATTGCGCCGCTCTATGCCGCGATCGGGCTCATCCACTGGCTGCTGCGGCAGCGCCTGGCGCAGAGCGGCTCGTTTGCGTGGGAATTCGTGTTCTATGCGACGTTCGGCGTGGTGGTGACGAGCTCGGTGGCGCTCGCCGGGGTGCTGCTGGTGTTTTCGTTCCTGATCATCCCGGCGGCCATCGGCGTGCTCTATGCGGACGCGATCGGACGCCAGCTCGCGATCGGCTGGATTGCCGGGACGATCACCAGCGCGCTCGGCCTCGCCGCGTCGTTCGCGTTCGACCTGCCGACCGGCGCGACCATGGTCTGCATGTTCGGTGTTTCGCTGGCGCTCGCGGGCCTGCTCTATCCGCTCCTGCGCGGCGATCGCGGCCTCGCGCTGCGGCGTGCCGCTGTGACACTGCGCTGGAGCGCGTCCGGGCTGCTCGCCGGCTCGGCGTTCCTCCTGCTGGCGGCGCCGCGCGCCGACCAGCCGCTGCTCGATGCCGCGGAATACGCGGCGCCGGGCTTGCGCACGATCTATTTCAACGCCACGGAAGCGGCGACCTACGAGGACGCGCGCCGCTACGCCGCGCGCTATCGGGCGGAGGCGGAACGCCTGAACGAGGTCGAGACCCGCAGCCGGTCGCAGGGCGAGGCGCTCGCCGACGACCTCGTGGCCAAGATGTCGTCGTTCGTGCGGTCCTACGGCGAGATGCGGCGCGGCGAGGAGTTCGTCATGCGGGAGGTCCGCTCGCGCGCCCGCGAGCGGCTGCGCTGGATCGCCGGGCCGGCGCTGCTGGTGCTCGCCTTGCTGGTGGCGCCGGGCGTGTTGGAGACCGTGCGGCGCAAGCTCGCGAGCACGCGGCCCGCGCTCAAGTCGTGACCATTGTCTGCCGCACCGCCGCGACGATCTTGTCCGCGTTCGGCGTGACGTAGGCTTCGAGTGGCGGCGAGAACGCGATCGGAACCGGCGGGCGCGCCACCCGCAGGATCGGCGCCTTGAGCGCGTCGAAGGCGTGCTCCGCCACCAGCGCGGCAATCTCCGAGCCGATGCTGCACAGCGCATTGCCCTCGTCGACGGTGACGAGGCGGCCGGTCTTGCGCACGGAGGCGCAGATCGTTTCCGCATCAAGCGGCACGATGGTGCGGGGATCGACCACCTCGGCCTCGATGCCGTCCTTCGCCAAGGTCTCGGCGGCCTTGAGCGCCTCGCGCACCATCAGCGAGGTGGCGACGATGGTGACGTCGCGGCCGTCGCGCGCAACCCGCGCCAGGCCGAACGGGATCGTGAAATCGCGGTCCGGGACCTCTCCCGTCATCGACAGAAGCTTGTTGTGGGTGATGACGATGGTCGGGTTGTCGCTCTTGATCGCGCTGCGCAGAAGCCCCTGCGCGTCGGCGGGGCAGGCCGGCAGCACCAGCTCGAGCCCGGCGGCGTTGGCGTACATCGCCTGCGGGCTCGACGAATGCTGGCCGGCGCCGCCGCCGCGAATGCCGGCAAACATGTGCAAGGTCAGCGGCGCGCGCAATTGCCCGCCCGACATGGCATGCACGTTGGCGGTCTCGCTCATGATCTGGTTGAACGCCTCATAGGCAAAGGTCGCGGTGCCGTAGTTGAGGAACGGCCGCATCCCGGCCATGGCGGCGCCGGTGACCAGCGAGGTGCAGACGCCCTCGGACGTCGGCGGGTCGATCAGGCGATCCGGGAACGCGTCCCACAGCGCGCGCTCGTCCTCCGGGCGCAAGCCGCGGTCGGACAGGAATGAATGCGCACCGATGACGACCACGTTCGGATCGCTTTTCAGCGAATGCGCGAGCGCATCGATCATCGCGACGGCAAAGCTTTTCTGCGGCATCACACCAACCTCTCGTCATTCCGGCCGAGCCGTTTGCGGCGAGGGCCGGAATCCATAACCACTATTGTTTCAAGCAAGGCACGCCTCACACCATGGATTCCGGGCTCGCGCCTTCGGCGCGCCCCGGAATGACGAACAAAAGTCATACGAACACGCCGTCGAGGGCGGCTTCGGGTTTCGGGTAGGGGCTTGCCTCCGCGAAGCCGCGCGCCTTGGCGATGATCACGGTCGCCTCGTTGTCGAGCGCGACCACGTCCTCGCGGGAAAAGGCGCCACGTGCAATCAGCGTGCGCGCGGTGCGCAGGATCGGGTCGGTGCGCTGCCACTCCGCGTGCGCGTTCGATGCTTTCGCGCTGTCCCAGGCCGCGGTCACATCGGTGACGCCGGTCGAGAACTCGTGCACGATCTGGTGCGAGCCCGGCCAGCGCACCAGCTCCGCTTCCAGGAAATACGGCCCGCTGCCGAGGCGCACATGCGCGAGCGCCGTCTCCACCGCCATGCCCACCGCCTCGGGATCGCCGCCGTCGACGCTGGCGCATTTGATCTTCAGCGCCCTGGGCACCGCAGTCAGCTCCTTGGTGGCGAGCCGTGAGGTCTGCGCCTCGCCTTCCTTCGAGTTGTTCTCGCACAGGAACAGCACCGGCAGCGCATAGAGCGAGGCGATGTTGAGCGCCTCATAGGCGATGCCTTCGTCGAGCGCGCCGTCGCCGAACAGCGCGACCGCGACGTTGTCCGTCTTCTTGTGCTTGAGCGCGAAGCCGCCGCCGACCGAGAGCCCGATCGAGCCGCCGACCATGGCCGAGGTCGACTGGAAACCGCGCGTCGGGTCGGTCATGTGCCAGGTGCCGCCCTTGCCGCCGTTGAGCCCGCCGGCGCGCCCGAGGATCTCCGCCAGCGCCTTCCCGGGATCGACGCCGCGCGCGATCATGTGGCCGTGGTTGCGGTGGGTGGTGTAGATCAGGTCGCCGTCGCGAAGCTGCATCAGCGCCGCCGCGCCGACCGCCTCGTTGCCGATCGCGAGGTGCTGGCGCCCGAGCTTGTGCGCCCGCGCCAGCGTGATCACCATCTCCTCGAAACGCCGCATCAGCAGCATGCGCGCGAGCGTCGCGCGCGGCGAAAGCGCCATCCCCGCCTCCCGTTTCTTGGATTTGGAATCCCGCACATCGCCGCGCATTTGTCCAGCAACCTCTATCCGCCCTCATCCTGAGGAGCGCACTATCGCGGGCGGAGCCGCGTGCACTGGGGCTGCGCGTGCGCGTCTCGAAGGATGGCGGCGGCCCCATGCTTCGAGACGGCGCTTCGCGCCTCCTCAGCATGAGGCCGGGAGAGTTTTTCGCGCGCGGCGATGCCGGGCTATCGTTGTGAAAAGCCCGAGGGAGTCCCCCATGCGCGCACGGAAGCGGATGCTGATCGCGACATCCTCGCTGCTGGCGACGATGTCTTTCACGCATGCCACACCCGCGCACGCCCAGACATTGGTCGAAGCCTTCTACAAGGGCCGCACCGTCGAGCTCGTGGTCGGCACGCTGCCGGGCGGCGGCTACGACCTCTACGGCCGTCTGGTGGCGCGCTACCTCGGCCGCCACATCCCGGGCCAGCCGACCGTGATCGTGCGCAACATGCCCGGCGCCGGGCATCTGCGCATGGCGAACTGGCTCTACAACGCGGCGCCGCGCGACGGCTCAGTGCTCGCCACCACCCCGCAATCGATCGCGATCGAGCAGGCGCTCGGCACCGACGGCGTGCAGTACGACGCCGGCAAGTTCACCTATATCGGCCGCGCCGCGCCGGTGGTCGAGGTCACCTACACCTGGCACACGTCGAAGACCCAGTCGATCGCCGACGCCCGCACCCGCGAGACCGTGATGGGCGGCTCCGGCGCCGCCTCGCCGACGGTGTTCTACCTCAAGGCGCTCAACATGCTCGCCGGCACGAAATTCCGCGTGGTCGCAGGCTTCCGCGGCGTGTCGGAGACCGAGCTGGCGGTGCAGCGCGGCGAGGTCGAGGGCGGCACCAAGGCCTGGGCCTCGTTCAAGATCGACAACGCCGAGTGGCTGCGCGAGAAGAAGGCGCGCATCATCCTGCAATACGCGCTCGAGCGCGCGCCCGACCTGCCCGACGTGCCGATGATGGGCGAGCTCGGGCTCGATGCGCGCGCGACCGCGGCGCTGAAACTGTTCGCCGCCGGCAACGCCATGGGCCGCTCGATCTTCGCGACGCCCGGCATCCCGGCCGAGCGGGCGGCGGCGCTGCGCAAGGCGTTCATGGACACGATGGCCGACCCGGAGCTGATCGCGTTCACCAGGGAGCGCAACATCGACCTCGGCCCCGCGCTCACCGGCGAGGCGCTGGCGCAGATCGTGATGGAGACACTGAGCGTGTCGCCGGAGACGGCGGCCGAGGTGAAGAAGGCGCGGGGGGAGTAGGCTTGTCCCGGCAATGAGTGACTCTCGGCGTCATCACGCCGCGATCACGCTGATCCTCGCCGCCCCGCGTGAGCGCGGCTTCTTGCGGATGACGATTTCCACGTCGCGGTCGAGTGCCGTCAGCAGTGTCATCAGGCGCTCGACCGAAAACCCGTCGAGCTTGTAGTTGCGCAGCGCCGAGACCCTCGGCTGGTTGACGCCAAGCTGCGCGGCGGCGTCGGCCTGGTTCAATTTGCGCTGATCGAGAATCGTATTGAGCGCGAACGCGAGCCGCAGCTTGGTCTGCCGCTCGTCGGCATCGGGGTAGCCGAGGTCGGCAAACACATTGCCGCTGCCGCGAACGATCTGATCCGCCTTGGCGCTCCTTAGCCGCGCGCTTTGCCATAACGAATCTCGATTTAGCCGTTGCTGTCTGTCTTAGATTGCGCACGATCAGAGTATCCCAGAACCGGGATATGGCTGCAAGGTCGGCTACCGCTGCCGGTGCGCCGAAGAATCGACTACTTCAAGCAGGCCCTGAGATTTGATACGCGTTTAAAGCCTGTGGGCACCGCGATTCCTTTGGATGTGAGTAGTAGGTCCACATCACCAGCTTTTTCCCACTCATCTTGAAAAAGTGCAGTTTAAGTCATCCCGGGCGCTCTATCAAACTTTGAGGAAAGTCGATGACGAGGCCAAAGGTCACCCAGAACCTCTACCGTCGTACCTAATGTGAAATGTCTTGCGTCAGTACGCACGTAGATTGATGCATTTCGCTTTGCGTGCCGCTTGACTTGCACGAAGACACCTTCAAGGAGCCTTCGGTAGTCTTCACGATTCTCAAAGCGATGGGCGCTACTAAAGTCAGGTAAATTCGGCCCACCCAACATCCAAAGGCGTATCCAGTTGTCATATCGATAATTCGTGACACCGCAATAAGGCGGAGAGGTCAGCACAAAATCTGCCTCGAATCGTTGCAATTGAGAAAGAACTCTCCTGGCATCTCCAAGTCGTGCTTCCGCAGCGCCTTCCTTCAGTGGAATACCCCTTCTGTAACGCCAAGAAAGTTTCTTCTCAAAAAATGGCTTGATCTCAATTCTCGGCGCCTTCAATTGATTGTGCTTCCACCATTTGACGGAATAATTCGGCGACATTGACTTCGATTGTCGCAATTGGTTCGAGAGACCTTCTCCCCGCTTTGCATGAAGGTGCACCAGAATTGTACCCATCAGCATCCGGTCGATACGGTCCGATTTCCAGCTAAGTGATCGCCTTGCGGAATGCAGAAAGCCCAGCACATCTGGATGCCAAGCCCATTTTTGGAATTCATTTCTTGGCGTACGATCGCGATTCGTTACACAATCAAGTACGTTTTCGACGCGGCGCAATACCGCGCCTGCGGTTGGACAAGGATCCAACTTAACAGAAGAGAAAAGCCATGCCACAGGATTGACGTCAGCACCTAGCGCGTGGCGCCCGGTAACTAGCGCCACAAACGGAGCGGTTCCGCGACCGCAAAATGGATCGAGTACGCGACCGCGTGGAGGACAAAAGCGCTCAATCGCTTGACGCGCAAACGTGACGGGAAACATTGCATAGTAGGGCCCAAAACCGCACCAGCGGCCCTCAGCAGATGAAGGCGTCCAGCCAGCGTCAATGTCGTCACGCCCGCTCATCGTGCTATTGCCCCTGAAATAGACTTGTAAGGATTTCCGTGCCTCGCTTAAGAGGAATGCTGCGTGTGCATGCGCGCGCACAAGCGGCATAAATCCGTCTTCGTAGAGATACGTCGAGAGGTGATCTAGAATGTTCAGCCCGTCTCCCAAACGGGGAAATGCCTCCGCATTTGTATTGTGAAAGTCGTCACCTTGCTCATTTACAATTGCAAGATTCAACACAGCGTGAGCGGAGCTTTTTGTTTTGTAAAAGACCTTTCGCCCAAAATACGTATCAACCCCTGATGGCTTTGAATTCTCAGGTCGAAATACGATGTTTCGATTTACGTATCTTGCGTCTGGAATAAGCACTGTGGTTGGATTAAATTTTGATCGCGGGCCTTTGTCGTCGGTCCAGTCAATGTCCGCGAAATGCGACACATATTGACCTGACTTTTCGATCCCCATCAGCAAGAGATCACGATTGTTGTGTCGTCGCGCCTTGGCACTAATTCGCTGAATTTCACCTTTAACGTAGGGTGCGATCCAGGCCGGTTGACCAAACACTGCCAAAGGTCCGTCGAGTACGAACGCGCAATCCTTGAGATAGTGAATGCGAGCATCGCTCTCGAAAAAGCGAAGAATGTTGACGAGAGATAACACTTCCAACACATGGCGGACTTCACCATGCACTTCGCCATTCGAACCAAGTTCATTGAATCGCTCATGAAATCGAAACGCATCCGTTTCGAAAAAAGTCTCGTGGCGAGCGCACTCACAACTATATTGATTGATGCCCGTCTTGTAGCGTTTGTTACATTCTTCAATCGGGCACTTAATGTCGGCCACTCTGTTCGCTGTAATTGTTCTTAGAGTTTCAAGAAGTGATTCATGCGTGGTATCGAGCACCCCTGCTATTGTTTCGAATACTGTCTTTCGAAAGAAACGTACCGGCGTGTCCGACGTATCGCCGGACCGAACAATGTTTGATCCAGGGAGCACAGCATCGAGTGTGCTTGCCCGATCCATTTCATTGAAAATTCGCGGCGATGGAATTTCGTGTGGCGAAATCTTCGACAACTTTGAGACATCGATAAAGACTACGGACAGCATTACCAAGCTAGCTTCTGCTCCTGGAAATCCGTTGCGTACCTTGTGCGTAATGCTCGATCCATCAATTGCCACTACGCGTGAAGGGATCCAGTCGGTTCGCTCGACTTTCACAATCGGCGGAGGGTCGCTTGGAACCTCGTTTTCTCGGACAGCAATAACACCTTCAAACTCTCTAAGCGCGGCACTCTTCTGGAGCGCTATAAGGCTTTCACCGGTGGCAATTTCTTTGTCGAAAGGCATATTAATTCTTCACTACAAAGCGATTGACTTGAACGGGAACGATGTATGGATTGCTCAAAGTTCTCATTCGAAGGAACCCTGGATCGGGAACTTGCAGAATCGATTGCACAAAATCGTCGAAATCGTAATACTTACGCAGCTCCTTGGTCTCATCGGCGTTGTTCAAGTGAGCGACGAACCAATTGTCGGTGTTTTTCATGATGTTTGACTGAATTGAAGACGGCTCCTGGGTCGCGTAGACCATGCCGATTTCGATACTTTGATCCCTCCTTCGCAACTCGTGACCAAATATTGTCAACGTCCAAGGCGGTGTTTGCCGGCAGCAGATTGTGTGCCTCTTCGGCGTAGACAAGCACATCACGACGGAGGCTTGATGTTTCCCTCGGCGTCTTTTTCGGGTGCAATGAAGGCTTGCTTCTGTCGGTTGAAGATCGACCACATTATGCGCTCTGATGCTTGCTTGTTTTGATCCGGGTCACCGAGCGACTGGTCAAAAATGACAAGTTTGCCTCCAAGCAAGTCGTCGATAACCGACTGTGCAAAGTCTCCCTTGATGTTGGGGTTGTGACTTTGGCCAACTGGCAAGAGTGCTCTGACGCCGTTGGGATATGCGAAGATTTGAAGAATGTTCACGAGGCTGGGATCAGCCCAACTCCGACCGTCATGCCCATTCATGTACGCGGTATTGAACTGTTGGAAGCCAGAGCGGGAATCTTCCATGAAGCGCCGCAGCCCTTTCATGGCTTGGATCGCCTCCGACCATGTTCCATTTTCCTTTGAGAAGATTGTTGCGGCCTCTTGATAGAGAGCAAGATCATTCCCGTCGTTCGTCCCGGAGTTCTGCATGGCCTCACGAAGCGGCTTTCCAAATAAGCCTTTGAATTTCGGCCGTGAGAGACTCGTTGGAGGATCAAAGTTAGCTGCCGCTAGCGCGGCTCGATAAGCCAAAATCAAGCGCTCGTAGCGAACGGAGGCGCTTGCGTCCCATTCTTTTGGAGGCTCCAAGGAAGTCGTTTGAAAACTCTTGATGTACTTATCGCCGTATTCAGCGAGTTCGACGTCTATCAGCGTTTTGCCAACATAAAGGGTGCTTAATGCATTAACTGCTTTGTCTTTTTGCTGCCATGTTGCGAGAAAGTCGCCAAAGAAATTGATTTTAACGATCTTGCGATTTGGATCATTTGGATGGGGCCAAAGGCCATAGGTCACTACATCGTCTACCGTTGCTCCTTTCGTGTGCTGGCCGATGTTTTTGAGGCAGGTTGGGCTCTCCGCGTCACCATCTTGCGTGTTTTCATTCGCATATTCTCCGTTCACATCGAAAATTAATTGACCAATGCAACCTTTTTGTGGGTCCTGTTCGCGAATGCGAAATACGCTCGATGCAATAACCTTAGTCGTGTTCGATTTGCCAGTTCGCGACATTCCAAACAGTGCTGTACGACGGGCAATTAGATCGGTTGGGTCTAGGTTGACCTCAACACTTTCCCCTTGGGGGTCGACGACGCGTTCAGAAGACGCGTATCGAAGGCGACCAATCGAGACGCGCTTACCCGCAAGGGGATGTGCGTCGTCCGTAGATGGTTTCGCGAAGTTGACGATTTGTCTCAGCGGTATTCCGACAGGTTTGTAAACTTTCTTACCTCGGCCAGAATAAAAGTTTGAGATGTCGGCTCCGAAGATCAACTTCCATTCGTTCGGTTTACTCTCGCGCATTCTATAGGTGCCAAGTACGCGACATCGGACACCAGCATATCGAAGCTGATGTAAAGTGAATTGATCTGTCTTTCCCTCTGCGTCCCAAACTTCGTCCATGGTCGCGACGCGCTGCCCAGCAAGAAAGCGATTCAGATCGGTCTCTGAAGCATTTGGAAGACGTGATTGACCCGTTACGCGGAGTAAGAGAAGGCTTGTGTCCTCTTCTTCTGGAGCGGGCGTCGAGTCAGGCGCTAAGCGCGTAGGAATAATCGATCTTTAGGAGGTCGCCGACCAAGTTTTCCGGTCTAATAAGTGACGTCAATTTTCTCGACGAGGATGCCGCGGCCTCTGCTTCAAAACTCGCCAATTCCGCAGTCAATGCGCTGGTATTGTCAGCCATTGCATCCCTCCGAACTGCCACCACGATACTACTTAGGGCACTCAACCGTTGATTGCAATCCGTGTGTTGTGTCTCCTTGCCTTGCGCGCTTCGGCTTTCGCCCTATAGTCCGCGCGATTTTTCGGATTTCACAAAGACGTGGATGGCCGGACAAGCCCGGCCATGACTGGGCTGGAGTGTGATGGCCAACCGCGACATCAAAAAAATCGTGCTCGCCTATTCCGGCGGGCTCGACACCTCGATCATCCTGAAGTGGCTCACGACCACCTATGGCTGCGAGGTCGTCACCTTCACCGCCGACCTCGGCCAGGGCGAGGAGCTTAAGCCCGCGCGCGAGAAAGCGCTGCTGCTCGGCATCAAGCCCGGCAACATCTTCATCGAGGACCTGCGCGAGGAGTTCGTCCGCGACTACGTCTTCCCGATGTTCCGCGCCAACGCGCTGTACGAGGGGCAGTACCTGCTCGGCACCTCGATCGCGCGCCCGCTGATCGCCAAGAAGCAGATCGAGATCGCGGCCAAGGTCGGCGCCGACGCGGTGTGTCATGGGGCCACCGGCAAGGGCAACGACCAGGTGCGCTTCGAGCTTGCCTATTGCGCGCTCAACCCCTCGATCAAGATCGTGGCGCCGTGGCGCGAATGGACATTCAAGGGGCGCGGCGAGCTGATCGAGTTCGCGCGCAAGCACCAGATCCCGATCGCCAAGGACAAGGAAGGCGAGGCGCCGTTCTCGGTCGACGCCAACCTCCTGCACTCCTCCTCCGAGGGCAAGGTGCTGGAGGACCCCGCGCAGACGCCGCCGCCAAGCGTCTATATGCGCACGCTCTCGCCCATGGACGCGCCCGATAAGCCGACCGAGGTGCGCATCGGCTTCGAGCAGGGCGACGCGGTGAGCGTCGACGGCAAGACGCTCTCGCCGGCGGCGATCCTGACGCGGCTGAATGAATTAGGTAAGGCAAATGGCATCGGCCGGCTCGATCTCGTGGAGAACCGGTTCGTCGGCATGAAGTCGCGCGGCGTCTACGAGACGCCGGGCGGGACGATCCTGCTGGCGGCGCATCGCGCCATCGAGTCGATCACGCTCGACCGCGGCGCCGCCCATCTCAAGGACGAGATCATGCCGCGCTACGCCGAGCTGATCTACAACGGCTTCTGGTTCGCGCCCGAGCGCGAGATGCTGCAGGCGTTGATCGACAAGAGCCAGGAGCATGTCGAGGGCGAGGTGCGGCTCACGCTCTACAAGGGCAACGTCATCGTCGCCGGCCGCGCGAGCGATAAGTCGCTCTACTCGTCGACGCTGGTCACCTTCGAGGACGACAAGGGCGCCTACGACCAGAAGGACGCCGAGGGCTTTATCCGCCTCAACGCGCTGCGCCTGCGCACGCTCGGGATGCGCGACAAGCCGAAGAAGAAGTAGCCCGGATAACGTAGCCCGGATGGAGCGAAGCGAAATCCGGGGCGGGCGGTGCCATGTCGCGAGGTCCTCCCGCATTTGGCTGTCGCTCCATGCGGGCTACGGACCCTTCCCTCTCGGCGGGCGCAAGAGTTTCGAGCCGAACGGCAGCGGTTCGGCCCGGTCCAGCGTCTCGGGAATGTTGGCGTCGACGTCGACGAACTGAACGCAGGTCTGCGGCTGGGTGTGGCTGTCGCCCTCAAAGCCAGCCTCCCTTCCGGGACGTGAGATCGCGAATGCCGGCCACAGGGAAGCAGCGCCATCCCGGCAGTCTGTTGCGCGGGCTCGTGTGTCCGCCGAACTGGTAGGCGAACAGCGCCTCTTCGCCGTCGGCCGAATAGCCCAGGATGACCGGCGACGCCTTGCGAATCTTCTTGTCATGGACGAACGTCACCTGCCGGCGCTCGCGCACCGCGCGCCACAGAATTCTGTAGGTCACGCTCGGCGCCATCCCATGTTCCCCTGCTCCATGTCCACGGTCACCTTCCGGTTCTCACCCAGGTTCGGCTTCTCGCCGGTGAGCCGCGCCTTGGCGAATTCATAGATCGCCAGCGCCCTGCTCGAGGGTCCGTCCCACAGTTCGGCGCGCGACGGCGTGACTCGCAGCACGCGCAGGTTCGGATCGTCCGGCCCCGACCACCACACGGCGTCGGTCTGCGCCCAGATTTTCGCGGCCCGCTCGGGATCGCGCAGCACCTCGGCGCGGGCGGTGATCGACAGATAGGCCTTGTCGGCGTGGTCGATGAAGACGAGGCCGACGTCGGACGCGGCCTCGATCTCGTCGTCCTTGTGGGCGCGCGCGTCGGTCAGGAACCAGATCAGCCCGGCGTCCCGATCGGGCCGCGCCTCGAGCGGCCGCGCGCGCAAACCTCCAGCAAAGCGCGTCGTCAGCATGCACACGCCGACGTTCTCGACGATCTCCCAGACGCGCGCGTGTCCGTCGTGTTCCGCCATGGCGGGATAACGGCGCAGCCGCCGGCGATGTTCCTTGGATTTGCTCTCTGATTGGCTCTTCGTCCGCTCACTCCCGCGTAAGCGGGAATCCAGGACTCCTGCTGAGGTTTCTGGGTTCTCGCTTACGCGGGGACGAGCGGAAATCAAGTCACGCCGGCAGGTGACAGACCGCCTCGATATTGTGCCCGTCGGGGTCGAGCACGAACGCGGCGTAGTAGTTGGGGTGATAGTGCGGCCGCAGTCCCGGCGCGCCGTTGTCCCTGCCGCCGGCGGCCAGCGCGGCCTGGTGGAACGCATCGACCGCGGCGCGGTCCCTGGCCACGATCGCGACGTGGACCGGATTGCCGACGTTGCCTTCGCCGCCGATCCAGACATCCGGGTTGCCGCCGATCCCGAAACCCGCCGCCGGCGCGCCCATCTCGTTGGTGCCGACTTCCATCACTACCCCGTAGCCGAGCGGCGCCAGCGCCCGCTCGTAGAACGTCTTTGACTTGTCATAGTCGGAAACCGGAAACCCGACGTGATCGATCATGACGTTCTCCATTTCGTTCCATGCCCGGCACGAAAATTTTCAGAGACCCTCGTCAGATTAGCGTCCGCTTGGAACCTCTCGAAACGTTGCAGTCGTTACGAGACGTTTTTGATCCTTCACGAACGTGTCACTCGCCCGTTATCGAGCGCTTTCAGCATGCGCGCCTACTCAGCCACCAGGGAGCGCCTGCAATGCCTCAGAATTCAAACAATCGGAAGCACGTGTTCGGAACGTCGGGCGACGATGTGCTCAACGGAACCAATCTTGATGAAATTATATTCGGCGCCGGCGGTGACGACCATATCCTTGCCGGTCTCGGCAGCGATGTCGCCTTCGGCGGCCAAGGCGACGATTTTGTCGACGGCGGCGCCGGCGACGACGCGTTGCAGGGCGAGGGCGGCAACGACGGTCTCGCCGGGGGCGCCGGTAACGACGAGTTCGATGGCGGCCGCGGCCGTGATTTCCTGGTCGGCGGGGCGGGCGACGACCAGCTGACCGGCGGACGCGACGACGACACCTTTGTGATCCGCCACGGGACCGGTGTCGACACCGTCATGGACCTTGAGGCCAACGACACGATCGACCTGCGCGACTTCAGCTTCGCCTCAAGCGCGGCTGCGATTGCCGCGTTCCAGCAGCAGGGCCAAAACGCCGTCCTCGATCTCGGTGCCGGCGACATGCTGATCCTCAGGAACACGCGCATATCCGATCTCGACGCCGAGCAGTTCATCGTCTCGGACACGACCACCGGTCCGACGAGCTCGGCGACGCCCTATGTGGTCCCCGTTGATCCGTCGGTCTCGATCCGGTCGCTCCTGACCGTCGGCGATCAGACCGAAGCAAACAACGGCTGGCAGATGGTCGGTATTCCCGACGGCCTGGGCGCGTTCGACAACGGCGACGGCACCTTCACGGTGCTGATGAATCACGAGCTGGGCGCCACCGACGGGGTGGTCCGCGATCACGGTTTCGCGGGCTCGTTCGTCTCCAAGCTCGTGATCGACAAGACCACGCTCGAAGTTCTCAGCGGCGAGGACCTGATCCAACACGCGTTCACCTACAATCCGGCGACGGGAGACTACGAGCCGCTCACCGCTGCGATCGGGCGCCTGTGCTCGGCCGACCTGCCGGCGGAGACGGCGTTCTTCAATCCGGAAACCGGCCTCGGCTACAATGGCGGGCGCATCTTCATGAGCGGCGAGGAGGTCGGCAACGAAGGCCGCGCGTTCGCGCATTTCGTAAACGGTGACGAGGCGGGCAATTCCTATGAGCTGGCCTGGCTCGGCAACATGTCCTACGAGAACCAGCTCGCGAATCCCTATACCGGCGACGAGACGGTGGTCGCGTTGACCGACGACACCGGCAATATCAACAGCGCCGGCAATACCATCGCGACCGGCAACGGCGAGGTGTTCTTCTATTTCGGCGACAAGAAGAATACCGGCGACGCGCTGACCGATACCGGGCTGACCGGCGGCAATCTCTATGCGCTCAAGGTCAGCGAGTTGCCGGTCGAGGTTTCGACCAACGCCACCCCGCTCGGGGCCGACGGGGAGTCGAAATTCAATCTTGTCAACCTCGGCGATGTGAGCGGATTGAGCGGTGCCCAGATCCAGACGCTGTCCGACGCCGCCGGCGCCACCAAGTTCCTGCGCCCGGAAGACGGTGCCTGGGACACCGTGAGCACCAACCGCTTCTACTTCGTGACCACCGGCAACATCTCCAGCCCTGACGCACCGAGCCGGCTCTGGGCCGTCGACTTCAACGGTGTGCCGAGTGAGGCAGGACTCAGCGGCCCGATTGACGGCACCGTCAGGCTGCTGGTGGAGGGCAGCGCAGCCGATGGCAATGAGATGTTCGACAACATCACGGTGACCAAAGACGGCAAGGTCATCCTCCAGGAGGATGTCGGCAACAACGCTCGCCTGGGAAAGATTTGGGAGTACGATCCCGCGACCGACACGCTCACCGTGCTCGCGCAGCACGATCCGGATCGCTTCGATCCCGCCGCACCCGTGGGCGGCGAGCCGTTCCTTACGGCGGACGAGGAATCGTCCGGCATCATCGACGTGACCGATATCCTCGGCTCGGCGGGCCAGAACGTCTTCCTGTTCGACGTACAGTCGCACAACGCTCTCGGCGGCGAGCTCGTGCAGGGCGGCCAGCTTGGGCTGCTGTATCAGGACCTGATCTGACGACGGTTGCTCCGACTGCCCAGGAAGCCCACCCTTTCCCTCCCCCGCAAGCCGGGGAGGGAAAGGGAGGCGGCCCACAGGATGAGGGCGGAGAGAGACCGCCGGCGTCACACCTGTCGTTCCACCATCTTGCGTTTGATGCCGGCGATCGCCTTGGCGGGATTGAGCCCCTTGGGGCAGGCCTTGGCGCAGTTCATGATGCTGTGGCAGCGGTAGAGCCGGAACGGATCCTCGAGATTGTCGAGCCGTTCGCCCTTCGACTCGTCGCGGCTGTCGTCGATCCAGCGGCTCGCCTGCAACAGCGCGGCCGGCCCGAGGAAGCGCTCGGAATTCCACCAGTAGCTCGGGCATGAGGTCGAGCAGCAGGCGCACAGGATGCACTCGTAAAGCCCGTCGAGCTTGGCGCGGTCCTCGTGGCTCTGCTTCCATTCCTTCTCCGGCGTCGGCGACCTGGTGTGCAGCCACGGCTCGATCGTGGCGTATTGCGCGTAGAAATTGGTGAGGTCGGGGACCAGGTCCTTCACCACCGGCTGATGCGGCAGCGGATAGATCTTCACGACGCCGTTGATGTCGCCGGCGTGCTTGGTGCAGGCGAGCGTATTCGAGCCGTCTATGTTCATGGCGCAGGAGCCGCACACGCCTTCGCGGCAGGAGCGGCGGAAGGTCAGCGTCGGATCGATGGTGTTCTTGATCCAGATCAGCGCGTCGAGAACCATCGGCCCGGTGTCGCCGGTGTCGACATAATAGGTGTCGATCCGCGGATTCTTGCCGTCGTCCGGGTTCCAGCGATAGATCCTGTACTCGCGCACGTCGCGCGCGCCGGTCGGATAGGCCCAGGTGCGGCCTTCGATGGGCTTGGAGTTCTTGGGAAGAGTGAACTGGACCATTTTATGTTCCGCCTGACAGCCTCTGATTTTCCGGGGCCTAGTAAACGCGCGCCTTCGGCTCGATATACGACACCTCGTTGGTGAGCGTGTAGGCGTGCACCGGCCGGTAGTCGACGGTCACTTTCCCGTTGGCGTCGAGCCAGGCCAGCGTGTGCTTCATCCAGTCCTTGTCGTCGCGCTCGGGATAGTCCTCGCGCGCGTGGGCGCCGCGGCTTTCGGTGCGGTTGAGCGCCGACTCCATGGTGACCACGGCCTGCGCGATCAGGTTGTCGAATTCGAGCGTCTCGATCAGGTCGGAATTCCAGATCAGCGAGCGGTCGATGACCTTGAGGTCCGGCACCGAGTCGTAGGCTTCGTGGATGAGCTTCACGCCTTCCTCAAGGATCTCGCCGGTGCGGAAGACGGCGCAGTTGTTCTGCATCACCTTCTGCATCTTGAGCCGCAGTTGCGCGGTCGGCGACTTGCCGTTGGCGTGGCGGAACTTGTCGAGGCGCGACAGCGCCAGATCGGCGGAGTCCTTCGGCAGGTCCTGCGGCTTCTCGCCCGGGACCACGAGCTCGGCACAGCGCGCCGCGGCGGCGCGGCCGAACACCACGAGGTCGATCAGCGAGTTCGAGCCAAGTCGGTTGGCCCCGTGCACCGAGACGCAGCCGGCCTCGCCCAGCGCCATCAGGCCCGGCACGACGGTGTCGTCGTTGCCGTGCTTCTTGGTCAGCACCTCGCCATGAAAATTCGTCGGGATGCCGCCCATGTTGTAGTGCACGGTCGGGACGATCGGGATCGGCTCGCGCGTCACGTCGACGCCGGCGAAGATGCGCGCCGATTCCGAGATGCCGGGCAGCCGTTCATGCAGGATCGCCGGATCGAGATGGTCGAGATGCAGGTTGATGTGGTCCTTGAGCTTGCCGACGCCGCGGCCCTCGCGGATCTCGATGGTCATGGCGCGCGAGACCACGTCGCGTGACGCCAGGTCCTTCGCCGACGGCGCGTAGCGCTCCATGAAGCGTTCGCCCTCGGAATTGGTCACGTAGGCGCCTTCGCCGCGCGCGCCCTCGGTGATCAGGCAGCCGGCGCCGTAGATGCCGGTCGGATGAAACTGCACGAACTCCATGTCCTGCAGCGGCAGGCCGGCGCGCAGCACCATGGCGTTGCCGTCGCCGGTGCAGATATGCGCCGAGGTGCAGGAGAAATAGGCGCGCCCGTAGCCGCCGGTGGCGAGGATGGTCATCTGGGCGCGGAAGCGGTGGATCGAGCCGTCGTCGAGAGAGATCGCGACCACGCCGCGGCAGCGGCCTTCCTCCATGATCAGGTCGATCGCGAAATACTCGATGTAGAACTCGGCCGAGTGCCGCAGCGACTGGCCGTACATCGTGTGCAGCATGGCGTGGCCGGTGCGGTCGGCGGCGGCGCAGGTGCGCTGCGCGGTGCCCTTGCCGTAATGCGTGGTCATGCCGCCGAACGGGCGCTGGTAGATTTTTCCGTCTTCCTCGCGGCGCGAGAACGGCAGGCCCCAGTGCTCGAGCTCGTAGACCGCTTCCGGCGCGTTGCGGCAGAGATATTCGATCGCATCCTGGTCGCCGAGCCAGTCGGCGCCCTTGACGGTGTCGTACATGTGCCAGCGCCAGTCGTCCTCGCTCATGTTGCCGAGCGCGGCGGCGATGCCGCCCTGCGCCGCGACCGTGTGCGAGCGGGTCGGAAACACCTTGGTGATGCAGGCGGTCTTGAGCCCGGCCTCGCTGCAGCCGACGACGGCGCGCAGGCCGGCGCCGCCGGCGCCCACCACCACGACGTCGTAGGCATGGTCTTCGATCGGATAGGCCCGGCCGTTCACCGAAGGCGCGCCGTTGGAACCGTTGGTCGCCATGCGCCTAAACTCCGAACGACAGTTTCAGGATTCCGTAGGCAGCCGCGAGCCCAACCGCCGTCGTGAAGAAGATGTTGCCCATGATCAGCACCGGCCGCGTGATCTCGCCGTGCACGTAGTCCTCGATCACCACCTGCATGCCGAGCCGCATGTGATAGGTGATCGTCGCGATGAACAGCAGCATGATGATCGCGACGATCGGCGTGGCGAGGATCTGCTGCGCGGCGGCCTGGTTGCCGCCGAACAGCGACACCAGGATCACCACGAAGGCGATGGTGAGCGGCACGTTGGCGACCGCGGTCAGGCGCTGCCACCAGAAATGCCCGGTGCCGGAATGGGCCGAGCCGAGTCCGGCGACGCGGCCGAGCGGCGTGCGATAGTCGCTGCCGTCGTTCATCGCGCGGCTCCGATGAAGAAGTAGCCGATGATCCAGAGCAGCAGCGTGAGCGTCACCGAGCCCACCGCCGTCGCCAGCGCGAGCCACTCGCGCTCGTTCTGCTCGAAGCCGCGGCCGGTATCCCAGATCAGGTGGCGGATACCGCCCAGCATGTGGTGGATCAGCGCCCAGGTGTAACCGAACAGGATCAGCCGCCCGACCCACGAATTGATGAAGGCCGTAAAGCGCGAGTAACCGCCGGGGCCCGATGCCACCGCGATCAGCCACCACGCGATCAGGATGGTGCCGAAATAGAGTCCGACGCCGGTGATCCGATGGGCGATCGACATCGCCATCGGCAACGGCCAGCGATAGATTTGCAAATGGGGGGAGAGCGGCCGCTCGCGCGCATTGGTTCCGGCCATCGATGTCCTCCAAGACAGCGCCGCGATTGCTCGCCGGGTATGGCGCCGGAGCGTCAAGCTCTCCTAACGAATGAACGGGCGGGTCGCAATCGGCTGCGCACGCTTGCCCCGTATGCGGCGACGGTTGTCCCCATCGGCAGCGATGGCAACCGGGTCGCATCGGGCGGCGCCGCCGAAGCTTCGCCACTCGCGAAGTATTGGCCTTGAGAAGCTGGTTTACAATGAGGATTTGGCGTAGTCTACCTTCGTCAAATTCGAAGGTAGCGCGGCCATGCGCTTCGATCTCACCGATTTGAGCCTGTTCCGGCACATCGTCGACGCCGGCAGCATCACCCACGGAGCGGAGCGCGCCAACCTCGCGCTGGCGGCAGCTTCGACCCGCATCCGCAACATGGAGGACGCGCTCGGCGCCGCCTTGCTGGTGCGCGGCCGGCAGGGCGTGCAGCCGACGCAGGCCGGGCGGACGCTGCTGCAGCACGCGCGGACCATTCTTCAGCAGGCCGAGCGCCTGCGCGAAGACCTCGGCGCCTATGCCGGCGGCCTCGCGGGACAGATCCGGGTGCTGTCGAACACCAATGCGCTCACCGAATTCCTGCCGGAGGCGCTGGGTTCATTCCTGGCGGCGCATCCGCACGTGAGCATCGATCTCGAGGAGCGGCTGAGCGACGAGATCGTCGGCCTGATCGCGGAAGGCGTCGCCGATCTCGGCATCGTCGCCGGCACCGTGGATACGAGCGCGCTGGAAACCTATCCGTTCCGCAAGGATCGTTTCGTGCTCGTGGTCCCGCGCGGCCATCCGCTCGCCAAGCGTTCGAAGATTCCGTTCGCGCAGGTGCTTGATCACGATTTCGTCGGCCTCGACCGGGCCAGCGCCTTGCAGCGCTTCCTGGCGGACAAAGCGGCGCGCATCGGCCAGCCGCTGCGGCTGCGCGTGCAGTTGCGCAGCTTCGACGCGGTCTGCCGGATGGTCGAGTGCAAGGTCGGCATCGGCATCGTGCCGGAGACGACAGCGCGGCGGGTCGAGCGCACCATGGCGATCGCCACTGTCGGCCTTGCCGATGCCTGGGCGGTGCGCGAGCTCACCATCTGCATCCGGCGGCTTGCCGAGCTACCGCCTTATGCGCGACAACTGGTGGAGCATCTGCGGCAAGAGCTTTGATGTTTCCGGCCGAACATTCCGCCAGTCTTCGGTGTTATAAGGGCATCAGGAGCGCGTCCCATGGAGAGTATCAGATGACCAGTCTTGCTATCAGTCGCCGAGTTGCGCTCAGCGGCATCGCCGCAATCGGTGCGGCGTCGTTTGTGCCGTCTGCATTCGCCCAAACCGCGGGTGGGCCCTTCAAGCTCGATCCCCTGCCGTACCCGAACAACAAGAACGAGCCGCACATCGACGCCCAGACGATGGAAATCCATCATGACCGTCATCATGCTGCGTATGTGAACAACCTCAACGGCGTGGCCGGAAAATATCCGGAAATCGGCAAGCGGCCTTTGGAGGAGATCCTTGCCAAGCTGTCCGATGTGCCGGAGGCGGTGCGAACCGCGGTCCGCAACAACGGCGGCGGACACGCCAACCACACCATGTTCTGGCAGATCATGGGCGGCTCCGGCGGATCGCCCAAAGGCGATCTGCTAGAGGCGATCAAGCGCGATTTCGGCGGTCTCGAAAAGCTGCAGGACGAGCTCAACGCGCGGGGCGCCGGTGTCTTCGGATCCGGCTGGGTGTTCGTCACCGTGGACCAGGGCGGCAAGCTCGCGCTGGTCTCGAAGCCTAATCAGGACACTCCGTTGATGGACGGCCAGCGTGTCCTCATGGGCAACGACGTCTGGGAGCATGCCTACTATCTGAAATACCAGAACCGGCGTCCCGACTATCTCAAGGCCTGGTGGAACGTGGTCGACTGGAGCAAGGTCGAAGGCCGTTACGCCAGCGCCAAGGCCGGCAAGCTCACCATCTGACGCGACCTGTTGCAGCAAGGGGGTCACATGCGGGACTCCGGTTTCTGCGCTGTGGCGATGCAATGACCGTTCACGTGACCGGTGACATCATGCCGGCGCCGCCACAGCCGGCGATGATCCATCCGCTCTGGCTGCGGGTCACGCATTGGATCAATGCGGTGGCGATAGTCATCATGATCGGCTCCGGCTGGGAGATCTACAACGCGTCGCCGCTGTTCCCGTTCACCTTCCCGGGGAGCATCACCATCGGCGGCTGGCTTGCGGGCGCGCTGCTCTGGCACTACGCGGCGATGTGGCTGCTTGTCGTCAACGGCCTCGTCTATGTCATGCTCGGTGTTGTCACGGGGCGATTCCGGCGCAAGTTCCTGCCGGTTCGCGCCGGGGAGGTGATCGCCGACGCGCAGCTGGCGCTGCGCGGAGAGCTCTCCTACGACGATCTGACGGTCTACAACGCTGTGCAGAAAGTCTTCTATCTCGGCGTCATTGTCGCCGGCATCGTGATCGTGCTGTCGGGGCTCGCGATGTGGAAGCCGGTGCAACTGTGGTGGCTTGCCGCGCTGTTCGGCGGTTACGAGCCCACACGTTACGTGCACTTCTTCGCGATGGCGGCGATCGTCGGTTTTTTCGTCCTCCATGTCGTGATGGCGTTCCTGGTGCCGAAGAGTCTCCGCGCCATGATCACGGGACGCTAAGGTCATGTTCCGCATCCGCAAGCCGATCCCGGGCGTCGACCCCAAGCTCCTGGTCAGGGACGCCGCGAAACTGATGCCCGATCCGACCCGGCGGCTGTTCTTGCGCGGTGGCTTGAGCGTCGGCGCGCTGACCATGCTCACGGGTTGCACGATCGCCGACGGCGTCTCGGCGGAAGCCGTGCTGCGCAAGATTTCCGAGTTCAACGACGGCGTGCAGGCGTGGCTGTTCGATCCCAATCGCCTGGCGCAGAGCTATCCCGAAAGTGCCGTCACGCGGCCATTCCGTTTCAACGCCTACTATCCGGAGAGCGACATCCCCGAGATCGACGGCGAGGACTACAAGCTCGAGGTCACCGGCATGGTCGAGAGCAAGGAGACCTGGACGCTGGCGGCCCTCAACGCGCTGCCGCAGGAGACCCAGATCACGCGGCTGATCTGCGTCGAGGGCTGGAGCGAGATCGGCAAATGGACCGGCGTGCGGCTCTCCGAATTCCTGCGCCGGGTCGGAGCCGACCTGACCGCCAAATATGTCTGGTTCCGCTGCGCCGAGGGCTATCACGTCCAGATCGACATGCCGACCGCGCTGCATCCGCAGACGCAGATGACGCTGAAGTTCGACGGCGAGGAGCTGCCGCCCAAATATGGTTTCCCCATGCGCATCCGCATCCCGACCAAGCTCGGTTTCAAGAACCCCAAGCACGTGATGGAGCTTAACGTCAGCAACCGCTATCTCGGCGGCTACTGGGAGAACCAGGGCTACAACTGGTTCAGCGGGCTGTAGGGCGGGGCATATTCTCTATCCGTCACCCTGAGGTGGCCCGGCCGTGCATCCTTCGAGGCTCGCCATAGCGCGTCGCAGACGCGCGTAAAGGCGCTTATGGCTCGCACCTCAGGATGACGGGTCAAAGTTGGTCTATTCGATAGAGCAATGATTACGCCGACAGGAACGGCCGCAGATTCTTCGAATGGATGTGCAGGTTCGCGACCGGGCAGATTCCGGCCGGCGTTTCGATCACCGGGATGCGGCGTCCGGCGTCGTCGGTGGCCATGCGGACGTTGACCCGGCGCGGATCGAACACGCAGCTCTCGTTGACAAACCCCTGACTTACCTTCGGAGAATTGCGAAAGTCGGTGCCGCCCAGGAACTGACCGAGCGCCGCGGCGTCGAACACCGTCCGCAGCTCCGCGAAGTGGCGCGAGTAACACGGCGGGTCGGATGCGACGTGACCCGCGGTACTGCGCAGCTGGCCTGGATAGTCCGGCGGCACGATCGGAAGATGATCGATGAGCGCAAAGCCGCGCGTGCGGAAATGGCCAAGCAGCATCATGTCGTTGAGGCCGGCGAGCTGTTCCCTCGTGTAGGTCGCGCGCAGTTTTTGCAGCATCTCGAGGATGAATTCATTCAGCGCCGCGATCGCGGCAACCCGCGGGACATAGATGAACCCCGGGACGCAGCGCTGATCGTTGTCAAAGGTGACGGCGAGGCCGGCATAGCGTGCCGCAAGCTTGGGGACCAGCGCCGCGAGGTCGCAATACAGCATGACATCGTTCTCGATATGCACGGCGCTCGGCAACGCCAAATGTGTCATCACCGCTTCGAGGACGAAAAACCGCTCGGTGGTGTGGGTCCAGAAGCCGCCGCGAAAATCGCGGTCGAAGGGCGAGATGTCATGGAAGGCGCGATGTTGGTCCGATACCGCGAGGTCCTCCAGCGCCACCGGCTCGATGGCCGGTGACGCGGGCGCCAATTGCGCCAGCGCCGCCGCTTGCACGGCGACGACGATGCGGCAACGATTGAAGATGCGCGCCTGCGCCAACGCGTCAGGCAGCCACGGCGGCGGCTCCGGCCCTAGATGGATGAAGATGAGAGTCGGCGCGCCGGCCATGTCGGTTATCGGATTCTTCGCAGGCAATGCTATACCAGGCTATGCCGTTGTCGCCTTGCCAATCCGCGCGCGGCCGATTAGCAATCCGCCCGTCCAACCCCGCCATGCCCGGCCTTGTGCCGGGCATCCACGTTTTGCTTTGCTGGAAGCCGCCAAAGACGCGGATGGCCGGGACGAGCCCGGCCAAGACGGCGTTAAAATCGTGAGGTTTGTAAATGGCCACCCACAAGCTTCTCCTGCTCGCCGGCGACGGCATCGGCCCCGAGGTCATGGCCGAGGTGAAACGGCTGATCGCATGGATGAACGCCCATGGCATGGGCACGTTCGAGTACGAGGAGGGTTTGGTCGGAGGCTGCGCCTACGACGCGCATGGCGCGGCCATCGACGAGGCGACCATGGCCAAGGCGCAGGCCTGCGACGCCGTCATCTTCGGCGCGGTCGGCGGGCCGAAATGGGACAAGGTGCCCTACGACGTGCGGCCGGAGGCGGGACTGTTGCGGCTGCGCAAGGACCTCGGTCTGTTCGCCAACATCCGCCCGGCGATCTGCTACCCGGCGCTGGCCGAGGCTTCGAGCCTCAAGCGCGAGGTGGTCGACGGGCTCGACATCCTCATCCTGCGCGAGCTGACCGGCGGCGTCTATTTCGGCGAGCCCAAGACCATCACCGATCTCGGCAATGGCCAGAAGCGCGCAATCGATACACAGGTCTACGACACCTACGAGATCGAGCGCATCACCCGCGTCGCCTTCGAGCTCGCGCGCAAGCGGCGCAACAAGGTGACCTCGATGGAGAAGCGCAACGTGATGAAGACCGGCGTGCTCTGGAACGAGGTGGTGCAGCAGGTGCACGCGCGCGAATTCAAGGACGTGCAATTGGAGCATCAACTCGCCGATGCCGGCGGGATGCAGCTCGTGCGCTGGCCCAAGCAGTTCGACGTGATCGTCACCGACAATCTGTTCGGCGACATGCTGTCCGATGTCGCGGCGATGCTCACCGGCTCGCTCGGCATGCTGCCGTCCGCCTCGCTCGGCGAGATGGACCCGAAGACGCGCAAGCGCAAGGCGATGTACGAGCCGGTGCACGGCTCGGCGCCCGACATCGCCGGCAAGGGCGTGGCGAACCCGATCGCCATGATTGCATCGTTCGCCATGGCGCTGCGCTATTCCTTTGACCGCGGCAAGGAGGCGGACCTGATCGACAAAGCGATCGCCGCCACGCTCGACAACGGGCTGCGCACCGCCGACATCAAGTCGGACGGCGGCAAGCTCGTCGGCACCCGCGAGATGGGCGACGCGATTGTCGCGGAGATGGAGCGGCTGGTGCAACACTGACGCGCGCGCTAGCCGCCAAGCCGTTTGCAACCCTGCCTAAAAAAGACCGATCACCCTCAATGCGACCAGGACTTGACCGGTCTGCGATGGCGGTACTCCTTGGCACGTTGCACACTCTGCTGTTTGGCCAATTCCGCACATCGGTGCCATCGGTTCGCCATGCCGATCCATACCGCCTTGCTTTCCGGGTCGCGCGCAAGTTGGGCCATGAATTTGCAATCGGCCGCATGCCGCATGAAATGCTCGGAAGGGGTCATCCGCAACCTCCAGGTGCATCGTTAAGTCGGCTACCCGCCCTTAAGTCGGCTACCGACATTTGTGTTAATACTGGAACCCGGCGGGTGGTTCCGCTTCCAAACGGTTCCGCACCCCTATGGAGATGCCGGCCCGTCAACTCCCGCGCGGCCGTTCGGCGATGTGCCAGCGCACCCCTGCGGGACCGATCACATAGGCAACCTTAAGGGCCCCATTCCTCCAGCTTCGGCGCTTTCGGCCGAGGCACGCCGTAGCACGCCGGCAGATCGAGGCCGGCGATGTGTTTTCACCAGGCGTCGACGTCGCTCACCAGTAAATGCATCATGAAATTGCTGCCCCATGGCTCGACAAAGAAGTTCTGCAGCAGGAACGAATGAGGTCCGAGCGCAATCTCGACCAGGTCTTTTCCAAGCGGCTCAACGCGGAAGCCCAACTCTCCATCGAGGCGCTTGCTGGTCCTCGAAGTCCTTGGCCGGCACGAATGGCCTGCTCCTTGACGGTGACCGCGAGCGCATCGCCGATATCGGCGCGGTCGGCTGATGCCATGATCTCGTTCCTTCGACTGCAACCGTTGCTCGGGCAACGCAACGGCACCCGGCAGGTTCGACCTGCGACATTCGGCGGAGCCCGCGCGCTTTCCCGGTTCCTTTCGACCGCTTAGGGTAGCAACAAGCAGTCGGCAGGCGGATGGAGCGCGTCGATGTCGTGGAAGGCCGTTGTCATGCGATGGAGTAGGTGCATCGGGGCCGCCGCCCTGCTGATGTCGATTGCCGGACCCACGGCTGCTCAGACATCATCCGCCCAGACGTGGCCCACCCAGACCATCCGCCTGATCGTGCCGTTCCCCGCCGGCGGCTCGAACGACGTCATGGGCCGGCTCATCGCGCCGCATCTGGAGAAGGCGCTGGGCCAGACCGTGATCGTGGACAACCGTCCCGCCGCGGCCGGGCAGGTCGGCACCGAGGCGGTGGCGCGCGCGACGCCGGACGGCCACACGCTGCTCTTGGTTGCGTCGTCGCACACGGTGCAGCCGGCGCTCAATCCGAAACTGCCGTACAACACCGAGAAGGATTTCGCGCCGGTCACGCTGGTCAACACCAATGCCATGTTCTTCTTTGTCCATCCGAGCGTGCCCGCGAACACGCTTGCGGAGTTCGTCGACCTCGCGAAGAAGGAGCCGGGCAAGTACAACTACGCGTCGCCCGGCGTCGGCAGCCAGACCCAGCTCACCGTCGAGCTGCTCAGCCGCCGCGCCGGGATCAAGCTGCAGCACATTCCCTATCGCGGCGGCGCGCCGGCGACCCAGGCGATGCTCAGCGGCGAAACGCATTTCACCATGCTGGCGCCGAACATCATCTTTCCGCACATCGAGTCCGGCAAGATCCGCGCGATCGCGACCGGCGACCGCAAGCGTCATCCGCGGCTGCCCAACCTCACCACCACGGAAGAGCAGGGATTCAAGGGTCTCGAAGCGATCCAATGGGTCGGAGTCCTGACCACGGCCGGGACGCCGAAGCCGGTGATCGATCGCCTCAACAGCGAGATCAACCGGATCATCCATTTGCCTGACGTGGTTGCGGTGCTCGACAAGCAAGGCGTTTCGGCGACCGGCAGCACGCCGGACGAATTCCAGGCGCTGATCGCCCGCGAGATCAGCCAGTGGCGCGATATCGCGCGCGAGGCGAGCATCAAGCTCAATGATTGATGCATCGGAATGAAGGGCAGGAGTGAAGGCATGATATCGCGGCGCCTTGGTTCGACCGGTGCACTGTTTGGCGGATGTGTTGCTGTCGCCGCGGCCTTTTCGGTTCATGCGCAGACCTATCCGACCCAGACGGTCCGGATGATCGTGCCGTTCGCGCCTGGCGGGCTGAACGACACCACCGCACGGCTGTTGCAGCCGCATCTGGAGAAGGCGCTCGGCCAGACCGTGATCGTCGACAACCGCCCGGCCGCCAGCGGCATCGTCGGCACCGACGCGGTGGCCAAGGCTGCGCCCGACGGGCATTCGCTGCTGGTGGTGGCGTCCTCGCACGCGGTCGTGCCCGCCACCAATCCGAAGGTGCCGTACAACATCGAGCGCGATCTGGCTGCGGTCACGCTGGTCTCGAAGAATCCCTTCTTCTTCGTCGTGAACGCGAAGGTGCCGGCGAAGACGTTGCAGGAGTTCGTCGCGCTCGCGAAGAAGGAGCCGGACAAGTACAACTATTCGAGCCCCGGCGCCGCCGGTCACAATCATCTCGTCACGGCGCTGTTCAGCGCCCGCGCGGGCATCACGCTCCAGCATGTTCCGTTTCGCGGCGGTGCGCCGGCCATCCAGTCACTGATCGCGGGTGATACGCATTTCGCAGTGATCTCGCCGCTCGCGGCACTGCCGCATGTGAAGGCGGGCACCGTGCGCGTCCTCGCGGCCGGCGGCCTCGAGCGCGACAAGCAATTTCCTGACGTCCCGACGGTGGCGGAGTCCGGTTATCCCGGCTTCGAGGCGATCCAGTGGGTCGGACTCTTGACGACCGGCGGAACGCCGAAGCCGATCGTCGACCGCCTGAATGCGGAGGTGAACAAGGCGATCCGCGATCCCGCGACTGTCGAGCGCTTCATGCAGCTCGGCGTCACCGTCGCCGGCGGCAGCAGTGACGATTTTCACAAGCAGATCGTGAGCGAGTACCGCAACTGGGTCGAGATCGCCCGCGAGGCCAATATCAAGGCGGAGTAGGGGCGCCGCTCAGCAGCCCAAAATCAGCAGCCCAGGCAGTAATTCCATGGCCAGGGATTGTTCCGGCCCGGCAGCGTGAATGGTCCCGGCAGTGCGGTTTGATCGATATACATCCCGCCGCGGTTGTCGGCCACGCCGCCCGGATAATAGGTGGGCGGGATCGCGTAGTCCGTGAATTTGCGGTCGCCCGGGATCACATGGGTGCCGGCGTCAAGGAAAGTGCGCCGCGTCACCGTGATGCGCGCGCGTCGGCGGGGCCATGCTCACGGGGACCGGGCCATATTTTTTGGCCG
Organism: uncultured Alphaproteobacteria bacterium; assembly: GCA_963720385.1. Lineage (GTDB taxonomy): Bacteria > Pseudomonadota > Alphaproteobacteria > Rhizobiales > Xanthobacteraceae > VAZQ01. The sequence goes on along the minus strand of CAVRFL010000009.1, from coordinate 88,834 downwards.
CGACTTTCTTCGCCGGCGCCTTCTTCTGCGTCTGAACATTCTGGGCGTCCGCCGGTGTGACCGCGAAGGACGAGAGTGCGATGGCTGCGGCACAAAAGACGGCAGCGCATATTTTCATTGTCATGTCGCCTCACCCCCTGATTCCAGGTCCAAGTCCGCACTGTAACCGGTTTCGCTGTGGGGTACAGCGCCGCATGGCCAACAACAAGTCATCGGCGGTCGTTCCCTGAGAAGCGTCATATTACCACAACGGCTTTCGCTGGCATGAATTTTCCTTAAATTTGCTGTTCGAGAGAAAATTCAGCCAGGGAGGGTGCGCCATGACCGGGAAGCTCGAACGGAGCATCGACGAACTTTATCAGGACGATCCGGAGCGTGCCGATGCGGCCGTGTTCGGACGCAGGACCGATGTCAATCGCCGCGGATTTATGGGTGGCGGCGGCCTGGCGGCGATGAGCGCCGCGGTCGGCGGCTCGATCCCGTTTGCGGCGAACATGCCCGGCGGGCTGATCCCGGCGGCGCTCGCGCAGGAGAAACCGCCGCCCGCCAAGGGGCCGCAATATTTGAAATTCCCGGGCAAGCACGAGGGCCTGGTGGTGCTCGGCGACCGTCCGCTGGTGGCGGAAACGCCGGAAAGCCTGCTCGACGACGACACCACGCCGACTGCCAAGTTCTTCATCCGCAACAACGGCAACATTCCCGATCCGGCAAAAGATCCCGACAGTTGGAAACTCACCATCGATGGCGAGGTGAATCAGAAGCTTGAGCTCACTTTGGGTGCGCTCAAGAAGCGGTTCCGGCCGGTGACACGGCGCCTGGTGCTGGAATGTGGCGGCAACGGCCGCTCCTTCTTCGCGCCGACCGCGCGCGGCAACCAGTGGACCAACGGCGGCGTCGGCTGTGCGGAATGGACCGGCGTGCGCCTCGCCGACGTCATCCGTGCGGCGGGGTTGAAGGGCTCCGCGGTCTTCACCGGGCATTATGGAACGGACGGTAGCCTGTCCGATCCCAACCGGCCGGCCCTGTCGCGCGGCGTGCCGATCCGCAAGGCGATCGACCAGGACAGTCTGATCGTCTGGGCGATGAACGGCGAGCCCTTGCCGAACGTTCACGGCGGACCGTTGCGCCTCATCTTTCCCGGGCTGGCTGGGCTCAGCGTCGGAGAAATGGCTCACTCGCATCTGGGTCCGCGACAAGGTGCATGACGGTCCCGGCATGGGCGGGACGTCCTATCGCGTCACCATCAAGCCGATGATCCCGGGCGGCAAGCCGGACGAGAGTAATTTCCGCGATCTCGAATCGATGCCGGTGCGCTCGATCATCACCAGTCCCGCCAACGGCACCAAGCTCGCGGCCGACGTGCGTCAGATCAATCTGCGCGGCGCGGCCTGGGATGGCGATCGCTCGATCAGCCGCGTCGACATATCGATCGATTACGGTGCGACCTGGCGGCCGGCGCAATTGCAGCCCGCCAAGAACCGCTATGACTGGCGGCGCTGGACCGCGACAGTGCGCCTGCCGAGCGAGGGCTATTACGAGATCTGGACACGGGCGACCGACCAGCGCGGGACCATGCAGCCGCATATCGCCGGCAATTGGAATCCGCAGGGCTACGGCGCGAATCCGATGCACCGGATCGCGGTGTTGATCGGTTGACAGGCCGCATCATTCCGGGGCGCCGCGAAAGCGGCGAGCCCGGAATCAATAGTGCGCAGGCCGGAGTTATGGATTCCGGGTCCGGTCCTTCGGACCGTCCCGGAATGACTGCGAGAATGGTGATGGGTTTCGTAACATCAGTCGCGCTGGTCTTGTTCGCCCTGGTTGCGTGGGCGCCGCCCGCATCGGCACAGACATTCACCCCGCGCCAGGAAAGCCCGGAGGACTACCCGGACGGCGCCGGCCGCGAGCCGACGTTCTATGCCTGTACGCCGTGTCACGGCTTCAAGATCGTCGCGCAACAGGGGCAGTCGCGGCGCCAGTGGGAGGACACCCTCGACTTCATGACCAAGCGGCACGGCATGCCACCGATCGACGGCGATCTGCGCAAGACCGTGCTCGACTATCTCGAGACCACCTATCCGCCGCGGCAGGCGCCGGGCGGCTGGCAGAATCCCTTCATCGGGAAGTGACCTATCTCGTCGCCACAGTCCGGCGCAGCTTCGGCCGGTGCGGTCCCTCGATCCAGTCATGGCGCCGCAGCGTCGCGCCGCGCAGTGCGGTGCGCGGTGCACAGAAGGTGCGCTTCTGCTCGGCGCTCGCGAACAGTTGCTGCACCTTCGGATCGCTTGCGGCGGCGAGCAGCGAAAGTCCTTCGAGCGCACAGTACAGCGTACGGCGGTCGACCACTTCCATGTCGCTCTTGCAGTACCAACCGGCGATCTGCAGCCGCGGTTCGCTGAAGGCGCGGACGAAGCCGAGGCAGTTGCGCGCGGCGCCGTCGGACCGCGCGCTGAACTCGAACACGGCAACGCGTCCGAACTTGCTGTCGATCCCGTCCGCGGGGCTCAGCACAGGGGCCCCGCCCAGCTCCGCCGCGCGCGCGGCGGCTTCGGATGCGGCGTGGCCGAAGCCCGGGCTCTCCTGGCCGGGACGATAGATCTCGACCATCAGCCGTGACCCGGCGCTCTCGGTGCTGACCGTCATGATGTCCTTGCGGCCGCCCGCGCTGTGGCGGCGGATTGCATAGTCGGGTTCCGGCAGGTCGGGGCTGTTCAGCGCGAAGGCGCGGTAGGGCCGCTCCAGGACGGTCCAGTCGGCGCGCGGCGCCGGCTCGATGGCGGCGCTCACGTCTCCGGTGTCCAAGAAGTGGATGGTCACGACCCCCAGCGCCGCGAGCACCCCGATATAGGCGAGCACACGAGCAAGGGCTGCGGTGAGTTCGTCGGCCAAACGGCGTAATGCAGTCCCCACGACTTACCCCGAACTAGTGTCCCGAATCCGAAGTTCGCACAATCGTGCCGCAAATTCCCCCGCGAACTTCGGATTCAAAAGGGACACTAGCTTGTGGCATGCTGGTGGCTTTGGTTCAGAAGTTCGCTCCCGACCCGCCGCAAAGCAGGGCGAACTTCCGAACCGCAACACCAGCCCCGAAACCGTTGTATTTGGCTGGATTCTCGCCTAGAAGCGCTTCCTCCCGGTTTCGCGCGGCAGCGCGGCCGGCGAAATCGCCTCGGAGAGTTAATAATGGGTTACAAAGTCGCCGTCGTCGGCGCCACCGGCAATGTGGGCCGCGAAATGCTCGAAATCCTTGCCGAGCGGGAGTTCCCCGCCGACGAGGTGGTGGCGCTGGCGTCGCGCCGGAGCCAGGGCACCGAAGTGTCCTCTGGCGACCGGACGCTGAAGGTGAAAGCGCTCGAGCATTGCGACCTCTCCGACATCGACATCTGCCTGATGTCAGCCGGTTCGTCGGTGTCGAAGGAATGGTCGCCGAAGTTTGCCGCGGCGGGCGCGGTCGTGATCGACAACTCCTCGTGCTGGCGCTACGACGCCGACGTGCCGCTGATCGTGCCGGAGGTGAACGCCGATGCGGTCGCGGGCTTCCGCAAGAAGGGTATCATCGCCAATCCGAATTGCTCGACCGCGCAGCTCGTGGTGGCGCTCAAGCCGCTGCACGACAAGGCCAAGATCACGCGCGTCGTGGTCGCGACCTACCAGTCCGTCTCGGGCGCCGGCAAGGAGGCGATGGACGAACTGTTCGCGCAGACCAAGGCGGTGTTCCAGATCGACGAAGTCGAGCCGAAGAAGTTCCCGAAGCGCATCGCCTTCAACCTCATTCCGCACATCGATGCGTTCATGGAGGACGGCTACACCAAGGAAGAATGGAAGATGGTGGCCGAGACCAAGAAGATCCTCGACCCCAAGATCAAGCTGACCGCCACCTGCGTGCGCGTCCCTGTCTTCATCGGCCATTCCGAGGCGGTCACCATCGAGTTTGAGAACCCGATCAGCGTTGACGAAGCACGCAGCATCCTGCGCAGCGCGCCGGGATGTCTGGTGATCGACAAGCACGAGCCGGGCGGTTACGTCACGCCCTACGAATGCGTCGGCGAGGATGCGACCTATATCAGCCGCATCCGAACTGATCCGACCGTCGACAATGGGCTGGTGCTGTGGGTGGTCTCCGACAATCTGCGCAAGGGCGCCGCGCTCAACGCCATTCAGATCGCCGAGTGCCTGATCAACCGCAAGCTGATCGAGGCCAAGCGCAAGGCGGCGTAAACCCGGTCACTCCGAATCTCGGGCACAATCACGCTGGCGGACTACTGCCACCGCATTTAGCGGCATGGTTGCAGGGTACCCAAAATCTGCCCTAAGTTGTCCTCCTTGAATCCGATGCGTCCCACATCGGAGCCCGAGGAGGAGAGCCATGTCGAAATGGATGATGTTCAATCGCACGTTCGATGCGCGCCCGGATCGAATTGATTTTCGCGACCTGCAATATCGCCCCCGGCTGGTGAATCTGCCGGCGCAATATCCGTCCGAAGAACTGATCAATCACTATCTTCCGGCCTATCGCGCCAAGAAATTGATTCTTGATCAGGGAGAGGAAGGCTCCTGCACAGGATTCGGATTGGCAGCGGTCGTTAACTACCGGCGATGGGAACATTGGCTGACCAATCAGAAGCCGAGCAAGAAAATAGATATGTCGAACGCTCCCAGCCTCGTGAGCGCGCGCATGCTTTATCAAAACGCGCGGCTCTACGACGAGTGGAAGGGCGACGACTACGAAGGCTCAAGCTGCCGCGGCGCCATGAAGGGCTTTCACAAGCACGGAGTCTGCGCCGAAGAGTACTGGCCGAACTTTGCCGACGAGAACAAGAAGAAGCCGGGGTCGGCGAAGGATGGTTGGGACGCCAACGCGCCGCTGGCGCCGCTCGGCGCCTATTTCCGTGTCGATTCGCGTTCACTCGTTGACATGCAATCGGCAATCTTCGAGACCCATGCGATCTACGTGTCGGCCGACGCACACGACGGGTGGGATGCCGTTCGCAAATCGCTCGACCTCGGCTCGGCCGTCATCAAGCCAAAGACGAAGAAGGAAGTCGGCGGTCACGCATTTGCGATCGTCGGCTACACCAGCGACGGGTTCATCATTCAGAACTCATGGGGTGCGGACTGGGGTTATCTTGGCTTCGCGCTGCTGCCGTACGAGGAGTGGACGCGGCACGGCAACGATGCATGGACGCTCGCACTTGGCGCCCCCATGGCGATCCGGCATCCCACCAAGCCGAAAGGGAAAAGGGCCGCTTATTCTGGCGCGCGCTTCCTCAGTCCAGGTGCGCGAACCGAGATTTCCTTGGATGAACGGTTGCGCGTCCGCGGCCCCCTGCTCGCAGGTGCCGCCGCCGACCAGAGTGCGGCACCGCCGTGGGTCGAAGGCGAAGAACAGGACCACATCATCCATATCGGCCATGCCGGGCGCGCCCAACGCGAACTGGTTTCCGCCAACGATGGCGACCACGCCGTACGCATTGTCATCGAGGACAAGCTGAAAAACGCACTCAAGAACGGAGTCAACAAGATCGCGATCTACGATCATGGCGGCCTCAACGCCCGCGAGGATGGCGTCAAGCGTGCCCAGATCCTCGGCCCTTGGTTTGTGAAGAACGGCATCCATCCAATATTCGTGGTCTGGCAATCAGGGTTCTTTGAATTGGCAGGAGATATCATCCGCATCGGTGCAGAGAAGCTCGGCGTATTGCCTGAGCGAGTTGAAGGCTGGCTGGTCGACAAGCTCAAGGACGCCAAGGACCGTGGCTTCGAAGTCTTCGCGCGCGATTTCGGCGTGAAGGCCATCTGGGAAAACATGAAGTTGCGGGCCAGGAATGCCAGCGAGAAAGGCGGCGGATTGGCAACCGCGGCGGACGGCCTGCACCAAGTGATCGGGTCGCTTCAGAAGAAGCCCGAGATTCACCTGCTAGGTCACTCAGCCGGCTGCATCATGCATGGCAATTTCCTTGGCGCCATGAAGGCAAAGAATCTCACAGCGAGTTCGATTCACCTGTGGGCGCCGGCGTGTACGGTCGATTTTGCCAACCGGACCTATGGGATGGCATTCAGCGATGGCACGGCCGATCCCAAGTCGACCTTTGTCAGCATCCTGGACGATGCAAACGAAAAGCGAGACGCCTGTGTTCCGGTCGTCTATTCGAAGTCGTTGCTCTATCTCGTGTCGCGCGCGCTTGAGCCGGACCACAAGACCCCGGTCCTCGGCCTGCAGCGAATCTGGCCCAAATGGCGCCAGAAGGACGAGACCTTCAATTCCGACTTGGGCCAGGCGATGTCAGACTGGGACAGGCTCGGAAAGGGAGTTGTGCTTGATGCGCCGGTGATCGATACGACCGTGCCGACGCGCAAGGAGCCCAATAACAACGAGGCCATCGACGCCAATCACGGCTCATTCGACAACAATATCGACGTCGTCAACAAGGCTCTCGTGCGTATCATCGGCAAGAATCCGAAGGTGCCAGTAACGGACCTGAGGGGATTCTGATCCGGGCCGGCCGGCTAGGCAGGCGTGACAGCCAGGAAGCGCCCGGACGCCGGGTCGAGCTCAGCGAGTTCGCCCGATAAGACGTTGAAATAGGCGCCGTGCAGCTCGAGCTCGCCGCGCTCGCGAGCGCCGCTCACATACGGAAACGTCATCAGATTCTCGATCGACTTGACCAATGACGCCTGCTCGAGCCGCGTCAGGTAACTTCCAGGCGCCTCCTCCCGCGAGCTGATCGCTTTCGCCGCCGGCGCCACCAGCGACATCCAGCGGCCGATGAAGTCGCCCGGCGGTGCATTGTCCGCAAACGCCTGGATGCCGCCGCAACGGGCGTGACCCAACACGACGATGTTGCGGACGCGGAGCACCTTCACGGCATATTCCACCGCCGCCGAGACGCCGTGATAGTTGCTGTCGGGAGAGTACGGCGGCACCAGGTTGGCCACGTTGCGAACCACGAACAGCTCGCCGGGGCCGGCATCGAAAATGACCTCCGGCGCCACCCGGGAATCGCAGCAACCCACGACCATGGTCTCGGGGGCCTGACCGCGCTCCGCGAGGTCGCGGTAGCGGCTCTGCTCCATGGGCAGCCGACCCGACCGGAACGATCGGTATCCGTCGCGAAGCCGTTGCGGAAAACTCATTCCCTGTACCTCAAGTCACTCAATTGCTGGCATGCGCACAACGCCAACGGTAGATTACAAGCCCAACAGAGGCGTACCAATGTCATTTCGTCCGCGCCGCAGCGCGCTCTATGTGCCCGGAAGCAACAGCCGCGCCATCGAAAAGGCGCGCACGCTGCCGGTCGATGCCGTCATCCTGGACCTGGAGGATTCTATTGCACCCGAGGCCAAGGCCGACGCGCGCGAGCAGGTTAGGGCGGCGATCAAGGCCGGCGGTTTCGGGTCGCGTGAGCTCGTGGTCCGCATCAATGGTCTCGACACCGAGTGGTGGCTCGCCGACGTGGACATGATCCATGACGTGCGCCCCGACGCGGTCCTGGTCCCCAAGATCTCACAGCCGGTCACGCTGGAGAACCTGGCCGATCGCCTCATGGACCTCGGCAGCGACCACAAGATCAAGGTCTGGGCGATGGTCGAGACGCCGTTCGCGATCCTCAACGTGCGCGAGATCGCGGCCGTGGCGCGCGATATGGAGACCCGGCTGTCCTGCCTCGTGGTCGGAACCAATGATCTTGCCAAGGAGATGCGGGCGCGGATCGTGCCCGGCCGTGCTCCGGTGCTGCCTTTGCTCGTGACTGCGATCGCGGCGGCGCGCGCTTACAGCCTCGACATCCTCGACGGCCCGTTCAACGACCTCGGCGATGCCGAGGGCCTTGCGCGCGAATGCGCGCAAGCACGGGACCTGGGCTTTGACGGAAAAACCCTCATCCATCCGAACCAGATCGCGCCCTGCAATGCGGCGTTCACGCCGAGTCCGGAGGACATCGCACAGGCGCGTGCGATCATTGCCGCATTCGAGTTGCCGGAGAACCAGGGCAGTGGCGTCATCGCCCTTGACGGCCGCATGGTGGAGCGGCTTCACGCCGACATCGCGCGGCGCACGGTGGCGATCGCCGACGCGATTGCCGAGCGCGGGGCGTAATGGCGCGCAAGGTCGTTATCGTCGGCGCCGGACAGGCGGGCTATCAGGTCGCGGCGTCGCTGCGCGCCAAGAAATTCGACGGAACGATTGTCATACTGGGCGAAGAACCGGCGCTGCCATACCAGCGGCCGCCTCTGTCCAAGGGCTATATCAAAGGCGAGGTGAAAGAGAGCACGCTGTTGCTGCGGCCGGCGGATTTCTACACCGCCAATGCCATCGAGGTGCGGCGTGATTGCCGCGTTGCCGCGCTCGATCGCGCGGCGCGTCAGGCGGTCCTCGCAGATGGCGAACGCGTCGGCTACGACAGTCTGGTGCTGGCGACCGGCGGACGGGTACGGACACTGCCGGCGCCGGGCGCGGAGCTCGCCGGTGTGGCCTATGTCCGCACGCTCGCCGACGCGGTCGCGCTCAAGCCGCAGGTCGAGTTTGCCGCTCATGTGGTGGTGATCGGCGGCGGCTTTATAGGCCTCGAATGCGCTTCGGTCGCCTCCGTGCTTGGTTGCAAGGTCGTCGTGCTGGAGGCGATGGACCGCCTGATGGCGCGCGTGGTGTCGCCGGTGCTGTCCGACTATTACCGCGACCTGCATCGCGGCCGCGGCGTCGACGTACGGCTGGGCGCATCGGTGACGGAGATCGTGGGCGCCGGCGGGCGCGCCACCGGCGTCCGCTGCGATGACGGCTCGACCGTTCCGGCCGATCTGGTGGTGGTGGGCATCGGCATCATCGCTAATGACGATCTTGCCAAGACGGCGGGCTTGGCTTGCGACCGCGGCATTGTGGTCGACGCGCGGCTGCGCACCACCGATCCGGACATCTACGCCATCGGCGACTGCGCGACGTTTCCCCATCCCATGGCGCAGGGACAGGTGCGGCTCGAATCGGTGCAGAACGCGATCGATCAGGGCAAGACGGTTGCCGATGCGATCATGGGCGCCGCCAAGCCTTACGCCGCAGTGCCGTGGTTCTGGTCCGACCAGTACGACGTGAAGCTCCAGATCGTCGGCCTGACGCAGCATTACGACGACACGGTCACCCTCGGCGACGTCGCCGCCGGCCGGTTCTCGGTCCTGTATTTCCGCAACGGCGCATTGATCGGGATCGATTCCGTGAACATGCCAAGCGACCACGTCGCGGGCCGCAAGCTGTTCGCCGCCGGCAAGTCGTTAACCATCGACACCGCCCGGGCACCGGGATTCAGCCTGCGGGCGCAGGTCTAGAAACGAAACCGCAAGGCTGATAGCTTGCAGCCACCGTGACTTCGCAATGATCTCGTTTTCGGGATATCGATGGGGCAACGGCGCGCTTTGCATCCGACCCGGCGGGCATTCATCGCTGGTGGCGCTGCCACCGGCGTGCTGGCGGCCGCCGCGCCGTCGGTCGCACAGGTCGTCTCGGCGGGCGAAGCTGCACCCGCCAAATTGCCGGCGCCGCCGCTGTCGGATGCATCCGACACGTTCCACGGGATCGTGGTCCGCGATCCATTCCGGCTGCTGGAGGATTCGAACCACCCCGACGTGAAGGCATGGATCGAGGCGCAGGACCAGCGCGGCCGCGCCCATCTCGATGCGCTGCCGTCGCGCGCGCCGATCCGCAAGCTGTTCGACGTGCTGCTCGACTATCCGCGCACCGGCATCCCCTATCGCCGCGGCTTGCGCTACTTCAACTACTTCCAGGACGGGCTCGCCAACCAGCGCTGCTACGGCACGCTGCGCCATCTTCCCGGTCCGCGCCAGATCTTGATCGATCCCAATACGCTTGCCTCCGACGGGGCCACGTCGATCTCCGATACCTTCCCCGATCGCCTCGGGCAGCGCGTCGCTTATCTCCTTTCGGAAGCCGGCGGCGACAAGCAGGTGCTGCACGTTCGCGACGTCGAGGGCAATTTCGATCTGCGCGACACGCTATCCCATTGCAAGCACACCTCGGTCGCCTGGCACCCGAACGGACGCAGCTTCTTCTATGCGCGCTATCCTGCCGACGGCGATCCCGCCGGCTGGGACCGCAAAAGCCAGGTGGTTTTTTGGCACCGGCTTGGGCAGCCGCAGTCCGCCGACCGCGTCATCTTCCGTTTGCCGGCGCACCGCGACGTCTACCTGCGCGTCGAGACCTCGCTTGAAACGCGTCTCCTGAAGATCCTCGCTCGTATCGGCGCCAGCGAGAAGGGCGGCTACTACGTCGCACCCGTCGATGAGCCGCGCGATTTCACCGAGATCTTTCCGATCGGCGTGGCGAGCTTCTGGCCGCTCGACAGCGCCGGCGCCACGCACTATGCGCTGACGACGCTGAACGCGCCCAACGGACGGCTGGTGCGCATCGACGAGGCCGACTTCAAGCCGGACCGCTGGCATACGGTCATCGCCGAAGGCGAACACACCCTCGATTTCGTCAAGGTGTTCACCAACCGGCTCGTGGCCCTGCACCTCGAAAACCTCGACAGCCGGGTCACGGTCCGTGACCTGAACGGACGTATTCTTTCCACCGTTGAGCTGGGCGGACCGTCACGGGTATGGTTTGGGCGGCAGCTCCGCATCGACGACCACCTGCTGATGCAGGTCGACGAACAGAAGCGGGCAAGCCGCATCGAGTGGCTCGACCTCATCAGCCGCAAGACCACGCTGTTCCGTGCCACCGCCTCCAAGCACGATCTCTCGGACGCGGAGGTGCGTCGAGTCACTGTCACCAGCAAGGACGGCACCCGAGTTCCGCTGTCGCTCATTCACCGTCCCGGCATTGCGCTCGACGGCAGCACGCCGACGCTGCTTTACGCCTATGGCGGGTTTTCGTTTCCGCAGTGGCCGGCCTACAGCGAGACGGTCGCTGCCTGGGTGCGGCTCGGCGGGGTGTTCGCGCTCGCGGCGATCCGCGGCGGCGGCGAATTCGGCACGGCCTGGCACGACGGCGGCCGCCTCGGCCGCAAGCAGAACAGCTTCGACGACTTCATCGCGGCCGCGCAGTGGCTGATCGACAACCGCTACACGCGTCCGGACCGGCTCGGCATCAACGGAGCGAGCAATGGCGGGCTGCTGGTGCTCGCGACCATGTTGCAACGCCCCGAGCTGTTCGGCGCGGTCGTGTCCGGCGTTCCGGTCGCCGACATGCTGCGCTTCAAGCATTTCACATTCGGCAGCAACTGGACTTCGGAATACGGCGATCCCGCCAATGAGGCGGATTTCAAATCCATGATCGCCTACTCCCCGGTGCACAATGTCCGCCGCGGCGTGAAGTATCCGCCGCTGCTGATCCTGACCGCCGACAACGACGAGCGCGTGGTCCCGGCTCACGCCTACAAGATCGCGGCAGCAATCCAGAGCGAGGCGCCCGGCGCGGAGGTCTACTTGAAAGTCGAGCGGCGCGCCGGCCACGGCTTCGGCAATGCGCTGTCGAAACAGATCGACCGCGCGACCGACACGCTGGCGTTTCTGTGGGACAAGCTCGGCGGGCCGGTCCGGCAATTCGGCGAGCTTGCCAAATAGGGGTGGCTGCTCCGCTGGTCGGGAAACCCGTCCGCCACCCAAGGCGTTGTCCTCCTTGAACCAGGAGGACAGAGCCATGGCCGATATGCGCCCCAACAGCGGTGTCGTGACCCAGATCACCACCGTCAAGCTCCCGCCGGACAATCAGGACGAGGTGCTGGCCCTCATGACCGAGCGGGCCCAATTCATGGCCAAGCAGCCCGGCTTTGTGTCGATCTGCCTCTACCGCAGCACCGACGGCAGCCACGTGGTCAATCACATCCAGTGGACCGACCGGGACAAGCTCGAGGCCGCGCATCACTCGCCCGAATTCCGCAAGGAATGGTCGCACTTCGGCGACCTGGCGAAGGAGATTGAGCCCTGCCTCTACGACGTGGTGCACATCGAGACCGCGTCGATGGCGCGGGCGTGATAGCGCGCGAGACAAAATTGTAGAATGTAGGGTGGGCAAAGCGAAGCGTGCCCACGTCTTCCTGGCCCCACAACAGCCGCGTGGGCACAGCGCGAAGACGCGCCTTTGCCCACCCTACCGCTCATGCGGGGTACGACAGCGTCACACCCAGGGACGCGCGGCGTTCGCCTTGCCCTCGAAGTCGTTGATCTTCTTTTCCTTGACCATCGTGAGCCCGATGTCGTCGAGGCCGTTGAGCAGGCAATGCTTGCGGTGCGCGTCGATGTCGAATTTCACCACGCCGCCGTCGGGCCCGCGGATCTCCTGCTTCTCCAGGTTGATCGAGAGCGTTGCGTTGGCGCCGCGCTCGGCGTCGTCGAACAGCTTCTCCAGATCTTCCGGCGACACCTTGATCGGCAGCACCCCGTTCTTGAAACAGTTGTTGTAGAAGATGTCGCCGAACGAGGTCGAGATCACGCAGCGGATGCCGAAATCCATCAGCGCCCAGGGCGCATGCTCGCGCGAGGAGCCGCAGCCGAAATTGTCGCCCGCGACCAGAATCTTGGCCTTACGATAAGCCGGCTTGTTGAGCACGAAATCGGGGTTCTCGCTGCCGTCGTCTTGATAGCGCTTCTCCGAGAACAGGCCGCTGCCCAGCCCGGTGCGCTTGATGGTCTTGAGGTACTGCTTGGGGATGATCATGTCGGTGTCGACATTGATCATCTTCAGCGGCGCCGCGACGCCTTCGAGCGTGGTGAACTTGTCCATCAGCGTGTCCTTGAGCCTGCGGAAACGCCTTCTCATGGCGCCCTGGGGTGCACCCGTCAAGCCCGCGGCGGGGCTCCGGTGCTCAAACCCTTGTGAGGGCGCCGCCCAAACCGATTGTGGACACGGTCGCCGAATTGATAATGTAGCCAAAAGACCGTCCTGATCGTCGCTTCACGTCTGCAAGTCTCCGGGAGACGAAAATGGCAATGACCGCGGAAAAGATCAGTACCGTTTCCGTCATCAAGCTGCATCCCGTCATTGGCGCGGAAGTCCGCGGCGTCGACCTCAGCCGGCCGCTGGACCCCGAAACCGTCCGCCAGATCATGGACGCATGGCACCAGCACACCGTTCTGGTGTTCCGCGATCAGAACCTTTCGGAGGACGACCAGCGCCGGTTTGCGTCCTATTTCGGTCCCGTCGCCAAGCGGGTGCCGCCGCGCGCAGGCGCAGCCGGCGCCGACACCTTGCTGGACTGGGACGACATGTTGCTGGTGACCGACAACGTCGACGCCACCGGCAAACCGATGGGCGCGCTCGGGCATGGCGAGATGTGGTTTCACTCGGACAAGTGCTACCACCGGCGGCCGCATCGCGCGTCATTTCTCTATGGCATCGAGATCCCCACGGAAGGTGGGCACACGCGATTTTCGAGCTCGTATGCCGCCTATGAGCGATTGCCGGACGACGTGAAGAAGCGGCTCGACGGCGCGATGGTGATGCAGGGCCACCAATACACCACCGGCCGGCGGATCGACCTGACCGTCGATATCGAAACCATGCATCACTGCCGCCAGCCCATTATCGTCACCAATCCGGGCTCCAGCCGGAAGGGACTCTACGTCGCCAGCCAGAACACGATGTGGATCGAAGGCATGGACCGCGCCGAAAGCGAGGCGCTGCTGACGACCATGTTCGACATCGCGGAAGATCCCGCGATCATCTACGAACACGTGTGGCGGGTCGGCGATCTGGTGGTGTGGGACAATCTGGCATGTCTGCACGCGCGCACCGATTGGCCGAGCGACCAGCGCCGGACCTTGCGCCGCTGCACCATCGAAGGTGAACCGCTGTATTAGGCAGGATCGCTTCGACTGAAGCAAACTCAGTCTATGTCCGTCACCCTGAGGTGCCCGGGCCTCGCGAGGCTCGCCATAGCGCGTCGCAGACGCGCGTTGATGCGCTTATGGCGCGCACCTCAGGATGACGGATTGAGGTTGTGTGACGCTATTCCACGCTCGCTTCGATCGCGGCCATGTCGTCGTCGGACAGGCCGAAATGGTGACCGATCTCGTGCACCAGCACGTGGGTGACGATCGACGCGAGCGTTTCGTCGTGCTCGGCCCAGTAGAGCAGCATCGGCACGCGGTAGAGCAAGACCATGTTCGGCATCTGGCCCGAGACGTTTTCCGATTGGAACGGTAGCCCGACACCCTGGAACAGGCCCATCAGGTCCAGCTCGCTTTCGATGCCCATGGCGTCGAGGACCTCCTCGGTGGGGTATTCGGTGACGCGGATCACGAGGTCCTTGCACAGTGCGCGGAATTGCTCCGGCAGTTGCCGATAGGCTTCGTCCGCCATCCGATCGAGCTCGTCGAGCGAAGGAGCCTTGGCGGCGAGCCAGCGATCGGGCTGTAAGGGGGAGGAGGTCATGCCCACTTTTTACGGGACTGCCGGAACGCGGCCAAGGCGGCCCGTCAGGTTGACCGTCAGCCCCTGATCGGCGACCGTAGGGACGGTTCACCGGCGCGGGGCGTCATGCGGGCGAGGGCCACAATCGGGTTGATGACAGCGGCGTTGCTGCTCGGCTTGGCCGGCGCGGTGCAGGCGCAGGTGCCCGATTGGGATCAGGTCGTCCGCCCGGTGCCGAGACAAAAGGCTGCGCAAAAGCGGGCGCCGACCCGCATCATCGTGCGGCCGGTCCTGCGCAACCGGCACGATGCGACGGAATTTCCGCGTTCCGACAATCTCGGGTTCCCGGGCCGTAATGCAGTGCGGCAATGCGTCTCCTGGCTGGCCACCGAGTATCGGCCGAGCGGGACCGTGGTTACCCCCCAGATGCGCTGCTGGTGGCAACGCGGCTGACCCCCTGAAACCGAAACCATTTTCGCGCGTTGAATCCTCCGGGAGCGACCTGGAGGTGACTGTCATGGTGAAGATTCCCTTAGGCATTGCGGCTGCCGCGGTGTTGTTCATCGCAGCGGCTCCGGCGCCAGCCAACGCGTTTGCAGTGCGTCATGCAGCGGGCGTTCAGCAAGACCAAGCTACGGTTGAGCACGTCTGGCATCGCGGGTATCCGCATCGCCGTTACCGTTATGTCTACCGCCGTGCCTACCCGTACGCGGCCTATCCCTACCCCTATGCCTACAGCTATGCCAACCCGTATCCGTATCCTTACTATCGGCGCTACTACGGGCCGCGCCCGTTTGTCGGCATCGGGCCGTTCGGCGTTGGAGTTTGGTGACGCGCAGCGTTGCGTGATGACGTGAGCGTCAGAGTGCATCAGGCCCGCCATCAGGCGGGCCTGATCTTGTTCAGCTAGAGCAATCGCCTGGACCCTGACGTCAATTCCATTCCCGCACGTCCACGAAGTGCCCCGCGATCGCGGCGGCGGCCGCCATCGCCGGCGACACCAGATGGGTGCGGCCCTTGTAGCCCTGCCGGCCCTCGAAATTGCGGTTCGAGGTCGAGGCACAACGCTCGCCGGGTGCGAGCTTGTCGGGATTCATCGCCAGGCACATCGAGCAGCCGGGCTCGCGCCATTCAAAGCCGGCCTTCACGAAAATCTTGTCGAGACCTTCCGACTCGGCCTGCTCCTTAACCAGGCCGGAGCCCGGCACGATCATCGCGTTGACGCCTGCATGGACGGTCTTGCCGTCCGCCACCTTGGCGGCGGCGCGCAGGTCCTCGATGCGCCCGTTGGTGCAGGAGCCGATGAACACGCGATTGATCGCGATGTCGGTGATCTTCTCGCCGCCCTTGAGGCCCATGTAGTCGAGCGACGTTTCCGCGGCGCGCCGCTTGTTGTCGTCGGCGATCTCGCTCGGAACCGGAACCCGCCCGGTGATCGAGATCACCTGCTCCGGGCTGGTGCCCCAGGTCACAAGCGGCGGCAGCTTGGCCGCGTCGAGCCTGATCTCGCGGTCGAAATGCGCGCCGTCGTCGGAGCGCAGCGTCTCCCAATAGCGCATCGCCTCGTCCCAGGCCTTGCCCTTCGGCGACTTTGGACGGTCTTTGAGGAACGCATAAGCCTTCTCGTCGGGCGCAATGAAGCCGGCCTTGGCGCCGCCCTCGACCGACATGTTGCACACCGTCATGCGGCCTTCCATCGACAGCGAGCGGATCGCTTCGCCGGCGTATTCCAGCGCATAGCCGGTGCCGCCGGCGGTGCCGATCTCGCCGATGATGGCGAGGATGATGTCCTTGGCGGTGACGCCTTGCGGCAGCTTGCCGTCGACCACCGCGCGCATATTCTTCGATTTCGACTGGATCAGCGTCTGCGTCGCCAGCACGTGCTCGACTTCCGAGGTGCCGATGCCGTAGGCGAGCGCGCCGAACGCGCCGTGCGTGGCGGTGTGGCTGTCGCCGCAAACGATGGTCGTGCCCGGCAGCGTGAAACCCTGCTCGGGGCCGATAATGTGGACGATGCCCTGCCGCTTGTCGAACTCGTTGAAGTATTCGAGGTCGAAGACCTTGGCGTTCTCCGCGAGATAGGCGATCTGCGCTGCGCTCTCCGGATCGGGATTGGGCTTGCTGCGGTCGGTGGTCGGCACGTTGTGATCGACCACAAGGAGCGTCTTGTCCGGCGCGCGCACCTTGCGGCCCGAAAGCCGCAGTCCCTCGAACGCCTGCGGACTGGTGACCTCATGAACAAGGTGCCGGTCGATATAGATCAGGCAGGTCCCGTCGGGCTGCTCGTCGACCAGGTGGTCTTCCCAGATCTTGTCGTAGAGGGTACGCGCTTTGGCCATCGTCGATCCAATTGTCGGGTATTCGCGGGTCTATTTAATGCCTTGGAAGCGTTCCGGAAAGTGGCGAATTAGTCCACCACTTCGGCCTCGACGCGGGCCGAACCGCTGTTCAGGCGGTCGGCGAGTTCTTTGGCTTCCGTCACGGTAAAGCCGCCGACGACCTGGACCGAGCCGCCCGTGATCGGCTCGCGGATGACCGGTTTCATCACGACCCTGCCATCGATCCGGAGCTCGAACACGCGGCCGATATTGTTGCTGGTGAATTCCGCAAACATCCGCCCGGAGCGCGGCGTCAGCCGGAACGTGACCATCGCCTCGCGCGTGCGCTCGTCGAAGGCCGGGGCGGCCTCCTCGATCTGAAGCCGCAGCGGCGGCAACGTGCTTTTCCGCGGTGGCGACGATGGCTCGCCCTTGCCGAGCTGCTCCAGCAGCGATGGCTGCGCCAGGCCGGGCGACACGGCGGCGGCCGCCAGCCAAAGAAAAAGGCCGAGCAAGCCGGCCTTTTTGCATCGTGTCGCAGTCACGCTCATCGCGCGTCGCATCAGGATCCGGATGCGGCGTCGGCATCCTCGGCGCGATGGTCCTGCTTCTCGGTGATGCGGGCGCGCTTGCCGCGCAGGCCGCGCAGGTAATAAAGCTTGGCGCGGCGGACCTTGCCGCGGCGCACGATCTTGATGGAGTTGATCATTGGCGAGTAGAGCGGGAACACGCGTTCGACACCCTCGCCGTAGGAGATCTTGCGGACCGTGAAGTTCTCCTGCAGGCCGGCGCCGGCGCGGCCGATGCAGACGCCCTCGTAGGCTTGCACGCGGGCCTTGTCGCCTTCGACGATCTTCACGTTGACGACGACGGTGTCGCCCGGCTGGAAATCGGGGATCTCCTTGCCGGCGGTGAGCTTGGCCACCTGCTCTTTCTCGAGCTCCTCGATCAGGTTCATGGGAAGTCTCCGTGGGCAGCGCCAAGTCAAAAGGCGCGCGATCGTGCCGGACTGTGTGGGTCGGGCGAGCTTCTACGATACTGGGTCGGCTTTGTCTATTTCGATGACCCAGGCCTCGAATGACCGGAAAATCAGGGCTTCTTGCGCGCCCGATAGGCCTCCCACAGATCCGGCCGGCGCTCGCGGGTCAGCCGCTCGGCCTCGGCCCGTCGCCAGGCCGCGACCTTGGCGTGGTCGCCGGAGGACAGCACCTCCGGGATGCCGCGGCCCTCGAACAGCTGCGGCCGCGTGTATTGCGGGTATTCAAGCAGGCCCTGCGAAAAGCTCTCCTCGTCGGCCGAGGCCAGTTGGCCCATGACGCCGGGGAGGAGCCGCACGCAGGCGTCGATCAGGGCGAAGGCCGCGATCTCGCCGCCCGAGAGCACGTAGTCGCCGATCGAGACCTCGGAGATATTGCGGGTTTCGATGATGCGCTCGTCAACGCCTTCGAACCGTCCGCACAGGATGACCGCGCCTCCGCCGCGGGAGATCGTGGCCACCCGTTCCTGAGTGAGCGGCATGCCGCGCGGTGACATCAGCAGGCGGGGGCGGGTGTCGCCGGGCGGGGACGCTGCGTCGAGTGCGCGCGCCAGCACGTCGGCCTTCATCACCATGCCGGGGCCGCCGCCGGCCGGCGTATCGTCGACGCTGCGGTGCTTGTCGGTCGCGTGCACGCGGATGTCGACGACGTCGAGCGCCCAGGTGCCGGCGGTCATCGCCTTGCCGGCGAGGCTCATGCCAAGCACACCCGGGAACATCTCCGGAAAGATCGTGAGTACGCTCGCGCGCCACATGGCTATTCCGTCCCTGGTTCGGCTTGGCTTGGCGAGGCTGCCGACGCGAATGCCGCGGCATCGACCACGATCCGCCGTCCGGCGATATCGACCACCGGCACCGCCGCTTGCGTGAACGGCAGCAGCACGGTCGAAACGCCCTGCGCAGGCTTCACTTCAATGAGGTCGCCGGCGCCGAAATTATGGACGGCTGCAACGCTCCCCAAAGCGTTCCCCTCCGCATCGACCACGGCGAGGCCGATCAGGTCGGCATGATAGAACTCGTCGTCCGCGTCGGTCTCCGGCAGTCGCTCGCGGGAGACAAACAGCTTGGTATTGGTGAGACGTTCGGCGGCGTTGCGGTCGTTCACGCCCTTGAGGCGCGCGACCAGATGGTCCTTGGCGGCGCGCAGCGCTTCGATCTCGACCCGCGCGGCGCCGTCCTCGGTCTCCAGCGGCCCATAGCTTCCGACCGACAGCGGCTCGGCGGTGAACGACCAGATCTTGACCTCGCCGCGCACGCCATGCGGCGCCCCGATCTGGGCGACACAGATGCGTTGGGCGCGCGGCGACACGGCCTACGATCAACTCGCGGGCGGTGCCGCGGGCTTGGCGGCGGCAGCTTCGGCCTTGGCCTTCTCGGCCTCTTCCTTCATCGCCTTGCGCTGCTTGCGCGGGATCGCCTTCTCGGGGTTGTTGCGCTTCTCGCGCTTCGCGATGCCGGCCTCGTCGAGGAAGCGCATGATGCGATCGCTCGGCGTCGCGCCCTTGGCGATCCAGGCCTTGGTCTTCTCGAGATCGAACTTGAGGCGTTCGGTCTTCTCCTTCGGCAGCAGCGGATTGAAGTAGCCGAGGCGCTCGATGAAGCGGCCGTCGCGCGGCGACCGGCTGTCGGCCACGACGATGTGATAGACGGGCCGCTTCTTGGTGCCCGCACGTGCGAGCCGGATTTTCAGGGACACAGTTATCTCTCCTTTAGGTTCAGATTTGATGGACTCCGTAGGGTGGGCAAAGGCGCGGTCCATACGCACGACCGCGCCACACGAACAGCACAGCGCCGTGCCCACCATCGGGATCATGGATTGAGGCGACGCCCCCGGTGGGCACGACGCTTTTCTGCCCGCATGGAGAGGCGGCTCGTGTTGCCCGCGCCTTTGCCCACCCTACGATCGGCGATTGAGACGGATTGCTCATTTCTTCTTCCCCAGTCCCGGGAAGCCGCCCAGGCCCGGCTTCGCGCCGCCAAGGCCGGGCAACAGCGGACCGGTGCCGGGGAATTTCGGTGGCAGGCCCGGCATACTGGGCGGCAATCCAGCGCCGCCGCCGGGCATTTTCTTCGCCAGCTCGGCCATCTGCTCCGGCGTTGGCGTCGGCATGCCGCCGCCCAAGCCCAGCATGTTGGCAATGCCGGCCATCGGGCCGCGCTTGCCGCCACCCATCGCCTTCATCACATCGGCCATGGTCCGGTGCATCTTGAGCATGCGGTTGATGTCCTCGACCTTCACGCCGGCGCCGGATGCGATCCGCTTCTTGCGGCTCGCCTTGAGGAGATCGGGGTTCTTGCGCTCCCGCGGGGTCATCGAGTTCGATCGCCGCCATCTGGCGCTTGAGCACCCGCTCATCGAGATTGGCGGACGCGAGCTGGTTCTTCATCTTGGCGACGCCCGGAAGCATGCCCATCAACCCGCTCATCCCGCCCATCTGCTGCATGCCGATGAGCTGATCGCGCAGGTCATTGAGGTCGAACTGTCCCTTGCGCATCCGCTCGGCGGTGCGCGCGGCCCGTTCGGCGTCGATCGTCGCCGCCGCCTTCTCGACCAGCGAGACGATGTCGCCCATGCCGAGGATGCGGTCGGCGATGCGGGAGGGATGGAAGTCCTCGAGCGCGTCCATGCGCTCGCCGGTGCCCATCAGCTTGATCGGCTTGCCGGTGACCGCGCGCATCGACAACGCGGCACCGCCACGGCCGTCGCCGTCGACGCGCGTGAGCACAATGCCGGTCAGTCCGACCTGCTCGTCAAATGCGCGCGCGAGGTTGACCGCGTCCTGGCCGGTGAGGCTGTCGGCGACCAGCAGCACCTCATGCGGATTGGCGACGCGCTTCACGTCGGCCGCTTCCGCCATCATCGCCTCGTCGAGCGTGGTGCGGCCGGCGGTGTCGAGCAGCACCACGTCATAGCCGCCGAGGCGGCCGGCCTGTAATGCGCGTTGCGCAATTTGCGCCGGCTGCTGGCCGGCGACGACCGGCAGGGTCTCGACGCCGACCTGCTGCCCGAGCACCGCAAGCTGTTCCATCGCGGCGGGGCGGCGCACGTCGAGCGAGGCCATCAGCACCTTGCGGCGGCCTTGCTCGGTGAGGCGCTTCGCGAGCTTGGCGGTGGTCGTCGTCTTGCCGGAGCCTTGCAGCCCGACCATCATGATCGGAACCGGGGCCGGCGCATTGAGATCGATCGGATCGCCTTGCGCACCCAGCGTCTCGATGAGCTGGTCGTGCACGATCTTCACGACCAGCTGCCCCGGCGTCACCGACTTGATGACTTCGACGCCCACCGCACCCGCCTTCACTTTCTCGGTGAAGGCGCGCACCACGTCGAGCGCGACGTCGGCTTCCAGCAGCGCCCGGCGCACCTCGCGCAATGCGGCATCGACGTCGGCCTCCGACAACGCGCCGCGCCCGGTGAGCCGGTTGAGAATGCCGCCAAGCCGTTCCGACAGCGAGTTCGAACAAATTCTTCGTCCTTCAAGCGGCCGCCGCCAAGGGCGACCGGTGCAAACACCAGTGGCGCCCGAGGGCGCAACGCGCTGTCGGGCGAGGGCCTCCGGCCTCGCAGGACCGGTCGGCGGGTTAGAAGTCACGTCTCTTGCGAGAGCGCGCGGAACCTATGGTCGGGCCCCGCGGGAGTCAAGGAATACGCCGGTAACCGAGGCTTTTCTGCGTCCTTTGGTGCGCTTACCGGCGCGGCCGGGTTCCGCTAGGCTTTGCGGACGTGGCGGCGGGCACGCCGCCCGGGGGAGGATGTCATGGCGATCACGTCTTTGACGCGGGCCGCATTGGCCGGACTGGCCATGGTGTCGGCGCCCGCCACCGCCCAAGAAAGCCCGAACCACTATCCGAACCGTCAGGTCACGCTCGTCGTCCCCTATGCGGCCGGCGGCGGGCTCGATGTGTTCGCGCGCCAGCTTGCGCAGCGCCTGTCGGACCGGCTGGGCAAGCCGGTCGTGGTGGAGAACCGCACCGGCGCCGGCACCGCCATCGGCTCGACCTACGTCGCGCGCGCGGCGCCGGACGGCTACACGCTCATGCTCGGCACCAGCACGCCGTTCGCGATCAACGCCACGCTGCACAAGAACCTGCCTTACGACCCGGGCAAGGATTTCGCGCCGATCGTGCTCACCTCGAATGCGCCGTTCATGCTGCTGGTCAACGAGACGCTGCCGGTCAAGTCGGTGACCGACTGGGTCACGTGGGTGAAATCGCAGCCCGGCAAGCTCTCCTACGGCTCGGCTGGCCCCGGCTCGCCGCAGCACCTGAGCATGGAATTGCTCAAGACCATGACCGGCACGAACATCGTGCACGTGCCCTATCGAGGCGATGCGCTCGCGCTCAACGATCTGGTCGCAGGGCACATCCCGACGCAATTTGCCGAGCCGACGCCGGCACTGCCGCTGGTCCGCGCGGGAAAAATTCGCGCGCTCGGTGTGTCATCCACGACGCGGCTCGGGCCGGCGCCCGATATTCCGACGCTCGCGGAGGCCGGGGTGCCGGAGTTCAACTTCGTGTCGTGGCAGATGATCGTGGCGCCCGCGGGCACGCCGAAGGACATCGTCGCCAGGCTGCATCGCGAATTGAAGGCGATCATCGCGCTGCCGGAGGTCCAGCAGGAATACGCCAAGACCGGCCGGATCTCGGTTGACAGCCCGCCGCCGGATGAGCTCCTCACATTCATGCGCAGCGAGATCGTGCGGCTCGGCAAGGTGGTCGAGTTCGGCAGGCATTGCGAGATCGCAGTAGCTACCGCTTCGCTCTCAGCTCGCGCGCGAGCGGTCCCCATCGGTCGATCTCGCTGGCCACGAAACGCGTGAATTCGTCCATCGTCATCGCCTGGGAGTCGATGGACTCCCCCTCCAGGCGCTTGCGCACCGCGGGAAGCGCGAGCACTTTCAGCACCGCCGCGTTCAGCCGCTGCGGGATGCCTGCCGGCAGATTGGCCGGGCCGGAGAATGCGAACCACGCCGTCGTCGTCAGGTCTTGGTAACCGAGTTCCTTGAAGGTCGGCACCTCGGGCGCCTCGGTCAGCCGCGTGGCCGCCGACAGTGCGATCGGAATCACCTTGCGGGCGCGGATCTGTCCAAGCGCGGATGACCAGGTCACGGTGCCGACCTGAACATTGCCGGCGATCAGGTCCATCATCCCCTGCGCCGCGCCGGATGTCATGATCTGCTGAAATCTTGATGCCGGTCTTGCGCGCAAAGCCTTCCATCATCAGGTGCCCGAGCGTGCCGACGCCGGGCGCGACGTAATCGATCGTACCGACCTTCTGCGCGTGTGCGACCAGCTCGTTCAGCGAACGCACGCCGAGCGACGGACTCACGATGAAGACGTTGGGCGGACCGCCGATGTAGGCGATGTGGGTGAAATCCTTCATGGGGTCGAAGCCGGGCTTGGCCGCCATCGCCGGCGCAATCGCATGATAGGCAATGCCCGAAATGCCGAAGGTATAGCCGTCGGGCGCCGCCTGCGCGACCGCAGCGGTGCCGACGAGCCCGGCGCCGCCGGCGCGGTTCTCGACAACGAAGCGCCCGCCGCCCAGAGCGCCCGGAAGATTCTCCGCGAGCAGCCGTGCGAACAGGTCGGCCGCGCCACCCGGTGTCGACGGCGCGATAATGCGGACCGGCTTTGCAGTCGGCCACTCCTGCGCAGCGGCGGGGAGCGCGATGAGCGCGATGACGGCCGCGACGGCAAATCCGGGCTTTTTCATTTTTCCTCCGAGCGGATGATGCGGGGAATGCCCTAGCCTCGCAAGCGGCCGCGACAAGATGGGCGCCCCCCGCGGTTGGTATCCGCGGGTCGTGCCTCTATGATGCGCGGCAGGCTTAGGCGGGGACATCGACAATGGCGCCTCGACGACTTTTTTGCCGGCCGATCGCATTCGCGCTGCTCGGCATGCTGGCGATACCCGCGACTGTCGCGCCCGCGCAGGACTATCCGGCGAAGTCGGTGCGCATCATCGTGCCACTTGCAGCGGGTGGGCTCGCCGACATCCTGGCGCGGACCGTGGCGCAGCAGATGGGGGCGACGTCCGGCCAGAGTGTCGTGGTCGAGAACCGCCCGGGCGGCGCCGGCGCCATCGGGGGCGAGGCGGCGGCCCGCGCGCCGGCCGACGGCTACACGTTGTTTCTCGGCGGCCAGGGCGTGAACGCGACGCTGCCGCATCTCGCGAAGATCAATTTCGATCCGGCCAAAGACTTTGCGCCGGTCATCCATCTTGCGACGTTTCCCAACCTGTTGGTGGTCAACCCGGACTTGCCGGTGAAGACTACGAAGGAGCTCGTCGCCTACGCCAAGGCGCATCCGCGCAAGCTGAGCTTCGCGTCGCAGGGCAATGGCAGCTCGGGCCACATGGTCGGCGAGCAATTCAAGATGGTCGCCGGCATCGATATGGTGCACGTGCCCTATCGCGGTGCGGCGCCGGCGGTGCAGGACCTCGTCGCCGGTCATGTGCAAGTGATGTTCGACAGCGTCACGCTGCAGATGCCGCAGCTCACATCCGGCAAGTCGCGCGCGCTGGCGGTGATGTCGGCGCAGCGCGTCGACGTGCTCCCCGAGGTCGAGACCATGATCGAGGCGGGCTTTGCGGAAATGGCGGGCGGCACCTGGTTCGGGCTGTTCGCGCCGGCTGGCACGCCGCCGCAGGCGATCGCCTGGGCCAATGCCGAGGCGCGCAAGGCATTCGCATCCAAGGATGCGCGTCAGCGCTTCCTCGCTCAGGGTGCATCGCTGCCGCTTGGAACGCCCGGCGAGTTTGCCACCCACGTGGCATCGGAGCGCGACAAGTGGGGCGACGTCATCCGCCGGGCCGGCATCAAGATGGAGTAAAGCCTCTCCCGCCTCTGCTGAGCAGCAAGTCATAGCAGGCGCAGCCTGCGTACACTTGGCTGCGTGCGAGCGTCTCGAAGCATGGCCGCCCCATCCTTCGAGACGGCGCTTGCGCGCGCCCTCAGGATGAGGGCGGAGAAGTGTTGCAGCCCCTTGCGATTTCGCATTAGCTAGCGCGCCGGCACAGCAAGACAAACGAACCGGCGCCGCGTTGGGAGGTTTCAGAATGGATGCAGTGACGACCAAGGCCGACGACGCGCAGGTTACGCTGACCGGCGCCAAGATCATTACGGCCATCAAGCAGAGCAGCGTCGAGTTCGTCCTCGCCGTTCCCGACATCGTCACCAGCAAGGGGCTGCTGTTCCCGATCGCGGCTGACAAGGAGCTCCGCCTTGTGCGCGTATGCAAGGAAGACGAATGCGTCGGCATCGCCTCCGGGCTCACCTATTGCGACAAGCGCGCGCTGATCCTGATCCAGTACACGGGCTTTCTCGACTCGCTCAACGCCATCCGCGCCGTGGGGGTCGAATACAAACAACCCATCGTGATGATGGTCGGCCTGCTCGGCCACGAGCCGGAACGGCAACCGACCCAGTCCGGGCGCTACGGCGTGCGCATCATCGAGCCGATCTGCGACGCCATGGGCGTTCCGCACCATCTCATCAGCCAGGACGCCGACGTGGCCAAGATCAAGCCGGCGATCGACAAGGCCTATGCGGAGTCGTCGCCGGTCGCGTTCCTGGTCGGACGGAGGCCGTCATGATGAAGCGCGACGAATGCTTCGATATTCTCAAGCGCCACATCACCGACGAAGTGGTGGTTGCTTCCTACAGCGGAGCGGTCGAGTGGAACGACCTCAATCCGCGCGCGCTGAATTATTTCTCGATCGGCGCGATGGGGCTTGGTTCCTCGCATGCGCTGGGGCTTGCGCTCGGGCGGCCGGACAAACGGATTGTGGTGCTCGACGGCGACGGCAGTCTCCTGATGAATCTTGGCAGCCTGGTGTCGATCGCCGCCGCGGCGCCGAAGAACCTGGTGCATTTCGTTTGCCAGAACGAGTGCTATGAGGCGAATGGTGGGCATCCGTTGCCGAATCCCACAGTGGATTTCGCAGGGCTGGCGCGTTCGGCCGGCTATGCGCATGTCTATGACTTCGCGGAGCTGCGCTCGTTCGAACAGCAGGTCGGGCATGTCCTGACGCAAGACGGGCCGGTGTTCGCGACCCTGCACGTCCAGAAGAACCGCCCGCTGGTCTACAAGTACGACGATCTCTACAAAGCCTCGCGGCGCGTGGCGCTCAAGGCGGCGTTGCAAGAAGGGCCCGCCGCGCCATGATGAAGCGCGACCAATGCTTCCGGGCGCTGGCGCGGCATCTCGGCGATGAGATCGTACTGCCGGTCTATTCGTCGGCCTTCGACTGGCTGGAGATCGCGCCGCGCGCGCTCAACTACTATTCATTCGGCGCCATGGGGCTCGGCTCCTCGTGTGCGCTGGGTTTCGCGCTCGGACGACCGGACAAGCGCGTGATCGTGCTCGATGGGGACGGCAGTCTCCTGATGAATCTCGGGACGCTGGTGACCATCGGGGCGGCGGCGCCGAAGAACCTCGTGCACCTGGTCTGTCGCAATGGCACCTATGAAGCGAATGGCGGACATCCGATCCCGCAACCGGATGTCGACTTCAGCGGCCTCGCGCAAGCGGCGGGCTACGTGCACTGCCTTGAGTTCAGGGCGCTTGCCGATTTCGAGGCAGCGCTTCCGCGGCTGCTCCGGCAGGACGGCCCGACCTTTGCGACGCTCTACGTCGAAAAAGGCGCGCTGTCGCCGGAGTTCAATTACCGGACGCTCGACGATCCGAAGAAGCGGGAAGACTTTCGCGCGGCGCTGCGGGTCCAGCCGGCATAAGCGAGGGCTTCCGTGGCGCGCGCCGCCGGAAGCCCAAGGAAACTGCGGGGGTGATGGGTTAATTCTTCGGCGGTTATTTCAGAATGGCTCTGCGACGGTGAGAACCGGCAAATTGGCGATTTGGGCGCTGGTCAGCAGGGCCGAGACGTCGATCGCTGTGGCGCTCTGCTGGCCGTTGCCCGTCCCAACGGAGCCGGCAACCGCAAACATCGCCGTCAGCGCGATCGCAAACACGACCTTGAAGGCGTACCGGGAATTCATCTGAGTGGTCATGGCAATCCCCTTGTTTGGCATCCGTGGGCGTATCAATAGCTCACGGAGGCGATGGGGGCCTGTGACGCATTTCACAGGTGGGCCAATATTTTTCCTGAGCCCTTCCGGCGACGGCAGGACATAGGGCCTATCCGCCGCTCCCGTCAGGGCTTTTTGGCGGAAACGCCGTCCCCACGCACTGTCATGGGGGGCCGCCGAGATGAATGGCTTTGCCAATGACCGGTCCTGGCCGAGCGGACCTGCCGGGGAGCGCGGTGTTACTGCACCGTCGGCTTGCTGGTTTCCGGGATCGCCAGCCGGTATCCGATGCCGAGCTCGGTCAACAGGATGCGCGGCTGGGTCGGATCCTCCTCGATCTTCTGGCGCAGCTTGCGCACGAAGATCCGCAGGTAGTGGGTGTCGTGCATGTGCGGCGAGCCCCACACTTCCTTGAGCAGATACTGGTGGGTCACGACATTGCCGGCGTGCTGTGCGAGGATTTGCAGGAGCTTGTACTCCTTCGGCGTCATCATCACGCGCTGGCCGTTCAAGGTGACGATGCGGGCGGCGAGATCGATGTTCAGCGGCCCGGCCTTCACCATCGGCTCGCCCGACGACGCGCGCACCTGGCGCCGCATCGCCGCGTGCGCCCGCGCCAGCAGCTCGGCCATGCCGAACGGCTTGACCACGTAGTCGTCGGCGCCGCCCTGGATCAGGCGCACCTTCTCAGCCTCGTTCGAGCGCACCGAGAGCACGATGGTCGGGACGCTCGACCAGGCCCGCAGGCGCTCGAGCACGTCGCCGCCATCCATGTCGGGCAAGCCGAGGTCGAGGATGATGAGGTCCGGCTGCTTCAGCGTCACCCATTTCAACGCATCGGCGCCGGTCTCGGCGTCCTGCACGACAAAGCCGTCGAGCTCGAGACCCGCGCGCAGGAAGCGGCGGATCTGCACCTCATCATCGACGACAAGGACAACGGGAGATGGCTCACTCATCGGGATAGGCCTCCGGTTGGGGGGCGTCAGCAGCCAGTGGAAGATGCAGCGATACGGTGGTGCCCTGGCCGATGCCCTGACTTGCGGCGTGAATGCGGCCGCCATTGGCGGCCACGAACGCCTTCGCAATCCAAAGTCCCAGTCCGGAGCCCGAAGCGATCGATGAATGACGCGCGCCGCGAAAGAACCGCTCGCCGAGATGCGAGAGCTCGTCGCCGGTCAATCCGGCGCCGCTGTCTTTGACCGCGAATGTCACGTCATGGCCATTGCGTTGTGCAGCCACGTTGATGGTCGAGCCTGCGGGCGAATACTTGGCCGCATTGTCGACGACCTGGACGAAAGCCTGCTCTACAAGCATCGGATCGACATAGATCAAGGGCAGATTGGAGTTCATTGCTACGGCAATACTGTGGCTGGACAGCCGCCGCCGCCGCCGTTCCAGCGCGGAATTAACGATATCCTGCGGCTCGATCCATTCCATCCGGGGCTTGACCTGGCCGCGGCTGATCCGCGTGGCATCGAGCAGGTTCTGGATGTCGTTGTTGAGCCGTTCCGCCTCGTCATGCACGACCGAGGCAAGCGATTTCAGGCGCTCGTCCCTGGCGATCGCCGGAGATTGCGTGAGCACGGTGGCTGCACCCAGGATCGACGCCAGCGGGGTCCGCAATTCATGCGACACCGAACCGATCAGCGCTTCGCGCAGCAGCTCGGTTTCCGAGCGCATCTTTGCTTCCGTGAGCGTTCGCGCGACGTCGAGACGCTCGAGCGTGGCGGTGGCGTCCGACAACGCCTCGTCGAGCCGCTGGCGGGTTTCCGCCAGCATGTTCTTCGGGGCTCGCCCGAGGTCGATCGCGATCACGCCGAAATCGGGAGTCCGCTGCGACACCCGGCGCATGAACCAGGTATTTCCGTCGTTGTCCTCGATCGTGGTCGCCGGCATCGATCCATGCTGAATTTCCACGACCGCGGCGCGCATTTCTTCGGGCACCGCCGGATTGTCCGAATGACCGTCGCTGTTGCCGGCTTCGTACAGCACGACATTGCGCTGGAGCAGGTTGGCGACATATTCCTCGATCGCGAGATAGATTTCAGCCGCCGATGGCGCCGCCGCAAGCCGCCGCGAGAACGCGTAGAGATCGCTCATTTCGTTCTCGCGCTTGCGGGCCAGTTCGGCCTGCTGCTTGGCGCGGTTGGCCAGGTGGCTCGTCACCACGCCGACCACCATGAACAGCACGAGGTTCAGGATCTCCGCCGGCCGCGACAGGAAGTAGCTGTAGAACGGCGAATAGAAGAAGTAGCCCGACCAGAGCACGCCGGCGATCGCGGCCACCAGGGCCGGGATCAGTCCGAGGTGCCAGCCGGCCAGCATCACCGGCAGCAGGTAGATGACCGAGCCGCGGCGGACGTCGAGGTAACGGTGCAGCGCATAGGCGACGACCGTGGTCGCCGCGACCATCAGCAATGCGAGCAGGATGCCGCGCAGTTCGCGTCTGATCCGCAATGCCGTTTCCCGCTGGAGCGCCATGAACCGAACGATCAATGGTCGAGGAGGGCAGGATAGTACGGCCGGCCGAGGCCGGTCACGTCAGATCAGCAGCGCCGATGGCCCACGAAAGTTAGTCCAATAATATCAATGAGTTATATGCCATATATGAGGCCTTGCGGCGGATCGTCCCTTGCCGCGCCGGAAACGGGCAATAGGTCTAGGCGCAAAACAAAAAGCGAGCGAGGAGCCATGACCGGATTCGCGCACGAGCCGAAACTTGTGCTGCCGTTCCTGCGGCGATTCTACGACATCGTCATTCCGTTGAGCTGGCCGGTCGTCCGCATCGCCTGCGGGATGCACCTCGTCATCCACGGCTGGGGCAAGATGATGCGCGGCGGCGCCATGTCCAAATCTACGCTCGCGTTCGGCATCTTCCTCACCGTCATGGAATTCTTCGGCGGCCTCTGCATCTCCATCGGCATGTTCACGCGGTTCTTCGCGGCCGCCGCCGCGATCGAGATGGGCTATCTCACCTTCATCCAATACTGGGCGAACGGCTACGGCTGGCGCACCGACGGCTACGAATACGTCATGATGTGGGGCACGCTGGCGCTTGCGATCGCGCTGCGCGGCGGCGGGCGCTATTCGGTCGACCGCATGCTCGGCCGCGAGCTGTGAGCGGTTCCGCTGGCCTAAGCCTAATAGCGCACGAAACCACGGCGCACTTGTCCGGGCTGGCGCGCGCGGCTACATAGCGCTCCGGGCTCACGCCCGCCGTTCGGCCGGAGAGGTGGCAGAGTGGTTGAATGCACCGCACTCGAAATGCGGCATACGGGCAACCGTATCGGGGGTTCGAATCCCTCCCTCTCCGCCAGTCGCATTTTCTGGACGCGTTCCGGCGCGCTCACATCGCGATGCCATAACGACCGAACAACTAAACGATGGAACGGCCCATCGCGCATCTCGAGATAGGCCTTGACACCCATCGCGCGCTAAACCTCGAACAGCCTCTCGCGGTATTCGTTGTGCGCCGCGTGCGCGAGCATGCCGCGCGCGCACGCCTTCCATGCGTATCGCCCAGTTGTTATCATTCGCGGCTCGCATTTCATTCTGGCGGGAGTCGGGGGTCGTAGAGTTGCAGGAACAAGCCGCCGCATCCTTGTCGTTCAAATCCCCGCTGCCGCTGTTTCGGCCGCCATCGATCGCCATCGTGGGGGCGTCGGAGCGCGCCCGATGGCCGGGGCAGATCTATCAGCAACTGCGACGATACGGATATTCCGGCAATATCTATCCGGTGAACCCCCGCGTAGGCGAAGTGTGGGGTACCAAGTGTTATCCCGATCTCGCCTCGTTGCCGCAGCCGCCTGCCCACGCCTTTGTGATCGTGCCCGCGCCCGCGGTGCAGGCGGTGCTGGAGACCGGCCTCGCCGCCGGCCTCAAGAGCGCCACGGTCTATGCCGCCCAGCTCGGCGAAGGCAACGATCCCGAGATCGTGGCGCGCGGCGCGGCGCTCAAATCGCTGATTGAGCGGTCCGGGCTCACCATGTGCGGTCCGAATTGCATGGGGCTCAATGCGCTGCGCGAAAAGAATTTCGGTTACCCCAACACCGATTTGTGCGCGCTCACGCCCGGCTCCGTCGCCTTCGTCACGCAGTCCGGCGGCACCGTGCAATACATCGGCAGCATGGGCGCGCATCGCGGCGTCAGCTTCAACTATCTGATCTCGAGCGGCAACGAGTTGAGCGTCGATCTCGCGGACTACGTCAATTTCTTCGCCGAGGATGACGGCACGCGCGTCATCGCGCTGTTCGTCGAGGGCATCCGCCGCCCGCAGGCGTTCATGGCGGCGGCCAGGAAAGCGCTGGCGGCGGGCAAGCCGATTATCGCCATCAAGACCGGCAAGTCACAGAAGGCGCGCGACAGCGCGCAATCGCACACCGGCGCCATCGCCGGCGACTACGGCGCCTTCACCGCGATGTGCGAGCGCTATGGCATCGTCGTGTGCCAGACGCTCGACGACATGATCGAGATGCTGTTGGTGTTCCAGGCCGGCCGGCTGCCGAAGGGGCCGCGCGTCGGCTGGGTCACGACCTCGGGCGGCACGGTCGATCTCCTGTTCGACTATCTGGAGGAAACCGGGGGAATCGCAACGCCCGAATTCGACGCCGCCACCAAGGCAAAGCTTCGCCCGCTGGTCTCGCACGAGCTTGAATTGAAGAACCCGCTTGATGCCGGCAATCCCATTGGCGACGCCCATGATGCAGCGTTGTGCGCGGCCGTCGCCGCCGATCCCAATATCGATATGCTGGCCTGGGCCGGCACGCCGCCCTCGGGATCGCGCGTGCGCGATCCGGCCGTCACCAAGGGCATCGCCGACGGCACCGACAAGCCGGTCATCGGGTTCATCCGGATGGCGAGCTTGACCGACCAGGCGACCGTAAAATTCCAGAACCAGGTGGGTTTTCCGTTCCTGCAGGGGCTGCCGTCGGTGATCCGCGCACTGGGCGCGCTCGCCTTCTATGGCGCGCGCAAGGGACGCAGCATTGCTCCGCTCGCGGCGCCGGCCGGCCGGCCGGAAACCTTGGAGGGCGCCGCGCTTGAGGCAGCGCTCGCTCAACGCGGACTGACGTTGCCGCGGAGCGCCTTGGCGACGTCGCCGCCAGACGCCATGGCGGCCGCGAGCAGGATCGGCTTTCCGGTGGCGCTGAAAATTGTCTCGCGCGCGATCACGCATAAGACCGAGGTCGGCGGGGTGCGTCTGCATCTTTCGTCGGAAGCCGAGGTCGAGCGCGCGGCCAAGGAGCTTGCCGCGTCCGCCGCCAAAGCTGCGCCCGGCGCGCCGCTCGACGGCTTTCTGGTGCAGGAGATGGTCGATGGCGTTGAAATGATTATCGGCGCGCGCACCGATCCGCTCTACGGCCCGATGATGGTGGTCGGCGCCGGCGGCATCCTGGTCGAACTGGTCAAGGACGTCGCGTTCCGGCTCCTGCCGGTCACGCCGGCGGACGCCCGTGCAATGATCGCCGAACTGAAGGTCGCAAAGCTCCTGGCCGGCTTTCGCGGCAGACCCGCCGCAGACGTCGATGCTCTCGTCAATGCGATCTGCGGCCTCTCCGGCTTCTATCTCGACCACCGCCATCTCCTGAGCGACATCGAGATCAATCCAATCAACGTGCTTGCGAAAGGCGTGCGTGCGGTCGACGTTCGGTTGATCCGTGCCGGCGCGCGCTGACGGAGGAAGTATGCCGTTCCATCTGCTACGAGCGATCGCCGCCGCTACCTTCGCCGTCATGCTGCCGGGTCTCGCGCATGCGGAGGATGTCGCGGCGTTCTACAAGGGCCGCCAGATCAGCATGTTCATCGCCAGCGCGGTGGGTGGCGGCTATGACGCCTATGCGCGCCTCGTCGGGCGTCACATCGGCCGCTACATCCCGGGCAATCCCTCGATCGTGCCGATGAACATGCCGGGCGCCAGCGGGAATGTCGCGATCCAGCATATGTACACGTTGCCCAAGGAGGCGACCGCGCTCGCTGCGATCCAGCCCGGCGCCATCACCAAGCCGATCTACGATGTCCGCGAACGGATCAAGTATGATTTCACCCAGCTCGTCTATCTCGGCAGCGCCAACACCGAGGTCAATCTGTGCTGGGCTCGTACCGATGCGAAGGTGAAATCGTTTTCGGATCTCTTTTCCAACGAGCTGATCATCGGCGCCGGCGGCGAGGGCGATTCGACCCGCGATTTCGCAGTGGCAGAAAACAACATTCTGGGAACGAAGTTTCGTGTCATCCAACGTTATCCCGGCGTGCGCGACACGGTTCTTGCCATCGACCGCAACGAGGTCGAGGGCGTCTGCGGGACCGGCGTGCCGGCCATGATGGTGCAGCGTCCCGACTGGGTCGCCGGCAAGGGCTTGGGCAGGATGCTGGTGCAGCAGAACGTCAGGGGCAGCGCCAAGCTGAACGCGATGGGCGTTCCGCGTACTGGCGACTTCGCCAAGTCGCCGGAAGACCGGCAGCTGCTGGAACTCATTTATGCCCAGCAGCAGTTCGGCCGCCCCTTCGTGATGCCGCCGGGTTCCCCGCCGGAGCGTGTGGTGGCGATCCGGCAGGCCTTTGTGCAGGTGCTGCAGGACAAGGGGCTGCTGGCGGAAGCGGCGAAGATGAACCTCGATATCGACGTGCTGTCGGGTACCGACCTGCAGGCGGTCGTTGAGCGCATCTACGCCACCTCGGCTCCGATCGTGAAGCGCGCCATCAGCGCGCTGATCTACAATCAGCCGAAATAGGTGTGCGATCTTCGGATTCGGGACACTAGGATGACATCGCTTCGGAGCATGGTCCCGATCGCCTTCTGCCTTGCGGCCACCGCATCCAGTTTCGCATTTGCTCAATCCGCGCCGGACTACTACAGGGGCAAGCAGATCCGCATGATCGTCGGCCATCCGGTCGGCAACGATTACGACCTCGGCGGACGGTTCCTCGCGAAATATCTGACCAAGCACATCGCCGGCAATCCGCTGATCGTGGTGTCCAACATGCCGGCGGCCTCCAGCGTGGCGGCGGCGAACTTCCTGTACAGCCAGGCGCCGCGCGACGGCACCGTGTTCGGCTCGTTCTCGCGCAACATCCCGAGCCAGGCGCTGATGCGCCAGGCCAATCTCGACATCGATCCGCGCCGCTACAGCTGGGTCGGCGGCACGGCGCTGCCCGGCCGCGTCTGCGCCGCGTGGCACACCGCCAAGGTGCGCACGCCCGCGGACCTGCTCAAGACCGAACTGATCGTCGGGGGCGGCGGGTCGGGTTCATCGCTGAGCATCCTGCCCACGGTGTTCAATCACGTGCTGGGCACGAAATTCCGTCTGGTCGAAGGCTACAAGGGAACGAACGACACCGTCATCGCCATGGAGCGCGGCGAGGTCGAAGGCGTGTGCGCGACCTACGGCCAATTCCGCGTCCACGAGCGGGCGCTCCAGGAAGGCAAGCTGCGGCTCATCCTCCGCGCCGAGGAGGCGCCGATCCCCGCGGTCCCGGAGGTGCCGTCGATCTACGACCTCGCGCGGAACGAGGAGCAGCGCCAGCTGATGCGCTTCGTCTTCTCCAGCGTGGAATTCGGCCGGCCCTATGTGCTTCCGCCGGACTCGCCGCCGCAGCTCGTCGCGCTGATGCGCAAGGCGTTCGCCGACGCGGTCAACGACCCCGACCTCGTCGCCGAGGCGGAGCGGCTCAAGCTCGACATGACCTATCGTCCGCCCGACGATCTCATGAAGCTCGTCGCCAATCTCTACGCGACCCCGCAGTCGATCATCGATACCGTCAAGAAGCTCGTGCCCAACATCCAGTAGCGGCGCTCTCGCAATGGATCCGGTCGTTCAGCCGAACGTCACGCGATCCGGGCCTTTGACTCAACAACCTGTTCAACGAAGAATACCTGAAGTAGGTTGGCTCGATATCGGGGAGCGTTCTTCAGAAACGGACGACGGTGAGGCAAATTCCGCGGCCAGGCGACATTGTCGCCATCAGAACATGGAACCAGGGCAGCGCCGTCAGTCTCCACGGCGCGGTCCTGGTCGCGCGCCGCGACGAGCCGCTGCAATCCGAAGCCACTGATCTCAGCAATGTCGTTCCGTTCACGCGCTCGCGCCGTCGCGGCGCGGCGCCGGCGTTCCCGCTCCCGTCCGTCGCCGCAGACGAGCGCCCCGCGCCGCATGCGGTCAAGTTCGGGCGTCGGCAGGGGCATCGCGCTGGTCGCGGGATCGCTGGCGCTTGCACAGCGCGCTGCTGGCGATGTTCTGGCACGAGCCAAAGCCGATGGCGAGCATCGCCATCGAGGCGATGACGGTCGAGATCACGCTCGGCGCCAGCATCGCCGCCGGCCTGGCGCCGACGCCGGGCGAGCGCGACGCGCCGGCCGCCACGCCATCCGAGCAGCAAGCCAGAACGAACCTGGGACCGAGCCATTGCGCGACCAACACCGTGATGCCGCAGGAGGTTTTGGTGGCGGCGCAGGAGACGGCGCCGGAGGCGAAGCCGCAGGACGCGCCACCGGAGGCGCGCAGACCGATCCGGCGCCCCAGGCGCAGCGGCCGGAATCCGCGACCGCCGAAGCCCCGGCGATGACGCAGTCGACGGAACGCCGCTACAACCGGACCGAACAACCGCGCCCGCAGTTTCAGGTCGTGCCGAAGGCGTCGGAGCGCAAACGAGTCGCGGCTACGACGGACACGAAGGCGGTACGCAGAAACAGCAGGCATCCACCGCTGCGAAAGACAGCCTCAAGCGGCGTTGGCCGCGGACGTTCCGACAATTCCGCCAACTACAACGCCATCGTTTTCGCGCACCTTGCGCGTCACAAAGCCACACGAAGCGATGGCGCCCAAGGCGTCGCGACCGTCTCGTTCTCGATCGACGGCGGCGGCCGCGTGACGTCGTCCCGTCTCGTGCGCGCCTCCGGCAATGCGGCCATCGACCAGGAGGTGGTGGCGCTGGCACGCCGGGCTTCGCCGTTCCCGCCGCCGCCGGACGGCAGGGCCCGCAGTTTCGCCATTCCCGTGCGGTTCAATTCGCTGTAACGGCTTGTCCCGACCATTCGCACGCCTTTATCCTTCCGGCCAATGAACCGCCGGGAGGATTGTCATGACGTCACGCTGTCGCGTTCCGATCGTGGCCGCGATTGCCGTCCTTGCCGCGGTGCCGGCGCAGTCGCAGCCCTATCCGGCGCGGCCGGTGACCATCGTCGTTCCCTTGGGCGCCGGCGGCGGCTCCGATCTGCTGGCGCGTCTCGTCGCGCAGAAGCTCGAGCGGCGGCTCGGCAAGCCGTTCATGATCGAGAACCGGCCGGGCGGCGGCACCACGCTCGCCGCCGTTCTGGTCGCCCGCGCCAAGCCCGACGGGTACACGCTGCTGCAAGCCACCAGCTCGACCATGGCCGTCAACGTGACGCTGGCGAAGAAGCTTGCCTACGATCCGGCCAAGGATTTTGTGCCGGTTGCGCTGTTGACGGCATCGCCGTTCGTGCTCACGGTCAGCGCGCGACTCGCCGGTGAACTCGGTCGCCGAACTGATCGCGCTTGCGAAGGCCAAGCCCGGCGAACTGAATTATGGCTCCGCCGGCCCCGGCACCATGCATCATCTGAGCACCGAGCTGATGCTGAGCCTCACCGGCACACGAATGCAGCACGTCCCCTACAAGGCGACGCCGCCGGCGCTCACCGACCTGCTGGCCGGCCGGCTGCAGGTGCTGTTCGGCGACGGGCCGTCGGTCGTGCCGCAAATCCGCGAGAGCAAGCTGCGGGCGCTGGCGGTGTCGACGGCGAAGCGCTCGGCGGCGACTCCGGACGTGCCGACCATGCAGGAGGCCGGCGTCGCCGGCTTTGAATCCGCCGCATGGCAGATGATTGTCGCGCCCGCGGACACGCCGGCGGAGATCGTTGCGCTGCTGAACAACGAGGTGCGCGCGATCTTCAGCGAGCCCGAGGTGACACAGGAATTGACGAGCCGCGGCATGGGCCCGCAGGTGACCGGCTCGCCCGAGCAGTTGCGGGACTATGTGCGCTCCGAGATCGAGCGCTGGTCTCCGATCGTCCATCGCGCCGGTGTGGCCGGGACGCAATGACGGGTCGGCGTTTCCCAGCACCCGTCTCCGCGGGGTTACGCCTTCGGCCGGAACGCGCCCTCGACCAGCTCGCGATCGAGCGACGGCGGCACCTGGCCGGTGGTGGCGTAAAGGTAGACGCCGGACTGGAAGATCGTGCTCAGCGTCTGCATCACCACCATGCTGGCGATGCCGGCGAGGACGCCGAGCACCATCAGGATCGGTCCGAGCCCTGCCATGCCGGCCGCGCCCATACGTCAGCACGATCGCCAGACCGCCGAAGAAGATCAGCGCCGCCAGCACGAAGAACAACCCACCGAGGAGGCCGATGCGCGCCTCGCCGGCAAGCGACTCGCCCCACTTGCTGCGCAGGATCGAGGCCGAGCGCTTGACCGCCGTGATCGGCCCGACCTTCTCGGTCACCAGCACCGGCACGACGAAATAGGTGATGACGGCCCAGGACAGCTCCAGCAGGCCGCCGAACAGAGCCACCGAGGAAGCCGAGATACTCCTTGAGCGCATCGGTGATCATGTTGAGCACGACGCCGATCGTGGTGGTGACGAGGGCCCAGCCGAGGATTTGCGGCAGCAGGCCGACCGCCGCCGCGAGGCCGCCCCGGATCGAGGGTTGCTCGCCGGCGTGCGCGCGCAAGGCGCAGTGGATCAGCGCCACGTTGAAGAAGATTGCGACCGCGGTCAGGACAAACAGCACCGCGAAGGCGGACACGTAGAACCAGATGTTCCCGGATTGTCCGTCGCCGAGCCAGTTCCAGATCGAGCCGGTTGCGTTATGCGCCCGGCCAAGCTGCGGCAGCAGCGACGCCAGGATCGCTCCGGCAACGAGCAAAAAGACTGCGCCGGATATCGCGGGCAGGACTGCGAGCTTGGGATATTGCTTGAGCACCGCGAAGCTTGCCTTCGCCATCGACCAGCCGCGCGACAATCGTCCAGCCATCGTTCGCTCTCCTTAGAAGTGATGCTTTTGCTTAGTCGCGGAGATTGCGGCAGCTTGGTGGCAGCAGACGGGATCGAGGGCAAGCCAAACGCGAATGAATAGAGCTCGAATGCCCCGATATCATTAATCATTCGCCAAGATCGCCGCCGAGATCTTCTCGCCCACCATGATGGTCGGGATGTTGGTGTTGGCGCAGGGCACCGTCGGCATGATCGAGGCGTCGCAGACCCGCAGTCCGACGACGCCGTACACGCGGCCGGCCGGATCGGTCACCGCGTCGGGATCGTCCGGCGCGCCCATGCGGCAGGTCGAGGTGGCGTGCCAGTGCCCGAGCACGGTGTCGGCGATCCATCGCTTCATCGTCGCGTCGTCGGCGAGGTCCTCAATGGGCGGACCGTCGGCGATCAGCGCGTCCACCAGGAATCGCCGCACCGGCCCGCCGAGGTCCATGAGCGCCCCGCCGACCGCCATCTGGATTTCGTTCGCACGGCTGTACACCGCGTACTTGCGCGCGCGGTCGCTGTAGCTGACCGGAAAAATCTGCGCGCAGGTGCGCTGCACGGCAGGATGCGCCTGCAGCTTGATCATCATGCGCACGCCCATGATCATGCGCTCCATGTCGCGCCAGTCCGAGCACATGTTGAAATCGATGTCAGGCTTCGCCGACGGATCGGGCGAGGTGAGCCGCACCTCGCCGGTGGAATAGGAGCGGTTGACCCACATCATGAGGAGGCCGAGCCGGTGGCCGATGCCGTGCCACGCCGCCTTGTTGCTCGGGATGATGTACATGTCGCCGGCGGGACAGCCGTCGAGCTTTGACGACCAGCGCAGCCCCGCGAACATCTGCCGCCGCATGCCCGCCGGCAGCCTCGCCCCGGGCCGGAGGTAGCAGCCGAAATTGACGCCGGGATGCTCCATCAGGTGCTTGCCGACGCCCGGGCGGTCGGCGACCACGCCGATGCCCAGTGCCGCGAGTTCCTTGGCCGGGCCGATGCCGTTGCGCATCAGGAACGCTGGCGAATGCAGCGCGCCCATCGACACGATGGTTTCACGCGCCGTGAATGTCGAGGGTCTCGCCCCCGCGCCGCACGCGCACGCCGGCGACCCGCGTGCCGTCGAACAGGAGCCGCTCGGCATGGGCACCGCTCAGAATCGAGAAATTCGGCCGCTGCCGCACGTCCCGCGTCAGATACGCCATGGCGGTCGAGACGCGGTGGTCATCGATGTTGGAAATCGCGATCGGGAAATAGCCGTCGCCGAACACGCCGTTCTGGTCGTGGAGATTCTTGTAGCCAAGATTCGCGGCCGCGGCGAACAGGCCCTCGACGAACGGCGGCCACCCCGATGCGATGCGCCGCAACGGCACCGGACCGTCGTTGCCGTGCAACGGCCCGTGAAAGTTCTGATCGGTTTCAAGCTTCCGGAAGAACGGCAGCACGCCGTTCCAGTCCCAGCCGGCCGCGCCGCGCGCCGCCCAGTCGTCGTAGTCCGACGGCAGCCCGCGCACCGCGACCATGCCGTTGATCGACGAGGTGCCGCCGATCACGCGCCCCTGCGTGTAGCGGCGGCGCGGGCGGTTATCGGGGGCGTTGCCGGGGCGGGGCCCAAACGCCGCACTGAGACCCGGCCAGGTGAAGCGCGGATTGGAATGCGCGGTCGCGGCGAAGCTGTCGAGCAGTTCGGGTGGCTCGTTGCCGGGCGCGTAGTCGTCGCCGGCTTCGATCAGCAGCACAGCGTTGTCCGGCCGTACGCTCAGCCGGTTCGCGAGCACGCAGCCGGCTGAGCCGGCGCCGATGATAATGAAGTCGTATTGCACGGAGGCGAAATCACTCATCCGCATCCGTATCCGCACCCAGCACATGCGCGCCGTAGTTCTCCGCCGCGCTGTGCCAGTTCAGCGAATGATGCGCCGCCGCCGCATGCGCATCGCGGAATTTGCGCTGCAGCTCGTGGTCGGCATAGAGCACGCGCCCGCCGGCGTCGTTGAACAGCCGCTGCACCGCCTGGATCGAAAGCTGCGCGGCATAGGCCATGTTGCGCTTGCCGTGCACCTGCCGGTGCTTGGTGAACGGCTCCTTGCGCTCCAGCACGCCCATCGCCTCCCGCAAGGCGCCCTGATACATCCGCACCGCGGCCTCGATTTCGGCGGCGGCAGTCGCCGCGACGATCTGCGTGCCGGCGAGCTGCGCCCACGGCGTGCCGCGCGATTTCCGGGGGCGGGTGTACTGGTAATACGTCTCGAGACAACCCTCGGCGATGCCAACAGCGACGGCGCAAAAACTCGCCGATGACGGACCGCCGCGCGGCATGTGGAAGACCGGCGCGGCGTAGAGATGCGCGCCCGGCGCATTGCCTTCGTCTGACGCCTTCTTGTCGAGGATTCGGTGCTCGGGAACGAACTTGTCCTCGATCACAAAAGTCTTGCTGCCGGTGCCGGCGAGCCCGATCACGTACCAGTCGTCCACGATGGCGATGTCGCTTTTGGGCACGAGCACCGAGCAGGCCTGCTTGCGCGCGCCGTGATCGATGACGCCGGCCGCCATCACCCAGTCGGCGTGATCGACGCCGCTGGAAAAGGCGTGCCGTCCAGACCAGATCACGCCGCCTTCGGCCGGCCGGCCCTTGCCGACCGGCGTGACGCAGTTCGACAGCTTCGCGGTCGAATCCTTGCCCCAGACCTCCTCCTGCGCCTGCGCGGTATAGGACGCGAGCTTGAGGATGTTGTCGGCGAGCACCATGTGCACCCAGGCCTGCGAGCCGCAGCCACGCGCCAGCGTCTGGCTGACCTCGCAGAGCACGTCGTAGCCGTGCTCGAAACCGCCGTAACGTGCCGGCTGGCAGATGCGCAGCAGGTCGTTGGCGAGATAGTCGCGGATCGTTTCGTCCGGGCAGCGGCGCATCGCCTCGGCTTGCGCGGCGCGTTCCTGCAGCACCGGCACCAGCGCCTCCGCGCGGCGAAGCAATTCCTCGCGCGAGGGGACGGTGGCGGACTTCTTGGCGGTCGTTTGCAGCATCGTTGTTCTCACAGTGCGGACCCCGCTCCGCCCCTCATCCTGAGGAGGCGCTTAAGCGCGTCTCGAAGGATGGGGGCGGCCCCAATGGTTCGAGACGCCTGCCTTCGGCAGGCTCCTCACCATGAGGCCGAGAGAGGTCGTACATCAATTCCCCGGATTGTTGAGCTTCTGGATTCTCTCGACCACGCGCGCGGGCGACGCATAGGCGCGCGCGATCACCTCCTGCAATTGCTGGCCGGTGCGCGGCGCGTTGACGATCAGGCCGATCTTCTCGGCGTCGGCTTTGAACTGCGCGTCGTTGAAGGTGTCCGCGAGCGCCTTGCGCATGGCGGCGACGCGATCCGC
The DNA here is from genome assembly GCA_963720385.1 of uncultured Alphaproteobacteria bacterium. GTDB lineage: Bacteria > Pseudomonadota > Alphaproteobacteria > Rhizobiales > Xanthobacteraceae > VAZQ01. The sequence continues at coordinate 47,748 of CAVRFL010000009.1, read as the reverse complement.
CGGCACGTCCGGTGGCAGCAGCAGCGGCCGGCCCAGTGCCTGCGGCGCCGATGCCGCCTGCATCAGGAGCTTGTCATCCCCACTGGTGAGGAGATCGGTCGCGAACGGCACATCAGGCAATTCCGTCAGGCGCTCGGGACCATACTGGACGATAGCCTTGACCTGCTTGTCTTTCAGCCAGTTCGGCCGCGTCGAGGTCAGCGCCGAGTAGAACACGCTCGGATAGCCGTCGAGTTCGCCGCGCTCCATGGCGAGGAAAGCATCGTTCTGCCCGGGATAGCCGTTGATCAGCTTCATCCTGGTGCCGAGCGTGGCGTTGAGCAGGCGCGTGTAGAACGCCGGCGTCGAGTTCGCACCCGACGCGCCCATGCTGGTCTCGCGCGTACGCAGGTCGTCGACCGTGTTCACCGGCACCGTGTTCCAGAGCAGCACCATGCTGACCTCGTAGCTCGGCGTGCCGAGCCAGTTGAACCTGGTGGCGTCGTAGCGCGCCGCCTTGGTGCCGAACAGGGGCTCGAGCGGCGTTCCGTTCTGCACCAGGCCGATGACGGTGCCGTCCTTCTCCGCCGAATTGTACAGCCAGTTGACGGCAGTGATGCCGCCGGCGCCGGGCATGTTGCGCACCACCACGGTGGGATTGCCGGGAATCAACCGCCCGATGTGGCGCGCCAGCGCGCGTCCGAGCGCATCGTAGCCGCCGCCGCTCGACGTGCTCACCACGATGGTGACGGTCTTGCCGCGATAGAAGTCGGCGACGGATTGCGCCGACGCGGACGCCGGAACGAAGCACAGTGCGAGAAGTGCTGCAATCCACCGGTTCGGCATGTCTTTAACTCTGGCGTTGGTCCTTGGCGGGCAGCGGGCCCTTGAAGGCAAGATAGCCGCCATCGAGCAAAAGGTCTGCCCCGGTCATGAACGAGGACTCCTCGGACGCCAGGAACAACGCGGCGGCGGCGACTTCCTCCGCCCGGCCGGGCCGCCCCAGCAGATAGGCCGGGCCGCGCGTCCGGTTGGCCTCCTCGCGGTTCTTGAAGCGCCGCAGGATGCGCGCGGTGTCAATGCCGCCCGGCGAGAGCGAATTGGCACGGATACCGTCAGCGGCATGATCGACCGCGAGGCAACGGGTAAGCTGAATCAGTCCGGCCTTGCTGGTGGTGTAGGGCGCGCGACCGGCGATGCCGATCTGACCGAGTTGCGACGCGATGTTGATGATGGTGGCGCCGCCGGCCCTGCGGAGCTGCGGCACCGCATATTTGCACATCAGGAAAGCGCCGGTGAGATTGACCGCGAGTGCGTCGTTCCAGTCGTCGAGCGTGAGCGTCTCGACGGTGCCGTCCGGTGTCACGGCGGCGGCGACGTTGACCAGCGTGGTGAGCTTGCCGAACGCCTCCATGGCGTGACGCACCGCGCGCTCGGCATCCTGCTCAATTGCGACATTGGTGCGAACGGCAACCGCTTGCCCGCCCGCTTCGGTAATCTCGCTGGCGATCGCCTCCGCGCTCTCGCGGTTGATGTCGGCGATCGCGATCGCGGCGCCGGCCTCGGCGAAGCGGCGCGCGATGGCGCCGCCGATCTCGCCGCCGCCGCCGGTGATCAAAGCAACCCGGCCGCTCAGTTCGCCCGCCAAGCGTTTACTCCATCCGCACGTTCTTGGAGAAGTCGTAGTTCTTGCCGCTGTCGCTTGCGAACTGCCAGCGCACTACGCCGTCCCACTGGCCGCTGAACACCTCCGCGAGGAAGCGTTGCTGCGCGGCCCAGCCGGCTTCGGCCTCGGTCTTGCGGTAGCGGCCCGGCATGGTGTCGTTGAGCCAGCCGTGCGGCGCACCGCGATAGATGTGAATGTCGTAGCTCTTCTGGTGCGCCTCCAGGCAGTTGCGGAAGCGCAGAACGTCGTCGAGCGAGATGATGTGGTCGCCTTCGCCGAAGGCGCCGAACACCGGGCAGTCGACGGCCGCGATCATCTGTTCCAGCGCCTTCGGCTGCAGCTTGTTGACCTCCCATTCGCGCTTCGAGGCCGCGCCGTACCACACCACGGCCGCCGTGATCGGCGTCTCGGCGGCGAAGATGAGCGGATGCCGCCCGGTCTGGCAGTAGCCCATGACGACGACCTTGCCCGGGTCGGCCGCCTTGTGAGTCTTCAGCGTGCCGAGCGCGGCGCGCATCAGCTCGTTCGATTCCGGATCGGTCATGTCATAACGGCTGTCGCCGGCGGCAAGCACCTTCTGGTCCGGGTGCTTGTAGAAGAAGTTCGGCGCCAGCACCGTGAAGCCGTCGCGCGCGCATCGCATCGCCTGGTCCCGGGTGTGCTTCACCAGCCCGTAGCGCTCGTGCATGAGGACGACGGTCGGGAATTTCCCGCCACCGGTCGGGTAGGCGAGGAACGCCGGCATGCCGTTAGTGCAGGTGATGTCCTCGGTGGTGATGTCGATATGACGGGCGGCGATGGTCATTGTGTTCTCTCCACTCTTTAAGTCGTCATCAGCTTTACGGCATCGTCCACGGTCATGACCCGCGCCATGCGCGGGAAGACGCGCTCCAGGAAGAATTCGTTGTTGCTGCCGCGCGCCGAATAGCAGCCGTCGCGGATCACCACGATGCCGAGATCCATGTCGCGCGCCGCAAACACCGTTGAGGCGATGCCGACATCGGTCGAACCGCCCGCGATCACGATGGTGTCGATGCCGCGCACGCGCAGCTGCAGTTCCAGATTGGTCTGGTAGAACGAGCTCCAGCGGTTCTTGCGCACGACCACGTCGCCTTCGACCGGCGCCAGCTCCGGCGCGATCTCGGAGTCTTTGAAGTCTTTATAAAATCGCGGCTTGATCGGCTTGATCGGCTTGCCGTCGGCGTGCGGCTTCAGGTCCATGTCGGTGTCGGTCAGCCGCGCGACAGTATCGGAGCCGTCGGCAGCATGCGCGCCCGATGGGTAGAACGTCGTCAATCCGGCCCGGCGCGCCCCCGCCAGCAGCCGCTGCAGGTTCGCCAGGACGTTGCGCTCCTCCAGGAAGGCGATCTTCGCGGGATCGCGCGGATGCAGGTAGCCGTTGAGTGCGTCAAAAAGCACCAGGCCAGTGTTGCTGCGGTCGAGCGTCTTCTTGAGCCGAGAAATGGCCGCCATGTCCTTCCTTGTCTCCCCGGGAAAAATTGCAATCGGGATGAGGGTCGGCGAGTATGACGGCAACGTCAAGTAAGAGGAAACGCCAATGACATCCGTGTTGCGGGAGGCGGTCCGGCTCGGGCTTGTCGCTTTGGCATTGGCCGTCGCATCGCCGGGTGTGGCGCAGGAGCCGTTCTACAGGGGCAAGCGGCTCACGCTGCTGGTCAACTTCGACGCCGGCTCCGCCACCGACATCGACGCGCGCGTATTTGCGCGGCACTTCATCAAGCATGTCGATGGCGCCCCGCAACTCATCATCCAGAACATGCCGGGCGGCGGCGGTGCCAACGGCACCATGTATCTCGGTGAAGTCGCGCCCAAGGACGGTTCCATGGTGGGCTTCCTCACCGCCACCGCCTGGAATTTTGCCGCCGAGCCGGAGCGGTTCCGCGTCGACTTCAAGACCTACGAGCACGTCGGCTACACCGGCGGCACCGCCGTCTACTACGTGCGCAAGGACGTGCCCCCCGGCATCAGCACACCAACGGACATCGTCAAGGCCAAGGGGCTGGTGTCGGGCGGCGTTAATGCCCGCACCGGCCGTGACATCTCCATCCGGCTGACGCTCGATATTCTCGGCGTGCCGTTCCGTCACGTCACCGGCTATGGCAGCGGCGAGCGCGCGCGGCTCGCGCTCCAGCGCCAGGAAATCCATCTCTATGCCGACACCACGCCCGGTTATCGCGGCGCGGTGGAGGGGACGCTGGTCAAGGACGGCACGGTGATCCCGCTCTGGTACGATCCGCACTGGGACGGCAAGACCTTCAGCAAATCGAAGCAGGTCGAAGGTTTGCCGATCAAAGCCTTTCACGAAGTCTATCAGGAAATCTTCGGCAAGATGCCGTCCGGACCGCACTGGGAGGCCTACCTCGCGCTCATCACCTTGAACGGCGCGATGCAGCGCATCCTGTCGCTGCCGCCGGGCGCTCCGCCGGCCGCGGTGGCGGCGCTGCGCGCCGCGCTCGAGCGCCTCAACCACGACAAGGAATACCACGCCGACACGCTCAAGACGCTCGGTTTCATCCCGGAGTACGACGCCAGCGCCAACGTGGCCCCGCAAATTCGCAACGCGCTGACGGTGCGCCCGGAGATCAGGACGTTCGTTGCCGACTACATCAAGCAGCAGTGACCGGAAGGAAATCGTGATGAGGTCTTTGGGAATGCGTGCCGCGTTGCTGGCGGTGGCCTGCGTGATCGGCGTGTCCACCGCGAGCGCACAGGAACCGTTCTACAAAGGCAAGCGGCTCACGCTCCTGATCAACTTCGCGGCCGGCGGCCCCACCGACATTGAGGGACGGCTGCTCGCCAAGCACATCGCCAAGCACATCGACGGCCAGCCGACCATCATCGTGCAGAACCGCGACGGCGCCGGCGGCCTCGTGGGCACCAACTACGTGGGCGAGGTCGGTCCGCGCGACGGCAGCATGTTCGGCTACTTCACCGGCGCGGCGTGGAAATACGTGATGGAGCCGGAGAAGCACGCCGTCGATTTCCGCACCTTCGAGTTCATCGGCTATCAGCCGGGCAGCGCCGTCTACTACATCCGCAGCGACACGCCGCCAGGGCTGAAGACCGCGTCCGATGTCCTCAAGGCGCAGGGCGTGGTCGCCGGCGGCCTGGCGGTCGAATTGTCGAAAGACCTGTTGATCCGGCTGACGCTCGACATGCTGGGCGTGCCGCACAAATACATCACCGGTTTCCGCTCCAGCGTCAACGCGCGGCTCGCGGTGCAGCGCGGCGAAATCCATTTGCATTCGGAATCGACGCCCGGCTATTTCAGCGTCGTCGAGCCGAGCCTGGTGAAGGACGGCACGGTGATCCCGCTCTATTACGACGCGTTCTACGACGGCGTGCATTTCTCGGTGCCCAAGCCGATGGAAGGGTCCGCGGTGCAGCCGTTCCAGGATTTCTACCGCAAGGTCAGGGGCGGCGAGCCTTCCGGTCTGCGGTGGGATGCCTATCGCACCAATCTGGCGGTGGATTCTGCGATGCTGCGGACGATTGCGATGCCGCCCGGTGCGCCGCAGGCCGCGCAAGACGCGTTGCGCGAGGCGCTCGCGCGCCTCAACAACGACAAGGACTACGCCGCCGAGACGATGAAGGCGATGCAGTTCGTCCCGTATTACGAGACCGGCGCCGACATCAACACGCGCGTGCGCCGCGCCCTGATGGTGTCGCCGGAGATCAGGACCTTCGTCGCGAACTACATGCGCGGCGCGAAGTAGGGTGGGCAAAGGCGCGGTCAACACAGGAAGACCGCGCCATGAGCAGATCGGAGCGCCGTGCCCACCACAGCATCACGACATTGACCATGGTCATGGTGGGCACGGCGCTGCATGTCCCGTCTTGAAAGGCGTACATCTTGGTCCGCGCCTTTGCCCACCCTACAAACGCGTCCCCGCGCAAATCCTCATTCCCCCTTCACGCCGGCGTCGCGGACGATCTTGCCCCACATCCGCTCTTCCGCCGCGATATCGGCGGCATATTCCTCCGGCGTCGACGGCAATGGCACCGCGCCCTCGCGTGCCAGCCGTTCACGCAGCGTGGGGTCTTCGAGCGCAGACCGCAGCGCCGCATTGAGCCGGTCGATGATCGGCCGCGGCGTGCCCGCCGGTGCCACCAGCCCGTAATGCAGTTCGGCGGCGTAGCCGGTGAGCCCCGCCTCCGCGATGGTCGGCAGCTCCGGGAACACCTCCGAGCGCTTCGCGCCGGAGACCGCCAGGGCGCGCACCTTGCCGCCCTTCACGATGCCGATGGCGGAGGGCAACGTCGCGAACATCATGGTGACGTGGCCGCCGAGGAGGTCGTTGAGCGCGGGCCCGCTGCCGCGATAGGGCACGTGGTTGATCTTGATGCCGGCCATGGCTGCGAACAGCTCGGCAGCGAGATGCACGCTGGAGCCGCTGCCGGTGGAGGCGAAGTTGAGCTTGCCGGGATCTTTCTTTGCCAGCGCGATCAGCTCCTGAATGGAGTTGGCCGGCACCGAGGGATGCACCAGCACCACGTTGGCGCCCGATGCCAACAGCCCGATCGGCGCGAAATCCTTGATCGGATCGTATCCGACGTTCGGGTAAAGCGCCGGATTGATGGCAAGCGAGGAGGTCGCGATCAGCATCGTGTAGCCGTCGGGCGCGCTCTTGGCGACCTGGCGCGTAGCAATGGTGCCGCCGGCGCCGCCACGGTTCTCGACGATGATCGTGCCGCCGAGCGCCTTGCTCATCCGTTCGCCGACCAGGCGCCCGAGCACGTCGTTGCCGCCGCCGGCGGGGTAGGGGACGACCAGTGTAATCGGCCGCTCCGGATAGGTCTGGGCGGAGGTGGTTCCAGCGATGGCGAGAAGGCTAAGGACAAGTGCGAGCGCGTATGAGCAAGCGAGTTTCATCGTGTTCTTTCTTGGGTGAATTACTGCCCTTGAACGGCAATGGGCTGGTGCCGTCAATCCCCGGGGGCTTTCGGGGTTGGCCAGTTGCGTTCGAGCTTCACGGTCTTGATGACGTCCTTGACGACCCTGCAGAGCGGCAGGCTCAACTGGGCGGCGTCCGCTTCCTTGAGCACGATGGTCATGTCCTTCTCGGCCCACGGCATCGGCTTCTCCTCCGGCCGGGTCTGCAGCGACCAGTTGCCGGCGCTGGAATCGATGAGCGCGGCACGCAGCGTCTCACGCTCGACGCCGAGCTTTGCCGCGAGCTTGAAACCTTCCTCGTTGGCCGAGATGCAGGCCCACAGGATCAAATTGTTGACCATCTTGCCGACCTGACCCGCGCCCGCCGGGCCGAGGTGATAGATCGAGGTTGCGAACGCCGCGAACGCCGGCCGGCAGGCGTCGAACGCCGCATGGTCGCCGCCGCCCATGATCAGGAGCTTGCCCTCCTGCGCCGGACCCTCGCCGCGGCAGAGCGGGATATCGAGCAGCGCGACTTTTGGTGACGCCGGCAGCTGCGCCGCGATCCGCTGCATGGTCTGCGGCGCGATGGTGGAGGCGACCGCGATCACGCTGCCGTCGCGGGCTCCGCTGAGCACGCCGCGCTCGCCGAATATCACCGCTTCCACCTCCGGGTCGAAGCCGACCACGATGATGACGAGGTCGCTCGCGGCGGCGACCGCCTGCGGCGACAGCGCGGTGTTCACGTCCGCCTCCGCCGCCTTCTCCATCGCCGCTTCGTCGACATCGAAGCCCGCGACCGTGAAGCCGCGCCGCACCAGGTGGCGGCTCATCGGCAGGCCCATCTTGCCGAGCCCGATCATGCCCACGCGGCGGATATCATGTGTTTGTGCCACGGCATCTCCTTACTGGCTGGCCTGCTTACTGGCTGGCCTGCTTACCGGCTGGCCTGCGCTTCGCGGGCCGCGCCGCATCGCCGCTGGCGCTGTGCACGGCAACGGCGTTCGCATAGACTGCATTCAAAAGCATCAAGAATCGTTGCAAGCAAGGAGGGATCACGTGAAGCGACCGTTCGCCACGCTGCTCGCCACCATGCTGTTTGCCGGCACGGGCATCTACGCAGTTTCACCGGCGGCCGCGCAGCACTGGCCCAACAAGCCGGTGCGCATCGTCAACACGTTCGCGCCTGGCGGCGCCGCCGACTATCTCGCGCGCACCGTTGCCGACAATCTCTCGAACGTGTTCGGCCAGCAGTTCTTCGTCGAGACGCGCCCCGGCGCGGCGGGCGCCATCGGCGTCAACTCGGTGGTCGCGACCCCGCCCGACGGCTACAATTTCGTGATCACCAACATTTCCATGCTGGTGCTGGCGCCGATCAGCAATCCGCGCCTCGGCTATCATCCGGAGCGCGATCTCGCCAACATCGCCTATCTCGGCGGCTCGCCGATCGTGCTGTCGGTGAATTCCAAGGGCCCGATCAAGACGCTCGATGATTTCATCGCGTTCGGCAAGACCAGCGCCAAGCCGCTGACCTTTTCGTCGTCAGGCGTCGGCAGCAGCGGCCATCTGTTCGGCGAAACGTTCGGTCGCAAGGTCGGGATCAACGTCGAGCACGTGCCGTACAAGGGCGCGGCGCAAGGCCTGCTGGATCTCGTTGGCGGGCACATCGTGTGGTCGGCGCAGACCGTGACGTCGTCGGCCGGGCAGATTCGCGGCGGCACGCTTGCGCGGAATCGCGGTCGACGTCCAAGGAGCGGATGGCGGACTATCCGGACACGCCGACATTCACCGAGCTTGGCCACCCCGAGTTCAACACGCCGATCTGGTTCTCGCTGTCGGCGCCGAAGGCTTTGCCCGACCGGATCCTTCACAAGATGAACAGCGAGATCAACAAGATCATGACCGCACCGGCGATGATCGAGCGCATGCGCAAGGAAGGCATGGTGGTGGAGGCGATGACGCCGGCACAGCTGCAGCAGCTGATCGAGACCGAGACGCGCTTCTGGCGGCCGGCGATCGAGCAGGCGGGGCTGATGCAGAAGTGAGTTGGCGCGTCGGCGATTGTCTTTCCCGACCGAGCGCGCAGCGCGAGCGCCGGGATGCCGGAATTTCCTGTTTTGCGCTGGGTCCCGGGTCTCGCTGCGCTCGCCCGGGGACACGATGCCGTCGTCTCACTCCTTCCTGATCCGGAACGTCAGCACCTTCTTCGCCTTCGACTGCCCCTCGAGCTTGTCGCCGGTCTGGTTGAGGAGGTTCGGGATGTCGATGCGTGGTGAGCGGGTCGGTGCACTCGATCACCAGGAGATCGCCGCTCTTGAGCGCGCCCAGCGCCTTGCGCGTCCGCAGGGCGGGCAGCGGGCATTTCAGGCCCCGGAGATTCGATGGTCTTTTCGGCCATGGATGACGGTCGGCTTCTGGTCGCGGCGCAGCCACGACAATATAGTGTCGGCCGATGGCCGGTGAACCCGAAAATCAGCGCATCACGCGCCTGACGCCGCTCGACGACGTGCTCGCGTCGATCGATGGCGTCGGCCACGCCGGTCGCGCCGCGCGCGGTCGAACTGTCCGCCGCGCTTTCACCGCGTCGCTGGCGGAGGACGTCGCGGCCGCTGCCGGCCAGCCGGCCGAGCTCGCGGGCCCTGCTCGACGGCTACGCCGTTCGCGCGGACGAGATCGCCGACGCCGGCACCTTATTCGCCGATGCCGCTCGCCGTCGCGCCGGTTCGCGTCGATGTCGGCGAAGCGCTGCCGCCGGGCGCCGACGCCGTCGTCCCGCTCGACGCCGTCGTCAACCGCGGCGCTCGCTTCGAGGCTGTTGCGCCGGCGACGGTCGGCGACGGAGTGCTTCCCAGCGACGCCGATCTTCGTGGCCGGTGACTGCATCGCGCGCGCCGGGTGGCGGCTCAATGACTTCAATATCGCGATGCTCGCCATGGCCGGCCGGAAGCAGGTGCTGGTGCGCGAGCCCCGTGTCCGCCTGGTGAAAGCGCGCGCCGATGCCGACACTGTGCTTGACGCGATCGGCGATCTGCTGGCTCGCGCGCTGAACGCTCGGGGTTGCGCCGTGCGCCGCAGCGCCGGCGATCTCGCCGCCGCGCTCGCGGACGACGACGGACGACGCCGTCGATCGCCATCGGCGGCACCGGCAGCGGCCGCAACGACACCAGCGTGGACACGCTCGCCCGGCACGGCCGCGTCGTGGTGCACGGCATCGCGATTTCACCGGGCGAGACCGCGGCGTTCGGGACGAGCGGCACCGCGCCGGTGCTGCTGCTGCCGGGCCGGATCGATGCCGCGCTGGCGGGATGGCTCACGATCGGCATGCCGCTGGTCGACCGCCTGTCGGCCAGCAGCGATGCCGCCGACCCGTCCACGCGTTGTGCCGCTCGCACGCAAGGTCGCGTCGCCCATCGGGCTCGCCGAGCTCGTTCCGGTGCGCCTGACGGCAGGACGCGCGGAGCCCATAGCCTCGGGCTATTGGCCGCTCGGGTCGCTCGCCGGCACCGACGGCTGGATTCTCGTGCCGGCCGACAGCGAAGGTTTTCCGGCCGGCAGCGAGGTCGTGATAAGACCGTTGCCATGAGCGACCGCTCGGACAAAAGCGCTGCAGGCCACGACCTCTTCGAGATGATCCGCCGCGCCGCGCGGCAGGAGCAGTTCCTCGAAGTCGTCTCCGCCGAAGAGGCGCGCGCGCGCTTTGCGCGTCACGTCGATCTTTCGCCGCTGCCGGCGGAGCGCGTTGCGCTTGCCGCGTCGCTCGGGCGCGTGCTCGCGCATGACGTGACGGCGCCGATCGACGTGCCGCCGTTCGATCGCTCCAATGTCGACGGCTTTGCGTTGCGCGCCGCCGACACGTTGGGCGCGAGCGACGCATCGCCGAAGCGGCTTCGCCTCAATCGCGGAGGTCGTCGTCTGCGGCCACGCGCCGACATCCGGCGTCGCGCCCGGTCACCGCGACCACCATCGCCACCGGCGGCGTGGTGCCGCGCGGCGCCGATGCCGTCGTGATGGTCGAGCAGACCGAATTGGTCGAGGGCGCGGACGCCGCCGATCGATGTACGCCGCGCCGCCGCGCCCGGTCAGTTCATCTCCTATGCCGGCTCCGACATCGCGCGCGGCGAGGTGGTGCTCCGCCGTGGCGCGCGCATCGGCTCGCGCGAGATCGGCATGCTCGCGGCCTGCGGCATCGCCGAGGTCGACGTCGTGCGAAAGCCGCGCGTCGCCGTGCTCTCGACCGGCGACGAGCTGGTGCCGCCGGGCGAGCCGCTGCGGCCGGCGGCGGTCTACGATTCCAACGGCGCCATCGTCGCGGCGGCGGTGCAGGAGACCGGCGGCGAGGCCGGTGCCGTTCGGCAGCTTTCCGGACGACGAGATCGCGCTCGAGCTTGCGATGCGCGCCGCGCTCGAGACCTGCGACATGGTGCTGCTCTCGGGCGGCACCTCGAAGGGCGCAGGCGATCTCTCGCATCGCGTGGTGTCGCAGCTCGGCGAGCCGGGCGTGATCGTGCACGGCGTGGCGCTCAAGCCCGGCAAGCCGCTCTGCCTCGCGGTGGTCGAGGGCAAGCCGCTGGTGGTGCTGCCGGGCTTTCCGACCTCGGCGATCTTCACGTTCCATGCTTTCGTCGCGCCGGTGATCCGCGCCAAGGCGGGCCTGCCGCCGGAAGCGTCGCGCACCATCGAGGCCGAGGTGCCGGTGCGCATTGCGTCTGAGCTCGGCCGCAAGGAATTCGTGCTGGTGGCGCTGGTCGCGGGCGAGCACGGGCCGGTCGCGTTCCCGACCGCCAAAGGCTCCGGCTCGGTGACAAGCTTCTCGCAGGCCGACGGCTTCCTCGAGATCGACGCGCTCGCATCGTCGCTCGACGCCGGCACGCGCGCGACGCGTCACGCTGATCGGGCAGGCGGCGGCGATGCCCGATCTTGTGGTGACGGGCTCGAACGACATCGCGCTCGATATCGTCGTCGGCAGGCTGGCGGAGCAGGGCTTCAGCACGCGCACCATCGCGGTCGGCAGCCTCGGCGGCGTGGCGGCCGCGGAGCGCGGCGAATGCGACCTCGCGCCGGTGCATCTGATCGATCCCGCGACCGGCGTCTACAACAAGCATCTGCTGCGAGCCGGGCCTGTCGCTGGCGAAGGGCTGGCAGCGCATGCAGGGCTTTGTCTTCCGCAAGGGCGACGCGCGCTTCGAAGGCCGCACCGCGGCCGAGGCGGTGAAGGCGGCGCTCGCCGACGCGCAATGCCTGATGGTCAACCGCAATGCCGGCGCCGGCACCCGCGTGCTGATCGACAAGCTGCTCGACGGCAAGCGCCCGCCCGGCTACTCGAACCAGCCGCGCTCGCACAATGCCGTCGCCGCCGCGGTGGCGCAGGGCCGCGCCGACTGGGGCGTCGCGATCTCGTCGGTGGCGGAACTCTACGGGCTCGGGTTCCTGCCGATCGCGCCGGAGGACTACGATTTCCTGCTGGTGGAGAGCCGCCGCAGCCGGCCGGCGGTGCAGGCCTTCCTCGCCGCGCTGCGCGACGAGACCGTGCGCGCGCGCATCCAGGCGCTCGGCATGCGCCCCGCGGATGCCTGATTCTCTGCTACAGTCGTGATGATGGTTCGCGTGCGCATTGTTCTTGTTGCCGTCGTTCTCATCGATCGCCGCCGCCGCGGCGCACGCGCAACTTGCGCGGCCATGGCGGCCCGGTGCGGGCGCTGGCGATCTCGGCCGGACGGCAAGTCGCGCTCTCCGGCAGCTTCGACACGTCCGCCATCCGCTGGTCGCTGGAGAAGAACGCCGCCTCCGAAGTGCTGCGTTTCCACGATGGCGCGGTCAATGCGGTTGTGCTGCTACGCGACGGCCGCGCCGCATCGAGCGGCGAGGACACCCGCATCGCCATCTGGCGCCCGGCGAGGCGAAGCCCGACGCCGTGTTGGAGGGCCACAAGGCGCCGGTGGTGTCGCTCGCGGTTTCACCGGATGGCGCGACGCTCGCCTCGGCATCGTGGGATCACACCGCGCGGCTGTGGCCGCTCGCGGGCGGCGAACCGCGCGTGCTCGAGGGCCATAAGGATAATGTGAACGGCGTCGCGTTCACGCCCGACGGCAAGTCGGTCGTCACCGTCGGCTACGACGCGACGCTGCGCATCTGGCCGCTCGCCGGCGGCGCGCCCGAGATCGTCGACGCTGCCGACGCCGCTCAACACCGTCGCGATTGCGCCCGACGGCGAGATCGTCGCCGCCGGCGCCGACGGCAAGGTCTATTTCCTCGCGGCCGGCGGTCAGCGCAGGGGCGAGGTCGAAGTCGGCACGGTGCCGATCATCGCCGTCACCATCTCGCGCGACGGCAAGCTCGTCGCCGCCGCCGGCATCCGCGGCTCGGTCGCGATCATCGATCGCGCGACGCGCAAGCTCGAGCGCACGCTGGTCGGTCCCGGCCTGCCGGTGTGGTCGGCGGCGTTCTTCCCCGACAGCCGCACGCTGCTGACCGGCGGCACCGACCGCATGATCCGGCGCTGGGACGTGCGATCAAGGGCGAGCCGATCGGCAACGTGCTCGCTGGGCGCGCCGGAGGATCCGCTCGCGGCCTATGCCGGCGATCCCGGCGCCGAGGTCTATCGCGCCTGCGTCGCCTGCCACACGCTCAACTCCAATGACGGCGTGCGCGCCGGCCCGACGCTCGCAGGGATCTTCGGCCGCAAGATCGCGACGCTGCCCGGCTACAATTTCTCCGAGGCGCTGAAGAAGATGGACATCGTCTGGACGCCGGAGACGGTGTCGAAGCTGTTCGAGATCGGGCCGAATGCCTACACGCCCGGCACCAAGATGCCGGAGCAACGCATCGGCTCGCCCGATGATCGCGCCGCGCTGATGCGGTTCCTGGAGAAGGCGACGAAGTAGGAGTCGTGAGCGCGATCTCTCTCGGCCTCATGGTGAGGAGGCGCGAGAGCGAGCCGTCTCGAACCATGGCCGCACGCCCATCCTTCGAGACACTCGCTGCGCTCGCTCCTCAGGATGAGGCCGGAGAGAGGCTGAGAGCAGACCTCACCCGTCGCCCTTCTCCATCCGCTCCCGCTCCTCGCGCTCGCGCAGATAATCCTCGGTCGTGCGCACGGGGGGACGCGGCGGGGCGCCGTAGGGATCGAAGTCGGCCTCGGTGGCGGCGATCACGCGGCAGTCCTCGCACATCTTGAGCACGTCGAGCGCGGTCTGTCGCCTTGCCCTGGAACATCCAGTGCCTGCCTTCGAGCTTCGCGATCACGCGCTCGATGGTGCTTCTGGTGCCGAACGGCTTGTCGCAGCGGATGCAGCGGAACGGCTCCTCCTGCTTGAGCACGCGCGCCGGACGCGGTCGCGGCGCGGAAGTCGAGCTGCGGCGTGAGCGTGATCACCTTCTCGGGACAGGTCGCCTTGCACAGCCCGCATTGCACGCAGGCGTCCTCGGAGAAGCGCAGCGTCGGCTTCTCCGGGATCGTCGCCGAGCGCGCCGGTCGGGCAGGCCGACACGCAGGCGAGGCAGAGCGTGCAGCCCTCGACGTTCAGCTCGATCTTGCCGAACGGCGCGCCCGCCGGCAGCGGCACGACGTCGACCGGCGCAGGCGACGCGCGCTGCAACTCGCGCAGCGCGAGCCGCATCACGTCGCGCTTGCCGCCGGTCGGCAGGAAGCTCGCCGGCCGCGGCGCGCCGTCCTGCTGCCCGATCGCGCGCAGCGCTTCGCCAAGTGCATCGGGATCGTCGGTCTCGATCAGTGCGACACGGCCCGCGCCGAAGCCGAGGCCGGCGAGGATCGGCTCCGCCAGCGCCAGCGTGCGATGCAAGCCGGTCACGTCGTGGCGCGGTTTGGCGCGCAACAGCAGCCGCACCGATGCGGCGCCATAGGCGAACGCAGCGGCGATCGTTTCCAGCCCGACCTGCGTCACCTCGTTGACCGCGACCGGCAGCGCGTTCGCCGGCAGCCCATCGCCGTAGCGCGCCAGCGCGTCGATCAGTGGCGTGCCGTGGGCGTCGTCGTGGAACAGGATGACCGGCCTCGTGCCGCCGACCTTCGCGATAAGCGGTGAGCAGCGTGCGGAGCTTGCGCATCAGTGCATCGGCCGTCGGCAGCGCATAGGACGCCGCGCCGGTCGGGCACACTGCCGCGCATTGCCCGCAACCCGCGCAGATATGCGCGTCGATCTCGACATGATCGCCGGCGGGCGCGATCGCGCCGGCCGGGCAAAGGTCGAGGCAGCGGTTGCAGCCGACGATCTTCGAGCGCGAATGCGCGCAGATGTCGGCGGTGAAATCGATATAGCGCGGTTTGTCGAAGGTGCCGGTGAGGTCGCGCGCCTTCAGCACCGCTTTCATCACGGCGGCGGGATCGCCGGGATCGGCCCGCAGATAGCCGTCGCGCAGATCGGCGGCGGAAAACAACGGGGCGCCGCCTGAAATGTCGAGGATGATGTCGCAGCGCGAGGTCGCGCCATTCTTCGCCGGCCCGAAACTCAGCGCGCCGCGCGACGACGGCGCCGGTTGCGCGTAGTCGTCGACGATCAACTCGAAGGCGCCGAGATAGCCCTTGGCGGAGCGGATCGTGCCCTTCACCACCGGGAATTCGGAGGTGCGCGGCGGCGCGATCTCGGCCGGCGGCCTGATCAACACCGTGACGTCGAGATGATCCTTGAGCAGGTTTGCGGCCTCGATCGCGCCTTCGTCGCGGCCGTAGATCAGGATCACGCCCTCGCTGTTGAAGCTTACAAACGGAATGTCGGTGGTAGGCTCGGCGGCCGCCGCGATCAGCGCCGCGATCTTCGGCCCGGCCGCGTTCGCATCCTTCGACCAGCCCGCGGTCTCGCGGATGTTGACGAAGCGGATGTCGGCGTCCTCCGCGACCTCCGAGAACAGCGGCGCCTCCTGCGTGCAGGCGACGATGAGCGGCTCGCCGCCGGCAGCCGCCTTGCGGAACCTGTCCAGCTCCAGGCGGCAGAGCTGATGCGCCGTGGTGACCTGGGCGCCACGGCAGGCGCGCTTCACCGCGCCCCGTCGAGCGGCATGGTGTCGTCGCAGGAGCAGATCAGGACGTTGCGAGGGCCTTCGGCCATTTAAGGGTTCCGAGGAATGCCAGTGGTGGCAAGTCCGCCTCCTAAGTTATAAGTATTCCAAACAAAAATCACATCCCCGGGAACGTCTATGGCGACTGCGCCGGCCCTCGATCTGCCGCCCCCGTTCCGCCTCGTGACATTGCGCGAGGTCGGCGACGCCATGGCGCACGCGACCGGGATCGCGGCCGAGGCGGGCGCCGGCACGCTGGTCCATGTCGGGCGCTTCGATCTTGCGGAATTCGCCGTGGTGCTGGAGCCCGACGAGCCGCTCTGGCAGGCGCGGCGCGCCATCTACGCCGGTTCGGCCGCGCTCGCCGATGCGCTGGCGGTGCATGCGCCGCCGGAAAAGCCGATCGCGTTCGACTGGCCCGATGCGATCCGCGTCGACGGCGGGCTGGTCGGCGGCGTGCGGCTGGAGTGGCCGACTCGGCGCCGATGAAAACGAACCCGCGCCCTGGCTGGTGTTCGGCGCCATGATCCGCACTGTTGCGTTGGGAGAAGAGGAGCCGGGCCTGCGGCCGCTCGCCGCGGCGCTCGAAGACGAAGGCTTCGACGATCTCGGGGCCGGCCGGCTGGTGGAAAGCTTTGCGCGCCATCTCATGAGCGCGATCGACGTCTGGCAGGAGAAGGGCTTCGGCGAAATTGAGAAGAATTATCTGGCGCGGCTGTCCCCCTCCTTACCCTCCCCCGCAAGCGGGGGAGGCATGAGTGGGGGTGTGCGCCGTAGTATCGACGAGAACGGCGACCTCTTGGTGCAGCGCATGACCGCCACCGAGCCGGTGCGATTTTCGCTCATCAGCGCGCTCTCGCGGGTATCGTGGCTCGATCCCGACACCGGAGGGCCGCGCAAGTGAAGCTGCTGCGCACCATCCGCCTCGATCCGTCCGACACCTTTGTATTCGAGCGTGCCGCGGAACCCGGCGAATGGGCGGTGTCGGGCGCGTTCATGTTCTGGAATGGCGATCCCGCGGCGATGGAAGGCAAGGAGCGCGCGGCGTTCCGCTCCGGCTTTCTCGGCGTGCAGTCGCTCGGGTGGTCCACACTGGTGCAGATCGTCGAGGCAAGCGATGACGACCGGCTCGCGGCGATCGACACGCTGGCCCGGCATCTGGTTGCGGGTTTCGGGGCGCCGAGCATCGCCGAAGCGGTGGCCGCGGCGGAAGAGGAGTTCACGTTCGCGGCGTCGCTCTGCGATCACCCGCCCGATATGCTGGTCGCGGTCCATCGCACCGTTGAGAACGGCGAGATCCGGGAGGCGTTCCGCACGCTGCGCCCGCGCGGCGAGAGGAAACCCATGCGCGCGTACTCGTTCCTGGAAGTCGAGGGCGAGGAAGAGCCGGGCGAAACGGTCGATCTGGCGAAGCTGGCGAAGGACGACAGGTCATGAACGACTTCTGGCTGTCCTGCGGCCATCACCTGCTCGACCGCGACGAAGGTGGCGGGCTCGTCGTCACCGACGAGTTCCTGAAGGCCTATCTGGCGCGGCCGGAGCTCACCCCTCCCGCCGACGCCTGCGTGGTCGAACGCACGCTGCATGCTGCATTGCTGACCGATCCGCACAGGCCGGTGGCCGCCTACGAGATCGCTGCGATGGCGGACAAGGACGCGCGCGAGAACTGGACGGTCATGGTCGCGTTCCGCGATCTCCTGCTTGCGCACCGCACGGTCGAAGCGGCCTATCTGCATCTCGTGCGCTCCGGCGTCGGCGCGACACCGCCGCTGTTCGTCAACCAGATCGTGCACGCGATCCTGCGCAATCTGCTTGACGGCTGCGAAGATGCTTACGCGCTGCGCGCGGCGGAAATGTTCTTCCGGCCGCAGCGGCTCACCACGCACGAGGGTTCGCTGATCGCTGCCGACGAAGAAACCGTCGCCGGCACCAATGCCAGCTCGGCGTCGCCGCTGGTCTCCATGCTGGGCCTGCCGGCGCAAGCCGCGATCGACGTGCTCAATGACGACAACGCGCACGACTACTGGGAACGCAGCGACCGGTTCGACATGGCGCTCGATCTGACCGCCGGGCGGCGCGGACTTGCCGCGCTGGGCGACGTGGTCGCGCGCTGGGTGCACCATCTCCTTGCCATCGAGGTGGAGGTCGAAGCCGCTGACCGAGGCCCATGGCGTCAACCTCACCTGGTATGTCGGCCTCGATGCGCAGGGTACAAAGATCGGCGACGATCTCTGGAACGGCCAAGAGCTCGACGATGCCGAGCGGGGGCGCATCGTCGGCCTCTACCGGCTCACGTTCCGCGACCCCGCTCCGGTGCTGGACAAGGCCAAAGGCGAACCCATCTATCTGATCATGGCGATGACCCCGGACGGAATGCTGCGGGTGAAGCCGCAGAACCTCGTGACCGGCCTGCCGATCAGGCATCTGGAGGACGTGTCGTGAGCGCCGCGCCGTTCGCTCAAATCTCCGTCGGCGTCGTGGTCGAGCGCCGCAAGGCGGAAAGCCCCTGGATCGACTTCACCTGGCGGCCGGTGACGGCGCTGCCAGGTGCGCCGGTGGCTGCGCCGTGGACGCAATTGTCCGCCCAAGGCGACGTCGCGACGTTCTACGCCGGCGCCGCCGATGTCGCGCTCTACCGCACCGAAACCGCACGTTATCGCGACAATCTCGCATCCGGCTCGCCGGCATTGTGGGTGGCGTTGCGTCCGACCGATGCCGAGCCGCCGTTTGCCCTCGTTGCCGTCACGGTCGATCCCGCCGAAGGCGAGGGCTTCACCCAGAACGGCGATCACCTGGTTGAGTCGGTGCCGATGCCGGAGGCAGTGCGCGCGATTGTGGAGGCGTTCGTGGCGGAGCATCACGTCGAGCAGCCGTTCGTGAAGCGAAAGCGCGACCGCGCCGATCCGGAGGCGCTCGCGCGCCGTGGGCCACTGCCGAAGGATCGAACGCGATGAACGATCCCGAAGATTTCCTGACGCGCTGGTCGCGCCGCAAGCGTGGGGCTTCGGACGAGTCCGACCGGGCACTTGCCGACAAGCGCGAGCGTGACGCGCCCGATGCACCTCCGGCCGAGCGTGCTGCGGACGACGCGGAACCGGCGACGCCGGCAGTGGACTCCGGAACAACGGAGCCGATTGTCGACCTCTCGAAACTGCCGCCGATCGAATCGATCACGGCGGAGACCGACATCCGTGCCTTCCTGGCGCCCGGCGTGCCGGCCGAACTCAGGCTTGCGGCGCTTCGCCGCGCATGGCTCGCCGATCCCAAAGTGCGGAATTTCGTCGGGCTCAACGACTACGACTTCGACTTCCATACCCCCGGCGCGATCCCTGGTTTTGGTCCGATGGAGATGACGGACGAACTGCGCCGCGAGGCAGTCCGGATCGTCACTGGATGGCAGCCGGAGCAGGAAGCCACCGGACCGGCGACGACCAGCACCGCCGCGGAGCCGGATGCAGCATCTGCGCAACCCACGGCGGCGATTAAGGAAATAAACGCGCAGCAGCGGGGTTCAACAAAGGCGGCCGCGGACGACTCAGGTGCAGGCGCAGATTATCCGGCGCGAGATCAAGATGAAGTGATCTCCGAGCAAGCAGCGACGCAGCGCAACAACGACTCTGCTGCATTGCAACAAGAGCAGTCGCGTTCGGAGGATTTGCAGACACTTGCAAGACGCGGTCATGGCGGCGCTTTGCCCCAGTAATACTTGGTCATAGGGCGGAGCTATTGACCCCCGAACCGGCCACGGCGCACACTCGCAGAGCTAAATTGGAATAACAAAAATAGATCTTCCATGCGCGATATGGGACTCGACGAAGCAATTCGCGTTGCCGGCGGCGTCGGCGCGCTTGCCCGAAAAATTGGCATTTCCCAACCTTCGGTATCCAACTGGTCGCGCATTCCAGCGGAACGCGTGCTCGCGGTCGAAGCGGCGACCGGCGTCGACCGCAGCGTGCTGCGTCCCGACCTTTACGGCGAACGGCATCCGAACGCCGGCGACGTCGAGGAGGTCGATGCCGCGCGCGCGCAGGAATACACGCTGCTGGCCGCGCTGCTGTCGCGCGCGCCCGATCAGGCGCTCCTTGATCGGTTGGCCGATCTGCGCGGCGACCCGTCGCCGCTGGGCGTCGCCCATGCGGCACTCGCGGAGGCTGCAAGTTCCACCAATGCCGAGCGCGTCGAGCGCGAATATTTCGACCTCTTCATCGGGCTGGGGCGCGGGGAACTCTTGCCCTACGGCTCGTATTATCTATCCGGGTTCCTGTACGAGCGCCCGCTGGCACGCCTGCGCGAGCAGCTTTCGCGGCTCGGTATTGAGCGCGCCGACGGCGAATCCGAGCCGGAGGATCACGCGGCAATCCTGTGCGAGATCATGGCCGGGCTGATCAATGGACGGCTGCCCGCCGCGGCCGGCTCCGATCGTGAGTTGTTCGGAAAGCACCTTTCGCCCTGGATCGGGCGGTTCTTCGCCGATCTGGAGCAAGCAGAGGCGGCCGATTTCTACCGCAAAGTCGGGACGCTCGGGCGCCTGTTCGTGGACATTGAGACGGAGGCTTTCGCACTGCCGTCGTAACCGGCAGACGAAGCGCGACCCAGGGAGGGACGGCCATGAAGCGAGAACGCAAGGCGAGTGAACTCGGCCGACGTGAGTTCCTTCGTACGCTTGGCGTGGGGACCGCGGCAGCGGCCGCCAGCACTCCATTCGTCGGTCCTGCTGCCGCCGACACCGAGAGCAACGACGAGAAGCGGAAGGCGCGCTACCAGCCGAATTCGGCGCAGGTGCAGACCTTCTATCGCGTCAACCGCTATCCCACGAAGTAAGGGAGAGGCCGTCATGCTGATCAAGCGAACGGAACGTCAGGCTCGCCGCGGTGCGCTTGCGCATGCGCTGCCGGGCCAACCCGCCGCCGGCCTCGACCGCCGGTCGTTCCTGCGCCGCTCCGGCCTCGTCGCCGGAGGCCTCGCCGCGCTCGGAACGCTTACCGCTGGCCAGCGTCCGCAAGGCGGAAGCCGGCCCGCCGGCCAAGCCCGGCGCCGCGGTCACCATCCGCAAGAACATCTGCACGCATTGCTCGGTCGGCTGCACGGTCGTCGCCGAAGTGTCGGAAGGCGTGTGGATCGGGCAGGAGCCCGGGTGGGAATCGCCAATCAATCGTGGCTCGCATTGCGTGAAGGGCGCCGCGGTGCGCGAACTGGTGCATGGCGACCGTCGGTTGAGCTATCCGATGAAGCTGGTCAACGGTCAGTGGACCAGGATTTCCTGGGACGTTGCGATCAACGAGATCGGCGACAAGCTGATGGCCATCCGCGAGAAGTCGGGACCGGAATCGGTCTACTGGCTCGGCTCCGCGAAGTTCTCCAACGAGGGCGCTTATCTCAATCGCAAATTCGCAGCCTTCTGGGGCACCAACAACTCCGACCACCAGGCGCGTATCTGCCATTCGACCACCGTCGCCGGCGTCGCCAACACCTGGGGCTACGGCGCGATGACCAACAGCTACAACGATATCCGGAACTCCAAGACGCTCATGATCATGGGCGGCAATCCGGCGGAAGCGCACCCGGTGTCCTTGCAGCATCTGCTGGAGGGCAAGGAGCTGCAGCGAGCCAACTTCATCGTGATCGACCCGCGCATGTCGCGGACTGCTGCGCATGCGACCGAATACGTGCGGGTGCGTCCCGGCACCCATATCGCCACCATTTACGGCATGCTGTGGCACATCTTCCGTAACGGCTGGGAGGACAAGCAGTTCATCGAGCAGCGCGTTTACGGGATGGAAGACGTTCGCAAGGAGGTGGAGAAGTGGAATCCGCAGGAGGTCGAACGCGTCACCGGGTTGCCCGAGGAGCAGGTCAGGCGCGTAGCTGAGACCTTCGCCAAGCAAAAGCCAGCCTGCCTGATTTGGGCGATGGGGCAGACGCAGCACACGACCGGCACCGCCAATGTCCGCGCCAGCTGCATCCTGCTGCTGGCGACCGGCAATGTCGGCAGCTTCGGCTCCGGCGCCAACATCTTCCGCGGCCACTGCAACGTGCAGGGCGCCACCGATCTCGGTCTCGATATCGTGACGCTGCCGCTCTACTACGGCCTCGTCGAAGGCGCCTGGCGGCATTGGTGCCGGGTCTGGGAAGTCGACTACGACTGGATGCTCTCCCGCTTCGACTCGAAAGAGATCATGGAGACCGCCGGCATTCCGTCGACCCGCTGGTTCGACGCGACCATGCTGCCGCGGGATCAAGTCCGTCAGAAGGACAACGTGAAGGCCATGATGGTGTTCGGGCACGGCGGCAACACCATCACCCGGATGCCGAAGGCGGCCGAGGGCATGGCGGCACTCGAGCTGCTGGTGGTCGCCGATCCGCATCCGACCACCTGGGCGGTGCTCGGCGAGCGCAAGGACAACACCTACCTGCTGCCGATCTGCACCCAGTTCGAGTGCGACGGCTCGCGCACCGCGTCGAACCGCTCGCTCCAGTGGGGCGAACAGGTCGTCAAGCCGATCTTCGAATCGAAGAACGACTACGAGGTGATGTATCTGCTCGCCCGCAAGCTCGGCTTCGCCGACCGGATGTTCAAGAACATCAAGGTCAACGGGACCGAGCCGTCGGCCGAGGACATCCTGCGCGAGATCAACCGCGGCGGCTGGTCGACCGGCTACTGCGGCCAATCGCCGGAACGCCTGAAGGCGCACATGAGGAACCAGGACAAGTTCGACCTGGTCACGTTGCGCGCGCCCAAGGACATCCCGGAAATCGGCGGCGACTATTACGGCCTGCCGTGGCCGTGCTGGGGCACGCCGGAGCTGCGCCACCCCGGCACCCACACGCTCTACAATGCAAACATGCATGTCATGGACGGCGGCTCGACTTTCCGCGCCCGCTTCGGCGTCGAGCGTGAGGAGAAGCTCCCGGACGGCACCACTCGGAAGGTCAGCCTGCTGGCCAACGGATCATACTCGGTCGGTTCCGAGATTCGGGACGGCTACCCCGAATTCACCTACGGGGTTCTCAAGAAGCTCGGATGGGACAAGGATCTCACCGAGACCGAGCGGGCGACGATCGAGCGGGTCGGCGGCAAGGCGCCCGACGGCGTGTCCTGGGCGACCGACCTCTCCGGCGGCATCCAGCGCGTCGCCATGGCGCACGGCTGCATCCACTACGGCAACGGCAAGGCCCGCGCCAATGCGTGGAACCTGCCCGATCCGATCCCGGTGCACCGCGAACCGATCTACACGCCGCGGCCCGATCTGGTGGCGAAGTATCCGACCCTGCCGAACGCGATCCAGTTCCGCGTTCCCAATCTCGGCTTCGACGTGCAGAAGGCGGCGGTGGACAGGGGGATCGCCAAGCAATTCCCGCTGATCAACACCTCCGGCCGCCTGACCGAGTATGAGGGCGGCGGCGAGGAAACCCGCTCCAACAAGTGGCTCGCGGAGCTGCAGCAGGACATGTTCATCGAGATCAATCCTGCAGACGCGGCCGAGCGCGGCATCAAGGATGGCGCCTTCGTCTTTGTCACCGGTCCGGAGATGCCGGCCGGCAAGGTGTGCCGCATGAAAGCCTTGGTGACGGAACGGGTCGGCAGAGGCGTGACCTGGTGTCCGTTCCACTTCGCCGGTTGGTTCATGAACACCGACCAGCGCAGCAAGTATCCAAGCGGCGCCGATCCCATTGTGCTCGGCGAAAGCGTCAACACCGTCACGACCTACGGCTACGATCCGGTCACCGGAATGCAGGAGCCGAAGGCCACGCTCTGCCAGGTCAGGGCGGCTTAAGGGAGGAATGAACCATGGCTCGCATGAAATTCCTCTGCGACGCGGACCGCTGCATCGAGTGCAACGCCTGCGTCACCGCCTGCAAGAACGAGCACGAGGTGCCCTGGGGCATCAACCGGCGGCGCGTCATTACCATCAATGACGGCAAGCCGGGCGAACGCTCGGTGTCGATGGCGTGCATGCACTGCACCGACGCGCCCTGCGCGGCGGTATGTCCGGTGAATTGCTTCTACACCACGGCGGACGCGGTGGTCCTGCACTCCAAGGACCTCTGCATCGGCTGCGGCTATTGCTTCTACGCCTGCCCGTTCGGCGCGCCGCAATATCCGCGGGTGGGCAACTTCGGGTCGCGCGGCAAGATGGACAAGTGCACCTACTGCGCCGGCGGCCCGGAGGCGGACAACACGCAGGCCGAATTCGTGAAGTACGGCACCAACCGCCTGGCGGAAGGCAAGCTCCCGCTCTGCGCGGAAATGTGCTCGACGAAATCGCTGCTCGCCGGCGACGGCGAGATCATCGCCCAGATCTACCGCGAGCGCGTGGTCAAGCGTGGCTATGGCTCCGGCGCCTGGGGATGGCGGACCGCCTATCGCGAGACGATCGCGACGTAGGCGGCGGGCTCCGCAGGCGGCAGCGTGAAGGATAGAGGAGGACAGGCATGACGGCATTTCTCGCGCGCATCCGGATCGCCGTCGGCGCGCTGGCGCTGCTGACGGTTTTTGCCGCGGCCGTCCCCGCGGTGGCGCAACAGCCCACGCAGGTCAACCCGACCGCGAGCTCCGTCAAGGAAGACCAGTTGTTCGGTCAGATGCGCCGGATCGACGGCCGCTGCACGCTTCCCGACCAGAAGGCCTGCCTGCTCGAGCAGCCGGCCGGCCGCGACTGGCGTCACTTCCATCAAGTGACGCTGCCGTGGATCGGCGCCATCGCCGTCCTCGGCATGCTCGCCGTGCTGGTGCTGTTTTATCTGATCCGCGGCATGGTGCGGATCGAGGCCGGCCGCTCCGGCCGCACCATCGTGCGCTTCAATGCGTTGGAGCGTTTCGTCCATTGGATGACCGCGGTCTGTTTCGTCATCCTGGCGATCTCCGGCCTCAACATCACCTTCGGCAAGGATCTGTTGCTGCCGCTGATCGGTCCGGAAGCGTTCACCGGCTGGTCGCAGTGGGCGAAATACGCCCACAACTATCTGAGCTTCCCATTCACGATCGGCGTCGTGCTGATCTTCCTGATGTGGATCGCCGGCAACGTCCCGACCCGTGAGGACGTCGAGTGGCTCAAGCAGGGTGGCGGCATCATCGGCAACGAGCATCCGCCGGCACGCCGGTTCAACGCCGGGCAGAAGATGATCTACTGGATCGTCGTGCTCGGCGGCTCTGCCGTGGCAATCACTGGCTATCTCCTGATGTTCCCGTTCTGGGGCACCAGCATCGTCGGCATGCAGACCGCGCAGGTCATTCACGGCATCGTCGGCGTGCTGTTCGTTGCCGCCATGCTCGGGCACATCTACATCGGCACCATCGGCATGGAGGGCGCTTTCGAGGCCATGGGCACCGGCACGGTGGACGAGAACTGGGCCAAGCAGCACCACAGTCTCTGGCTGGAGGAAGAGAAGGCCAAGGGCAACGTCGCCGGTGCATCGCCGCCCGGCCGGATGCAGCCGGCGGAATAGCGCCTTCCCGGATTGGACGAACAAGCGCCCGGCTCACTGCCGGGCGCTTCTGCTATAATTGGACCCATGCGCGTTATCGGCCTCGCCGGCTGGAGCGGCTCCGGCAAGACGACACTGCTGACCCGGCTGATCCCCTGCCTTGTGGGGCGGGGGCTGACGGTGTCGACCCTTAAGCACGCGCATCACGGCTTCGATGTGGACCAGCCCGGCAAGGACTCGCACAGCCACCGCATGGCGGGTGCGACCGAAGTCGTGATCGGCTCGGCCGCGCGTTTTGCCCTCGTGCATGAATTACGCGGTGCGGCGGAGCCGACACTGCGCGACCTGCTGTCGCGGATGTCGGCGGTCGATCTGGTCGTGGTCGAGGGCTACAAGGCGGCGTCGATCCCGAAGCTCGAAGTGCATCGCGCCGTCGTGGGCAAGCCGCTGCTGCACCCGGACGACAACTGCATCGTTGCGGTCGCCTCCGATGTGCCGCTGCCCAGGGTCGAGCTGCCGGTGGTCTCGCTCGACGACATTGAGACGATTGCGGACATCCTCACGATCGAATCGGCTCCGCTTGCGCGCGTGCTTGCCTCGCAGGAAGCCGTGTGATGGCCCAGCTCTCCGACGACTGCTTTGCATTTGGCGGCACGTTGCTCCCCGTCGCCGAGATGGAGCGGCTGATCGCGGAGCGCGTCGTGCCGGTGACGGAGACCGAGACGGTAGCGCTCGCCGCGGCGCGCGGCCGCGTCGTCGCGCAAGATGTTCTTGCACCGATAGATCTTCCGCCATTCGACAATTCGGCGGTGGACGGATTTGCCGTACGCCATGCCGATCTCGCGTCCGCGGGCGACACCCGGCTCAAGGTCGTCGGTCGCATCACCGCTGGCCGTGCCGCGACCCGCGCGCTCGGCACGGGCGAAGCGATCCGCATCTTCACCGGCGCGCCGATGCCGGTCGGCGCCGACACCGTGTTCATGCAGGAGGACACCCGCGTCGAGGGCGACGCGGTGATCGTGCCGCCGGGCTTGAAGCGCGGCGCCAACAGCCGTGCTGCCGGCGAGGACGTGCGCGCACGATCGGTGATGCTTCCGGCCGGCCGGCGGCTCACGGCGTCGCATGTCGCGCTCGCGGCCGCCGTCGGGCTTACGGCACTCCCGGTGCGCCGCCGCGTGCGGGTCGCGGTGTTCTCGACCGGCGACGAGATCGTCGAGCCCGGCAAGCCGCTACCGCCGGCGGCGCTGTTCGACGCCAACCGCTTCCTGCTCGCCGGGCTTATTGAGCGCTTCGGCGCCTCGTTCACCGATCTCGGCATCCTGCCCGACGACAAGGCGCGGCTCGCGCGCGCGATTGCAGACGCCGCGGCCGGCCACGACCTCGTGCTCACCTCCGGCGGCGTCTCGACCGGCGAGGCCGATCACGTGCGCGACGCGGTGGAGAGCATCGGCAAGCTCGTGTTCTGGCGGGTCGGCATAAAACCCGGCCGGCCGGTGGCGATGGGGGTGATCGCGGGAACGCGGGGGGGCGAAGGCGCCGCCTTTGTGGGTCTGCCGGGAAATCCGGTCGCGGTGTTCGTGACCTTCGCGCGCGTGGTGCGGCCGTTGCTGCTGCGGCTCGCTGGCGCCGAGGTGCTGCCACTCATTCCGCTGCCGGTGCGCTCAGGCTTCCCCTACATGAAGCGCAGCGGCCGCCGCGAATATGTGCGGGTGCGGCTCGTGCGCAATGCCGACGGAACGGTCGATGCCTTCAAGCATGCGCAGGACGGCGCCGGCGTCATCACGTCGCTGACCGAAACCGACGGGCTGATCGAATTGCCGGAGGACGTCACGACCGTCGCGCCCGGCGCCACCGTCGGGTTCTTGTCGTACGCCGCGCTGGCGGAGTGAGCTAAATCCGCACGCCGGTGGGCGAGGTAAAAGAACTCTCGACCGGCTTCTGAATGTAGTTCAGCACCAGCACGCCGCCGAGCGCGATCACGGCAGCCGCGAGACAGGACAGCAGGAAGCTGCGCATGCCGAATTCCTCCCAGATAACGACAGGCTATGGGTATCTAGTGGTGGGCGGCCGCCAAGATCAAGAGGTTTAAACGCCGCGCGCTTGCGCCGCAACACGCTCCGCGGCAGCCACGTCCTCGGGCGTGTTGACGTTGAAGAAGGGATCGACCGGCCTCGCCGGCCAGTTGGCGATGGCGACGCCATGACGCGCGGTCCAGATCTCGATCTTGTGCAGGCCCTCGGCCGTGAGCGCCTTGCGCAAATCCTCGCGCAGGGCCACCGGCCACAGGCCGACCACCGGATGCCGCCAGTCGCCCGATCGCGCGCAGGCGAGCGGGGTCTTCTCCTGTGCCCGCGCGGCCGCGAGCCGCACCACCAGATCGGACGGCAGGAACGGGCAGTCCCCCGGCACGCTCGCGATGTCGGCGATGTCCGGTGCATGCGCCGCCGCCCAATCGAGTCCTGCGAGGATGCCGGCAAGCGGCCCCGCGAAGTCCGGCACGCTGTCGGCCACCACCGGCAGGCCGGTGTCGGCGAAGCGCGCGGGATTGCCATTGGCATTGATGATGAGGCGGGCACATTGCGGCGTCATGGTCGCGAGCACGCGATCGAGGATGGTGCTGCCGCCGATTTTGATGCGCGCCTTGTCGCCGCCGCCCATGCGGCGCGCGCGCCCGCCCGCGAGGATGAGGCCGAGGGGAGGAGGATGTCGAACCACAGCTGTCATTCCGGGGCGCGCCGGAGGCGCGAGCCCGGAATCCATGATCCCGGTCTGTCTTTATGGATTCCGGGTTCGCGGGCGGCACTCGCGCCCCGGAATGACGAACGAAAGTCACTCATCACCGACCGCCGCCTTGCGCCGGTGCTTCGCGCTCTCTTCCTCGACGTAGCGCAGGTCCTGGTCGAACACGATGCGGTCCTCGCCGGCGAGTGCGACGAAGCGTTTTCCACGCGCGCGACCCACGAGCGTTAAATTCGCCTTGCGCGCGAGCTCCACACCCCAGGCGGTGAAGCCGGAGCGCGAGACCAGGATCGGAATGCCCATGCGTACCGTCTTGATCACCATCTCGGAGGTCAGCCGCCCGGTGGTGTAGAAAATCTTGTCGTCGGCGCGCACCCGGTGCTTGAACATCCAGCCCGCGATCTTGTCGACCGCGTTGTGGCGGCCGACGTCTTCCATGTAGACCAGCGGGCGGTCCTCGACCGCCAGCACGCAGCCGTGGATCGCGCCGGCTTCGAGATAGAGCGAGGGCGTGGTGTTGATCTTGTTGGTCAGCGCATAGAGCCACGACGTGCGCAGCTCAGCATCCGGCAGCTGCACGCCCTCCAGCGCCTCCATCAGGTCGCCGAACACGGTGCCCTGCGCGCAGCCGGAGGTCTGCACCTTCTTCTTCAGCTTCTTCTCGTAATTGGTCTTGCGCTTGGTGCGCACCACGACGACCGCGAGCTCCTCGTCGTAGTCGACGCCGGTCACGACGTCGTCCGGCTTGAGCATGTTCTGATTGAGGAGGTAGCCGATCGCGAGATAGTCGGGATAGTCCCCGATCGTCATCGCGGTCACGATCTCCTGCGAATTGAGGAAGATCGTCAGCGCGCGCTCGACCGTGACGCGGGTCTCGACCGGCTGCCCGGTCTGGTCCACGCCGGTGACGCGTTCGGTCAATCGCGGATCGGACGGATCCGGTTGGATGAGATAGCGGTCGGCCGGCACGCCCACCAGCTTTCTTGCAACGGGCTTGGCGGCAATGGATTTGACCGCGGTTTTGGCCGGCTTCTTGGCCATGATCGAAGCGCCTTTCCGGTATCGCGACGCGCTTATACAGCGATGCGCTTATACCAGAAAAGCGAAAGCCCGGCATGGGCCGGGCTCCACGGGCGAAACCGTCGCCACGCGTGAATCTCTTGTGTTAGTTAAGGCCGCCGAACAGCCAGATCAGCAGGATGATCGGAAGCGGAATACCGATCAGCCACAGAAGAAGTCCTCGACCCATAATGGTCCTCCAACGCTAGATGTTACAATTGGCAAGCAAACGGAGGAACCACGAAATAGTTCCGTTCCATTGCCTTGAAAATTCCAGAAACATTCCCGCTGGCCCCGCGTTAATGTCATGTCAATAAGGAGAATGATCATGAGGAAACTCGCGATTGGCATTATTGCAGCGGGGACACTGCTGGCGGCCGCGCCTGCGATGGCGCAGGTCGTAGTTGAGGGGCCGGGCGTAGGCGTGCGCGTCGGCGACCGCTGGGATCGCGGCCACCATTACGGATGGAATCGCGGCAACCATTACGGATGGCGTAGTTATGCGCGCGGCTGCCGGACCGTAACGGTTCGGGAGCATCTGCCGAATGGTCGGATTATTGTCCGTACCCGTGAGCGCTGCTAGCGCACAGATCGCAAGAGTAGAGTGAATGGCCCCGCCTCGGCGGGGCCATTTGCATGACAAGCAAAGCGACCGCGTTACCCCGGCAGGAATGCGGTCTGTCCGCTCGCCGGATCGGTGAGCGTTTCCACCGGCGCGCCGTAGAGCGCTTCCAGTTGCCCGCGTGTCAGCACATCGCGCACGGCGCCTTCGGCGACGCGTTCGCCGGCGCGCAGCAAATAGGCGCGGTCGGCAGCGCGCAGGGCGTGGTTCGGATCATGCGTGGTGAACAGAACGCCATGGCCCGACGCCGCGAGCGCCCTGATCTCGCGCATCACCTTGCCCTGGTTGCCGAAGTCGAGGCTCGCGGTCGGCTCGTCGAGTACGATGAATTGCGGCTCCTGCGCCAGCGCCCGCGCCAGCAGCACGAGCTGGCGCTCCCCGCCGGAGATCATGGTGTAGGGCCGCTCCTTGAGATGCGAAGCGCCGAACTCGTTCAACGCCCGCTCGGCGACCTCACGGTCTCGCGCCGACGGCCGGCTGAACAACCCGCCATGCGCGATGCGGCCCATCAGCACCACGGTCTCAACCGTGAAAGCGAACGTGGGATTGTGGACCTGCGGCACATAGGCGACGCGGCGCGCGCGCTCGCGGATCGAGAAGGCGTCGAGCGAACGGCCGTCGATCTGCGCCTCCCCGGCGAGCGGCCTGAGGATGCCGAGCAGGGTCTTGAGCAGCGTGGTCTTGCCGCCGCCGTTGGGACCAAGCAGCGCGAGCACCTCGCCCTGTTTCAGCGCCACGTCGAGACCGCGCCCGACCACGCGGTCGCTGTAACCAATGGTGAGGTTGCGGCCGGCGAGCGTCACGACCAGTTCCTCTGCATGCCCGCCAGCAACCAGATGAAGAACGGCGTGCCGATCACCGCCGTGAGGATACCGAGCGGGATTTCGATCGGCGCCATGGTCCGTGCCAGCGTGTCGATGAGGAGAAGGTATCCGCCGCCGAGCAGCGCGCAGGTCGGCAAGAGCTTCGGGAAATCCGGGCCGACCAGGGCGCGCGCGAGATGCGGCACCACCAGGCCGACCCAGCCGATGACGCCAGACGCCGCGACGCTCGCGGACGTCACCAGCGTCGCCGCCGCCACGATCGCGATCCGCATCGGCCCGGTCGGAACGCCGAGCGCCCGCGCCTCCTCCTCCGGCAGCGACATCACGTTCATGCGCCAGCGCAGCGCCACCAGCACCGCGGTTCCCAGCGCGACCGGGCCCGCGAGCGGAACGAGGTCGCCGGCATTCGTCGCCGCCAGGCTGCCGAGCAGCCAGAAGGTCATTGCCGGGAGCTGGTTGTAGGGATCGGCAAGATATTTGACGAGCCCGACGCCGGCGCCGAGCAGCGCACCGACCACCACGCCGGTGAGCACGAGCACCAGGATCGGATCGCGCGATTGCAGCGCCGAGCCGAGGCCGTAGACCGCGGCGACAGCGATGAGCCCGCCGCCGAAGGCAAGGATTTCGATTCCGATCACGCCGAGCGAGAAATAGATGCCGAGCACGGCGCCGAGTGCGGCTCCGGAGGAGGCGCCGAGGATGTCCGGCGAGACCAGCGGATTGCGGAACAGCCCCTGAAACGCGGCCCCGGCGACCGCAAGCGCGGCGCCGACCAGCACCGCCGCGATGACGCGCGGCCCGCGTACCAGGAGGATGACGTTCTCGGTCGCCTCTGGCGCAGTCGGCGAACGGCCGGTCGCGCGCGACCACAACACGTCGAACAATTCCCCAACGCCGACCGGATAGCGCCCCACCGCGAAGGCGAGGATCAGCCCCGCCACCAACACGGCAGTGGCGATCAGCAGGCCCGGAAGGAAGCGCTGGGTCATGCCGCCGCTGCGTCAATCCCGCCCCGCCAACACGCGGTCGATCTGCGCGTCGCTCAACGGTACGTGATAGAAGCGCTGATAGAACTCGCGCGTCAGCGCGCCGAGGTCCTCGGGAAACAGCTCGGGATAGAGAATCTTCGCCAGCCACCACAGCCCGATCAGCCGGTTTACCGACGGCGGGAAATCGACCCAGCCGAACGGCAGCTTCGGCGACAGGTGCACGCGCTTCGCACGCACGGCCGCGACGGCACGCCAGGGCGGGAGGCTGTAGACGTTCTGCGCGAAATCCTTGTCGATGGTGACGATCACCT
This sequence comes from uncultured Alphaproteobacteria bacterium, assembly GCA_963720385.1. GTDB lineage: Bacteria > Pseudomonadota > Alphaproteobacteria > Rhizobiales > Xanthobacteraceae > VAZQ01. Next base: position 16,227 of record CAVRFL010000009.1, on the reverse strand, counting down.
CGGGATTCCATACCAGCACGTCCTCGATCGAGACGGTGGCAAGCCCGGCGCGCGTGCCGCCTGCCACATTGCGCGCGAGCAGCTCGATGGTCTCCACGTTGATCGAACCGCCGAGGCCGGTTTCGAGTCCGCGCGGCCCACGCGCATAGTAGACGCGCGGCCGCTTCTCAAGCGGCGGAAGGCGGCCTGTGATCGTCTTGACGGTTTCGTCGGCATAGCGCGCCGCCGCCTCGCCGGCCTCGCGCCGACCCGTGAGTGCGCCGATGGTGCGGTAGGTGCCGGGGATGCCGTCGAAGCGGCCGTCGAGCAGCGCATAGGGAATTCCCGTCTGCTGCTGCACGCGTTCGGCCAGCGAAATGTAGGTGCTGTTGACGATGCCGATGTCGAGGATCAGGTCGGGTTTGAGCGCCAACACCACTTCGAGATTGGCAGTATTGCCGCGTCCGGTGATGCGGCCGACTTCCGGTCGCGCGCCGATTTCGGGATCGAGGAATTCGCGCTCGTCGGCGCGATTGGCGCGCGGCCAGCCAAGCAGGAGATCGGGCGCCATGATGCGTTGAGCCCCGGCAGCCGTATCGGCGGTTACGGAACTTACGGCGTCGGCCCCTCCCGCCACACCAGGAACAGCCAGACCAGTCCGGACATATTCGGCTCCGGCAACCAGATCGCGTTCGGCATCCTGACCGATGCGGTTTACGTCAATGGCTCGGACCTGCAGTTGACCACGTCATGGGCGGTCGGCGGCGGCTTCGAGTATTTCTGGACCCGTAACTTCTCGAGCACGATCTACGGCGGCTACACGGGGACTACATACAATGACACGGTCAACAACAACCGCTGGTTCTGCGGCAACGGGGCAACCAACCCGTTCGGATCCGCGATCGCCGCCAACACCAGTACGATCCGCAGTTCCGGCGACTGCAATATGAACTACAACTTCTGGCAGGTGGGCACGCACCACGACTGGTTCCCGGTGCCTGGGCTCCGGTTTGCGGTCGACCTGATATACACCGCGGTCGACACGGCCTTCGATGGTCAGGTGGTCACGCTCGGCAAAGCGCTGGGCGCCCGTCCGACCGGCGTGTACCTCGTCAAAGGACCTTGGCATCTTGGCGGTCGCGGTCCGCGCCCAACGCTCCTGGGGCGCCGGCGACTGAGCCCCGTATACACAAGGCTCGCGACGTGCAGAACCTCCGTCGCGAGCCATCGCTGCACTCGGGATGCCCCCCGTGGCAGACAACTAACCCCGGCCTATCCGCCGGGGTTTCTTGTTGCCCGCTTGGACTCCATGCTCGGCGTTCTCGGACCGCTGCTTACGGCTGTTTCGAAAAGCTGCTACCGTCGCGACGATCCTGAGGACGCACCATGACGATCAGGACATATTCACTGGCGGCAGCACTCGCGCTGGCCGGCCTATCGTCAAATGTTGACGCCCAGCCGGCGGCGGACTTCTACAAGAACCGGCCTATGCGCCTGATCGTCGGTCACGCCGTCGGCAACGACTACGACATTGGCGCGCGGCTGCTTGCCAAGTATCTCCAGAAGCATATTCCGGGTCAGCCAACGATCATCGCGCAGAACATGACTGCGGCGCAGAGTGTGGTCGCCGCCAATTACGTCTATGCACAGGCGCCGCGCGACGGCAGCGTGATCGGCACGTTCTCGCGCAACCTTCCCAATCAGGCGCTGATGGGCCAATCCAACATCGAGGCCGATCTGCGCCGCTTCAATTGGCTCGGCGCGACCTCACTTCCCGGGCGCATCTGTGCAGCTTGGCACGCCGCACCGGTCAAGAGCGTCGCCGACCTGTTCAAGCAGGAGCTGATTGTCGGCAGTTCCGGCGCCGGCACGTCGAACTCAATCCTGCCGACGGTCACCAACCACGTGCTCGGCACCAAATTTCGCATCATCGAGGGCTACCGCGGCTCGCAGGATGTGATCCTCGCCGTCGAACGCGGCGAGGTGCAGGGCGTGTGCGCAACCACCGGCCAGTTCCGCGGCGCCGAGCGGCTGTTCAAGGAGGGCAAGTTGCGGGTGCTATTTCGCTCGGAGGAAGCTCCGTTGCCCGACTTTCCGGACGCGTCCTCGATCTTCGACCATGTGAAGGCCGACGATCAGCGGGCGTTCATGCGCTTCGTCTTCGGCAGCGTCGAGTTCGGCCGGCCCTATGTCTTTCCGCCGGACGTGCCGAAGGACCGTGTCGATCTGGTGCGCCGCGCACTGGCCGCGGCTGCAGGCGATCCCGACCTGATCGCGGAGGCCGCCAAGATCAGGCTCGACATGGCCTACCGCCCGCCGGAGCGCCTGGAGCAGCTGCTCGCCGACCTCCAGGCGACCTCGCCGGACGTGATCGAGGCGGTGAAGAAGCTCATCCCGAATCTGCAGTGACGATCGTCAGGGCGGTTGCGACCCAACCGAGGGCTGCACGGTGTACAGGTCGTTCGGCGGCAGCACCATCACCAGCGCGACGCGAATCCCGACCGCAAGAATGAGAATTCCCAGCAGCAGGCGCAACGATTCGCCCCGCATCCTCTGGCCGGCCTGCGCCCCGAACTGCGCGCCGATGCTGCCACCCACCATGAGGATCAGCGCCAGCACCGCGTCCACCTGATGGTTGGTGGCGGCGTGTAGCAGTGTCGCCGTGATCATGGTGACCAGCGTGAGCACCGTGGAGGTTCCGATCACCGTCGCGGTCGGCACCCGCAAGACGTAGACCAGCATCGGCACCAGCAAAAACCCGCCCCCGATGCCCATCACCGAGCCGATGAAGCCCATCACGAATCCGATCACCCATACCGGAATCAAGGATATGAAGATCCGCGAGCGCTTGAAGCGGAACTTGAACGGCAGGTGGTGCAACCAAGTGTGACTACCGGGGCGGCGCAACACGACCGGCTTGCCCTGCCGCTCGCGGATGATCGCGCGCAGGCTTTCGGCCGCCAGCATCGAGCCGACACCGGTCAAAAGCACGACGTAGGACAGGCCGATCGTGACGTCGAGTTGTCCCAGCCTCCGCAGCAGCGTGAACAGCGCCACGCCGGCGATGGTCCCGAGCACGCCTCCCACCAGCAGCATGAGCGCCAGCGGCAAGTCGATCGCGTTCCGCCGCCAATAGCTGATGGCGCTGGAAAGCGACGATGCCGCGATGTGGCTGGGGACGGTTGCAACGGCCACCGACGGTGATATGCCGAGGAAGATCAGCAGCGGCGTCATCAGGAATCCGCCGCCGATGCCGAACATGCCGGAAATGAACCCGATCGCAACGCCGAGGCCGAGGAGGACGAGGATGTTGACCGGCAGGTCCGCGATCGGGAGATAGAATTGCACGGGCGGGCTTCAGGCGGCATGGAGCGGCGGGGAGCTCAGTACTACTCCTATTGCGGCGATTTGGGTACGTTAGCGGCGATCCGAAGCGCGGCGCCGTGCCGCGTCACGCCCCGGGCGAGTTCGCATTCGGGAAGAACAGTTGCTGCCCGCCGATCTTGTAGTCGGCGATCGCCTTCTGGCCTTCGGCCGAAATCAGCCAGTCGATGAAGGCCTGCCCCAGCTCCTTCTTCACGTGCTTGTGTTTCTCGGGGTTCACCAGCATGACGCCGTACTGGTTGAACAGCCGGTTGTCGCCTTCCACCGCAATGACGAGCTCGCCGCGGTTCTTGAACGACAGCCAGGTGCCGCGATCGGTCAGTACATAGGCGTTGGAGGCGGACGCGGTGTTGAGTGCCGCGCCCATGCCTTGGCCGATCTCCTTGTACCAGGTGCCGCGATCCTTCGTGATGTCGATACCGGCGGCCTTCCAGAGCGCAAGCTCGGCGGCGTGGGTGCCGGACCTGTCGCCGCGGGAGATGAACGCCACGCCCTTTCCCCTGATGGTCGTAAGCGCGGCGACAATATCCTTGGTGCCGTTGATGCCGGCGGGATCGTTCTGCGGCCCGACCAGGATGAAGTCATTGTGCATCACCGGGTAGCGACGCACGCCGAACCCGTCGGCGACGAATTTCTCCTCCTGCGGCCTGGCGTGCACGAACACGACGTCGGCGTCGCCGCGGCGGCCGGTGTCAAGCGCCTGGCCGGTGCCCTGGGCAATGACGCGCACATCGATGCCGGACTTGTTTTTGAACAACGGCAGGATATGGCCGAGCAGCCCGGAGTCCTGGGTCGACATCGTGGAAGCGACCACGATCGATTGGTTCTGCGCAAAGGCGAGGGGCGATGCGATCAGTGAAACGGCTACCGCAAATGCAGTGAATGAGCGGCGGGTCAGCATGTCGAAGTCTCCCGTTTGCCAGCCGGCGCTCAAATCAGAAGCTCCCCGGCAACGAACCGGGAGGCTTCGGAGGTTTTGGGATTGCTGAAAAATGCGGTGGCGGCGCCGGCTTCGACGATGCGGCCGCGATGCATGAGCACGATGTCGCCGGCCAGCCGGCGCGCCTCGCCGAGGTCATGCGTGGACATCACCACCTTGATGCCGCGTGCGGCCACGTCACGGATCAGGTCCTCGACCGACTTGGTCGCCGCCGGGTCGAGGCTCGCGGTTGGCTCGTCGAGGAACAGGACCTGCGGGTTCTTGGCGAGCGCGCGCGCGAGCGCAAGCCGCTGCTGCTCGCCGCCGGAGAGCTTGCGCGCCGGACGGTCGCCGAGGTCCGCAAGGCCGACCCGCGCAATCAGCTCGCGCACACGCGCAGCGCGTTCGGCACTTGGGACCTCGGCAGCCACCACCGCATAGCGCAGGTTCGCCTCGGCGCTGCGCCGGAGCATGACCGGGCGCTGGAACACGAAGGCGCGGCGGTTGGACGGTGCATCCGCGCGCCCGCCCCAGGTGACGCGCCCGGTGCTCGGGCGGATCAGGCCCATGGCGAGCCGGAGCAGGGTGGTCTTGCCGGCGCCGTTCGGTCCGATGACGACGGTCGGCGCTCCGGCGGCGAGCGTGAGGTCGATCCGGTCGAGGATCGTCACGTCGCGCACAACGAACGAAACGTTTTCGAGCAGGATCGGCAGGTCGGTGACCGGAGGCCGCATGGTCATCCCGCCATCCGTTCGCCGAAGCGGCGCGTCCCCCACGCCGCCGCGTTGATCAAGATCACGATGACGATCAGGACCATTCCGAGCCCGATCGCGAGTGGCAAGTCGCCTTTGGACGTTTCCAGGGCGATCGCAGTGGTCATGGTACGGGTGAAGCCGTCGATGTTGCCGCCAACGATGAGGATGGCGCCGACTTCCGCCGCGGCGCGGCCAAAGCCTGCGAGCAGCGCGGTGAGCAGACTGAAGCGGCCGTCCCACAGCAGCGTCGCGACGCTGGCCAGCGTGCCGACGTTCATGGCTTGGAGTTCGTCGCGATACTCGAGCCAGAGATCTTCGATCGTCTGCCGCGCCAATGCGGCGATGATCGGCGCGATCAGGATCGTCTGCGCGATGATCATCGCCTGCGGCGTGAACAGGATGCCCCACGATCCCAACGGGCCCGATCGCGACAGCATCAGGAACACCAGAAGCCCCACCACGACCGGCGGAAGGCCCATCAAGGCGTTGAGGACGACGATCAATCCGTCGCGGCCGCGGAAGCGCGACAATGCGAGCCAGGCGCCAAACGGCAGCCCGATCAGCGCCGCCAGTGCGACAGCCGACAGGCTCACGATCAGCGACAGCCGGACGATCGCGAACAGCGCGGGATCGCCGGCAAAAACAAGCTGCAAAGCGGAGACGTTTTCAGGCATAATGATTCTCGGCAAACTCTTGCATCTCGCCCTGGATTGGTCAATTTACGTAGAGAATTCATGAATTCGCAGGAATACTCATGTTGGAATTGTTAACCACCGATGAAGCGGCGACCTACCTTCGGTTGTCCGAGCGCAAGCTCTATGAGCTCGTTGCAAACGGGGCAGTGCCGTGCACCAAGGTGACGGGCAAGTGGCTATTCCCAAAAGCCGCGCTCGACCGTTGGCTCGCCGCCGGATACGCGGGACCGCCGGCAGTAGCGCATGCGCCGGCACCCCCGATCGTCGGCGGCAGCCACGATCCGCTGCTGGAATGGGCACTGCGCGAGAGCGCCTCGCGCCTCGCGAGCCTGCCGGAAGGCAGCGAAGCCGGATTGCAGCGGCTGGCGCGCGGCGAAGTCACCGCGGCCGCGATTCACTTGCATCGGCTTGACGGCAACGACGACGCAGCCAACGTCGAAGCCGTCGCCAATACGCCCGGCCTGCACGATGCGGTACTGATTGCATTCGCCAGGCGCGAACAAGGGCTCATCGTCGCCGCCGGCAATCCGCTCGGATTGAGCGACCTCGCCGGCGTCGCTTCGATGCGTGCGCGACTTGCGCTGCGCCCGCAGGGCGCCGGCGCGCAGCTCCTGCTGTTGTCGCTGCTGGCGCATGCCGGGCTCGCGCTCGATGCCTTCGCGACCGTCAAGCCGGTGTGCCCGACCGGGCCCGACATCGCCCAGGCGGTCCGCGCCGGCCGCGCGGATTGCGGCATTGCGACGCGCTCGGTCGCGGAGACCGCCGGACTGGGATTCGTGCCGCTGGTGTGGGAGCGCTTCGACCTGGCGATGCGCCAGCGCGACTATTTCCTTCCGGGGCTGCAGGCGCTGTTCAGCTTTTTGCGGACCGAGCCGTTTCACGCGCGCGGGCGCGAGCTCTCCGGCTACGATACCGGCGCGGCCGGAGATGTCCGCCAAGTCAATTGACGCAGGCGCTTTCCCATGTCTTTACGCGGCGGCGCGTGCGCCTTAAGGAAGGCCTGCCAGGAGAGGTGGCCGAGTGGCTTAAGGCGCACAAGCGCGCTACGCGCGCGTCTTTACGTCAAATGCGTGCGCCTTAAGCAGAGTTCGTGAGGAGAGGTGGCCGAGTGGCTTAAGGCGCACGCTTGGAAAGCGTGTATACGGGAAACCGTATCGTGGGTTCGAATCCCACCCTCTCCGCCACGAACTAAGTATCTGAGATAGCGTTTGTTTGCGTCTTCGCTGGCGTGCGAATTCTTGCGCGAGTTCCGGGACTTTGCGACGCCACTCTTGCGCAGCATTTCGTGCTGAGACGAATTCGTGCGGCATTTGCCGTGATCATTGCGCGCGTGTCTCGTTTGCGCAATTTGGTGGTACGGCAGTCTCTCGCCGGCAAACGAATTCGCGCCGGGAGAGCGAGACGCACAACCAGAGACCATTGAAGGGATGTCGGCTCTTGCGTGCACGGACCGTCACTGAACTCGTGCAAACCCGAGACAGCGCCGCTGCTCGTTCCAATCGAGCGGCAGGCGCGTGTCGTCCATGAGACGGCGCGCGGTCAGCTCAGGCGGATGTCTGCCGCTGAGGATCGCGCTGACGATGTCAGGCGCCAATACCGTGAGACGAAAGAGTCGCGTCGCATAGGACGGAACGACGCCTTCGGCTTTGGCAATATCCTCGAAGGTCCGGCTTCGGTCGGCGAGGAGCTGGTCCCGGATCGCATTGGCGCGGACGAGAAGACGCACAAGGCCGGTGTCGGGAGTTGCGGGCTCCGACCCATCGCTGACAACGATCCGCATCTCCTTGCCGGTGCGCTTGAGGCGGGCGGGAATGGACAGGGTTGTCACATTGCCATTGCCTTCGGATTGAGGCTTCTCGATCGGCTTGGTTTGTTTGGCTACCTCACCGAGGCACTCACAGACCCGAGCCTGATCCAGGACGATATCGATACGGTCAGCATGGACTTGAGCGCGCACGATGCTTGAACGCATGAATGTGTGGAGAGCGTCAATCTCGCCCGCGGCAACATTCCTGGCGCGCTCGATCAACCGCTTTTGGGTTACGGCGTCGGAGGCGGCATGTTGAACGGCCTGAAGGATGGCGGCCGGGTCGGCAAGCCAGTCGCGGATGCGACGGACGACGAGGGATTCAAGGGCAACTGCCGGGATTCGCTGGCCCTCGGTTCTGGCTTTGGTCGACCCGTCCAGCAATGACCGCGAGATGTAATACCGATATCGGGTGCCTTTCTTGGTTGCATGCGTCGGGCTCATCCGGCCGCCCTGGGCATCGAACAACATCCCGGTCAACAGGCTTGGCGCATGGCCTGTCCTCCCATGGGCTCGGTCGACGCGATTCCCGGACAGGATGGCCTGCACATTGTTCCACAGCGGCTCGTCGATGATGGCCTCATGTTCGCCCGGATAGCTCTTGCCCTTGTGGACAATCTCGCCCCGATAGATCCGGTTCTGCAGCATCAGGTAGAGCGCACCGCGCGCCAGCGGCTGGCCGCCATAGCGGCTGCCATCGGAGGCCATCCGGATCTTGCTGACGATGCCGGCAGCATCAAGCTCCTCTTTCAATTCCCGGACTGACCTGAGTTCGACGTAACGCTGGAAGATATGTCTGACCGTCTTGGCTTCTGCCGGGTTGACGACGAGCTTGCGCTCTTTGACGTCATAGCCGAGCGAGGGCAGGCCGCCCATCCACATGCCCTTCTTCTTGGAGGCCGCGATCTTGTCCCGGATGCGCTCTCCGGTGACCTCGCGCTCGAACTGGGCAAATGACAGCAGGATGTTGAGCGTCAGGCGCCCCATCGACGATGTGGTGTTGAACTGCTGGGTAACCGACACAAAGGAGACGGCATGCCGGTCGAAAATGTCGACGATCTTGGCGAAGTCGGACAGCGACCGGGTCAGCCGGTCGACCTTGTAGACCACCACCACGTCGATCCGACCCGCGCTCACATCTGACAGGAGCCGTTGGAAAGCCGGCCGTTCCATCGTCGCGCCCGAGAAACCTCCGTCGTCATACATTTCGCCAATAGAGGTCCATCCCTCGCGTTTCTGGCTGGCGATGAAGGCCTCGCAGGCCTCGCGCTGGGCGTCGAGCGAGTTGAAGTCCTGTTCCAGGCCCTCCTCGCTGCTCTTGCGCGTATAAATCGCGCAACGAAGTTTGGCTGGGATACGATTGGCGCTGGGCGCGGATCGATTAGCCATTGCGCACCCCTCCCACAACGGTCAATCCAGCCGCATCCGAGCCCAATTGGTCATCTGATGCAGGCTTGCGGAGCAGGCCGAAGAAACGGGGGCCGGACCAGTGTGCCCCGGTGATGTCATGCGCGATCTTGGTCAGGGACGGAAAGGCTTTGCCGGCATATTCGAACCCGCCTTCCGTCACCACCACCGTATGCGTCCTGCCGCGCCACTCCCGCACCAGTCGCGCGCCCGGCCTCAGCGACAAATCGGGTGTGACGACCACGCTCCCTTTGACTCTCAGTTCCCTGGTCAACGCGGCGAGCTTGCGCTCGGTCGCCTTGCTCAAGCCACCGTACGCAAGCTCCTGCATGCGGTAGGCGATGGTGCGGATCAGCAAGTCCCGGCTCAGCCGTGGCGGCTGGCCTCGATAGAGCCGGCGCCACTCGTCACGCAGTTGCTGCGCTGACAAGTCGTTGAGGGCCGCAATTTGCTTTGATAGCTCGTTTCGGGCCGTTGCATTTACGGCCGCCGTCGTCGCCGTATCGTGCGCGGGCAACTGCGCTCGCTTTCGGGTTTCTTTCATGGAGACCTCCGGTGTTGCGCGCCCAGACGGGCGCTCCCACCGCCTCAAGCCCGGGTAAAGCCGGGCTCACAGGCTTGGACACCGAGGTCTCAACGGTCCCGGCGGTTTTGCATGCACGCTCTTCCTGGGCTGGAAGTCCAGTCGAAAGTCGGTCGAGAGGTCATTTTCTCTAGCGGGACAAACCGCCTTTCTACGGAGCCGGCTGGACTCTGTCCGGAACGGTGACCAATGATAATCACCTGTTCTTTGGTTCGAGTCCTTCCAGCCCCACCACGCACTCTCTCGAACTTGGGAATTTCCCGCTTTGCGCCAAAAGGCCCCGAACTGGCGGGCTCTGCCGTCGGTGCTGTGGTCTCTGGAGAGACTAATTCCGGCGTGGAGGAGATTTCGGCCGAGTTGTCTCTGGCCTTGAAATCCGGTTGCCCGGCAACGGAGACCGTTGTCAGGCAGAGACGCGGTTCGAATGAGCGACGATTACGTGTTGAAGCCAAGCATCAGGTGCTGGCGAGACCATTCGGCCGGCATATCGCTCAGCCGGACAACTCCCATTCCGTGTGGAAGCCGTCCATCGATGGCTGCCTTGACGAGGTCGGGCGCGAGGAAGGCGAGCGAGATCGTCATGTTGACCCTCCGCACACTGCATCCTTCGCGGTCTGCAATGCTTTCGGTATTCGCAGTCGGATCGGTCATGAGTTCATTGAGCCATCGGCGCCCCCGCGCAATCGATGCGACCAGGAGTGCGCGGTTCTCGGAACGGATAGGACGGATGTTTTGAGGTGCTTCGGATTCAGGCACGAGAATCTCACGGCGTCGGGTGGATGGTGTCTTGCGCCACGGCACTTCGATCGCGTTGCGGCTCTTTCGCTTCCGCTTTGATCCGACACCGATTGCATCGGTTAGTTCGATGACGAGTTGGTCCGATTGGACCTCGACGCGGGTGACATGATTTTGGATGAGGAGCGTGTCCGCGATCTCCGTCGATTGCTTGAGGTGATCTCGAACAGCTTTGATGACGAGTGCCTCGACCTCCTGCTGCCGGGATCCGGCTGACGGTACCAGCTTGTTTAGGTCGGCCCTGCAGGAGGGCCGACGAGATATAGTACCGGTACTTGATGCCGCGCCTTCGCGCATGGCTCGGTGTCATCCGATGGCCTCGATCGTCGAAGATGCGGCCTGACAAGAGTGCCTCTGACTTCGTCCGCGAGACCTTGTGGTTGTTCACTTGTTCGTTCAGCTTGGCCTGGACAGCTTCGAACAGGCCTTTGTCGACAATGGCGGGCTGCTCGCCAGCCAGGGTCTCTCCCTTGAAGACCACCTCGCCGATGTAAAACCGGTTGCGAAGCAGATGGGCGAGTGGACCGCGTGTGAAGGGGATGCCCCCCACGGTTTCGCCTGTCTTCAGAGTCCGCACCTTGGTGACAATGCCTCGTGTGCGCAGGTCCGCCATCAGCAGGTTGAGGCTGCCGAGCTTGAGATAGCCGCGAAAGATGCCGCGGACACGGTCGGCCTCGGCTTCATTGACGGTGATCTTCCGGTCCTTGGTGTCGTATCCCAATGGCGCCATGCCGCCGACCCACAGGCCCTTGCGCTTGGAGGCGGCGATCTTGTCCCGGATGCGCTCGGAGGTGACCTCCCGTTCGAACTGGGCAAACGACAGCAGCACGTTGAGGGTCAGCCGCCCCATCGAGGTCGTCGTGTTGAACTGTTGCGTCACGGAGACGAATGACACGCTGTGCTGATCGAACAGTTCGACCAGTTTGGCGAAGTCTGCCAAAGAGCGGGTCAGGCGGTCGACCTTGTAGACGACGATGACATCGATCTTCCCGCCGCGAACATCCTCAAGCAGTCGCTGCAGGGCAGGGCGGTCCGTATCGCCACCGGAGAACCCGCCATCGTCATACTTGGATCGAACCAGCGTCCAGCCGGCGTGCGCTTGGCTTCGGATATAGGACTGAGAGGCATCATACTGGGCATCCAGGGAATTGAAGTCCTGTTCCAGCCCCTGGTCGGTGGAGACGCGGGTATAGATCGCACATCGCACCACCTTGATTGCCTTGGCGTTCAAGATCGGACCTCCTTCGATGACTTGTCACGCAGGCCGAAGAACCGGGGTCCGTTCCAGCGGGTGCCCGTAATGGCGAAGGCAACCTTCGACAAGCTGGGGTAGGTCTTGCCGTTCCAGGCAAAGCCATCGGCCAATACAGCGACCCTTTGCATCCGGCCATTCCATTCACGGGCCAGCATGGTGCCCGGTCTTACGTCAGTGGTCAGGCGGTTCAGGTCCATCGCGCGCTTGCCCGCATCCTCGGCTGGTCCCGCTCCATCAAGGAGCCGTTGGCTCTCGGCGTCCAGATCGCCGAGACGATCGGCCTGAAGCCGGTACGCCAAAACCCGAAACATGAGGTGGCGCGGCAGGTGAGGGGGCGGTCGACGCCCGAACGCATTGTGCCAACGGGTCCGAAGGTCACGAATATCGAGATCGCGCAGGCGCGCGATCTCGATGTCGAGAGTTTTTTTGTCCGGCAGGGCCGGACCAACCTTCACACGGGGCATGTTCGGTCAGGCTGCTCGGCGCTTCGATTGCCGCGCGCTTGCCTTGATACCGTCTGCGCCTTTGATGCTGTAGACGCGACCGCCGTCGATCTTCTTCGAATTGAGATTCAGCTTCAGCTTTTTGCGCACGATGCCGGCGAGGAAGCCGCGCACTGAGTGCTGCTGCCAGCCAGTTGCCTTCATCATCGCAGCGATTGTTGCCCCGTTGGGCGACCGCAGCATCGTGATAACGCGAGATTGCTTTGAGCCGGCAACAGCCTTCTTACTCTTTGGCTCGCCAGCGGCTTGGGCCGAGGGCTTTGCAGCGGGCACAGGCGCCGCCGATGCGGTCGATGGTTTCTTCGCGGACTTTGACATGGAGATCCTCCGTTCGGTTCATGCGGCCTCTTGGCCGCACCACCGACGCCCCACCTCGGCCACGAAGCCGGCGGGGCAGGATCTCTGGGCGCGCCTGGCGCCCACGATTGGCGCCAGTACCGCTCCGTTCAGCCCGGAAAGCCAGTCCTTTCTGGATAATGTAATTGCTCAATTCGCGGGCGTTCGAGCATGGAATGATCCCGCAATCGTGGCCTCGTATGCGTGCGACGCACGGCCGGACCATACATTGGGTCACGTGTGGACGGCGCCTTGGCAAGAACTTTCTTACGTCGCTGCAGCATTGGTCGGGTGCGGTCACGTGTCCGGCCTGTTTGTGCGGCGCGGATGGCCGCTGGCCCTAATGCTCTCCGCGGATCAGGTCCCAATCGTTCGCACGCATTCGAAGATGCGTTGACCCAAGCGGGCTCTCCCGACCCTTGGAACGACCGTATCTGCATTACGTCGTCATGCCCTCGCCAATTCGTTCAGCCTTCCTGACTGTCGTTGAGACTATGCCGCCGGCAGCAATCTCGGCTCCTTGAACCGTTCTCCACGCACCATCATGGCCCAGGCCATACGTGCGATCTTGTTGGCGAGCGCGACGGCAGCGACCTTGATCGGCCGGCGTTCCATGAGACGCGCGAGCCAGAGCCGCTTCGTGCCGTGCTGCCGCGCATATCGGATGACAGCCATAGCTCCAGCGACGAGAAGCCATCGCAAATATCGATTGCCCTGCTTTGAGATGCCGCCGAGCCGTTCCTTGCCACCGGTCGAATGCTGCTTGGGAACGAGACCGATCCAGGCCGCCAGGTTACGTCCAGACGAGAACGCTTTCCAATCGCCCACTTCTGCGACCAGGGCGGTGGCGACGATTGGACCAATCCCGGGGATTTCCTCGAGCCGCCGATTGCGCAGGTCGCCGACTTTTTGCCACCCAAGCGCAATGCAGTTCTGTTGAAGGAACAGCGTATCAGCGTCACCTGTACGCCCTCCGTGAATGCCCCACATCTGCACTTCGTTTGACACTCTTTCCTCCCAAGATTGACGCATATTTCCAAAGGTCCTTGCTAACGATCTTTTTCCACCATCTCGGTCACCGTCTGTATAGCGTGGTTAAATGTCGGTAGCGCTAATGGGCTGTCTTGCATCCAAGAACGTCTTAAGATTTGCTTCGCTAGTTTGATAAGCAGCCTCCGTTAGGCGACCACAAAACAGCTCATATCGCAGCCAAATTCGATAGGTGTTGACTACGTCACTTTCACAATAGCTAGCGATCTCCCTGATTCTCCCTGCGCGGTAGTATGCTTCGACCTCATACCGCAACACAGGTAGTCGAACGACGATCCGTTAAACGTCACAAGCTGGGCACGGAATTCGCCAACGCGTTTGACGAAGCTTGCAATTAAATCCTTTTCGCTCCTCTCGCCAACGTGAGGTGCGCCTAGTGCGCTCACGATCCAATGTTGATTGTCGCGTGCGGCGACCAGCGCGCCAATACAGATAATAGCGTGATAGATGTGCTTCGGGAATTTGTCGCCAATTGCGGCGCGGACCTCGTCTTCGGACTTTCCTTCGAGACTGTTCGCGACGGCGTAGCCAGCGATGCTGTCGCGTCGTATGTGTAGAGCTAGGTAGTGGAGGCGGCCGAGCCCTTATTCAGAAAAGATACGCGCGCGGGGATGGGCGGGCAATCAGCTTCCACGGCATGCTGGTCCTGCTCAAGCTCACGTCTTCTCGCTCTCCGCTTGCATTGTCCGCTCGAGAATTCGCATCACTTCTGCGGCGGCGTTCGTGACTTCTTCTCGCGCGAGCCTTTCTGCAAGATCGGCATTTTTCTTAGTCATCGCGTTATAGAGTGCCCTGAGCCCCGCAACGCTTTCATCGGAGCGGCCCGGTGACCGCTTCGGATGCGAAAGCCCCAGTGCACGCCAACGCCAAATGCGGGCATGCAGCGTTCCGATCATTTGTGAGAGCGTCTCGCTCTGTGCGCCTTCAAACAGCACTTCATAAAAGCGGTTCTTGATATCAATGATTTTCTCGGGATCGCCAGTCAAATACGCTTCAATCGTGGCAGCGACTCTTCTCCCAACTTGCGAACCAGGGCTGGGCCGGCCTTTTCGACGAACATTCTGGCCGCGAGTTCCTCGAGGACGGCGCGGATTGCGTAGAGGTCGTGAGCTTCCTCGATCGAAAGCTCTCGAACCACGGCGCCTTTGTTGGGAATGACGTCAACCAGTCCTTCCGATTCCAGTTGGCGCAATGCTTCGCGGATGACCGTTCGCGATACCCCGGTCATCGCAATCAGTTCGCGCTCAATCATCCGAGATCCGGGCGCCAAGTAGCCGTGCACGATAGACCGACGCAGCGCATCCAGCACTTCGCGACGCAGCGGTGCCGCCGACCTGCGAATCGTCTGGATCGGAAGCGGTGACCGGCGGTCGCCGTTTTCTGCCGTATCTGCCACCTTCTAGGCCTTTCGATTGAGTACACCAGTGTGCCGATCAACCGCATGCGGCCAGTCCGCGCGAGGAGCATCGGACAGCCGCAGGAGACAGCGATTGAAGCTGCGGTTTCCTAGAACTCGTCGAATTCAGCCGAGAACCGGACGAACAGTAGAGACAAGCGCGGCGCGGTTCAACTGACCGTGATAGCGCTGCCGGACTTAGGATAGTTTGCGTTGTGGGGCGCAAGAGCCGCCCGCCCGTGACCCCACGGCAGCCTAGATCACGCGATACAGCGGCGGTTCCTGCCAGATCAGAACCCGCTCGAACATTCTGCCAGTCGGTTCTCAAAGAAGAGCCGCGGATCGGCGCGTACCCCAGCAATATGGGGGTCAGCAGAATCCGGTTTTGTGCCTCGCCGCTCAACCGGAAGAGCAGATTGTCGGGTGCCGGCGGTTCGGTCGAATAGACATCCACGGCCGCACCGGCAAGCCTGCCGGCTTGCAGCGCGTCAGCCATGGCCGCTTCATCGACGATTACACCGCGCGCGGCCTGAATCAGGCAAAATACGAGTGGACTTGCTAGTAACGGCTAGGCAACATGCAGGATCCCATGTTGACACGCTGGCGTGCCGCGTCCATCGTTTGGTTCAACGCGATATAGCATCCGTTTTCGTCAAGCGATTTCAATGCAGAGTAAACCACAGCAACGGAAGCGACGGCGTTCTCGGCGGATAGTTCGTTCGGTTTTCCCGAGCGAACGCTTTCCGCAAAATCTCGAGTTCTGCCCTGAACATGTCGCTGTCGGGAACCTTCAGGATTTCGCGCTTTGCATATCCATCTTTTCCGCGCTGGACGTAGAGCATGCACGACTCGTGCAGCTTCCATGGAGTATCCCAGGTTCCGAAGTCGATCTCGTAGTGCATGAGACCTTTGGAACCGAACACGCGGACGGAGAAGATGCCGGGCGAGGTCCAACATGCGCCGACATAACCGACCTTTCCGTCCTTGAATTTGCAGAGCGTCATCGACTGATCATCGACCTCTGCGCCGACGGGCGAAAGCTTTGATGACATCGAGCTGACTTCGGCGATCTCGCCACCCAGATAGTGCAAGACATCGAACTGATGGATCGCGAGTTGAGAAAGCGGGCCGCCGGGCGCGCGGTCCTTGTACCAGCGCCACGTTTGGGGGGTCAGTGCGAGTGCACGCTCGTTCGAAAAGTTGGTCTCAATGAACGCAATGCGTCCAAGTTCCCCTCGGTCGATGGCTTCCCAAATCTTTCGAATGCCGGCCATCAAGCGAGCGCTGTGACCGACGGTGACCGTTACGCCGTAGAGTTGCGGTAAGGCGCAGAATCTAGCCCATCCTCAAGCGTATGGGCGAT
>CAVRFL010000008.1:0-62523 GCA_963720385.1 uncultured Alphaproteobacteria bacterium | reverse complement strand
GCAACGCGGCGGACTTCAATCTGTCCGCGCCAGCACCTGCTCCAACTTATCAAGGAACTGCAGCCATCCGTACTTGGCGCCTCCTGAGGCTTGCTTCTGGGCCGGGAGGAAGCCCGCTTGCTCCATCCGCAGGTGCGTTCCCTTACTCGTCGGGTGAGCGTAAAGGTCACCACACTCTTCAGATTGTAGGCCGGATCGTCGTGCTGGAAATTCCCAGTGTAGGACAACGTTCTGTCGGTTCGACGGCGAGGACTTCGCAATTCAAACGCCACCCCAGTCGCCGCGAAGATTGAAGCGGTGACCCACGACCGGCTTGAAGTCGTTCTTCATCAGCCACTCTTCGATCAGATGTGGTTGCGTGAGCGCGCGCCAGAGCTTCTCCGGCGGAAAAGGGAATTCTCGTTCGACAACGACAGAACGCTTTTCGTCCGCAGGGTTGTTCACTGATCCATCCTTTTCAGCAGATCTTCGAGGCGGTCGAACCGGTTTTGCCAGAAGCTGGCCATCTGGCTTGTCCAGTCTACCAACGGAGCCAAGGCGCCGAGTTGCGCGCTATAGTGTGTCTGGCGACCTTCCTGGCGATCGCGGACCAGCCCGGCCCGCTTGAGTACGCCGAGATGCTTTGAGACAGCCGGTTGCGAGACCCCGGCCCGGGAAGTCAGTGCCCCGACCGTCTGCTCGCCTTCGCGGCACAACCGCTCGAAGATTGCTCGCCGGGTCGGGTCGGCGAGCGTTCTGAACAGCACATCGTGAGCGTTCGGCATCTTCGATCGAGAATCCTCTCGGCTATTGATTGACATATAACCAACGAGCTATATGTGAGTCTAAGCAGGAAGCCTGGGTTAGGACGGCGGCAGTTGAAACACGGCCGACCTCGGCGCGACAAAAACTCTACGATTGCTCAATCTTCTCGGCGAACGGCGGTGC
The DNA here is from genome assembly GCA_963720385.1 of uncultured Alphaproteobacteria bacterium. GTDB lineage: Bacteria > Pseudomonadota > Alphaproteobacteria > Rhizobiales > Xanthobacteraceae > VAZQ01. Next base: position 61,596 of record CAVRFL010000008.1, on the reverse strand, counting down.
AGTATAATGCACCTTGGGCAGACGCTCAAGCGACGGTGCGGTGGAGGCGTTACTCATTCCGAATTGATCATCAAGCCCATAACCCGACCCACGTACGGTTCGGGATCGGATCGGCCTCCTTGCCGCGATTGATCGCCTTGCGAAGCCGCCCGACATGAACATCGACGGTGCGTTCGTCGATATAGACGTCCTGGCCCCAAATGCCGTTCAACAGTTGCTCGCGCGTAAACACGCGGCCTGGCCGTTCCATCAGAAATTCAAGAAACCGGTATTCCGTCGGCCCCAAATCGATCGGGCGCCCGCTGCGCGAAACACGCTTCTTGCCGCCACCCGGCGTTGGCGCCGCCGAAAGCCTGCTTCTGCTCTGGCCGGGTAAGCCCGACTGCTCCACGCACCGCTGGGTGCCCGTGCGTGTTGGGGTGAGCGTAAAAGTCACCACGCTCTACAGATTTGAAGGCCGCATCGTCGTGCGCAAAGATCTCAGGTGTAGGACAGCGTGTCAATCGGCGTGGTCTTGCCGGACAGGGTCGCTCATGGCGTGCTCATGAAGGGGGTCAAGCCGCCATCACCTCGCCACGCAACACAGCGGCGTTGCGGCGCGAAAACTCGGCAAAGGTGGTTGAAGGAATGCCAAGCGCGATGTGCGTCTCGGGATGCACCTCTGTTTCACCAGTGGCCCCCTTCCTTCGCTCACTTGCCTGCACGTCGAGCGCGTCTACGATGTAGGAGGGAATCCCTGCCGCGAGCAGCGCTCGCTTTCTGTCTACCGGAGAGATGTTAACGTACCGCACGGTCTTGCCAATAGCTAGAGAGATGTGTTCGGCAATCTCCGTCATGCTCAGTGCTTCTGGCCCCGTCATCTCGTAGCGCTTGCCCTCGTGCCCTGGGGTGTGCAGCAGAGCAAAGGCGGCTTTCGCAATGTCCTCGATATCCACGGGGCAAGCTTTGCGTCTTCCAAGGGTAGGAATAGCGCATTTTCGGCGACGATCGTGGGTACTTCCCGCAAGTACTCCGTCATGAACTGACTGGGACGCAAGTGGGTCCAGGCAACCCCGGAGCGCTCGAGGTAGCGTTCGATTTCTGCGTGCATCCGATTAAAGAGAAAGGGCGAAGCGAGGGACGCGTTCAAGCCGGAGAGCTTGACGAGGCGACGAACGCCTGCCTTCTTGGCAGCATCGATGAAGGCGGACTGCGTCTCTACCATCTGCTGGTCAGAGGAAGAGATCAGCAAAACGCGGTCCACCCAGAGAGAGCGCGCGCAAGCGTCTCGGGGCGCAGCATGTTCCCCTCGACAAGTTCAACAGCGGGCGATGTTTCTAGAGCCTGTGCCTTCGCCCGACTCCTGACGAGCGCCCGGACAGGGGAGCGCTGGCGAGCGAACTCGCGCATAACAGCAGAACCGGTCAGGCCGTTTGCACCTGTAACGAGGATCATGGGAATCTCCTTTCAGCGGGTTCGGAGGAGGAAGAGAAGCCAAAAACCTGCACGAATCCCGGCCCACCGCGTGAGCAATCTCTCGGATTGCCTCTGGAAACGTGAGCGGACGCTTGCCGGTCAGGTCGTACAGTTAGCCGACATGTCGATGTCGGTGAGTGCGGCCACGGCAATGTGGCGATGTCCTCGGCATCGACGAACGGATGCGGCACGTCGCCCACCGGTGGTTGCTGCCCACGGGCTTCACTATGGACCGCTACACCTCGGTGGAACAATGCTCGAACGTCCCGGATTGCTGCTCGTTCATCCACAGTCGTGGACGAACGTGACGGTCGAGCGCATACTCGGACCCATGAAGATTCTGTTGGCGCCAGTTGATCCATTGGGCGAAGCTCTGCATTTCCTGCGGATGACCGGCGTCATGTACTGCCGGGCGGAATTCACGGCACCGTGGGCGCTCGCGTTGCCTGCATTCGACGACTGTCTGATGTTCCACGTCGTGACATTGGGTCGGTGCCTACTGGAAGTAGAAGGATGCGAAGACCACGTGCTGCAGTCGGGCCAATTCGCGCTCGTGCCGCACGGTGCTGGTCACCGGTTGACGAGTGGACACGGTGTTACTCCAGAGAGGCTGTTCGATCTTCCACGCGAACAGGTCAGCGATCGTTACGAGATTCTCCGGCATGGTGGAGGCGGCGCGCCGACGACAATCACTGGCGGAGCGGTTCGCTTCGATCACCCCGTGGCTCATCGGCTTATCGCCCTACTGCCCAACGTGATCACGGTGGACGCCTGGAATTCCCCAGCGCTGGAATCGATCCAGAGCACGCTCCGCTTGATGGCGGTTGAAGCGCAGGAAATGCGTCCCGGCGGCGAGGCGGTCGTGACTCGCCTCGCCGACATCCTCGTCATTCAGGCGATCCGATCGTGGATGGCGAAGGATCCGGCTGCGCAAACCGGATGGCTCGGAGCGCTCCAGGACAACCAGATTGGTCGCGCTCTTGCGCTCGTGCATCGCAATCCCTCCCACCCATGGACGGTCGAATCCCTGGCCAACGAAGTCGCGATGTCCCGCTCCGCATTCGCCGCACGATTTACGGCGCTCGTCGGCGAGCCGGCCATGCACTATGTCGCGCGCTGGAGAATGAACGTCGCCCTGACGTGGCTGAAAGAGGACGATGTGCCTCTCGCTGAAGTTGCTGGCCGTCTAGGCTACGAGTCGGAGGCTGCATTCAGGCGCACATTCAAGCGCGTGATCGGATTTTCACCGGGAGCTGTTCGACGGACCGCGGCCGCCGCTTCCTCGCGCTCGAACTGATGACCAGAGAGACGCTTGCCGATCGGCTGGCGAAGGGCTGATCGAGGGCGAGGCGTTGCAGATCGCCCGGCAGATTGCTGAATCATGGCGAAGCCCGATCCACGCTGCGCGGCCGCGCCTAAACTTTTCTCCTATCACGTTTGCCGCTTCGCGCACGGGCAATTCTCTTGTCCTGCAGAGTTTCCACACTCACTACATAGCTCGCGGCAAGCTTTTTCGGCGCTTGCGCACGGTAGCTTTCATCAACCCACGACTTGAGCACGTCGATCAAGGCATCTGCCCGGCGGCCGGCTGGAGAGTCACCCAACCGCTCTTGCCGAGACCGTAGCCGGTTGGTTTGGCGAACGGCAGCTTGAGCGCCTCGTAGCTTGTGTAGGGAAGCTTGACCGACATGCTGAACGGCTCGCCCTCGACGCTCAGATAGGCGAAGGTCTTGCCGTTCACGGCCAAGTCGTTGTGGCCGGGCCAAGGGCTCTTCGTATGCGCGCCGGGATAGGCGAGGCCAAAGGCGCGCAGCTTCCTGAGAACCGCATTGTTCGCATCCCCCTGTCTCTTGCTCATTCAGTCGCTCCGGGTGTGCTCCTGCAGGTCCTGGTCCGCAGGAGCTCCGCCGCTGCCGACATTCAATGCGGAAAGCGGGTAAAGGGCACAAAGCGGACGAGCAGGACGGAGCGCGTCTTGGTCTGACCCTCTGCGATCTTCTCTACGACGGTGAGCTGCTGGGTAGCCCGGGCGGGCCCCACCGGCATCACCAGCCGGCCACCCACTTTGAGCTGCTCGATAAGCGGCGGGGGGACATGCTCGAGCGCGGCGGTCACGATCACTGCGTCGAAAGGGCCGCATTCCGGCCAACCATGGTAGCCGTCGCCGGCCTTGACGCTCACATTGTCATGGCCGAGGCCCCTCAGCAATTTCGCAGCAGCCTCGGCAAGCGGCGGGATGATCTCGACGGTACAGACCTTTCGCATCAGCCGTGCCAGGATCGCGGCCTGGTAGCCCGAACCCGTGCCAATTTCCAGGACGGTATGGTCGGACTTGACCTCGGCGAAATGAGTCATCAAGGCGACTATGAATGGCTGCGATATCGTCTGGTCGTGGCCGATCAGCATCGGCCTGTCCGCGTATGCGACCGAGCAAGAAGCTCCAGGGATGAACCGGCGGCGTTCCACTTGCCCCATGGCGTCTAGGACGCTCCCCGATATTCCTTGAGGTCCCAAGAGAGTGGCCTCGGATCGCGCGTAGGCCCGAATGGTTTCGATCATTGCGGCATGTTCGCGGAGGCAGTCTGCGTCCGCCGCCGACGCTTGACCTGCGACAGCCATCAACGCGAGCAGTAGCAATCTCCTCATCATCGAATGGTCTCCAGGCCGCCTCGAGCGCGTGCAGCGTCTCGCGAAACTGGAAGCATACCCCGCTCATGATACTTCCTTGAGGTCCCAAGAGAGTGGCCTCGGATCGCGCGTAGGCCCGAATGGTTTCGATCATTGCGGCATGTTCGCGGAGGCAGTCTGCGTCCGCCGCCGACGCTTGACCTGCGACAGCCATCAACGCGAGCAGTAGCAATCTCCTCATCATCGAATGGTCTCCAGGCCGCCTCGAGCGCGTGCAGCGTCTCGCGAAACTGGAAGCATACCCCGCTCATGATACGGTTGCGATTGCAGATGTATCATGCCGTTCGACCAGATGCAGCTGAACAACCGCGACATTGCTGTCTCCTGGTCATGTCACCGATATGCGATAGTTTCGCCTCACCCCTAGTTGCCTTGCTGCCTTGCGATAGAGTCGGCTACAGTCCGCTGGCGTGGTGCCGATGTAAGGCAATAAGGCTGAGTCGAAAATGAAGATGACTTGCTAAGGACGGCAGAAACCTATCGCGATGCGATGCTCGTCTTGTATCGTGGCAACACCGAGATGTGCCGTCAGCATCGGTACGTTCGGGGCAGCGAGCGGTAACCATTTGGGACAGAAAATTCCTCACTAGCGCCCATCGACGCACTGACGCTCCTCGATCGACCCTGGATGATGCTTCCGAAGAATAAACCTAGCTCGATGACTATGCTGACGGTACTGATCCCTCATCCGATGCCCGAACGCTGCTACTTGAGCGAAGCCGTTCTCTGGGTGGCCATCAATCGCATTCCCTACAGTTTCGTGACGGAGAACAACATTGAGGTGCGTGAGGATTATGAGTACTTCGATGACATGGAGCCTTATGTACCCGATGGGGGCATTATCACCGTCGAAGAGTGTGAACAATTCGGTCTTGAACCAAACCCGTATTGGGAGGAGATCGGCACGGCAAGACCCATTTTGACCCTGAGTTGCTCCAGAACTTGCTTAAATCGGAAAAAGACGAGAATCGGCGCCGAGAACTACAAAAACAGCTGTCTGAATCGAAAGAATTTAGAGAACGTCAGGCGGGATGGGATGCAAGCTTTAAAGAATTTATCGACGTACGTCGGAACAAGTTGTTTCTGTCCCTTAGCGAGGGACGCATTGGAGCGGTAGGTAAGAAGCTTCCGCAGCCAACTCTGGAGTGGTCTTCGGATCTCGACGAGTGGGAGTGGCTGCGGAACAGCCCTTGGGAGGCTATACCCGCAACGTTCTGGATTTCGTACAAAATTGATTGGGATATGTCTCGCGCGGAGGGGCGCGGCGGTGCGTACAGCTTTATCATGACGCCGACCGCAGATTTGATGAGGGAGTTTCCTCTCCCAAAGGGCCAAGCCGTCAGCGATGTTGTCCGTATAGGCAACGATCTCGTTATGAATTCCGGCGCAGGGACGGTTGTGGAAATGCAGCGAAAAGGTCGTCCCGCGCAAAATTGGGACGAGTTTCATCTTGAGGTCGCGAAGTGGGTCGCAAGGGGCGAATTGCCTGACAAGCAGGACTCTTTCATCGAGGAGATGCAGGCGTGGTGCAAGAAGCATTGGGGAAGGCCGATGGGCAGAAGCACACTGCTCGAGAAGATCAAGCCGTACTACGATACATTTGTCCGCTCAAAAGTCACAAAGTAACTCTGAACGCTATTTCCGTGTTTCTGACCTCTCAGGATTATTTTCTGACTTCAATTTCATAGCGCGGCTCAATGATCCCGCATAAGTGGATGATGCCTCTCGGGGCGGTCGCGCCCCAAAGTCGCATCAACCGCAAAAGGGAATTCGTTAAAAATGACGCAATCTTTTCTCACCGGAGCCGCGGCGCCGAAGCCGACTACGCCGATTATCGGCTGCTCAGTGCCAAAGAAGCCTCCAAGCTCCTGAAGCTCAGCGTCTCCTGGCTCGCCAAGGCGCGAATGCGGGGCGACGGGCCGCCCTACCTCCAGCTTGGCCGCGCCGTTCGCTACAGCGAGGGCGGCTTTTGCAGTGGATGAAAAGCCGCACCCGGATGTCGACCAGCGAGCAGTAAATAGAACCCGCTTCGGCTGCGCTGTTATTCGAAGCCATGGCATCATCGTCTACCGTAGTACTACAGTATACATCATGATGAATAAGGAAGAATCGAGTTTAGGAAAGAACATGGTAGTACTTCTCCGGAGTATATACTTGACATTATCCTAAAATGACCCACAATATACTTGTGGCAACCACCGTCCATCGCAGTCTCACAAACGCTTATCCCAATGACCGAACCGCCCAGCTTGATCGAGGCCTCCTTCACGGACGCGATCGCCATCGTTGCCGCCGCGCAAGAACTCCCCGACCAAACGCGGCGGCACTGGATGACGTCGTTGCGGCGGATCGCCCAGGCGCTGGACAAGCCGCCCGAATTGATCCCAGCGCGCTATAGCGCCGTCCGACCCGTTCTCGCCCGAGCTGCATCCGGTCCCCACCGGGCTCACCGCGAAGACGTTGCAGAACCACAGGAGCACGTGAAGAGCGCCCTGCTTTGGCTGGCGCGAGAAAAGGGCATTCCCCAGCACGGGGCGCCCTTGACGGCGTCATGGGAAGCACTTCGAGCAGGAATGAGCCCTGGCGTACCCCGGTCAAGATTTTCGTCTTTGATGCGGTTCTGCTCTGCCAACAGTATCGAGCCGGTCGAGGTGGATGAGGCTGGCGTCGACCGCTTCATGGCCTATCGCTCTCAAACCGGGAAACCTTCCGATGATGCCTTTCGACGCCGGTTGGCCCGAGCGTGGAATGCGAACGTGGGGAAGATCCCGGGCTGGCCGGTACGCCGGCTCGTCGAGCCCCCCGTCAAGGCCGCCGCAACGCCAGCATGGGAGGAGTTCCCTGAGGGGCTCCGGCGCGATGTTGACCGGTATCTTGAATCTCTGATGGGTGTGCGTCGATGGCCAATCGGACGACGAGGGCGACCACAAAAGCCGTCCACGATAAGGCAGCGACGTGCAGAACTCTCAGCAGCGGCGCGAATGGCGGTAAAGCCGGCGTGCCAATCGACACGCTGAATTCGTCGTCAGCATTGTTAGCGCCGGAGGTGGTGGAGAAGATCTTAGACGCCTATTGGCATCGGAACGGCGATGCGCCAAAGGCGTTCACCATCGACCTCGCCTGCAAGCTTCTGGAATCGCGAAAGAAACCAAATGCCTGGACGAGGAGGCTTGCGAGCGCCTCGACCAAATGCGGCGGAGCCTTGAGGATCACCGCATGGAGGTCTCACCGACAAGAATATCGCGCTGATCCGACAGGTCCTCACCCCTGGCGTCTGGAGCCGAGTTGTCAAACTGCCCATGGAGATGATGGCTAGCGCGCGCTCGGACCATGCGCCCAGAAGGCCTGCGGTCACGGCGCAGCTTGCGATCGCGATCGCCTTCTGACCGCCGCTCCGGTGCGCCTTGCAAATCTGGCGACCATCAAGCTCGGGTCCAACTTGATCAAACCGGACGGCCCGATTCCACGTATTGGCTCGTCTTCCCGGACTACGATGTCAAGAACCGCGTCAAGCTGGAATTCCCCCTGGAGGAGTACCTTACCCGACTGATCGACGAGTACGTCCACGAATTTCGACCCACCTTGCTACGGGGAAGCAAGGAGACTCGTTGTTTCCCGGGCAATCCAACGGTGCGAAGCATAAGGCCAATCTCAGCACCCAAATCACCAAGCGCATTTTCAAGGCTACGGGGCTGCGGATGACGGTGCACCAGTTTCGCCACGCCGCCGGCGCGCTCGTCCTGCAGCAGCGGCCGGGGGAATACGAGCTGGTTCGTCGGCTTCTCGGTCACCGCAACATACAGACCACGATTAATGCATATGTCGGCCTGGAAAACATCCAGGCGAGCGAAATTTTCAGCAAGATCGTGATGGAGCACATGGACGATAAGTTGGAGGCAGCGGAATAATGGCCGGTCACAATTCCCCGGTGGACGAGTTGGTCCCGCGAATATCCGCGGTCGCTTCCGCTCAATCAATGGCCCGATGCTGATCGGCGAGCCTGGGAAGACGCCGGCCGGCCCGGGTCCCGCCTCAAGCCTGGAGGGGCCGCAAGCCACCTCGCCGAGGTAACCCGCGAGACTATTGTTTGGCGGTACGGAGCATTTTTCGGATTCTGCAGCAAACCGGCCAGCTCAATCGTGATGCAGCGGCGGCGTCCCACATTACCCCGTCCAATGTCGAGGCCTATGTCACCGGTCTCACGGCCCGGGTTCGCTCGGCGACGATCGATGGCTACATCCAGGGGCTGCGCCGGATCGCGGAGCTGTTTGCGCCCCTGGTCGACTTCTCGTGGCTGGCCGACATCGAGCAGGATCTTAAGTTCGTGATGGAGCCGAGCTCCAAGTTCGACCGGTTAGTCCGCACGACGCGGCTCGTCGACGCCGGCCTGACGCTGATGGCCGAAGCGCAGGAGTTCGCAGAAGACGGATTTCGCGCGTGCCAGAGGAGTTCGCAACGGCCTCATGATTGCATTACTTGCATTTTGTCCAGTTCGCCTGAGAATTTCGCCTCCCTGGAAATCGGCCACACTTTCAAGGAAGTTAACGGAACCTGGTCATTTGCTCTGCCGGGCCGCTCTACACACTCTCGCCGGCCAGACGAGCGTTGCGTCCCAGGATTGCTCAACGGCTATATCGATTTCTATCTGAACCAATGCCGACCGATCCTTCTTCGGGGAAAGTGCACAACGCACGCTCTCTGGATTTCCACAAAGGCGTCGGGCGCAATGCATGAAAATCAGGTTAGCAGGCCGATCTCCCAAGTCACTCTTCAAACCCTAGGTGTCGCTGTCTCACCTCACCTGTTCCGTACAGCTGCAGCCGCTACAGCGGCAGCTTCCCCGAAAACACCCCCCACCTTGCCAGCGCCCTGCTCAACCATACAGATCCGCGTGTGACGGAGGAGCATTACAATCGGCGACGAGCATAAGCGCAACCAAGGTCTACACTGAGATCACGGCGAGTTTCCTACGAGACTGACATCTTTCGGCCATGCCGCCACTTTCGGAATTTCGCTAACCGCTTACAGACAAACCAGTGTCTGATTATGAGTTATCTCGACCTGCATCCGATCTGGCCAGCTGCTGCCCTTACCTGGGCCGGTCTTCCATAGGTCGGATCGCGCCAGCGTGCCTGGCGCACTTTGATCCCCTCGTCGGCGCGTCCGACCGAGCAGCGTAGGCGCGAGTTCGCGACCGAGCACCTTGGTCGGCTTCAGATTAGGATGAAGTCGCTGATGGTTGCGGGCCGCAACCACCTACCAGCGTCGGCCTGGGGATTGTCCGTTCAGGAACCCGATCACCGGTATCGCCAGCTGCTGCGCGCGGGCAGCAAACTGCATCGCAGGCGCCGCCGCGCTGGCGACAAGCGTGATGATTTCGCGCACGCGTCAATCCATCACCTCGTCGGCGCGCGCAAGCAAAGTCGGCGGCACCTCAATGCCGAGCGCTCCAGCGGCCTTACTAGCTCGAACTTGGTCGCTGCAGGTCTTGTACGTCGCTATCGATCCGGTGGAGAGAGGGTTAGGGCCGCGGCTTCCAACCGATCGTTGCCATAAATTCCTGCGCGGCATTCATCGCTTCGGTCACGCCGTCCAAGCGGACGGCTCGAAATGCAGGCTTGGCAAATCACCCCTTGCGCGTTCTCTCGCTTGGGCTCTACACGGGTCACCCCAAAGAATGCCGCCTCCTCGGGAAATGCTACCTATGTGCAGCCTCGTTCTTCACATGGCCGCAGTGACTTTAAGTTTTTGATATCGAAGGAGCAATTCTTATGGCCGCAAGATTACCCTCTCCCTCAAGGGGAGAGGGCGCAGCAATGAGCGCCGTGTGCGTTGCGAGAGCAGATCGGCTGAGCGAGGTCACAGTCCGACCTCCGCTTCCACCTTGCTGACCTCGTCGTCCTCGACGCCGAGATAGGCGGCGATCACCTTCTGGTCGTTGCGCACCGCGTCGGGCGGCCCATCGGCGATCTTGACGCCGTGATCGAGCACGATGACGTGGTCGGAGATCTCCATCACCACCGACATGTCGTGCTCGATCAGCAGGATCGACGTTGCGTGCTCATTGCGCAGCGTGATTAAAAACCGCGCGAGCTCCGCACTTTCCATTGGGTTGAGGCCGGCCGCCGGCTCATCGAGACATAACAGCACCGGATCGGTGCACATCGCGCGCGCGATCTCGAGCTCGCGCTGCGCGCCATAAGGAAGCTCGCCCGCGGGATCGTCGGCGCGCCCGGTCAGCCCGATGCGGTCGAGCCACCTCCGCGCCTTCTCGATCGCAGCGCGCTCGGCATGCCCGAAGGACGGCACGCCGAGCAGGCCGAGCACGGTCCAGCCCGAGGCGCGCATCAATGGCGCATGTTGTGCAACAAGCAGGTTCTCCAGCACGGTCATGCCGGGAAACAGCCGGATGTTCTGGAAGGTGCGCGCGACCCGCGCTTTGCGCACCACCTCGAAATCCGGCATGCGTTCGAGCAGAAACAGCGAACCGCCGTGGCGCTCGCGGCTGCGGCGTCCTTGTTCGGTGAGCGTGTCGAGCTCGTTCCAGACCGCCGTGTCCCCGAACTGCAGCGCGATGCGGCCCTCGGTCGGCTTGTAGAAGCCGGTGATGCAATTGAAGACGGTGGTCTTGCCGGCGCCGTTGGGTCCGATCAGCGCGGTGATGTGCCCGCGCTCGGCGGTGAACGACAGGTCGTTGATGGCGACGAGGCCGCCGAAGCGCATGGTGAGATGCTCGACGCGCAGCACCGGATCGCTCATCCGCGGCCCTCCCGCACATGCGCGCCGGACACCGCCTTGCGCTCCTTGAGGAACACCGACGGCTGCCGCGTCGAGATCAGGCCGCGCGGCTTCCAGATCATGATCAGCACCATGCCGAGGCCGAACAGCAGCATGCGGTACTGGGTCGGGTCGAAGTCCCGCCCGAAGATCGCCTTGAGCACGTCGAGCTCGCGCATCAGTTCGGTGCCGCCGATCATGATGATCGCGGCGATCGCGACGCCGATCTGGCTGCCCATGCCGCCGAGCACGACGATCGCGACGATCACCGCCGATTCCATGAAGGTGAAGCTCTCCGGCGAGATGAAGCCCTGCCGCGCGGCGAAGAACGATCCGGCAAAGCCGCCGAACATGGCGCCGATGGCGAAGGCGGTGAGCTTGGTGGTGGTGGTGTTGATGCCGAGCGCACGGCAGGCGATCTCGTCCTCGCGCAGCGCCTCCCAGGCGCGGCCGATCGGCAAGCGCCGCAGCCGGATGGTGATCAGCGCGGTGATCAGCGCCAGCGCCAGGATCACGTAGTAGAGAAAGATCGTGCGGTGGATCGCGCAGAACTCGATGCCGAAGCGCGCGGCGAAGCCGTCGTCGGCGGCGATGAAGGGGATGCCGAAGAAGCGTCGGCCGCGGCACGCCGCTGATGCCGGCATAGCCGTTGGTCAGGTCGACCCAGTTGATCAGCACCAGGCGGATGATCTCGCCGAAGGCGAGCGTGACGATGGCGAGATAGTCGCCGCGCAGCCGCAGCACCGGGAAGCCGAGCAGGATGCCCCAGAACGCCGCGAGGAGGCCGGCGATCGGCAGCAGCACCCAGAACGCCCACGGCCCGAGCTGGTAGAAATCGACGGCGAGATACGGATATTCCGACATCAATGCGATGAATGGCAGGCCGTTCTTGGCCAGCAGCGCGAAGGAATAGGCGCCGACCGCGTAGAAGGCGACGTAGCCGAGATCGAGCAAGCCCGCGAGCCCGACCACGATATTGAGGCCCCAGCCGAGCATCACGTAGATCAGGATCTGGATGCCGAAATTGTCGATCCATTTGATCGAGCCCTGCGCGCCGCGCCAGCCAGAACATCATCAGCGGATAGACGATCAGGAATCCGAGCGCGCCGGTGCGCAACCCGACGCCGATCTGGTGCCGGCGCTGGCGGCCGGATTCGGTCGACGTCGGATAGCGCGTAGTGACCCACGCCGCGCCGGCCCCGATGGCGAAGGCGATCGCGCCGAAGGCAAGCAGATAGGAGAGGGCGAGCGCGATCGCGCTCTCGGTTCCGAAACCGACCCTGGCGACGATCCGCAGAATGATCGCGGCCAATGCGCAGGCGCCCGCCGCCGCCGCGAGCTGACCGGCGAGCGGAAAAATACCGCAAATTCCGCCTTGAGGCGGGCGCGCGGCAACAGCTCCCAGATCAGCCGGCCGACGAAGGCGCTGGCGACGAACGCCGCAAACAGCGGCCAGCGCGTCTCCAGCACCAGCTCGTTGCGGATATCGTGGATTGCCCGGAAAGCGATCAGCGGCAGGAACAGGCCGAATGCGATCAAGGCGGTGAATGCGGCCGCGCGCAGCGCGCGCGCGAGGTCCGGGCGCGAGGCGGTATTGCTCGCCTCGGCCGCCATCTCACACCTTCTCGACTTCCGGGCGGCCGAGCAGGCCCTGCGGCAGGAAGATCATCACCACGACCAGGATCGAGAACGCGGCGACGTCCTTGTAGTCGGACGAGAAATAGGCCGACCAAAATGTCTCGATCAGGCCGATGAGGAGTCCGCCGATCACCGCGCCCGGCAGCGAGCCGATACCGCCGAGCACCGCGGCGGTGAATGCCTTCACGCCGGGCGTGAAGCCGTCGGCGAAGCTCACAACGCCGTAGTGAATGAGGTACATGGTGCCGGCGACCGCCGCCAGCGCCGCCGCGATGATGAAGGTGATCGAGATGGTGCGATCGACATTGATGCCGACCAGCGCCGCCATCTTCTGGTCCTGCTCGCAGGCCCGTTGCGCGCGGCCGAGCGCGGTCTTCGACACCAGATACCAGAACGCGACCAGCAGCACGCCGGTCACGAGCCAGATGACGATCTGCTTGTAGGAGATGGTGACGTCGTAGCCGTCGGCCGTGAACAGGACGATCACGTCGGCAGAACAGCGGCGGGATCGATTTGTTGCGCGGCCCCTGCGCAACCTGCACGAAATTCATCAGGAAGATCGACATGCCGATCGCCGAGATCAGCGGCGCCAGCCGGAACGAGCCGCGCAATGGCCGGTAGGCGACGCGTTCGATCGCCCAGTTCAGCAGCGAAGTCATCACCATCGCGATGATGAGCACGATCAGCAGCGTGAGCGCGATCAGGCCGGCGCCGATCCAGGCGGTCAGGATGAGGAAGGCGATCAGCGCGATGAACGCCGACACCATGAAGACGTCGCCGTGGGCGAAGTTCACCATTCCGAGGATGCCGAACACCATCGTGTAGCCGATGGCGATGAGGCCGTAGATCGATCCGAGCGTGATGCCGTTGATGAGCTGCTGGATGAAGACTTCCATGCGCCCCGTCCCCTCCCGCGAGCCGACAAGTGAAGCTCTATCAGGGCCTTGGAAGGCGGGCAATGTCGCGGCGCCGTGGCGGTCCACTGGGATCGCCCATCGGCATTGGCGCGGCGCGACGTTATAGTGTGGACCATGGGCAACATCAGCGCCGAGATGGTCATCCGCCTGGCCGCGTTCGGCGTGTTCTTTTCCGCGTTTGCGCTGTGGGAACTCGGCGCGCCGCGGCGCGGGCTCAGCGTCGGCCGCTGGCGGCGCTGGCCGGGCAATCTCGGGATTCTGCTGGTCGATATCCTGACCGTGCGCGTGCTGGTTCCGACCGCGGCGGTCGGCGCGTCGCTCTACGCCGCCGGCAACGGCTGGGGCCTGATCAATTATCTCCACTTGCGGCTATCGGTCGCTGCGCTCATCGGCTTTCTGGCGCTCGATCTCGTCATCTACGGTCAGCACGTGGTCTTCCACAAAGTGCCGGTGCTCTGGCGCCTGCATCGCATGCACCACGCCGACCTCGACATCGACGTCACCACCGGCGTGCGCTTCCATCCGCTGGAAATCCTGATCTCGCTCCTCATCAAGATCGCGGTGATCCTGGCGCTCGGGATCCCGGTGGTCGCGGTCATCCTGTTCGAGGTGGTGCTTAACGTCACGTCGATGTTCAATCATTCGAACGTGTCGATGCCGGCCTGGCTCGATCGCGTGTTGCGCCTCATCGTCGTGACGCCGGACATGCATCGCGTGCACCATTCGGTCCTGCGCCGCGAGACCGACAGCAATTTCGGCTTCAATCTGCCGTGGTGGGATCGGCTGTTCGGCACCTACCGGGCCGAGCCCGAGGCCGGCCATACCGCGATGACCATCGGCATCCCGGCATTCCGCGACCCGGGCGAACTGCGGATCGATCGGCTGCTGACGCAGCCGTTCCGCAACGACACGGCTATTCGCGCGAATTCAGAGCCGCATTGACACTGGGCGTGCGGAGTGCCTTTGCTTGGCTGAAACGTGGGGACTGGCCCCAAGAGGCGCACTATGAGCCGCATGAAGTCCGAGGACGCAATCGCTGCGCCGGGACGGCCGTTCACCGGCGCGGAGTATCTCGCGAGCCTGCGCGACGGGCGGGAAGTTTACATCTACGGCGAGCGGGTGGACGACGTCACGACCCATCCCGCGTTCCGCAACGCCGCGCGCTCGGTCGCGCGCCTCTATGACGCGCTGCACGATCCCAAGAGCAAGGACGTCCTGACCTGTCCGACCGATACCGGCTCGGGCGGTCTGACCCACAAATTCTTCCGCGTCGCGCGCTCGCGCGAGGAGGTGATCGGCCAGCGTGACGCCATCGCGGCCTGGGCGCGCATGAGCTACGGCTGGATGGGGCGCTCGCCCGACTACAAGGCGTCGCTGATGAACACGCTCGGCGCCAATCACCAGTTCTACGGAAAATTCGCCGAGAACGCCAAGCGCTGGTACCGCCGCGCGCAGGACAATGTCCTGTTCATGAACCACGCCATCGTGAATCCGCCGGTCGACCGCGCGCGCGCCGCCGATCAGGTCAAGGACGTCTTCATCACCATCCAGAAGGAGACCGACGCCGGCATCTATGTTTCCGGCGCCAAGGTGGTCGCCACCTCGTCGGCGCTGACGCATTACAATTTCCTCGGCCAGAACGCGGCGATGCCGATCAACGATTCCGACCTCGCGGTGATGTTCATCGCGCCGATGAACGCGCCGGGCGTGAAGCTGTTCTGCCGCGCCTCCTACGAGATGGCGGCGAGCGTCATGGGCACGCCCTACGACTATCCGCTGTCGTCGCGGTTCGACGAGAACGATGCGATCTTCGTGTTCGACAACGCGTTCATCCCCTGGGAAGACGTGCTGCTGCATCGCGATCTCGACAAGCTGAAGGTGTTCTTTCCGCAGTCGGGGTTCCTGGCCGGCTATCAGTTCCAGGGCTGCACGCGGCTCGCGGTGAAGCTCGATTTCCTGGTCGGCGTCATCGCCAAGGCGCTGCGCGCCACCGGCGCCGACGAATTCCGCGGCAACCAGGCGATGCTCGGCGAGATCATCGCCTGGCGGAACCTGTTCTGGGCGCTCACCGATGCGATGGCGCATGAATCCCGACGCCCTGGGTCGACGGCGCGGTGCTGCCGAACGCCCAGTCGGGCGCGAGCTATCGCGTGTTCGCCGGCGACGCCTACGGCCGGGTGAAGGAGATCGTCGAGAAGATCGTGGCGTCGGCGCTGATCTATCTGCCGTCGTCGGCCAAGGATTTCGACAACCCCGAGATCGACAAGTATCTGGCGCGCTATGTGCGCGGCTCCCACGGCATCGGCTACAAGGAGCGCATCAAGGTGCTCAAGCTGCTGTGGGACGCCATCGGCACCGAATTCGGCGGCCGCCACGAGCTCTACGAGATGAACTACGCCGGCAATCACGAGGACATCCGCATCCAGGCGATGTGGAACGCGCGCACCTCCGGCACCATGGACCAGATGGTCGCGCTCGCGGATCAGTGCCTCGCCGAATATGACGAGCATGGCTGGACTGGCGACACCTGGCTCGATCCGGACGACGTCGCCTATTCCGGCGTAAGCAAGCGCGCGCGGGCGGCAGAGTAGGTTCGGAGCAACACGAGATCGACGCCATGAGCTGGATCGACCAACGCCCCGATGACGCAATGGACGGCGCCTTCACGGTGGTCGGCCCGGAGCCGGTGCGGACGGTGGACGCCGGCGCATTCCGCGAAGCCATGAGCCGGCTCGGCGCCGCGGTGCATGTCATCACCACCGCGGGGCCCGGCGGCAAGACCGGCGCCACCGCGACCGCGGCCTGCTCGGTGTCGGATGCGCCGCCGACGCTGCTGATGTGTCTCAACCGGCGCAGCCAGACCAATCCGGTCGTGCTGGAGAACGGCGTGTTCTGCGTCAACACGCTGGGCGCCGCCGAAGCCGAGATCGCCGATATGTTCGCCGGCCGCACCGGCGTGATGGGCAGCGATCGCTTCAACAAGGGCGAGTGGACGACGCTCGTCACCGGCAGTCCGGTGCTGGCGAGCGCCGTGGTCGCTTTCGATTGCCGGATCGTCGAGGTGCGCTCGGTGGCGAGCCACAACGTGTTCTTCGGCGCCGTGCAGGCGGTGCGGCTCGGTCCGCAGGGTCCCGCGCTGGTCTATCACGAGCGCGCGTACAAGCGCGTCTGAGTGCAATCAGCGCCAAAGTTCCAACGCAACCAACATTCGTCAAATTCAAACCAAGTTTCCGACGAATTTGCCCCGCGCCGGCTCATATTTCTTTTTTTGCATTCCCCGAAACTCGGTCGGGTTCCCTGCGTTGACTTAGTTGGGGCATACGCCCCCATCAACCCTCGAGGAGTAGTCAGAATGGCCAATCCCAACCAGAACCCGAACCAGAAGAACAACCCGCGTCCGGGTCAACAGCAGCAGCAGCCCGGCCAGGGTGGCCAGCGGCGGCCAAGGCGGGCAGCAGCAGGGCGGCGGCGGACAGCGTCCGGGCCAGCAGGGCCAGCAGCAGCCGGGCCAGCAGCAGCCGGGACAGCGCAATCAGGATCGCTAAGTCTCGACAATCCTTGAATTCTACGACGGCGGCCCCGCCCTCTGGCGGGGCCGCTGCCGTTTTGAATTGATGTGCACGACCGGCGGATGCGGCGTTCGGATCGATTGCAGCGGTCGGGTGCTGGACTATGCTTGCGGCATGGGGACCGTGACCGCGCTGCCGCTGTTTCACCTCTACGGCGATCCGCCGGACGACCAGGCATTCGACTTCATCCATATCGAAACGATTTCGTCGCGCTCGTCGATTCACGACTGGACGATCCGCGCGCATCGGCACCGCAATCTCTTCCAGATCCTTTTGATCGAGAAGGGCGGCGGCGAGATGACCTTCGAAGCCTCGGTGATTCCGTTCGAAGCGCCGTGCGCGATCCTGGTGCCGCCGACCACTGCGCACGGTTTTCGTTTCCGCCCCCAGGTCACCGATGGCTGGGTGACGAGCTTCACCGAAGACGCCGCCGAGGCGATCGGCGATCGTCGCGGCGAGGCGCTGGCGCGCCTGAAGGCGCTGGCGTTCGATCCGGTGGTGCCGCTTCCCGCCGATCATGCGCGCGTCTCGACATTCGCCTCCGAGCTGCACGACGAAAGAAGTCTGGGCCGCCCCGGCTATCGCATCGCGATGCGCGGCTTGCTGGCGCTGATTGCGGTCGAAGTGGCGCGGATGGCGGCGAGCCGCGCCCGCGCCGATCCGCTGACGCCGACCGACGCCACCGTCGTCGCGCTGCGCAAACTGATCGAGGAGCACTTCCAGGCCGAACGCCAGCTTGCGTTCTACGCCGACAAGCTGGCGATGACCGTCGACCGCCTCAACGATCACGTGAAGCGTGCGACCGGCGTCACCGCCGGCCACCTGATCCGCCAGCGCGTGCTGACCGAGGCCAAGCGCCAGCTCGTCTTCACCAACCAGCCGATCAACGAGATCGCCTACGAACTCGCCTTTTCCGACCCCTCCCATTTCGCCCGCTTCTTCCGCAAGCAGACCGGAACCGCGCCGCACGAATTCCGCGAGGCGCGGGGCGGATAGCCCAAAAACCGTGGCGTGCCGCCCAAACGCGCTGGCAACGGCGCGGATTTGCCCCGCCAGCCGGATAAGGTTAACGAAAGGTTTCGATTGGGCGCGACAATTCTAACGGCGTAGCCTTGGCGCCTGTCGGGCCGATCAGAGGTCCTCGCCCACGAGCAGGGACCGGTCGGCAGCGGGAGGCGTCGATGCTGTCACGGTCCTGTTCGCTCAGGTTACCCACGGTTGGCTCGGTCAACCTGGCCCTGTTGTCGCTCTATTTCTTCCCGGTCTGGGGTCGCGAAGCGATCCGGACGATGATGTCCCCCGCCGGCGGCTTGGCTGATGGCGCGCATACGGTCGCCGCGATCTATTTCCGCCAGTTGTTCGACCTTGGTTTCAACGGTCTGGTCCTGACCTCGCACGCTCTCGCCGGCGTCAAGCTGGTGATCGCGGCAGCATTCGTCGCCTATGTCATCGAGTTCGCCCGCGCATGGGCGACCGGGCGGGAGGCGGACCGGCAAACGATCGACGTGGTGCTCATTCTTGCAGTCGTCGGCATCGTCATCGGCGCGCTGCCGGCGCTGGCGCTCGGCGAAGCGCAAGTGATCCGCCTGCTATGCAACGCAAATGCTGCTGGTCGCCGGCGCGATCACGGTCATCGCGGTCGAACGCCACGTTGCCGCAAAATCTCTCTCCGCCCTTACCCTGAGAGCGCACGAAGTGCGCGTCTCGAACGGCGAGGGTGGCCCGGCCTCGGCTTCGTGGTTCGGGAGGACCGCGCTCCCTAACCCTGCCCCGCTAGCGGGGGATGAAGGCGAAGCGCCGGCCCGCCCTTCACTTCTTGCGCGGGGCACGCAGGCCGGCGTCCGGCTGCTGCAATTCGCCGCGGCGCGACAGTTTCACCGCCTCGACCAGCGAGCGCGCGGCGTTGCGCGCCTCTTCCTGGAAGGCGGTGTCGCGGTCGAGGTCATCGTGGCTGGTGGCGTAGGGCTGCATGTAGCCGACGAGCCTCGCCAGTTGCGACATGTGCCCCGCCTCGATCAAGCCGTTGTCGCGCAGCCACCCTGAGATCGCGCCGTGCACCGCTTCGGTGCCGCCATAGTCGCCGTGCACGACCACCGAAAAGACGCGGCCGGCGAGATGTTGCGGATAGGGCCAGTCGGCGATCTCCAGCGCCTTCGCCTCTTCAACATCCTTGCCGTGGGTGGAGGTCGGATCGGGATTCCCGCCGTCGGCGCAGACCATCCGATCCATCATCAGCTTCAGCCCGGACGGCGGGCCGTACCAGTTCACCGGGCACACGATCATCACGCCGTGCGCCGCCGTCCACATCGCATAGATGTCGTTCATCCAGTCCTGCACCTGCCCGAGTGCGTGGTTCGGATAGCAGGAGCACGGCCAATGGCAGAGCGGCATCGCCGTCGAGACGCAGGTCTTGCACGGATAGATGACGCGGCCGTACTCGGAGGCGAGCCGGCTGAGATCGAGAATCTCGACCTCGAGTTGCTGCTCGCGCGCGAAGATCTCGCGCGCCATCGTCACCAGCCGCCAGGTCTTCGACGTTTCGCCGGGGCAGGTGTGTTCGCTGCGGCTCGCTCCATTGATGAGGAGGATTCGCGAAGGCGCCGCCGGGTCTTTTTGCTGCCGCTCGGCGTCCTTGATCTTTTCGCTGGCGGCGATCCAGTCGACCGAGAGCTGATAGTCGGGATCGGCAAAGCCTGGGCCGGCGCGGCGGGTGTGCGGCGCCTTGCGGTATTGCGAATAGGGCTGCCAGGCGGCTTCCAGGATGCGATCGATTTCAGCGCGGAGCGGTGCGAACACCGGGTCGGAAAAGCGCTCGCAATATCGTTTCCTGAATTCTTCCTTGCTGAGCTCGACTCCCGGCATTTCCTTGCGAACGTTGAAGCCCGCCATCGGGTGCGGCCCCTGTGAATCGTCGATCGGGGCGAGATTGCCCCGGCCCACCAATCCCAAAATCTGCCCGTTGGTTCCCTGGAGGTCGTCGACCCGGCGAGGCTTCCGGAGTTCCTTGACGACTTCGCCGGCTTCCCGGAAGGCGTGGTTCGCCGCCGGCACGCCGCAATAGATCATCTGCTGCAGGATGATCTCCTTGATGTCGTCGGCGGAGAAGCCGCCTTCGGTGAGCGCGGCGCGCACGTGCAGGCGGAACTCCTCCCACTTGTCGAGCGCTATCGTGGTGCCGATCACCAGGATGCGGCGGGTCCGCTCGTCGAAATGCGGCCGGGTCCAGATCTCACCCCAGGCATAGCGGGTGATGATCTCCTGGAATTCCGAATTGAAGTCGGTCTTGGCGGCAATCGAGCGCTCCACATAGGCGTCGCCCAGGACCTTGCGCCGCTGGGCTAGGCCGCGTTCGTGGCGCGCTTTTTCGTCCATGTCGGTCCCCCCGTCGCCCCGCGCTGCACCACCGCCTCGATGAGGTCGGACAGCCGGTCGGCCCGCATCTGTCGCGGATCGAAACACTCGTCCTCGCCATAATGGCGGAAGAGATCGCTGTTGTCCTGGCCACGGAAGACGGCAGACCATGGCGAAATTCGGATAGCGGCGCTCCGCCACCGCCTGCATCGTGACCAGCGAAACGTCGCGATGGCGCTGATCGCGCAAAATTCGCTCAAAGGTGGCGGAAACTTTGTTCTCGGCGCCTTCCAGCGCCTGCACGAACCAGCGGTCGTCGCAAATCAGCGCGCCGGTGATGCAGTCGCGCAGATTGTTGGCAACCGAGGTCGCGAGAATCTCGGCGATGCCGCAGTCTTTACTTCCATACCAGTGGTTGAGGCGATTGCGACTGAAATAGGTCAGACGAATAAGCATCATGGCCACCACCCCTGTAGACGATTTCTCGATGAAGCTATCACGGGAGATAGACCGCGCGGACCTAACGCTTGCTGAATCGATACCGGAGTCCTCAGGGGCAATTTTGTGATCAGTGACGCGTCAAAAATCCTAGGACGGCGTCGTTGAACTGCTGCGGCTGCTCGACATTGGAAATGTGTGCCGCGTCGATCATGAAATGTTCGGCACCCGGAATATTTTTGGCAGATGTATTCGCCGGCTTCCGGAGTGGTAGCGGGGTCGTGACGCCCGATGATGACCAGCGTCGGATTTTTACGCGCGGCAGCAGATCGCGGTGGTCCATATCGCGAACCGCTTCGCCGCAGGCGATGTAGCCGTCGAGCGGCGTGGCCGCGAACATCTCCCGCATGCGCTGCGATCGCTTGCGGATCGCGCTCGCGGAAGCCCTTGGTGAACCAGCGCTCCATGTTCGGCGCCGCAAACGCCGGCACGCCTTTGTCGCGCACCAGCGCGAGGCGGTCGTTCCAGCCTTTCTTGTCCGGAAAGAAGCTCGACGTGTTGGACAACACCATCCGCTCGAAGCGCTCCGGCGCGTTGGCGCCGAGCCACATGCCTTCCATGCCGCCCATCGAAAGCCCGCACCAGTTCGCCTGTCTTGATGCCGAGCGCGTCCATGATCGCGAGCACGTCGCGTCCCAGCATCTCCATGGAGTAGGGACCCTTGGGCAGGCCGGATTTGCCATGGCCGCGGCGGTCGAAGCGCACCAGCCGGAAATGCTTGGTGAACGGGCCGACCTGGCCGTCCCACATATGCAGCGTGGTGCCCAGCGAGTTGGACAGGATCAGCACCGGCGCGCCTTCCGGGCCCTCGACTTCGACGTAAATGGGAGCAGCCGTTGGCTTCGATCACCGGCATGGCGTTTCCTCTGTCGTTTCTGTTTTCGGTTTCAGGTTACGGACGCTTCGGCGCGCGCGAGTCCGAGCGAGCCGATGAGGCGGTCGATATAGGTTTGCGCGACGCCCTGGTAGCCCATCAGCTCGAACAGGCGCGCGAGCTCGCCGGGCGTCATGTGCGCGGTCACGCGCGGGTCCTCGGCCAGGATGCTGTTGAGATGGCGCTTGCTGGCGATCGCCTGCTTGCTCGCTTCCTCGACGATCAGCTTCGCCTGATAGGGGCCGAGCTTGGCGCCGAGCGCCATCGTGACGGCCTCGACCATGATCAGGCCCTGCGCGACGTCGAGATTGCTGCGCATGCGCTCGGCATCGATTTCGAGCCCTTGCGCCACGCTCGGCGACGGCGGCGAGCGCGCCGGAGGTGACCAGCAGCAGCGCCGGGATGGCATGCCATTGCGCCTGCCAGCCGCCGAGCCCGCGCTCGTGCTCCTGCACCTGGCCGGCGATGATCGTCGCCAGCAGGTTCGGCGCGATGGTCGCGGCCGCGATGCCGATGCCGCGCGGTGTTGCGGACTGCGCTTGTGCGGCAGGCCGATCGGCTTCGGCGATGTGGCGCGCGCGGCGGCTCGTGCGCTTCGCCGACTTCGGTCTGCATCAGCAGCGCGACGTCGCGCGCGATCTTTCCGCAGGTGCCGGTGAGGATCGCGAAGGCGGAGGCGATCTCCGCCAGCCGGTCGCTGTGGGCGTGCCACGGTGCGTCCGGCGCCGGCAGATCGAGCAGCGCCGCGAGCCGGTCGGTCACCGCCAGGCCGTTCTCGCCGAGCGCCGCGAGCGTCCCGGCGGCGCCGCCGAATTGCAGCGCCAGCGCCTCCTTGCGCAGCCGGCGCAGGCGCTCGCGCGAGCGCGCCAGGGCCGCCGCGTAGCCCGCGAGCTTGAGCCCGAACGGCATCGGCAACGCGTGCTGCAGCGAGGTGCGCGCCACCGCGGCGGTGCGGCGATGGCGGCCGGCGATCGCGGTGAAGCCGTCGATGGCGCTGTTGAGGTCGGTGATCAGCGCGTCGATGCCGGCGCGCAGCTCGAGCATCAGCGCGCTGTCGATCAGGTCCTGGGGGCTGGCGCCCCAGTGCACGAAGCGGGCGGCATCGGCGTCGGTCTTGGCGACCTCTTCGGTGAGCGCCGCCACCAGCGGCGTCGCGACGTTGCCGGCGCGGGCGGCGGCCTCGCCCAGCGCCGCGAGATCATAGCGTTCGGCCTTGCAGGCAGCGCCGATCCGGTCGACGCGCTGGCGGGGATCACCGCCACCGCGGCCTCGGCGCGGGCCAGCGCCACCTCGAAATCGAGCATGCGCTGCAGGTGGGCGCGGTCGTCCACGATCGCCCGCATCGCAGCGCTCGAGATCAGCGGCGTGAGCAGCGAGGAGGGGTTCAAGGCACTGGTCATGGAGCAAAACGCCGGGACGGCCATAATGGCAACATGCCAGAAGAGTGGACACCGGTTTCGGAAAAAGATCATGCTCAAACAAGAAGCTAGATCATGACCCGCTCTCATCTGATCGGCTCATGGTCTAGCGGCCCCGGCAGGCGCCGCCAACCCCAAAGACAGCGGAGCAATTCTGCGTCAAAAGGCCTTTCCTCGCGCGCTGGCAAGGCCCTATACCACGCCCCTGAGAACGGAGAGATTGACGATGGCGATGACCATGAGCGGGGAAGTGCAGCTTCCCGCCACGCGCGAGGCGGTTTGGGCGAAGCTCAACGACCCCGTGGTGCTCAAAAGCTGCGTGCCGGGTTGCGAGCAGCTCGACAAGACGTCGGATACGGAATTCCAGGCCATCGCCAGCATCAAGGTCGGTCCGGTCAAGGCGCGCTGGAAGGGCAAGGTGCGGCTCTCCGATCTCGATCCGCCCAACGGCTACAAGATCTCCGGCGAGGGCGAGGGCGGCGTGGCCGGCTTCGCCAAGGGCGGCGCCACGGTCGCGCTCGCCGACAAGGACGGCGGCACGCTGCTGACCTACAACGTCGAGGCGCAGATCGGCGGCAAGCTCGCCCAGCTCGGGCAGCGGCTGATCAACAGCGCCGCCAAGAAGACCGCCGACGACTTCTTCGCCAATTTTGCCAAGGCGGTGCAGCAGGGGTAGGCGGCGCACGCCGAGCCCTGCGAATATCTGGACATACCGTCGATCGCCAAGTCCCTTGACCGCGCGCGCATGTCCGGTTCAGAGTTGAACTTGTTCAAAACGCAAAACGGGGCAAAATCGTTGCGATTTTGCCCCTATCTGTTGCCGGTCCCCGCCGGCGGCACGCAAAACAGGCCGCCCGGCCCGGATTTTTGGAGGTACCTCGATGACCGCCGTCGCAATGACGGTGAACGGCAAGCCCGTCACCGGTGACGTCGACCCACGCACGCTGCTGGTGCAATTCCTGCGCGAGCATCTGCGGCTGACCGGCACGCATGTGGGCTGCGACACCTCGCAGTGCGGCGCCTGCGTGGTCCACATCGACGGCAAGGCGGTGAAGTCCTGCACGACCTTCGCCTGGCAGGTGCAGGGCGCCAACATCACGACCATCGAAGGGCTCGCCGAGCCGAACGGCCCGCTGCATCCGATGCAGGAGGCGTTCCGCGAGAACCACGCGCTGCAGTGCGGCTACTGCACGCCCGGCATGATCATGTCGGCGGTCGACATCGTGCGGCGCAAGGGCAACGAGCTCGACGAGAAGACCATCCGCCACGAGCTCGAAGGCAACATCTGCCGCTGCACCGGCTACCACAACATCGTGAAAGCGATCGCGGCGGGCGCCAAGGCCATGGACAAGAGCGCGTAAGGCGCGTAACGCATATCTTCGGAATCAGGGACGGCACGCCATGTACGAATTCAAATTCCATCGCCCGACCACGGTACGGCAGGCGGCAGGCCTGCTGGCCCGTCAGGAGGAGGCCAAGCTCCTCGCCGGCGGACACACGCTGATCCCGACCATGAAGCTTCGCCTGGCGGGACCGAAGCACATCATCGACATGTCGCAGATCGAAGGGCTGTCCGGCATCGAGATGAAGGGCCGTTCGCTGGTCGTCGGCGCGCTTCACCCGCGCATGTCGAGGTCGCGACCTCGCCGATCGTCAAGGAGAACATCCCGGCGCTCGCCGAGCTCGCGAGCCTGATCGGCGATCCGGCGGTGCGCCATCGCGGCACCATCGGCGGCTCGGTCGCCAACAACGATCCGAACGCCGACTATCCGGCGGCGGTCCTCGGGCTCGGCGCCACCATCGTCACCAACAAGCGCCGCATCGCTGGCCGACGATTTCTTCAAGGGCCTGTTCGAGACCGCGCTCGAGCCGGACGAGATCATCGTGCGCTTCCAGTTCCCGAAGGTGAACAAGGCGGCCTATGTGAAATTCCCGAACCCGGCCTCGCGCTTTGCGCTGGTCGGCGTGTTCGTGTCGAAGCGCGGCTCCGATATCCGCGTGGCGGTGACCGGCGCCGGCGCCAGCGGCGTGTTCCGCGTCGCCTCGTTCGAGGAGGCGCTCAAGAAGCGCTTCGGCGCAAAGTCGCTTGACGGCATGACGATCCCGGCCGACGGGATGTCGAGCGACATCCACGGCAGCGCCGAGTATCGCGCGCACCTCGTCGGCGTGCTGGCGCGCCGGGCGGTCGCGGCGGCGACGGCGTAAGGATCAAGCGACATTCGCACTCTCCGAACACGCGTCGTAGCAGGCGGCATTTCGCTCGTCACCGTCGTGCTTGTACGCTATCGCGTCCGCTTGCAATTGTCGTTGTACCAGGCGACCAGCTTGCGCTTGAGCTGCTGCTGCTCGCTGGTCAGCCGGACCCCGGCATATTGCCGCGCAAGGTCCTCCAGCTGCCGGCAGTTGTTCTCGTTGCTCAGCGCGCCCGTACCGCTCATTGCGATCAGCGTGGCGGCGGCAACGACCAGGATAGGGGACGCACAAAGACAATACCGATCCGAGCCACGATCAACCTCCATTTTGCGATTAGTCGTTTGGATGGTTGTGATGGATCGAAGAAAAGAAGTCGCATTGCGCCACCCTGTCAGGCAAACCACGACTCTGCGATTCAGCTTGAACTGCGAGCTAATGTTCTTGGCCGAACGTGCGCAACATCATTCAATGAGTTATCCCGCGTACGCGGATAAATTCTGGGAGGTGTGACGGCATTGCACCAAATTGCCGGTCGGCGCGATGTGGATCAGGAGATACTCAGAAGGCGCGCGGTGCGACGCGCGAGGATGCCCTCACCTTTGTTTGCTAATGGTAGCCGGACTGATTGTCGGCATGCTGCCGTGCAGCAGGCGCTCTCGCGAGAGCGTCAGTCACGGGCTCTACTGGCACCGCGGGTCCTCAAGATCGAGCGAGGTCGAACGCCGCCGGGGAACGGCACGCACTCACGCGTCTCGAAACCATCACCAGGTGGTGCGCATGTCGCGCACCACGGCACATCCACCGCAGCGCCGAGTATCGCGCCCATCTCGTGGGTGTGCTGGCGACGGCGTAAGGCTGTCGGCCGATAGGTTGTGGGGCTGCATGAAAGCCCCGCATGACGGTGGCACGTTCGAAGCCGGTCAGAATTAGAGCTATCAGATTGACAGCCCGCCCCGTGGCTTCAAGGGGATGGTCGGGCGTCTCCCGCTCCGTGAGAGCTCACGCCGGGGCTTCGTCGAAAAGCTTTAAGCTGCTTTGTCGCGGTGGGGCGGTTCAATGTCGACCTGACCCCAAATGAGATTGATAACGCGGGGCGCTGCCAGCGCAACTGCGACGACCGCGAAAGCCATCATGTCGATCATGGTTCTTCTCCGGGGTTGCCGTGGTGCGAGTATCATTAGCGCACGACGATGACGGACACCTGTGACCTAGTTCACAGGCGTCACTAAAAAGTTTCTTCTGGTGCTGCTGCTCACGGCTGTGCTGGAGGGGCTATGGGACGGTGGCTAACTACCGCTAAACTGCCCGGATAGCAGTGGAACGCGGCGCGGATTCCCCCTAGCATCGGGGGGTTGCTAGGCGCCCGATATTTGATCGCAACTGTCAGGACACCGATGTCCGACGCGGCAAAAAAGGACCTGTTGGCCGGGGCGCGTCGCCTGATCGAAAATTGTGTTCTGTTCAAAGGCTTAAGCGACAGCGAGCGCTCCGCGATCTCGGCTCGTGCCCGCATCCGGACCTTTGAGGCCGGCGAGACCATCTTCGCCATCGGCTCCCCTGGCGACCAGATGATGGCGATCCTGAGCGGAACCGTGCGCATCAGCTTGCCGTCCAACGAGGGCAAAGAGCTGTTGCTTGCCATCATTCATCCCGGCGAGGTGTTCGGCGAGCTGGCCGTCCTCGACGGCCGGGAGCGATCGGCAGACGCGCTCGCGGAGAGTGCATGTTCGCTGGCGATTCTGGACCGTCGCGACATCCTGTCGTTCTTCGAGCGCAATCCCTCTGCCTGGCTCAAGATCGTCGAGGTCCTGTGTCATCGGTTACGACGCACCGACCAGGTCCTGGCCGAGGTCGCGCTGATGCAGCTTCCGACCAGGTTGGCCAAGATGATGCTGCGCATCACCAAGCCCAGCCCCGTCGAGCAGATGGAGAAAATCCGGTTCAGTCAGCGGGAACTCGCGAGCATGGTGGGCGGGACCCGCGAGAGTGTGAACAAGTGTCTGCGCAAGTGGCAAAGCGGCGGAATTGTTCAAGTATCGGAGAGCTGGATCGCCATCACCGACCGAGCGGCGCTCGAAAAGCTAGCGGAGCACGGCTGACTCCACAGCCGTGCCCCGCTCGGCCGGTCCGGCGGCTCCGGACGCGGCATTCGGTTGCGGAGCCTTCGCAGGAAACACGGGATCCCGAGAGGGCGTCCGCAACCGATTCACGTAGCGAAAGTGCTCACTGACCCAACAGACGCCCAGGCTGAGGGCCGAGCGCGCGGTCTTGAGCAGTTCCGCGGCGACGATTTCAAAACGGCTGGTCGACGGTGAGGTCAGGTAGGTTGGCGATTTCGGCGCTGGTCATCAGAGTCGAGACGTCCATTCTGGTCCCATCCATCATGGTGCTCTGCTGGCCGTCGCCCTTGGCCCAAACGGAGCCGCCGACCGCAATCGCTGCCATCGTGATCGCAAGCGCGAACATGAGGCCGTACCGGGAATTCGTTTGAGAAGTCATGGCATTGCTCCGTGTTTGGCGTCCGTAGGCCAATCGATAGCTCACAGGGGTGATGGCCACCTGTGACGTATTTCACAGGTGGGCTCACTTTCTTCCGAACCTGTTTGCGGATGTGCGCGGCGCCCTAACTGCCTGTCACTGCGGGAGTTTTGGGCGAAAAGCCAGCCTGCGCTCCCCATGGGCTGGCCGGCGCGATCGTCGAATTGCGTGGATAAGTGACCGGTCTTTGGGGGGACGCGCCCTCACTCACGCGGTCGCCGCCTCCGCCCGCGCGGCGGTATTCGAATTGGCGATCAGCGTGCGCAGCGTCGCGATGATCTCGCCGACCGCGGCGTCGCAAGCCGGGCTGATCGTCGCCATGCTGCAGAAGCCGTGCAGCAGCCCGTCGAAGCGCTGCAACACGACGGGCACGCCGGCCTGCCGCAGCGCCTCGGCATAGGCCTCGCCTTCGTCGCGCAGCGGATCGAAGCCGGCGGTGACGATCAGCGCCGGCGCCAGGCCGGAGAGATTTTTCGCGCACCAGCGGATTCTGCGCCGGGTCGGGCTGCGCGATGGTCGAGCCGGTGTACTGAAGGTGATACCACTCGATGTCGGCGCGGGTGATGAGGAAGCCTTCGCGGAACAGCTCCAGCGACGGGCGCGCCGCGGTGCGGTCGAGCGCCGGATAGAGCAGGACTTGCGCGCACGGCGCAGGGCCCGTCCGCGGCCATCGCTTGCTGCGAAACCACCGCCGCGAGATTGCCGCCGGCGCTGTCGCCGCCGACCGCAATCTTGTCCGGCAGCGCGCCGAGCGCCGCCGCGTGTCGTGCAGGCCCAGCGGAACGCCGCGACGGCGTCGTCGACGGCCGCGGGAAACCGGTGTTCGGGCGCGAGGCGATAGTCGACCGAGAGCACGTGGATATCGGCGTCGCGGCAGATGCGCCGGCACAGGCCGTCGTGGCCGTCGAGGTCGCCGAGAACAAAGCCGCCGCCGTGGTAGTAGACCATGCAGCGGCCGCGCGCCGCTCGCCGCCGGCGCATAGTGGCGCGCGGCAATGCTGCCATGGCCGCCGTCGATGGCGATGTCCGTGACCGCGCCGACCGCGATCGGCCGGCCGGCGATCGTCGCCGTGTCGCTGCGGAAATTCCGCCGCGCCGTCTCCGGGGTCAGCTCCGCAATCGCCGTGCCGCGCCAGCGCTCGCGCAAGGCGAGCAGCAGCTGCATCTGCGGATGCAGGGTGCAGTCCTGCACGACCACCGGCGGCCGGCCCGAGAGGCGCAGCTGCACCGCGGCCGGCAGCGAAAACAACAGCCGCGCCGCCTGGAATTCGAGGCGCTGGCGCAAGGTCGGACGGATCGGCCGGCGGTGGCGGGGCAAGGTTGCATTGCTGGCATGCTCGCTTTGGAGGTCCGCTGACGAATTTGCCGACGCGCCGTTAACTATGCACCGAACGCCGCCAGGCGCCGAGCGCGAGCGGCACGGCAGCGTCCGTTTGGCGCCGTCTTTGCGGTGGCCCGCCGGTTCCAGACACGATAAACATGCCAACAATGAAGCCTGCATCGTCCCCGGCCGCTGCCCGCGACCATCGACCAGACGCTCGAACTCCTGTCGGCGGCGGACTACCTCGCCGACCGTTCGCTGGCGACGGTGCTGTTCCTGGCGCTGCGCATGGGCCGGCCGATCTTCCTCGAAGGCGAGGCGGGCGTCGGCAAGACCGAGATCGCCAAGGTGCTTTCGGCGACGCTCGGGCGCCGCCTGATCCGGCTGCAATGCTACGAGGGGCTCGACGTCGCGGCGGCGGTCTACGAGTGGAACTACGCCGCGCAGATGATCGCGATCCGCGTCGCCGAAGCCGAGGGCGACCACGACCGCGAGCGGATCGAGCACGACGTGTTCTCCGAACGCTTCCTGATCAAGCGGCCGCTGCTGCAGGCGCTCGAGCCCGACGCCGCCGGCGCGCCGGTGCTGCTGATCGACGAGCTCGACCGCGCCGACGAGGCGTTCGAGGCGTTCCTGCTCGAAGTCCTCGCCGATTTCCAGGTGACGATCCCGGAGCTCGGCACGGTGAAGGCCGACGCAGCCGCCGATCGTGGTCATCACCTCGAACCGCACGCGCGAGATCCACGACGCGCTCAAGCGCCGCTGCCTCTATCACTGGGTCGGCTATCCGACCGCCGAGCGCGAACTGCAGATCGTGCGCGCCAAGGTGCCCGGCATCAGCAAGGCGCTGTCGGAGCAGGTCGTGCATTTCGTGCAGGCGCTGCGCAAGCAGGACCTGTTCAAGTCGCCCGGCGTCGCCGAGACGCTCGACTGGGCCGGCGCGCTCGCCGAGCTCGACGTGGCGGCGCTCGATCCGACCACGGTGTCGGACACGCTCGGCGTGCTCCTGAAATATCAGGACGACATCGCCCGCATCGAGGGCACCAAGGCGAAGGAATTGCTCGACGAAGTGCGGACGCAACTTCGCGCGGCGGAGTGAGAGCGCCGATGGCCGACGGACGCCTGGCAGAAAACATCGTCTACTTCGCGCGCGCGCTGCGCGCGGCCGGGATTCCGGTCGGTCCCGGCTCGGTGCTCGACGCGCTCGACGCGTTGCGCGTCGCCGGCGTCGGCGCCCGCGAGGATTTCTACTGGACGCTGCATGCGGTGTTCGTGAAGCGGCACGAGCACACGCGAGCTGTTCGACCAGGCGTTCCGCATCTTCTTCCGCCGCCGCGACTATCTCGACAAGCTCATGGCCTCGCTGGTGGCGCAGGCGCCGCCGCGCGAGGAGGAGAAGCCGCGCCCGGGCGCGCAGCGCATCGAGGACGCGCTGTTCTCGGGCCTGCGCGAGCTCGAGCGCGACGCGCGCGACGTCGAGATCGACGCCCGGCTCACGGTGTCCGACCGCGAGCTGCTGCAGAAGAAGGATTTCGCGCAGATGTCGGCGGCCGAGATCGCCGCCGCCAAGGCCGCGATCAAGCGGCTGGTGCTGTCGCTCGACGAGATCAAGACCCGGCGGCTTGCGCCGCATCCGCGCGGCCACATCATCGACATGCGCCGCACGCTGCGCGCCAGCCTCAAGGCCGGCGGCGCGCTGATCGACCTGAAATTCCTCGGGCCGCAGACGCGCCAGCCGCCGATCGTCGCGCTGCTCGATATCTCCGGCTCGATGAGCCAGTACACGCGGCTGTTCCTGCATTTCCTCCATGCGGTGACCGATGCGCGGAAGCGCGTGCACACCTTCATGTTCGGCACGCGGCTGACCAACGTCACCCGCGCCCTCAAGCAGAAGGATCCCGACGAGGCGCTCGCCGCGGTGACCGCCAGCGTCGACGACTGGTCGGGCGGCACCCGTATCGCGACTTCGCTGCACGCCTTCAACAAGCTCTGGGCCCGCCGCGTGCTGACCCAGGGCGCGATCGTGCTGCTGATCACCGACGGGCTCGAGCGCGACGGCGGCGACGAGCTCGCATTCGAGATCGACCGGCTGCACCGCTCGTGCCGGCGGCTGATCTGGCTCAACCCGCTGCTGCGGTTCTCCGGCTTCGAGGCCAAGGCGCGCGGCATCCGGTCGATGCTGCCGCATGTTGACGAATTGCGTCCGATTCACGATCTGGAGGCCATCGGAGACCTGGTCCGCGCGCTGTCGTCCCATGGCGGACGGACCGGGAATCCGAAGGAATGGCTGGAAAGGGCCGCTTAAACCAAGAAGGGAGCAGACTATGGCAACGCTCGCAACCGACGACGATATCCTCAAGGCCGCCGAAGACTGGCGCAAGGCAGGGGCGCGGGGTGGCGCTGGCGACCGTGGTGGAGACCTGGGGCTCGGCGCCCCGGCCGGTCGGCTCCAACCTGGTGATCGACAGCGAGGGCAATTTCCTCGGCACGTCTCCGGCGGCTGCGTCGAGGGCGCGGTGGTCACCGAGGCGATCGACGTGATCGAGAGCGGCAAGCCCAAGACGCTGGAATTCGGCGTCGCCGACGAGACCGCCTGGAAGGTCGGGCTGTCCTGCGGCGGCACCATCCGGGTCTACGTCGAGAAGGTGGAGTAGGATGCCGTCATTCCGGGGGCGACGAAGTCGCGAGCCCGGAATCCATACTCCGCAGCAAGGGGTCATGGATTCCGGGCCCGCGGGCTTCGCCCGCGTCCCGGAATGACCGGAGCCAAAATATAAAGATGAAACTCGACATCCTCAAATCGCTGAATGCCGAGCGCAACGCGCGCCGCGCCGCCGTCGTCGTCACCGACCAGGCGAGCGGCGAGCAGCGCCTGGTCAAGGCCGCCGACGTGGCGAAGGACCCGCTCAAGGACCTGATCGAGAAGCATATCCGCAGCGGCAAGAGCGGCATGGAGGAGACGCCGCAGGGCAAGTTCTTCCTGACCGTGCACGTGCCGGCGCCGCGCATCGTCGTCACCGGCGCGGTCCACATCAGCCAGGCGCTGGCGCCGATCGCAAAAGCTCCTCGGCTATGACGTCACCATCGTCGATCCGCGCACCGCCTTCGCCACCCAGGAGCGCTTCCCGGACGTGAAGGTGATCGCGGAATGGCCGGACGTCGCGCTGCCGCCGCTCGGCGGTCGACCGCTACACGGCGTTCGTCGCGCTCACCCACGATCCCAAGATCGACGATCCCGCGCTCACCCATGCGCTGTCGCGCGACTGCTTCTATATCGGCGCGCTCGGCTCCAAGAAAGACCCACGCCCGCCGCCTCGACCGCTTGAAAGAGCAGGGCCTTTCCGACGCCGATCTCGCGCGCATCCACGCCCCGATCGGGCTTGCGATCGGCGCGGTGTCGCCGGCCGAGATCGCGGTCGCGATCATGGGCGAGATCACGGCGCGCCTGCGCCAGGCGCCGCAAAAGGCGCCGGAAAAAGTGCCGGAG
This sequence comes from uncultured Alphaproteobacteria bacterium, assembly GCA_963720385.1. Lineage (GTDB taxonomy): Bacteria > Pseudomonadota > Alphaproteobacteria > Rhizobiales > Xanthobacteraceae > VAZQ01. The sequence continues at coordinate 28,872 of CAVRFL010000008.1, read as the reverse complement.
ACGGCATCGTGAAATTCGGCGCCGTTCCGATTGCCGAGGCGGAGGGCGGCGTTGCCGTCCATTCGATCCGCCAGGGCGCGCTGGTGCTCAAGAAGGGCACGGTGATCGGGCGCGCTGAAATCGCGGCGTTGCAAGCCGCGGGCATCCCCGAGATCGTGGTGGCGCGGCTCGAGCCCGGCGACGTGTCGGAGGATGTCGCCGCCGGCGACATCGCCGCGGCGGTCGCGGGCGAGGGGGTGCGGGTCGATCGCGCCTTCACCGGACGCGCCAACCTGTTTTCCGACGTCGCCGGCGTGCTGGTCGTCAACAAGACCGCGATCGACGCGCTCAACCTGATCGACGAAGCGGTCACCTTCGCGACCTTGCCCGCGTTCAAGCCGGTGGTCGCCGGCGAGATGATCGCGACCGTGAAGATCATTCCATTTGCCGTCGCAGGCGCGTTGCGCGACGCGGCCGTGGCGGTGGCGCGCGCCGCCGCGCCGCTGATCAAGGTCGCGCCCTATCGCATCCGCAAGGTCGGCGTGATCTCGACCATGCTGCCGGGCCTCGCCACCAAGGTCATCGAGAAGACCATGAAGGTGACGGCCGAGCGGCTCGCGCCGGCCGGCGCGATGATCGTCGCCGAGCGCCGCATCCCGCACGACAAGGACGCGCTGGTGAAGGCGCTGGAGGAGGTCCTGCGCGAAGGCGCCGAGCTCGTCATCGTGTTCGGCGCCTCCGCCATCGCCGACCGGCGCGACGTGATCCCGGCCGCGGTCGAGGCGATCGGCGGCCGGGTCGAGCATTTCGGCATGCCGGTCGATCCGGGCAACCTGTTGCTGCTGGCGGAGGCGCGCGGCCGCCCGCTGCTCGGGGCGCCGGGCTGCGCGCGCTCGCCCAAGGAAAACGGATTCGACTGGGTTCTGATGCGCTTGCTTGCGGGTCTTGAGGTGCCGCGGGAGGCGATCACCGGGCTCGGCGTCGGCGGCCTGCTGATGGAAATCGTGACGCGGCCGCAGCCGCGCGACGAGCCGGTCGTGCAGACCGATCACCACATCGCGGCGATCGTGCTGGCGGCCGGCCGCTCGACCCGCATGGGCGGACCGAACAAGCTCCTGGCCGAAATCGGCGGCAAGCCGTTGGTGCGCATCGCCGCCGAGCAGGCGCTCGCCTCCCGCGCGTCGCCGGTCGTCGTCGTGACCGGCCATGAGCATGAGCGCGTCAGTGCGGCGCTGGCCGGCCTGCCGGTCAAGGTGGTGCACAATCCCGACTTCGCGTCCGGTCTTGGCGGCTCGCTCAAGACCGGGATCGCCGCCGTGCCGCCGGAGGCGGATGGCGTCGTCGTATGTCTCGGCGACATGCCGCAGGTGGATGCGGCGCTGATCGACCAGCTGATCGCGGGCTTCGATCCGGAGAAGGGCGCGCTCGCGGTGGTGCCGGTGTTCGACGGCCGGCGCGGCAATCCGGTGCTGTGGTCGCGGCGGTTCTTCCCCGACCTGATGGCGATCGAAGGCGACATCGGCGCGCGCCATCTGATCGGCCGCTACAGCGAAGCCGTCGTCGAGGTGCCGGTCACCGGCAAGGGCGCTGGTCGATGTCGACACGCCGGAGGCGCTGCGCGGCGTCAAGGCCGAGATCGAAGGCGGCTGATCGGCTGCTTGCGTCGCGCCCTGTAGCCCGGATGAGCGAAGCGAAATCCGGGTTTCAGCCGCGCAGGTTTGATCTACTGCTTGATGAACGTCTTGCCGGACGGCCCCATGCCGGTGATCTGGATAATCACCTCGCCGTCTTTCGCCCATGTGAAATGCGGAGCTTTTGGCGGCTCGGAATAGAACGTTCCGGCCGGATACGCCTTGAACTTGCTTTCATCCCATGTTTCGCCGGCGCCGAAATAGAAGGTTCCCGACAGCACGACAACCGTTCGCGCCGGGTCCGGATGCCAGTGCGGCAGATCCTTCCAGCCCGCCGAGAATCGCACGCGCGACACAAACAATCCGGGCTTGCTCGGGTCGCCATACAACACGACGGTCTGCGGGGGACCTTCCAGCGGTCCTTTGAATACAATCTCCGGCGGAAGCTTGACGATGGCTGCATCGCCCTGCGCGGAGGCTCGCGTCGCGATGGCACATGAGATCAGCGCGACACCGGCGGCGAGCGTTAGCATTCTCCCGATGCGAGGCATCATGTTTCCTCTCCCTGAGTTTTGTGGATCGATTTGCTTGCAAGCTTACCACGACAATGTCGTCCGCACCGGTAAGACGCTGCGCGTTATTGCCGCGATGGCCGTCGGCGTGACCGGCCAGCCCGGGGAGATCGGCGACGTTATGAAGATGCTTGCGGATTGGGGAAGCTGCCGACTGAAGCGGCTTATTTCAGAAGTGCCGTTCTTGCTTCCAGGTGCCCGCACTGAGGACATTCGAAGGTGTAAAGCTCACGGGTGCTGCCGTGGGGTTCGATCCCAAGCAGTTGCATTTCCGCCTTGCACGTTGGGCACGACAGCAGCGGTTGAGGTCGGTCGGCATTCATTCGACCATGCGCGCTTGTGCGGCCAATAGCGAGTCAGAAGCGCTAAATCCAATTCCTATCCCACCATCAAGCCGACCCGCTTTCTGGTCTTGGTAGTGGGTCCCCGCGATGGCCGCTGCGTGACGGATCGGCTCTGGGAAATGGGCGACATGGTGAAGCTGCTGGAGGATTTTGAGGCGAAGCGGATCGAGACGGAAACAAGCTGCACTCACTCCCCCGGGAGCGTGGACGTAAATTCTTCCGCGTCGCGCCTGAAATCAGCGGCAAGATCGAGCAGCGCTTCCTTGGCCCAAGCCTCGGCACACTCGGCCGCCATCCGCGCGCATTCCGCGCTTCTTTGTTTGTAAACCTCTGGTGGTTCCATAGTCAGATACTCAATCCACTCAAAACAAACGCCAGTCCGTGTGCGGCGTTCCTTCACCAGTTAACATATGTTAATATGAGTTTTGTCCTATGCCACAATCAAACTGACCCACTGCGTTTGACAGGACTATTTTTCTATGATTATGGTCGCCGTCCCGTTCACCGAGGGCGTCTCCGGAGACGAGCTTGAGGCGGAGCGGGATGCGGCGCCTGCGCACTTGGCTCGTAACCAGCTCCCCGGGGGCCTCGGGTCACTGTCCGCCTCCACTACGAGAGGCGGCCTTGAAGGCTAGACAGAACAGGGCGAGCGGGGGAAAGCCCCGCAAGCAGGGCTCGCAAATGATGCCCGTCCAAATTGCGGAAGACAGTCCGAGGCCAAGCATGCCGCGTGTTGAGCGCCGAGAGGCGGACGTCCCGCGTCATGGGACGTGAGGGCGCGCGATCGCGCCCTGCGGGCCTACGTCACTGGCCCGCTTCAACGGGTGCCGCTGCACCCGAGCGCCTTTCGGCGCTCCGCCCCCTCGCATTGTGCGAGAGGGCCAATGGCAAGCCTCGGAGGACGATTTGCCTCGCGAGAACGAATGAGGCATGGGTGCGTAGCCCGCATGGAGCGAAGCGAAATGCGGGGCCAAATGGCGCGCGACCCGCCCCGGATTTCGCTGCGCTTCATCCGGGCTACCGGCTCTGCCGTCATTCCGGGACGCGAGCGTAGCTCGCGGGCCCGGGATCCATACGCCGCAGCCAAGGTTTTGGATTCCGGGCTCGCCGCTTTCGCGGCGCCCCGGAATGACTGGCGTCGTTGAACCTTTTGCCGGCTCTTGCAACTGACCGTTGGAAGCAATATTATGACTGACCAGTCAGTCATTTTGGATTGACGACATGGCCCGCAGGCAGTCGGCGAAACGCGTGGAAAGGCAGGCGAGGCCCGGCCGCGTCGCCGCGCGCCCGCCCGCCCGCAGCGCCCGGGCGGTGCGTCAGGCCGAGCGGCGGGACGCGATCCTCGCCGCGGCGCTCGAAGAATTCGCCGCCAGCGGATTTGCCGCCACCCGTCTCGATGACGTCGCCCGCCGCGCCGGCGTCGCCAAGGGGACGATCTATCTCTACTTCCGCGACAAGGAGAGCCTGTTCCAGGAGCTCGTGCGCGCGATGCTGAGCCCGCTGGTCGGCACCATCGAGACCGCGCAGATCGCGGATCTGCCGGCACGCGTGATCGCGGAAACCATCGCCGACATCTTCGTGCGCGAGATTTTCGGCACCCGCCGCAAGGATGTGATCCGGCTGATCATCACCGAGGGCGCGCGGTTTCCGAAGCTCGCCGAATTCTACTACCACGAGGTGATCGAGCGCGTGACCGCGGCGCTGCGCGCCATGCTGGGCCGCGCCGCGGCGCGCGGCGAATTGTCGAGCGATGCGCTGGCGCGCTTTCCGCAGCTCCTGGTCGCCCCGGCGCTCGTCGCCCTCGTCTGGAACGGCATGTTCGACCGCTTCGCGCCGCTCGACATCCGCGAACTCATGCGCGCGCACCTCGATATCCTGTTCGGCGAAAGGGCATCGTCATGATCCGCCTGGCACTGCGCGCATCACTGGCGTGTTTGATCGTCCTTGCCGCCTGCAGCAAGAACTCGGAGCAGACCTATCAGGGCTGGATCGAGGCGAATCTCATCTTCGTCAGCCCCGATGAGACCGGGCGGATCGAAACCCAGCCGGTGCGCGAAGGCGATCGGGTCGAGGCGCATACGCTGCTGTTCACGCTCGACGACGATCTGCAGCGCGCCGAGGTCGCCGAGCGCGAGGCCACGCTCAAGAACGCGCAGGCCGCCTACAATCGCGCGGTCACGCTGGTGAAGACGGCCGCCGGAACGCAAAGGACGCTGGAGGAAGCCGAGGCCGCCATGCGCTCCGCGCAGGCGCGGCTCAATTCGTCGCAAACCAAGCTCGCGCGGCGCAAGGCGTTCAGCCCAGCCGGCGGCACCGTGCAGCAGATCTATTTCCGGGTTGGTGAGCTCGTTGCCGCGGGCCGTCCGGTCATTGCGGTGCTGCCGCCGGGCAACTTGAAGGTGCGCTTCTTCGTCAATGAGGCGATGCTGCCGCGGATTGCGCTCGACGACACCATCAACATCCAGTGCGACGGCTGCCCAAGCGGCCTGACCGCCCGTGTCAGCTTCATCGCCCGCACCGCCGAGTACACGCCGCCGGTCATCTACAGCCTGGAGGAGCGCAACAAGCTCGTGTTCATGGTGGAGGCGCTGCCGGAAAAGCCGGAAAGCCTGCGGGTCGGGCAGCCGATCACGGTGACGCTGGCGCCGCGGGAGCGGCCGAAATGAACGCGACGCCCGACATCGCCATCGACGTGCGCGGGCTGTCGAAGTCCTTCGGCAATCGCAAGGTCGTGCGCGACCTGTCGATGCAGGTGAAGCGCGGAACGATCTACGGCTTCCTCGGCCCCAACGGCTCCGGCAAGACCACCACCATCCGGATGCTGACCGGGCTGCTGACGCCGGACGAAGGGGAGGGCACCTGCCTCGGCTACAACATCCGCACCCAGGCCGACGAGATCAAGCGCCATGTCGGCTACATGACGCAGCGCTTCAGCCTCTACCAGGACCTCTCGGTGCGCGAGAATCTCGAATTCGTCGCGCGGCTCTACGGAATCGACAAACCCGGTCGCGGCGGCGCGCGCGATGGTCGAGCGGCTTGGCCTCAGCGGCCGCGAGGAGCAACTCGCCGGCGAATTGTCCGGCGGCTGGAAGCAGCGCCTCTCGCTCGGCGCCTGCACCTTGCCGAATCCGCAGTTGCTCCTGCTCGACGAGCCGACCGCCGGCGTTGATCCGAAGGCGCGCCGCGAATTCTGGAACGAGATCCACGCGCTCGCCGCGATCGGGCTCACCGTCCTGGTCTCGACCCATTACATGGACGAGGCCGAGCGCTGCCATGAGATCGCTTATATCGCCTACGGCGTGCTGCTGGCGCACGGCACCGTGCCGGAGGTGATCGCGGCGGCGCATCTCGTCACCTACACCGTCAGCGCGCCGGATGCCCAGACGCTGACCAGCCTCGGCGACGAGCTGGCAGATCGTCCCGGCGTCGACATGGTGGCGCCGTTCGGATCGAGCCTGCACGTCTCCGGGCGCGACGAGGCGGCGCTCGAAGCGGCGATTGCGCCCTATCGCGAGCGCTCCGATCTCACCTGGACGCGCTCGGAACGCGACGCTTGAAGACGTCTTCATCGACCTGATGAGCCGGGCGCAGGACAATTTCCAATGACCATGGCGCAAACCCAGCCTGTCGCAGGGCGTCCCGCCGCGGCGAGTTCTGGCGGCGCAGCTACGCGATGCTGGTGAAGGAGTTCATCCAGCTCAAGCGCGACCGCGTCTCGTTCGCGATGATCATCATGATCCCGCTGATCCAGCTCCTGCTGTTCGGCTATGCGATCAACACCAACCCGCGCCACCTGCCGACCGCGGTGCTGCTGCAGGAAAGCAGCGACGTCGGGCGCTCGATCCTGCGCGCCTTGGAGAACACCCAGTATTTCAAGGTCACGCATATCGTGCGCGACGAGACCGAGTTCGACCGGCTGCTCGCCTCCGGCACGGTGCTGTTCGCGATCGAAATCCCGGCCGGTTTTGAGCGCGACCTCCGCCGCGGCGACCGGCCGGCGATCCTGGTCGCGAGCGACGCGACCGATCCGGTGGCGTCGGGCTCGGCGCTCGCGGCGCTCAACGGCGTCTTGCAGACGGCGCTGCGCTACGACCACGGCATGCCCGAGACGGCGACGTCGCCGTTCGAATTCCGCACGCATGCGCGCTACAATCCGGCCGGCCGAGACCTCGCTCAACATCGTGCCGGGGCTGGTCGGCACCATCCTCACCATGACCATGCTGATCTTCACCGCGCTGTCGGTCACGCGCGAGATCGAGCGCGGCACCATGGAAAGCCTGCTGTCGATGCCGATCACGCCGGTCGAGATCATGCTGGGCAAGATCGTGCCCTACATCATGGTCGGCTTCATCCAGGCGGCGCTCATCCTCGGCATCGGGATTCTGCTGTTCGGTGTGCCGCTGCTCGGCAGCCTCTGGCTGCTTGCGCTGCTCAGCACGCTGTTCATCACCGCCAACCTCGCGATCGGCTACACGTTCTCGACCCTGGCGCAGAACCAACTGCAGGCGATGCAGATGTCGCTGATGTTCTTTCTCCCGAACATCCTGCTCTCGGGCTTCATGTTCCCGTTCGCCGGCATGCCGGTGTGGGCGCAATGGATCGGCGAGGCGCTGCCGCTGACGCACTATCTGCGCATCGTGCGTGCGATCATGCTCAAGGGCGCGTCGCTCCCGGACCTCTATTTCGACACGCTCGCGCTGGCGGGCTGATGCTGCTGGCGATGGCGGTCGCGGTCACGCGGTTCCGGCGCACGCTGGACTGATTTCGCTTGCGGCGGTGGCTCGACTTTGCGCCGGCCACGCCATAGAAACGAAGCCAGCCGCCATTGCGGGCCCGTGCGGCCGGCGGAGTAAACAAAACAAAATCCCTTGGGAGGTCTTCGATGCATTCAAAGTCCATCGATCGGCGCGCGGTCTTTACCGGCGCGGCATCCATCGGGGCGTCGGCGCTGTTGCATGGCGAGGCAGCGGCGCAATCCGCCACGATCGGGCAGGGCGCCGCTCCGCCCGGAGTGTTGCCGGGCCAAGGCGAGTTCGTCGTGCGCGCGGCGCATGTGCTCTCGATCGACCCGAAGATCGGCGAGCTGCCGGCCGGCGACGTTCATGTCCGCGCCGGCGCCATCGTCGCCGTCGCGGCAAGCGTCAACGCGCCGGGCGCCGGGGTCATCGATGGGCGCGGCATGATCTGCATGCCGGGCTTTGTGGAAACCCACTGGCATCATTGGACCAGCCTGTTCCGGCCGGTCATCAGCAACGACGATGCCGGCCGCGGCTATTTTCCGGTCACGTCGCGGCTCGGACCCCATATGACGGCCGACGACACCTACAACAGCGTACGGCTCGGCCTCGCCGAGGCGCTCAGCGCCGGCGTGACCACCACGCATAATTGGGCGCACAACGTCCGCTCACCGGCGCATGCCGATGCCGAGCTGCGGGCCATGCGCGACAGCGGCATCCGCGGCCGGTTCGCCTGCGGCACGCCGCAGGGCGCGCCGAACGATCAGCCCATGGACATCGCCGACCTCGCCCGCGTGAAGCGAGAATTGGCGAACGACGGAATGCTGACGCTCGGCATCTGCTCACGCAATGTCGGCGACGGCACCAATCCCTTGCGCGGCAATATCTCGGTTGAAATGGCGAGGAAGGACTGGGGCGCTGCGCGTGAACTGGGCCTGCCGATCACCATGCACACCTCGGGCGCCAGTCCCATCAAGCTGCTCAACGACTCCGGGCTGCTCGGCGGCGACCTGCAACTCGTGCATCCCTTGCTGACGACGGCGGAGGAGCGCGCCATGCTGAAGGAGAAGGGCACGAGCTACTCAACCTCGCCGATCGGAGAATTGCAGCGTCCAGCCAGCGCCGGCGTCATTCAACTGGGCGAGCTGCTGGAGGCCGGCATCAAAGCTAGTCTGTCGATCGACCATACCACCAATTACAACTGCGACTGCTTCGGCTGCATGCGCATGGCCTATTCGTTGCATAAGCATCGCCTGGGCAACAAGATCCCACTCACCAGCAAGCGAATGGTTGAGCTCGCCACCATCGACGGCGCGCGCGACCTCGGCAGCGCCGACAGGACCGGCTCACTCACGCCCGGCAAGCGCGCGGACCTGATCCTGGTGCGTACCACGGACACGAACATGATGCCGATGGGCGATCCCTTCGACGCGCTGGTGTCACTGACGCAGCCAAGCAATGTCGATACCGTGGTGGTCGACGGCCGTGTCCTCTATCGCAACGGCCGTCACACCGCACTGGATCATCGGCAGGTGGTCGCGAACGCGTCCAAGTCGCTCGCCGACATCCGCGCCCGCGCGAAGTGGCCGTGAGGTCACACCATTGGAAGCTTCGCACCGAACGACGGTTCGTTAACCCTCATTTGTCGCGCGCCGCCATTTTTCCGCCTTGCTTGATCTATATCGGCCCGCGCTCCTTCGGGTCGCCTTGGGTCCGGGTTTAAGAACCCGGCTGGCGCGGGCCGCGCTGCGGCTTCGCGTTCCGCGGAACGAAGGTCGAGGATGTAGCTCATGGAGAGCGCCGGGGAGACCCGGAGGTGCAGGTTCGATTCCTGTCGTCTCAACCAAACGCGAGGATAGCTCAGCAAGGTAGAGCACATGATTTGTAATCATGCTGTCGCGGGTTCAAATCCCGCTCCAAACGCTCCGGTTCGGTCCGCAAAACCGATACCATCAGCCCTTTTAGGCTGATTACCCAATGAAGGGGACCGGACGCGCACTTCAGTCGCGGTCCGGTCGTTGCGCCGAAAGGCTCCTCGCTCGTACCTCGACACCGTAAGACCGGCTTTGCGCCGCGGCGGATACCGCCCGCGCGAACGTCGGGTCGTCCATTCGGCCGCCGCGCCTCGGCGCGGCGGGTGGATGCGCACGCCCGTCGCGCGCGCGGACTCAAGCCGCGGCCCGCCGTTCGTGCGGGAAGTCGCGTCCGGTCCCCACTGTCCTCTGAACGCAATCAGGCCGTTGCCATCTGGGGCGGCCGACACAGGAGATGTGTCATGAGCTGGCACCTGTTTATTCTGCGCGTGACGGTGAAGGATGGCGAGCGCGCCTTCCTCATGCGCAACGGCCGGTTTGAGCGCGTGCTCGAGCCGGGCCGCCACACGCAGTTCGACCCGCGGCGCGAGCTGGGCGTCGAGCTGTACCATGTCGTTCGCGCCGAATTCCCGGCGGAGCGTTTCGCCGTGCTCAAGGCGGCGCGGCCCGACCTTGCCGCGCAGCTGTTCGAGGTGGTCGAGACCAAGGCCGACGAGGTCGCCATCGTGCGCCTCGACGGCCGGCCGACGCACCTGATGAGCCCGTGGCAGATCCGCGTGTTCTGGAAAGTCGCGACCAAGGTCGACGTCGAGCGCATCGACGTGGCCGGCGACCCGAAGGTCGCGCCGCGGCATCTCGCGATGGTCGCGCGCGAGCGCAACGCGCTCGTCGCCGAGCACGTGGTCGAGAACCACGAAGCGGGCCTGCTCTATGTCGAGGGCCGGCTCGCGGAGCGGCTGGCGCCCGGCCGGCACGCGTTCTGGACGGTCGGCCGCAAGATCGAGGTCAAGCGCCTCGACCTGCGTCCGCAGGCGCTCGAGATCACGGCGCAGGAGATGCTGACCAAGGACCGCGTCGCGCTGCGCGTGACGCTGACCGCGTTCCGCCGCATCGCCGATCCGGAGCGTGCGGTGGCGGTGGTCGCCAATGTGGACGAGTGGCTGTACCGGCTGGTGCAGTTCGCGATCCGCGAGGCGGTGGCGTCGCGCACGCTCGACGAGGTGCTCTCGGCCAAGAACGCGCTCGACGCCGAGCTGCGGGGCTTCGTGCGCGAGCGCCTCGCGGAGACCGGCATCGAGGTGACCGAACTCGGCGTCAAGGACGTGATCCTGCCCGGTGAGGTCCGCGAGCTGGTGAACAAGGTGGTGGAGGCGGAGCGGCTCGCGAAGGCGAACCTGATCCGCCGCCAGGAGGAGACCGCGGCGACGCGTTCGCTCCTCAACACCGCGAAGCTGATGGAGGGCAATCCTCTGCTGCTTCGGCTCAAGGAGCTCGAGTTGCTCGAGCGCCTGGTGGAGAAGGTCGGCCGCATCGATCTGCATGCCGGTGAGGGTGCAGGCCTCGATGCGCTGCTCACGCGGCTCGTGCGGCTGAAGGCGCCCGACGCCGCGTGACCAAGACGGAGGGCCGCTCTCGTTTGCGAGGGCGGCCCTTTCGATCCCGGGAATGGCGGCACATGACAGCGAAGAACAATGTTTTCCACTGTCTTGCGGGTGTCACATTCGACACCTATATACCTCGAAAGGCGAAGTTGAGCCGAAGGGTTCCTTCGCTGGGGCGGTGAAAGCCGTCCAGGACGACCACGATCATTGGGTGACGCCGGATGTACGCGCACCTCTTGGTTCGTGGTCGTTGTCATTTTCGGGGTGGGTCTTCCGCAATCCGCTCGATCAGCGCCATGGCTGCCGCCGGCGCGCGGATTTTGCCCTCATGGATGACGTAGGCGAACACGTCGCGCGGCTTGCCTTTGGTTTTCGGCGACGCCGCGATGCGCAGTAGATCGCCGGGCTCGCCGCCGGTTGCCCAGTCGCGCAGGCGCTTGCTCCATTCCGTGATCGCCTTGGGCGGATAGGCGGTCGGGATCTTGTCATCGCCCTGCTGGAGCCGCGCGTAGACGAAGTCGCCTGTCACATCGGCGATGTTGGGATAGCGCACGTGGTCGGTGTACACGGCCGGGATCGAGAATTTACGCAACAGTGCGGCAAATTCGGGCGTCTTGAAACTGTCATGCCGGACCTCGACAACGTGCCGAATGTGACAACCATTGAACGTGTCGGGCAGCAATTCGAGGAAACCGCCGAAATCGGCTTCATCGAATTTCTTGGTCGGCGCGAACTGCCAGAGCAGGGGCCCAAGATGGGCTCCAAGCTCGGTCACACCGCTGTCAAGAAAGCGCTGGATCGACTTGCCCGCCTCTTTCAGGACGCGCCGGTTGGTCGCAAAGCGCGGACCCTTGAGTGAGAACACGAAGCCGTCCGGCACCTCGCCCGCCCATTTGCGGAAGGTGGCCGGCGTCTGCGACCGGTAGAACGTGCCGTTGACCTCGATCGAGGTGAGCCGTTCGCTGGCATAGGCCAGCTCCTTCGCATGCGGCAATCCCGTCGGATAGAACTCGCCGCGCCACGGCTCGAACGTCCAGCCGCCGATGCCGATGCGGATTTGGCCTGTCTTTGCTGTCATGACGCTGTCGTCCGCCTCCGGTACGTTGTCATGCAAGTGGCGATGGTTGTGTACAGTGTACCATCGCCCAAACGACCGCGCTTCGACAGGTGACGCCGGATGGACGCGCGCCTTTCGTTCGTGGTCGTTCGCTTTTCTGTCCCAAAACGAAAGGCCCGGGATTGCTCCCGGGCCTTGATAGTGTCTGAGCCGGTCGGCCCAATTAGAAGTCCATTCCGCCGCCGCCCGGCATCGCGGGCATCGCCGGCTGGTTCTTCTTCGGAAGCTCGGCAACCATCGCTTCGGTGGTGATGAGAAGCGCGGCAACCGACGCTGCGCCCTGCAGGGCCTGACGCACCACCTTGGTCGGGTCGATGATGCCCTTCGACAGCATGTTGACGTACTCGGCATTCTGGGCATCGAAGCCAAATGCGTACTGGTCCTTCTCCAGGATCTTGCCGACGATGACCGAACCATCCTCACCGGCATTGGTCGCGATCTGGCGGGCCGGGGCCTGCGTCGCCTTGCGCACGATCTCGACGCCGGTCTTCTGGTCGTCGTTATGGGTGCGCACCTTGAGGGCAGCGCCGGCGCGCAACAGCGCCACGCCGCCGCCCGGCAGGATGCCTTCCTCGACCGCGGCGCGGGTCGCGTGCATGGCGTCATCCACGCGGTCCTTGCGCTCCTTCACCTCGACCTCGGTCGCGCCGCCGACGCGGATCACCGCGACGCCGCCCGCGAGCTTGGCGAGACGCTCCTGGAGCTTCTCACGGTCGTAGTCCGAGGTGGTCTCCTCGATCTGCGCCTTGATCTGGGCGATGCGGGCCTCGATGTCGGCCTTCTTGCCGGCGCCGTTGACGATCGTGGTGTTTTCCTTGTCGATCATCACTTTCTTGGCGCGCCCGAGCATGTTCAGCGTGACGTTCTCGAGCTTGATGCCGAGGTCTTCGCTGATCGCCTGGCCACCGGTCAGGACTGCGATGTCCTGCAGCATGGCCTTGCGGCGATCGCCGAAGCCGGGCGCCTTCACCGCCGCGACCTTGAGGCCGCCGCGCAGCTTGTTGACCACGAGCGTGGCGAGCGCCTCGCCCTCGACGTCCTCGGCGATGATCAGCAGCGGCTTGCCGGTCTGCACCACTGCCTCGAGCAGCGGGAGCAGCTCCTGCAGGCCCGAAAGCTTCTTCTCGTAGATGAGGATGTAGGGATCCTCCATCTCCGTTCGCATCTTGTCGGCATTGGTGATGAAGTACGGAGAGATGTAGCCGCGGTCGAACTGCATGCCTTCGACGACGTCGAGCTCGGTCTCCAGGCTCTTCGCCTCTTCGACCGTGATGACGCCCTCGTTGCCGACCTTCTTCATCGCCTCGGCGAGGAACTTGCCGATCTCCTGGTCGCCGTTGGCCGAGATGGTGCCGACCTGGGCGATCTCCTCGTTGGAGGTGACTTTCTTGGAGTTCTTCTTGAGGTCCTCGACAATGGCTTCGACCGCGAGGTCGATGCCGCGCTTGAGATCCATCGGGTTCATGCCGGCGGCGACGGCCTTGGCGCCTTCCTTGACGATTGCGGAAGCGAGCACGGTCGCGGTGGTGGTGCCGTCACCGGCGATGTCGGAGGTCTTGGATGCGACCTCACGCACCATCTGCGCGCCCATGTTCTCGAACTTGTCTTCGAGCTCGATCTCCTTGGCGACGGTGACGCCGTCCTTGGTGATGCGGGGGGCGCCGAAGCTCTTGTCGAGCACGACGTTACGGCCCTTGGGGCCGAGCGTTACTTTCACGGCATTGTTGAGAATGTCGACGCCGCGCAACATCTTGTCGCGGGCTTCGACCGAGAATTTGACTTCCTTGGCAGCCATTGTTGAACTCCGTTTGATTTTGACCCTCATCCTGAGGGCGGGCGAAGCCCGCGTCTCGAAGGATGAGGCCCGTGAACTCCGTGCCTCGTCCTTCGAGACGGCCGCTCTGCGGCCTCCTCAGGACGAGGTTCGAGATTTAAGCGGCCTTCTTCCTGGCGACGCTGCCTTCCAGCACGCCGAGGATGTCGGATTCCTTCATGATCAGGAGGTCTTCGCCGTCGATCTTGACCTCGGTGCCCGACCACTTGCCGAACAGCACGCGGTCGCCAACCTTCAGATCGATCGGGATCAGCTTGCCGGATTCGTCACGGCCGCCGGGGCCGACTGCGGTGATCTCGCCCTGGCTCGGCTTCTCTTTGGCGGTGTCGGGAATGATGATGCCACCGGATGTCTTCTCCTCGGCATCGATGCGCTTGACGACGACGCGGTCGTGAAGCGGGCGGAACTTCATGGAAATCCTCCTCGTTTGATTGATTCGGTCGGCTTGTGACAGCAGCCGCCCGGAACGCCCCCGGCGACCGCTTGTGCGCGACATAGGCGCACGTTTTTGACCCGCAAGAGGGGTCGGGCGGTTTTTTAGCACTCATTTCGATGGAGTGCTATCAAGCTACGCAAATATCTGAATTTGTTTGGTTAATTTGACCGGCGTGGCGAGCGGTCGGGGAACGAAACGCCCTCAAAAGCGGTTGTCAGCAGCCGCGGCGCGATGCTGCTAATGCGTTGAAAATACACACTTAATTTATCTTTTAGGCTTGCAATAGGAACCCTGGTTCCTCGACACTTGTTGTCCCCGAAATGGAGGACACTCATGGTTTCGGAAGGCTTCAGGAAGCAGCTGGAAGGGTACGGACTGACCACAGCCGAGATCCTTTACCGGATGCCCGATCACCCCGCGGTGCTGCAGACCTACGTCTGGCAGGACTACGATCTCTGTCCAAAGTTTCCGGTGCTGAACAAGTTTCTCGCGTTCTGGCTGGAGAAGATCGAAGGCCCGCTGCATTCGGTAACGGTCGCGCATGCGCGCCTGATCAAGCCCGCCGAGATCCGCGCCCTGAACGGGGAGTTCCGGCTGCACTGAGCGCGCGTAACCGCATCACTCCTTGTGAAACCCCGTCAGCTTCGGCGGCGGTCCTTCAAAGCCAAGCTCGTCCCAGCGCGCGGCAGCGCGCTCGTAGACGCTCTGCCGCAACAGCGTCGCCTGCGGGAATTGCTTGATGTGCTTGTGCGGCTTGCAGGCGTTGACCAGCACTTTCGATCCATAGGGCCGCAGTTCCGGCGGATACTGGCTCGGATCGAGACCGGTCGACCAAGTGTTGCGCAGGACGTCAAGATCGTCGGCCGGATTGCAGCGCGTCGACAATGCCCACATCACGTCGTTGAAATCGGTCGGATCGACGTCCTCGTCCACCGCGATGATCCATTTGGTGTAGTAGGCGGCGGCCGGGCACTGCGCGGTCAGCGCCAGCACCTGCGCGACGTGCCCGGCATATTGCTGCTGCATCGACACGACCACCATGCCCCAGCCGGACGCGGCGGCCGGATGCGCATAGGCGCCCAACACGCCGGAGACACCGATGCGGTCGAGGTCGTCGAGGACGCGCGCCGAGCGCATGATCGCGTAATAAGCGCCGATCTCGCAGGACGGATATTTCGCCATCAGCGCGGCGGTGAGGATCGGCGAGCGGCGGTGATGCACCGCCTTGACCTCGATCACCGGCTGCGGCGCGCGCTCACGGCCGTAATAGCCGGTGAACTCGCCGAGTGGGCCTTCTTCCTCGACGTCGCCGGGATGCAAGAGTTCCTCGATGACAAGCTCGGCATTGGCGGGGATCGGCAGGCTCACATATTCGGCTTCGGTCAACTCCACGCCGCGCCCCATCAGGCCGCCGGCGACATCGAGCTCGGACTCCTTGATGCCGAACACCTGCGCGGCCAGCATGAACAGCACCGGATCGATGCCATAGGCGGCGACCACCTCGCACGGTTTGCCGCGCGCCCACCAGGCTTCGCGGTCGATCAGGCCATGTTTTCCCGGAGAACAGTAGAGCCCGACGCGGCGCGGCCCGTGCAGCATCTGCCGGTAGCAGCCGACATTGATGCGGCCGGTGTCGGGATTTTTCGTCAGCGTGATGTCGCCGGTGCCGATATAGCGGCCGCCGTCGCCCGGCCAGAATTTCAGCGCCGGAAACTGCGTGAGGTCGATCTCATCGCCCCGCAGCACAATTTCGTTGACCGGCGCTTTGGTTTTCGCCACCGATACCGGTTTGATCCGCCGTTGCATGATCTCGCGGCTCGCAGCGATCATCTCGGCGGTGGAGAGGGTGGGATCGAGCCCGACGGCGAGCGCATAGCGCTCCTTGCTCGATCCCAGCATGTTGACCAGGATGCCGGCGCCCGAGCGGTCGCTCGCGATTTTTTCGAAGAGCAGCGCCGGCGCGTCTTCCCGCCGCGTCGCGAGATAGGCGATGGCGGCGAGTTCCTCGTCGGCATCGACCCGCTTGTCGATGCGCTTGATGAGCCCGTTGGCTTCGACCAGCGCAATCCACTCGCGCAGATCGCGCCAGGCGACCGGCGTCGCCTGATTCGAGCCGGCACGCGCGCCGGCTCGTTCGACTGATTGTTCTTCCATCCGTCCCGTCTCGCCCGCGCGGTTTTGGCGGCGAGTTTAGAGAAGGAATGTTGCTCGGGATAGGGCTAGCGCCCCAGGTTCCGAAGTTCGGCTCAGTCCACCTTGATGCCGGTGGTCTTGATCACGTTCGACCACTTCTCGTAGTCGTCCTGGATGAACTTTGCGAAGGCGGCTGGCGTGAGCGGCATCGGCTCGACTCCCAACACGGCCAGTCGCGCCTTTACCTTGGGGTCGGCGAGCGCGGCGTTGATCGCTTCGTTGAGCTTGTTGACGATCTCGGCGGGCGTGTTCCTGGGCATGCTCAGGCCATACCATCCGATCGCTTCATAGCCCGGCACGGATTTGCCGACGGTCGGGATGTCCGGCAAATCCGCGAGCCGCTTCGCCGTGGTTGCTGCAATGGCGCGCAGGGTGCCGGTTCTGACATATTCCATCGCCTGCGGGATCGGATTGATCGTCATCTGGATCTGCCCGGACAGCAGGTCGGGCATGAAGCTCGAGCGATAGGGGACATGGGTGAGGTCGATGCCGGCCATCTTCCTGAGCAACTCGCCAAAAATGTGGGACGAGCTGCCGTTGCCGCCGGAGGCATAGTTGATCTTGCCCGGATTGGCCTTCGCGTAGGCGATGAAGTCCGGGATGGTTTTCACCGGCAGGGACGGGTTGACCACGATCAGGTAAGGCGCGTTGGCGATGCCTGCGACCGGGGCGATGTCGCGCATGAAATTGAACTTGAGATTCGGGAAGAGCGTCTGGTTGAACACGTTGGTCAGCACGATCATCTGGATCGTGTAGCCGTCCGCCGGCGCGGCGACAGCCGCCTCGGTGGCGATGTTGCTGGCGGCGCCGGGACGGTTCTCGATCACGAATTGCTGGCCGAGCCGCTCCGACAGCATCTGACCCACGAGCCGCGCGATGATGTCGGGCGCGTTGCCGGCGGGAAAGCCGACGATGAAGCGCACCGGCCGCGACGGATAGGCTTGCGACCATGCCCCGCTGGAAACGGCGGGGAGGGCGGCAGCACCTGCCGCCAACTGAAGAAACCGGCGACGGGAACCATTCATGGCGTTTCCTCAACTGTTGTCAGCTTATTGGGGCCGGAATTGCGAAACGAAAATGATGCAGCGTGAACTCCGGAGTGAACTAGTTCGCCTTGATGTTGGCGGTTCGGATCACCCGTCCCCACTTTTCGGTTTCGTCAGTGATGAGCTTCTCGAAGTCGGCGGGTGAGCCCGCGAGTCCTGGACCGCCCAGCTCCAGGAACCGGGCCTTCATCTTGGGATCGGCAAACGCGGCGTTGATCTCCCGGTTGAGCCTGTCGACGATTGCAGCAGGTGTGTTCTTCGGTGCGCCGATGCCCCACCAGTTGCTTGCCTCGTAACCGGGTACAAATTCAGCAACAGTGGGAACGCCAGGCAGGGCCTCCGAGCGTGAGGTCGACGTGACGGCGAGCGCGCGCACCTTGCCGGCCCTGATATATTCGACCGTCGACGGCACGGCGGAGAAGATCACCTGTACCTGTCCACCGATGAGGTCGGTCAACGCGGGTGCGGCACCGCGATAGGGCACGTGCACCATCGGCACGCCGCTCATCAGCTTGAACAGCTCGCCGGACAAATGATTGGAGGAGCCGATGCCGGCCGACGCCATGCTGATCTTGTTTGGATTGGCCTTGGCATAGGTGATGAACTCGGGAACGGTCTTGACCGGAAGCGACAGGCTCACCGCCATCACGTTCGGAACGCGGAGGATGCCGGCGACCGGCGCGATGTCGCGCAGGAAGTCGAAATTGAGCTTGTCGTAGAGCGCGCCGTTGATCGCGGCTCCCGGGGAGACCGCGAGCAGCGTATAGCCATCGGCGCTTGCGTTCACGACAGCCTCGGTGGCGATATTGCCGTTGGCACCCGGGCGGTTCTCAACGACGAACTGCTGGCCGAGTTGCTCCGACAGCCATTGACCGATCAGGCGCGCGACGATGTCGGTGGCGCCGCCGGCCGCAAGACCGACAATGATGCGCACCGGCCGCGACGGATAGTCTTGCGCACCAGCCAGCCGCGACGCGGCCGGCACGGCGGCAGCTCCCGCGGCGAGATGCAGGAAGCTGCGGCGGTGGAGCGTCATGAAATCAGCTCAGCGTGGTGCCGGTGGCCTTGATTACGCGGGCCCAGCTTTCGGTTTCGCGGGCGACCACCCCGCCGAACTCGGCCGGTAAGCCGGACATGACGGTGCCGCCGAAATCGGCAATCCACGCCGCCACACTGGGATCGGCGAGGGTTGCATTGATCTCGGTATTGAGGCTCTGGACGATATCTGTCGGCGTGTTGCGCGGCGCGCCGATGCCGAACCAGGTGCTGGCGTGATAGCCGGGCACAAACTCATTGGCCGCAGGAATGTCGAGTTGCCGCGACCTGGTCACCGCCAACGCCCGCAGCCTGCCGGACCTGATGTGCTCGATCGAGGATGCTAGCGCGGGGAAATAAACGTCGGCCTCTCCGGCGATGAGTTCAGCGTAGGCGTCGGCGCCGCCGCCGCGATAGGCGACATGCACCATTTGGGCGCCGGTCATCATCCTGAATATCTCGCCGGCGAGGTGCGACGCCGAGCCGACGCCGGCCGAAGCCATGCGGAGCTTGCCGGGATCGGCCTTCGCCAGCGCGATCAAATCGCCAAGCGTCTCGGCCGGAACAGATGGACCGACAATCATGACATTGGGGGAGCGGGCGACGCCGGCAACCGGTGCAATGTCACGGCGGAAATTGAAGGTGAGCTTGTCGTAGAGCGTCGCATTGATCGCGTCCGACGAACCGGCCAGCAGCAGCGTGCGGCCATCGGGGGCTGCATTCACGACCGCTTCGGTGGCGATGTTGCCGCCGATCCCCGGACGGTTATCGACGATAAATTCTTGGCCGAGCCGTTTCGACAACACGTGTCCGACGAAGCGCGCGATGATGTCAGCCGAGCTGCCGGGCGCGAACCCGACAATGATGCGCACCGGCTGCGACGGTGCTGCCCATGCGAAATGTGAGACAGCCGGGGCGGCTACGGCACTTGCGGCCAGCCGGACGAACGTGCGGCGGGGAAGCTTCATCAAATCCTCCCTTGTCATCGCGCAATGCGCGCGTGGACAATATGTAACGACCGGGCTTCGACGCGTCCCGATTTGCTTGAGCAGCTTCGTTCGAAAATACATCGCTGTCTTCCGGGAAGGAAGGGTCAAAAGCGCGATCGGCGACGATTTGCGATTCTGGACTTGATCACGTCCGCCCGTAAGGACTAGCGTGCCTTCATCAGAAAAAGGTTACATGGGAGGACGCCGTGAAGATCCTGTTTTTCGATGATTTCCGGCTTGGGCTGTTGAAGGACGACGTCGTCGTGGATGTCACCGACGCCGTCAAGGACGTGCCGCGTCTGGGACCGCACGATCTCATCAACGGCGTCATCGAACGGTTTGCCGACTACCGCAATCGATTGGAGGAGGCGGCCGGGCGCGGGCGCGCCATTGCGCTCGACAAGGTCACGATCCGCCCGCCGCTGCCGCGTCCGATCAATATCGACTGCATGGCTGTGAACTACATGGAGGACGGCACCCGCAAGGAGGCCGCGCCGATCAACGCCTTTCTCAAGTCACCTAATTCGGTGATCGGACAGGGCGGTACGATGGTGCTTCCGGACGTGCCGGCCGGCGTGTTCGAAGGCGAAGCTGAGCTTGCGCTGGTGATCGGCAAGCGCGCGAGCAATGTCAAAGCGGCCGATGCGATGAGTTACGTCTTCGGCTACACCAACTTCATTGACGGTTCCGCGCGCAGCCTGCCGCCACCGGGCAACACCTTCTATCAGGGCAAGTCACGCGACACCTTCGCGTCGATCGGCCCCTATATCGTCACCGCCGACGAGATCGCCGATCCGCACAAGCTCCAGGTCAAATTGTGGGTCAACGGGACGCTGAAACAGAATTTCAACACCAGCGACATGGCGCACAAGATTCCGCGCTGCATCGAATTCATCAGCTCGATCCATACGCTGGAGCCCGGCGACGTGCTGGCGACCGGTACCAATCACCGCGGCCTCAGTGCCTTCCAGGACGGCGACCGTATCGAGATCGAGATCGACGGACTGGGCCGGCTGCGCGTGAATGTGCGCGACGACCTCAAGCGCACGTGGCCGCGCGACACCCGGCTGGAACATAAGTCCAAGGAAGGGAAGGGCGACTACGCCGCGCAACTGACCGGCAAATACGCGCCGTCACGCGGATAGGCCGTACCGGATAGGGCGTAGGGCGGATTTGCGAAGCGTAATCCGCCGTTCAGGGCACCATGGCGGGTTACGCCCTCGAGGCTAACCCACACGGGTTGCGAAACGACCGTGCCGCAGGCGCGGCCGTCGTTATCCTTCCAGCTTGTGCAAGGCTGTTGGTCCTGAGACAATCCCGCAAGACACAAGACGCCAAGGAGAAGTCCCATGCACGACGTCACAAGCGAGCACTGGCACGAGCCGGAGAAGGACAAGAACGCTGGCTATGGCGCATGGAAGCGGCCCAATACGCCTTATGACGACTACATGGAGGCGCAGGGGATTCCGATATTCCGCGGCATTGGCGTGCGGCGCGTGCAGGATATGGCGCTCAAGCGCTGGAACCGCATGGGCGGCAACGGCACCTTCATCCAGCTCTACGGCACCGAAGGCAAATGGGGCTGTTATGTCGTCGAGGTGCCTGGCCGCGGCGCGCTCAACCCCGAGCGGCATATGTACGAGGAGATCATGGTGGTCGTGGAAGGCCGCGGCAGCACTGAGATCTGGACCGACGACCAGAAGAAGCCGCACACCTTCGAGTGGCAGCAGGGCTCGATGTTCTCGGTGCCGCTCAACTGCTGGCACCGCATCATCAATGCGGCGTCGAGCCCGGCGCTCATCCTCGTCGCCTCGACCGCGCCGAACGTCATGAACCTCTATCGCGAGACCGACTGGATCTTCAATTGCGCGGTCGCCTTCCCGCAGCGCTTCGACGGCAGTGCCGACTTCTTCAAGCCCAACGACGACATCAAGCCCGACCCGCTGCGCGGGCTCGCCATGAGCAAGTCGAACCTCATACCCGACATCATGAACGGCCAGCTCTACCTCGATAACCGACGCTCGCCCGGCTATCTGCGGGTCGAGCCGAGCATGGCCAACAACGTGTTCTACGGCTTCATCGGCGAGCACGAGACCGGCCGCTATTCGAAGGCGCATGCGCACATGTCGTCGGCCGTGCTCGTCTGCCTCAAGGGCAAGGGCTACACCTACACGTGGCCGCGCACGGATGGCATGACGCCGTGGAAGGACGGCAAGACACAGAACATCTACCGGCAGGACTACGAGCCGGTCGGCCTCGTCACCGCGGCGCCCTATGGCGGCGACTGGTTCCATGCGCATTTCGGGATCAGCAAGGAGCCGCTGCGCCTGATCGGCTGGTATGGCCCCAACAACCACCGCAAGGACAAGGCCGGCGTGCCCGGCGAGAAGGACACCGACGAGGGCGCCATCGACGTGACCGAAGGCGGAACCGCGATCCCGTACTGGCTGGAGGATCCCTTCCTGCGCAAGGAATACGAAGACACGCTGGCCAAGGAAGGCGTCAAGACGCGCATGGAGGAGGCACTCTATCATCCGCCGGTCGGGCAGGAAGCGCGCGAACCGGCAACCGCATGAACGGGCCAACCATGGCGGGCGGATCGCTTGCTGGCGTCGTCCTTGCCATCGCCGCGCTGGCGGCGGCGCCGGCGCATGGCCAGACGGTCGAGGAATTCTACACGGGCAAGCGCATCACCCTGACCGTCGGCTATGGTCCGGGTGGAGGCTACGACGTGTTTGCGCGTCTGCTTGGCCGCCATCTCGGCAAGTATATCCCGGGCAATCCGCAGATCGTGGTGCAGAACATGCCCGGCGCCGGCAGCCTGACTGCGGCGAACTATCTGTATTCCGTCGCACCCCAGGACGGCACCGCCTTCGGCACGTTCTCCCGCGACATGGCGCTACTCGGTCTGATGGGCCGCAATCCGAACGTCAAATTCGACCCGCGCAGGTTCACCTGGCTGGGGTCGTCGTCGAACTTTGCCGACGACGCCTATGTCCTGATCGTGCGCAACGACGCGCCGGTGAAATCGGCCGCCGACATGCGCGCGTCCGGCGGCCCGGTGGTGGTGCTCGGCGGTTCCGCAGATGGCTCGACCAGCGGCGACGTCCCGCGCATCCTACAGTCGGCGCTCGGCATCAATCTGCGGCTCGTGCTCGGTTACCGCGACAGCGCGGCCGTGTTCCTGGCCATGGAGCGCAACGAGGTGAGTGGGCGGACGATTGATCTTTCGGCCGTCAAGTCGGTCAAGCCCGATTGGCTCAAGTCGGGCGGCGACTACCGCGTGCTGGTGCAATATGCGCGGCGGACGCGTCACCCGGACTTCCCGGACGTGCCGACCGCGCGCGAACTCGCCGTCACCGACGCCGGCCGCGCGCTGATCGAGTTCACCGAGACACCGCTGCTCAGCATGGCGCGGCCGTTCGCGGCGCCGCCCGGCGTCCCCGTCGATCGCGCCGGAGCCTTGCAGACGGCATTCATGGCGGCGCACCGCGACCCGCAATATCTCGAGGAAGCTGCCAAGATCGGAATTTATGTCAGCCCGGTGAGCGCCGAGGAAATCGGCAAGGGCATCGAGCGCATGGCGCAGTCGCCACCGGAACTGTTCGAACAGGTCAGAAAGCTGCTCGGCCAGAAGGGAAGCTGAGGCGTCTCACCCGGCGTGGGTGCAGGTCTCGCGAACGACGCGGCTACAACGGAAAGTCTCAGCTCAGCACGCCCACGATCGCGCCGATCAGGCAGGTCGCCAACGTGCCTGACAGGATCGATTTCAGCCCCAGCGACACGATGTCGTCGCGGCGCTCCGGCACCATCGTGGCCATGCCGCCGATCATGATGCCGAGCGAGCCGAAATTGGCGAAGCCGCACATCGCGTAGAGCATGATCAGCCGCGAACGCGCGTCGAGCGCGTCCGGCGGAAGCTTCGACAGCTCCACATAGGCAATCAATTCATTGAGGATCGTCTTGATGCCCATCAGGCTGCCGGCGGTCGTCGCCTGATCCCAGGGGATGCCCATCAGCCAGCACACCGGCGCCATGATCCACCCGAGCATGCGTTGCAGCGAGAGCGGCGCGCCGGCGAAATCCGGGACGAGGCCGAGGATGGCATTGGCGAGGTGAACAAGCGCCACCAGCACGATCAGCATGGCGCAGATGGTCAGCAGCAGTTCGAGCCCGGCGACCGTGCCCTTCACGATCGCATCCATGGTGCTCGACGCCACCGGCTCGGGCTCGATGAGATCGCCGCCGGTCTGCCGGTCCGTGGTTTCCGGCACCATGATCAGGCTGATGAGGATGGCCGCCGGCGCACCGAGCACCGAGGCGATCACCAGATGTGCGGCGGCATCCGGGATGATCGGGCCGAGCATGGTTGCATAAAGCACCAGCACCGTTCCGGCGATGCCGGCCATGCCGCCCGTCATCACAATGAACAGCTCGGTGCGCGTCAGGCGCGCCAGATAAGGGCGGATGAACAGCGGCGCCTCGACATGGCCGACGAAGATATTGATCGCGGTCGAAAGCCCGACCGCGCCGCCGACACCGATGGTCCGCTCCAGCGCCCAGGAGAAACCGCGCACCAGCGGCGGCAGGATGCGCCAGTAGAACAACAGCGTGGTCAGCACGCTCATGACTAGCAGGACCGGCAGCGCCTGCAGCGCCAGCACGAATTCCGCGCCGGGCGTCTTCAGGTCGTAGGGCAGGGGGCCGCCGCCGAGATAGCCGAACACGAATGACGTGCCGGCGCGGGTCGCGGCGGCAATCGCGCCGACCGCCCGGTTGACGTAGGCAAAGGCGGCCACGATCTGCGGGATCTTGAGCAGGATGACCGCGACGACGAATGTGACGGCGAGCGCCAGACCCGCCTGTTTCCAGCGCACGGCCTGCCGGTGCTCGCTGACGAGCCAGGCGATGGCGAGCAGGCCGACGACACCCAAGGCCGATTGAAGTTGCAGCATGCCCCCGCACACCTAGAGATTTGCGGAGGATTGTAGCGGCCCTGCCCGGAAAAAGCCGCCAGCATGTGTGTGCTGTAGCCCCCCGGACGGGAGACATAGTCGTGAACCTTCCAGCGGTCAGGACCTTGACGCCGGACGATGAAGGACCGGCGATCGAAACCATCGTTCTCGCATTCGCGGCGGACCCGATGGCGCGATGGACGTGGCCGAACGCGCGCCAATACCTCGCTGCCATGCCGAGGCTTGCCCGGGCGTTCGGAGGCCGTGCGTTTGCGCTCGGCAGCGCGCTTGCGACCGGCGACTACGCCGGCGCGGCGCTGTGGCTGCCGCCCGGTGTCGAGCCCGACGAGGCCGGTCTCAACGAGCTAATGCAAAGCACGCTCGCGCCATCACAGCAGGAGCATGGCTCCACGATCTTTGAGCAGATGGCGAAGCATCATCCGAGCGAGCCGCACTGGTATTTGCCGCTGGTCGGAGTTGACCCGGCGCACCAGGGCAAAGGATACGGCGATGCGCTGATGGCGTATGCGCTGGAGCGGTGCGATCGTGACCGCGCGCCGGCCTATCTCGAATCCACCGACCCACGGAACATATCGCTTTATCGGCGCCACGGCTTCGAGCCGATTGGCACGATCCAAGCCGGTTCCTCGCCGCCACTCGTCCCGATGTTGCGCCGGTCGAGATGAGGAGCACGCCATGAAAGCTGGAGCGAAGATCTTGCGTTGGCCGGTCTTCATGCTCGCTTGTCTGTGGCTCCTGCCCGCAGCCGCTGATTGCGAGGATGAGGCGTATGCCGCGCGCAGGAGCGTCTGGACGTCGGGCCCCTTCCATTTTGAGGCGAGAGCGAGTTCCGGCGTGCGGACATGTGGAGAAATTGATCCGCTCAAGGCCGAGTACGAACGCGGCTGCGAACCGTTAAGCGGCAATCGCGACGAATACATCCGAATCCAAGGCCAGACTTGGGTGAATGACGGTTTCGGTTGGCGAGGCCCGTATCCAGGCGTGCGGTCTCACGGCAGAAAAGTGCCGACTTTGTCGCTGCCCCGTGTGTTCGGCCAGGTCCGCTGTCACGGCCGCGTCAAGATGGAAGACCGCGAGTTGAACCAGTACGAATTCATTGCACGAACCGGGGATCGGCTTGACATCGCCGAGACAGTGTTCGTCGACGCCAATACGGGCCTTCAGGCATGCGGTTGACGATGTCGTTGCTCGACTAGGGCAACCCCCTTGCCTTGGCCTCGGCGGTCTCGATCTTGCCGCAGTCGAGATTTAACTTAGACGCGCCTGGCACAAGGGCTGTGACCAAAGCGTCATGCCGGCCAAGGATCGGGGAGACGAAATTGCGCCGGTTCGTCATCGCGCTGATTGCCTGCGTTTGGGGCGTGCCCGCAGCTTCCCACTGCGAAGACGAAGCCCAAGCTGCTCGTGCGCGTGCGTGGAATTCGGAGCCATTCCATTTTGAGATCACCCGTTGGAGCAAAGACGTTCGAGCCAAGATCTGCGGGGAGATTGTGCCCGGGGTCGCCCAGCGCGAGCGCAACTGCGACGCGGTTGTCGGAACAGGCCGTGAGACGGTGTGGATTGGCGATCGCAAATGGGAGAGGGATAGCGCCGGCTGGCGAGGTCCCTATTCGACGATTTGGACTTACCAGGACAGAATGCCGGCACCGACGGCGTCATTTTCAGCCGGTCAAGTGACCTGCTTTGGCCGCGTCACTATCGACGGCCGCGCCGTGAACAAATACGAATTTGCCAAGCAGATTGCCGACCGGGTCTGGGTAGAGACGATCTTTACCGACGAGCATTCCGGACTTCCGGTTCGATTCGAGACGCGCGGACGTAGCGATGCAAGTTCGGGCGCCACGGCAATTTATCGCCACGATCCCTCGATCCGCGTCGATCCGCCTTCCGTCGACTTTGAAAAACGGTTGTCGGAGTTGATGCGGCGACTTTCGCTAGAGGCACAAAAAGGCGATCCCGTATGCCGGGCAGAATTTTTCACCGCGGTCCAACGCGGCAGGGCGGCCGCCTTTGAGTTTGAGATCAAAGGATCGTTTGAATCCGGTCCCTGTTGCTTGACGGGAAAATTTGCTCCCTCCGATGCGATTCAGTACTGGTTTAGAACGGTCCTTGGCGGCGGCTTCGGCGAAACCATTGCAGCGGATGGGCGAGCTTGGGCCAAGAAATCGTATCGGCCAGACAGTTGGGTAGAGGCTCCCGAAAAGCTGGACATTGCGGGCAAGATCGTCCGAACCTTGTTTCCGCCGTCCGAGTATGTCGGGCAGGTCAAATGCCTGGGTGGGGTCTCGGTGGATGGCCGCGACCTCGATTGGTACGAATATGACTTCTACCGAGACAGTGAGGCTGCCAGAACGCTCTATAGCCACCGATCCATGATCGTGGAGAAAGCAACCAAGGTTCCCTTCCGAACCGTCAGCGTTTCGAGGACGAACGCGCACCAATGGGTGGAGACACGGCGCTACGATCCTGCATTGACAATCCAGGCGCCACCCCCTGAGCCGATTTAAAAAGCCGCCTTTGGTATCGAAGCCCGCCTATCCACCGTGGCTGCCACCGGCATTGGGGCGTGGCGATGCCGACTGGCCGCCACGCGGTTCAACTTCGCCGCCTTTCATATTCACGCCGCCCGCCGATGCGACTTGGCCGCCGCGCGGTCGATATTGATCGCCGCGTTGTTGACAGGCGCCTTCTCAGCCCCGCCCGACGAACGGCATAGCGTTCGCCATCACGGTCATGAACAGCACGTTGGTGTCGAGCGGCAGGCTCGCCATGTAGACGACCGCGCGCCCGACGTCGTCGGCGTTCATGCGCGGCTCGATCATCATGCGGCCGTCCGGCTGCAGCACGCCCTGGCCCTGCACCATGCGCTCGGTCAGCGGCGTGGCGGCGTTGCCGATGTCGATCTGCCCGCAGACGATGTCCTTGCCGCGGCAGTCGAGTGCGGTCTGCTTGGTCAGCCCGGTGACCGCGTGCTTGGTCGCGGTATAGGCGGCGGCGCCCGGCCGCGGCGTATGGGCTGACATCGAGCCGTTGTTGATGATGCGGCCGCCGCGCGGGATTTGCGTCTTCATCAGCCTGATCGCCTCCTGCGTGCACAGGAACATGCCGGTGAGATTGATGTCGACGACCTTCTTCCAGGTTTCGTACGGCAGATCCTCGATCGGCATCGCCGGCGCGCCGATGCCGGCATTGTTGAACAGCACGTCGCAGCGGCCAAAGGTGTCCTTGGTCTTGGCGAACAAGGCCTTGACCGAGGCGGGGTCGCTCACATCGGTCGGGACGACAAGGCTCTGCCCGTTGGTCTTGATGCCCTCGGCCGCGGTCTCGTCGAGCTGTCCGGCCGGCGCCCGGCGAGCGCGACGGCAAAGCCGTCCTTCATCAGCGCAAGGGCGACCGCCCTACCGATGCCGGTGCCGGCGCCGGTGACCACCGCGACTTTCTGTGCCATGTCGGTATCCCCTGTTTGCACGCATTACGCCACTGCACAGCGACCCAGGCAATGCGCTAATATCAGGAAAACAAAAAGCCGACACCACAGGGAGGGACGCGTCATGAGGCGGCGTGATCTGCTTGCGTTGGGTGCGGTCGCATTGCCGGCGGTGGCGCTCGCGCGAATTGCGCTTGCCCAGTCGAAATACCCCGATCGGCCGATCCGGCTTATTGTTCCGTTCGCGCCCGGCGGGCTCTACGACTCCACCGCCCGTCCCTGGGCCGAAAGCGTCAAGCCGCATCTGGGTACGATCGTTATCGAGAACATGGGTGGAGGCGGCAGCTCGCTGGGTGCCGCCGCGGTCGCTCGCGCGCAACCGGATGGCTACACCATCCTGCTGGGCGGTACCCCTGCGCTGGTCGTCAACCCGATCGCGTCGACGCGCCTGCCGTACCATCCCATCAAGGATTTCGAGCCGATCGCGATCCTTGGTTACAATCCGACCCTGATCGATGTTCATCCCGATCTGCCGATCCGGACGCTGAAAGAACTCGCCGGCTACGCCAAAGCCAATGCCGGGAGACTGTCCTTCGGGTCGTCAGGCACCGGCTCGATGAATTATCTGGTCGGCGAACGGTTCAAGTCGCTGACCGGAACCGACATCCCGCACGTACCCTATCGCGGCGCGGGTCCGGCGATGACGGACCTGATCAGCGGGCACATCCCAATGCTCGTGCAAAGCGCGAGCGCGCAGGCGTTCGAAATGCACAATAGCGGTAAGCTGCGCATCCTGGCGGTCACAAGCGCGGCGCGCATCGCCACCGCGCCCGACATTCCGACCGTTGCGGATGCCGGGTTTCCCGAGCTGACCTCGCAGAATTTCATCGGTCTCTACGGGCCGAAGGGGACGCCGACAGCGATCGTCGAACAGATCGCGGCGGCCTCGCGCAGGGCGGTCGCCGACAAGGAACTGCAGCGGCTTTTCAGTTCGGCGGGGTTCACGCCCGACTTCGAGTTGACGCCCAAGAAGGCGGAGAAATTGCTGGCGGACGAAATCGCGTACTGGACGCCGGTGATCCGGGCGATTGGACTGAAGCTGGATTGAACGCCACTCGTGTCCCAATTCCGCAGCTGGTACC
>CAVRFL010000007.1:0-62120 GCA_963720385.1 uncultured Alphaproteobacteria bacterium | reverse complement strand
CGGCGACGCCGGTGGCGCCAAGAAGGACGATGTCGTCGACGCGGAATTCACCGAGGTCGACGACGACAAGAAAAACAAGAAATCGGCATAGCAGATTGCGTCATGCAATCGATGGCCGACAATGTTCTCAGACCGATCTCACCCACCCGGGCGCAAGCTTGGGTGGGTCAATTTTTCCAGCAAACAGTGATGGCTTGAATGATGCAAGGCGGCGAAGCCGCGGCAGCAACGGGGTGGAATGCGGGGATGGCCAAGCGGTGTTACTACGAGGTGCTGGAAGTCGAGCGCGCCGCCAAGGACGGCGAGCTCAAGACCGCGTTCCGCAAGCTCGCCATGAAATGGCATCCGGACCGCAATCCCGGCGACAAGGACTGCGAGCACCGCTTCAAGGAAATCAACGAAGCCTACGAAGTTCTGAAGGACCCCGACAAGCGCGCGGCCTATGACCGCTTCGGCCATTCCGCTTTCGAGCAGGGCGCTGGAGGCGGTGGTTTCAGCGCGGACTTTGGCTCCGCGTTCTCCGATCTGTTCGAAGGCATCTTCGGCATGGGCGGCGCCCGTGGCCGCCGCGACGGTCGCGAGCGCGGCGCCGATCTTCGTTACGCCATGGAGATCAGCCTGGAGGAGGCCTACAGTGGCAAGACCGCCCAGGTGCGGCTGCCGACGTCGGTGTCCTGCGAATCTTGCTCCGGCACCGGCGCCAAGACTGGCTCGCGACCGAAGACTTGTCCGCATTGCGGCGGCGCCGGCCGCATCCGGCACGCGCAAGGTTTCTTCACGCTGGAGCGCACGTGCACCGGTTGCCAGGGCCGCGGCCAAGTGATCGACGATCCGTGCCCGACCTGCTCCGGCTCCGGCCGCGTCACGCGCGAGCGCATGTTGTCGGTGAACATCCCGGCCGGGGTCGAGGACGGCACGCGCATCCGGCTTGCCGGAGAAGGCGAGGCCGGCGTTCGCGGCGGTCCGGCCGGCGATCTCTACATTTTCCTGTCGCTTGGCGCGCATGCCTTCTTCCAGCGCGACGGCGCCGATCTGCATTGCCGGGTGCCGATCTCGATGGTGCAGGCGGCGCTCGGCGGCGAGTTCGAGGCGCCGACCATCGACGGCGGCAAGACCCGTGTGAAGGTGCCGGAAGGCACCCAATCCGGCCGTCGCTTCCGGTTGCAGGGCAAGGGCATGCCGGTGCTCCGCTCGCGACAGGTCGGTGACATGTATGTGCAGATCGTGGTCGAGACGCCGCAGAAGCTCACCAAGAAGCAACGCGAATTGCTCGCCGAGTTCGAACGGCTGTCATCGCGCGAAACGCATCCGGAATCGACGGGATTTTTCGGCAGGGTTAAGGATTTGCTCAGCCGCGCCGGTTAAGCCAAAGCGGACTTGCGGCTTGACCCCCGCCGCTGCGCGGCTTACCGAATACCGGTCGGAAACGGCAGTTGTTCTAGGGATTTAGACATGCCGCTGCGCGCCCTGGAAGATCTCGAGCGCAAGATCGAGCGGCAGCTTCGATTCATCGAGCTCAAGCGCGGGGCGATCGGTCGCCGGATCGGATGGCGGCTGCGCGACTTCGAACAGAAGAATCTCAATCGCGGCGAGTTGCGCTTCTTCCGCTCCCTGGTGGAAAAGCCGTTGACCGTCGGCGCCGTCGCGCCGTCCGGCAGGGCGCTCGCACGTGTGATGGCCAACTACGTCGATCCGGCCATTCCCGGGCCGATCGTGGAACTCGGCCCCGGCACCGGGCCGGTGACCGAAGCGTTGGTCGAGCGCGGCATCGATTCGGCGCGGCTCACCTTGGTCGAATACGATCCGGAATTCTGCCGGCTCCTGCGCCGGCGTTTTCCGAAAGCCAGTATCGTTCAGGGCGATGCCTACAGCCTGCGGCAAACGCTTGCCGGCGTGTTGCGCGAGCCGGCGGCGGCGTTCGTGTCTGGCCTGCCGCTGTTCAACAAGCCGCTCAAGATGCGGCTTGATCTCCTCG
The DNA here is from genome assembly GCA_963720385.1 of uncultured Alphaproteobacteria bacterium. Classification (GTDB taxonomy): domain Bacteria; phylum Pseudomonadota; class Alphaproteobacteria; order Rhizobiales; family Xanthobacteraceae; genus VAZQ01. Next base: position 60,145 of record CAVRFL010000007.1, on the reverse strand, counting down.
ATCAGGCGTTCGGCTTGATGAAGCCTGCCGCGCCTTTCGTGCAATTCACCTACAACGCGATTTCGCCGATCCCGCGCTCGCACGGCCACGTCCGCTCGGAGGCCTCGGCGCGTGTGTGGAGAAACTTCCCGCCCGCGCGCGTGTGGGTGTACCGGACCAACCGGCCTTGATATGTCAAGCGCGGGTGTGATCCGCGACGGCAAGAAAGATGTCCATCCCGAAAATTCTGGTCATCCCGGGCTCGCTGCGCAGCGCGTCCTACAATGTGCGGCTGGCCGCGCTCGCGACCAAGGAGCTGACGCTCGCGGAAGCGGACGTCACCCGGATCTCGCTCGCCGACTATCCGCTGCCGCTCTACGATGCCGACCTCGTCGCCAAGTCGGGGCCGCCGGCCAACGCGGTCAAGCTCAAGCAGCTGCTGGCGGCGCATCGCGGGGTGTTCATCGCGAGCCCGGAATACAACGCCTCGATCACGCCGCTCCTGAAGAACACCATCGACTGGATTTCGGTCGTGCGCGAGCCCGGCGAGGTGCAGCTCGCCGTGTTCCAGAACCGCGCCTTCGCGCTCGGCGGCGCCTCGCCCGGCCGCTCCGGCGCGCTGAATTCGCTGCTGACGTTGCGGCAGGTGCTCGCGATCGGCTGCCGCGCCCTCGTGGTGCCGGAGCAGGTCGCCATTCCCAATGCGGAACAGGCGTTCAACGACCGCGACGAGCTGGTCGACGCCCGTGCCGCCGGTCAGCTCAAGACGGTGCTGAAGAAGCTCGTCGACTATGCGAGATTGTTTGGCGGTTGAGAGGACGATGCCTGATCCACGCGAGCGCCTGATCGTTGCCCTGGATGTGCCCTCCGTCGCCGAGGCGGAGGCGCTGGTCGCGCGGCTTGGCGACTCCGTCGTGTTCTACAAGATCGGCTATCAGCTTGGCTTTGCCGGCGGGCTCGACTTTGCGCGTGCGCTGACCGACACCGGCAAGCAGGTCTTCGTCGACATGAAGCTGCACGATATCGGCAACACCGTCGCGCAGGGCGTGAAGAGCATCGCGCGTATGGGCGCGACCTTCCTGACGGTGCACGCCTATCCGCAGACCATGCACGCCGCGGTCGACGCCCGCGCCGGCTCCAAGCTGCGCATCCTCGCGGTCACCGTGCTCACCTCCTACGACGATGCCGACCTGGCTGCGGCGGGCTATGACTTCACCGTCCCTGAGCTGGTGGCGGAACGCGCGGCGCAGGCGCGCGACGTCGGCGTCGACGGTCTCGTCTGCTCGGCCGAGGAGGCGGCCAACATCCGCACCATCGTTGGCGGCGGCATGGCGCTGGTGACGCCGGGCATCCGGCCGGCCGGCGCCGAGGCGGGTGATCAGAAGCGCGTCATGACGCCGTCGGCGGCGATCAAGGCCGGCGCGGATTATCTCGTGGTCGGCCGGCCGGTGGTGACGGCGCCGGACCCGAAGGCGGCGGCGGATGCAATCGTTGCGGAAATCGCGGCGGCAAGTCAGCAAGGGCGGTAATCATGGCCAAGGGCTATTGGATCGTACGCGGCGATGTGCACGACGAGGACGCCTACAAGCCCTATGCGGCCGCCAATCCCGCGATCTTCTGTCAATACGGGGGGCGCTTTGTCGTGCGGGCCGGCAAGTTCGAGTGCCCGGAAGGGGCCAGCCGCTCGCGCAACGTCGTCATTGAATTTCCGGACTACGCCGCGGCGCTGGCCTGCTACCGCTCGCCGGAATATCAGGCGAACATCAAGGTGCGGCAACCCTGCTCGACCATCGATCTTATCATCATCGAAGGCTTTGACGGACCGCAGCCGTAGCTAGATTGCTGTCACCAGGGAGGACCGACGATGCGTGCCCCGCTTGCGGGACTGAGCGTCGACATCGCGTTGCCCGCCCGCTATACCCGCGCCACGTTGGAGTGAATTTGTTATGTCCGATATGCGGCTGATCGTGGCCGGCGCCGGCGGGCGCATGGGACGCACGCTGATCCAGGCGATTACCGCCGCAGACGGCGCCGTGGTTGCGGGTGCGGTGGACGCGCCCGGCTCGGCCGCGATCGGGCGCGATGCCGGCGAGCTAGCCGGCCTCGGCGCCAACGGCGTCAAGGTGACGACCGATGCCGCGCCGTTGCTCGCCGCGGCCGACGGCCTGGTCGATTTCACCATCCCTGCCGCCAGCGTGATCTATGCCGAGCTCGCCGCCAAGGCCGGCAAGATCCACATCCTCGGCACCACCGGCTTCTCCGGCGAGAACGAAAAGCTGATCGCGGAAGCGGCGAAGCGTGCCGTGATCGTGAAGTCCGGCAATATGAGCCTCGGCGTCAACCTGCTGGCGGCGCTGGTGAAGCGAGTGGCGGCGACGCTCGATGACGAGTTCGACATCGAAATCTTCGAGATGCACCACAACAAGAAGGTCGACGCGCCGTCCGGCACCGCGCTGATGTTCGGCCGCGCGGCGGCGGAGGGCCGCAAGGTTGATCTCGCGCAACGCTCGGTACGCGGCCGTGATGGCGAAACCGGTGCGCGCTGCAAGGGCGACATCGGCTTCGCCTCGCTGCGCGGCGGCACGGTTGTGGGCAACCACCGCGTGATCTTCGCCGGCCCCGCCGAGCGCATTGAGCTCGTGCACAAGGCCGAGGATCGCATGATCTTCGCGCGCGGTGCGGTGCATGCTGCAATCTGGGCGCGTGGCAAGAAGCCCGGCCTCTATTCGATGGCGGACGTGCTGGGGCTCGGCAACGTGTGAGGGCTCATGAAGGGCTCTCGCAAGGAAATAAATTTTTCGTAACCGATCGGTTGCGGGCGAAATCTTCACGAGAAGTTGCGCGCTGAGAAACCCGTCCATTCGCCCGTTCTTTCGCGCGGTGTGATAGGGCGGTCGTCGGCATGCGTGGGAGCGCGCCAGCATTAACTCCACCGTTCCGCACTCATCGTGGCGAGATCGAGCCGCGCGAGTTGGATACTACTTCCGGAGGAATCGATGGCGAACCAAGACGAAAACGAGGCCAGTCACGAAACGCGGATGATGTGGATCGCAGTCGGTGTGATTGTGCTCATCATCGTCGGAGGGATGGGGATCAACATGCTCTTCCATCACGAGACGAGCGCCGACACCGTTGAAATGAGCAGTCCGCCGAAGTAGCGGATGAATGAGCGCCGTTCGTGGCACCGCACCGCGCATTGGCTGCATTGCAGTGGCGGTACCGCTCCTGATCCTTGCGGGCTGGGCCGCCTTTGAAGGATGGCACCAGCCCGATCAGGACGACCGGAACGAGTACTACGCCGTTGTCTTGTTCGCGCGCGGTGCGCTCAAGGCCGCGCTGTGGCGCGCGGACAGAAGCCGGGCTTCATTCGATGGCGGATGTGCTCGGGATTGGCGGATTTCTAGCGGCGAACTCGCGGACAGACGCAGTGTGCTAATTTTGCAACGGCAAACTGGAAAGTTCGCGTAGTCCAAAGGAATCGAAAGGACCCGGTTCGCGGGAGCGACCAAATTTCCTATGGTTTGGAATTCTGCGTGGGAGGGGCATCGAGCGGGGGGACTAAGCCAATGACGGAATTGTCCAGGATTCTTGCATGCGCAACTGGCATTTTCGGGCTGTTTGCAGCTCCCGCCTCGGCAGCCGACGTGCCTGTAAAGGCGCCCGCTACCCCCGCTGCGATTGTCATGAACTGGAGCGGGGGGTACCTCGGGCTGCATTGGGGCTGCATTGGGGATTCATGTGGACGCGCCACAGCGCCGTTTTCCCCGGTGGAAATCCGGCCCTCCAAATTGTTGGTGTCCCCGGGCTGGGTTTCGACACCGACGAAAATGCGGGGATTGGCGGTGGCCATTTCGGGTACCAGCACCAGTTCGGCATGCTCGTGATCGGCGCGGAGTTGGGTATGACGGCCCTGATCGGGAGGCACGCCACCCGAACCACATGCCCCAAGCAGACAATTGCCTTGTTCGGCTGCTCGTCGCAGTTCAGCGACGTCATTTTCACGGCGGGCGGGCGGGCGGGTTGGTCGATGGGCAATTGGCTGCCGTACGTGGCTGGCGGATATGCCGCTACGCGCTTCTATGCCGACGCGAAAAATGTATCGCTGGCGCCGGTCGGGGCGACAATCGTTTGGTGGGATGATCGGACCGATGGCTGGTATATCGGCGGCGGCTTCGATTGGGCATTCGCACAAGGCGTCTCGCTGGGCATCGAATACCGCCACTACGACTTCAGGAAGGCGACGACGGCGAGAGCAGTTATCGGCGGCCTGCCGGGGCCCCTGCCGAATGACTCAGCCAACTTTAAGACGACTGCGGATTTGGTGGCCGCGCGGTTGACTTACCGGTTTAGCGCCGCGCCCATCTAGCGCCGTTACTGAGGTCTTATCTCGCTCGCAGCAGCGATTTGCCGGTCATCTCCTTCGGCTGCGGCAGCTCCATCAGCGCGAGCAGCGTCGGCGCGATGTCGGCCAGACGTCCTTCGGCCAGCGCGACATGGCCGCCGCCCATCAGCATGACCGGCACCGGATTGGTGGTGTGCGCGGTGTGCGGCCCACCGGTCTCGGGGTCGCGCATGAGCTCGCAATTGCCGTGGTCGGCGGTGACGAGAAGCGCACCACCGGCACGCTCAACGGCATCGGCGATACGCCCAAGTCCGGTGTCGACGGTCTCCACCGCCTTGATCGCGGCCGGCAGGCTGCCGGTGTGGCCGACCATGTCGGGATTGGCGTAGTTCAGCACGATCAGGTCGTATTTGCCGGAATCGATCGCGGCGACGACCTTGTCGGTCAATTCCGGCGCCGACATTTCGGGTTGCAGATCGTAGGTCGCGACCTTCGGCGACGGGACCATGATGCGGTCCTCGCCGGGAAATGTCTCCTCGCGGCCGCCGTTGAGGAAGTAGGTGACGTGGGGATATTTCTCGGTCTCGGCGGTGCGAAGCTGGGTTCGGCCGGCTTCGGCAACGATCTCGCCGAGGATCTTCGTCAGCGACTGCGAGGGGAAGATCGCCTGCATGAAACCGTCGAGCGCGTCCGAGTACTGGGTCATGCCGATTGCACAGGCAATCCTGACCGGGCGTTGGCGCGCAAATCCCGAAAAGCTCGGATCGAGGATGGCGGTGAGAATCTCGCGCACACGGTCGGCGCGGAAATTGAAGCAGAGCACGCCGTCGCCGTCGCGCATGCCGCGGTAATCTCCAACGACCGCGGGGATGACGAACTCGTCGAACTTCTTGTCCGCATAGGCCGCCGCGACCACGGCGCCGGCGGAGGGAAACCGCTGCCCGTCGGCGTCCACCATCGCGGCATAGGCCTTCGCGACGCGCTCCCAGCGCTTGTCGCGGTCCATCGAATAATAGCGCCCGCACACCGTGGCGATCGGAACCGGCGGCGGCAACGCCGCCGCCAGGCGCGCGATGTCATCGGCGGCCGATTGCGGTGGCGTGTCGCGGCCGTCGGTCCAGGCGTGCAGCAATGTCGGCACGCCGGCTGCCGCGAGGATTTTGGCGAGGCCAACGGCGTGATCCTGATGCGAATGCACGCCGCCCGGCGAAACCAGACCCATCAGATGACAGGTGCCGCCGCTCGCCTTGAGGCGCGCGATCAGGTCCTGCAATGCGGGCTGCGTCTCGATCTCGCCGCTCGCGATCGCCTCGGTGATGCGCGGCAGGTCCTGCACCACGACACGACCGGCGCCGATATTGAGATGGCCGACCTCGGAATTGCCCATCTGGCCCGCCGGCAAGCCGACGTCCTTGCCCGAGGTGTGCAGCAGCGCGTGCGGGCAGGATGCCCACAGCCGGTCGAAGCTCGGTGTCCGCGCCTGCCGGACGGCGTTGTCGGCGGCGTCCTCGCGCCAGCCCCAACCGTCCAGAATGGCCAGCATCACGGGACGCCGCCGCTGCATCCGCAAGGTTCCTTGTGATAACCGGCCCTGCAAAGCAGGACCGGCCCGCCTGTCAAATGGGGATCGGGCGGCGAAATTCGAGCCGGTTTTTGCTCGATTGCGGCGGCATCGTCAATCAGCGCCGCGATCCACCAGGCGGTCGGCGACCGCGCGTTATGTGGCGGCGCCAAGTCGTCCCGCTTCCCAGCCCAGCATCGCGCATTTGCGCGTGAGCCCCCAGTGATAGCCGGTGAGCTTGCCGTTCTTGCCGAGCACGCGATGGCACGGCACCACGAACGAAACCGGGTTCTTGCCGACGGCGGCGCCCACCGCGCGCGAGGCGTTCACGCTGCCGACCTTGCGCGCGATGTCGGAATAGGTCGCGGCCTGGCCCAGCGGGATTTTCAGCAGCGCCTCCCAGACCCGCACCTCCCAGTCGGTGCCGATCAGCACCACGCGTAGCGGCTGGTCGGCGGACCACTTCGCGGGATCGAAGATGCGGCGGGCGAGCGGCGCGGTGCGCGCCGCGTCCTCGACATAGCGCGCCTTCGGCCAGCGGCGTCGCATGTCGGCGAGCGTCGCTTGCTCCTCGTTGGTGTCGGCGAAGGCCAGACCGGCAAGCCCGCGCGGCGCTGCGATGATCAGCGCGACGCCGAACGGGCTGGGATGAAAGCCGTAGTGCAGCGTGAGCCCTTCGCCGCCGGCCTTCCATTCGCCCGGCGACATCGCCTCGTGGGTGACGAACAGGTCGTGCAGCCGGCCCGGTCCGGACAGGCCGACTTCGTAGGCGGCGTCGAGCACGCTGGCGGAGGATCGCAATAGCGTGCGCGCGCGGTCGAGGGTGATCGCCTGCAGGAATGCTTTCGGCGTCAGCCCCGACCAGCGCCGGAACAGATGATGCAGTTCGGTCACGGTGACGCCGACGGCGTGTGCGATCTCCTCGATGTCGGGCTGCTTGCGCCACTGCTCCGAGATGAAACCGATGGCGCGGCGCACGATGTCGTAGTCGTTGGCCGCAGCGTGCAGCGGCGTGAAGTCGGTGACGCGGTCGGGCGAGAGCATGGTGTTCTCCATCATTTGCTCCCGATCTAAGGGCGCGGCGGGTCCATGCCCACCCGATTCCTGCCCGTGGTGGCTACTCCAGCACCGTCCGGGTCGGCCCGCGCTTCGCCTCCGCCAGCGCGCCGGACAGGGCCAGCGCGAAGCTTTCCTTCTCCTGCGGCGGCAGGAAGCCGGCGATGCTCAGCCGCCGGCCTTGCGACTCCAGGAACAGCCGCTGCAGCCCGAACTCCTCATGCACGTCGCGATGCAGCCGCACCCAGACCGGATTGAGCGTCCATTCCCGCACGCCACCGCGATGACTGACCTTGCGGACGGTCAGCTCCGAGGGCGTCACCGTCACCTGCTCGTAAGCTTGCGCCGACCGATAGTTCAGCCGGAACGCCCAATAGACCAGCAGCACGTCGAGCCCGAAGAAGCCGAACACCGGCCACGCTCCGGCGATCAGGAACACCATTCCGGTGACGAAGCTGATGCCGCCCAGAACGGCCATGAAGATCAGGAAGCCGGCCGGGCTCAGCGAGCGGTGCGGCGTCAGCACTGCCGAAAAGATCGGGGGGTCCCGATGGGGGTCGTTGTCGGGCGTCATGCGCCTCAATATAGGGAAAGCATGGCGCGGAAAACACCTCGCAAGAAAAGGGCTGGCAAGAAGGGGCCTGGCGAAAAGGGTCCCGGCAGGAAACGCCTTGGCAAATCGGTACGCCGGAGCCTCGACAAGGCGCGCAAGGGCAAGGCGGCGGCGCTCAAGCCACCGACAAAACGGTTGGCCGCGGACCGCAAGGCGATCGCCGGCATCGTGCCGCAGTGGACGCCGCGCGAGGTCGAGGAGGCCTTTCGCCGATTCCAGGCGGCAACGGCGGTGCCGAAGGGCGAGCTCCTGCACAACGATCCGTACACGCTCTTGGTCGCGGTGGTGTTGTCCGCACAAGCGACCGATGCCGGCGTCAACAAGGCGACGCCGGCCTTGTTCGCGGCGGCGCCGACGCCGGAGAAGATGGTGGCGCTCGGCGAGGCCAAGGTGCGCGACCTCATCAAGACCATCGGCCTGTTCCGCACCAAGGCGAAGAACGTCATTGCGCTGTCGCAGAAGCTTGTCGCCGAGCACGGCAGCGTGGTGCCGCGTTCGCGCGAAGCGCTCGAGGCGCTGCCCGGGGTCGGACGCAAGACTGCCAATGTCGTGCTCAACATGGCATTCGGCGAACCCACCATCGCGGTCGACACCCACATTTTCCGCGTCGGCAACCGCACCGGCCTGGCGCCGGGAAAGACGCCGTTCGATGTCGAGCAGAAACTGCTCGAGGTCGTGCCCGACAAATACAAGCGTCACGCCCATCATTGGCTGATCCTGCACGGGCGCTACGTCTGCCTGGCGCGACGGCCGCTGTGCGAGAAATGCCTGATCGCCGATCTCTGCAAATGGCCGGGGAAAACGGTGGCCGCCTGACGGCCGCGGTGCGCTATCGGTGCGACGGCGCCCAAGGGTGGCGGTGACGTCGCTGCTATTCGCCGCGCTCGGCCTCGATCAATGGCGGTGACGACGGGCGGCGCGAGAGCCGCTTGTGCATGTGCACCATGAATGCCGTCCCGAACAGCGGGGTCGCTAGATTGAGGATCGGGATCGACACGAAGGCCGCAACGAACATGCCGGCCAGGAAGACCGTGCTCTGGTTTGCTTTGCGCAGCGTCTTCGCCTCCGCCGGCGAGCGGAAGCGCATGGCGGCGAGCTCGAAATATTCCCGGCTGAGCAGGAAGGCGGTCGCGAGGAAGAAGATCACGGCGCCGAAGCCGGCCAGCAGCAGCGACGGCATCGCTATCAGGTAGACGAGAACGGCGAGCAGGGCGGTCTTGATCCCCTGCAACGCCGCGGGGACCATCGGCAGGGCATGGCCCGGCGGCTCGTCGGAATAGTGACGGCGCTCCACCTGCTCGGCGACTTCGTCGGCAAAGAAACTGGCCATGAGGCAGGTCACCGCCGGCATCAGGAAGACCGAGCCCACGATGATGCCGAGCGCAGCGGCGACCGAGAGCACCCAGGACAGCACCCAGAGCGGCGTCGTGGTGGTCACGCCGAACGTGGTCGTAACCCAGCTTTGGCCGCTCTCGGCGAACCAGACCAGCACCCGGTGCAGGCCGATCGCCGCAACAACGATCAACAAAAGCGCGATGCCCGCCGATTTCAGCAATATCTTGCGGAACGGCGGGGAGAACATCTGGGCAAGCGCTTTGACGGCGGCGTCGAGCATGGGCGAGCCTCTCGCGGCATTTAACCCGCCGCAGGACGGCTTGTCGCGGCGGTTTGCGGGAGCAGTCAGGATCGGGCAATGTCCGGCACTTCCGTGCCGGGGAAGCCGATCGTGTGGCGGTTCGATCCCGAAGTTCGCGTAGGAGGCCGCTGCGAAATGGTACGAACTTCGGAATCGGGACACCAGCCATGTCCAACCTGACGCGCCGATCGTTCCTCGCCGCCGCCGGCGCAATCGCGACGGGTCCGGCGCTCGGCGCGACCCAGCAGAAATCCAAAGCCCTGCCGGGGGAGCCGCGCTCCGGCACTGACGTCGTGATCATCGGCGCCGGGGTGGCCGGCATTGCCGCGGCGCGCCGGATCATGTTCGCCGGCAGGAAATGCGTGGTGCTGGAAGCGTCGGGCACGATCGGTGGCCGCTGCGTGACGGATACCGCGTTATTCGGCGTGCCCTACGACCGCGGCGCCCGCGCCTTCCACATGCCGGAGGCGAACCCGGTGGCGCGGCTTGCGCTGCAAAACGGCTTCGATATCTATCCGGCGCCGCCCGGCCAGCGGATGCGCATCACCCGGCGCTACGCGCGCGAAAGCGAAATGGAGGACATGCTGTCGGCCATGGTGCGCGCCAACAGCGCCATCGCCGACGTCGCACGCAAGGCCGACACTGCCTGCGCGCTGGCACTGCCGAAGGATCTCGGCGAGTGGCGCTCGACCGTTGAGTTCATGCTCGGCCCGTATCTCTGCGGCAAGGACCTGTCCGACACCTCGACCGCCGATTTTGCCCGCGCCGCCGACCGCGACGTCCAGGCCTATTGCCGGCAAGGGCTCGGCGCCGTGGTCGCGAAGCTCGCCGCCGATGTGCCGGTGCGGCTTTCGACGCCGGCCACGCGTATCACCTGGTGGACGCGCACCGGGGTCGAGGTCGAGACCGCGCAGGGAACGATCGACGCCCGGGCTGCCATCGTTACGGCATCGACGAATGTACTCGCCGCCGGAAAGCTGCGGTTCACGCCCGACCTGCCGAAGCGCCAGCTTGACGCGATCGAGCGGCTCAAGCTCGGCAGCTACGATCACGTCACACTGGAGCTTACCGGCAATCCGCTCGGCCTGCGGACGGACGAGTTCGTGTTCGAAAAGTCATCGAGTTCGCGCACCGCCGCGCTGCTCGCCAACATATCCGGCAGCACGCTGTGCACCGTCGATGTGGGTGGCCGCTTCGGGCGCGAGCTCGCTGCCAAGGGCGCCAAGGAGATGGTTGCGTTCGCGCTCGACTGGCTCGACAATCTCTATGGCTCCGCTCTCAAGCGCGCGGCCGGCCGCTCTCATGCGACGCGCTGGAACGAGGAGCCGTGGGTGCTGGGCGCGATGTCGGCGGCGGCGCCGGGCGGACAGTTTGCGCGGCGGACGCTGATGGAATCTTTGAACAATCGCGTCTGGTTTGCGGGCGAGGCGGTGCATGAGCGGCTCTGGGGCACCGTCGGCGGCGCTTGGGAATCGGGCGATCGCGCCGCGCTTGCGGCGCTGCGAGTGATCGCTCCGCCGCCGCCGGAGCCGAAACAGCCGCCGAAACAGCCCAAGCAGCAACTCAAGCCGCGGCCGAGTTGAGGTCGCCGTGCGCGCCAAAGCATTGATCGCCTGGTCGAGCGGCAAGGATTCGGCCTGGGCGCTGCATGAGATGCGACGCAGCGGCGAATACGAGTTCGTCGGCGCCTTGACGACGGTCACCGAGACGTTCGGCCGCGTGAGCATGCATGGAGTCCGCGAGGACTTGCTCAAGGCGCAGCTTGATGCCGCGCGGCTGGCGCCGATCCGCGTGCCGATCCCCTATCCGTGCCCGAACGAGATCTACGAGGCGCGCATGGCGGCGGCGCTGGCGGACGCCAGGGCCTCCGGCGTCACCCATGTGATCTTCGGCGATCTCTTCCTCGAGGACGTGCGCCGCTATCGCGAGGAGAAGCTCGCCGGCACCGGCATCGCGCCGGTGTTCCCGCTCTGGGGGCGGCCGACCGACGCGCTGGCGCGCGCCATGATCGACGCCGGCGTCGAGACCTATCTGACCTGCGTCGATCTCAAGCAGCTTCCGATCGCGTTCGCCGGCCGGCGGCTGGATCACGCCCTGCTCACGGAGTTGCCGGCGAGTGCCGATCCCTGCGGCGAGAAGGGCGAATTCCACACTTTCGTGGCGGCAGGGCCGATGCTGACGCGGCGGATCCCCGTCACGGTCGGCGACGTCGTCGAGCGCGAAGGTTTCGCATTCGCGGACCTCACCCTGAGGCCCCGATCGATCAGCGGATCACACCGTCCAGCACGGGCAGGCTGAACAGTCCGGCAAGCGCGATGAGCGCATAGCAAATCCGTCGGAAAGTCGCTTCGCTGGCCAGGCCAAAGCTGTGCGAGCCGGCCCACAACCCCAGTCCGTAGGCCGGGCCGATCAGCAGCGCGAGCCCGATGACTTTCGTCGTCAAGAGGCCGGCAATGACGTAGCTCACGCAGGTGATCAACGCCGACGCGGCAAAGTAGATGACGATATTGGCGCGGACGAGGTCGGGCCCCTTAGCGGCGCCGAGCCAGTATGCAACCACGGGAGGGCCACCGACCTGAGCGATTCCGGTGAAAAAGCCCGCCACCATCCCGACGCCAATGTCCACCGGGGCAGCCGGCCGGCCATGATAGCGCCAGCCCGACATCAGCAGCGCAAGCATCACCAGCACCAGGCAGGCAATCATCCAGCGGATGGCAATGGGGTCGCTCCAGGTGAGTACGAACGTACCGATCGGCACGCCGACGAGCGTTCCGAACAACATGGTGCCGACGTTGCTCCGGTCTGCGATGGTCCAGGCGCGCGGCAACAATGGCGAGGCCATGACGATATCGACGACGAGCAGAAGCGCGGCGGCCATCGTCGGACCGATGGCGGTGCTGGCGAGCGGGATGAAGATCAGGGCCGCGCCGAATCCGGAAAAACCGCGCGCGAGCCCGGCGATGATCGCAGACGTGGCTACGAACGCGAGGGTTGCTGCCGAGTAGCCGCCGAGATCGAGGAGCGCCATGATTCAGCGCCGCGCAATCGTCATGCCCGCAGCACCCCGCCCGTGCGCTTGGTGACCTCCGCCAGGATCTTCGCGCCGAGCGCGTCAATCTCTGCGTCGGTCATCGTTTTCTCACGCGGCTGGATGGTCACGGCGATCGCGATCGACTTCTTGCCGGGATCGATGCCCTTGCCTTCGTAGACGTCGAACACCGTGACGCCGGTGATCAGCGCGCGATCGGCGCTCTGCGCGGCGCGGACGAGATCGGCGGCCTTCACGGCGCGGTCGACGACGAAGGCGAAGTCGCGCGACACCGGCTGGAACGGCGACAGCTCCAGCGCGGGCTTGGCGCGCGTGGGCTTCGCCTTCGGCTCCGGAATCTTTTCAAGGATCGCCTCGAACGCCATCAGCGGGCCTTCGGTGTCGAGCGCTTCAAGGACGCGCGGATGCAACTCGCCAAAGTGACCGATCACGTTCTGCGGTCCGATCTGGACCGTCCCGGAGCGGCCGGGATGGAACCAGGCCGGCCCGCCCGGCACGATCTGCAGCGCCGACAGCGGCGCGCCGGCGGCCGCCAGCAGCGCAAGCACGTCGCCTTTCACGTCGAACGCGTCGGCCGCCCCGCTGCCCTGCCAATGCCGGCCGATGCCGGAGGCTTTGGCGAGCGCGCGGCGCACGCCCGCAGCCGCGATGAACTGATCGTCCGGTCGGTCGCCGCAGAAAACTTGGCCCACTTCAAACAGCGCGACATCGGGGAAGCCGCGGTCGGCGTTCTTCTGGGCGCCGGCGATCAGGCCGGGGAGGAGGCTCGGTCGCATGTCGGAGAGGTCGGCCGCGATCGGATTGGCGAGCGCCAATTCGGGTTTGCCGCCGGCGAACAGGTCCGCCTGCGCCTTGCCGATGAACGACCAGGTCACGGCTTCGATCATGCCGCGCGCGGCCAGTGCGCGCTTGGCCTTGCGCGTGCGCACCTGCGCGGGGGTGAGGATCGGTTTGCGCGGATTGGGGCCGCGATCGAACGGCGTCGACGGCACGCGGTCGACGCCGACGATGCGCATGACCTCCTCGACGATGTCGGCCTTGCCGTGAACGTCCGGCCGCCATGACGGCACCGCGATCTTCACGTTCCTGTCGTGCCCGGCGACCATGAAACCGAGCCGGTTGAGCACGCCGCGCACCTCCGGGAACGGTACATCGAGGCCGCCAAGCCGCTTCAATTCCGTGAGCGGGAAATCGATCACGAGTTCCGGCACCTGCGGATCGCCGGCGACCGTGACCTCGGACGCCGTCCCGCCGCAGAGATCGAGCACCATCTGCGTCGCAAGCTCGAGCCCCGGCAGCATGAAAGCGGGATCGACGCCGCGCTCGAAGCGGTAGCGCGCGTCCGAATTGATGCCGAGCTTGCGCCCGGTCTGCGCGATGTTGAGCGGCTCCCACAGCGCCGACTCGATCAGCACGTCGGTCGTGCCTTCGTCGGTGCCCGAGGCTTCGCCGCCCATGATGCCGGCGAGCGATTCCGGCCCGGCGTCGTCGGCGATCACGCACATGCTGTCATCAAGCGCGTAGGTCTTGCCGTCGAGCGCCAGCAATTGCTCGCCGGGCTTGGCGCGCCGCACCACGAGATTGCCGCGCACCTTGGCGGCATCGAACACGTGCAGCGGCCGGCCGCGGTCGTAGGTGATGAAGTTGGTGATGTCGACCAGCGCGTTGATCGGACGCAACCCGATCGCAGTGAGGCGTTTCTGCAGCCAGTCGGGCGACGGCCCGTTCTTCACCCCGCGCACCAGCCGCAGCGCGAAGCCGCGGCAGAGCGACGGTGTCGCGCCGAAATCGAGCGTCACGGTGCGCGGGCAGGCGCCCGTGCCCTTCACCGGCTTGACCGTCTTGTCGATGAACTTGCCGATGTCGGCGGCGGCCAGATCGCGCGCGATGCCGGAGACGCCGGCGCAATCCGGCCGATTGGGCGTGAGCTTGATCTCGATCACGGGATCGTCGAGCCCGGCCCAGGCCACATACGGCTTGCCCAGCGGCGCGTCGGCGGGCAGCTCGATGATGCCTTCATGGTCTTCGGACAGCTGCATCTCGAATTCGGACACCAGCATGCCGTGGCTCTCGACGCCGCGGATTGTTCCGACGCCAAGCGTGATGTCCTTGCCCGGGATGTAGGCGCCCGGCGGCACGAAGACGCCCATCATGCCGCTGCGGGCGTTGGGCGCGCCGCATACCACCTGCACCGGATCGCCGCTGCCGGTGTCCACCATGCACACGCGCAACCGGTCGGCATTGGGATGCGGCTTCGCCTCGATGACGCGGGCGATGGTGAAGGGTGCGAGCAGCGTGCCCTTGTCGGCGAGGCTTTCGACCTCGAGCCCGATCATGGTGAGCTTGTCGGCAATCGCCGCGACCGACGCGTCGGTGTCGAGCTGCTCGCGCAGCCAGGACAGGGTGAATTTCATCGGGCCGCCATCCGCGCTCTCCTCGACCGGATCGTCGCCCCATGCGCGATCGCTGTTTGGGGGTTCCCTCCCCCCTTGCGGGGGAGGGACAGGGAGGGGGGTGCGCTACGTACTCCGCCATCCGCGGTTTCGCGAATGACCGTCAGCACACCTTCCAGACTCTTGAGAACCTCATCGTTTGTGAAGCGCTGCACGGTATAGCCTCGGGATGCCAGCCATGCATCGCGGGCTTGATCGCCACGTAAGCGTTCTTCGAAATCGTGCGTTTCCCCATCGATCTCTACGACGAGACGCGCTGCGTGACAGACAAAATCAACGATGTAAGGACCCATCGGGGCCTGACGGCGAAATGACAATCCCTCAAGATGACCGGCTTTGAGGTAACGCCACAGCAACGTTTCCGCGCGTGTCATCATCCGGCGAAGTTGCTTCGCCTTGTTGCGACGCTGTTGGCTGACAGCCGAGTGCGGCATGTGCGGCCACCCCCCTCCCTAACCCTCCCCCGCAAGGGGGGAGGGAACAGACCGTGCCTGTGGCACTGCCATATTCAATTGCAACGAGCCGTGCCGCATCATCAGCTCAAGCCTCCCGCCAAGGTCGGAAAGTCGAGCGGGCGGAAGCCGTAGTGCGAGAGCCAGCGCACGTCGGCCTCGAAGAAGGCGCGCAGGTCCGGCATCCCGTATTTGAGCATGGCGATGCGGTCGATCCCCAGGCCCCAAGCGAAGCCCTGGTACTCTTCGGGGTCGAGCCCGCAGTTACGCAGCACGTTCGGGTGCACCATCCCGCAGCCGAGAATCTCCATCCACTCGGTGCCCTCGCCGAAGCGCACCTCACCCTTCTCGCGCCGGCATTGAATGTCGACTTCGAGCGACGGCTCAGTGAACGGGAAGAACGACGGCCGGAAGCGCATCTTCACTTGCTCGACTTCGAAGAATGCCTTCAGGAATTCTTCGAGGATCCATTTGAGGTGGCCGAGATGCGAGCCCTTGTCGATCACCAGCCCCTCGACCTGATGGAACATCGGCGTGTGGGTCTGGTCGGAATCGACACGATAGGTGCGGCCGGGGATGATCACGCGGATCGGCGGCTTCTGCGCCAGCATCGTCCTGATCTGCACCGGCGAGGTATGCGTGCGCAGCAGCAGCCGGGAGCCGTCCGGCTTAGGGTTGAAGAAGAACGTGTCGTGCATCTCGCGGGCCGGATGGCCTACCGGGATGTTGAGCTTGGTGAAATTGAGATCGTCGGTCTCGATGTCGGGACCTTCGGCGACCGCGAAGCCCATGTCTGCGAAGATCGCGGTCAGTTCGTCGATCACCTGACTGATCGGATGGATGCGGCCGGTCTCCGCCGGCGGCTCGCGCACCGGCAGCGTGACGTCGACGGTCTCGGTGTTGAGCCGCGCATCCAATCCGGAGTTCTTGAGCGCGTCGCGGCGTGACGCCAGCGCGGCCGTCACCTTGTCCTTGAGGCCGTTGATCAGCGGACCCTGCACGCGGCGTTCGGCCGGCGTGATCGTGCCGAGCGTTTTGAGCAGTGCGGTGATCGTCCCGTTGCGGCCGAGCGCGGCGACGCGCACGGCTTCCAGCGCCGTCTCGTCGGCCGCTGCCGCGACGTCGGAGAGGATTTGCTGTTCGAGCTTTTCGATGTCGGACATGGCCTATGGTCCGTTTGCTTCTCGACCGTCATGCCCGGCCCCGTGCCGGGCATCCACGACTTGCTTTGCTGCATGCAGGACGTGGATGGCCGGGACAAGCCCGGCCATGACGACGACGGAGTTGTGGTCGGGCGATTCAGTGACTAGGCCGTCGCCGGCAATGCCGACTTCGCCTTCTCCACGATCGTCTGGAACGCCGCCGGCTCGCTGATGGCGAGGTCGGACAGCACCTTGCGATCGACAGTCAGGCCTGACTTGTTCAGCCCGTCGATAAACCGGCTGTAGGTGAGGCCGAACGGGCGCACGGCGGCGTTCAGGCGCTGAATCCATAACGCGCGGAAGGTGCGCTTGCGGCGCTTGCGGTCGCGATAGGCGTATTGGTTCGCCTTCTCGACCGCCTGCTTGGCGACGCGGATCGTGTTCTTGCGCCGGCCATAGTAGCCCTTGGCGGCCTTGAAGACTTTCTTGTGCTTGGCGTGCGAGGTGACGCCACGTTTGACGCGGGCCATGACAAATCTCCTTCAGGAATGCGCGGGGTCGCTGCGACGGCTCAGCCGTTCGGCAACCAGTATTTCTTGATCTTGTCGCCGTCGGTTTTGAACAGCACATTGGTGCCGCGCAGCTGGCGGATCTGCTTCTTGGTCCGCTTGATCATCCCGTGGCGCTTGCCGGACTGCTGGTAAAGCACCTTCCCGCTGCCGGTGATCTTGAAGCGCTTTTTGGCGCCCGACTTGGTCTTGAGCTTGGGCATTTGGCTCTCCTTTCCGGACGCAACGGCGTGCCTGGCGGCCTGCCGCGCCGGTTGATTGCTCGAAATGAGCGTGCTGATTGAGCACTTCGCCGCCGCCACGGCAGCCCTAAATGGCCGGGCGACGGGAGGCCGGCGTTATGGCAGAGGCGCGGCGGGATGACAACCGTTGGCGCCGGCCGGCGGCCGCGAGCGAAGCCGGTCGCGGCCTGCCGCGAAATTCGCGCGGCCGCGGCCTGATAGAATTCCTATGGCGGACTGTGCGCGGGCCAAGCCCGCGCAGCAGGCCTACCGCGGCGCCAGCACCATCACCACCTGGCGGCCTTCGAAGCGCGGCTCCTGCTCCACCTTGGCGAATTTCAAGGTGTCTTCCTTGACCCGGTTGAGCAGCGCGGTGCCAAGCTCCTGGTGCGCCATCTCGCGGCCGCGGAAGCGCAGCGTGACCTTGACCTTGTCGCCTTCCGCGAAGAAACGCTGCATCGAGCGCATTTTCACGTCGTAGTCATGGTCGTCGATCATCGGCCGGAGCTTGATCTCCTTGACCTCGACGACCTTCTGCTTTTTGCGGGCTTCGGCCGCCTTCTTCTGCGCCTGGTATTTGTATTTGCCGTAATCCAGGATCTTGCAGACCGGCGGGGTGGAATTGGGGGCGATCTCCACAAGGTCGAGTCCGGCTTCCTGGGCCTTGGCCAGAGCAGCCTGGATGTCGGTCGGTCCGTGATTGTGACCGGTCTGGTCGATCAATTGGACTTCGCGGACTCGGATCTCCTCGTTGACGCGCGGGCCGTCCTTCTGGACGGGCGGCGGAGCTCTCATCGGACGACGAATGGCCTTGCTCTCCTATGCTGTTGCGCCTGACCCGCCGGAGCGGGTCTCTGAAGGATCGGGACAAACCGCACTCAAGTCAACGGCATTGCGGCCCGAATCGCGGTTTGGATAACGAATGTTGCACTCGTGCACGGGTCGACTGGATAACGGTGGGCGCTCAGATGGGTTGCAGTTCCCGCGGGTTCAAGATCGTCCCCGCGCCGCGATCTCCTCATAAAGGCGAAGCGTCGGCTCGGCGGCGGCCGATGTGTTGAAATTCGCCAACACCCAGGCGCGTCCGCGTGCGCCCATGGCGGCCCGCGCGGCCGGCGGCAGTGAGAACAGCCGCACCAGGGCCGCCGCCAGCGCGACCGAATCGCCGGCGGAGAAGCGCAGCCCCGTCATGCGGTCTTCGGACACCGCCGGCGGCGCCAGCACCGCGTCCGGTCCGGCGCCCAGGTCGGAGACGACGACCGGCTTCGCCATCGCCTCGCCTTCGAGGATCGCCCGCTGCAGGCCTTCCGGCTGGACCGCTGCGTTGACCACGACCGTCGCAGCCGCGAGCGCGGCCGGCAGGTCATCACTCGGGCCGGCCATGCGGATGACTTCGGTCGTTCCGGTGGCGAGCACCAGATCCCAAAGCTCGCCGGAATAGCGCGACTTGCCTTGGTCCTCGCCGACGAACACGCACATGAAATCCTTGAGGCCCATCTCCTTGAGCCGGCGCACCGCATCGACGGCGACGTGGTGACCCTTGCGGCGGAGCATCCGGCCGACGACCAGGACCACCTTGGTATCCGCTTGCACACCCCAGGCGCTCCTCACGGCATCGATACGCGCCTGCGACACGCGCGCGGGATCGAAGCGCTCGAAATCGATGCTGGCCGGAATGACGGCGATCCGGTCCCAAGGCGTCTTGTAACGCTCGACCACAAGCTCCGCGATCTGATCGCTGATCGCGACCACGCAATCGCCGCGGGCCATCACGCCGTTGTAGAGCCGCTTGAGCGCGTTCTGCTCGCGGAATCCCTTGTACCAGCTGGTCAGGAACGGGACGCCGGTCCGTTTCGCGGCGTAGTAGGCGCTCCAGCCCGGTGCGCGGGCATGCGCATGGATCAGATCGCATCGCTGCTCGCGAACGATGCGCGCCATGGCGAAGGCGTTGCGCATGATCGCGACGGGACTGGTGCTGGCGACATTCATCGCGATGAACGTTGCTCCCGACGCCGTGACCTCGCCGACCATGCGGCCGCCGCTCGACACGACGATCGGCCGGTGGCCGGCGGACGCGAGGATGTGCACGAGCTGAACGGTTCCTGAATCGGCGGCGCCGGCATGCAGGCTCGGCGTCACGATCAGCGCCGTGATCGGCCTGGTCGCCGCCGCGACCGGCGGGTGCGATTGAGCGGCATCGATCGCTGCGAGTGGAGCGGTTTGATCCGTCCTGTGCATGCGATCAATTGCAGCCGGCTGCGAACTCACGGACAACGCCCCCCAATGGTTCTGCTCTGCAGCGAACGACGGTCCGCTTTGGTAATTTTGCTCACCCGCTTAGAGTTCGCGCGCCAACAGCGACGTATAGACCGACCGCATCGCCTCGGCAACGCTCTCCGGAGAAAACATGTACTCCGCGAATTGCCGCGCGCGGGCCGACATTCGTCGATAGGCGCCGGCGTCAAGCGCCAGTGCAATCCCCAACATATGCGCGAAATCGGCCGGATCGCCGGGGTTCGCCATCCAGCCGGTCCGCACGTCTTCCGGCATGCGCGGCGGCGCCACGATATGTTCTGCAAGCATGCCGATGTCGGTCGTCACCACCGGCCGTCCCATCGCCTGCGCCTGCGCGACCACGCGGCCGAGCAGCGGCGGCTCGACCGCCGGAACCGCGACGAAATCGGCGGCCGCAAATGCCGCCGGCATGTCCTCGCAATGTCCCGCCATCCGGATCAGGTCGTCCACGTCCATGGACTGTGCGCGCTTGAGAACATCGCGCGCGTATTTGGCGTGGGTCGCGTCTTCGCCGACAACAATAAAGACGAATCCACGGACGCCGTTGTCGATCAGCACACGTGCGATCTCGGGCAAAAGAATCTGGCCGTTCCACGGAGCGACTCGCCCGGGGACCATGACGACCCGGTCGTCGGGCGCCACGCGCCAGTGCTCGCGCTGCGCGTCTGCGCGCTCCGCCGACACTGCGGCGGGATCATAGGTCGCGGTGTCGATCACGCGCGGCACGACCGTGATCTGCTCGGCGCGCAAGCCGTAGCGCTGCATGATCGGCCCGGCGGAATAGTTCGACGGCGCGATGACACGGTCGCCCTGCGCAAGCGCGCCCGCATAACGGCCGCGCATGCCGGTGTAGATCGGGACATCGGGCAACGTCGTGACCAGCCAGACCGCGATCCGCGACGCCGCGGTGCGGGCGCTCCAGGCCGCACCGGCATCATAGGCGTGAATGATGTCTACGCGTTCGTGCCCGATCAGGTGCTCAAGCTGGCGTGCATTGCGCCGCAGCCGGAACGGATTGACGCTTGCATTGACCATCGGGATCCATTCGCCGCCGGCGGCCGTCAGCTCGTTCACCAGCGGTCCGTCGTCGGCGGCGACCAGCGCGCGGGCGCCGGCCAGCAGCAGCGCATGCGCGATGTTGACGGCGCTGCGGGCGGCCGGTTCTTCCTGGAGCTTGGGCACGATCTGCAGGATCGTCGCACCGGCGAGGGTGCGCCGCGGGACCGTTCGGTCGTCAAATCCGTCGCTCACGCCAACGATCCATCAGAGTCATGGTTCGGGGACCGCCAGGTACTCTGCGCTCAGACTTCGTACTTGCTTTCAGCGGCGGCCTGCGGCGAAACACTGTTTACCGGAAACCTTCAGCGCAACCGGTTACTCGTGGAGTGGATTTGACATTCGCGATCCACCTGGCAGCAGGCTCCCGACGCGAATGTCAAATCCAAACTCCACTAGCGGCCTATATTTGCTAGTGGTCCTTTGATTCTAACATTCGCAAAGTCGCCCGCGGAAATGGGATGCGAATGTTAGAATCGGACCACTAGCGAGGCCGAATGGATGCTTCTTGCCTGAAAATCTTGAGTCTGGGAACTGGCCCGGCGGCGCGGCCGATTGCCGTCCGCGCGCGCGCCGGCGCCACACCGGGCCTGTTCTGGCTCGGCGGCTTCAAGTCCGACATGCGGGGCACGAAGGCCGAGGCCATCGATGCCTGGGCCGGCCGCAACGGCCGCGCCATGGTGCGCTTCGACTATTCCGGCCACGGCGAGTCCGGCGGGACCTTCACCGATGGCACCATCGGCCGCTGGCTGGAGGAAAGCCTGGCGGTGTTTCGCGATTGCTGCGCCGGTCCGCAGGTCGCGATCGGCTCGTCCATGGGCGGCTGGCTGGCGCTGCTGATGGCGCGCGAGCTCGCGCAGCAGGGCAATGCCGGAGGCCCGTCGCTCGCGGGCCTCGTCCTGATCGCCCCGGCGGTCGACTTCACCGAAGAGCTGATGTGGAAGCGCATGCAGCCGGCGATCCAGCGGCGGATCACCGACACCGGTGTCTGGATGAGGCCGTCGGCCTACGACGAGGGCGGCTACCCGATCACGCGCAACCTGATCGAGGAGGGGCGCACATCATCTTCTGCTCGGCGGCATGATCGAGACCGGCTGCCCGGTCCGCATCCTCCAGGGCGTGCGCGACGAGGACGTGCCGTGGCAGCATGCGGTCGAGCTGACCTCGCGGTTCGCCCGTGACGACGTCGTGCTCACGCTGGTCAAGGACGGCGATCACCGCCTGTCGCGGCCGGAGGACATCGAACGGTTGATCGTAGCAGTGGCGGAGTTTTGAGAAAACGATCAATCAAGAAGCTAACGGATCGCGGGCTTCATAGCCGCCATCGAACAGAGCGCGCAGACCTTCGCGGTAGGTCGGATAGCGCAGCCGGACGCCCAGCGCGGTCTTGAGCTTGTCGTTCCGCACCCGCACGCAGCCGGCGTAGAAACTGAGCGCCATCGGCGTCAGGACCTCGCGCGCCTCCGCCATCGACAGCTCCTTCGGCGGGTCGATGCCGAGGAGCTTTGCCGCCAGCAGGACCTGATCGGAGTAGGGCGCGGGTTCGTCGTCGGCAACATTGACGACGCCGTCCGCTTTGCGCGCGAATGCGGCATCGATCGCCTGCGCGATATCGGAGACGTGGATGCGGTTGAACACGTGTCCCGGCTTGGCGACGCGGTGCGCGCGCCCGGCGAGGAGCCGCGTGAATGCATTCTGCCCCGGTCCATAGATGCCGGCGAGCCGCAGCACCGCGACCGGAACGGAGCGCTTTTGTCCGAGCGCCTGCCACGCCTGCTCGGCGCGGAGCCTTGCGCCGCCCCGCGCATGAGCGGGAATCGTGGTCGCGGTCTCGTCCACCCACGCGCCGTCATGGTCGCCATAGACGCCGAGCGAGGAGAGATAGACGATCGACGCAAGCTTCGGCGACGATGCGATTTCGTGTTCGAGCGCGCTGATGATCGGATCGCCCGCGTCGCCCAGTCCGGCCGAGATCAGGAGATGCGTCGCCGCCGCGACAGCCGCTCGCACCGCCTCCGACGGCGAGGCGGCGGCATCGAACGCCAGCACCTCGACACGGCCCGCGGGCTGCGGTGTCCGCGACGTCCCGATGACGCGCTCGAAGCGCGATCCGAATTCGGCGACGTAGAAGCGCGCGCAATAGCCGAGACCGAGGCAGAGCAGCGCCGGCATTCAGTCGGCCGCGCCTGCGAGGGCGCTCATCCATTCCTCGCGCACGGCGGGGTTGGTTTCGCGATCGCGCTTCTCGGCGCGCGCAGCAAGACGCCCGGGATCGAGTTGCCAGAGCGCCCACACCGCCGCGCCGCGCACCAGCGCCGACGCATCGTCCAAGAGCCGCTCGGCGTCGGCCGCAAGCGTGGCGTCGCCCGAGTTGCCGATCGCGATCAGCACGTTGCGGACGAAGCGGTCGCGCCCGCTGCGCTTCACCGGGGACTTGGTGAACAGCGCGCGGAAGCCCGCGTCGTCGAGCCGCGCCAGCTCCGACAGGCGCGGTGCCCGCAAGGCCGCGCGCGCCGACAGCTTCGCCTCGCGGCCGGTCTGCGCATATTTGTTCCAGGGGCACACCGCGAGGCAGTCGTCGCAGCCATAGATGCGGTTGCCGATCATCGGGCGCAGCTCGCGCGGGATCGGACCCTTGTGCTCGATGGTGAGGTAGGAGATGCAGCGCCGCGCATCGAGGCGGTACGGCGCCGGAAACGCGGCGGTCGGGCAGACGTCGAGGCAGGCGCGGCAGCTGCCGCAGTGGTCCGCCTCGCGGGCGTCGGCCGGCAGGTCGAGCGTGGTGAAGATCGCGCCGAGGAACAGCCACGAGCCGAATTGGCGCGACACCAGGTTGGTGTGCTTGCCCTGCCAGCCCAGGCCGGCCTGCTCGGCCAGCGGCTTCTCCATCACGGCCGCGGTGTCGACGAACACCTTCACGTCGCCGCCGGCCTCCGCCGTCAGCCAGCGCGCGACCGCCTTGAGCCGCGGCTTGATGATCTCGTGATAGTCGCTTCCTTGCGCATAGATCGAGATCGCTCCGTGTGTGCGCTGTTGCAAGATCGCGAGCGGATCGGCATCGGGCCCGTAGTTCATGCCCAGCATGACGACGGAACGCGCCTCCGGCCACAGCGCGCGGGGATCGCCGCGCCGCGTTGCCGTGGTTTCCATCCAGTCCATGTCGCCGTGGCCGCCATCGGCGAGGAACTGGCGCAGCCGTTCCAGCGCGAGCGGAATGGAATCGGGACGCGTCACGCCAATGACGTCGAAGCCCTGCGCGCGTGCGGCATCGGCGAGCGCCGCCTTCAACGCCGCGGGGTCGTCCAGACGTCGGCCGGCAGCGGACGGAACGACGGCCGTGACTTTCGCCGCGTGTACCGGTTCTCCGCCGTTTGGTCTTCGGTCCAAGGTGCGCATCTGCCAGCCAATATAGGGCCGGATGATCGCGGAGGGTATGGCGGGCCGCGTGGCCCGCTTCGGCGTCCGGGCGCCGCTCTTTCGCGCGCGTCGGCAGCCGGTGTAGCCTTTCGGAGTGCTGCCAGCGGACAGGACACGCCATGGATGTCTTTGAAGCAGTCGACTCCCGCATCGCCTGCCGCTGGTTCCTCGACCGGCCGGTCGATTCCAACATCGTCCGCAAATTGCTTGCGGGTGCGGCGCGGGCGGCGTCCAACGGCAATCTGCAGCCCTGGAACGTCTATGCGCTGACCGGCGAGCCGCTCAAGGAGATCAAGCGCCAGGCCGCCGACGCGATCGAGAAGCAGGACTGGCGGACGTTCGAAACCGAATATCCGTCCCTACCGGCCAATTTGTGGGAGCCCTATCGTGGCCGCAGCTTCCAGCACGGCGTGGAACTCTACGGGGCGCTCGGCACCGCCCGCGAGGACCGCGCTGGACGGCTCGAACAGATCAAGCGCGGCTACCAGTTCTTCAACGCGCCGGTGGGAACTCTTCATCACCATCGATCGCCGGCTCGGCCCCGGCCAGTGGGCGGACCTCGGCGGCTATGTTCATGCGCTGGCGTTCCTGGCGCGCGGCTATGGGCTCGACACCTGTCCGCAGGTGGCCTGGATCCGGATGTACAAGATCGTCGGCGCGTTCCTGAAATTTCCGCCCGAGCAAATGCTGTTCTGCGGAATGGGCGTGGGCTACGGCGACCGCCGCCATCCGGTCAATTGCTTCCGCTCGTCACGCGCCGAGCTGCACGAGTTTTGCAAGTTCTACGGATTCGATTGAGCTATCCGCTGTCTCCTAGAAGTCGAGATCGGCGTAGGTCTTTGACGGCGGGATGCCGGCCATGGTTTCGGTCAGCAGCGGACGGAACGATGGCCGCGATTTGAGCCGCGCGTACCAGTTCTTCGCGGTTTCGTCTTCGGTCCAGGGCACGTCGCCCAGATAGTCGGCCGCCGAGAGATGCGCGGCGGCGGCCAGGTCGGCATAGGTCAGCTCGTTGCCGGCGAGCCAGTCGCGCGCCCGCACCAGCCAGCCAATGTAAGCGAGATGATAGCGGATGTTATGGCGGGCCGCGCGGATCACTTCGGTGTCGGGCGCGCCGCCGCCCGCCTCGGGCGGCAGGTGCCGCTTGTAGAACCGCTCGACGGTCAAGGGACCGCTCACCTCGGCGAAGAACTTGTCGTTGAACCAGCTCATCAGCCGGCGAACCTCGACCCGTGGACCCGTCTCTTGCGGCATCAGCCGGCGGTCGCCGAGTTTGGCGCCGTGGGTCTCGTCGAGGAACTCCGCGATGATCGGCGCGCCCGGCACCGGCGGCTGGCCTTCGTCGACCAGCACCGGCGTGGTGCCGGCGGGATTGATCACCAGGAAATCGCGACGCCGCTCCCAGGTGCGCTCCTCGATCAGCCGTACCTCGATCGCATACTCGTTGAGCACGAGCCGTACGAAACGCGAATGCGGACAGAACGTGTGGTGAAACAGCGTTGACATCTAGTGTCTCGAATCCGAAGTTCGCACAAACCGTGCTGCAAATTCTCCTGCGAACTTCGGATTCAAAGAGACACTAGCAAGTATAATTTTCTAGTGTGGCTTTGGCTCAGAAGTTCGCTTCCGACCTGGCCGCCTGGTATGGCGAACTTCTGAGCCGCCACACTAGGTGGTGTTAGCGAATTCGGGTGGCCGGTGCCATCGGCATGATGGCCTGGACAGGGGCAATATTTCCGGGGCGATTTTCGGGCTTTTTCGTTGCCACAGGCTTGATGTTGGGGGAAAACCGCTCGGGGGCGACACCCATGCGGATGCCGATCGGCAAACCGGTTGCTACCTCGCCCCGCGTAGCGCTGGAGTCCTCCAATGTCGCTCGATGTCTTCAAGGCCTTGGTCCTCGGCGTGGTCGAGGGCCTGACCGAGTTTCTGCCGGTCTCATCGACCGGCCACCTGCTGCTGCTCGAGCGGTTCTTCGGCTTCGACGACGACCAGTTCGGCAAAACCTTCGTGGTTCTGATCCAGCTCGGCGCGATCCTGGCGATCCTCTCGATCTACTTCCTGCGCCTCTGGAAGATCGCGCTTGGATTTTTCACCGATCCCGCTGCGCGCCGCTTTGTCATCGGCGTGATCGTCGCCTTCCTGCCGGCCGCGATCATCGGAGCGGCCGCGCATGGTTTCATCAAGGACGTCCTGTTCAACGCCTGGGTGGTATGCTTCTCGCTGATCGTCGGCGGCGCGATCCTGCTGTGGGTCGATTCGCTCGACCTGCACCCGCGCCATCACGACGCGACGCAATTTCCGCTCGGGATGTATCTGGTTATCGGGCTGGCGCAGTGCCTCGCGATGATTCCGGGCGTGTCGCGGTCGGGCACGACGATCGTTTCCGGGATGCTGCTCGGCGCCGACAAGCGCTCGGCGGCGGAATTCTCGTTCTTCCTCGCCATCCCGACCATGGCCGGCGCATTCGCCTACGATCTCTACAAGAACCACTCGCTGATGACCGCGGACAACATCGCGCTGGTCGCGATCGGCTTCATCACGTCGTTCGCTGTCGCTTTCTTCGTGGTGAAGTCGCTGCTCGATTATGTGACGCGGCACGGCTTCGCGCTGTTCGCGTGGTGGCGCGTCCTCGTCGGCTCGCTCGGGCTGATCGGACTTGCGGTCGGCTACTAGTGGAGTGGATTTGACATTCGCGACCCACCTGGCAGCAAGCGCGCGACGCGAATGTCAAATCCAAACTCCACTAGCAGCTTATACTTGCTAGTGGTCCTTCGATTCTAACATTCGCAAAGTCGCCCGCGGAAATGGGATGCGAATGTTAGAATCGGACCACTAGCGCATGATCCCGAAAACACCTCCCCGGACGTGATCCGTTGCAGGCCACGATCAACAAGGATGATCAGTGATAGACTTGCGGCCAACAACCGAAGCCCAATGATCGGAGAAGATCGATGCCCGCTTCGCGCGCCCCGCTCTATTCATCAATAGCCCCATTGACCGCAGCCCTGCTCGTGGCCGGCATGACCGCCGCGGCGGCGCAAGAACCGTTGCGCATCGCCAGGCAGGGCAGCATCGAAGCCGGCGGAGAGATCGTGCACTGCGCCACCACCGACGGCGGAAGCCTCAACCCGACGCGGCAGATACCCGGAAAGGTCAGGATCAGTCACGTCTACGCGACGTACCAATACCCGGCCAACCAAACTTTCAAATACCCGGTCCTGTTCAATCCCGGCGGGGGACACGCCGCGCGGGTCTACGACACCACGCCGGACGGCCGCGAGGGCTGGCTCACCATGTTCGTGCGCGAAGGCTTCGCCGTCTATGGCGTGGACCGGGTCAATTCCGGCCGGTCGGGATCGGACGTCTGCGCCATCAACGCCGCGCGGCTCGGTGTGATACCGGCGGCGCAGATGCCGACGATCAACCGGTACTCCGCCGAGGCCGCCTGGGTCGAATTCCGCTGGGGCCCGAAATACGGCACGTGGTACGACGACACACAATTCCCGAAAGAGGCGCTCGACACCTACCTGTCGCAGCTCATTCCTAACTTCCGCGATCCGCAGGAGTTGCAGAAAGCCGTCTCGGCGCTGTCGACGCTGCTCGAGAAGACCGGACCCGCGATCCTGCAAAGCTGGTCGTCCGGCGGGCTCATCATCTACAAGACCGCGATCGCGCGGCCGGATCTGGTCAAGGGCGTCCTCGCGCTCGAAAACTCGGCCGCCGCCTTCGACGAGATCTCCGACGACGAGGTCAAGCGCGTCGCCAAAGTGCCGATGATCAATGTCATCGCCGACCGCACGCCCGACCGCGTCGAAGGCGCGCGCAAGTTCCAGAAGCGCATGCAGGCTGCCGGCGGCCATTTCACCGTCGATCCGCTGCCCGAAGCCGGCATCCGCGGCAATGGCCACACGATGATGCTGGAGAAGAACAACAAGGTGATCATGGACCGCATGGTCAAGTGGCTGAGGGCGACGGTGAACGATTGAGCGCTGCGCGAGACGTGGACGCGCCACAATGTGCAACGGCACGCGCCGCGCATCCGTGCTTAGCGTGCTACTAAGCGGCAATCACGTCGGGGCTGACCGAGCGCACGTCCCGCACCCCGGTCAGCGCCATGCTCGTTTCGAGCTCGGCACGGATGAGGTCGAGGGCGCGGCGCACGCCGGCCTCGCCGTCAGAGGCGAGCCCGTAGAGGAACGCCCGCCCGATCATACAGCCGCGGGCGCCGCGCGCGAGCGCCTTCAGCACGTCCTGGCCGGAGCGGATGCCGCCGTCGAACAGGACTTCGAGGCGGTCGCCGACGGCGTCGGCGATCGTCGGCAGCGACGCTATCGAGGAGCGCGCGCCGTCGAGCTGCCGGCCGCCATGGTTGGAGACCACGATGCCGTCGACCCCGGCCGCGGCCGCGAGCTTCGCATCTTCGACATCCAGGATCCCTTTCAGGACGATCTTGCCGGGCCACAGGCTGCGGACCCAATCGATGTCGCGCCAGTTCAGCGTGCGGTCGTAATTGTTGTTGGCCCAGCTGCCCGACGGCACCGCTCCGACCGCCTTGCCTTGACCCTTCAGGTAGAGGTCGACATTCCCGAACGACCGGCGCCGCGACCGCAGCACGTTCGTAATCCAGCGCGGGTGGATCGCCATGTCGAAGGCATTGCGCCACGTCAGGCGCGGCGGCACCGTCAGGCCGTTCTTGATGTCCATGTGACGCTGGCCGCGCATCGGCAGGTCGACGGTGACGAACAACGCGGAACAGTTCGCCGTCTGCGCGCGCTCGATCATCTCGCGGCAGAAGCCGCGGTCGCGGAACATGTAGAGCTGGTACCAGAACGGCTGCGTCGTGGCCTCGCGCACGTCCTCGATGGTGCAGATCGACATGGTCGAGAGGCAGAATCTGGTGCCGGCGGTTTGCGCGGCGCGCGCCCCTTGCACCTCGCCGTCGCGTGCAAACAGGCCGGCCATCCCGGTCGGGCGATGGCGACCGGCAGCGACACCGCCTCGCCGAGCAGCGAGGTCGCGATCGAAATTTTGGAGACGTCGACCAGCACGCGCTGGCGCAGCCGGATGGCGTCGAGGTCGGCGCGGTTGGCGCGCAGCGTCACCTCGTCATAGGAGCCGCGCTCGGCATAGTCGAACAACGCGCGCGGCAGGCGCCGCCGCGCGATCTGCCGCAGATCCTCGACGTTGGTGACGATGCTCACGTGACGCCGTTCTTGACCTTGAACTGGCCGGTCTTGCGGAACCGCCAGAGATAGGACGGCGCGATCGCCTCGACGGCGACCGGCGCGATGCCGAGCGCTTCCAGGGTGCGTCCCTCCCGTTTGGCGGCGTCGCTCACGACATTGTCGGTCTTGAGCAGCTCGACCTGGTCGGGCGTCAGCGGCGGCTTCGGCAGGAATTGCAGGAACCAGGCCTGCATCTCGGCAAGTACAAAGGGCAGCGGCACCAGCAGCCGCTTCCGCTCGATGACCGTGAGCACGTATTGCAGCAATTCCTTGAACGTCCGCACCTCGGGGCCGCCCAGCTCGTAAATGTTCCCCGATCTGTCGCGGTTCTCGACCGCGTCGACCACGGCCGCCGCGACATCGCCCACATAGACCGGCTGGAAGCGTGTGTGGCCGCCGCCGACCAGCGGCAGCGCCGGCGCGAACCGGGCGAGCGACGCGAAGCGGTTGAAGAAGTCGTCTTCCGGTCCGAATACCACCGACGGCCGCAGCACCGTTGCCGATGGCCTGGCGGCGAACACCAGTTTCTCGCCGACGCCCTTGGAGCGGGCATAGGACGAGGTCGCGTTCTCGTCGGCGCCGATCGCGGACACATGCACCAGCCGCGCGCCGTAGGCCGACGCCGCCAGCGCCACCGCCTCGGCGCCGAACGCCTGGACCGCGTCGAAGCGCTGGCGGCCGCGCTCGAACAGGATGCCGACCAGGTTGATCAGGACGTCGGCGCCGCGCGCCGCCGCCTCGACCGAGCTTGGGTAGCGCAGATTGGCCTGCACCGCGTGGATCTGGCCGACCCGGCCGAGCGGTTGCAGGTGTCCGGTGAGGTCCGGGCGCCGCACCGCGACGCGGATGCGGTAGCCGCGCTTGCAGAGCGCTCGGATCACATGCCGGCCGAGGAATCCGGAGCCGCCATAGACGGTGATCAGCGTATCGACATTGGCCTGGGTGATGTCGGGCTGGGTTTCCATGCGCGCAGGACTCATGTGACGCGCCCTCATGTGACGCGGGGGATGTGACGCGGCTCGGAGCCGCGAATACAGGATCGGTCGGCGGCCTGTTTAGGGCCGCTTTCGCCCATTTGACAAGGGGAAAGGCCGTCCTTACCTATCGCGTCCAGTGCCCAGGTGGCGGAATTGGTAGACGCACTAGTTTCAGGTACTAGCGGTGAGAGCCGTGGAGGTTCGAGTCCTCTCCTGGGCACCAGTCCACTTTAATAGATGTCTGACGCCGCGATAGTTCTTGCATGCGTCACGCCGCCGCCAAAATACTCTGATGTGGAAGGGTAGCGGTCCTGCCCAAATCCGCGGCGCATCCGTCGCGATCGTTGACGCCCGCGCCTCGCGGATCGCTCTCCTGATTGTGCGGTTCATCCTGTCGCGGCCACAGTGGAGTTCATCATGCAAGCGTTCGACCTCCCCCCGGACTTCCGCACCAGGGATGTCGCGACCAACGGCACCACGATTCATGTGCGCTCCGGCGGCAGCGGCCCGGCCGTCGTGTTGCTGCACGGCTACGGCGAAACCGGCGACATGTGGGCGCCGATGGCCATCGATCTTGCGCGCGATCATACCGTGGTGGTCCCGGACCTGCGCGGCATGGGGCTTTCCTCCAAGCCTCCCGGAGGCTTCGACAAGAAAACGCAGGCCGCCGACATCGCGGGTGTGCTCGACGAGTTGAAGATCGACCGCGCCGACCTCGTCACCCACGACATCGGCAACATGGTCGGCTACGCGTTTGCGGCGCAATACCCGCAGCGCGTCACGCGCTTTGTGCTCATCGACGCTCCCGTTCCCGGCGTCGGGCCGTGGGACGAAATCCTGAAGAACCCGCTGCTGTGGCACTTCCGCTTCGGCGGACCGGACATGGAGCGGCTGGTGGCGGGTCGTGAGCGCATCTATCTCGATCGCTTCTGGAACGAGTTTTCGGCAAGCCCGGCGCGCTTCAGCGAGGCTGCCCGCGAACACAACGCCAAGCTCTACGCACTGCCAGGCGCCATGCATTCCGGTTTCATGCAGTTCGCCGCCTTCGACCAGGATGCCGTCGACAACCAGGCATTTATGGCGCGCGGCAAGCTGGCGATGCCGGTGCTGGCCGTTGGCGGCGAGAAGTCATTCGGCAAGGCCATGGCCGACATCATGCGGCATGCCGCCAGCAACGTGCGCGAAGGTGTGATCCCGGACTCCGGACATTGGATCATGGAGGAAAATCCCACGGCGACGATCGCCATGGTGCGATCCTTCCTTGATGCGAAGACTTGATCAGCCGCCGCCGGAATTCCTGATCCTATCTGCCGCCGTAGGTCGGAGCGGGTCGTTCCACGAGCTCCCGGTGCCGCTGTTGCTCGCGCACGTCACGCTGGGCTCGCAGCCCAACGACACAGTCGTCGTGAGCCTTCGTGCTGGGCTGGAGGCCGCGGGCTGCGCAGCGTTCGTCATCGCGTTGCGCCTGCTGCTCGGCCGTTGCTGCGCAGGCGGCGACAAGTCCGGTCAGCACCGACAAAAACAAAAACCGGCAGAACGTAGAGGCCATATTAAAATGCATCCTGTTCCACTCCGAGGTTAACCGGCAATTGCGCTGATTCTCAGGCGCGCAAACAGGCGGGGTCATTGATCACCAGCTTGATTGTTCCGGATCGCGCATCAGCGCGACCACGATCAGCGCCAGCGTTCCGAGCGCGCTCATCGCGCACAACGTCCAGAACAACGCTTCAAGCGGCGCGGCCAGCAGCATCAGTCCGAGCAACGCCGGCGCCGCCGACTTCGCGACCTGCTGAATGACCCGGTCGACGGCGATGACGCCGCCGCGCAGCTCGGCCGGCGTGCGCCGCGTCATCAGGCTCTTCTGCAGCGGAGAAATCAGGCCGTTGCCGAGACCGAACAGGAAGATCCCGATGGCGATGAGCCACAGCGGCGCGCCCAAAGCCGGCAGGCCGACGCCTATGGCGCTCGCGAAGAACGCCAAGGCGAGCAGCGTCTCGGTCGCGACGCGGCCGTAGATACGCCCGATGCTGATCGCCGTGATGATCGATCCGACCGCCGAGATCGCGATCAGGATGCCGCTGATCGCCGGCGACGCGCCATAACGGAGCGCGACCAGCAGCGGCAGGTAGGTGTAGAGGCCATAGTCGAGAAAAAAGCGCAGGAAGCCGGTGGCGAAGGCGAGCGTCAGGCGCGGCTCGCGGATCGCGCGCGCGGTGCGCGCCAGGTATTGCCGGAGCGAATCGCCTCCCGGTCGGCCGGTCTCCGGCATCCACGCATAGGCCGCGAGCGCGAGCAGCACGATCAGCAGGAATGGAACGAAGGCTGCGCGCCAGGACAGGATCGCAAGCGCGCCGCCGAGGAGCGGCAGCACGATCATCGAAACACGGTCGAGCGCGACCTTGATGCCCTGCCCGCGGAGTTCCTGATCGTCGGGCAGGATGTCGCTGATGAGGACGATGGTCAGCGGCAGCAGCGCGCTGGCGCCCACGCCCTGAACGGCACGCAGGATCAGGACCCAGTCGTACGACGGGGCCACCGCCGCCGCGGCGCCGGCAAGGCCGAACAGGGCGAGGCCGAAGACCAGAAGCCAGCGCCGCCCGTGGAGGTCGGCCAGGATGCCGAACAGCGGCGCCAGCACGATCGCCGGCGCGGTGAACGCGGCCATGGCGAGCCCGATTTGCGCTTCGTCGACCTTGAGGTCGGCGGCGAGCACCGGCAGGACCGGGTAGAGCAAGGTCGCGCCGCTGACCGCTGCGATGCTGGTGGCGAACGCAATGGCCAGGGGACCGCGGTAGACGTCCCGCAAGGTGATCCGTCCGGGGACGGTCCGTTGACGATCGGTCAATTGGTCCATGCGAGGATGCTATCGCTCCGCCGTGGCTTGTGACAGCGGCCCGCGTTGAGGCGGGCCCGCGACCGGGCAATTGCCGCGTGCGCTGGCCGCTGGTAGACAGACGCGCTGCGTTTCGGGAGCCGCATTCGGGAGCCGCAATGACCATCCGCTTGCACCGCGGCGATCTGCCGGACCTGGCCCGCTACAAGAGCGGCGCGGTCGCGATCGACACCGAAACCATGGGTCTCGATGTGCGGCGCGACCGGCTATGCGTCATCCAGCTTTCGCCCGGCGACGGCACCGCGGATGTGGTGCAGGTCGTGCCGGGCGCCGCCGGTGCCACCAATATCAAGGCGCTGCTCGCCGACGCCGGCATCCTCAAGCTGTTCCATTTCGGCCGCTTCGATCTCGCGACGCTCTACCAGGCCTTGGGGGTGATGGCGCATCCGGTCTATTGCACCAAGATCGCCTCGCGCCTGGCCCGCACCTACACCGACAAGCATGGCCTCAAGGACCTCGCGCGCGAACTGCTCGGGGTCGACCTCTCGAAGCAGCAGCAGCTGTCGGACTGGGGCGCCGGCGACCTGACCGACGCCCAGATCACCTATGCGGCCTCGGATGTGCTGCATCTGCATGCCCTGAAGGACAAGCTCGACGCCATCCTCGCCCGCGAAGGGCGGGCCGACCTGGCGGCGGCCTGCTTCCGTTTTCTGCCGGACCGGGTCCGGCTCGACCTGGCGGGTTGGGGCGCCGAGGACATATTTTCCCATAGCTGAGGGTGTCCCGGGCGCCGCGGGCGGGCCACATTTCTGGGCAACTATGCCCAAAATCACGCTAAAATGGCTGCGATCGCCGCCTGATTCTGAACGAGCGGCGAGCCAGGGGTGAACTGTTTGACCATTGCCTCGCAGATCGACGGCGCCACTTCGGGCGGCTTCCTGCCGTCTCAGCGCCGCGACAACACACGCGCCTTCCGCGCCGCGATGCGCCACAGCCGGCTTGTGCGGATCGTGCGCGTGGGGATTCCGCTCGCGATCGTCATGGGCGCGGCGGCGTTCGGCGCCCATCACTGGGTCGATCCGATGCGCGCGCTTGCGAGGTTGCCGGTCAGTTCGGAGGGGATGGTGATTTCGGGCACCAAGATCATCATGCGGCAGCCGCGGCTCACGGGCTACACCAAGGACGAGCGCCCTTACACGTTGACGGCGCGGAGCGCCGCCAAGGATCTGACCAATCCGGATTCACTTGAAATGGAGGACATCCGCACGTCGATCGCCATGCCGGACGGCCGCAACGTCGAAGTCACGGCACGCGACGGATTTTACGACGGCAAGGCCGAAACGATCCGGCTGCAGAACAACGTTGTCGTCAGCACGGCCGACTATGAAGTGTCGCTGCGCGACGCCCTGGTGAACGTCCGCGCCGGCACTGTCGTTTCCGAACAGCCGGTCGAGGTCAAGATGCTGCAGGGAACGATCACCGCCAACCGAATTGAGGTGGCCGAGTTGGGGGCGGTCATCCGGTTCGAGGGCGGCGTGACGCTCATCATCGATGGCGACGCCGCTCCCACCATCACCGGGGCTGTTCAATGAAACACGACGCGCCGCAGCCTCGCCGAGTTTCCCTGAGCGTCGCGACGATCGCCGCCGCGCTGCTGGTTGTGGTGACCCAGGGCGCCGCACAATCCGAACGGAAATCGCCCAGCCTGTTCAAGGCGCAATCGCAAAAGCGCGACCAGCCGGTGAAGATCACGTCGGCATCGCTCGAGCTTCGCGACAAATCCAAGATGGCGACCTTCAGCGGGGACGTCCATGTCGTTCAGGGTGAAACGGAGGTGCGCTGCAACAAGCTCGTCGTCTTCTACGATGACGAGAAAGGCACGTCCGATTCGAAAAAGACAGCGGACACCGCTCGAGCCAACCAGCAAATCCGGCGCATGGAGGCCTCCGGTTCGGTGGTCGTGACACAAAACGATCAGCGTGCCGTTGGCGATCGGGCCGAATTTGACATGCGCACCAATACCGTCACGATGATCGGCAACGTCGTCGTGACGAGGGGCGAGGACGTGCTGCGCGGTCAGCGGATGGTTGTCGATTTGACCACCGGTGTATCACGCGTAGAATCCGGCGGAGGCCGGGTCGAGATGTTGGTCAATCCGAAATCTCAGCCCAAGCCGGGAAAGCAAAATTGATCCGCGAGACCGTCATGGACGTGGCGGCTCTCTGCCCGCCAATTCCGGCAAGCCGCAGGAGCCGCGTCCGGGGTCGTCCTTGGTGGCGCACCGGTGTGGTATGGCGCCGTTGAGCCCGAGGCAGACGTGTTTGATTCTCTCTTCGGTCGCAATTCACCACGCCAGCGTAAGCCGGCGTCCGGCTTCTGGCGCATCGATCTGCGGTCGCTCGGGGGTCCGATCACCGCATTGGCCAGGGTCGCGTTGAACCTGCCGCAGAAATCGCAGAAGCCGCGCCGCGATGAGGCGTCGCATCGGGTGCCGAGCCCGCAAAAGCAGCACCGGTCGGAACACGACCATCAGCAGCCTTTGTTGCAACTGTCCGACCGCGACGCCTTTCTCGCGGTGCACGGGGTCGAGAAAAGTTTTGGCGGACGCAAGGTGGTCAAGGGCGTGAACCTGTATGTGCGTCGCGGCGAGGCGGTCGGCCTGCTGGGGCCGAACGGCGCCGGCAAGACGACGGTGTTCTACATGATCACCGGTCTGATCAAGGCGGATCGGGGCCGCGTCGATCTCGACGGATTCAATATCTCCGCGCTCCCGATGTATCAGCGCGCGCGCCTCGGGATCGGATACCTGCCGCAGGAAGCGTCGATCTTTCGCGGGCTGACGGTCGAGGACAACATCCGGTCGGTGCTTGAGATTGTCGAACCGAGCCGGCGCCGGCGGGAGGCGGAGCTCAACAACCTGCTCGACGAGTTCGACATCGCGAGGCTGCGCAAGACGCCGTCGATCGCGCTTTCGGGCGGCGAGCGCCGGCGGGTCGAAATCGCGCGGGCGCTGGCATCGCGGCCGAACTACATGCTGCTGGACGAGCCGTTCGCGGGCATCGACCCGATCGCGGTCGGCGACATCCAGGCGCTGGTGCGCCATCTCACCAGCCGCGGGATCGGCGTCCTCATCACCGACCACAACGTGCGCGAAACGCTGGGTCTGACCGACCGCTCCTACATCATCTATTCCGGACAGGTGCTGATGGAGGGCCGCACCGAGGATATCGTCAACGACCCGGAAGTGCGTCGCCTCTATCTGGGCGAAGAGTTCCGTCTCTAGAGCATGATCCCGAAAACTGGGCACCGGTTTTCGGAAAAGATCATGCCCAGGCAAGAAGCTAGACCATGATCCGATTCAGTCGAATTCGGATCATGGTTCTAGACCCCCGGCCGGGGTCTGTTAAGGCCGTCGGCAAGAACTGGTATACACCAGCGCCTGAACCGGATAAGCAAGAACCGGACCAGTTTCCCGGGAACCATGGCGCTCAGTCAAAGACTCGAAATCCGGCAGAGCCAGGCGCTCGTGATGACGCCGCAGCTGATGCAGGCCATCAAGCTGCTGCAGCTGTCGAATTTGGACCTGGCCGCCTATGTCGACAACGAGCTGGAGCGCAATCCGCTGTTGGAGCGCACGGCCGAAACCGAGCCCGAATCGGAGCGGCGCTCGACCGACGGCGCCGTCGCGGAGCAGCCGGCGGACGACTGGCCGGAACGTCCGGTCGATGCCGTCGGGAACGCACCCGAGGTCCCCGGCGACGCCGCCGAGCAGACCGGCGAGGATGACGCAGCCGGCAGCCAGCATGCTCAAAGCGAGGCCCCGCTCGGCTATTCGGAATGGGGAAGCGCGCCGGCCGCCCGCCGCGATGACGGAGATTTCAATCTCGAGGCTTTCGTGTCGGCCGAGCGCACGCTCTCCGACCATCTCGCCGAGCAGCTCACGCTTGCGGTGACCGATCCGGCGCGCCGCATGATCGGTCAGTACATCATCGATTTTGTCGACGAGGCCGGCTACCTGACCGGCGACCTGGCGGGGGTCGCCGAGAAGCTCGGCACCTCGAGCGCGGAAGTTGAGGCGGTGCTTGCCATCTTGCAGACGTTCGATCCGCCCGGCGTCTGTGCGCGCAGCCTGACGGAATGCCTGGCGCTGCAGCTCAAGGAGCGCGACCGCTTCGATCCAGCCATGCGGGCGCTGATCGAGCACATCGATCTCCTGGCCAAGCGCGAACTAGGCGCGTTGCGGAAGATCTGCGGCGTCAACGAGGAAGACCTCGCCGACATGATCGCGGAAATCAGGCAGCTCAATCCGAAGCCGGGCCTGGCCTATGGCTCGACGCTGGTGCAGCCGATCGTGCCCGACGTGTTCGTGCGGCCGTTGCCGGACGGCTCCTTCATCGTAGAGCTCAATTCCGACACTTTGCCGAAGGTGCTCGTCAACCAGACCTACTACACGCAGGTCACGAAGTCGGTGAAGAACGGCAAGGAAAAATCCTACCTCGCCGATTGTCTGCAGACCGCGACCTGGCTGATCCGCGCGCTCGACCAGCGCGCCAAGACCATCCTCAAGGTCTCCGAGGAGATCGTTCGGCAGCAGGACGGCTTCTTCGTGCACGGCGTGCAGCATCTGCGGCCGCTCAATCTCAAGACCGTTGCCGACGCGATCGGGATGCATGAGTTGACCGTGTCGCGCGTCACCGCCAACAAATACATGGCGACCAATCGCGGCATTTTCGAACTGAAATACTTCTTCACGTCGGCGATTGCCTCGACCAGCGGCGGCGACGCGCACTCGGCCGAAGCGGTCCGCCATCGGATCAAGCAGCTCATCGACGCCGAGACCGGCGATGGCGTGTTGTCGGACGACACCATCGTCGAAAAGTTGAAGACGGCCGGCATCGACATCGCGCGACGAACCGTCGCAAAATATCGCGAGGCCATGCGGATACCGTCGTCGGTGCAGCGGCGCCGCGAAAAGCAGATCGCCAACGAATCGACGCCCGCGCCGTAGCGGACCGCCGCCGCATCCTTTGCATTGACATGGCCGCGCGACGTTCCTAGCTTTCATAAAGACCGGTTATGTCGCGTTCGGCGAGCCGGCCTCCCGGCGAAAGACGGAGGCATGCGATGCCTTTTCGCGTTTCGGGCAAGAATATCGCGATCGGTGAAGCATTGCGGGGCCGTGTGAGTCAGCGGATCGCCGAAGCGACCGCGAAGTATTTCGACGGCGGCTATTCGGGTCACGTGACCATCGGAAAGGACGGGTTTGGCTTCCGCACGGAATGCGTGGTCCATCTCGATTCCGGCATCGTTCTCGAAGCGGACGCCACCGCGGGCGATGCCTATTCCAGCGCCGATCAGGCCGCAGAGCGCATCGAAAAGCGCCTGCGCCGCTACAAGCGCAGGCTCAGGGACCATCAAACCGCGCGCGGGGACGGCCGGGCGATCGAGCAGAACGCCGAGGCGGCGCCGAGCTACGTCATCGCGGCGCCGGAGCCGGACACCGACGAAGAGATCACCGAGTTCAATCCCGTCATCATCGCCGAATCGACGACCACGCTGAAACGCATGTCGGTGAGCGATGCCGTCATGCAACTCGATCTGACCGGCACCACGGTTGTCGTGTTCCGGCACGCTGGACACGGTCGCGTCAATCTGGTTTATCGCCGCGCCGACGGTCATATCGGCTGGATCGATCCGCCGGCCGTCGAGGCGAAGGACGGCCATTGACGGCCGGAGTCCGGCTCCTTATGGTCCGCCGCCTTTGGCAAGGCCGCTGGAGCGCCTCGACAAGCGTTGGGTTGGGTTTTGCCGAAGACACGCGCTGGCGCGAAGCGAATCGACGTACAATGCCGGCTGAACGAATCGTCATCGGCTAGCGAAGGCTTTCTGGAAAAGTTCCATGCCGCTCACCGACGTCGTCGCGCTCGATGCGATCATTCCGGCGCTGAAGGTCAACGGCAAGAAGCAAGCGCTGCAAGAGCTCGCCGCCAAGGCGGCGCAAATCTCCGGCCATAGCGAAAAGACCATCTTCGAGACACTGATGCAGCGCGAGAAGCTCGGCTCCACCGGGGTCGGCAACGGCGTCGCGATACCGCACGGCAAACTTCCGAAACTCAACAAGTTGTTCGGGCTGTTTGCGCGGCTGGAACGGCCGGTCGATTTCGAATTGCTCGACGGGCAGCCGGTCAGTCTCATCTTCCTGCTGCTGGCGCCGGAAGGCGCCGGCGCCGATCACCTGAAGGCGTTGGCCAGGGTCGCGCGTGTCCTGCGCGACCCCGACACCGCGCGCAAGCTGCGCGAGTTGCGCGATGCCGCGGCGATCTACGCGGTGCTGGCCATGCCGTCGGCCAGCGCCGCCTGATCCGTTGAGATTGGCCGATAGCTGCTGCCCGCTTTCGATCAGTGTACGCTGACCGTCTCGAGCTCCTGGCTCCAGGCGCTTGCCACCGCGGCTTCGCGGCTGTCGGTGAGCATCATCGGCGTGCCGTCGGCCGCGTGCAGCGCGAACAGTTGCATGCCGGGCTGGAGCTGAGGCGCCTGCGGGAACATCGCGGACACGTCCTCGGAGCGGACCGCCTTCACATAGGCGATCTTGCCGCCGCCGAGCAGCGCCAGCGCCTCCGGGGAGATCATCGGGGTGTCGATCTGGTTGTTAGTCATGGCCCTCGACTCCTTTCTACTGTGACTGTCGAGTCCTGGTTTCATCAAACCTGGGTCAGTCGTGCTCTGCGATCTTGATGTTCTTGATGACCCGTTCCGGGTTCGGACGCGCAAGATCGATGGAGAGCAGTCCGTTCTTCAAGTCCGCGCCCAGCACTTCCATTCCGTCCGCAAGCACGAAGGTGCGCTGGAATTGGCGCGCCGCGATGCCGCGATGGAGGAATTGCCGTGCTTTGTCGTCCTGTTGACGCCCCCGAATGAGGAGTTGGCTCTCCTCGATCGAGATGTCGAGCTGATCACGGGTGAAGCCGGCGACCGCCAGCGTGATGCGCAGGCGTTCGGGATATCCGTCCTCACGGGGAATCCGCTCGATGTTGTACGGCGGGTAGCCGTCGGCTGCCTTGGCAACGCGATCGAGCGCACGCTCGATCTCGTCAAAGCCAAGCAGGAAGGGACTTGATAGCGACGGGACTCTGGACATTTCCTTCAAAGCCCTCTGAAGCGACTTTGACGGGGCCCTTTCGGCGCCCCCAGGTTAACCGGTTGGGGCCCCGCATCATGCGGAACCCCTGTCCGATCGCTTCTCAATATGGGGTCGGGCGGTTAAGGCTTCAAGAATGGTCGGCCGGCCCCGGACGCCCGGTCAGGGCGGCCCCGGGGCGCGGGCCGGATCAAGGGGTCGACAGGAGGCGCAGATGCGGATTGCGATTATGGGATCGGGCGGCGTCGGCGGGTATTTCGGCGCCCGGCTGGTGCAGGGCGGCGCGGACGTGGCCTTCGTCGCGCGTGGCGCCCATCTCGCCGCCATGCGCCAGCACGGCCTTACGATCGAGAGCGAGCACGAACCGATCCATCTGCCCAAGGTCAACGTCACCGACGATCCCGCCACCATCGGTCCGGTCGACATGGTGATGTTCTGCGTCAAGCTCTGGGACACCGAAGCTGCCGCGCGCCAGCTCATTCCGATCATGGGACGCGAGACCGGAATCATTTCATTCCAGAACGGCGTGCAGAAGGACGACATGTTGCGCCCGATCTTCGGCGACAAGGCGCTGATGGGCGGCGTCGCCTATGTCGGGACGACGATCGGCCGGCCGGGCGTAATAGTGCAGACCGGAGAGTTGCAGCGGCTGGTGTTCGGAGAATACGACGGCCGCCGCTCGGAGCGCGCCGAGACGTTCCTCGCCGCCTGCAAGAACGGCGGCATCAATGCCGAACTCAGCGACGATGTCCGGCGCTCGCTCTGGGAGAAATTCGTGGTGCTGGTCGCGATGTCTGGCGCGACCGCGTCCATGCGCAACACTATCGGCCCGATCCGCAGCAATCCGTTGACGCGCGAGTTCCTGATCGACCTTGCGCGCGAGGTTGTCGCGGTCGGACGCGCGCACGGCGTCAACCTGCCGGCGGACTATGCCGAACAGCGGATGGCCTTCTTTGACAGCTGGCCGGCGGAAATGACCGCGTCGATGCATCACGACTTGCAGGCCGGCAAGCCGCTGGAGCTGCGCTGGCTTTCGGGCGGCGTGGTGGATCTTGGCGCCAAGGTGGGGGTGCCGACGCCGATGAACCGCGCCGTGCGCGACATCCTCACGCTGCATGCCGATGGCGGGTCCGCGGGGGCGCATTGACAGATACCACCATGGCCGCCATGCCGCCCCTGACCGTCGGCTCCATCCGCGCCATCGGCGTCGAGGTGCCGATGACCTACACGCTCGGCACCAGCCGAGCGGTCATCACCAAGGCGCCGCTTCTTCTGATCGATCTCGCGACCGAGGAAGGCGTCACCGGTCGCTCCTACCTTTGGTGCTATCTGCCCGGCGTCATGCCGGCGATTGCGGCGATGCTTGCGGTGGTGGAGGACACCGTCAAGGGCGAGCTGGTCGCGCCGCTCGACCTGTGGAGCAAGCTCGCGCAGCGCTTTGCGCTCATCGGCGTGCAAGGCATCATTCGAATGGCGATGTCCGGGTTCGATATCGCGGTGTGGGATGCGCTGGCGATCGCGGCCGGCGTTCCGCTTGCAACGCTCGTGGGCGGCAAGCCGGCGCCGGTGGCCGCCTATAACAGCTGCGGACTCGGCCTCATGGCGCCGGACAAGGTCGCCGACGAGGCGGAGAAACTTCTGGGCGGCGGCTTCCGCGCCGTAAAACTTCGTCTCGGCTATCCGACGCTGCACGAGGATCTCGCGGCGGTGCGCGCGGTGCGCCGGCGGATCGGCGACAGCGTCGCGCTGATGGTCGACTACAACCAGGCGCTCGAGGCGCCGGAGGCGCTCGCGCGCGGCCGCGCGCTTGACGAAGAAAACATCTATTGGCTCGAAGAGCCGATCCGGCACGACGACTATGCCGGCTGCGCGTCGCTCCGGCGCGCGCTCAAGACGCCGGTGCAGATCGGCGAGAATTTCTCGCTGCCCTTAGCGATGGAGGCGGCGCTCGCGGCGAATGCTGCAACCTATGTGATGCCGGATCTCGAGCGGATCGGCGGCGTCACCGGCTGGCAGCGGGCGGCGGCGCTCGCCGACACCCATGGCATCAAGATGTCGTCGCATCTGTTCCCGGAAGTCAGCGCGCATCTCCTGACCGCGACGCCGACCCGCCACTTCCTGGAATATGTCGACTGGGCCGATCGCATCGTGTGCGATCCGCTCCGGATCGTGGACGGTCAGGCGGTCGTGCCGGACCGTCCGGGAAACGGCCTCGTGTGGGATCAGGCGGCGGTCGAGCGCTACCGCGTGTAAGCGAGCGCGGCGAAACCGCGACGCTATTTGATCAACGCCGCGACCTGATCAACCAGATGCTTCGGCGTCGCGTAGATGCGCCGGATCAAGGCTTCCAGCTTCTGGCCATCCTCCGCATGGACATCGAGCTTCATCTTGGTCGCGTCCGCGATGAACTCGGGATCCTTCATGGTGGCGCTGAATGCCGCGCGCACCACCTTGACCACGGCAGGCGGCATGTCGGGCGGCGCGATGAACGGCCGTCCGATGCCCTGGCCGGCGTAAAGGAACTCGAGCGCCTGCTTGTGTTCCGGATTTTTGATCAGGTCGAACAGGAACGGCGCGTTCTTGACGTCGGGGTTCGGCTCGCTGCCGGCCTGGAACAGGACATTGACCACGCGCTTGTCGAACCACTCCGGCCGCTTGCTGTAGGCACTGTCATAGCTCTCGCAGATCCCGTCGACCTCGCCGCGTTCGATCGCGAGGATCACGTCGGACGACGAGGGGAAGCCCGAGATCAGCTTGAACTTCGCACCCAAGAGGCCATTGAGCGCGCGCGGATATGAATAGGTGCCGGTGCCCACGCCGGTGTTGCCGATGATGGCTTCATGCTCAAGCAGATCGGCGAATGTCTTCACCTTGGCGCGGCTGTGCATGAAGCAGACATTGGTCTCGGTGGTCGGCGTCCCGAGCCAGGTGAGCTTGAGCGGATCGAACCGCGCGCCGCCGAGACCGCTGATCGGGCCAAGCGGCGCGTCGCGCGCGACGATCCCCATCACGCTGCCGTCCTTCGGCGCCACCGTGTAGATGTGGTTGGCGGCGTTGAAGCTGCCGCCGCCCGGCATGTTCTGCGGCACCACATTGGGCCTGCCCGGCAAATGCTTTCCGATGTGGCGGGCGACGACGCGGCCCCACTGGTCGTAGCCGCCGCCCGGGCCAAAGCCGATGACCATCGTGACGTTTCTGCCGGCGAAGTTCGGCTCCTGCGCAAAGGCTGGCGACAAAGTGGCCGGGGCCGAAGCGGCCAGCGCGAATGCGCCCAGGATCGCGAGGGCGCCGAAGCCGCCGGCCGGGCGCGCGAACCGCTTGGCTTGATCAAACATGGTGTCGTCTCCCGCGCTGCGTTCCGCCGGCGCTGCAAGCGTCCGGCCGCCGTCCTTTCAACCTAGGATGCCTCGCC
Source organism: uncultured Alphaproteobacteria bacterium (assembly GCA_963720385.1). Lineage (GTDB taxonomy): Bacteria > Pseudomonadota > Alphaproteobacteria > Rhizobiales > Xanthobacteraceae > VAZQ01. Next base: position 16,713 of record CAVRFL010000007.1, on the reverse strand, counting down.
GGGCAAGAGCAGGGCGGCGCGTCGCTTCGCCACGCGGAGTGGGGGTTAACAACTGCTGAGGTGTCTTACCTTGCCGGCCGTAGCCGCGAAGCGGCGGAGGCTGGTGGAGCCAAGGGGAGTCGAACCCCTGACCTCTTGAATGCCATTCAAGCGCTCTCCCAACTGAGCTATGGCCCCATCAGGGAACAGTAATCAGTAGTCGGCAATCAGAAACGAAGTATAGCACTGCTGGCTGATTACTGACCACTGATTACTGGCTACTGAAACTCAGGGTTCCTCCTCATTCTCCTCGCGCTCGCCGATGATGTCGGTGACGTCTTCGTCCAATTCCTCCTGCTCCTCGATGAGGGCGGCATCGTCGATCGGCTCGTCGTCGATCTCGATATCGTCGTCGCCGGCGATCGCGTCGGCGTCCGCAGGCTTCTTGCCTTGCGCCTCGGCGTCGGCTTCCTCGAGCGAAACGAATTCGGCGTCCGGAGTCTCCGGCACCAGGGTCTCTTCCTTGACCGGTGCTGCTGCTGCTGCGGCGGCGGCGGCGGCGGGGCGGGCGGGCTCGGGCCGCGGTCGCGACGTGACTGCGGCAAGCTCCATCACCGTGTGGCATTTCGGGCAGGTGATCGGAGTCTTGTTGAGATCGTAAAACTTCGCGCTGCAATTCGCGCAAAGCCGCTTGGTGCCAAGCTCGGGTTTTGCCACGGTCTGGGTTCCTCAGGGCGGGGTCGGAAATTGAGGTGCTTCACTTGGACAGTCGAAATGCCGCTGTCAATAGCGGCTATGCCCCGTTTTTGGCCTCCCGTGGTGACCGCCGCGGCGTCCCCATGGTAGGAGGACTTGCCATTTGCCCGTGAGGCCCCCGTGAGCCACGCTGCCGTCCAGTCTCCGCTTGCCGCCCGCGCCGGCGGGCCGCTCAAGGGCCGCCTGCGCGTGCCCGGCGACAAGTCGATCTCGCACCGGGCGCTGATCGTCGGTGCCCTGGCGGTGGGAGAGACCCGGATTTCGGGCCTGCTCGAAGGCGAGGACGTGCTCAACACCGGCAAAGCCATGCAGTCCTTGGGCGCATCGATCGAACGCAGCGGCGAGGGCGCGTGGCGCGTGCAAGGCGTCGGGGTCGGCGGTTTCCGGCAGCCGCAGGGGGTGCTCGATTTCGGAAATTCCGCCACTGGTTGCCGGCTGGTCATGGGCGCGGTGGCGGGCTGCCCGATCACGACGACGTTCGACGGCGACGCTTCGCTTCGCAAGCGGCCGATGCAGCGTATCCTCGACCCGGTGACGCTCATGGGAGCGCGCGCAACCGACATGGCCGAGGGCGGCCGGCTGCCGATCACCATTGCGGGCGCCCGCGATCCGATCCCGATCGTCTACCGCACGCCGGTGCCGTCGGCGCAGATCAAGTCGGCGGTGCTGCTGGCAGCCTTGGCGGCGCCGGGCGAGACCATTGTCATCGAAAGGGAAGCGAGCCGCGACCATACCGAAAAGCTGCTCGCGCATTTCGGCGCCGATGTCACGGTGACGGCGGACGGCAGTCACGGCCGCCGGATCGCGCTCAAGGGCGAGCCCGAACTCAATCCGGCCCCGGTGGTCGTGCCGGCCGATCCATCGTCGGCCGGCTTTCCGATGGTGGCGGCGCTGCTGGTGCCGGGCTCCGACGTCATCCTGACCGACGTGATGACCAACCCGCTGCGCACCGGCTTGATAACGACGCTGCGTGAGATGGGTGCTCGCATCGAGGCGCTCAATCTGCGCAGCGACGGCGGAGAAGAGATGGCGGATTTCCGGGTGCGGGCGTCGGCGCTCAAGGGCGTCGATGTGCCGGCCGAGCGGACGCCTTCGATGATTGACGAATATCCGATCCTGGCGGTGGCCGCGGCGTTCGCGGAGGGCACCACGCGCATGCGCGGCCTCAAGGAGTTGCGCGTCAAGGAATCCGATCGCCTGGCGGCGGTCGCGGACGGCTTGAAGGCGAACGGCGTCGCGGTCGAGATCGACGGCGACGACCTGATCGTGCACGGCAAGGGCCGCGCGCCAGGCGGAGGCGTGGTCGCCACGCATATGGATCATCGCATCGCGATGGCGTTCCTGGTGATGGGGCTGGCGAGCGCGAAGCCGGTCGGCATCGACGACTCCTCGTTCATCGCGACCAGCTTCCCAAGCTTCGTTCCGATGATGCGCGCCCTGGGCGCCGACCTGTCATGATCATCGCGATCGATGGACCGGCGGCGTCGGGCAAGGGGACGCTGGGGAAGCGGCTGGCCGGCCACTACGGGCTTCGGCACCTCGATACCGGCCTGATCTACCGCGCGGTGGCGAAGGCCGTGCTCGATGCCGGCGATCCGCTCGGCGATGTGGGGTCTGCCGGCCGGGCCGCTCGCGCGCTCGATCCCTCCCGGTTCGATGAAAACGTGCTCAAAAGCCACCGGATTGGCGAGGCCGCGTCGATTATATCGGCTATTCCTGAGGTTCGGGCGGCACTGCTCGATTTTCAGCGCGACTTCGGCCGCGCCCCGCCCGGGGCGGTGCTGGACGGGCGCGATATCGGGACGGTCATCTTTCCCGACGCCGACATCAAGATTTTCGTCACCGCGACGCCGGAGGCGCGCGCCCGGCGGCGGACACTGGAGCTGCAAACCGCCGGCGTGCCGGTCGACGAGGCGGAGGTGCTGGCCGACATCCTGCGCCGGGATGAGCGCGATTCCGCCCGCGCCGCGGCCCCCCTGAAACGCGCGCAGGATGCGCACTTGCTCGATACCACGCATTTGGATATAGACGCCGCATTCCGGGCCGCCATCGACATTGTCGAAGCCGTCCGAGCAGGCCGGAAGCGCGGCTGACCGCGCTGCCGTCGTGGAGGATGAGCCTGCTCCGACCGCGTTCGTGACGGCGCGCCCGACGCTGAACCATCGTTTCGATCGCTCGGTTATGCGCCGGGCCGCCGCGAAATCTGTCGGCGGTGCCGAAGGCCCCTAAGGCTTTCGGCCCGCGCGCTCGAAACGCTCTTTCACCTTGAGACCGGCCGATCGTAGACCAGGAGAGTTCATGGCAACCGCTGCCGCAAGTTCCGCCACGCCGTCGCGCGAAGATTTCGCGCAAATGCTCGAGGAATCGTTCACCCAGGGCAGCCCTTCGGAAGGCACCGTCGTCAAGGGCAAAGTCGTCGGCATCGAGAAGGACCTTGCGGTCATCGACGTGGGCGCCAAGACGGAAGGCCGCGTCGCGTTGCGGGAATTCGCAAGCCCGGGCCGGCAGGCCGACATCAAGGTCGGCGACACCGTCGAAGTCTATCTCGAGCGCATCGAGAACGCTCTCGGCGAGGCTGTCCTCTCGCGGGATAAGGCGCGCCGCGAGGAAAGCTGGGGCAAGCTCGAAAAGGCGTTCCAGGTCAACGAGAAGGTCAGCGGAATCATCTCCAGCCAGGTCAAGGGCGGCTTCACGGTCGATCTCGACGGTGCGGTGGCGTTCCTGCCGCGCTCGCAGGTCGATATCCGCCCGATCCGCGACGTCGGCCCGCTGATGAACGTGCCGCAGCCGTTCCAGATCCTGAAGATGGATCGCCGCCGCGGCAACATCGTGGTCTCGCGGCGCACCGTTCTCGAAGAGACCCGCGCCGAGCAGCGTCAGGAGCTGGTGCAGAATCTCGAAGAGGGTCAGGTCATTGACGGCGTGGTCAAGAACATCACCGACTACGGCGCCTTCGTGGATCTCGGCGGCATCGACGGTCTTCTGCACGTCACCGACATCGCCTGGCGGCGCGTCAATCACCCGACCGAGGTGCTCAACATCGGCCAGCAGGTGAAGGTCAAGATCATCAAGATCAACCACGAGACCCACCGCATTTCGCTTGGAATGAAGCAGCTGCTGGACGATCCGTGGCAGGGCATCGAGGGGAAGTATCCGGTCGGCGCACGCTTCACGGGTCGCGTCACCAACATCACCGACTACGGCGCCTTCGTGGAGCTCGAGCCCGGCATCGAGGGCCTGATCCACGTTTCCGAAATGTCGTGGACCAAGAAGAACGTGCATCCCGGCAAGATCGTCTCCACCTCGCAAGAGGTCGAGGTGCAGGTTCTCGAAGTCGATCCGGTCAAGCGCCGCATCTCGCTCGGCCTCAAGCAGACCATGCGCAATCCGTGGGAGGTCTTTGTCGAGAAATATCCGTCAGGCTCGATCATCGAAGGCGAAGTCAAGAACAAGACCGAGTTCGGCCTGTTCCTTGGCCTCGACGGCGACGTCGACGGCATGGTTCATCTCTCCGATCTCGACTGGAAGCGTCCCGGCGAGCAGGTGATCGAAGAATACAAGAAGGGCGACAAGGTGCGCGCGCAAGTGCTCGACGTCGACGTCGAGAAGGAGCGCATCTCGCTCGGCATCAAGCAGCTCGAGGGCGATCCGTTCGCCGCGGAGTCCACGGGCGACATCAAGAAGGGCAGCGTCGTCACCTGCGAGGTGACGGCGGTGAAAGAGGGCGGCATCGACGTCAAGATCGTCGGCACCGATCTCGAAACCTTCATCCGCCGCGCCGATCTGGCGCGCGACCGCGGCGACCAGCGCGCCGACCGCTTCCAGGTCGGTCAGAAGGTCGACGCCCGCGTCACCCAGATCGATCGTCGCGCCCACAAGGTCTCGGTGTCGATCAAGGCGCTCGAAGTCGCCGAGGAGAAGGAGGCGATCGCGCAATACGGTTCCTCCGATTCCGGCGCGACACTGGGCGACATTCTCGGCACCGCGCTGAAGCGGGCCGGGGAAAAGGCCGACAAGAAGGACGACGACGAGGCCTGAGGCGGTCCCGTGAGCAACGTCGTCGTTTAGACGGCGTTTGCCACAATTGCGTCCGGTTGGCGCGGCCATTGACCATTGCATCGGGCGGCGGCAGTGTCCTGCGCCTGATTCATCGAGGGAGACTACCATGTCGCTCGATGCCGACACCATTGTTGATCGACGCCGGATGCGGCGGAAGCTTACGCTGTGGCGGGTGTTCGCCGTGCTGCTAGCGATCGTCGCCGTGGTTGCGGCGAGCGTCGCGCTGCGCGCGCCCGGCAGCGGCATGCTGACGGGCACCGGCGCCATCGCGCGGGTCACCATCACCGGACTGATCCGTACCGACCGGCAGCGCACCGAGGCGCTGGAGCGTCTCGCGAAGTCGCAGGCGAAGGCGGTCATCGTGCACATCAACAGCCCCGGCGGCACCACCTCGGGATCGGAGGAGCTGCTCGATTCGCTGATGCGGCTGCGCGAGAGCAAGCCGACGGTCGTGGTGGTGGACGGGCTGGCCGCCTCCGGCGGCTATATCGCGGCGCTCGGCGGCGATCACATCGTCGCGGGGGAAACGGCGCTGGTCGGCTCGATCGGCGTGCTATTCCAGTATCCGAATGTGTCCGATCTGCTCAAGACGATCGGCGTCCAGATCGAGACCATCAAGTCGTCCCCGCTCAAGGCCGCGCCCTCGGGCTTCGAGCCCACAAGCCCGGAGGCCCGGAAGGCGGTGGAGGAGATCGTGGCGGACTCCTACGCCTGGTTCAAAGGCCTGGTGCAGAAGCGGCGCAATCTCGACGATGCCACGCTGGCAACAGTGTCGGATGGGCGGGTCTTCACCGGCCGCCAGGGCCTCGCGCTCAAGCTCGTGGATGAGCTGGGCAGCGAACGGGCGGCGATCGCCTGGCTGGAAAAGGAGAAGAAGATCGCCCCGGGGACGCCGGTCCGCGACTTCCGGCTGCGCGATCGCTTTGGCAACCTGCCGTTCCTGCATACTGCGGCGATCGTCCTGCTCGATGGTGTCGGGCTCGGGTCGATTGCCCGCCGTTTCGAGGAGCTGGGCGCGGTCCAGGCCATGGAGCGGCTCAACCTTGACGGTCTACTGGCGCTTTGGCACCCTCCGAGCGGCAACTAGGCAAGCTGGCGGACTATCCGCTCTACCAGCAGAGGGGGACGGCATCCGATGATCAAGTCCGAGCTTGTGCAGCGCATTGCGTCACAGAACCCGCATCTCTATCAGCGCGACGTCGAGAATATCGTCAACGCGATCCTGGGTGAGATCATTTCCGCCATGGCGCGCGGCGACCGCGTGGAGCTGCGCGGCTTCGGGGCGTTCTCGGTGAAGAACCGGCCGGCCCGGACCGGCCGCAACCCACGCACCGGCGCACATGTCTCGGTTGGCAAAAAGGCAGTGCCGTTCTTCAAGACCGGCAAGGAAATGCGCGAGCGGCTCAATCGCCCATCGCCGTAGCGCGATCCCGAAACGCGGGACGAGTGTGGCGGTTCAGAAGTTCGCCGTACTTGGCAGCTGGGTTGGGAGCGAACTTCTGAACCAAAGCCACACTTGCAATCTGTGAGTGCCAGTGTCCCTTTGAATCCGAAGTTCGCTAACGAATTTGCAGCAAGATCAAGCGAACTTCGGGACACTGGTGCGATCATGATCCGGAAGATCGTCAAGGCGCTCATCCTGATTCCATTGGCGCTCGTCCTCGTCGCATTCGCGGTCGCCAACCGGGAGATCGTCACCGTCTCCTTCGATCCGTTCGACCGGGCCGAACCCGCGCTCTCGGTCGCGGTACCGCTCTATGTGCTCATCCTGGCGCTGGTGATTGTCGGCGTGGTTGTGGGCGGCGTCGCGGCCTGGCTGCGGCAGGGCAAATGGCGCTGGCGGGCCCGGCTGGCGGAATCCCAGGCGCGCGAGCTGCGTAGCGAAAATGACCGGATCAAGCGGCGCGACGGCGCTGTTTCATCCGGGACGGCTCCCGCGGTCAGCCACGCGCCGCGCCTGAGCATTCCCCCGCCGCCGGGATGAGGGATTTGCCCGCCGGATCAAGGGGCTGACAGGGCGAGACAAACCCCTCAAGCCGCGCTAGAACCGCGGCGCGAGAAACCCCATAACTCCCAAATGCCCGTCGAGATCAAAATTTGCGGCCTGATGACGCCCGACGCGGTCGATGTCGCGCTCGATGCGGGCGCCGACCATGTCGGCTTCGTGTTCTTCCCGCCGTCGCCGCGGCATCTCGGCTTTGAGGCGGCACGGACGCTCGGTGCGCGTGTGCGCGGCCGAGCCAAGAAGGTCGCGCTGTCGGTCGATGCCGACGACGACTTCCTCGCGGCGACCATCGAGGCGCTGAAGCCCGACATGCTGCAGCTCCACGGCCGCGAGACGCCCGAACGCGTCGTCGTGGTGCGGACGCGCTTCGGGTTGCCGGTGATGAAGGCGCTGCCGATCGAGGTTCGCTCGGACCTCTCGCCGATCCGGCTCTATGCCGACGTCGCCGACCGGCTGCTCTTCGATGCGCGGCCGCCGCGCGAAGCCAGCCGGCCCGGTGGGCTGGGCAAGCGTTTCGACTGGAGCCTGCTCGCGGGTATCGATCCCGGCGTGCCGTTCATGCTCTCGGGCGGGCTCAATGCGGCGAACGTGGCCGAGGCCCTGCGCGTCACCAGCGCGCCTGCTGTCGACGTGTCCTCCGGCGTCGAACGCAGTCCGGGCAACAAGGACCCCGACAAGATCCGCGCCTTCGTCCGTGCCGTTCGTCTGGCGACCGGAGCCGGCGCGCGGAAGGTTGCGAGGGGCGCATGACCGTCCCGCAGCAGCCCAATTCATTCCGCACCGGGCCCGACGAGCGCGGCCACTTCGGCATCTATGGCGGGCGCTTCGTCGCCGAGACGCTGATGCCGCTCATCCTCGATCTCGAGAAAGCGTACAGCGAAGCCAAGGCCGATCCCGCCTTCAAGCGCGAGATGGATGGGCATTCGGGTAGCGTTGGTAGACGTCCATGTAGTCGCGGATGAGCCTTTCATAGTCGATCGGTTGATCCGCCGGGGCGAGATGCCGCGTGCGCACGATGTCCAGGGCGCACCAGGCCGCCAAGGGATTTTCCGGAGCCTCCTCTATGACGGCTTGATAGGCCGCGACGGCCTCGGCGATATCCCGCCCGTCCCTGCGATGATTCCAGCAGGATGCTTCGCCATAGAGCGCCTGGAGGTAATATTCGCTGCCCCGGGGCTGGGAAGCTTGCACAGATTGGAAGGTCTTCACCGCAGAGTTGAATTCGCTGAGCCGATATAGCCTCCAGCCTTCGCGAATCTCCTCCTCGGGCGAAGAGGTCGCTCGCTTAGGCTCGCACGCCTGAAAGAGCAGCAGCACTCCCATCATGCAAGCCACGGCGCGCGGAATATGTCCCCTAAATAAATTCATTGAGTACGTCCTCCAACGCACTTCGGAGGAGGTCTCATAGCCTTCGTCTCCAAAAGCGCGAGACAAAAAATGCAGCGGAAACGCGTCTGCTCATCTTGTTTTCACACGCGCATACGTTAGAAAACCCGCAGCGGAATACCGGTTGCCTCCACCATGGCCTCGAACCCACGGCACGATGCTGACAGTCGTCGAGCCCTCAGCTCCGTGCCCTCCGAGGAGAGCGTCGAGTATGATCTTGTCATCGATTGACCCGACTTGGTGTGTCTGGCCTTTCGTACCCGGAATTGGATGGTTCCGCAACCCTGAGGTCCCTCTTTTTTGATACAAAGATCCTCGTGGCTGACCTTCCGTTTGTGTCCATTTCTGTGAATTGTGGCTCCTTTCCCTCGTGTCCTTTATGAGTGAATAGCGTACACGCGATGCTTTTTCGCAATAAAGGGCCCGGGACTGACGGTTTCACCGCTTAAGACGTCGATCATCGAACCCGCACTAGCTATCGGTACGCTCAAATCTTCGAATGCCCAAAGCACGCTTCGCGATGGCGATCTGTAGAGGACCCCTGCTTCGTCCGGAAGGATCATACGTTCCAGCATGTCCGGCTCAACTTCGTTGTAGGCCTTTAGCAAGGCGAGATGGTCGGAACGCGGCGCGTCGTCGTCGCATGAAAGACCCGAATAGGAAAAGCTCAGTGCGTCCCGGGAAATGTCCCAGTGCAAAGCCCATACCATCCGGTAGGCTAGACCGCGAAAGAAGGCGTCATCCGGATCATACCCGGCCGCTTTGATCGCGGGAGCGTCGAAAGGTACAATGCAGTCGGTCCACAAAAAAAGGCAATCCAGCCGCGCTGCGGTGGATGGCCCGTGCCGGTGAATGCCGAAAACACCGAGATCTTCGTTGCCATAGATGTAGCCGATTCGTTGCATCTCGACCATCAGCTCGAGATGGGCACGGTATTGGGAAAGAATCGTCGACGGCGGTTCTGTTGCTGGACGGAAAAATCCCAGCAAGTGCGCTTGGTCCGCCGTTGCGGTGAACTGTTGCGCCTGTCTGTTTTGGACGTAGTGAAACTTGTCGCTTGAGAGATTAAATGAACTGTCCAGGAAAATGGCTCCCAAGCCTATCTCGTCATGGGCGGTTCTCCACCTGCGAAGCCAATACTCGCGCACGCGTGGATCACGAAGATTCAGCACGGCGAATTCCGGCGTGTAATGATCAGCGTCAATCGCATTCGATGGATTGCGCACAAAACTCTCGCTCCGATCGAGTTCTTCCATAACGGACCCTTCCCGCGGCAGGAAGCGAATTCTGTCAGAATCTCCGATGCGATTGTCGAAGAGGAGGTTCAAGGTGGAAATTGCGGTATTTCCCCACATCTGGACAGTGGCTCCTGCGGCTCGCGCTTCGTCGCAAAAGGCGCGTAATTTGTCTTCGCCGGCAGACTCGAGGACTTTGTGATCCACCGTGACGCAGAAAGTTCCGACGCCCCAGGTGTTCATGTTGTTTGCGAAATGGTTCGCCAGGCAGATTGTCTTTACGCCAGCCTCGAGCAGCTTGGGCAATCCAAGTTTCCGGTATCGGTCGAGGTTAGCCGGAGTCCACTCCTCAATTTGGCCGAAAGTGGTCACCCGTTCACGACGCATGCCTATTTGTGCATGCAGGGTTTCGTGAACGAGTTCGCGAACCGCTTCATAATCATTGGCAAGGTCCACGCTGCTATGTGTCCCCGGAGACCAGAGTACCTCCATCGGCGCCGTGGAAAATTCGTAACCCAGATCCCCGCAATGCTCATGAAAATGGACGAATACTTCTTCCCCGCGCGGCTTCTCAAACAATGACCGGATGTGCGCCACTTCGCGAGCCCACGTGACTAAAATGCCCTCCGTGGATGCCGCAAAACAAAACCCCTGAAACTCTGTCTGAAAGGGAATAAACTGGAAAGCGCTTGGATTTTGACAGTCGGGGATGTACCACTCGGTCGAATAAAACTGCTTTGCCGATTCGATGCGTACAATCGGTGGTGCGAAGCAATTTCTCATCCAAAACTCGTTGCCGATTGCGCTTCCTCCGATTTCCCAGCTCCCGCGGTCTAGGATCTTATAAATAGGAATCGTGCCGCTCCGATAGCGATAGCGATAGGAAAAACCAGAATACCTTCGAGCTCCGATGATTCTCTTTACGGGTCTGAGTTCCAGTTCCAGGATGGTCCCCTCAGCCGCCTTGGGACCGAGCGTCCAATCAGCGGTGTTGTAACGCGGACGCACCGCGTGCACCATCCACTCCATCAATCCCCCTTCCCGCTGGTCCATCGAGAAGGAAATGCGAACGTTCTCGCTGGAGACTTCGCAGTGCGTCATGCAATAGTTGAGCAACTCCACGCCGTAAGGATTGCGGATTTCAACGAACATCGGCCGGCGCGCGCTCCTCAACGTCACGCCGCCAAGCGAGACTTCCCCCAATCCGAAAAAGGCATTCCCCCGCCCAAGCAAGTCAATGGAAAGACCCCCATTGAGACTCAAGCTTGACGGTAAAGAGTCCACAGTAGCCACTTCAACCCGCTTTCCCGTTTTCTTCAGAACGCAATTCTTCTTTCTAGCGAGGCTCGGTCTCAGACGGAGCGAGGTGTAAACGCATTGTCTTATGATCCGTGTTCCATCCGTCTCCATCCGTGGTAGAATTTTTTGCCGCAGATGAACAGCGATCACACACGGATGGAACTGCTTCGGGTCGGCAAATTTTCTTCATGGCAGCTCCAGGGCGATCGGTCGACCTCGAAAAGTGCCGGCGGTGTAAGGGTCGGGATTGCTTCGAAGCTTCGCCATAGAGCGCCTGGAGACCTGGAGATAATATTCGCTTGCCCGCGGCTGGGCCGCTGGAACAAGGATGCAGCCCCAGGAGATCAAGACGCTTTACCTCAAGCCCGGGAGCCCCGGGGAGAACGGGTATATTGAGAGCTTTCATGACAAGCTTCGCGATGAATGCCTGAACCGCGAACTCTTCGGCAATCTGCACGAAGCGCGCCATCCTGGAAAGCTGGAAAGCTGGCGCGTCGAATACAAGAAGCGTCGTCCGCACAGCGCGCCTGGCTACCGGACCCCGAACGAATATGCGGAGAGAATCGATCTGATGGGGGCCTGCGCGCCCCCAAACCGTGCGCCGCTCGCCGCGGCAACAACACCTCATTTTGTCGAAAACTTCCGTCGTAATTAGCTAAGTTAGGTTTGTTTGAGAAGTATCGGAGCGTTGTTCGCGCAAGCACCTGAGGTTCCGCGTCACGTAGGCGAAGTCGTCATGCCGCGGGAAGACGACCACACGCCAACCATCGGCGTGCTCTGCCTCCTCTGGCCTTCCTCGCGATGTCCCAGAGGCGGCCCCACGTCCCCCGCGCCAGGTGGTTTCAACCATGACAAGCCCGTCTTTGACTGAGGGAATCGCGCCAGAAAGAATCTCTTCGGAGCGTTTGGTCTCCTCGGCCTGGATGACGCCACTCCGATATCCAAACGAAGAAATTTGACCCGCCTCGGAGATGCGCGCCCGCAAGCATGGTGGAGCTCAGTCTGCGGAATAGTGCGATCTGAAAAAGTTTGAGCCAGAACGCGTCTGCCAATTTTCAAAGAGGTTTGCTCGTGTTCATCACTCCCGGGGCAGTTTGCGGTAATTCCGCCTCAACGCTCCGGCGACCGGACTGAAGCTCGGGGCCGTCGCTTATTGACTGCCCCCATTGAAGGGCGAGAGCACCGAGCCTGGAATCACTTCGCTCGGCGCGGAGATCGATTCGCCCGGTTTGGCCCAGCCCACCGCGAGGTTGTCTCCACCGCCGCCTTCCTTGTGCAACGCCTCCACATAATACTGCTCGCTTTGTGTGAGAAGGAAGGGTGGGGACTTTTGGGTGGAATACCTATTCCACTGACGCGAGTCCGTGTAGTCTAAGACCTCGCCAATTTTCACCTTGTTCGCAGGGTTATTGTTGGTGGAAAGCCACAGTTCGCTATTGTCATCGCTGGCAATCCAGAACGTATAGTAGCCGGTCGCGGGTGCCGTGATATACCCGCGCAAACGAGTGCCGTAGTTATCAGCCCAATTGGTTGGCGCTTCGAAGTTCGGCAGCGTGTCAGTGATACTCGGCGCCGTACCCACCGGGGTGTTCGCGACGGTGGTGCCGCTGATCCCTGTCCATACCTCACGGCTGATGCTTCCGATGCTGCCGCCCGCGTTGATGGTGTAAGCTCCCGTTGTGATGGTGCTATTCCTCGTTCCCGATTTGTAAGCGATGGCTTTGAGCGTGGTGGTGCTGCCGATCGAGAGGGGGGTGCTGTAAACCGTGCCTACCGTCGAACTCGGCGCGCTGCCATTTGTCGTATAGCGAATCGAAGCACCCGAGGTCGCCGAGGTAATATACACTGACTGCGCGCTCGTATATGTGCCGGGGACGGGAGTGAAGTTCGGGTCTGCCACGGCGGGAGTGCCGTTGCTGTCGATGCCGATGTAGGGGTGGGGTCCAGCTCTTGGGCCGTCAAAGTAAGTCGAAGTGCTTCCGTCTAGCGCCTGGGGGTAAGTGTGACCGTTATTTTCCCAGGAACCTTCTGTTCCAAACGCCGTTCCGGTCATTTTCACCCCGTTGCGCCAGAACTCGAGCTCCGCCACCAGCCCATTGCCGTTCGGATCGCGCCACCGCACACACCGGAAACCTTGCATATTCACACTGAACTCCGACCAGCCCGCGGGCGCAGCATTCGGCACGACAAAAAACGTCGTGTACGGACCATTGATCCGGTCGCCATTGGTGCCTTCGAAAATACAGTTTTGCAGCCGGCGCTCCTCCCCGGCTCTCGGAAAAAAGCGCAGCTTATCGTTGCCCGTCGCCCAGCGGTAGTTCGCTGTGACGGTCGTGTCGCTCGCAGGCATTGCCAGCGTTGTGTTCGGCGACAAGGGATTCGCTACCACGGCGCCCGTCCAATTTATAAAGACCTTTCCTGGATCGGACGTGGCAGTCAAGTTGACCGTAGCCCCCTGGGGGTACTTTCCGTCGCCGGTTCCGCTGTTCACTGTCAGGTGATACCCCGATCCGGAACCACCGGGACTGCTCGCTGTATTTGTATCAGCAGTCTGGATGTTGGAATCGTTCACGCGATACCATACCACCCGCTGATTTAAATTATCCTCCACAAAAACGTCGAACAAGCCATCCGGAGCACGGTTGCAGTTGACTGCCAGATAGGCATCCAAGCGGCCCACAACCCACGGCTCCTTGCTCATATCCCTGAAGGTGAATGAGGTCTTCATGCTCCCAATCAAAAGGCCTTCCTTAGTGTAGTGGCCGACCGTCCCAGTTTCAGGGTCGATCCCGGCGAGAGCTCCGCCGGGGCCACCGGGGATCGGACGCATCCCAACTGACGTTTTCGGGAGAGGCACACAGAATTTCGGCGTCCCCAGGAAACTAAGAGTCGCCGGGTTCGATTGTTGGAAACCGAAGAGCACATTACCGCCCATCCAAGCAAGGCCATCTTGAGGAAGCCCCTGCTTATCCGACCAGGCAAGGCCATACACCATTCCAACGCTGGATGCATCAGTGGATTGCCCGGCCATTTTCCACTCGAAACGCTCACTGCCGGTCAAGCCCAAGGCGTTTCTCCCGGTGGTGCCATCCATCAACTTGACCGCATCGCTCCAGCGATACATCGGATTTCCCCGACTGTTCAAGCCTTGCACAGGAATTGCATACAGAGCATCGCCCTCCCAGGGAAAGGAAGCGTTGGGGACATTTGAACGCTGATAGGATGCGATCCAAACCCTGCCGGAATCATCCACCTCGTAGGAGGCTCGGTGCCATCTCCAGTTGGGATCGGGAGATTCGCCAACGGCAATCAGTTTGACCTCTCCGGCCTGCCCAGGAGTGGATCTCGGCGTGTATTGGATCTGGCCGTCCCCTTGATTGTCATTCCATTCCCATAGATATCTGTTCATCCACATGAGACCATCGGGACCTGGACCTTCCCCTCCCAAAACCGAAGCCAGTTTGAGGGTTGGTCCGAGTGGATTCACTCCAGGAACCACCCGATAGACTCCTACCGAATCGCCTGCCGGAAAATAGAAGAAATCGTTGCCGCCGAGCCGCACTACGTGCGGCGGCCCGGAATGCGCGGATTCGAAGTTTCCAAAATATTGCCCTGCGGTATCGGTTTTCGCAGTCCCCAGATGCGTCCAGTTGCCCGTCGTCCGATCGAGCTGATAGGCCTGCCGGAAGCTCGAGAAGGCCACATTCGGGTTCGCACTGCCGTAAGCGACTGATGAGGAAAACTCCAGGCACATTTGATCCCAAACCTGGGCATACTGGGGGTTCAACTTCTGCATCCGGGAGCCATCACCCATATGATCGAGGACCACGACATTGCCCAATGCATCCATGGCCATTCCATTGACGAGCAACATTCTTTCCGAAGTCCAATCGCCAGGACGCTGAGGCAGCCCAAAGGTGCTGACCTGAGTGAGCGACCTTCCGTTTCCACCGATCCGATATTTTCGGATTTTTCCGACTCGGTCCGCCACGCAAAGCGTCGGAGTTCCCGAGACGGTCTGGATGGAAAGCGATCGGACCTCCGTGAGATTGCTAATGGGCGTGGCTAGCCGGTTCCCAGCGGCATTGTACACACTGACTTTGGTATGCTCGTGACCAACCCAGATCTTGCCGTCCGACGCAATGGCCAGCCCGCAAGCCACCGGAATTCCACTGATGGTCTGCTGGTGATTCCCCGATACTTTGTCATACTTGAGAATGCGGCCTCCCAGCGCGTCGGTGACGTAAAGGCTGCCCCCCTTTACAACGATCGAAACTAGCGGTTCTTTCATCACTTCCTTGTCGGCCGCGGTGGCCCACCCCGGATAGTTCGGGGGGCCCGAATTGGGATACCCTGGATTATTCCCATCGTATACTTTGATGCAGCGGCCTTGCTGGGTAAAATTGATCGTCCGCTCCGACTCGTACAAACCCGGCACCATACTAACCCGATAGATGCTAAAGCGCGACTTGCTTCGGTCATCGCTGTCGGAAACCCCTGTCACATAAGTATAGGAGCCGTCGGGCTCCACCGCGACACCTTTCAAAAGCGCCTCACTGATGCAATGGCCTGTATTCATCATGGCCTGGCCATCCACCGGCGACCACTTGATCACATCCAAATGCGCTTCATCCCAACCATTCACGGTATAGACATTGCTTGCCGAGTCCAATGCTACGCCCTGGAGGTAAATTGGGACATGTCCGGCAGTGTGCGGCGGCATTCCCGTGTTTCCAATCGTCGAGAGATTGGTGTAAGTGGAACCGTTACGAATGACTCTCCAGGTATAGTTTCCAGGAGGAACCGGGCTTCCAAAGTCATTCAATCCATCCCAACTTGCATTTAGTTTTCCGGCGGGGAAAACTTCCATCGCCCACAAGGTGCGCACCAAACGCCCTTGGGAATTGAATATGCCGGCGCTAGTCACGCCGCCTGGGTTGAGATTTGCGGCGAAATTGAATTGAGCTTGTAGATCGGACGCGAAGCCGGGGAATAGGAAAAGAAGAAGAACGAGGAGGCGATATCTAATCATATTAGGAAGCGAAGGTTTCTGGGGGAGCGAATGCTTTCATAGTCACCGTTTTCCTCGGTATTCTGCGGGTCAAAAACTGCCATGAGCGTGGCCCGCGCAGGGTGAGACGCCGCTGAGCCAGGAGCAGCCCTTCCCCTCATATCGTTTGACCTCCACATACCGTTTGCCCTGTTTCTTATACCGTTTGACCTGATCCTTATACCGTTTGAGATGATTTGACCTCAACACGCAAGCGAAAACGATGAAGTGAATTTATTCATCCTACGTCGCGGCCCTCGAAGAGGTAATCGGGTCGAATTGCGTTTTAGAATGAAGCATCACTGTTTCAAAGGCTTACAATAACTCGAACATCGCTAACATCATGGCTGTGGCCGCGACTCGAGCTCGCTGTCCCACATCGCTCAAGGCGTTCCTCGAGCGAAACTTTCTCAGGTGGATATCTGCTTGGGCTTAACGCCCATTTCATTCGTATGCGCAAGAGACCTAGCCGGAGTATCGATCCCGTTTTCAGCCTCGCAACCGCGCTGACAATTCATATTGACCATGAACTGCAAGACACTACGGGGGGTCGCCATCCATACCTTTCTGCGGAAGCGCTAAGATTTCGATGCGCAGGGTGTTTGAGAACTGGAGGGTGATTGCGGCTCACGGGGAGTGCATGAAGTGCGGGTCGAAGTCTGAGTGGCAGCGATTCGCCAAAGTCACTGAAATCCCTGCGCGTCGGGATCGCGATCATTGTAAAGAGCGATTCTGGGCAAAAATGCATTGGGCTGCTTCCGCTCAACCAAATGTCGTGTTCTCGCGGCATATGACCAAAGACGAAGGATGCCATGCTGCTAAAAGGAGATCGACCTACGAGATAGGGTCTATTCAGGGTGGGTCGCACTCAGGAACGCGACAACAAACTCGTCGACGAGTTGACTTACGCTAAGCCCGAACTAACTAATTACTCTGACAAACTT
>CAVRFL010000006.1:0-73529 GCA_963720385.1 uncultured Alphaproteobacteria bacterium | reverse complement strand
CAGCAGATCCCGACATGGTTCGGAGAGATCCTTGAAACGCTCTTTGACGCAGGCCGCGATGCGACCCTGGCCCGGCTCCACCCCTCCACAAAGCGTTTTAATGTCGGCGCCGCATGCTCTCGCAGCACCGCCCTGTGCCATCGCACCTGATCCCGACAGCAACAATGCGGCGCTGATGGCCAAGACACTCTTCAACATGCTGTTCCTCCACATCGTTAGACTGCTTGAAGGTCGATCCGACTGGCACTTTTGTGTATTGGCGTTTGGCGGGAAGGTCCCGTTTATGAAAGATCGTCTAGTCGCTTTCATTGTGGGTTTCCTTTCTTGGTTGCGAGGGTTGGTCCTATTCCATCCCCGGCGGGCCAGGACCACCCCATGATACAGTTGATGGACCTAAGCGATATTGCCCTTTGGTGCAGTGGTGATGTCCGTTCTGGGTCAAAATGCGAAATACTCGCAATGCCAATGGATCAAATTTGTCCACGCGGCATAGGATTGAACTAGGTTGAAATAGTATCGTCCTCACGTACCCACGTGACCAACAAATCCCAAGCAACGGCCAGCACGATCGGACCAACAAAAAGACCGATGATGCCATTTGAAAGAGTGCCCCCAACAGCGCCGATAAAGATTACCAACATCGGCGTCCTCAGACCACGGCTCATAAGAATTGGCCTTAGAATGTTATCGACCAAGTTCACTGGCACCATGTAGGCTGTAAAGATCAGCGCCGTTGTTGTCTCCATCGTTATCCAACTCCAGATAATGACCGGGATCAAAATCAACGATGGACCAATTTGAATAATTCCCAAGACGAGGACAAAGAACGTAATCAGACTTGCACCCGGCACACCGGCTGCCTTGAGTCCGATACCCGCAAGAAGAGCCTGCAAGAGTGAAACGCCGATGACACCTTGCGACACGTTTCGTATTGTTGCACCAGCCAGGTGCACGAATTCGTCGCCGCGCCTCGAAAAAAGCCGACGTGAAAACGCCGCAATGGCCTCGACCAGCGATGGACCAGGCGAAAGCAGAAATCCTGCTATGATCACAGAAGCAAAGAATTGAAGAATTCCGGTGCCAGCGCTCCCCGCCGCTCCAAGCAAGCTGCTGCCGAGCGGCTTCAGGTGAGGTGCGACGTTGACAAGCGCCGCCTTAAGATTGGTTGATGCGAGTTCCCAAAATTGGAACAACTGCTCCCCAATCAATGGCCACTTTTTGACAGTCTCGATAGGCGGTGGAATGGATACTGCTCCGGATTCGAACCTTTCGTAGATTGTGCCCAGAACCTCAACTAAATCTAATCCGAGCCAGGTCGCCGGTCCTATGACGATCAGGAGCAGCAGAATTGTGATCAGTGCCGCTGCTAATCTTCGACGTCCACCGAGCCATTTGGCCACCAGACTAAAGGCCGGATAAAGCGCCACGGCCAATACAACGCTCCATGCCATGGTCTCAATGAAGGGACGAATGATGGTCAACGACCAATAGAGAAGGAAGCCCAAAAGAGCCAACCGAATTGCCAATTCGATGACTGTTGCATTTATCTTTTCAGGATAACAAGTTTTTTGTCGTCTTCGATCACTTGGTTTCCTGTTGCAATGCCCCCTGGAGGAGCACTCGCGTCAGTGGCCGCTGAACACGAGGATTTTGAAGGGTAGCAGCAGCGCCTGGAGCCGCAGGATCAAGGCGTGCACGAGCCCAAGAGCATCGACCGCGTGGAGAGCCACACCTCGTATTACGCCCGTCTCTTTTGAGGCAATTAGGTCGTGGTTGCTGGAGTAGGCGTTGGCGATGCAGCTGCTGCCGGGCGTTACGCCGTTGAGCCCCCCTTGGTAGAGTGGCTCAAGAAAGACCAGAAGGGTGCCCGGCCGTGTCACCTGCTGCGCTTCGACCAGTTGCTCGCCACCACGAAACTGGCCGGCGGCGATGTAGTCCTGCACACTTGTGACCACCATCGGGATGACCGTAAACGGCTTGGATATGCACGTGACCTCGGCAATCATTCCGACCTTCATGATCTGCGCTTCAATCTGCCCGAAGCCGGCCTGCAGACATTCCGCGACCAGCTTCTTCCGGGATCAGGATCCCGGCCGAACGCATGATCGGAGTGACAATATCGCCCACCCGCAGCGCGAACTGCTCCACCCGGCCGCTCACGCCGGCACGGACAATCGTCTTTTCCAACTCCACTTGGGCCTGCGCCAGCGCAGCTTCGGCGCTGGCCTTCTGGGCTGGGAGAAGAGACGAAACGCGCGCCTGCACGGCCTGTTTTGCAGCCGTGGCGGCAGCAATCCCACCCAGGCGGCCTTCGACAAGAAGCTGAAGCTTCTCGATTTCGCGCTGCGCGACGATACCCGGATTGCGTTTTTGCAGTTCCTGCTTGGTCGCCAGTTCGTCCAAGGCCTGCTGGTGAGCGCTCCTGGCCTCCTGGATCTGGCCTTCAGCCTTCTCGAGATCGGCCGCCGACACCACCAGGTCCGCCTCGACTTCTGCAATCCTGCGCCGCGCGGTTTCTACAGCCGCCTCTTGCGTCGAACTGTCCAGTCTGAAAATCGGCGCTCCTTTCTCGACCTTATCACTAAAGCCAACAAAGACCTCGGCGACGCGCCCGGTTGACTCGGAAATGATCGGGATAGTTCTGAAGAACAGTGTGACGTTGGTGGTGGACGGGTGGTTGTAGAAGATCACCGCGATCAAGCATACGGCGAGAACCACGCAGGCAGTGATCCCCCACCTCAGCTCGAACCACACGGAGAAGAAGGTTTATCTCCTTCCCAAGTCCGCCTTCCTTGGTAGTAGCGGCGGAAGAGATAGTCCGGCAAAATGGTCACTACAGAGCAAAGAAGAATCTCAAGCATGGACCACTTCCTTTTCCTTGCTGGAGCCTCTCCGTCGGCGCGTTGGTTGCGCCATCGTCTCCCTTGTCTTCAACAATTGCCTCGCTCGGCAATTCCACGGCGCCTTCGCCCGGCTTGAACCCGGCGATCTTCTCGGTCGATCCGGCGATCCTGCTTAGCGAGCCGCCAAAATCTGGAATATCGATCATCGCAAGCAGCAGACCCGCCACCCAGAAAAGATGGATGTGGGTGAAGAGGGCAAGAAGGCCCAGGACGGCGACGATCTCGAACTGCAGCTTCTGAGATCTGTGTGCCATGCGCTCCGGCATAGTGTGCAACCGAAAGAACAAGCTGCCGAACACCAGAATGGCGAGCACCAGAATTATGGCCATCGCGACCATGAGCACGTCCGTTTCACCGGGAGCGGTGATGAACGCGGGCAGATGTTCGGTAGCAGTCGGATGTAGCAACTCAGTCATACCGCCCCTCCTGTCGAGGACATCGGTTTAGGACGAGGGCTGCTTAGATCGGGATCAAACGCCATAACAAGATCATCAGCGAACAGCGCGATGCAGG
Source organism: uncultured Alphaproteobacteria bacterium (assembly GCA_963720385.1). GTDB lineage: Bacteria > Pseudomonadota > Alphaproteobacteria > Rhizobiales > Xanthobacteraceae > VAZQ01. Next base: position 70,113 of record CAVRFL010000006.1, on the reverse strand, counting down.
TCTTGAAGCGCCATCCCGTGGGTCGATCCGGCGCGACTGTGACAGTCATGTCTTATCCCCTACGTTTGCTTGTCGCCGCTCCAGGGCGAGCTATTCCATAAACCATCCGTGGCTCACGATGATCGACTGGCCGGTCAGCGCGTTCGAACGGAAGGCGGTTAGAAAGAGTGCGGTCTCCGCCACGTCGTCCACCGTGGTGAATTCGCCGTCTACGGTTTCTCTTAGCATGACGTTCTTGATCACGTCCTGCTCCGAAATGCCGAGTTCCTTGGCTTGCTCGGGAATCTGTTTGTCAACCAGCGGGGTGCGCACGAAACCGGGGCAGATGACATTGGCGCGGACGCCGTGTGCGGCGCCCTCTTTGGCGACAACTTTCGCGAGCCCAAATGGCGGATGTTCTTCGACATGCCGGGGTTTGGATTTTCTCGGCATCGTTTTGAGCATTCGAATTTCCTTTCCACCGGTGCGGCAATTGCATTGGTATCGTAATGTGGGAATTCAGGCTGAATAAGGCGAATTCGATCTCCAACGATCGCGCCTGTGTCGTGGGCAACTGTTGACAGGAAGGCGATGGCTCGCAAGCAAGAAGAGATGCCACAATCACTCGCATCTTTCGACTGTCCCAAAGGACAATATCGCGCCCCGGGCGAGACCTGATACTCTTCGGCTGCGGAGAAGCCTCCACCACTCTCGTTCCGCTTGGCGCATATTCATTCGGATCAAAAGGGACACACCCCCCAATGCTTAATCGCTACGTCACGGCGGCGCTTTTCATCAGCCTCATGCTCGCGGCGGCTCCCGCCCACGCGCAAGGAAACTCAATTCGGCAGGGCGTGCTGACATGCAGGACATCGGCCAGCGTTGGTTTGATCGTTGGGTCGCGTCAGCGGCTTCGCTGCCAATTCAAATCGGACAGAGGCCGGACGCAAAATTACGTCGGTGCCATCAACCGCCTAGGTCTTGACCTGGGCGTAACCGCCGGTGGGGTCATGGTGTGGGCGGTCCTGGCGAGCACCCCCGACATCGCCCCGGGAGCGCTCACCGGTCGCTTTGTCGGCGCCAGCGGCGACGTCTCCGCGGGTGTTGGCGTGGGCGCGAATGTTCTTGTGGGAGGGACGCGCAGGTCCGTTTCGCTGCAGCCGCTGTCACTCGAAGGACAGGTCGGTGTCAATCTTGCGCTCGGAGTTGCAGCAATGACGCTTAATCCGGTCCGTTGACGCAAAAGCTGCCGCAGGCGCCGACGTCATGCGAAAGATTCTGCTGCGCATGAAGCGCCGGCAAAACTATGTCTACTTCGAGGGTCACTAGCAGCGGCGGCTGACGCTTCCGTCTCCGCTGCCATCGAATGCTCCACCAAATAGTGCAACCGGCGCCCGAAGGCGCCGGTTGACCCCTTCCCCCGTGTACCCTGAAATCAGGAGCTGGCGTTGAGCACCGTCACAGAACGGCGGTTCTGCGACCAGCAGGATATGTCGTTACAGACGGCGACCGGACGTTCCTTGCCGTAGGAGATCGTGCGCATGCGATGCGCCTGGATCCCGCGCGAGGCGAGATAGTCGCGCACGGCCTGGGCCCGTCGTGCGCCGAGCGCGATGTTGTATTCACGCGTGCCGCGTTCGTCGGCGTGACCTTCGACGGTGAAGGCGTATTGCGGATAGGCACGCAGCCACTGCGCCTGCTTCTCCAGCGTGGCGATCGACTGCTGCGTCAGCTCCGAGGAATCGACCTGGAACCAGACGCGGTCGCCGACATTCACGACGAAGTCTTGCTGGCTGCCAGGTGTCGCGGCGCTGGCATTCGCCATCGCGGCGTTTTGCTCGGCGGGATTCCTCGCGCAAGCGCCGATGCTCAGCGCCGCAACGAGGAGGCACGCAAATCGTGTTGATCGGAAGCTACAAATTCCACTCAGCATTCCTGAAGCCTCCAGTCTCACTTTGTTACCGGACGTGTGGGTCTAGCAGGAGCCTGGTTAAACGAACGTTCCGTCAACCTTGATGGAGGCTTGCCCCGATCCCTCAAATGCGGTGAACCCCGTGAAACCGCTTGTTCTGGTTAATGTCGCGTGAATGAGGCGCGATGAGGGCCGCTCCGAGTTCCCCCGCGAAGCGCCGGTTACCGCAACAGCGGCGACCACGCCGGGTCCGAGCCGAACGCCGGCGTCGGAATGCGCTGCTCGTTACGACCCGTGACGTCGACGGTGAAAAGCTGCGGACCGGAATTCCCGCCAGGGTCGCGGAAGAACATGAGCACACGGCCGTTCGGCGCCCAGGTCGGGCCCTCGTTGTGGAAACCTTCAGTGAGGATGCGCTCGCCGGAGCCATCCGGCCGCATGATACCGATCGAGAAGCGGCCCTGCGCCTGCTTGGTGAACGCGATGTGGTCGCCGCGCGGCGACCACACCGGTGTCGAATACGAGCCCTCGCCGAAACTGATTCGATTTGCCGGCCCGCCGTTGCCACCCATCACGTAAATCTGCTGGCGTCCGCCGCGATCCGACTCGAAGCAGATGCGCGCTCCGTCCGGCGAATAGGAGGGCGCCGTGTCGATCGCCGCAGTGTCCGTCAGCTTCATCGTGGCGCGCGACCGCAAATCCATCACGAAGATGTTGGAGTTGCCGCCCTGCTGCAAACTCATGATGACGCGATGGCCGTCATGCGAGAAGCGCGGTGCGAATGTCATGCCGGGGAAATTTCCGACCACCTCGCGCTGGCCGGTTTCGATGTTGAACAGGTACACCCGCGGGTTGCCCTGCCCGTACGACATGTAGGTGATTTCCTGCGTGGACGGCGAGAAACGCGGCGTGAGCACGAGTTCGTCGCCGCGCGTCAGATAGCGCACATTGGCGCCGTCCTGATCCATGATCGCAAGGCGTTTCGTGCGCTGGTTCCTGGCGCCGGATTCGTCGATGAAGACCACGCGGGTGTCGAAGTACCCCATCTCGCCGGTGAGCCGCTGATAGATCTGGTCGGAGATGATGTGCGCGAGGCGGCGATAATTGTCCGGCGTGGTCGAGGTCTGCTGGGCGTGCAGATGTCCGCCCGCGTTGACGTCCCACAGGCGGAACTGCGCCGCGACGTTGCCGTTGCCCTGGCGCTCCAGGCGGCCGGTCACCAGCGCGTCGGCCCCGATCTGCTTCCAGTCCGCGAAGCGCGGATTGCGATTGATGTCGGCGATCCGCTCGAGATAGGCGGCCTGATCGATGGGCGCGAACAGGCCGCTGCGCCGCAAATTCGAGGCGATGATCTGGGTGATGTTGCGGCCCATGCCGGGGTCGGGGACGCCGGGCTCCGTCAAGAAATCCGGCAGCGCGATCGGCATCGGCCGGATGGTGCCCTGGGTGACGTCAAGCTTGAGTTGCGCAGCGGCCTGGCGCGGAGACAAACCTGTCACCGCACCGGCGGTGGCGCCCGCTCCCAGCGCGAGCAGGCGGCGGCGGTTCAGCATCGGCGATGTCGGCGACTTGGGTTCGCTCATTTTCGTTTTGATATGCGGGAGATCGGCGTCAGCCACGGATCATGTCGCGCGGATCGAACGTGACCTCGATGTCTTTCCACACTTCGTAGGTTTCGGGCCTCAGCATGTCGAACGGCTGGCCGCGGAAGACCGCGCGGATGGCGCTGTCGCGCGCCGCCATGAACAGCGGACTTTGTCCGGAGGTCATCACCATCGGCGGCCCTGCCAACGTCCCGTCGGGCTTCAGGCGCATCCGCACCTGCACGACGAGCTCCTGCGGGTTCTGCGCGCCGGCCGGCGGATTCCACAACTGCGCAAGCCGCGCACGCAGCGCGTCGAGTTCGCTCTGCGTGAGTTGCCGTGCCGAACCTCGGGGCGAGCCGGGCGACACGGTGTCATTAATCGCGTCGCCGGTGGCTTCCTGCCGCTGCGGCACGCGCTTGTCGAGCAAGGCCTCGACCTGCCGCGGATCGAACTTCGGCTGCGTCTGCGGCTGTGGCGGCTGCGGCGGCCGCTTTGGCGGCGTTGGAATCCTGGTCCGCCACCTTCTTCTGCTCGCTCTTCTTGGCGTCGTCCTTCTTGATCGCATCGGCGATCAGATCGCGCTTGGGCTCCGCTTTTTTCTTTGCGGCCTGTTTCGGTTCCGGCGGAGGCGGCGGCGGCGCCGCATCGGTCGACGCGGTGACCTCGCGCGGCGCGATCTTGGCGGCCGGATTGTCGACCGATTTCTGTTCGCCGATCCGTTCCGCGAACGGCTTCTGCGTCTCCAGCTTGGGCGCCGTCGTGAGGCCCTTCGTCAGCTGGCTCTTGTCGGTATCGGTGACGATGTTGACCGGAATGCTTTCGACATGGGTCGGCGGCAGCCGCGTAGGCGCAAAGCTCACCAGCGCCGCACCCAGGACGACGAGGTGGCAGCACGCCGATATGGTCCAGTCTGCCCGCAAAGGCCTACCTTTTCTCCTGCTCCGGAATGACCTCGATATTGGCCCCGAAACCAGCCGACTTGATGCGCCCCAACAAGCGCATGACGTCAGAATAGCAGATTTCCTTGTCGCCCCGAAGGTTCACGTTCGGGTCGAGTCTCCTTCTGCCCCACTCCCGGATCGCCTTGATCTTCGCTTCGAGCTCCGCAAAATCGATCGGGCTGTCGCCGAGGTAGTACTCCGTGGTGGTGCTGCACGAGCCGCTCGCCTTGCGCGCGGTGACGGTCAATTGCTCGGTCTTGGCTCTGGTCGTGATCTGTCGCCTTGGCCTCGGGAAGATCCACCGGAATGGAGACCGTCAGCAGCGGCGCCGCGACCATGAAGATGATCAGCAGCACCAGGATGACGTCGACCATCGGCGTCACGTTGATCTCGCTCATCACGCCGCGACGTCGGCGCCGGCGCCTGCCCGTTCCAGAAGCAGCGTTCGCCGCGGACCATTGCCATGGTTCACCCCTACGCCCGCTCGTCGATCTGTCGCGACAGGATCGCGGAGAACTCGTCCGCAAAGCCCTCCAGGCGCTGGGCCTGCTTGTTCACCTCGGACGCGAACTTGTTGTAGAAAATCGTCGCCGGTATGGCGGCGATGAGGCCGATTGCCGTCGCAAACAGCGCCTCCGCGATGCCGGGCGCGACCACCGCCAGCGACGTGCTTTGCTGGCCGGCGATGGCACGGAAGCTCGTCATGATGCCCCACACGGTGCCGAGCAGGCCGATGAAGGGGCCGGCGGAGCCGACCGTCGCCAGCACCAGGAGCCGCCGCTCCAGGCGCTCGACCTCACGGGCAATGGTCACGTCCATCACCTTCTCGATCCGCATCTGCAGACCGGCGAACGAGCGCGCCTGGCTTTCGAGGCTGCGCTTCCACTCGCGCATCGCGGCGACGAACAACGCGGCCATCGAATGGGTCGGGCGCGCGGACAACGATTTATAGAGTTCCTCGAGCGACTGGCCCGACCAGAACGCCTGCTCGAAACGGTCCATCGCGCGGCGCATGCGGGCGTACAGCAACAGCTTGTCGATCGCGATCGCCCAGACCCAGACCGATGCGATCATCAAACCGATCATGACCAGTTTGACGATCAGGTCGGCGTTGTAGAACAGGCTCCAAAGCGTGAGATTCGAGGCTTCGAGCCCGGTGGCGGGATTCATGCGCGATCCTTTCGGCGCTCCGAAATACTCAGCCGGGGCGGCATGCCGTTACGGGGACCGAACGGATGCAGCGAGCGGCCGGGCACAGCGCGCCGCCGAAATCCCGAATTGCACGATGAAATCGAGCCGTCCACCACCGGCACCGGTACGAAATCCCCGCGAAACGTGTCCAAACTAGGGCCTAACCCCAGTCCTCCCGTGCTTAGTGGCGCTGACGGCGGTTAAGGAGCCGTTACCGGCCTGGCAAGTCGATCAACCTGACTAGCCCGTGGTCCAGCACATCCACGCATGCCTCGGTGACCGCTGATTTCACCAGGATCGCGCACGGCGCCAAGCCTTTTCAAAATGCAGAACGCCGCCGATGCCTTGCGGACATCGGCGGCGCGAATGAGGGGTGCTGATCAGTCGCGCCGTGCGGCGCGTCGATCAGGACTGCGGCTGCGGCGAGTTCGAGGTCGAAGAGCTGGTCCGGTTCGTGCGCTCCGCCATGAACTGATCGAACTCGTTCTTGTCGCGGGCAAACCGCAGGCGCTCCAGGAATTCCCTGAACTCGCGCTGCTCTTCCTCCAGACGCCGCAACGTCTCCGTGCGGTACTCGTCGAAGGCATGGTTGCCACTGGACGGCCGAAACCAGCCGGCCGGATCGCGCATCGCTTCGCGGCCGTAGCGGCCGACTTCGCCTCGTCTCCAACAGCTCATGCGTCCGCTCCATACGACGTAGGCCAGGGTCGCCAGACCCAGTGGCCACCAGATGAAGAATCCCAGGACCATCAGCGCGATCCACGCGCCCATGCCCCATTGATCGAGTTTGACCTCAGCATTTGCGATCGTTGTCATGCTCCGCCCTCGGTCTCTGGCGTGAATGTAAATAACATTTACATAGCTAGTGGAGGCCGTGCCGGCTGTCAAGCCGGGGTCTGCGCGCCGATAGGTGGGGGCGCCGGGGCCGCTCGGGAATGGCCCGGGCTGAAATTCAGGCCTTGGAGGGTGGCGGTCCGTCCGGAAGGCCAAGCCCGCGCAGATAGATCAGCATGGCCGCCTCCAGCAGCTCCTCCGGCGTCATCGGCAGCGGCCGGCGCCCGGCATCGCCGCGGCCGAACAGCGATGCGATGCCGTGGGCGGTCGCCCAGATGTGCAGCGCCATCATCAGCGCGGGCGGACGCTTGGACGCCGGCAAGGTCGCCGCCAACCGCTCGGCCGCGGTGCGCAGCACTGCAAAGGCGCGATCGCCGCTCTCACGCAATTCCGGATTGGTATCGAGCGGGATGCCGGCCTCGAACATCGCTGAGTAGTAGGCAGGCTCGGTGCGCGCGAAGGCGAGATAGGCCTTGCCGAGCCGGTCGAACGCCGTCATCGGATCGGGACGGCCGTCGTTCCAGGCCTTCGCCAGCACGGCTTCGAATTGCTGGAAGCCGCGCAGCGCGATATTCGACAGGAGTTCGTCGCGGTCGCGGAAATGCCGGTAGGGCGCCGCCGGACTGACGCCGGCCCAGCGCGCCGCTTCCGCAAAGGTGAATCCGGCCGGGCCCTTTTTCGCAATCAGCTCCAGCGCGGCGCGCAGCAGCGCCTCTTTCAGATTGCCGTGATGGTAGCCGCGTGGCCCGGATCGGCCGCCGTCTTTGGACCAGCTCATGTGAATCGTCTTTACATGAGCCCGCCCGCCGCGTCGACAGCGGCGGACCGGCCCCGAAGGGGCCGGGTCAGGCCTGCTGCCGGCCTTCCTGGTCGGCGCGCATGGCAGCGCGCAACGGCTTGGGGATCGGCCGCGCGCGGCCGCCGGACACAAACGCCACCTTCACATGCGCGTCGATCACGACTTCGGCCTCGCGCATGATCCGCTGGTGCAGCGTGATGGAAGCGCCCCGCACGCCTTCCGTCGCCGTCACCACCTCGAGCACGTCGTCCATGCGCGCGGGCTTGAGAAACTCGATCTGCATCGCGCGCACGACGAAGGCAAAGCCCGGCGCCTCGCGCTCGGTCTCTTCGAACAATGCACGCTGGTCGGCGCCGAGGAGCCGCAGATAGTTGGTGCGGCCGCGTTCCATGAAGCGCAGGTAGCTCGCGTGATAGACCGCGCCGGAAAAATCGGTGTCCTCGTAATACACCCGCACCGGCATGACATGCCGGCCGGCGCGGATTTCGCCGTCGAGCGCGCTCACCGCCACGGAACCCGCTGCTGAATCGCGGCCTCCCAGTTCCTGCCGTCGAATTGCTTGATCGCAATTGCGGAGAGATCGACGCCGTCGAGGCACCGGACATTGACGTCGATCTTGTCCGGGTCGGAGCGCGGCACGTAGAACGAATGGATGCCGCACACCTTGCAGAACGTGTGTTTCGCGGTCCCGGTATTGAACTGATAGGTGGCGAGGTCGGCCTCGCCGCGGATGAGCTCGAATTGCTCGGGCGGCACGATCAGGTGCAGGAACCCCTTCTTGCTGCAGATCGAGCAATTGCATTCCGTGATGCCGTCGAGATCGGCCGTCACGCGAAAGCGCACCCGACCGCAATGACAGCCGCCCTCGAAAGTCTGTCCCATGGCCCGCCTCGTCTTCCTGCACCTTGCTATGACGTCCGCGCGCCGGTGAGGGACACCAGAACGATCTCGGGCGGCACGCCGAAGCGCACCGGAACGATGCTGCACCCGAGCCCGCCCGACACGATCAAATCACACTGCTCGCGGACGTGACCATAGGCGTAGCGGTTGCCGAAGCGCGATGGAACGAGCGGCGACCAGCCGAACAGCCGCACCTGTCCGCCATGGGTATGGCCGCTCAGCACCAGCGCCACGCGGTCGGGCACCTGCGGCATGATGTCGGGCTCATGCGCGAGCAGGATGACGGGATCGCCGTCGGGCACCTTGCTCAGCGTGACGCCGAGGTCGTCAACGCCGACCCTGCGGCCGGGACTGCGGCGACGCGACGGCCAGAACGCGAGCTGGTCGCCCAGTCCGGCCAGCCAGAATGCTTGCCCCGATTTCGTCAGGCGGACGGCGTCGTTTTCGTAGACCGGGATGCCGACGCGTTCCAGCGCCAGCCGGCTGACCGTGGGGCCGTGACCGGTCGCCTGGGCGGTCCGGTCTCCCCACCAATCGTGGTTGCCGAGAATGGCATGGACCCCGAGCGGCGCTTTCAGCTCCGCAAGCGCCTTCGACCATTCCTCGGAATGAACGGCGCCGGTGACGTAGTGGCGCAGCCCGGCGACGTAGTCGCCGAGCAGCACGATCAGGTCCGGTTTGAGGTCATTGGTCTGGCGCACGATCGAATGGATGCGGTCGAGGTCCATCCAGGGCTGGCAGGCATGGATGTCCGCGACCACTGCGATCGTGAGATGCAGGTCGTCGGGCCAGCGCCGCAGCTTCAGGTCGTAACGGGTCACGCGCTGGCGCAGCAGCGGCTCGACCACCACCGCATAGGCCGACGCGGCCGCGCCGACGACGCCGAGCGACAGGACCCATTGCAGGAAACGGCGGCGCGAAATCATGCAGCGGCGATGATACCGGTCAGACTGATGTGCTCCGCCCGAGGATTACGTCGAGGCGAGACTTCACGTCGTCGGGCTTGCGCGAATACCACACGCCGCCGAGAAGCGCGAGGACGCGGGGATCGGCAGCCGACTCCCGCACGATCCGGTCGATGAACGGCATGCTGACGTCACGTCCTTCTGCGAACTGAAAAGAACAGCTGTCGATGCTCGCCGGCTCGCAATATCGTCGCCTGCTTCAGCGCCACCAGAACGTACAGGATGTTGAGCGCCAACAGACTTGCGGGGACGTGCTTCGTTCGCCGGGCCGCCGCGACGACATCCTTCGCCGTCACGCCGCTCCTGCCGCCGAGCCGCGCTTGCACGTACTCAACCGCCGCCTGGTTCACGACATTGAAATAGCCCGATCCCTTGCGGGACTTTGAGCGCGCAAAGGACAGAACGAAAAAGTAATCGCGCGCTTCGAACACATGGTACGTCTGCCGCACGGCCGGGACGCGACCGCGGTATTCGAATCCCTGTTGAAGCTTTCTGATATTCATGTGTCTCTCCAGCCTGGCTGTGCCGTCGGTCCGGAACGCTCACATTCTTGGGCACCTATCCATGCAGGGCGCATTCGTTGCTACAGCAGCCACACTTGACAAGTGCCGGCAAGTTACTCGTCGTCCTGCGCGAACAATCCGAATTGCGACGGATCGCGCGCGGGCTCGGCGAGGCCGAGGTGGCGGAAGGCGTGGCCGGTCAGCAGCCGCCCGCGCGGCGTGCGCTGCACGAAGCCCTTCTGGATCAGGAACGGCTCGATGATCTCCTCGATGGCGTCGCGCGGCTCGGACAGCGCCGCCGCCATGGTCTCGATGCCGACCGGGCCGCCGCCGTAGTTCTCCGCGATCATGGTCAGGTAACGCCGGTCCATGGCGTCGAGCCCGGCGGCGTCGACCTCGAGCTCGCCGAGCGCGCGGTCGGCGACGGCGCGGTCGATCGACGTCGCTCCGGCAACGGCGGCGAAATCGCGCACGCGCCGCAGCAGCCGCCCCGCGATGCGCGGGGTGCCGCGGGCGCGCCGCGCGATCTCGTTGGCGCCGTCCGCGGTCATGCCGATGCCGAGCACGCGCGCGCCGCGGTTGACGATGAGCTCCAGCTCGGCCTCGGCGTAGAAATTGAGCCGGATCGGGATGCCGAAGCGGTCGCGCAGCGGATTGGTGAGCAGCCCGGCGCGCGTGGTCGCGCCGACCAGCGTGAACGGCGCGAGGTCGATCTTCACCGAGCGCGCCGCGGGTCCTTGGCCGATGATGAGGTCGAGCTGGAAATCCTCCATCGCCGGATAGAGGATTTCCTCCACCGCGGGATTGAGCCGGTGGATCTCGTCGATGAACAGCACGTCGCGCTCTTCGAGATTGGTGAGCAGCGCCGCAAGATCGCCGGCCTTGGCGATCACCGGCCCGGAGGTCGACCGGAAATTGACGCCGAGTTCGCGCGCGACGATCTGCGCCAGGGTGGTCTTGCCGAGCCCGGGCGGGCCGACGAACAGCACATGATCGAGCGCCTCCTTGCGCTTGCGCGCGGCCTCGATGAAGACGCCGAGATTGGCGCGCGCCTGCTGCTGCCCGATGAATTCGGACAGCCGCTGCGGACGAAGCGAAGCATCCGCGGCATCGTCGTCGCGGCGTTCGGCGGTCACGAGCCGGGGCGGCGGGCTCATGCTGCGGCTCCGTTCATCCAACGAAACAATCAAGTAACAAGATGATCCAGCGCCTTCGAGAGTTCAGAGAATTCCCTCTGCCTCAGGAGACCGGGCGCGTGAATCGTCCCGTTCACGTATTCAATCATGCGCGCATGGTCCGCGATACACATTTCGAGCCGTTGCAACAACTGATTTGCGTCGGCGGCGGCGAGCGACGGCAGAAACAGGCTGGACATTGCGTAGGGGGCGGCGCTGCTGCAAACCGGAACGATCCCCGACGACAGGTAGTCAACGAGCTTGATGTCCGACTTCGCATCGAAGAAGCGCTGCGCCGCCGGCGGCAGGTCCGACGGAAGCGGCGCGATCCCGATCGCACCGGCGCACGATTGCAGGAACTCGCGGTACGAGGCGAAATCCAGATAGGAGATCTGCCGGCGCCGGTCGAATTTCGCCGCGAGCTTGCTGTCGAAGCGGCCGATCAGGATGCCTTCATATCCCGCCCGATTCGCAAGTGCCGCAAGATCCTCCATGAAGTTCGGATACCCGTTCAGAAAGAACGGAAGATCACTCGACGTCCAGATCACCTGTTTTCGAGGCTCGCGCCGGGCGGGCGGCGCGGCGCTCGCGCATCCATTGTTGAGCACGACGATTTCGCCGGGCAGCGAAGGGACATCCTCGCGCAGGCTCGCAGCCAGCCGCTGGGTGGAGACCGTGACCGCCTTGGCGTGGTGAAGACACCAATCGATCCGCGTCCGGGTGCGTTGCTTCACCCGCATCACGAAATCGGGAATCGAGGTGATGAGATCGTCGACGTCGTAGACGATCGGAACGTGGGCGTGCCGCTTCAGGAACTTGAACTGCGCCGTCGATACATTGCGCTGACACCAGATGTGCGTGAACGGGTACGATTTCAGCGGGCCGAGCATCGTCATGGAGCGATCGACCACCTGGTAGTCGGCAATCACGCCGCGCGTGAGCAGCGCGTTCAGAAACGGCTTGATCCGGACTTCGCCCAGGAAATCGTCGGAGTAGAGCGCCAGCATGGCCGGTCGACGAGGGTCGCGGACATGGAAAAATGGATGACTGTTGAAGAACACCGGCGGGCCCCGTTGGCCGTTGCGCGTGCCGTATCCTACTTGCCTTCGGGTATCAAGATGTGACCGGCGGCGGCCGAGCCGCCATAAAAATCCGGTCACGATGACCGCGCCAATTCCTTCAAGCCGAGCCGGATCAACTTCGCGGTATCCGTTCCTTCGCCCGCTTCGCGAGCGGCGGCGGCGATTGCGGCGGCGGCCTGCGGCTGGCCGTAGCCGAGATTGATCAGCGCGGAAACGGCATCGGCAACGGGTTGCGGCGCGCGCTTGTCGTCGACCGCGCCGGCCAGGCGCACCACCGCCGGGTCGAGATCGGCATAGGCCGGCGCCTTGTCCTTCAATTCGGTGACGATGCGCTCCGCGACCTTCTGGCCCACACCGGGTGAGCGCGCCACCATGGCCTTGTCGCGCATGGCGATCGCGGACGCGAGTTCGCCGGGCTTGAGCGTGCCCAGAACCGACAGCGCGACCTTGGCGCCGACGCCCTGCACCGTCTGCAGCAGGCGAAACCATTCCCGTTCGACATCGGTCATGAAGCCGAACAGCCTGATCTGGTCCTCGCGTACATAGGTCTCGATCGAGAGCGTGGCCGGCTGGCCGCTGGCCGGCAGCTCCTGCAGCGTGCGCGCCGAGCATTGCACCTGGTAGCCGACGCCGCCGACGTCGAGGACCACGAAATCCTCGCCATAGGAGTCGACGATGCCCTTGAGCTTGCCGATCATCGCATCGCCACCTTCCCCCTCCCCAACCCTCCCCCGCATGCGGGGGAGGGAAGGGAGGGGGTCTGGCGGTGATGCGCGTGACAGATCGCGATCGCAAGCGCGTCCGCGGCGTCATGGGTCTTCGGATCGGCCTTGGGCAGGAGCACGCCGAGCATCATGCGGATCTGCGCCTTCTCGCCGTGGCCGGCGCCGACGATGGTCTTCTTCACCAGGTTGGGCGCGTATTCCGCGACCGGCAGCCCGGCGATCGCCGGCACCAAAAGGGCGATGCCGCGCGCCTGGCCGAGCTTGAGCGTCGCAACCGCGTCCTTGTTGACGAAGGTCGCCTCGACCGCGGCCTCGTCGGGCGCAAGCTCGGCGACCACGCGGCGCAGGCCGTCGTGGATCGTGACCAGCCGATCCGGCAGTGTCGCCTTGTCGTCGGTCGCCAGTGATCCGCAGGCGAGGAAGCCGAGCCGGTTGCCCTCGATCGCAATAACGCCCCAGCCGGTGCGGCGGAGCCCCGGATCGATCCCCAGGATGCGAATCGCTCGTCCCATGATGCCGTTGATAACTCCGGCGTCGGTCCGCGACTAGCGCGCATTCGCGCTCTGTGGCTATCATTTGCTTCGCGCTATCGTCGCGTGGTCCAATGCCATCCTCTTCAAGCCGCAAAGCGCGCCGCGCCATCATCGTCGGCGGCTCGATGTCGGGGCTGTTCAGCGCCGCATTCCTGCGCCAGGTCGGGTGGCAGGTCGACGTCTACGAGCGCTCCCCGGTCGAGCTCGTCGGCCGCGGCGCCGGAATCACGACGCATCCGGAGCTGTTGGAGGCCCTGGAGAAGTGCGGCGCCGGCACCACGCGATCTCGGCATCGAGGTTCCCAAGCGGATCGCGATCGACCGGCAGGGCCGCGTGACCGGCGAGCGGCCATTGCGGCAAATCCTGACCTCGTGGGATCGTCTGCAGCGCCTGCTTCGCGAGACCATCGACCCCGCCCACTATCATCTCGGCTGGACGTTCGAGCGTGTCGAGCAGGACGGCAATGGCGTGCACGTTCATTTCAACGGCGGCCGCGTCGAAGACGCTGACATCCTGATCGGCGGCGACGGCATCCGCTCGACCGTGCGCGGGCAGGTCGCGCCGGAGCTGCAGCCGATCTATGCCGGCTACTACATCTGGCGCGGATCGCCGAACGAGTCCGACCTCTCGCCGCAGACGCTCAAGGAAATCTTCCCATACTTCGTGTTCTATCTGCCGCCGCGCCAGGAGGTCATCACTTACCCGATCGCGGGCTTCAACAACGACCTGCGGCCCGGCCACCGCCGCTACAATTTCATCTGGTATCGCGCCGCCGACGCCGACCAGCTGCGCGCGATGAACGTCGACGAGAACGGCGTGCAGCACGAATTCTCGGTCCCGCCGCCGCTTATTCGTAAAGACCTGATCGCGCAGATGTATGCCGATGCGCGCGAGATCATGCCGCCGGTCATGCTCGATTGCGTGATGACGATGAAGCAGCCATTCATCACGCCGATCTACGATTTCACCGCGCCTCGAATCGTGTTCGGCCGCGTCGCCATGGTTGGCGATGCCGCCGCCAATGCACGCCCGCACATGGGCTTCGGTGTCGCAAAAGCGGGAGGCGATGCCGAAGCGCTGGCGCGCGCGCTGGGCAATCACGACGACATCGACACTGCGCTCAAAGCCTACAACGCCGAGCGTCAGCCGATCGGCAACGCCATCGTGCTGCACAGCCGCAAGCTCGGCACCCACATGGGCGTCAACCTCAGCACCGAGGAAGACCGCCGCATGCATGACCTATTGCAAAGCGACGAAGCGATGATGGACTGGATCGCCGTTCCCAATTTCCTGGATGCCTACAAATGAGCGACCTGCCGCAACCGGATTACGCGCGAAACATGCGCCTCGTCGGCTATTCCGACCAGGGCGGGCGGCCGGACGGCGTTCAAGTCATGGTGCATCGCGGCCATGCCTATGTCGGGCACATGTTCTCCAAGGGCTTCTCGGTCATCGACGTGCGCGACGCGCAGAACCCACGCGCTGTGAACTATCTCGCCGCCCCGCCCGGCACCTGGAACATCCACCTGCAGACGCACGACGACCTGCTCCTCGTCATCAACGCGAAGGACATGTTCGCGGCAGCCGAATTCGCCGATGAAAGGGCGTACTACAAGGGCCAGCTCGGCAACATGATCCGCACCGCCGGAGCAAAGCAGCAAGCCGCCCGCGACTGGACCGCAGGACTCGCGGTCTATGACATCTCGAAGCCAGCGGAGCCACGCTCCATTGGCTTCATGCCGGTCACCGGCGGCGGCATCCACCGCGTCTGGTACACCGGTGGGAGCTGGGCCTATGCGTCAGCGCTGATCGACGGTTTCACCGACTACATCTTCATCACCATCGACATGAGCAACCCGGCAACGCCGCGGGAGGCCGGGCGCTGGTGGATTCCCGGCATGAACCAGGCCGCGGGCGAGACGCCGAATTGGCCGGGCACAAGCCGTTACGGATTGCATCACGCGATCATTCACGGAGACACCGCCTACGCCGCCTGGCGCGACGCCGGCATGGTGGTAATCGACGTTGCCGATCGCTCCAAGCCGAAGCTTACCTTGCATCGCGACGGCGCGCCTCCGTTCGGCGGCGGCACGCATAATTGCCTGCCGCTGCCTGACCGCGATCTCCTGATCGTTCTCGACGAGGCTGTGCTCGACCATCAGGAAGACGGCGTCAAGCACATCTGGGTCTTCGATAACCGCGTGCAATCCAATCCGGTGAGCATTGCAACGTTCCCGCAGCCCGCCGAAGACGACTACAAGAGCAAAGGCGGCCACTTCGGCCCGCACAATATCCACGAGAACCGGCCGGGCAGCTTCGTGAGCTCGGAGCTGATCTTCGCGACCTACCAGAATGCGGGCGTGCGGGTGTTCGACATCCGTGACCAGTTCCACCCGACGGAAGTGGGCGTCTGGGTGCCGCCCGCGCCGACACGCATGATGGATCACCGACCCAACCGCGCCAGCGTCATTCAATCGGCCGACGTATTCGTGGATGCGGGCGGGCTCATCTATTCGACCGACTACAATGCCGGCATGTTCATCCTGGAATATCTTGGGTGAGCGCGCGCGTGTTCGCGCGGCAGCGGCACTTCGGGCGCTCACGCGCTCATCTTGGCGACCAGCGCGTCGGACACCTCGAAATTGGCATAGACGTTCTGCACGTCGTCATTGTCGTTGAGGGTGTCGATCAGCTTGAGCAGCTTCTCGCCCTGCGCGTCGTCGACCGCCACGGTGTTCTGCGGCTTCCACACCAGCGCAGCCTTGCGCGGCTCGCCGAATTTGCCTTCGAGCGCCTTGGCGACGTCGCGCAGCGAATCCTGCGTGGTGTAGATCTCGTGGCCGTTCTCGCTCGAGGTCACGTCCTCGGCACCGGCCTCGATCGCGGCGTCCAGCATCGCGTCCGCGCTTGCCGCCCTGGCGTCGAACTCAACGACGCCGACATGGTCGAACATGAAGGAGACGGCGCCGGTCTCCGCCAGGTTGCCGCCGTGCCTGGTGAAGGTCGCGCGCACTTCGCCGGCCGTGCGATTGCGGTTGTCGGTGAGCACCTCGACGATCACCGCGACGCCGCCGGGGCCGTAGCCCTCGTAGCGGATCTCGTCATAGTTCTCGGCGTCGCCGCCGAGCGCCTTCTTGATCGCACGCTCGATGGTGTCCTTGGTCATGTTCTCGGCGCGCGCCGCGATGATCGCCGCGCGCAGCCGCGGGTTCATCCCCGGATCAGGCAGGCCGAGCTTCGCTGCCACCGTGATTTCGCGTGCAAGCTTGCCGAACAGCTTGGACCGCACCGCGTCCTGCCGCCCCTTGCGGTGCATGATGTTCTTGAACTGGGAATGACCGGCCATGGCTCCGTGCTCAACATGCGGGTCGGCGCGAAATGCAGCGCGACCTTCGAATTGCGTTTGATGCCGGGCGTTATATGACGCGTCGGCGCGGAAATAAAGTTACCCCCAGAACGCCGGCTTCGCCTGCTCGAGCCGCCCGCCGAGCCGCACGGCGCCGACCCGGCGCGCCAGCCCGGTGGCGTCGTCGGTCTCGACCGCGACGGCGCAGAACGTCGCCTCGCCCAACGCCGGCTCGAACCGGCTGGTAGGGATCTTGCGCAGGAAACGGTTGAGCGGCTCATCCTTGACCATGCCGATGATGGAGTTGTAGTCGCCGGTCATGCCGACGTCCGAGATGAAGGCGGTGCCGCCCGCGAGCACCTGATGATCGGCGGTCGGCGCATGGGTATGGGTGCCGACCACGAGGCTCGCGCGCCCGTCGCAGAAGTGGCCCATGCCCTGCTTCTCGCTGGTCGCCTCGCAATGCACGTCGACGACGATGGCGTCGGCGTCCCGCTTGAGCATGCAGGCGTCGAGCTCGTGCTCGACCGCGGCGAAGGGGTCGTCGAGCGCGTCCATGAAGACGCGGCCCATGACATTGACCACCAGCACGCGCGCACCGTTCTTGGCGTCAATCAGCGCGGCGCCGCGCCCGGGCGTGCCGGATGGAAAATTGATCGGGCGAAGAAGCTTGGGGGCGCGCTCGATGAACACCAGCGCCTCGCGCTGGTCCCAGGAATGGTTGCCGCCCGTGATCACGTCGACGCCGGCATCGACGAACTCGTGATAGATCGCTTCGGTGATGCCGAAGCCACCGGCCGCGTTCTCGCCGTTGGCGGCAACGAAATCGAGTTTCCAGTCGCGGATCAGTCCGGGCAGGCGGTCGAGCAGCACGGCACGCCCGCTGCGGCCGACCACGTCGCCAATGAAAAGAATTCTCATGCGCCTGACGCACTCCGGAAGTCGATGGTCTCCCGCTCGGTTAGCACGAGATCGAGGCGCGCGTCGCGGGGGGTGGTCGGTACCGTGCTGACTTCCTGCGCAGCGTAACCCACGCCAAGGGCGACGATCCGCTTCTTGGCGCGCAGGGCCGTGAGCGTCATGTCGTAATAGCCGGCGCCGTAGCCGAGCCGATAGCCGCGACGGTCGAAGGCGAGCAGCGGCACGATCAGGATATCGGGATCGACCGCGGGCGCGTCGGCCTTCGGCTCGCGAATGCCCCAGACGCCGGACGCGAGCGGCGCGCCGAAGGCCCAGGCACGCATGACGAGGGGCAGGCCCTTGCCGGCGACGACCGGCAGCGCGAGCTTGGCGCCCGCCTCCGCAAGCTTGCGCATCAGCGGCAGCGGGTTGATCTCGCTCTTGAGCGGCATGAATCCGGACACGACCGCGCCCGGCGGGACCGCGATCGGAAAGGGCCGGCCGGCGATCGCCTCCGCGGCCTGCTGGCGTTCGACCGCCGGCAACGCGTCACGGCGCGCAGTCGCTTCGCGGCGCAGCTCGGCTTTTAGTTCCGGAAGCGAGAGGGAAGCGGACATGGTGCAAGTCTCTTCGTCATTCCGGGGCGCCGCGAAGCGGCGAGCCCGGAATCCATATGCCCGGTCCATGTTCATAGATTCCGGGCTCGCGGCCTTCAGCCGCGCCCCGGAATGACGCGTCGGAAAGTGCGGAGCCGCAATGGCCGTTGGAGCGTCGATCCCGGGTTCCCTACGAAAGTAGGTGGGCGCCGTGTGTCCGGGCCCACGAGCCCGGTCAGGGACAGCTCCCTTAAGGATCGATAAGGCCCCGAGAATATTGCTCCTGACGAACCGTGCAGCCCCGCCCGGGCAATGTAGTGCGAATGGGCGGCGGCCGCCACCGGACTTCTCGCCGTGAAGCAGGAGGGGCTCACTCACCCCAGCGCGACGACGCTTTCGGGCGCGGTCTGGTTGAGCTGCCGGGTCAGACCTTCGATGCGTTCGGCCGCCGCATTAAGCGCGGCCGAAATCGCCGCCTGGGTCGCCTTGGCGTGCTCGGCGGACGCAACCCGTGCGTCCTGCAAAGACGCCAGCTCCTGCTCCACCTTCCTGAGCCGGGTGTTGATGTCGGCCAATTCGTCGGCCACCGTGAGCGCCGCCATGATGGTGAGCCGCGCGTCGCCGATTTCTCCGAAATTGCCGCGCAGCTTTTCGATACGCTGATCGAGCTCCTGGGCCAGCCGCATGAGGTGGCCCTCCTGGCCGTCCTCGCAGGCCATGCGGAACTGCCGGCCGTTGATGGTGACGGTCACCTGCGACATGGTCTGCCCCCTCGTGCGCCCCTTGGCTGTCCCCTGCTCACCGGTCATTCGCCTCCAAAACGCCGCGCACCGACTCGATCGCGAGGTCGAGCCGTCGCGCGATTTCGCGATTGGTGGTCTCCAGCATCCGGATTCGCGCGGCCGCCGTGTCGAGGTCCGCGGCGAGCTGCGAGCGGTCGCTCCCCAGTGCATGAAGCTGCTCGGACAGGTCCGATTGTCCGCGGTCACCCTCGCGGCGCCGCTCGACCGCTGCTTCAAGCGCATCCATCGCAAGCGCAAGGCGCCTGCTGGCGGCGTCGATCGCACTCGTATCCGACATTCCCCCTGTCCCCCAAACCCGCCTTTAGGCCCCGGATTCGGCATCTGTAAGGCAACGGAAAACGCCCGCAATGGCAAGTGTTTAGAAACCGACGCTGACCTAACGCGACGAAGTTTGCGTCATTTCGGCCGGAACAACCACCGGCTTGAACTGGTCAACCGCTCTTTTCCACACCGTCAACAGCCGGCTGCCCGGCCGGGCGCGCGCGCCTCGGCTTGGTGAAGGGGACCGGCTTCGGCGCATTGCCATGCAGAAGGTCGCGGCCCGCCAAAAGACCGCCGGTGGTTTCCAGCGCGAAGCGTTCGGCGTCGCGGCGGCGGATGTCCTCGGCGGTCTCCGCGGCCTCATCCTCGGGAACGCCGAGCTCGCGCAGGGCCACCTCGCCGAACTTGAGCGCCGATTCGAAGGTCTCGCGGATCTGCACGTCGACGCCAACTTCGACCAGCTTGAGCGCGTGCTCGCGGTCGTAGGAGCGCACCAAAAGCTTCGCCTGCGGGAACTCCGCTTTGGCGAGTGCCACGGCGCGATCAGCGGCGTCCCGCTTGTCGACGCAAACCAGGATCGCCCTCGCCTCACCGGCGCCGGCGGCATGCAGCATGTCGAGCCGGCAGCCATCTCCGTAATAGACCTTAAATCCGAATTCGGCGGCGCTGCGGATCATCTCCGTGTCGATGTCGATGATCGAGACGTCGATCCCGCGCGCCAGCAGCGACTGGCTCGCCACCTGGCCGAAACGGCCGAACCCGATGATGAGCGCGCTGCCATGCAGATCCTCGGCGGTCTCGACGCCCTCCATCGACTGCTCGTCCTCGGGCAGCAGCCAGCGCAGCGCGAACACGCCGAGCGGCGTGAGCGCCATGGAAATGACCACCGTGGCGGTGAGGATCGCGGCGGTGGTGGCGTCGAACAGCCCGACGGCCGCCGCCGCGGCATAGAGCACGAAGGCGAACTCTCCGCCCTGCTCCACCAACACGGCTCGGTAGAGCGCCTCGCGGTGACTGATCCGGAACAGTCGCGCGACGATGTACACGCCAATCGACTTGGCAAGCATATAGGCCGGCACGGCGGCGAGGATCAGCGGCCAAAACCGCGCGATGACGCCGAGGTCGAGCGACATGCCGACGCCCAGGAAGAAAGCGCCGAGCAGGATGCCGCGGAACGGCTCGATGTCGATCTCGAGCTGATGCCGGAAGCTCGATTCCGACAGCAGCACGCCGGCCAGGAACGCGCCCATCGCCATCGAAAGCCCGCTGACCTGCATCACCAATGCCGCCCCGAGAACAACGAGGAGCGCCGCCGCCGTCATCACCTCCCGCGCCTGCGCGTTGGCGAGCACGCGGAACATCGGATTGAGCAGCCAACGCCCGGCCCCGATCAGCGCCGCGATAGCGGCGAGCGCGATGCCGATCGCGAGCCACCGCGCGCCGGCGCTTGCCTGCGGCGCCGACGGCGCCAGGAACGCGACCAGCGCCAGCAGCGGCACGATGGCGAGGTCTTCGAGCAGGAGTGTGGAGACCAGCCGCTGGCCCGCGGGCGTCGCGGTGTCGCCGCGCTCCTCCAGGATCTGAACGACGATGGCGGTGGAGGAGAGCACGAAACCCATGGCGGCGAGGAATGCGACCATCGGCGGAAATCCGGCGAGCACGCCGACCCCGGTGATCAGCGCGCCGCAGGTCGTGACCTGCGCTATGCCCAGCCCGAAAATCTCCCGCCGCAGGCTCCACAGCCGCGACGGCTGCATCTCCAGCCCGATGACGAACAGGAACATCACCACACCCAGTTCAGCGACATGCAGGATCGCCTGCGGGTCGGTGAACAACCGCAGCCCGAACGGACCGATCGCGAGGCCGGCTGCCAGGTAGCCCAGCACCGAGCCCAGCCCGGCCCGCTTGAACAGCGGAACGGCGATCACCGCCGCGCCCAGCAGCGCGACGACATGCACCAGATCGGTTCCCTGCTCCGCTGCCACCCTGGCTCCCGCGCTCTGCTCAGACCGGTCTTGCTGGTTTATCCAAAGACCCGGTGCACAGCTAGCTGATCGCATTGACTCGAAGGGGGCACATGTTAAGCAATCCGCGCATTTTGAAGGGCAGGCCTTCAGAATCGGCGGCAAGGCCCGCAGCCGGCAGGTTCCTATGACACCGCCGAAATCGTCGCTCGCTGCGGTTGAACCGCCGGCCGATTTTTCCGATCAAGGCACGATGTCCGCCATTCCGCGCACCCAGCATGACCGCATGGCGAACGCGATCCGCGCGCTCGCCATGGACGCGGTCGAGCAGGCAAAGTCCGGCCATCCCGGACTGCCGATGGGTGCGGCCGATGTCGCGACCGTGCTGTTCACGCGATTCCTGAAATTCGATCCGGCCGATCCGGCCTGGCCCGACCGCGACCGGTTCGTGCTCTCCGCCGGCCACGGTTCGATGCTGATCTACGCGCTTCTGCATCTCCTCGGCTATGAGGCGATGACCATCGATCAGATCAAGCGCTTCCGCCAACTCGGCTCGCTGACGCCCGGCCACCCGGAGAATTTCATCACGCCCGGCGTCGAGACCACCACCGGTCCGCTCGGCCAGGGGCTCGCCAATGCCGTCGGCATGGCGATCACCGAAGCGCATCTTGCTGCGACGTTCGGCCGTGACGTCGTCGACCACCGCACTTATGTGCTCGCCTCCGACGGCGACCTGATGGAGGGCATCAGCCATGAAGCGATTGCGCTCGCCGGCCATTTCAAGCTGAACAAGCTGATCGTGCTGTTCGACGACAACGGGATTTCCATCGACGGGCCGTTGTCGCTCGCGGACTTGGTCGACCAGGTGAAGCGATTCGAGGCGGCCGGCTGGAACGCCAGCCGTGTCGACGGACACGATCCCGATGCGATTGCGACAGCAATCGCAAATGCACAGTCGTCCGATCGCCCCGTCATGATCGCGTGCCGCACCACCATCGGCTTCGGCGCGCCCACCAAGGCCGGAAAGGCGTCATCTCATGGCTCGGCGCTCGGCGCCGAGGAGATCGCCGGCGCGCGCAAGGCGCTCGGCTGGTCGGAAGCGCCGTTCGAGGTCCCCGCCGACGTCCGCGATCTCTGGCGCACCGCCGGCAAACGCGGACAGTCGGCGCACGCCGCCTGGTCGCAGCGCGTGCAGGCACTGGCCGCCGACAAGCGCGCCGATTTCGAGCGCCGCTTCGCCGGCAAGCTGCCCGGAGAGCTCGCCGCCGCCGTGCTGTCGGTGAAGAAGACTCTCGCCGCAACGCCGCAGGAGATCGCGAGCCGTATGGCCTCGGAGCGCGCGCTCGACGCCATCACCGTGGCGGTGCCGGAGATGATCGGTGGCTCGGCCGATCTCACCGGCTCCAACAACACCCGCGCCAAGGCGATGACGGCGATGTCGGCGTCCGACTATTCGGCGCGCTTCATCCATTACGGCGTCCGCGAGCACGGCATGGCTGCGGCGATGAACGGCATGGCGCTGCACGGCGGTATCATCCCCTATTCCGGCACGTTCCTCGTGTTCTCCGATTATTGCCGCCCGGCAATCCGACTCGCCGCACTGATGGAGCAACGCGTCATCCATGTGATGACGCATGACTCGATTGGCCTCGGCGAGGACGGACCGACCCATCAGCCGGTCGAGCACCTCGCGGCGCTGCGCGCGATCCCGAACCTCCTGGTGTTCCGTCCCTGTGACGCGGTCGAAACCGCCGAATGCTGGCAGCTCGCACTGGAAGCGCATGACCGGCCGAGCGTGCTGGCGCTCACGCGCCAGAACCTGCCGCAACTGCGCCGGGAGTTGGACGAGAGCAACCGCTGCGCCGGCGGCGCCTACGAGATCGTTGCGGCCGAGGGTCGCGCGCAAGTGTCGCTGTTCGCGTCCGGTTCGGAGGTCTCGATCGCCGTCGAGGCGAGGAAGCTTCTGTCGGAACGCGGCGTTCCGGCGCGCGTTGTCTCGGTGCCATGCCTCGACTTGCTCATGGAAGCATCGGAGCGCACTCGCCGCGCCGTGATCGGCAGCGCGCCGGTGAATGTTGCGGTCGAAGCTGGCATCCGGCAGGGCTGGGACGCCATCATCGGCTTGGATGGCGCCTTTGTCGGCATGTCCGGATTTGGCGCCAGCGCGCCTTACAAGGACCTCTACAAGCATTTCGGAGTCACCCCGCAGGCCGTCGCGGATGCGGCATTGAGCAAGCTCTGAAAACCGCTATATAACCAGCGTCAGCGCTGGCCATTTCGTCCGTCAAGCCCGGCTAAGCGCGGGGCATCCACGTCTTAGAAATTCCGCAAGCAAGACGTGGTGGCTGGAAGTTGTCCGGCCATGGCAGTTGAACATTTGGGAGAACGAATGACATGTCCATCCGGGTCGGTATCAACGGTTTCGGACGCATTGGCCGCAACGTGCTGCGCGCGATCGTCGAGGGCAAGCGCAAGGATATCGCGGTCGTTGCCATCAACGACCTCGGGCCGGTCGAAACCAACGCGCATCTGCTGCGCTTCGACTCCGTGCACGGCCGCTTCCCGGGCGAAGTAACGGTCAAGGGCGACACCATCGATTGCGGAACCGGGCCGATCAAGGTCCTCGCGGTCCGCGATCCTGCCCAACTGCCCTGGAAAGACCTGGGGATCGATATCGCGCTCGAATGCACGGGTCTCTTCACCTCCAAGGAGAAAGCGGCCGCGCATCTGAAGGCTGGGGCCAAGCGGGTCCTGGTATCCGCGCCCGCCGAAGACGTCGATCTCACCGTGGTCTATGGCGTCAATCACGATCGGCTGACCAAGGACCATATGGTGGTCTCGAATGCGTCCTGCACGACCAACTGCCTGGCGCCGGTGGCGAAGGTGCTCAACGACTCGGTCGGCATCGACAAGGGCTTCATGACCACGATCCATTCCTATACCGGCGACCAGCCGACCCTCGACACCATGCACAAGGATCTCTATCGCGCGCGCGCTGCGGCGCTGAACATGATCCCGACCTCGACCGGCGCCGCCAAGGCGGTCGGGCTGGTGCTGCCGGAGCTCGCCGGCAAGCTCGACGGCGTCGCGATCCGCGTGCCGACACCGAACGTCTCCGTGGTGGATCTGAAATTCGTCGCCAAGCGGGCGACCAGCAAGGACGAGATCAACGGCGCCATCAAGCGCGCCGCCGAGCAGCAGCTCAAGGGCATCCTCGGCTACACCGACCAGCCCAACGTCTCCAGCGATTTCAACCACGACCCGCACTCGTCGGTGTTCCACATGGACCAGACCAAGGTGATGGACGGCACGCTGGTGCGGGTCATGTCCTGGTACGACAATGAATGGGGCTTCTCCAACCGCATGGTCGACACCGCGGTCGCGATGGGGAAGCTGATCTGACGTCAGGATGACGCCACGCTGGCCGTCCGCATGGCACGTTTTCGCACCCTCGACGACGCCGACGTGAAAGGGAAGCGCGTCCTTCTGCGCGTCGACCTCAACGTGCCGACCGAGAACGGCAAGATCACCGACGCCACACGCATCGAGCGGCAAGCGCCGACCATCAATGAGATTGCCGACAAGGGCGGCAAAGCGATCCTGCTCTCGCATTTCGGCCGGCCGAAGGGGCCTGATCCGTCGCAGTCGCTCCGCCCGGTGGCGACCGAAGTCGCACGGGTGCTCGGACGGCCGGTTGCATTCGCTGACGATTGCATCGGGGAGAAGGCGGCCGCCGCGGTCGCGGCGATGCGGCCCGGCGATATCCTGTGCCTGGAGAACACGCGCTTCCACCAGGGCGAGGAAAAGAACAACCCGGCCTTCGTCGCGGCGCTTGCGAAGCTCGGCGACCTCTGGGTCAACGATGCCTTCTCCGCCGCCCATCGCGCGCACGCTTCGACCGAAGGGCTCGGCCACGTGCTTCCGGCCTATGCCGGACGCAGCATGCAGGCCGAGCTTGACGCGCTTGGCAAGGCGCTCGACGCGCCGCAGCGGCCGGTGGCCGCGATCGTCGGCGGCGCCAAGGTTTCCACCAAGCTCGACCTCCTGGGCAACCTGATCGCCAGGGTGAATGTGCTGATCATCGGCGGCGGCATGGCCAACACGTTCCTGGTGGCGCTCGGCAAGAACGTCGGGAAATCGCTCGCGGAGCGCGACCTTGCCGACACGGCGCGCGACGTTCTCGCCAAGGCGAAATCGCAGGGCTGCGAGATCGTGCTGCCGAGCGACGCCGTGGTGGCGAAGGAATTCAAGGCCAATGCGCCCTCCCGCGTCGTATCCGTCGATGCTGTGGGCAACGACGATATGATTCTCGACATCGGGCCCATGAGCGTCGAGCATGCCGTGTCCGTGCTCGCGCGGGTCAAGACGCTGGTGTGGAACGGGCCGTTCGGCGCGTTCGAGATGGAACCGTTCGATAACGGAACCGTCGAAGTCGCCGAGGCCGCGGCGGAACTGACCGCCGCCGGCAAGCTTGTCTCGGTAGCGGGCGGCGGCGATACCGTGGCGGCATTGAATGCCGCGGGCGCCAGCGAGCGGTTCACCTACGTCTCGACCGCAGGTGGCGCGTTTCTTGAGTGGATGGAAGGCAAGGCGCTCCCGGGCGTCGAGATATTGAGGGTCAAGTGACACATCCACTCGCGCTGCGCGCGCCGGCACGCTAAAATTTCGGCATGAACATGTCGGGCGGGCACCGCCCGGACCGCATATCAGGAGGCAGTGATGAACCTCGCAGAACTCAACAAGGTCGCCGAAGCCATGGTGGCCCCGGGCCGCGGCATCCTCGCAGCCGATGAATCCTCGGGCACCATCAAGAAGCGCTTCGACGCGATCGGTGCGGAATGCACCGAGGACACCCGCCGCGATTATCGCGAGATGCTGTTTCGTGCGAGCGACGCGATGTCAAAATACATCTCCGGGGTCATCCTCTACGACGAGACCATCCGCCAGAAGGCCAAGGACGGCACCGCGCTGGTCAAGCTGATCGAGAAGGCGGGCTCAATCCCGGGCATCAAGGTCGACAAGGGCGTGCAGCCGCTGCCGAACTGCCCGGGCGAAGTCATCACCGAAGGCCTCGACGGCCTGGGCAAGCGGCTGGACGAGTACCGCGAGCTCGGCGCGAGATTCGCAAAATGGCGCGCGGTCATCGACATCGGCGCCGGCATCCCGACCTATGCCTGCATCCACACCAACACCCATGCGTTGGCGCGCTATGCCGCGCTCTGCCAAGAGCACGGCATTGTGCCGATCGTCGAGCCGGAAGTGCTGATGGACGGCGACCACGGCATCGACCGCTGCTACGAGGTTACCGAATTCGTGCTCAAGGAGCAGTTTCAGCAGCTCTTCTATCAGCGCGTCGCGCTCGAGGGCATGGTGCTCAAGCCCAACATGGCGATCTCCGGCAAGAAGGCGGCCAAGCGCGCCGGGGTCGAAGAGGTCGCCGAGAAAACCGTGAAGCTGCTCAAGGCCTGCGTGCCGGGCGCGGTGCCGGGCATCGCGTTCCTGTCCGGCGGACAGTCGGACGAAGAGGCGACTGCGCACCTCGACGCCATGAACAAGATCGGCAACCTGCCCTGGGCGCTCACGTTCTCCTACGGCCGCGCGCTGCAAGCCGCGCCGCAGAAGGCCTGGAGCGGCAAGGCGGAAAACGTGCCGGTCGGCCAACGCGCCTTCTCGCACCGCGCCATGATGAACTCGCTCGCCGCACGCGGGCAGTGGAAGCAGGATCTGGAGAAGAAGGCGGCGTAAGATTCGCCCCACGCGGGCACGCCATCCGGATTGTCCAATCCTCAACCTCCATGACGCGGGGCGCACAAGACTGCCCCCGCGGGGACAAGGAGCACCTTTACCCTCTTGTAGGGTTGCAGGTTTACAAACGCCCCCAAACCGCCCGATTGCGGGGGCAATCGACCAGCCATGGCGACCCGATCCCAACCACCCGAGCCGCGGCGCCCTGCCCCGCGCCTCTATCTTGTGGCCCCGCCGACCGCCGACCCGGCGCAGCTGGCAGACGGGATCGCGGCAGCGCTCGGCGCCGCCGATGTAGCCGCCGTTCTGGTGCCGCTGACCGGCGACGACGAGCGCGCCCTCCTCAATGGCGTGAAGGCGCTGGCACCCGCGGTCCAAGGCGCGGGCGCGGCCCTGCTGCTCGATGGACGCCCCGACCTGGTCGCGCGCGCCGGCGCCGACGGCGCGCACCTCACCGGGATCGATCAATTCAACGCCGCGCTCGCGTCGCTCAAACCGGACCGGATCGCGGGCTGCGGCGCGCTCGCCACGCGCCACGATGCGATGAACGCCGCCGAGGCGGGCGCCGACTATGTGATGTTCGGCGAGCCGGACGAAAGCGGACACCGGCCGTCGTTCGAGGCCCTTCTTGAACGCGTCGAGTGGTGGGCCGAGGTGTTCGAGATTCCCTGCGTCGGCCACGCTGCAAGCTTGGAAGAGATCGCGCCGTTGTCGGCGGCGGGCGCCGACTTCGTCGCGGTCGGCAATTTCATCTTCGACGATACGCGCGGGCTCGCCGCGGCCATGAAGGACGCTATGCATCGCCTGGTCGTTCCGGAGGCTGTGGAATGATACGCGTTCCGTATGGCGCGGCTGTTCTGCTGGCGGGCGCCGTAGGCCTCGCGCTCGGCGCGTCCACGATCGCGCGGGCGCAGACCGTTCCCGGCGGCGGGGCCGGCGCGCCACGCGAAGCTCCTCCCTTACCTCCTCAGGTCATTCCCAACAGCGGGGTCGGTGCATCAAGGGAAACCCCCAAATCTTCTCAGGTCATTCCCGACAGCGTGGTCGGCGCGCCGCGCGAAAAATCCGAATCGCGTCCCAGGCGCTCGAAGCCGAAACCGGCGGCACGGCCGAAGGAGACGCCGCCTCCTGCCGCCGCTCAACCGTCGGTCACGCCGCCGCCCGCCGTCGCGGTACCGGCCGAACCCTTCCCGGGCGCGCGGATCGGACGCGAGGATTTGGCCTACGCCGCATTTCAGCGCGGCCACTACAAGACCGCGCTGACGATCGCGACCCAGCGCGTCGAGCAGGACGACGACGTCAAGGCGATGGCGCTGCTCGGCGAGCTCTACGGCTCCGGACTGGGCGTGAAGCAAGACGACAGCAAGGCTGCCGAATGGTACCGGCGCGCGGCCGACCGCGGCGATCGCGAGGCGATGTTCGCGCTCGCGATGCTGCGCATGGCCGGCCGTGCGGGACCGGTCAATCGCGAGGAGGCTGCGAAACTGCTGGCCGCCGCGGCACGGCTCAAGCATCCGCTGGCGTCCTACAATCTCGCGCTGCTTTACCTTGAAGGCCAACTGTTCCCGCGCGACTTCGCGCGCGCTGCGGAGCTTTTCCGCATCGCCGCCGAAGCCGGCAGCGCGGAGGCGCAATACGCACTCGCCGCGCTCTACAAGGAAGGCCGCGGCGTGAAAAAGGATGTGGTCGAGTCCACGCGGCTGCTCTACCTCGCGGCCATTGCCGACAACATCGACGCGCAGGTCGAGTATGCGATTGCGCTGTTCAACGGCTCCGGCGTCGCCAAGAACGAGGAAGAGGCCGCCCGCTTCCTCGAGCGCGCGGCGCGTCGCGGCAGCCCGATCGCGCAGAACCGCCTCGCCCATATTCGCGCCGCCGGCCGTGGGCTTCCCGCTGATCCCGTCGAGGCGATCAAGTGGCACCTGATCTCCAAGGAAGGCGGCGCCAGCGACCAGAAGCTCGACGCATTCATGCGGAGCCAGAACGCCGAGACCATCGCCGCCGCCACCAAAGCGGCGCACCCCTCGATCGAGGCGCTCAAACTCGCCCGCGAACCGCGCTCTTGACGCCACCGCCTGCGGCGGGCAGACCCACCCGCTCAAAGTCGCCTGTCCGCCGGTCACCATGCTCCGCTCCGCCCTCCTCAATGTCATGATCAAGGCCGCGCGCAAGGCCGCACGCACGCTCAAGCGTGACTTCGGCGAAGTCGAGCACCTGCAGGTGTCGCTCAAGGGTCCCGCTAATTTCGTCACCGCCGCCGACCGGCGGGCGGAAGAAATCCTGCGCGAGGAGCTCAGCGTCGCGCGCCCCGGCTACAGCTTCTTCGGCGAGGAGGGCGGCCGCCACGAAGGCACCGACAAGACCCATACCTGGGTCGTCGATCCGCTCGACGGAACGTCGAATTTTGTGCACAGCATCCCGCACTTCGCGATCTCGATCGCGCTCGAACGCGAGGGCACTGTTGTGGCCGGCCTGATCTACAATCCCGCGAACGAGGAACTGTTCACGGCCGAGCGCGGCAAGGGCGCCTTCCTCAATGACAAGCGCCTGCGCGTGGCGGCGCGCCGCCGTCTCGCCGATGCGGTGATCGGATGCGGGTTGCCGCACCTTGGCCGCGGCGACCTCATGCTCGGCGCGCGCGAGATTGCAGCCGTGCAGCCGCAGGTCGCAGGCCTGCGGCGGTTCGGGGCCGCTGCGCTCGATCTCGCCTGGGTCGCGGCCGGACGGCTCGACGCTTACTGGGAGCGCGCTCTCTCGCCCTGGGACATCGCTGCCGGGCTGATCATGGTGCGCGAAGCCGGCGGCTACATCACCGATCTCGACGGCAAGGAGCCGACGCCCGCGACCGTCGACGTGCTCGCCGGCAACGAGACGATCCACCGCGAAATGCTGAAGCTGCTGAAGGCGGCGGGGAAGGAAGGCTAGAACTCTTTCGGCCTCATGCTGAGGAGCGTTGCGCAGCAACGCGTCTCGAAGCATGGGCCGCCCCCGTCCTTCGAGACGGCCGTTTTGCGGCCTCCTCAGGATGAGGGCGGAGAAACGTCAGCGTGCTGCTTACAGCTGCTTGAGGAGCGCGTCGCCGCCGGAGACTTCGACCTTGCCGGGCGCTTCCTCGACAT
This sequence comes from uncultured Alphaproteobacteria bacterium, assembly GCA_963720385.1. Taxonomy (GTDB): domain Bacteria; phylum Pseudomonadota; class Alphaproteobacteria; order Rhizobiales; family Xanthobacteraceae; genus VAZQ01. The sequence continues at coordinate 40,254 of CAVRFL010000006.1, read as the reverse complement.
TAAGGATCCGCACCGTGCCGTTGTCGACCAGCATGGCGTAGCGGCGCGAGCGCGTGCCAAGCCCGTTGCCGGAGCCGTCGAAGGAGAGGTCGACCGCCTTCGCGAACTCGCCGTTGCCGTCGGCGATGAAGTCGACGCCTTCGGCCGCCGTCGCCTTTTTCCACGCGTCCATCACGAACACGTCGTTGACCGCGGTCACGGCGACGGTGTCCACGCCCTTGGCCTTGATCGCGGCAAGATTCTGCACGATCGAGGGGACGTGCATCTTGTGGCAGGTGCCGGTGAAGGCGCCGGGCACCGCAAACAGCGCGACCTTCTTGCCCTTGAAAATCTCGTCAGTGGTCTTCCATGCCGGCCCTTCGCCGGACATGACGCGAAACTTGGCGCTCGGCAGTTGATCGCCGACCTTGATGGGCATGGTGCTCGTCCTCTCGTCACTGGTTCGTCTTGATCTGCAGTCCGCCCGCGCGGCGAAACCACCGCCGGCGGGACTGCGGAGCCTCAAATTAGCGTGCTGGGCGAATTAGTCGAGACGGGTTGAAACCTCGATCGAACGGCCGGGCGTGACCGCGGTCAGCGTCAGAAGCGCACCCTGGTAGCTCTCCCCCGTGGGAGCGCCGTCGAGGTCGAACACGAAACGCCGGAGTCCGGGCGGCGCACCCTCGACCGGCGTCGGCACCGGCAAAGCCCACTGCTGGTTCGGGCCTTCCACGAACAGATCGACGCCGGCGGGTCCTGCGACATCGACGACGCCGCGTTCCTTGTTGTCCGCGCCCCGCTCCCGCCGCACCGAGCGGATCGACAGATCGCCGCCCTCGCCCAGGTTCAGCCGCTTCGGCACGCGTCCTTCGGCGGCGGTCAGCGCGGCGTCCTGCGAAGCGCGTCCGCTCGCCAGCGTCAATTCGCTGCGGCCCTCGGCGGGAACGCAGAGCTTCTCACAAATCGCATATTGCAGCCGCAGGCGCAGCGCCCCCGGCTTGCCCGCCTCATGCTGGACGATGCGCAGCGGGAAAATGACGCCGATCGAATATCCGATCGACGTGCTGCCCTTGTCGACCACGCGTTCCGGCGCGGGCCACAGCACCTCGACGTGCTTGACGTTGCGCGAGCCGGCAAAACTGAATTGTGGCGGTACGCCCGCGTCGCCAGGATAGCGCCAATAGGTGTGCCACCCCCGCATCAGCCTGATCTCGACGCCGGCCCGGACATACGCGGCGCCGGCGGATCGCGCACCCGCAATTGTACGTACGCCGCTGCGGGCATCGCCGTCCCAGCGCGTCACATCATCGGTGGCCGATGCACTGACCGCGCCAAACGCGACACCGGCGGCGCAAACCGCCGCCGCAAGCCTCAACCGGTCAACCCTGGGTGTCATGCGCATCGCTTTACCGGCCAACCCAATACCGCGCCATTGAAATCGTCGTGAGGACGCGCGAGGCCCTGGAGAAAGACACATGAAAGACATAGATGCCGCCCGGAATCGCTTATGCCACAAGCCGATTGCGGCGAAATGAACCAACCCAGGTGTCTCGTCGTTGCAATCGGCAGGCAATGGAGTAGCATTTCGCCATGAAATTCGGTCGCAAGACAGGCAAGGATGACGAACCGGCCGCAAAACCCGATCCGGAAGCGGGCAAGCCGGCTGTCGATGTGAACCAGGGGCGGTCCGGCCGCGTTAAGGGCAAGACTCGCGGTGCCAGCCCCCGGCGCGGCTACCTCGACGGACAGATGCTGATCGCCATGCCGTCCATGGGCGACGATCGCTTCTCCCGTAGCGTCATCTATATCTGCGCCCACTCATCCGACGGTGCCATGGGCATTGTCGTCAACCAGCCGGCAGCAAACATCAGCTTCGCCGACCTTCTGGTGAAGCTCGACGTGATCCCGGCGTCCGACCTGATCCAGCTACCCTCGAGCGCGGGCGGCGTGAATGTGCTCAAGGGCGGCCCGGTCGAAACCGAGCGCGGCTTCGTTCTGCACTCCGCCGACTTCTTCATCGAAAACTCGACCCTGCCGATCGACGACGGCATCTGCCTCACCGCGACTCTCGACATCCTCAAGGCGATCGCACGCGGTAACGGCCCGGCCAATGCGGTGCTGGCGCTCGGCTATGCCGGCTGGGCGCCGGGGCAGCTCGAGAGCGAGATCCATCAGAACGGCTGGCTGCATTGCTCCGCCGACGCCGAACTGGTCTTCGGCAAGGACAACGACGGCAAGTACAACAAGGCGCTGAAGAAGATCGGCATCGATATCGGCATGCTCTCCGGCCAAGCCGGGCACGCGTAGCAGCCATTCAACGAAGTCGCTCGATCCATCATGGCCCGGGACAAGTCCGGCCGTGACGCGGTAGATTTGTCGAAACGCCCAATCAGTGGCTCGCAGGGGCCTTTCGATGAAACGCGCCATAACCTCGACGATCGTTGCTGCATCCGTCGGGCTCGCCGCATCCGCCGCCGCGGCCGAGATCAAGGTCATCTCCGCCGGCGCCGTGCGTTCGGTGATCGCGGGCATGATCGAGGATTACCGGGCGAGCAGCGGCGACACCTTCGACTTCACTGTCGGCACGACCGGGGAACTGCGCGATGTCATCGCCTCCGGCAAGCCCGCCGACCTGCTTATCACCTCGGCGCCACTAATGGCGGAGCTCGAAAAGACCGGCAAGCTGACGCCCGGCAGCCGCACCGATCTCGGCCGCGTCGGCATCGGCGTTGCGATCCGCGAGGGCGCGCCGGCGACGGACTTTTCGACGCCCGAAGCATTCCGCAAGCTCTTGCTCGACGCCCAATCGGTCACCTACACCGCACCGGAGCTGGGCGGCACGTCGGGCGTGCACGTGCTCACGCTGCTGAAGACGTTCGGCATCTACGACGCCGTCGCCAACAAGGCGATCCATGCCAAGGGCGGCATCGACATCGCGCAGAAGGTGGCGCGCGGCGAGGCCGAAATCGGGATCACGCTGATCAGCGAGATCGTCCCGGTCAAGGGCGCAAGGATGGCCGGCCCGCTGCCGGAGTCGCTGCAATTGTGGACGGTCTACACCTCGGCGATCCCGGCGGCGAGCAAGGCGCCCGACGCGGCGCGCGCTTTCGTCAAGGCGCTGACCTCGCCGGCGATGGCGCCGCGCTGGACCGCGGGCGGCTTCGAGCCGCCGAAATAGAGGCCACAGCTTGCAATATCGAGTGACGACTTGCTTACGCCGAAGGCTCGTTTCGTTGCTGAGAGGATGTTTCCGTTTGATAGAACGGTGAGCAATTGGTTCGCAGCCACCCGAGCATCCCGTCATCCGTTACGAAAAGGATATCCAGGTGCGCGCCCTCTCTAAACAGGGCGCCAAATACCGTCTGAATTTTTTCTCTCAATGCACTGTGTTGACCCGGCCCCGCATCTAAACAAAGAGCCACGACCGTCTGAGTGTTCTCGCCATAGTCGACAAGCATCAAATAGGCCGACCTTATCTCGCCGTGCTGTTCAAACAGCGGGGCGAGCTCGTCCTTCAGAATACGTTCCGACGGACCGTCCTGCTCGCCCCAAAATCGGATTTCAGATGTCTTGAATTCCACGTCCGCAACGCCGTCAGCGCGCGAGCTCGAACCGCTCGGATTGCAGCAATTGGCGCGCATCTTCGGCGCTCATTGGCTCGCCGAAGATATAGCCCTGCGCGTATTCGCAGCCGAGCTGATAGAGTTCGACGGCGTCGGAGTTGGTCTCGGCGCCTTCCGCCACCACTTCCATGCCGAGATCGTGCGCCATCGCGATGATCGAGCGCAGGATCACCGGCCGTTGGCCCTTGTTCGACGCACGCACGAAGGATTGGTCGATCTTGATGGTGTCGAACGGGAACCGCTGCAGATAAGCGAGCGATGAATGGCCGGTGCCGAAGTCGTCGAGCGCGAGACCGGCTCCGAGCTCGCGGATGCGCTGGAGCATTTGCGCCGCGTGTTCCGGGTTCTCCATCACCAGCGATTCCGTCAGCTCCAGCTTGAGCGTCCCGCGCGCCAGGCCCGAGCGCGCGATGACAGTGCGCAGGTCGTGCACCAAGTCCTGCCGCAGCAGTTGGCGTGACGAGATGTTGACGCTGGCGAACACCGGATCGCGCTGGCGCACCGTGCGCTGCCATTGCCCGAGCTGACGCGCGGTGCGCTCCAGCACGAACAGCCCGAGGTCGACGATCAGGCCGATCTCCTCGGCGATGGTGATGAATTCGGCGGGCGACATGCGGCCCATCTTGGGATGGTCCCAGCGCGCCAAGGCCTCGAAACCCGCCACCGAACGGTCTTCGAGTCGCACGATCGGCTGGTAGAGGATGGTGATTTCCTCGCGCTCCAGCGCGCGCCGCAACTCGGATTCGAGCGTGAGGCGGTCGGTTTTGCGCGCGCGCATCGACGGCTTGAACACCTCGATGCGATCGCCGCCGATGCGCTTGCAGTGATACATTGCAAGCTCGGCGTCCTTGAGGACTTCCTCGGCGCGGTTCGGCTGGCCGTCGGGGAGCGCGATGCCGATCGAGGCAGTGAGGAAGATCTCGCGATCGTTGAACGTGATCGGCGCGCGCAGCGCCCGCCGCAGGGTTTCGGCGAAGGCGATGATGCGCTCCGATTCCTTCTCCGACAGCAGGATGAGCGAGAATTGGTCGCCGGCGAGCCGCGCCAGCGTGTCCTGCGGTTTCAGCAGCCGACCGAGCCGGCGCGCCAGCGTGAGCAGGATCGAATCGCCGACCGCGATCCCGACCGAGTTGTTGACCTGCTTGAAGCGGTCGAGATCGATGACCACCACCGTCGGCTTGATTGCCTGATCGACCTTGGAAAGTGCCAGCACGGATTCGAGCCGGTCGACGAACAGCTCATGGTTGGGCAGGCCGGTGAGATTATCGTGCACCGCGTCGTGCAGCAGCCGCTCCTCGGCATTCTTGAACTCCGTGACGTCGGTCAGGGTGCCGACCAGGCGCACCACCTCGCCATCCGAGCCGACCACCGGCCGCGCCTTGAGTGCGAACCACATGTAATGGCCGTCGGGCGTGCGCAGGCGGAAGTCCTGCAACAGCCGGCCGCGGCGCTGCTCCAGCACGCTGTCGAGCGCGGCGCGGAAACGATCGCGGTCGAGCGGATGCAGCACTTCGAGCCAGCGCGCGGCCGGGCCTTCGAGCGACCCGCGCTTGAGGCCGAGCAGCGATTCGGTCTCGGGGCTGGTGAACACCTTGTCGGCGGACACGTCCCAGTCCCAGATCATGTCGCCGGCGCCAGTGAGCGCAAGCGCGCGGCGCTCCACGTCCGAGACGATGCCGTGGGTGATACCGCCCGCGAAGGCGTGCTGCATCACCGTGAAGCCGATCAACATCACGATCAGGACCAGGCCGCCGAGCAGCGCCGGGCCAACAATGTCGTTGGTGACGACGCCGGTCACCGCCGCGCCGGCGGCGATCGTCCACACCAGCATCAGCAGCCAGGTCGGGATCAGCAGCACCGCGCGGTCGAAGCCGTGGGTGGCGAGATAGATCACCAGACAGAAACCAAACAGTGACACCGCAAGCAGCGATAGCCGCGCGATCCCCGACGCGATCGATGGATCGACCAGCGCGAGCGCGATCAGGAGCCCGAGGATGGCGAGCCAGCCGATGGTGATGTGGGAGTAGCGGACATGCCAGCGGTTGAGATTGAGATAGGCGAACAGGAACACCAGCAGGGTGCCCGCCAGCACCGCTTCGCCGGATGCGCGCCAGATCTGCTCGGCGCCGGCCGACATGTCGAACACCTTGCCCCAGAAACCGAAGTCGATGCCGATATAGACCAGCACCGCCCAGCTCAGCGCCGCGGCGGCCGGGAACATCACGCTGCCCTTGACCACGAACAGGATGGTGAGGAAGAGCGCGAGCAGGCCGGAGATGCCGATCACGATGCCGTAGTAGAGCGTGATGCTGTTGATCTTGTCCTTGTAGGCGTCCGGCTCCCACAGATAGATCTGAGTGAGCTTGCTGGTGCGCAGCTCCACGACGTAGGTCATCACTGCGCCGGGATCGAGCGTGATGCGGTAGACATCGGCGCCGGTGGCGACCTGGCGCTCAGGACGATCACCGCTCGACGTGATCGTCACCACGCGCGAGAGACCGAGATCGGGCCACAGCAATCCCGAGCCTACCAGCCGATAGTGCGGAACGACGATCAGCCGGTCGATCTGCTCGTTGCCGGAATTGGCGAGCGCGAACACCGCCCAATTGAGGTTGCCCTCGCGCGCGCGCACGTCCATGCGCTGCACGATGCCGTCCGGCCCGGGTGCGGTCGACACCAGGATGCGGTCGTTCTCGGTGCGATGGCGTTCGACCGCCGCAGTGAGGTCGATCGCGGCAGCATCGAGCCGCACGCCGATGGCCTCGACCGCCGCGGCCGGCATGAGGCCGCCCAACAGGATCGCGAAGGCCGTAGCTAAGGCCGCGAGAGCGCCGGCAACCCGGGTAACCAGCAAGCTGCAACCTCCGGTCCTTCGAAACCATTCAGCGAATGCGGGAAGCCGGATGGGGTCGGCTAACAATGCGTCGATTTCGCGGCCTTTTGCGCGCATTGGCTGGACTGCCGGTGCCCCTGGGCTCGCCATGACAGGCCGATACTAGCTCAAACGGTCAGCACGATCTTGCCGATATGGGCGCTCGCCTCCATCCGGGCGTGTGCCGCCGGGGCCTGTGCCAGTGGAAACGTCGAGTCCATGACCGGCCGCACCTTTGCCGCAGCGATGAGCGGCAGCACATGCTGCTCGACGCCACGCGCGATGGCGCCTTTGTCCGCGACCGGCCGCGAGCGTAGCACCGAGCCGGTATGCGTGAGCCGCTTGAGCATGATGCGGCGAAAATCCACCATCGCCTTTGGCGAGCCCTGAAAGGCGATCTGCACGACCCGTCCCTCGACGGCGGCCGCCTCGTAATTACGCTCGATGTAATCGCCACCCACCATGTCGAGAATAACATCGGCGCCCTTGCCGCCGGTCGCAGCCTTGGTGGCAGCTACGAAGTCTTCGGTCTTATAGTTAATGGCGAGGTATGCGCCGAGCGTGCGGCAGGCTTCGATTTTTTCCGCCGATCCAGCGGTGGTGATCACGCGCGCGCCGCTCTCGTGCGCGAGCTGGATGGCGGCGGTGCCGATGCCGGACGAGCCGCCATGCACCAGAAGCGTCTCGCCGGCCTTGAGCCGTCCGCGCTCGAACACATTGTGCCAGACCGTGAAGAAGGTCTCAGGGATCGCCGCCGCTTCGGTCATCGATAGCCCTGCGGGTATCGGCAGACAGTGGCTCTCGTGCGCGGGGCAGTATTGGGCGTAGCCGCCGCCGACCACCAGTGCCATCACGCGATCGCCGACCTTCCAGCGCGTCACGCCGGGACCAAGCGCTACCACCTCGCCGGCAATCTCGAGGCCGGGGATGTCGGTGGCGCCCTTGGGCGGCGGATAGAGTCCCTGCCGCTGCATGACGTCTGGACGATTGACGCCGGCGGCCGCGACCTTCACCAGCACCTCGCCTTCGCCGGGCCGGGGGACGGGACGTTGCTCGGGCGCCAGCGCATCGGGACCGCCGGGCGCGCGAATGACGATGGCGGTCATGGTCGAAGGGATTGTCATCGGGTTGTCCTAGCGCAGGGGTCAGGAGTGGTACAACCGCCGCAGGTCCCATGCTAGCCTCGGAAACCCCAAGACCTGAAATGTTCCAGGACGCCTGATCGATGGTTGATGGCACCTCCCCCGAACGCGCCGCGATGTACAGTTCCAACCGGCTGCAGATCGGCCTGTTCGGGCCGAATTGCTCGTCCGGCCGCGCGGTCACCACGGTGCCCGAGCGCTGGTCGGGAAACTGGCCGGATAATCTCAAGCTTGCGCGCGTGGCGGATGAGGCCGGCATCGACTTCCTCCTGCCGATCGCGCGTTGGAAAGGCTACGGTGGCGATACCGATTACCAGGGCGCGACGCTCGAAACGCTGACCTGGGCTTCCGGCCTGCTCGCCTCGACGGAGCGCATCACGGTGTTCGGCACCGTGCACGCGCCGCTGTTCAACCCCGTGATCGCCGCCAAGGAATGCGTGACCGCCGATCATATCGGCAACGGCCGCTTCGGGCTCAATCTCGTCGTTGGTTGGAACGAGGGTGAGTTCGAGATGTTCGGCGTCGAGCAGCGCGAGCACGAAAAGCGTTACGAGTTCGCGCAGGAATGGATCGATGCGATCAAGCAGATCTGGTCGCCGAAATCCGATTTCGACTTCGAGGGCAAATACCTCAAGCTCAAGGGCATCCGCGCCAAGCCCAAGCCGGTCGGCGGCGCGCGTCCGCTGATCATGAACGCCGGCGCGTCGCCGACCGGACGCGCCTTCGCGGTGCGTAACTGCGACGCTTTCTTCCTGCAGGCGTCGCGCACGTCGAGCGAAGAGACCGCCGCCAGCATCAGGAAGGCGAAGGACCTCGCACGCGAGCACGGCCGCGAAATCGGCTGCTATTCAGTCGGCGTCGTCACCTGCCGCCGCAACAAGACGGAAGCCGAAGAATACTACCGGCACGTCATCATCGAGAACGCCGACTTCTCGGCGATCGACCGTATCCTGGCGATGAAGGACATCACGCCCGAAACCAAGGGCCAGGAGGAATTCGAGCGCCAGCGCCGCTTCTACGCCAATGGCATGGGCGGGTTGCCGATCATCGGCGATCCTGATCACGTCGCCAGGACAATGGCGGAACTTAGCCACGCCGGCCTCACCGGCATTGGCATCTCGCTGGTCAATTATCTCGACGAGCTGCCGTTCTTCTGCGACGAGGTGCTGCCGCGGCTCGAGCGTATGGAACTGCGCGAGAAGCGCCGGCACAGCCGAGCGCTGTCGGCGTGACGGAGTGTGGCGATGAAGGAAGACGACGATCTGCCCAAGAAGAAGATCACGCACGAGATCGGGCAGGACCTCTATCTGCTCTCGGTCAAGGAGCTCGAGGAGCGGATCACGCTGCTCACCGAGGAGATCGAGCGGTTGAAAGCCTCGATCGCGGGCAAGCAATCGTCGCGCGGCGTCGCGGATTCTTTCTTCAAAAAGTGAGCGATCTTCAAAAGTGAGCGACTCATTTGCGCTCATCAAGCCCGCGTCTGTTACTGGCACGGTGATCAGCTCGTTACAAAATTATCCGTTCACTTAACGCGTTATTAAGCTTTCCCCATCATTACTGGCGTCGTCCATCTTTTTGGACATTGAGTGGCTCCTGTCCACTCTGTTTGACGCCTCCCTGTTTAACTTTCGAGCCGCCGGCAACGGCGGCTCTTTTTTTTGTGTCCCATTTCGGATCAGTTCCGCCGGCGCCGCGCGGACAGCCCCGATGCAGAAGACCGTTCGCCCCAAATTGTTCGCCGTCCGTGCTCCAAACCGTGGCCGCACGGCAACTATGTCTGCACGTTCGCTCTCCGGGTGCTGGACATGGCCGCGGACCGAGAGCAATGCTGACGCTCTCGCCGGGCTAGTGTGGCGGTTCAGAAGTTCGCCATACTTGGCGGCCAGGTCGTTAGCGAACTTCTGAACCGAAGCCACACTAGCAAGCCTATTAAGTGCTAGTGTCCCTTTGAATCCGAAGTTCGCTCACGAATATACCGCACGATCAAGCGAACTTCGGATTCGGGACACTAGTGGGCGCAAGACCAAGAACATCGTCGTAGCGTTGCGTAGGGCATGTGACATGTCGGAACTGACGGCCAACGGCGTCGCGACCGTTTCCTTCGGCGAACGGCTGGCCAATTCGCAAGCGTTCAGCAATCTGTTTCGCGACGGCATGGCGCTGGTGGAGGAGACCGCGACCTATCTCGACGGGCCCGGTCGGCAGGAATCCAAAAAGCTCGATCGTAACGCCGCGCTCGCCTACGCGACCGAAAGCATGCGCCTGACAACGCGGCTGATGCAGCTCGCGTCCTGGCTGCTGCTGCACCGCGCCGTCAAGGAAGGCGAGATGTCGCTCGCCCAGGCCAACAAGGAAAAGGCCAAGGTGAAGCTCACCGCCGCCGACAACGACGACAACAATTACAAGGTCCTGCCCGAGCGGCTGCAGCACCTGATCGATCGCTCGCGCCATCTGCACGGCGCGATCCGCCGCCTCGACAGCACCATGCACGCGCGGCCCGACGCCGCGCGCATCAATCCGGACAATCCGGTCGAACGCCAGCTCGGGCTGCTGAAAGCCGCGTTCGAACGGGAGTGAGGTTATCCCGCGGCTGCGGTGCCAACCAACAAAAAGCCCCGCTCGCGCGGGGCTTTGGCGTTCCGGCGCGGCCGAAGGATTACTTCTTGAGGCCGAGGCCGGCGAACTTCTTCTGGAAGCGCGAGAGCCGCCCGCCGCGGTCGAGCAGCTGCTGCTGGCCGCCGGTCCAGGCCGGATGTGACTTCGGGTCGATGTCGAGGTGCAGCGTGTCACCTTCCTTGCCCCAGGTGGTGCGGGTGGTGAACTCGGTACCGTCGGTCATCACCACCTTGATGGTGTGATAGTCGGGATGAATGTCGGGTTTCATGGCTCCTCGCAGGGGCGGAAATTTGCGCGCTCTATATCGTGGCGACCGCGCTGAAGCAAGCGGACCCCAAGAGCCCTGAAGCGGCCGAGGCCTGGGGCAGCCCGCGGCTAGATTGCCAGCGGCCTTCCCGACAGGCATTGTCGCGCAAAATCGGGCCTTGGAGCCGGAGCGTAAGGTTGCGTCGCGCATGAATGTGGTCGAACGAGCCCCCGCGCAAGGAACCAGCCTGCCTGCGGAACCGCCGCCATCCGTGGCGGTGGCGCCGCCCCCCGCGCCGCCGTCGCGCGGACTGAAACTCACACCTCTGCTCTCGCTCATTCCCTATGTGGCTCGCTATCGCGGCCGGGCGCTCGCGGCGCTGGCCGCGCTGCTGGTCGCGGCGCTGGCGACGCTGGCGGTGCCGCTGGCGGTGCGCCGCATGATCGATTTCGGATTCAGCCACCAGGGCCTGAATCTGATCGACAGCTATTTCGCGGTGATGATCGTGGTCGCCGGCGTGCTGGCGGTGGCGAGCGCGGCCCGTTACTACCTCGTCATCACGCTCGGCGAACGCATCGTCGCCGACTTGCGCAGCGACGTATTCAACCACCTCACCGCGCTCTCGGTCTCCTATTTCGACCAGATCAAGACCGGCGAGATCCTGTCGCGGCTCACCGCCGATACCACCCAGATCAAGTCTGCGGTCGGGGCATCGGTGTCGATCGCGCTGCGCAACATCGTGCTGTTCGTCGGCGCCACCACCATGATGGTGATCACCAGCCCGCGGCTCTCCCTTTTTGTGCTCACCGCAATTCCGGTGATTGTGCTGCCGCTCTACGCCTTCGGGCGTGCCATCCGGGAACGCGGGCGCGCCGCGCAGGACACACTCGCCGATGCGTCGGCTTATGCCGCTGAGTTGATCGGCGGCATGCGCACGCTGCAGGCCTTCACCAACGAGGGCTTGGCGCGCGGCCGCTTTGCCGCCGCCGTCGAGCGCGCCTTCGAGGCCGCGAAGAGCGCGACCGGCGCCCGCGCGGTGCTGACCGCGATCGCCATCTTCCTGGTGTTCGGCAGCGTCGTCGTGGTGTTGTGGGTCGGCGCGCAGGACGTCATTGCCGGCGATATCACGCCGGGACGGTTGTCGCAGTTCGTCCTCTATGCGGTGTTTGCGGCGAGCGGCCTCGGCCAGCTCTCGGAGGTGTGGGGCGAGCTTTCGCAGGCGTCAGGCGCCGCCGAGCGGCTGTTCGAGATCATGAACGTGAAGCCCGAGATCAAGCCGCCGGCGCAGCCGATTCCGCTGCCGGAGCCCGCGCGCGGCGAGATTGCCTTCGACCGCGTGAGCTTCGCGTATCCGTCGCGGCCGGAGACCCTCGTGCTCGACGGCGTGTCGTTGCGCGTGCGGCCGGGAGAAAAGGTCGCGATTGTCGGACCTTCGGGCGCCGGCAAGAGCACGATCTTTCACCTGATCCTACGCTTTTACGATTCCGTGTCCGGCACGATCAGTTTCGACGGCGTTCGGATCGCCGAGACCGATCCGCTCGCGCTGCGTCGGCATATCGCGCTCGTTCCGCAGGACACGATGATCTTCGCCGCCTCGGTCACCGACAACATTCGTTTCGGGCGGCCCGAGGCGAGCGACGCCGACGTCAAGCGCGCCGCCGAGATGGCGCTGGCGTCCGAGTTCATCAACCGCCTGCCGCACGGCTTTGAGACTTCGGTCGGCGAGCGCGGCATTACGCTGTCAGGCGGCCAGCGGCAGCGCATCGCCATCGCCCGCGCGATCCTGCGCGAGGCGCCGCTGCTGCTGCTCGACGAGGCGACCTCGTCGCTCGACGCCGAGAGCGAGACGCTGGTGCAGGCCGCGCTGGAACGGCTGATGGCGGAGCGCACCACGCTCGTGATCGCACACCGGCTCGCAACGGTGCTGTCCTGCGACCGCATCCTGGTGATGGACCAAGGCCGCATTGTCGAGGAAGGCACCCACGAGCGCCTGGCCGCCGCTGGCGGACTTTATGCGCGGCTGGCGAAGCTGCAGTTCCAAAACGTCTGAGCGATTGCGCTAGGGCCGCCAGCGCATGAGGTAGATCGGCGCGCCCGAACGCGGATTGACGTCCTCGCCGGCCTTCAGGAACCCGTGCTTCTCGTAAAAGCGGATGGCGCGACCGTTGTCCTGATTGACATGCAGGTCGAGCTTAGCCGGCGAAAGTCGCCGCGCTTCGGCAAGCAACGTTTCAGCAATCCCGCTGCCCTGGCAATCGATCGCCACGACGATCTGATCGAGATAGCCGGTGTCGGGATTGACCACCATCGCCCCAACAATGCGGCAGCCTTCGAGGGCGACCAAGGTCCGCGAGCCGGTGCGTTCGAGCTCGGCGATCCGATCAACGGTCCAGCCCCGCCGCGCATTGAAATCGATTGCGGGATAGGAGGCCTGCCAAGCGGCAACCCAGACGTCGAGCGTTTCCGGCAGATCGGCCGGCTGCATCGGCCGAATGACCAAACCCGGCGGCTTGCCGGTCATCACCGCTCCGTCAGCTTCAGCTCGATGCGGCGGTTGCGGGCGTAGGCTTCCTCGGTGCGGTCAGCGTCGATCGGCTGGAACTCGCCGAAACCCGCCGCCACCAGGCGCTGCGGCGACACTCCCCGGCTGATGAGATACTGCACGACCGCGATGGCGCGCGCCGCCGAGAGGTCCCAGTTGGTGCGCCCGCTCGCGATCGGGCGGATGTCGGTGTGGCCGTCGACCCGCATCACCCAGGCGATGTCGCCGGGAATCTGCCGCTCGATGTCGAGCAGCGCGCCGGCGACCTTGTCGAGCTCGAAGCGGCCTTCGGGCTTGAGCACCGCCTGGCCGACGTCGAAGAACAGTTCCGACTGGAACACGAAGCGATCGCCGACGATGCGGATGTCGGGCCGGTTGCCAAGGATCGCGCGCAACCGGCCAAAGAAATCGGAACGGTAGCGCGACAATTCCTGCACCCGCTGTGCCAGGGCCACGTTCAGCCGCTGGCCGAGATCGGCGAGCCGGGTCTGCAAATCCTTCTCCTTCTTTTCCGCTGCTTCGAGCGCGCCTTCGAGCGCCGAAAGCTGCCGGCGCAACGCCGCGATCTGCTGGTTGAGCACTTCGAGCTGCGCCAGCGTGCGCACGTTCAATTTCTTCTCGGCGTCCAATTGCGTGGACAGCTCGGCAGCCTTGGTCTGGGCATCGCTCGCGCCACTGCCGACGCCCTCGTAGAGCCCACGGAAGCGGTCGCGCTCCCCTTCGGCGGTCGCGAGGCTCGCGCGCAGCTGCGCGAGCTGCTCTTCGATGCTGATCTTGCCGGTCTTCTCCATCGACAGCAGCTCGGTGAGCTGCATGATCTGGGCATTCAGCCGGCTCAGCGCCGTGTCTTTGCCGGTCACTTCCTGCGTCAGGTAGAACTGGACGACGACGAAGACCGACAACAGGAAGATGATGCCGAGAATCAGCGTCGCCAGAGCATCGACGAATCCGGGCCAGTAATTGATGCCGGGGTCGCGGCGGGCACGTGCGAGGGCCATGGCGTTCCTACTTGTTGGCGTTCTCGCGCACCATCATCTCCAGCAGCCGCCGGATCTCGCGATGCTGTTCGGACTGCGAATCGACCCAGTCGCGGATCATCTGCTGCTCGGTGCGCATGTGGTGGACCAGCCCCTGAATGGCCTCGGCGAGATTGGCCATGGCGGTGGTCGCCGCCCGGCTCGAGCTGCTTTCCTGAATGGCCTCCTTCAGCCGTTCGATCGCTATTCTCAGTTCGTTTGATGGCGGACCTGTGGCCACGCCGGCCTCGGTGCCGACGCCGAGGTCGCTCACGGTGGTGGAGAGCCAGTCCTCAAGATCGGTATAGAAGCGGTTCTGGGCCTGGCTCGCCTGCAGATCGAGGAAGCCCAGCACCAGCGATCCGGCAAGGCCGAACAGCGAGGAGGAGAACGCGATGCCCATGCCGCCGAGCGGGGCCGCGAGGCCTTCCTTCAACGCATCGAACACGTTTCCGGCGTCGCCGCCGACGTTGAGGTTCTCGATCACCTTGCCGACCGAGCCCACGGTTTCGATCAGGCCCCAGAAGGTTCCAAGCAGGCCGAGGAACACAAGAAGCCCGGTCATGTACCGCGACGTGTCGCGCGCCTCGTCGAGGCGCGTGGCGATCGAAATCCAGGAGGCCGCGCATCACCTGCGCCGAGATCGCCATGCGACCGGCCCGGTCGCCCAGGATCGCCGCCATCGGCGCCAGCAGCACCGGCGGGCGTTCGACCGCGAGGCCGGGATCGGCGAGGCGGAACCCATTGACCCAGTTGACCTCGGGGAACAGGCGGATGACCTGCCGGAACGCCAGCACGATGCCGATCAGCAACACGCCGAGGATCAGCGCGTTGAGGCCCGGATTCGCGAGGAAAGCGGTCCAGATCTGGCGGTAAAGCACGACGGCGACCAGCGCCACCAGGATCACGAACACCAGCATCCGGATCAGAAAGATCCGGGGTGACGAGAGTTTGAGCGGGTCGAGATCCTGCGCCATGGCTCGCTGTCAGTGATCCGGTTCAATGGGCCGACAATCAACTCATACTATGACATAGGCACGGCAGGGGGAAAACGCGGCTTTGGCGGCCCGGGCCGCTCGATGAGCGACCGCCCGCCGCAGCACCTAGCGATCCCGTTGCTTGCGCGGAGCCCGCTTCGGTGCCGGCAACTCGACCGATGTCAATGCGCCGACGGCGCCTGAGCGGATCGCCGCAATGCCTTCGCGCGCAAGCTCGTCGGCGCGCTCATTCTCGGCGTGGCCGGCGTGGCCCTTCACCCAATGCCAGGTGACCCGATGCTGCGCGAGCGCGGCATCGAGCCGCTGCCACAGATCGACGTTCTTGACCGGCTTCTTGTCGGCGGTGCGCCAGCCGTTCGTCTTCCATTTCTTGATCCACGACATGATGCCGTCGCGCAGGTACTGGCTGTCGGTATGGAGATCGACCCGACACGGCCGCTTGAGTGCCTCCAGCGCCGCAATCGCGCCCATCAGCTCCATGCGGTTGTTGGTGGTGTGCGGCTCGCCGCCCTTCATCTCCTTCACATGATCTCCGAAGGCGAGGATCGCGCCCCAGCCGCCCGGCCCCGGATTGCCGGAGCAGGCGCCGTCGGTGTGGATGATGACGTGCGGCTCGCTCATCCTTCGATCCCGTAGTCGCGCACGCTCTTGACCTTCTGGTGGAAGCGCAGCTTGCGGAAATATTCCATCGGGTCCTTCGGACGCACCAGCGCGCCCGGCGGCACGTCGAACCAGTCCACCAGCCGCGTGAGCAGGAAGCGCAGCGCCGCCCCGCGCGCGAGCCGCGGCAGCGCCGCACGCTCGTCCTCGCCGAGCGGCCGCGCGCGGGCATAGGCCTGCAGCAGCGCCCTGCCTTTGGTCACGTTGTAGGAATGATCCGGCTCAAAGCACCAGGCGTTGAGACAGACCGCGACGTCATAGGCGAGCGCGTCGGTGCAGGCGAAATAGAAGTCGATCATTCCCGACAAGGTGTTGCCGAGGAAGAACACGTTGTCGGGGAACAGGTCGGCATGGATCACGCCCTGCGGCAGGCCGCGCGGCCAGTCGCGCTCGAGCGCGGCGAGTTCCTTCTCGATCAGGTCGCGAAGATTGCGCTGCACCTCGTTGGCGCGGTCGCGGCAATGCTCGAACAACGGCCGCCAGCCGTCGACCGAGAGCGTGTTGCGGCGCTTGCGTCCGAAATCAAGGCCGGCGAGATGCAGGTTGGCCAGCGCCTCCCCGAGTGCCGCACAATGGGTGGCGCTTGGCCGCCTGATCCACAGTCCGTCGAGGAACGTGATGATCGCGGCCGGGCGGCCGGCGACCTTGCCGAGCGCTTCGCCCTTCCTGTTCTCGATCGGCTGCGGACATGTGATCCCGCGGCCGGCGAGATGCTGCATCAGGCCGAGGAAAAACGGCAGGTCCCTGGCTGCCACCCGTTTTTCGTAGAGGGTGAGGATGTAATTGCCGGTCGAGGTGTGGACCAGGAAGTTTGAGTTCTCGACCCCCTCCGCGATGCCCTTGTAGGCCAGCAGTTCGCCGAGCTCGTAGCCGGCGAGAAATCCTGCCAGTTCCTCCGCGGTGACGTCGGTATAAACGGCCATGCAGTGCGGCTATCGCGGTCCGCCGCTCGCCCGTCAAGGGGAACCACGATTTCGGCCGCATTGGCCATTGGACAGGCCGGGCCGGGATGCATATATTCCCGGCACTTTCCAGTCATCCCTGATGGCTTGGGGCTTCGCCGGTGGGGCGGGCGGAGCGCAGAGGAGAATTGCCATGGCACAACCAGCACCCTTGATGCCCAAAGCGACCGCCGTCTGGCTCGTCGAAAACACCGCCCTGTCGTTCGACCAGGTGGCGGAATTCTGCAAGCTGCACCCGCTGGAGGTGAAGGCGATCGCCGACGGCGACGCCGCGCAAGGGATCAAGGGCCTCGATCCGATCCAGACCGGCCAGCTCAGCCGCGAGGAAATCGACAAGGCGGAGGGCGACCAGGAGTACCGGCTCAAGCTCCTGGACCCGAAGGTCCGCTTGCCGGTCGCCAAGCGCAAGAAGGGCCCGCGCTACACGCCGGTGTCTCGCCGGCAGGACCGTCCGAACGCGATCCTCTGGCTGGTGCGCAACCACCCCGAGCTCAAGGATTCGCAGATCATGCGGCTTGTCGGCACCACCAAGTCGACGATCCAGTCGATCCGCGAGCGGACCCATTGGAATGCACAGACCCTGCAGCCAATGGACCCGGTCACGCTGGGGCTTTGCTCGCAGATCGACCTCGATCTCGAGGTGCACCGCGCGGCCAAAGAGAAGCCGGTCGACGCTGCGTCGCAAGGGGCGACGCTGCTCCCTGCCTCCGAGACCACGGTCCGTCCGCGCGAGCCTGAACCGGCCGAGAAGAAACCCGGCGAGGAGCTCAACGTCGATGCGGTGTTCGCCAAGCTCAAGCAGCTCGGCGGAGGCAGCGGCGACAAGAGCGAGTAGCGCTCGCGCGCATTTGCGTCGCGCGAACGTCGATTGCGGGCGCGGCTGTTTTCGCCGCAGTCCGCGTGGAGACTGAACCGCCCGCCGCCCGCGACGAACAGCAGATCCGGCCGCCAATCATCGAGATGGGGCCGCTGGTTCCGCAATCGCAGCCAGGTGCCGCGGTTGGCGCTTCAGCCCACGCGCTCGCGTTTCGTGGGCTGATCGGGGACGAGCGGTACTTCGGCACCCGCCCGCTTGCGCCAGTACTGCTCCATCTTGGCCCAGACCTCGCGCGCGCGCTCGTTGTGCGCGGTCGCGGCGTGCAAGGCGCACTCGTCCGCGCGCTCGCTGAAATTCAATTCTCTCGCCATCGTCCCGTCCTCCAGCGGGCATTGTGGACCGGAAGCGGTTAACGGATTTCTGCACGGCCAAGCCATCCGCTGGGCGGCGGTTTCGGGAACTTTCGGAGGGAATTGACGCTATCCGTCGCAGAACCGATCGGCCTGACGCCATCTGTCGCGAGGGCTACTCGATCGCCTTCATCACCCGCGCCACGAACTCCGGCGAGGCGCCGACCACCCGCTCCAGCAGCGCATTGGTCGCCGCCGCGTTGCGCGGATTGATGTCGAGCTTGCGCTTGGCGGCCAGGGCGAGGAATTCCTGATCCTGCATCAGGTCGTCGAACGCCTTGCGCAGCAGGGCGACGCGGTCCTTCGGCACGCCGGGACCGACAGCCAGTGCGCGCGCGAACGGCGTACCGGACGCGATGAACTCCGGCATTGCCCGCTGGTCGGGAGGCGCGAGCTCGGTCAGCGTCGGTACGTCCGGCAGATCACGCATCCGCTCGAGCGTGTACTGCACGAAAAAGCGGACCTTCTTGTCGCGCAGCCAATCCGGCCGTCCGGCGGCAAAACTCTCCCAGGAAGCGGTCCAGCCGGCGATCTCGCCGCGCTCCATCGCGAGGTTGAGATGGTTTCCGCTCGGGTAGCCGGTGGTGACCTTGTAGTGGGCGCCAAGGATGTTCTTGGTCAGCATGGCCCACTGATAGGAGAAATGCGTCCGGTTGAATGAGCCGACGACGAAGTCCTTGCGCTTCAGATCATCGAGGCTTTGCACCGGAACCTCGTGCCAGATCGACATCATCTGCGCGATCGCGTCATAGGAGCCGAGCCATTGCAGCTTGCGGCTCTCGTACTGCACGCCCTGGGGCGACATCCGCTCGATCAGCGGCAGCGCGTGCGCGAGCAGCAGCCGGCTGCCGTCCTGCGGCGCCGGCCCGTAGATGTGGTTGCCGGCGACGACGCCGCCGGCTCCCGGCATGTGCTCGACCACGATGTTCGGACGGCCCGGAATGTGCTTGCCGAGATGCTCGGCGATGGTGCGGCCGTAGAGGTCGTAGCTCGCGCCCGGGCCGGTGCCCATCAGGATGGTGATGGTCTTGCCCTTGTAGAAATCGGCGGACGATTGGGCGGCGGTAGACGTTGCGGATAGCGCCAAGGTGGCAAACGCTACGAACGCGCATGCAGGCACTGGGTGCGGCATTATCGTCCTCCCGGACAATCTCGTGTTACCTAATCCTCCTGCCCGATCGACTTCTTCACCCGTGTGATGAGCTCGGGCGAAGCGCCGACGATCTTCTTCACCAGCGACATCGTGTGCTGGTGGTCGCGCCAGTCGATGTCGACCTGCCGCTTCTGCGCCGAGGCGAGGAACGCAGGGTCCTTGACGGTCGCTTCGAACGCCGCCCGCAGCGCGGCGACGCGCTCGGCCGGCACGTTAGGACCAACCACCACGCCGCGGCCGAATGGCGTTGAAGCGCTCATGAACTCCACCACGTCCTTCTTGTCGGCAGACGCGAGCTCGAGCAGCGTCGGCACCTCGGGGAGCTGTTGCTTGCGCTCCAGCATGAACTGCGTGAGCAGCGTGACTTTCTTCTCCGTGATCCAGTGCGGCCGCGTGCCGATGAGGTTTTCCCACGATGCCGCCCAGCCGTGGATTTCGCCGCGCTCCATCGCGAGGTTGTTGTGGTTGCCGGTCGGATAGCCGGTGATGAGCTTGAAGTTCAATCCCAGCACATCCTTCATCATCGCCGGCCACTGATAGGTGAAATGTGCCTTGGCGAACGAGCCGATGACGATGTTGGCGTTCTTGAGATCGGCGATGGTCTTCACCGGCGCCTCGTGCCACAGCGCCATGGTATGCGCGATGGCGTCGTAGGTGCCGATCCAGTTGAGCTTCGCGGACTGGAACCGCACGCCCGCCTTCGGCTCGAGCACTTCCGACATGATGATCGCGTGCGAGAGCAGGATCTTGGTGCCGTCCTGCGGGCCCGGGCCGAACAGGTGGTTGCCGGCGGTGACGCCGCCCGCGCCCGGCATGTGCTCGACCAGGACCGACGGGTTGCCCGGGATGTGGCGCGGCAGATGCTCGGCGAAGATACGAGCGTAGAGATCGTAGCTGCCGCCGGGGCCGGTTCCGAGCAGGAGCGCGACGGTCTTGCCCTTGTAGAAATCGGCGACGCTCTCCTGCGCCGTGGCGGAATTCGCGACGGCACTCGCGATGACGGCCACCGCAACAAGCGTGGCGAATGTGCGCTTGCAGAATGTCATGTCATCCTCCCGGACGTCCCAAACATGCACCAGCACTGGGGTTTCGGCGCGAAGCGTCCCATAGTCGCAGCAACCCTTCAAGACACGGGATGCGCGGCAAAATGGACACAACGCTTGCGCATCCTGCGTGCTGTCGTCCCGGAATTCAGGTCCTTGACGCCAACGCCGCCAGCACGCGCTCGGGCGTCATCGGATATTGCCGCAGCCGTGCGCCGGTGGCGTCGAAGAAGGCGTTGGCAATCGCGGCCACGGTCGCGCCCATGACTTCCTCGCCGGCGCCGGTCGAAGGCTCGTCGATGCGCTGCACCACCACCGGGGTCACGGCGGGATGCTCGGCAAAGCGCATCACCGGGTACGATTCCCAGTCGAGGCTGGTGACACCGCGCTTGTCGAACAGCACCTCTTCTTTGAGCACGCGGCTCGCCGACTGGATCATCTGGCCGATGATCTGGGTCTCGACCAGGGCGGGATTGACGGCGAGGCCGGCATCGAGCGCACCGTACAAGTGGGTGGCAACGATCACGCCGGTGCGCCGGTTGACCTCGATATCGGCCACCGCTGCGCCGTACGACACATGGTGGGTGCCGAGCCCGATGCCGCGGCCACGCACGACCTCGTCGTTCGACAGCGACGACGCCATCACCCGCGGTTTCCAGCCGGCCGCGTTTGCGGCGGCCTCCAGCACGCCGAGCCAGCGCTTGTCACCGATGTTTTTACGCCGGAACTCGAACGGATCCATCTTCAGCGCATGGGCCAGCTCGTCGATGGTCTGCTCGGACGCGAACGCGAACGAGAGGTCAAGCGGCGAGCGCAGCGCCGCGCCGCGCAGGTAGCCCTGCATCGGCACCGCGTGACTGATGACCCGGCGATTGGGCACGACATACATCGAGCCCGTGCTCATCGGGTTGACGGTGATCGAGGCGGAGCCCGATGCCCGCTCGACGCCGGGCTTCTGCAACGCAATGTCCTGGATCGTCGAGGTCACGGTCCAGCCGTGCTGCCAGCCGTGGTATTCGTAGGCTACGAGCTTGCCGTCGGCATCGACGGCGGCGCGCACTTCGGCGAGGTGAGCCGGACCGTAATTGTCCCAGCCGTGCTCATCCCAGCGCATGTATTGAACGCGCACCGGCCGGCCGACCGCCTGCGACATGATCGCGGCGGCTTGTGCGGCGTCCTCGTAGCAGCTTCGACCGAAGGTGCCGGAGCCCTCGTAGTATTGCACCCGCACCTTTTCGAGCGGCATGCCGAGAACGCGCGCCAGCATCTCGCGCGCATTGTAGACGTCCTGGGTCGACGACCGGACCAGCGCGCCGTCCGGACCGACGTCGGCGAGCGCGCAGTTCGGCCCGAATGGAAGGTGGCCCTGATACGGACAGAAATAGGCCGAGGAGCGCTGGTGCGCCGCGCCCGAAAAGCCCTTGGCGACGTCGCCGCGATTGGCGATCACGGTATCGGTCGTCTTCTGTGCCCGCATCTGGGTGAAGAGGTTGGCATTGCCCGGCAGTTCCGGGGTGTCCTGCCACATCACCTTGAGCGCCTGCGCGGCCCTGATTGCATCCCATTCGTTGTCGGCGACCACACCGACGAAATCGCCCTTGCGCACCACGCGGGCGGTCGGGATGTGCTTGATCGAACCTTCGTCGATGCTGAGCGGCTTGGCGCCGGCGCCGAAGGCGCGCTGTCCGCGCGGCAGCACCACGCGGCCATGCTGCATGCCGGGGACGCGCAGATGATGGACGAGTTCGTAGCGTCCGCTCATCTTGTCCGGCAGATCGACGCGCGGCACCCGTGTGCCGACCAGCTTGTAGCGATTTGGGGGCTTCTGCGGCGCAGTCCCGGTGAACTTGACGTTGAACGGCTTGTCGCCAAGGAGATCGCCGTATTTGACCGAACGGAATCCGCCTTCGCCGTCGACCGAAACCACGCCGTCCGCCACGACGAGGCTGTTGATCTGCACGCCGAGGCGGCGCGCCGCCAGCAGCAGCAGCGCCCGGCGGGCTTCCGCGGCCGCCGCGCGCAGCTGCGGACCGCCGCGCTCAATCGACGAGCTGGAGCTGGTGGCGCTCTGGTTCGGCGTCACGTTGGTATCGAGACGGGCCGCCGAGATCTGGCTCATGGCGAGGTCGAGCTCTTCGGCCGCGATCTGCAGCATGCCCGTGGTGTTGCCCTGGCCGAGCTCGCACTTGCCGAAATAGACCGTTGCCGTGTTGTCGGCATGGATCGCGATCCAGGAATCGATCGCATTCGGATCGGGCGGGCCGGCGGCGTCGCCACGCGCAGCAGACGCGGCGAGCGGGATGCCGGTCAGGCTGAAGCCGACAATGAGCGCGCCGCTGCCCTTGAGCAGCTCGCGGCGGGAGAACGCGGTATCGTTGAAGATGGCGGTCATCGCACGTCTCCCGCCATTCGGGTGGAGGCAAGCTGGATGGCCTTGAGGATCAGCGGATAGGTCCCGCAGCGGCAGATGTGTCCGTTCATATGGGCGCGGATCTGCGCTTCGGTGGGCCTCGGATTCTGCGCCAGCAGCTCGGCCGCCTTGATCGTCATGCCGTTGTAGCAATAGCCGCACTGCGGCGCCTGCTGGTCGATGAACGCCTGCGCCAGCGGATGCAGCGCGGGCGCCTGCGGCAGCCGCTTCTGTTCCGCATAGAGCGCAGGCAGGCCCTCGAGCGTCGTCACCGACTTGCCCGCGACCTTGGAAACCGGCGTGACGCAGGCGCGGACCTCGACGCCATCGACCAGCACCGAGCAGGAGCCGCATTGCGCCAGGCCGCACCCGAAGCGCGGTCCGCGCAGTTCGAGCTCGTTCATCAGCACATAGAGCAACGGCGTGTCGGGGTTTGCCGACACCGGCCATTCGCGCCCATTCACATTGATCTTGAGGTCCATTCGCGTCCTCCCATGTGATGCTGAATGTGCTTCAACATCTTATATTGGGGCCTGCGCCCGCTTCCCTGCAATGCAGGTTACCAAAGTCCGCCTCGGCACGGAATGCGGCTACAGTGCGTCTTTCCGGAACGATGCGGCAAAGGGATACGGGATGACACTTCCACGCCGAACATTCCTGCGTCTGGCAGCGGGTGCTGCCGCGCTTCCCGCGGCCTCGCGCATCGCAATGGCGCAGTCCTATCCGTCTCGCCCGGTCCGCATCATCGTCGGCTTCGCCGCCGGCGGCGCGTCCGACATCGCCGCGCGCCTGATCGCGCAATGGCTCTCGGAGCGGATGGGCCAGCAATTCGTGGTCGAGAACCGCCCGGGCGCCGGCGGCAATATCGCGACCGAGGCGGTCGTGCGCTCCGCGCCGGACGGCTATACGCTGCTGGTCGTCGGCCCTCCGAACGCGATCAACGCAACGCTGTACGAGAAGCTCAGCTTCAATTTCCTGCGCGACGTCGTGCCGGTCGCCAGCATCAACCGCGAACCCAGCGTCATGGAGGTGAACCCGTCGCTGCCGGTGCATTCGGTTCCGGAATTCATTGCCTATGCCAAAGCCAATCCGGGCAAGATCAACCACGCGTCGGCCGGCTCCGGAACGGCCGGCCACATCGCGGGCGAGATGTTCAAGATGATGACCGGCATCGACATGGTGCATGTGCCCTATCGCGGCGGCGTTCCTGCCTTCACCGATCTCATCGGCGGCCGCGTGCAGGTGATGTTCGGCAACCTGCCGACCTCGATCGCGCAGATCAGGGCCGGCAAGTTGCGCGCGCTGGCGGTGACCTCAACGACACACCACGACGCGCTGCCCGGCATCCCGACCGTGAGCCAGTTCGTGCCCGGCTACGAGGCGACCTCGGTGTACGGCATCGGCGCGCCCCGCGGCACGCCGCTCGAGATCATCGAGCGGCTCAACAAGGAGATCAATGAAGGCCTTGCCGATCCGAAGATCAGGGCGCGGCTTGAGGACCTGGGCTCCTCGGCGTTTGCCAGCTCGCCCGCGGAGTTCGCCAAATTCTTCGCCGACGAAACGGAACGGCTGGGCAAGGTGGTGAAATTCTCCGGCGCCAAGGCTGAGTGAAACAGGGCGGACTGATTGCGAACCGCGCGATACGTCACTATGGTCTCCGCAATTCGGACTCGCGGCGACAATGTTGCGGACTTCTGAACCGCCACACTAGTCGCCGTCGCGCAAGAATAGAAAGGGCAATGCCATGGACGTGGAACCCGTCATCGTCGTCAACCAGGGCTACGTCAGCAAGGCCGACGCGCCGAAGGTCAGCGCCACCGACCGGATCGACACCAAGGGCATCCTGCATTTCACCATCGGCGTGCGTGACCACGTCGCTGCGGCAAAGTTCTATTCCGACCTCTTAAGCTGCCGGATCATGCGCACGAACGAGCGCTATGCATTCATGGAGTGCGGCGGCACCTATTTCGTGCTCGCCAAGATTCCGCATCACGTCAACCCGAACTATCCGGACGAGGACGCACACCATCACGCGTTCCTGGTCGAGAAGGACGAGTTCGACCGCGCGATGGAGATCATCAAGGCGCGGGGCATCCGGCTGGTGAAATATTCCGACGAGAACCACCGCAGCTTCCCGGGCCGCCACGCCTATTTCCATGACGCCGACGGGAACTGCATCGAGATCTGCTATCTCTACAAGGACGGCGAAGGCCAGTAGGCGGCCGCCCTTTGGCAGCCGAAGTCTTCGGCAACCATGCCGGCGCATCCATCGCACGCGGGACGCGCGGTCATCGTCACCGGCGGAAGCCGCGGCCTTGGACGAGCCATGGTGCTGGGGCTCGCGCGGGCCGGCGCCCGGGTCGCCATCGTCGCACAGGGGGACAGCGCCCCGCTCAACGAGACATTGGCGCAGGTTGCGGCGCTCGGCGCTGAGTTGAACGTCATCAGCGCGCTCGGCGATCTGCGCAACCCGTCAGACTGCGAGCGCATGGTCGCGGAGATTCTGGCCGCGTTCGGCAGGATCGACGCCCTGGTCAACAACGCCGGCGTTCCCAATGTCGGCCCCGGCGCGCCGTTCTGGCAGGTCGGCGTGGAGGCATGGCAGCGGATCTCACGCACCAACACCGACGGGGTGTTCTTCATCACCCGCGCTGCCGCGCCGGCGATGATCGCGCAAAAATTCGGCAAGATCGTCAACGTGTCGACCAGCGACCGCACCATGGTGCGCAAGAATTTCTCGCCCTATGGGCCATCGAAGGCCTTTCTGGAGGCGGCCTCGCGGGTGTGGGCGCAGGACCTGGCCGGCACCGGGGTGACAGTGAATGTGCTGTTGCCGGGCGGCGGCGTCGATACGGCAGCGGATGTGACAGGGGTTCCGACTCAGGGGCGAACCTTTCAGCCGGCGTCGGTCATGGTGCCGCCGCTGCTCTGGCTCATGTCCGACGAGTCGAACGCACACAACGGCGAGCGTTTCGTCGCCAGCCGCTGGGACGAGAGCCTGCCGCTGATGGAGCGGATCGCGGCGGCGCGGGAGAGCGGCACGGATGCGCCGCGGATCATGTGAGCGGCCGACTATCCGGGCATGACGCATCATTTGTTGCACGCCGCGTATTGCCCCACTAGCCGCCGAGGCCCCTGCCCTTCAGCGCGGCGCCGATCTCGTCGAGGATCGCCGGATCGTCGATGGTCGCCGGCATCGTCCACGGCTCTCCATCGGCGATCTTCTTCATGGTGCCGCGAAGAATCTTGCCGGAGCGCGTCTTCGGCAGCCGCGCCACCACGATCGCGAGCTTGAACGACGCCACCGGGCCGATCTTTTCGCGGATGAGCCCGCAGCATTCCTGCTCGATCTCCGCCGCCGGGCGGTTGACGCCGGCCTTGAGCACCACGAAACCGGCCGGCACCTCGCCCTTGAGCGCGTCGGCGATGCCGACCACCGCGCACTCGGCGACGTCCCGGTGCGCGGCCAGCACTTCCTCCATGCCGCCGGTCGACAGCCGATGCCCCGCGACATTGATGATGTCGTCGGTGCGGCCCATGACGTAGACGAGACCTTCGTCATCGACGAACCCGGCGTCGGCGGTCTTGTAGTGGCCGGGGAATTCCGTGAGGTAGCTTTCCCTGAAGCGCTCGTCCTGCTGCCACAGCGTCGGCAGACACGACGGCGGCAGCGGCAGCCTGACCACGATCGAGCCCATGGTGTTCGCGGGCACCTCCTGGCACTGCTCGTCGACCACCCGCAGGTCATAGCCCGGCATCGGCACGCCGGCCGCGCCGGGCTTCGCCGGCAGAAGGCCGAGACCGAGCGGATTGCCGGCGATCGCCCAGCCGGTCTCGGTCTGCCACCAGTGATCGATCACCGGGACGCCGAGCAGATTCTGCGCCCACATCACGGTGTCGGGATCGGCGCGTTCGCCGGCGAGGAACAGCGCGCGGAAATGCTTCAGGTCGTATTGCGCGACGAACTTGCCCTGCGGGTCTTCCTTCTTGATGGCGCGGAACGCGGTCGGCGCCGTGAACAGCGTCGCGCAATGGTGCTCGCTGATGACGCGCCAGAACGCGCCGGCATCGGGCGTGCCGACCGGCTTGCCCTCGTAGAGGATCGACGAGCAGCCGTAGATCAGCGGTGCGTAGACGATGTAGCTGTGGCCGACCACCCAGCCGACGTCGGAGGCGGCCCAATACACCTCGCCCGGACGCACGCCGTAGATATTTTTCATCGACCAGTTGAGCGCGACCATGTGGCCGCCGTTGTCGCGCACGACGCCTTTCGGCCGGCCGGTGGTGCCGGAGGTATAGAGGATGTAGAGCGGATCGGTGGCAGCAAGCGGCACGCAGTCCCACACCGACTTCGCGAACACGATGGCGTTGTCGCGCAGCGCCTTCCAGTCGTGGTCGCGGCCGGCGACCAGCTCCGCCGCGGCCTGCGGCCGCTGCAGGATGAGGCAGGCGCCGGGCTTGTGCGACGCGAGCGCGATCGCCTCGTCGAGCAGCGGCTTGTATTTGACGATGCGGCCGCCGGTTTCGAGCCCGCAGCTTGCCGACAGGATCGCCTTCGGCTTGGCGTCGTCGATGCGGGTCGCGAGCTCGCGCGCGGCGAAACCGCCGAACACCACCGAATGCACCGCGCCGATGCGCGCGCAGGCCAGCATCCCGATCACCGCCTCCGGCACCATCGGCATGTAGAGAACGACGCGGTCGCCCTTTTCCACCCCGAAGTCGCGCAACAGCGCCGCCAGCACCTGCACCTCGGTGAGGAGAAGATCATAGGTGAGGATGCGCTTGGTTCCCGCCAGCGGAGAATCATGGATGATCGCCGGCTGCGCGCCGCGCCCGCGCATCACATGGCGATCGACCGCGTTCCAGCAGGTGTTGCAGACAGCGTCGGGGAACCAGCGGCCGTAGACGCCGGCGTCCGGATCGAAAATCCGCTTGGGCGGTTCGTACCAGTCGATGTCGCGCGCGGCTTCGGCCCAGAAACCGTCCGGATCGCGCCGCCAGCGCTCGTATTCGTCATGGTAGCGGCTGGTGCGGGCATCCATGGGTCACTCCCGGTGCGGACAAGATGACGCGCCGCGATTTTGCTTGTTTCATTGCATAGCCAAGATTGTCATTCTGCACGCCCGCTTTTGCAAGCCGCTCACAGCCGCCAACGCGCGCGGCCCGATAATCCAAGAAGAACAAATGGCAGACCGGAATTGCGTCGTCATCGTCGGGGCCGGCCCCGTCGGTCTGGTCTCGGCAGTCTGCCTGGCCCGGTCCGGCATTCCCTCGATCCTCCTGGAGGCCTCGCCGACGACGCCGCGCGACCTGCGCGCCTCGACCGTGCATCCGCCCACGCTCGACATGCTGGACGAGATCGACGTCGCCGACGACTACATCAGGCTCGGCGTCATCACCGAATGCTGGCAGGTTATCCACCTCGGCACCCGCGAGCGGGTGCTGTTCGATCTCTCCGCGATCAAGGACGACACCCGGCATCCCTACCGCCTGCAATGCGAGCAGTACCACCTCTCGCCGATCCTGCTTGAACATGCACGAGCGTCCGGCCTGGTCGATATCCATCTCGGCGCCGAGGTCACGGAGGTCAGCCAGGACGACGACAAGGTGGTCGCGCGGGCGAGCGTGGACGGTGAGCCGCACGAGTTCGAAGGCCGCTACCTGATCGGCGCCGACGGCGCCCACAGCGTCGTGCGCCGCTCCCTCGGATTTCCGCTCGAGGGCTTCACCTATGAGCACTCGACCACGCTGATCACCACGCCGTTCCGGTTCGAGGATGAGATCCCGGAGCTGGTCGGCGCCAACTACACCTGGACCTGGCTCGACGCCGGCAGCATGTTCCGGCTGCGCGACGAATGGCGATGCACGTTTTATCCGCGGCCCGGCGAGGCCGACGTCGAACTGACCGACGACGTCATCGAGTTGCGCATGCAGGGCATTCTTGACCGTCCCGACCCCTACGAGGTGCGCGAGAAGCGCAACTACCGCATCCACCAGCGCATCGTCCCGGACTATCGCGCCGGCCGTATCGTGCTCGCCGGCGACGCCGCGCATGTGACGCCGCCGACCGGCGGGCTCGGCATGAACGGCGGCATCCATGACGCCGTGAACCTCGCGGACAAGCTCGCACGCGTTTGCAACGGCGAGAGCGACGGCCTGCTCGACCTTTACACGCGCCAGCGGCGGCCGGTGGCGGTCGCCGAAATCTTGGCGCAGTCGCACCAGAACCGCATCCGCATGCAGCTCTGGGACCCCGAGCAGCGCAAGGAGGTCATGGCGCTGATGCGCGATATCGCCGCCGACCCGGAGCGGTCGAAGCAGATGCTGCTGCGGACCTCGATGATCGAGGGATTGCGGCAGGCTGCAGCGGTGGAGTGAGTTCTCATTTGCTGATGTTCGAGCGGCAAGCTCGGTGTGCTCCCTCTCCCCGTTCTTCACGGGGAGAGGGTGGGGGTGAGGGGGAATCGCCACAAGCTCTCGATAGTCCCCCCTCACCCGGCTCGCTTTGCTCGCCGACCTCTCCCCGCAGGCGGGGGGAGGTAACGGAGCTCGCGGCCCCGGCGTCGGTCAACTTTCATTCCCCCCATGCGTTGAATTGGGTGGCGCCCATAGCGCCCTTGCGCCTATATGCGCCTGCCGTCGCGCCGGCCTTCCCGAACAACCCTTCCCAAAAAATGTCCGTCATCACCGATCCGCTGTTCTATCTGCTGGCGATCCCAGCGATCACGATCCTTGGCCTTGGCAAGGGCGGGTTTTCCGGTGTCGGCATGATTTCGACACCGCTGATCGCGCTGGTGATCCCGCCGCTGCAGGCCGCCGCGATCGTGCAGCCGATCCTGATCGTGCAGGACGCGATTTCGGCCTGGGTCTATCGCCGCGACTACAGCGCTGGAATCTCAAGGTGCTGATGGTCGGCGGCGTGATCGGCGTCGGCGCCGCGTGGTTCCTCGCCACCTATCTGAGCGACGCGCATGTGCGGATCATGGTGGGCATGATCGGCGTCGCTTTCGTGCTCTATACCTGGCTCGGCCGCGTGCCGGCAGAGCCGAAGCAGCCGCACGCGGCGTCGGGCGTATTCTGGGGCGCGATGACGGGCTTCACCTCGACGCTGGCGCAGGCCGGCGCGCCGCCGTTCCAGGTGTTCATGCTGCCGCAGAAGCTCGACAAGATGACGCTGGTCGGCACCACGCTCATCTTTTTCGCGGCGCTGAACTGGATGAAGCTGGTGGCCTATTCCGCGCTCGGCCAGTTCACCGTGGAGACGCTGCTGACGTCTGCGCTCCTGCTGCCGCTCGCGATCGCGACTAATTTCTTCGGCATCTGGCTGGTGCGGCGGGTGCCGACCGAGACGTTCTACAAGATCGCCTACGCGCTGATGTTCCTGATCTCGCTGGAACTGATCCGCAGCGGGGTCGTTGGCCTCTAACGGCGGGCGTCACGATAGCGACTTCCGGCTATCATAGCCTCAATTCTTCGTCGCACGCCGGAGCGCCGCATGGCGAGACTTGTTGCAGCCGCCACAGCCGCAATCATCATCGCAGCGAGCGCCGCGGGCGCATTCGACCTGCAGGGTCATCGCGGTGCGCGCGGGCTGGCGCCGGAAAACACGCTCGAAGGCTTCGCCCTCGCCCTGTCGATCGGCGTCTCGACACTTGAGCTCGATCTTGGCATGAGCCAGGACGGCGTCGTGGTGGTCCATCATGACATCTGGCTCAATCCGGATATGACGCGCGGACCCGACGGCGTTTTCCTTGCCCAGCGTGGACCCGCATTGCGCGCGCTCACGCTGGCGGACCTGCGACGCTACGACGTCGGACGCCTCAAGCCCGGCACTTCATACGGTGCGAGCCTCCCCGAGCAGCGCCCGATCGACGGCGCCCGCATTCCGACGCTCGCGGCGGTGTTCGATCTCGCCCGGCGATCGAAGACCGATCACGTCCGTTTCAACATCGAAACCAAGATGACGCCGAGTGCGGGCGCCGACGTGGCCGATCCGGAGACGTTTGCTGCCGCGGTGACACAGGCGGTCAGGAATGCAGGGCTCGCGGCGCGGGTGAGCGTGCAGTCGTTTGATTGGCGCACGCTCGCGGCGTTCCGGCGCCTCGCGCCCGACATCGCGCGGATGTGCCTGACCATCGAGCGGGGCAACAACAACAATATCCAGCGCGGCCGGCCGGGGCCGTCGCCCTGGACGGCAGGGCTCGACATCGACGATTTTGGCGGGTCGACGCCGCGGCTGGTCAGCGCCGCCGGCTGCACGGGCTGGTCGCCGCTGTTTCTCGACCTGACCGACGGCGCGCTGAAGGAGGCGAAAGCCCTCGGCCTCAAGGTCATTCCCTGGACCGTCAACGAACGCGCCGACATGGAGCGGCTGATTGGCGCCGGCGTCGACGGCCTCATCACGGACTATCCCGACCGTTTGCGTGCGGTGCTGACCGTGAGGAAGTTGCCGCTACCGCCGCCTGCGTCTGTTCCCTAGGTTTCCCAAACCACCGCGATTGATCGCGAGCCTCGCCCGTGGCTATTTTGCAGAGGCCCGGGGGAGCAAGGACCACGCGATGGCGCAACCAACGCCCTACGACATCGATCTCGACCGCAACCCGGCGAACTTCCAGCCGTTGACGCCGCTGACCTTCCTGGAGCGCGCAGCAGCGGTGTTTCCGGAGCACACTGCGATCATTCACGGCGCGCGGCGCACCAACTACCGCGACTTCTATGCGCGCTCGCGGCGGCTCGCCTCGGCGCTGGCCAAGCACGGCATCAAGCGCGGCGACACCGTGGCGGTCGTGCTTGCGAATTCGCCGGCGATGCTGGAGGCCCACTACGGCGTGCCGATGACCGGCGGCGTGCTCAACACCGTCAACACGCGGCTCGATGCCGCAACCATCGGGTTCATCTTCGACCACGCCGCCGCCAAGATCGTGATCGTCGATCGCGAGTTCTCAAAGACGGTGAAGGAGGCGCTCGGCATCGCCAAGGTGAAGCCGTTCGTCATCGACTTCGACGATCCGGAGTATTCCGGCGCCGGCGAGCGCATCGGCGCGATCGAATACGAGGACTTCATCGCCGACGGCGATCCGGCGTTTGCCTGGCAGATGCCGGGAGACGAATGGGACGCGATCTCGCTCAACTACACCTCCGGCACCACCGGCGATCCCAAGGGCGTGGTCTATCACCACCGCGGCGCCTACCTGCTCGCGGTCGGCAATGTCGTCACCGGGGTGATGGGCAAGCATCCGGTCTATCTCTGGACGCTGCCGATGTTCCATTGCAATGGCTGGTGCTTCACCTGGTCGCTCTCGGTCGTCGCCGGCACGCATGTGTGCCTGCGCGCGGTGCGGGCGCCGGCGATGTACGACGCCATCGCGACCCACAAGGTGACGCATCTCTGCGGCGCGCCGATCGTGATGTCCACGCTGCTCAACGCGCCCGCAGCCGAGAAGAAGCCGCTGCCGCACGTGGTCGAATTCTTCACCGCCGCCGCGCCGCCACCGGAAGCGGTGCTCGCCGGCATGAAGGCCGCGGGCTTCAACGTGACGCATCTCTACGGGCTGACCGAGACCTACGGTCCCGCCGCCGTGAACGACTGGCACGCGGAATGGGATGCGCTCGACCTCCCCGCGCAGGCCGCGAAGAAGGCGCGCCAGGGCGTGCGCTACCAGCAGCTCGAAGCGCTCGACGTGATCGACCCCGACAGCATGGCGCCGGTGCCGCGCGACGGGGCGACCATCGGCGAGATCATGTTTCGCGGCAACGTGGTGATGAAGGGCTATCTCAAAAACAAGTCCGCGAGCGACAGGGCGTTCGCCGGCGGCTGGTTTCATTCCGGCGATCTCGCGGTGATGCATCCCGACGGCTACATGCAGATCAAGGACCGCTCCAAAGACATCATCATCTCCGGGGGCGAGAACATCTCGTCGATCGAGGTCGAGGACGCACTCTACAAGCATCCGGCGGTGGCGGCGGCAGCGGTGGTGGCGAAGGCCGACGAGAAATGGGGCGAGACGCCGTGCGCATTCGTCGAGCTCAAGCCCGGACAGAGCGCCACCGCCGACGAGCTGATCGCGTGGTGCCGCAAGAACCTCGCCGGCTTCAAATGCCCGCGCTACGTGGTGTTCGCGGAGCTGCCGAAGACGTCGACGGGGAAAATCCAGAAATTCAAGCTCAGGGAAATGGCGAAAGCGCTGTGAGGCTCACGCGGCCGGTCGCAGCGTGGCGCGATGGCGCGCGGGCCGGTGAAGCTCGTCTTTGTGGACGGAAAGACCGCTAGTCCAAGATAAAATAGAGTGCGCCATACCATCCGCAGCGCCGCTGCGTACGATTCGGAGTACTTTCGTGAACGATGATTGGAACCGTTCTGCGGGCGCTTGGATCACCGCCATGGGAGAACGGGGCGACTGGGGTCGGGAGCACGTGCTTGATCCGGTCATGCTCGAACGCGCCACGGTGCAGCGATTCCAACGTGCGCTTGACGTGGGCTGCGGTGAAGGGCGGTTTTGCCGGATGCTCCAGGCGAAGGGCATCCCTGTTGTTGGAATCGACCCTACTGAGGAGTTGCTCGAAGCGGCAAAGAGACGCGACCCAAAGGGCGAATATCAAATCGCGAGAGCCGAGAGCTTGCCCTTTTCTGAATGTAGTTTCGATCTTGTCGTAAGCTATCTAACGCTTATTGACATCGCGGACTTCCGCACGGCTTTGAATGAGATGGTGCGTGTCCTAACCCCCAAGGGAATTTTACTTATCGCGAATCTCAACAGCTTCATCACGAGCTGCCCAAGGGGATGGATCAAGGATCAACACGGCGGTTACTTACATTATGCGGTTGACCGCTATCTTGAGGAATTTCCCGAATGGGCAGAGTGGTCAGGTATTCGCGTCGAAAATTGGCATCGCCCGCTCTCTGCCTACGTTCGGGAGTTGCTCGCCCAAGGCCTGGCTCTCACGTTTTTCGATGAGCCGCAACCGCAATCGGGGGAGAGTGACCTGCAAGCACGATACCGTCGCGCCCCTTGGTTCATGGTCATGGAATGGCAGCGGTAATTGGGTTCCAGCGCCCGATCTGGTCGTTGCTGTACTCGCCCGTATGTCGGCTTTGGTCCGAAGCAGACATTTATGGCCGCGTCGGCGACGGCGCTCTCAATAGCAAAGCAAAAATACCGGGGTGTGCCGCGCACGATGGTCGGCGTCGGGTGTAAGGCGACCTGCCGCCGCAGCCTGCGCCAGTTGTCCGCTGTCGCAGGATCACCTAGCCTCTCCGTATTCAAGGAACGTCCGGGGAGAAGGCTTCAATGCTGCCAGCGAACGCCCGTCCGATCGTCTTGTCCGCAAGCCTTGCTGCGCTCACGGCGTTGGTAGCCGCCCCGGCATCGGCGCAGGATTTCTTCGCCGGCAAGTCGATCGAACTCCTGGTCGGCGCACCGCCCGGAGGCGGCTACGACATCTATGGGCGCGTGGTGGCGCGGCACATCGGGCGGCACATCCCGGGCAAACCCAACATCGTGCCGAAGAACATGCCGGGCGCCGGCAGCGCGCGGGCGGCGGGCTTCATCGCCAACATCGCGCCCAAGGACGGCACCGTCATCGCCAACATCATGCCGGGCGCGGTCATCGGCCCGATGCTCGACCCCAAGGCGGAGAAGCTGTTCGATCCGACCCAGGTCATGTACATCGGCAATGTCAACAACGGCGTGCGCGTCTGTGTGTCCGGCAGCCACTCCAAGATCAAGACCTTCGACGACGCGCGCAAGCTCAAGGCCGTGTTCGGCGGCGGACAGGCGAACGATTCCACCCGCGACTACGGCTTCCTGCACCGGAAGACCACCGGCGCGAAGTGGGACGTGGTCACCGGCTACAAGGGCACGTCCGATCTGTCGATTGCGCTCGAACGCGGCGAGATCGACGGGTTCTGCGGCTTCGATTGGGCGAGCCTGAAGTCGCAAAAGCCGGCGTGGGTCCGCGACAAGATGGTGAACGTGCTCATCCAGGACGCGATCGAGCCTATCGAGGAACTCACCAACCTCGGCGTTCCGCACATTATGAAGTACGCGCCCGACGACACGACCCGCAAAGTCCTGGAGCTGATCCTCAGCCAGACCGTGTTCCACCGCTCCTTCATCGCGCCGCCGGGGACCACGCCGGCCAACCTCGCCATCCTGCGCAGGGCGTTCGACGCCACCATGAAGGACCCGCAATTCCTTGCCGATGCCGACAAGCTTCGCATCGACGTGGCGCCGCTGTCGGGCGAGCGGGTGCAGGAGGTCGTGCGCAATCTCTATGCATCGTCGCCGCAGGTCGTGGACCTCGCGCGCGCCGCGATCAATCCGTAACAAAGTGCGAACGAGGGAACGCCTGCGATGGTGCCGTTGAACAATCGCCTGGTCGCGTTGTCCGCCGCACTCGGGACATTGGTTGCGACGCCCGCTGCGGCGCAGGACTACTACGCCGGCAAAACGATCGACCTCGTCATCGGCTCCGGCCCTGCCGGCGGCTACGACATCTACGGACGGGCGCTGGCGCGCCACATCAACCGGCACATTCCCGGCAAGCCCAACGTTGTGGTCAAGAACATGCCGGGCGCCGGTAGCGGCCGCGCCGCGGGCTTCCTCGCCAAGATCGCGCCCAAGGACGGCACCGTCATCGCCGGCATCATGCCCGGCGCTGTGATGGGTCCGCTGCTCGAAGAGAAGCCGGAAATCCTGTTCGACCCGGTCCGGGTCCAGTATCTCGGCACCGCCAACAACGGCACCCGCGTCTGCGTGGGCTGGGCGGCGGCCGGTCTCAAGAGCTTCGACGACATTCGCGACAAGGAGGTGCCGTTCGGCGCGGTGTCGCCGAACGAATCCACGCATGATTATGCCTACATGCTGCGGCGGACCGCCGGCGCGAAGTACAAGGTCGTCTCCGGCTACAACGGTACGACCGAGATCGGGCTCGCGATGGAGCGCGGCGAGGTGGTCGGCTCCTGCGGGTGGGATTGGGCGAGCGTCAAGGCGCAGCGCGGCGACTGGCTGCGCGACAAGAAGCTCAATGTGCTGCTGCAGATCGGGCTTGAGCGCAACGAGGAGCTCACCAAGATGGGTGTCCCGCACGTCTGGGACTACGTGAAAGGCGAGGAAGATCGCAAGGTCGTCGATCTCGTGATCGGCCAGCAGGTGTTCCAGCGCTCCTATATCGCACCGCCGGAAATCCCCGCCGTTCCGCTCGGCATCCTGCGCGGCGCGTTCGACGCGACCATGACGGACGCGCAATATCTCGCCGAAGCCGACAAGCTTCGCATCGACATTTCGCCGCTCTCCGGCGCGAAGGTGCAGGAGATCGTTCAGAAGCTGCACGCGACCCCGAAAAATATCGTGCAGGCGGCGCGCGCGGCGATCCGGCCGTAACGGAGGCTACGATGCAGCAAGGCTGGCATGCCCGGTTGATCGCGGCGGCGGCCGCAAGCGCGCTGTTCTCGACGCCTACGACCGCCCAGGATTTCTACGCCGGCAAGACCATCGATTTCATTGTCGGCCACTATGTCGGCGGCGGCTACGACATCTATGCGCGTGCGCTCGCCCGCCACTATTCGCGGCACATACCGGGGCATCCGGGGATCGTGGTGCGCAACATGCCGGGCGCCGGCAGCGCCAAGGCCGGACTGCACATCGCCAATACCGCGGCGCGGGACGGCACCGTGATCGGCGCGGTGACGCCAGGCGCGATCATGGCGGCGCTGCTCGATGGTCGCAACGACACGACCTTCGATCCAACGCGCGTGGCCTTCATCGGCACCGCCAATCACGGCACGCGCATCTGCGTGACCATGAAGGAGGCTGCGGCGCAGACTTTCGCGGACATGCTCAAGACCAAGACCGTGATCGGCGGCGTCGCCGTCAACGACGCAACGCATGACTACGCCTACATGGTGAAGAATGTCACCGGCGCGCAGCTTTCAATCGTTGCCGGCTATAATGGCACGGCCAACATCGGGCTCGCGATGGAGCGCCGGGAAGTCGACGGCTCCTGCGGCTGGGACTGGGCCAGCTTCAAGTCGCAGCGCGCCCGTTGGTTGAAGGAGAACCGGGTGAACGTGCTTGCGCAGATCGGTCAGGAGCCGGACGAGGACCTGACCCGGCGCGGCGCTCCGCCGATCTGGAACTTCATTCGGAACGAGGACGACCGCAAGGCGGTCGAGCTGATCATCAGCCAGCAGGTCTTCCATCGCTCCTATATCGCGCCGCCAGGCGTGCCGGCGCCGCGGCTCGCGATCCTGCGCACCGCGTTCCTGGCGACCATGAACGACCCGCAGTTCCTGGCCGACGCGGACAAGACCGGAATCGACATCGCCCCGCTCGACGGCGGCAAGATCCAGGAGTTGATCGCCCGCCTCGCCGCCACACCCGACGCCGTGGTCCAGCGCGCCAAGCGCGCCATCCGGCCATAGCGAGGATTCAAATGCCGAGACTGCATGCCGGCCTGATCCTCGCGGTTGCGGGAATTTGTTTCGCGCCTGCACTGGCAACCGCGCAAGGCTACTACGCCGGCAAGTCCATCGACTTCGTGATCGGCGGCAATCCCGGCGGCGGTTTCGACATCTATGCGCGCGCCATCGTGCGCCACCTCGCCCGTCACATTCCGGGCAACCCGGCGATCGTCGCCAAGAATATGCCGGGCGCCGGCAGCGCCAAGGCGGGCGCGCATGTCGGTACGATCGCCCCCAAGGATGGGCTGACCATCGGCGCGGTCACGCCGGGCGCGATCACCGGCCCGCTGCTCGACGACAAGCCCGATACCTTGTTCCCGGCCGGCAAGGTGTTGTGGCTGGCGAGCGCCAACTCTTCGACGCGCATTTGCGCGACCTTCGAGAATTCGAAGATCAGGCGCTTCGACGACATGTTGACGCACAAGACCGTGATTGGCGGCGGCTCGTACGGCGACGCCACGCACGACTACGCCTACATGATCAGCAAGACGACGGGCGCCCAAATCAACGTCATCGCGGGTTACAAGGGCACGCTCGACACCACGCTCGCCATGGAGCGCGGCGAGATCGACGGGATGTGCGGCTGGGACTGGTCGAGCGCGAAATCGCAGAAGCCGGAATGGATTCGCGACGGCAGGCTCCGGCTCCTCCTGCAGATCGGGGCGACACCGGACGACGAGCTGACACGGCTCGGCGCCGAGCCGCTGTGGAAATACATCACGGGCGACAACTCTCGCCAGATCGCCGAACTGATCGTGAGCCAGCAGGCGTTTCAGCGTCCGTATTTCGTGGCGGAGGGCACGCCGATGGAGCACGTCAACGTCCTGCGCAAGGCGTTCGACGACACCATGCGGGACGAACAGTTCCTGGCCGACGCCAGGAAGGTCCGCATCGACGTCTCGCCGCTTCCGGGCGCGACGGTCCAGGAGCTGGTGCAGAAGTTCTACGCCACGCCGAAGAACATCGTCGAGCAAGGCCGGCGCGCGATCAGGCCGTAGTGACGAACTCATATCCCGGCCGAGCGAAGCGAGAGCCGGAACCCAGGCTTCATGGCCCCGATACGATCGTAGCCACCTGGGTCCCGGGTCTCGTTCCGCTCAGGCTTTCGCCTTCGCCCACTCGCCCGGGACACGAGGTTCTCAAGCGACGCAACGCCGCAAGTGCCGGGCAGCGATCTGGTTGTCCCGAAGCCGTGGATGCTCTAGCGTTCCGGCCAAACTGCGCCGTGGAGTTGAGATGCTGTTCGTTCCCGCCAAAATTTTGCCTTGCCTTTTCGCCGGTTCGATCGCCGTCGGGCTGGCCGCCGCGCCGGCGATGGCGCAGGACTACTACGCCGGCCGCACCATCGAGTTCATCGTCGGCGGCGATTCCGGCGGCGGCTACGACATCTATGCCCGCGCGGTCGCCCGCCATCTGGCGCGCCACATTCCCGGCAATCCGACCATCGTCGTCAAGAACATGCCGGGCGCCGGCTCGACCCGCGCCGGCATCTATATCAGCACCGTCGCGCCCAAGGACGGCGGCAGCGTCGGCGCGCTGATGCCGGGCGCGATCATCGGCCCGCTGCTCGAAGACAAGCCGATGTCGCAGTTCGATCCGACCAAAGTGATCTATATCGGCACCGCCGATTCCGGCGTGCGCGTCTGCGCGACCTTCGAGAATTCGAAGATCAATACGTTTGCGGCCGCGCAAAAGAACAAGTCCATTCTTGGCGCCAGCGCCGCCGGCGGCGCCACCCGCGACTACGCCTATCTGCACAACCACACCGCCGGAACCAAGTTCGACGTCGTGACCGGCTACAAGGGTACGGTCGACATCGCTCTCGCGATGGAGCGCGGCGAGGTTGACGGGCTGTGCGGCTGGGACTGGTCGAGCGTGAAGTCGCAGAAGGGCGAATGGCTGCGCGACAAGAAGCTCAACGTGCTGGTGCAAGTCGGTCTCGACCCGCAGCAGGAACTGACCGAGATGGGCGTGCCGACGATCTGGACCTTCATCAAGAACGAGAACGACCGCCGCGTGGCCGAGCTGGTCATCAGCCAGCAGGTGTTCCAGCGCTCCTACATCGTTCCGCCCGGCACGCCGCCGGAGCAGATCAAGATCCTGCGCACCGCCTTCGACGCGACGGTCAAGGACCAGCAGTTCCTCGCCGACGCGGCCAAAATGAAGATCTCGATTACGCCGCTGTCGGGCCAGAAGGTGCAGGATCTGGTGACCAAGCTTTACGCCACGCCGCGCGATTTCGTCGAGCGCGCACGGACCGTGATCAAACCGTAGACACTCCTTCGGCCAACGCCTCAGTCCACCTTGATCCCGAGCTTGCGGATCAGCGGGCCCCACAGCTCGTCCTCGCGCACCATGTCGGCGGCGTATTCCTCGGGCGACGACACCACCGGGTCGCTGCCTTCCTTGGCGAGGCGGTCGAGCATGTCGTTGGAATTGATGATCTTGCGCAGCTCCGCATTGATCCGCTCGACAATCGGACGCGGCGTCCCCGCCGGCGCCAGCAGACCGTAGCGCAGCACCGCGGCGAAACCCGGCAGGCCCGATTCCGCGACCGTGGGCGACTGCGGCAGCAGCGTCATGCGCCCCGGCGTGGTGACCGCAATCACATGCAGCTTGCCGTTCTGGATGTTGCCGAGCGCGGGCGGCAGCACGCTGAACATGACCGGGATGTGGTTTCCGAGCACGTCGGTGGTGAGCGCGGCCGCGCCCTTGTACGGCACCAGCGTAACGTCGATGCCGGTCGTCGCCTTGAACAGCTCGGCCGACAGATGCGACCCGCTGCCCGGCGGCGAGGTGCCGAAGCTGAGCTTGCCCGGCTGCTGCTTCGCGAGCGCGACCAGATCGGAGACCGACTTCGCCGGAAAATCCGGGTGCGAGACGATACCGATACCCATCTGGGCGATGTTGCCGATCGGCGCAAAGTCCCGGCGTACGTCGTAGCCGGGATTCGAATAGAGTGCGATATTGATCGAGGTCGACGAAGAATTTGCGAACACCAGCGTGTGGCCGTCGGCCGCCGCCTTGGCGGCCTGCCGCATGGCGATGACGCCGTTGGCGCCGCCCCGATTCTCGACCACGACCTGCTGTCCGAGCGCGTTGGTGAGACCCTGCGCGACCAGCCGCGCGATGGTGTCGTTGCCGCCCCCCGGCGGGAACGGCACGATCAGCGTGATGGTGCGCGACGGATAGGTCTGCGCGACGGCCTGAGCGGCCCATGCCAGAGTGGCGGCAGCGAGTGCGGCGATCAACGATACCGCGCGAAACATGACTCCTCCCCTGCCGGCGCGCGCGCCGGACTAA
>CAVRFL010000005.1:0-107895 GCA_963720385.1 uncultured Alphaproteobacteria bacterium | reverse complement strand
AACACTTCCTCGTCACGGACGAGATTCTTCCAATCCTCGCCGTGCACCTTGAACCCGAACAGGCAGTTCTCCGCAGGGCATTCCTTGTCATAGTAGCCCTCGCCGTCCGCCTCGACGGGCACGCTGATGCTGGTCATCCGTTCGAGCTGTTTCAGTTCTCTCAAAAGATTTTCGAACATGGCAAACTCTGCTTTCGGGCCTTCGGAGCCCGACTCGGCCATTATACACTGAATGCTGCGATGTGATTTGTCCGGCGCGTCCCACTCCCGCGGGACCGGGCTGCCGGCAAGGCATCCCGACACGCCCACCGCATCACCACGTCTCCCCGCAAGGACGGGGCCCCTCGTGCGGAGCCTCGGCGTGCCGCGTCCGGAGCCTCCTTGCCCTTGCTACCCCCGGTCTCGTCGACGGGCAGGGGTTCATACGCGGGCTTTGCGTGCCGAACGGGGCCGTCGCTTCCGATCTGATCGACGAGCAGAGCGGCAGCTATCTCACCTACGTGAATTTGCTTGGTGCGCGAGAAGCAGCACGACACGATGCGGGCGGTTGGTTCCGCTAAGTGGCCGCCCGGCTCAGTGCTCCGAGAGGACCGTTGACTGATTAGGAAACACACAATTTATCGTCAGTGCGATGAGGTGGCTTAAAATCAGCCATAGGTGCAAGCGCGGATTTGTCTGCAGACAGAATCCAGATCCGGATAAATAGCCCCTAAGTGGGTGTCAAAGGACGGTGGAAGGATTGTAAAGCGCACCTCGAAATAGCCGAGCAGCTAAAGGGGATTGAACGGATTGACAAAAAAGCTCAGGGGCCGTCCGTTCTAAGGTCCCTGAGACCGAAGCCTCGCGAGACCAAAGAGGGACAACCCCCGACATAGACCCGAAGGCCTACAGTCCTATGCTGCCGTTCGCGCTGACAGCCGCGAAGGTTGAGTTGTCCAAACTATCCACAGTTCCAGAATGTCCGCATCGGGCGACCGCGAACTGCACAACCTTGACAGCGAGTACCCTGGCGCGGTCCACTTCTAATTGCTGCGAGTAGCGGGGAGCACTCTATGCCAATCGACGTGTCAATCGACTGGGTATCCGTAAACTGGGGCTACGTCGCGCTCTTGTCCGCATTCACATTTATCGCGGCGCTCATCGCGAACTTGGTCACGTTCGGTCATCGCCTAGCTGCTGCAATTTTGTCAGCTTTGCTGTTCGCTGTGATCTTTGTCGCTGCCACGTATTATCCGCACAACATTTCGCTGCCGACATTGACATCGCGCGATGCGCCGAAAGCGCGTCCCTTGCCGACGCCCATGCCACCTCAATTGGGCGATGCCCCGGGAGCGCCTCCCGCGCCGACATCAACGCCACCTAATTGAGGATCAGCCGATATCAAATTAGCCGGATTGAGAACTGCGCGAACCTTCTGTTCGAGGGCGTCCTGTGTGAGCGGCTTGTGCAGCATCTCGATGCCGGCATCGGCAGGCCATTGATTCGTGATGGCATCGCGCGAATAGCCAGTCATGATCAATACCCTCGCCTCCGGCTGGCGCGCCTTCACTTCCTCCGCGAGCTGAACTCCATTCATTCCTGGCAATATCAGGTCGGCCAGAAGCAAATCCACGCGGACATCGTTGCGATCGATCAGTCCGAGTGCCGAATCCGCGTCATGCGCTTCCAGAACCCGGTAGTGCAGCTCGCGCAGGATTTCGGCCACATAGCCTCGAACATCGTGATCGTCCTCGACGAGGAGGATTGTCGGGGCGACCTCGTAGGCGGTGGCCTCCCGTTCGGCTGTTGGTTCCTCCCGCACGTTTCCGGGCAGGGCAGGCAGATACATCGTGACGGTCGTGCCCTTGCCCGGTTTGCTGTCGATCTCGATGTACCCGTTCGACTGTTTGACGAAGCCGTAAACTTGACTCAGGCCGAGGCCGGTTCCTTGCCCGGCCTTCTTGGTCGTGAAGAATGGTTCGAACACCCGCTCCAGAATCTCCTTCGACATCCCAGTGCCGGTGTCGCTGACGGCAATTCGCACGTATGGCCCGGCGACAAGTTCACCATCCTGCTGGCGGTACTTCTCATCAAGGAAGTAATTTTCAGTTGTGATCGTCAGCTTGCCGCCTGCGGCCATGGCGTCGCGCGCGTTCACGGCGAGGTTAAGTATCGCAGCCTCCAGCTGGACCGAATCCGCTTCCGCCTGCCACAGCCCGTTGGCTCCGATGATGTCGAGCGTGACCGTCTCGCCCAGCGTGCGGCGCAGGAAATCAGAGAGCCCATGGACAAGCCTGTTGATATTGAGGGGCTTCGGATCGAGGGGCTGCTTTCGCGAAAACGCCAACAAGTGTTTGGTGATTGTCGTTGCCCGTTCGGCGCCGCGCATGGCGTTGTTGATGACGCGCCGCAACCGTTCCGCCGGCGCCTCCGTCAAGGACTCCAGGTGACGTTGAGCAATGTTAAGGTTCCCGACGATCACTGTCAGAAGATTGTTAAAGTCATGCGCCACTCCACCGGTGAGGTGACCGACGGCTTCCATCTTTTGCGATTGGGCGAATTGCTCGCGCGCCTCGCCCAGCTCCCTGCGGGTGTCGCGGAGAACTCTCTCGGTTCGCCTGCGATGCGCTGCGTCGGCCGCCAAAACGAGGCTGGGCGTTGCGATGCCAATCATGAACACGAGCACAAGGGTCGAGGACACCCCGTGCACCGCCAACGGACCGCGTCCGAAAATAGTTCCCCAGGCGGCGAAGCCCAAGAGAATGAGTGACGCAGTGGCAGTGTCGCGAGGACCGCGGCGCAACGCCGCCCATATCGGCGGGAGCACGGCAAAAACGGCCAACGGTGCCGCGCTCGGTATATCGGCCATCAATGGGCTGAAGGCCAATGCTCCGAATGCGCCAGCCGCCGCAAAGATCGCCGTCAATTCCAGAACCGAACGAAGCTCGAAGGATCGCGGAAAGTCCGTCGCCCACAGGACCAGGGCTGGCGTGATGATAAGCAGCGCGGCCAAATTCCCCAGCCACCATGGGGACCACATGGACGCGAATTTGTCCCAATCAACCTCCTCGATGCCGCTCCAGGGTTCGAGGCCGAGATTAACGCTCGAACCGACACTGGCGCTGATGGCTGCGACAAATATCGCAATCAATACGAATTTGGCGATGCCAGTCGGCACCGCGAAGGCATTGCGGCCACCCGCCCACCAATTGACCAGGAAACCGCCTGCGAGTGCTTCGAATGCGTTGCCTCCGCGGTCGCGGCGGCGGCATAGGTCTGACCGGACGAAACTGCGTGCGCAACATAGGCGCCCGCTAGAATTGCCAGCGCTACCCGGTATCCGCCGAGGACGACGGCGGCCAGACCAAATGCAGCCGGCGGCCAAACCGCAGTCAAGAGCGGGTAGACCAAGGCGAGCTCGAGACCAAATCGCACGAGAAAAAAATAGGCCGCGCCAACAATGGAGAGCTGGATGACGTATGTCAGGGCGCGAGCCAAGCTAATCAATCCCGCACTTTCTCGGAGAATGCCTATTGTGGTGCTGGGTCACCGTCGTGCGTTCAGGGTAAAGAGTAACACGATTCAACATTGGTTGCACCACGGCCAGAAATGGGGGTCGATCATTAAGGCCACGCACATCAAAGATGCCCAGGCCATACGTTCAACCTTATCGACGCATCACGGTCGTTATGAAATGTAAATCGTTTTCCAAACATGATCATTAATCGCCCCACGGACCTCAACCTCAGAAGCGAACTGTCTATCAAGGCTCCAAAAGTCGTCGTGGGATGAAAACCGACCGGATTGCAGAATATGAAACAAAGCGCGCGTACAATTAGAAATAAATAACCTTCAATTTTGACGATTTAAATAACAGTCCTCCGTATCGTTGCGACGGGGACCAACCCCCACTTTCTGTGGGGCTCCGGCTGGGTCATGTACCGGCCAGGCCTTCGTCCTAACTAAAACATGCGGGGGACGTTAACCAAAATGGACAGCCTGAAAAAACTCAGGAATGAAGAGATAAAATCGAAGTTGGAGCGCGAGTTCGGCAAGCAGCTTCATGCGATATACGACCCTGTTGCGAAAGACGAGCTTCCGCCCCGACTTGAAGAGCTGTTGCAACGGCTTGATGCAATGCCGCACTAGCGCCTAGCTCAAGAGGGGCAGCTCAGCTGTGGGCACTTCAGCGGGAACTCTTCAGAGGCGACAGGAGACCTGCCATATAATTTGTTCACCAAGTGCCGCGTCGATTACGATCCCCAGGCGCACCACTGATCTTCAGGCGACCCTGCGGATTGTGCAACGCATCTTATCGGAGCCTTCGATCAAGATGCCTTGAACATGAGCTCCCCAGCGGTCGAGGGCCTCCTTGCGTTCCGTCAGAAAATCGTGGCGCTGATACACTGCGGCAACCCCCGAGATCGTTCCGGACTGGTGATTAAGAACTTTGTCGGCAACGTGCGGAGCAATACCAAGGCGAGCCATCCCCGACACGCAGGTGCGTCGAAGATCGTGCAGCCGCCAATCGCGAATGCCGGAGAGTGCGTCAAGCTTGCGCTTTGCAGCCGAGAAGCGTCGGAATGGCTTGGTCCTGTGAATAGTGAACACGTAGAGGCCATCCTTCTGCATCCGTTTGAGCACAGCAATGGCTTGGTGCGAGAGATGCACAATATGCGACTTGCCATTCTTGGTACGCGCTTTGGGCAGAGTCCAAGTTCTTTGGGCCAAATCGAA
The DNA here is from genome assembly GCA_963720385.1 of uncultured Alphaproteobacteria bacterium. GTDB lineage: Bacteria > Pseudomonadota > Alphaproteobacteria > Rhizobiales > Xanthobacteraceae > VAZQ01. Next base: position 103,180 of record CAVRFL010000005.1, on the reverse strand, counting down.
CTCATCCCACGTTGAACGCGCCACCTCTTCGCGGCGTTGCCCGGTCAGCGCCAGGATTTCTACAATGCCACTATAGGGGCCTTTCATTGCTCTGGCAGCGCGGATCACCTGCGCTAGTTCCATATCGCGCAAGACCCGATCTCGACCAAACTCGCGCGCAGGCATCGGAATGCCGTCCGCAGGCGACCTATCGAGGACTGCCCGTCCCACACACCAGTGCAGAAATGTCTTGATCAATTTTAACGTCTTGTTGGCAGCGGCAGGCGCGCCGCGCTGCTCGATACCCGAGACAAGCTCAACGACGTCACGCTTGTTGATGTCATGTACGCTCTTGTGTCCCCAAGCGTTGCCGACCTGCCGGCGAAGGAGACGGGATATCTCAGCTGCCGAGCGGTTCCGGAGATATGCTGTGCAATGAAGGTTGCCAGCACGTCGTCGACCCGATCGGTCACGGCCCGACGCTTGGCCTCACGCTTCTCACGCGCAAGATCGCGTCCTTCGAGCTTCGCTGAAAACACCCTCTGTGCTGCAACGCGGGCCTGATGAAGCGTGACACGCCCGTAAGGGCCGATCGTGTATTTGCGCAGCTTCGATCCAGCTCCGCCCGTGCGATAGAGAACGAGAAAGACCTTCCGGCCTTTGGGTGTGACCTTGACCCCAAAGCCCGGGCAACCGGTGTCCCAGTAAACAACGTCGGCTCCTCTAGGGCCTGTCTTCAGTTAGGGGATTCCCAAATCAGCAATTGGGTGATTTATGGGCGGTCGGCCTGAGGAGGGGCCGACCGATGCGACGCTATGCATTACGCGACGACCAGTGGGACCGGATCAAGGATTCTCTGCCCGGTCGCGAAGGCCATGTGGGAGGCACTGCGGCGGACAATCGGCTGTTCGTCGAAGCTGTTCTGTACCGATACCGAGCCGGCATTCCCTGGCGCGATCTGCCGGAACGCTTTGGTGATTGGAAGATCGTCCATCAGCGCTTTGGCCGATGGGCGAAGAGTGGAGTTTTCGAGCGCATTTTCAAGCTGTTGGCGAGTGATCACGACAACGAATATATGATGATCGATGCCACCATCGTGCGCGCTCACCAGCACAGCGTCGGCGCGCGAAAAAAAACGGCGCGCAAGCGATCGGTCGATCGCGCGGCGGACTGACCACCAAAATTCACGTCCTGGTCGATGCGCTCGGCAATCCTGTCGATGTCATGCTCACGCCAGGGCAAGCCCACGATCTGGCTTGCGCGGAGCCGTTGATCGATAGCGCCGATCCGGAGGCCTTGATCGGCGACAAGGCTTACGATGCCGATCCGCTGATCAACACGCTCAATCGGCGCGAGATCACCCCTGTGATTCCCCCAAAGGCTAACCGCAAGACCCCGCGGGATTGCGACTTCGCACTCTACTGCGAACGCAATCTCGTCGAGCGCTTCTTCAACAAGCTCAAGCACTTTCGGGCCATCGCCACCCGCTACGACAAACTCGCCAGAAATTTCCTCGCCGGGGTCCAAATCGCCTGCGCTATGATCCTACTCAACTGAACACAGGCCCTAGTCGGTAGCGCGTCGATTGCGCTCTTGGTGAATTTGATGCGGGGCACGGACTTTCCTGTTCAGTGATGCTACCTTCGGTTCGAATAGGTAGCGGTTTAAATGAAACGACAGGTATGACCGTGATCCGCCGTCCACATTGACGCAAGCGAAATCAATCGGTTATGAACCGTGAGCAATCAACTTCCATCGCAGGGAATGATGCGCCCGAGAACTCAAGGGGAGAGGGCACAGCAACGTGCGCATCGCTCGCTGCAATTCAAAGGCAATATGACAAAGGGGTATTAGTTTGAGCGCGCGATACAGAACTCGACCGCTTCTTCCAGCGCTTCCTTCATCGGCGAAGCGGGGAACAGCGCGAGCGCGTCCTTGGCGATGGCGCCGTAGTGGCGGGCGCGCTGGATGGTGTCCTCCAGCGCCCGGTGCCGGGCCATCAGCGCGATCGCCTGTTCGAGGTCGGCGTCGGTCGAAACGCCGTCTTCGAGCGCGCGCCGCCAGAACGCGCGCTCGCTTTCGGAGCCGCGCCGGAACGACAGCACCACCGGCAGCGTGATCTTGCCCTCGCGGAAATCGTCGCCGACGTTCTTGCCGAGCTTGGCGGCCTTGCCGCCGTAGTCGAGCGCGTCGTCGACCAGCTGGAAGGCGATGCCGAGGTTCATGCCGAACGAACGGCAGGCCGACTGCTCGTCCTTCGAGCCGCCGTTGAGCGCCGGCCCGACCTCGCAGGCGGCGGCGAACAGCTCCGCGGTCTTGGCGCGGATCACCGACAGGTATTCGTCCTCGGTGGTGGCGGTGTTCTTGGCGGCGGTGAGCTGCATCACCTCGCCCTCGGCGATCACCGCCGCGGCGGAGGAGAGAATTTCGAGCGAGCGCATCGAGCCGACCTCGACCATCATCTTGAACGCCTGCCCGAGCAGGAAGTCGCCGACCAGCACGCTCGCCTCGTTGCCCCAGAGCAGCCGGGCGGCAAGCTTGCCGCGCCGCATCTCGCTCTCGTCGACGACGTCGTCGTGCAGGAGCGTCGCGGTGTGCATGAACTCGACCGCCGCCGCGAGCTTGACGTGACCCTCGCCGCGATAGCCGGCGAGCCGCGACATCGCCAGCGTCAGCATCGGCCGCAGCCGCTTTCCGCCCGACGCGATCAGGTGGTTGGCCACCTCCGGGATCATCGTCACTTCCGACCCGGTGCGGGACAGGATGGTCGCGTTGACCCGCTCCATGTCGGCCGACACGAGACTGGTGAGCCGCTCGATCGAGGGAGGCGAGTGGCTTTCGAACGGGACGACGACGGCCAAGGACAGAACTCCGGTTCAAAGGACGCGGGAGAATAGAAACGCTATGGTTGACGGGCAAGAGCACAATCCGTCAAACCAACGTAGGGTTGCGAATTGGGAGAATCAATGACCGACGCCGAGGCTGGGAACGCAGCGTGCGGAAAGCCAGCAGGCGCGCCAGCGCGTTGCGGTGCTGGTGCCGTGCTTCAACGAGGAGACCGCCATCGCCCAGGTGGTCGCAGGATTTCCGCGCCGCATTGCCGCAGGCGACCGTCTACGTCTACGACAACAACTCGACCGACGGCACCGTCGAGGTCGCGCGCGCCGCCGGCGCGGTGGTCCGGCGGGAGACCCACCAGGGCAAGGGCAACGTGGTGCGGCGGATGTTCTCCGACATCGACGCCGACGTCTACGTGCTGGTCGACGGCGACGCGACCTATGACGCGCCGAGCGCGCCGGCGATGATCGCGCTGCTGCTGGAGGAGCGGCTCGACATGGTGGTGGCGGCGCGCGTCCATGCGGACGAGGCCGCCTACCGGCGCGGCCATGTCGACCGGCAACCGGCTGCTGACCGGCTTCGTCGACACCGTGTTCGGCGCGGCTTTCACCGACATCCTGTCCGGCTACCGGGCGTTCTCGCGCCGCTTCGTCAAATCCTTTCCGGTGCTGTCCGGCGGTTTCGAGATCGAGACCGAGCTGACCGTGCATGCGCTCGAGCTCGAACTGCCGGTCGCCGAAATCCAGACGCCGTATTTTGCGCGGCCCGGAGGGCTCGGAATCCAAGCTTTCGACCTGGCGCGACGGCTTCCGCATTCTCGGCACGATCCTGAAGCTCTATCGCTCGGAGCGGCCGCTGGAGTTCTTTTCGAGCATCGGCATCGCGCTGGCCGCCATCTCGATCGGGTTCGCGATTCCTATCGTCATCCACTTCATCGAGTACGGGACCGTGCCGCGGCTGCCGACCGCGATCCTTTCGATGGGCATGATGCTGGCGGCGTTCGTGTCGATCGCCGCCGGGCTGATCCTCGACACCGTGACCCGCGGGCGGCGCGAGGTGAAGCTGCTCGCCTATCTGGAGCAGCGCGCGCCGGGCGAGGATGGCGATCGGCGCGAACGATGAGTTAGATCAACATGCGCGAAATCGTCCGCACCAATGATCCCGTGCTGATCTCCGCGATCGAGGCGCTGCTGCAAGGCGCGGCACATTCACACATGTCGTTTTCGACCAGAACATGAGCGTGCTCGAAGGCTCGATCGGCATGCTGCCGCGGCGGGTGATGGTCGCCGACGACCAGCGTGGCTGCGGCGCGGCAGCTGCTGACGGATGCGGGCCTCGGTCACGAGCTGCGTCCCGATGGCGAATAGGCCGGCCGCGGACGACATCACCGAAGACGCGGTGCTCGGCGGACGGCTGCGGCTGCGCCAGCCGAGGCGCGGGCATCGCGTCGGCCATGACGCGATCCTGCTCGCGGCCGCCTGTCCCGCGCGCGCGCGGCGACAAGGTCGTCGATCTGGGCGCCGGCGTCGGCGCCGCCGGCCTGGCGCTGGCCGCGCGCGTCCCGGACACCACGGTGACGCTGGTCGAGATCGATCCGGCGGCTCGCCGCGCTCGCCGGCGAGAACGCGCAGCTCAACCGCCTGGAGGCGCGCGTCCGCGCGGTCGCGCTGGACGTCGCGGCGCCGGCGCGCGCGTTCGCCGCGGCCGGCCTCGGCGCCGACAGCGTCACGCGGGTGCTGATGAATCCGCCGTTCAACGATCCCGACCGGCAGCGCGTCGTCGCCGGATGCCGCGCGCGCGCTTGGCGCATGCGGCGCCGCGGGTCGTTGCTCACGCCCTGGGTCAAGACCGCGGCGCGGCTCCTGCGCGCGCGCGGCACGCTGACGTTGATCTGGCGCGCGGACGGCCTTGCCGATGTGCTGGCGGCGCTCGCGCCTGCATTCGGCGCGGTCGCGGTGATGCCGGTTCATCCGGCGCCGGACAAGCCGGCGATCCGGATCCTCGTGACCGCGGTCAAGGCCAGCCGGGCGCCGCTCGCGCTGTTGCCGCCGCTGGTGCTCGCCGATGCGTAACGGGACGCCCGACGGCGGCCGCCGAAGCGGTGCTCCGCGACGGCGCGGCGTTGCCGGTGCCGAAGATTGAGTTTCACGGGATCGATGTCAGGATGCCGTGCCTGCCGGTTGTGCAATTGCCGAAAACGTGCCCCGGCCAGGAGCAAAACGTCAGTTCGCGCGTTCCTGTGACTGGGCTGCGGCCGCCGAAGTGCGACGCGGCCGCAATCGCGGCGATCAGGGCCAACAGGATAAAGATCTTCACTTCCATTGCTCGAAAGTCTCCTCCCACCCGGGCTTGCCGACAACCCGTCGTAGCAAGAAGCGTTCCAATGGTTGAAAATTGGTAACTTGACCCAAATCGTCCCGATCTGCCGTCTATGCAGCGGCAATGGGCCGGACGCGGGGCAAAATCTTGACGCGTTGAGACTGGCTGAGAGAACCCATGGCTGAGCAAGGCATGTCCGAACCACGCATGTCCGAACATTTGCGCCAGATGCTGGCGGGCCTGCGCGAGGCCGTGCGTCCGTGGCTGCCGAAGCGCCTGCGCGGCGGCGCGCCGTCGTGCCGGTGGTGCGGCTGTCCGGCGCGATCGGCCTTTCGACGCCGCTGCGGCCCGGGCTCACGCTGGCGAGCGTCGCGCGGCCGCTCGAAAAGGCGTTCACGACGCGGCGCGCCAGCGCGGTCGCGCTGCTGATCAATTCGCCCGGCGGCTCGCCGGTGCAGTCGCACCTGATCCATCTGCGCATCCGCCAGCTCGCCGCCGAGCACAACGTTCCGGTGATCGCCTTCGCGGAGGACGTCGCCGCGTCGGGCGGCTACATGATCGCCTGCGCCGCCGACGAGATCATCTGCGACAACTCCTCGATCATCGGCTCGATCGGCGTGATCGGCGGCTCGTTCGGATTCTCCGGGCTTGCTGGAGAAGCTCGGCATCGAGCGGCGGCTCTATACGTCCGGCGAGCGCAAGGCGATGCTCGACCCGTTCCTGCCGGAGAAGCCCGAGGACGTGGAACGCCTGAAATCCGTGCAGCGCGAAATTCACGAGGATTTCATCGCGCTGGTGAAGCAGCAGCCGGGGCGCGCGCCTCACCGGCCCAGAAAATGACTTGTTCTCCGGGGAATTTTGGACCGGACGCAAGGCGGTGACGCTCGGCGTCGCCGACGGCATCGGCGATCTTCGCACCGTCCTGCGCCAGCGCTTCGGCGAGGATGTGCGGATGCCGCTGATCGGCCCGGAGCGCAGCCTGTTCGGACGGGCGCGTCCGGGCGTCGCATTGCGGGAGCGGCTGTTCGGCGACCTCGGATTGGCCGAGGACCTGATCTCGGCGCTGGAAGAGCGTGCGCTGTGGTCGCGTTACGGCTTGTGAGCTTTCCTGGGGACGCAGAGACTAAGCGACAGGAGATGGTCATGCCGTTCGTCATTCCGCCGCTGGTGAAGTTGGCGCTCGCCGCGTTCGGCGGCGCCGCCGCCGTGCACTGGGCGGTGCGGGAAATCCGCCGCGTCAATGCGGAGATCGACCGGGTCAAGGCGGCGCCGGCGATGGATGCGGCCACCCGCAAGTCGCTGCCGACGCTGCGGCGCGATCCCGTAACCGGCGAGTGGCGCGTGATCTAGGTTCTAAACCGGCCCGCGCGGCTGGTCTGCAAGCGTCCGCTCAGCCCCCGATAACCGCCTACAAAGTTGGTCTTTGCCGCACGACGACCTTGGTTCCGACCGAGACCCGGGCATACAAGTCAATGACGTCATCGTTCGCGAGCCGAAAGCATCCGGCGATAACGGCGCTGCCGATTGTCTGCGGCTGATTGGTGCCATGGATCCGATAGGTTGCGCCGAGATACAGCATGCGTGCCCCCAACGGATTGCCTGGACCACCCTTCATGAAGCGCGGAAGCTGCGGCTGCCGCTGGAGCACGTCCGGCGAAGGCGTCCAATCCGGCCATTCCGCCTTTCGGCTGACGCGAAGCAAGCCTTGCCACTCGAAGCCTTCTCGGCCGACGCCGATGCCATACCGGATGGCTCTGCCATTCTCCTGTACGAGATAGAGATACCGGTACACCGTGTCGACAATGATCGTTCCTGCCGGCTCATTCGTGCGATAGAAGACGACTTGCCGCTGGTATGCCGCCGGCAGCTGCTCGTCGCGTTGGTTCGGGACGACGCCGGGCTGTTCTCCAATAGCAAGCTCGCGAGATTGTGCCTGTGCACGGTCGCTGCCGACAACAACGGCCAGCGCGCCGATCAGGAGTCCCGAAAGAAGCGATGGCAGGCTTTTCGCATCTCCCGCTGTGCGTCTCATGTCGAGCGTGGATACCTTCTCGAAATGCCCCGCGCAGTTGGCGGCCGTCGGTGCCGTTCTGACCCGCTTCGATTATCGCACGCGAGCGCCGGCAATTCTTCTTCCCGCGGTCACCACCGGTTCTTCGTTGAGTTGTTCCCTGACCATCACCACGACTTTGGTGATGTCGTCAAAAGCCCTGGTGTGGGCCTCGCCCGGAAGCTTGGTCAGATCAAATACCGTGATCTGCTCTTGCGCAAGAATGTCGCGATAGGGTTCTTGCTCGGGGTCGATGTCGCCGATGCGCGGCATCCCGCCCCAGATGAACTGGGACAGGCTGAGCGCCTTGTCATCCTGCGAAACGAACAACGCAAAACGCGGCCTGGAAACGCCCATTCTTCGGATCTGCGTGCGAAACACATCGACGTCCACGTCGGGCGCTACCAGAAAGACGTTCCTGATCTTGCCTCCAATCTTGCCACCACCGCCAATAGCCTTGCCTCGCAGCGCCTCAAGCGTGACCCAATTCCCCATCGAATGAGCGAGGATATTGACCTCCTTCACGTTGGGATTGGCTGCCAGCGTATCCAGGAGCTGCTCCAGGGCATCACGCGAATAGAGCGCACTCTCCCGGTCGTAGGCATACGCATTTAAACGCAGTTCCCCGCGTGACGGCCAAGTGAATAACACCGGAATGCCTTCGGCCTTTAAGTCGTGCACGATTTGCGCAAACCGGTAGACCGCATCGTCAAACCGGTTGTTGAACCCGTGCACAAAGACAAGCACTTTGGTGCGTCCGCCCTGCTTTGCGGCGCTGGTCACGGCGGCGGAAAAAGCTGCCTTGTCGAGATAATCCGCCGATACGGTCACGAAATCGCGCTGGGGATTTCCCGGTAGCGACGCTGGCCATTGCACCTGGCCAATCTTGCGAGCATCGTCCGGCGGTATCGATACTGCAACTGCGGCATAGGAAACACCCTCTGCGCGCTCGCCGCTGAACATCTCGCCGTCGTTGGTGGTCGAACGCCGCCGGTTGGTGGCGGCAAGAATCGGCACGCGCGACGATCCTTCGGCCGACGCAACGACCGGGGTCAAAACGCCCTGCGACGGGCGACCGCTGCTGCAGGCGCCGCATGCAACGAGTGCAATGCCCACGGCTGCTCCGGTCACAACTTGTCGTGGTGACGCCATATCCCCGATCACCCCCCGATCCGGGGTGAATGTTCGGATTTTTTGGCCCGGTCCGCAAGGCCGGTGCAGGGCGTGGAGGGCACCCGCTTAGGCAGCCCCGCGATGACAGCTTCGGTCAAACAGCGCCGGAATGCCGATGCTTGAGGCACTTGTCGAACGAAAATGCCCGGCGCAAGGCCGGGCATTTTCATTGGGTGACTGTGCCGTCGACGGCTTGAGCTTCAGCTCAGGTTGTCTGGTCCGGCCTCATCAGGGCCTTTGCAACCATGACATGTCCGAAAACGACGACGAGCACGAACGCCGCGACCAACACGGTGACCAGGATGTCCAGCATGGCTCCCTCCGAATATGTCCCCCATTCTTTAGACGGGAAGGCGTATAGGGCGGGTTCACGCACAGCCGACAAAGCGCGCTAAAAAAGAAAGCGATTTTCAACCAATACCCAAGCCCGTCGAAATGCTTGGAAAAGCGATAATTCTTCAGCCAGGCCCAAAATTTCCGGCGGCCGAGCGCCGATGACCTGTCCTTCCGTCGTTGCCTTGACCGGTCTGGGACCCGCCGATAGGGTCCGCGCCCATCGAATCTTCAAGAAAATCACGCAAATGGCCGACCTTCCCGCCCACATGCGTCCGGAGCGGTCGTTCCAGGGTTTGATCCTGGCGCTGCAGCGCTATTGGGCGGACTACGGCTGCGTGATCCTGCAGCCCTACGACATGGAGGTGGGCGCCGGCACCTTCCACCCGGCGACCACGCTGCGCGCGCTCGGGCCGAAGCCGTGGAACGCCGCCTATGTCCAGCCCTCGCGCCGTCCGAAGGACGGCCGCTACGGCGAGAACCCGAACCGGCTGCAGCACTACTACCAGTTCCAGGTGATCCTGAAGCCGAACCCGCCGGACCTGCAGGACCTCTATCTCAAATCGCTCTACGCCATCGGCATCGATCCGACGCTGCACGACATCCGCTTTGTCGAGGACGACTGGGAATCGCCGACGCTCGGCGCCTGGGGGCTCGGCTGGGAGTGCTGGTGCGACGGCATGGAGGTCTCGCAGTTCACCTATTTCCAGCAGGTCGCCGGCTTCGAGTGCGCGCCGGTGTCCGGCGAATTGACCTACGGCCTCGAGCGGCTCGCGATGTATGTGCAGGGCGTCGAGCGCGTCTACGATCTCAATTTCAACGGCCGCGAGGGCACGGACAAGGTCACCTATGGCGACGTCTTCCTGCAGGCCGAGCAGGAATACTCGCGGCACAATTTCGAGCACGCCGACACGGCGATGCTGTTCGAGCAGTTCCGGATGGCGGAAGCCGCGTGCAAGAAATACCTCGATGCCGGCTGGTCGACGTCCGGCAACCAGAAGCGCCACCTGATGGCGCTGCCGGCCTACGACCAGTGCATCAAGGCAAGCCACGTGTTCAATCTGCTCGATGCGCGCGGCGTGATTTCGGTGACCGAGCGGCAGAGCTATATTCTGCGGGTGCGCGAGCTGGCCAAGGCCTGCGGCGAGGCGTGGCTCGCGACCGAGGCGGGAGGGGAGGCATGAGCGACGAACCCGAAGATCGGCGGAACCGAGCCGATCACCGTCGACGTGGTCGCGGGCGAGACCTACTGGTGGTGCCGCTGCGGCCGCTCCAAGAGCCAGCCGTTCTGCGATGGTCGCATGATCGGCACGGGTTTCGAGCCGCTGGAGTGGACCGCCACGCGCTCGCGCCCGATGATGTTCTGCACCTGCAAGCGCACCAAATCGCCGCCGTTCTGCGACGACAGCCACGAAGACCTGTGAGCACTGAGCGACGGAAGAGCCCGCGGCACGAACGTCTCCCAACTCCCGACCTGCATGCACGGCTCAACCTTACTGCGAGCAATTTGAATCAACGGCGATACCACCCGCCAACCATCTCAGGGCTCCGGCGTGGAACTTCACGCCGATGCGGCCCATTGTCGTCATGGATCAGGCGAGAGATGACACATGGCGCAATTCTCGTATGACGTAGTCCCGCACGACGGCGGCTGGGCGATCCGCGTCACGCTGGGGCAGGCCGACGCGTTCCCGACCAAGCAAGCCGCCTACGACATCGCGGTGGAGCTCGCTCACAAGCTCCGATTCGCGGGCTTCGCGTTCAATGTGCAGGTCGGGCACGAGCCGGCGAAGAAGGCCGCCGGCGCACGCTAAATCCGCGCGCTAACGGGCGGTCGCCGATGACTTGAGGCCGGGCGTGACAAGCGCGCCGCTGCCTGCTACCTGCGGCTACCGTTAACGGTAACCGCCATGCCCGACCTCCTGATCGAACTCTTCTCCGAGGAAATCCCCGCGCGCATGCAGCCGCGCGCCGCCGAGGATTTGCGCAAGCTCGTCACCGACAAGCTGGTCGAGGCCGGCCTGGTCTATGAGGGCGCCAAGGCGTTCGCGACGCCGCGCCGGCTGGCGCTGACGGTGCAGGGCGTGCCGGCGCGGCAGCCCGACGTGAAGGAGGAGCGCAAGGGCCCGCGCGTCGGCGCGAACGAAGGCGCGATCAAGCGGCTTCCTCAAGGCGGCGGGGCTCACGTCCATCGATCAGGCCAAGGTGCAGCCGGACAAGAAGGGCGACTTCTACGTCGCGGTGATCGAGAAGAAGGGCAGGGCGGCGATCGAGGTGATCGGCGAGATCGTGCCTGAAGTCGTGAAGAGCTTTCCGTGGCCGAAATCGATGCGCTGGGGCGAGGCGTCGGCGAAGCCCGGCGCGCTCGGCTGGGTGCGGCCGCTGCATTCGATCATCGCGACCTTCGGGCCGGAGACCGAAGACCCCGACATCGTGCCGTTCGCGGTCGACGGCATCGCGGCCGGCGACACGACCCACGGCCACCGCTTCCTCGCGCCCGAGGCGATCAAGGTCCGGCGCTTCGACGACTACGTGGCCAAGCTCGAAAAGGCCAAGGTCGTGCTCGACCCGGAGCGGCGCAAGCAGTCGATCCTGACCGACGCCAAGAACCTCGCCTTCGCGCAGGGCTTTGAGCTGGTCGAGGACGAGGGGCTGCTCACCGAGGTCGCCGGCCTGGTCGAATGGCCGGTGGTGCTGATGGGCGCGTTCGAGGAGGCGTTCCTCGCGATCCCGGCCGAAGTGATCCGCGCCACCATCCGCAACAACCAGAAATGCTTCGTGCTGCGCAATCCCAAAGGACGCAAAGAGGGCGGCAAGCTCGTCAACCGCTTCATCCTGGTCTCGAACACCGAGGCCAGGGACGGCGGCAAGGCGATCGTCGCCGGCAACGAGCGCGTCATCCGCGCGCGGCTCGCGCGACGCGAAGTTCTTCTACGAGACCGATCTTAAGGTGAAGCTTGAAGACCGGCTGGAGAAGTTCAAGCACATCATCTTCCACGAGAAGCTTGGCACCCAGGCCGAGCGTATTGAGCGCATTGAGCGATTGGCGGCGGAGCTGGCGCCGCTCGTCGGCGCCGACGTCAAGAAGGCGAAGCGCGCGGCGCGTCTCGCCAAGGCCGATCTGCTCACCGAAGTGGTCGGCGAATTCCCGGAAGTGCAAGGCCTGATCGGGAAATACTACGCGCAAGCTCAAGGTGAGGATGAAGCGGTCGCGCGTGCGATCGAGGAGCACTACAAGCCGCTCGGCCCCGGCGACGGCGTGCCGACCGATCCGGTGTCGATCGCCGTGGCGCTCGCTGACAAGCTCGACATGCTGGTGAGCTTCTGGGCGATCGACGAGAAGCCGACAGGAAGCAAGGATCCCTACGCTCTTCGAAGAGCAGCGCTTGGGGTAATTCGACTAGTTATCCAAAATGAACTTCGGCTCCATCTCGCGACAGCATTTGCGCATGCGATCGCCGGATTCAAGAACGACGAATCCATTATCGCTGGTATCGAAGGCTGGGCAACGCCCGGTGAAACCGTACGGGATACAGTCAAGTCAGCGTACGATGCCTGGACCGCCGGTGGGATTCGGGATTTCGTCTCTGACCGCCTCAAGGTCCAGCTGCGCGAGCAGGGCGCCCGTCACGACCTCGTCGATGCCGTCTTCGCCCTCGAAGGCCAGGATGATCTCCTGCTGATCGTCCGCCGGGTCGAGGCGCTCGGCAAATTCCTCGACACCGAGGACGGCAAGAACCTGCTCGCCGGCTACAAGCGCGCCACCAACATCATCCGCATCGAGGAGAAGAAGGACGCGCGCGACTATGTCGGCAAGCCCGACCCCTCGCTCTATCGCCAGGACGAGGAATGGGCGCTGTCGAAGGCGATCGACGCCGCCAAGGCCGAGGCGTCCACCGCGGTCGCGCGCGAGGATTTCGCCGCCGCCATGAGCGCGATGGCAAAACTGCGCCCGCATGTGGACGCGTTCTTCGACAAGGTGACGGTCAACGTCGAGGATAAGCCGATCCGCGAGAACCGGCTGCGCCTGCTCAACGAAATCCGCGAGGCGACCCGCGCGGTCGCGGATTTTTCGCGCATCGAGGGATAGCTCGATCTTCCGCGCGTTCCCGCGCAAGCGGGAATCCATCCAATCGACATGCGCGCGTGGGGTGATCGCGGCGGGAACCTTTTCATTGCCTCAATATTCATTGAGGTGCATGAATGATCCGCTGCATTCCGATCCATCGAATTACAGGGGGGCTTGTCATGAATCCCTACGTTATTCCGGTCGGTGCCATCGTCGCCGGTGTTCTGGTCCTGCTGATGCCGCGGCTCTTGAACTACATCGTCGCGCTGGCGCTCATTGCCTACGGGCTCTATGAGCTCAACAAAGTCCACCAATTCATTACGATTTGACGGGCGCCAGGCGCCCGAAAGCTTCCGGCTTGCGTCCGCGACCCCTGCCGTGGTCATTACAAGGGCCGGGCGCAATCGAACTGTGAGTCCATGGCCAGACCGCGTACCACGTCGCTGAAATCAAAGTCGAAATCTGTAAGATCAGTGCTCCCGAAGCGGTCCGGATCGGCGCGACAGTCGCCGGTTCCAGCGGGCAAGTCCGGCAAGAAACCGGCCGGGCGCTCACAGCGCTGGGTCTATCCCTTCGGCGGCGGCAAGGCCGCGGGCAAGGCAGACATGCGCGATCTGCTGGGCGGCAAGGGCGCGGGCCTCGCCGAGATGGCCAGCCTCGGGCTGCCGGTGCCGCCCGGCTTCACCATCACCACCGAGGTCTGCACCCACTATTACGCCAACGACAAATCCTATCCGGCCGCGCTCGAAGCGCAGGTGACGGCCGCGCTCGCCGAAGTCGGCCGCCTCGCCGGCAAGACCTTCGGCGACCGGACCAATCCGCTGCTCGTCTCGGTGCGTTCGGGGGCGCGCGCCTCCATGCCGGGCATGATGGACACGGTCCTCAATCTCGGCCTCAACGACCAGACGGTCGAGGCGCTGGCGAAGAAATCCGGCGACCGCCGCTTCGCCTATGACAGCTACCGCCGCTTCATCACGATGTATTCCGATGTCGTGCTCGGCGTCGACCATCATCACTTCGAGGAAATCCTTGACGACCACAAGGACCGCAACGGCTATTCGCTCGACACCGATCTCACCGCCGAGGATTGGGAGGAGCTGGTCGGCCGCTATAAGGAACGGCTCGCGGAAGAGCAGGGCGAGCCGTTCCCGCAGGATCCGTTCAAACAGCTCTGGGGAGCAATAGGCGCCGTGTTCGGCTCGTGGATGAACCAGCGCGCCGCCACCTACCGCCGGCTTCACAACATCCCGGAGAGCTGGGGCACCGCGGTGAACGTGCAGGCCATGGTGTTCGGCAACATGGGCGAGACCTCGGCGACCGGCGTTGCCTTCACCCGCAATCCCTCGACCGGCGAGAAGCCGGCTGTACGGCGAATTCCTGATCAATGCGCAGGGCGAGGACGTGGTCGCCGGCATCCGCACGCCGCAGGAGATCAGCGAGGCGGCCCGCAAGGAGGCTGGTTCCGAGAAGCCGTCGATGGAAGCGGCGTTGCCGGGCGCGTTCAAGGAACTGATCCGCATCTATCGCGTGCTGGAACAGCACTACCGCGACATGCAGGACCTCGAATTCACGGTCGAGCAGGACAAGCTGTGGATGCTGCAGACCCGCTCCGGCAAGCGCACCGCCAAGGCGGCGTTGCGGATCGCGGTCGAGCTTGCCAATGAGGGCCTGATCAGCCGCAAGGAGGCGGTCACGCGGGTCGATCCCGCCGCGCTCGATCAGCTCCTGCATCCGACCATCGACCCCTCGGCCGAGCGCAAGGTGATCGCGACCGGCCTGCCGGCCTCGCCGGGCGCGGCGGCCGGCGAGATCGTGTTCTCGGCCGACGACGCCGAGACCATGAAATCGCAGGGCAAGAAGGTGATCCTGGTGCGGATCGAGACCTCGCCGGAGGACATCCACGGCATGCACGCCGCCGAAGGCATCCTCACCACCCGCGGCGGCATGACCTCGCATGCGGCGGTGGTCGCGCGCGGCATGGGCAAGCCGTGCGTGTCGGGCGCGGGCGCGCTGCGCGTCGACTACGGCGCCGGCACGCTGACCGCGGCCGGACAGGTGTTCCGGCAGGGCGACCTCATCACGGTCGACGGCTCCACCGGCCAGGTGCTGGCCGGGCGCGTGGCGATGATCGAGCCCGCGCTGTCGGGCGAGTTCGCGACGCTGATGGGCTGGGCCGACGCGGTGCGCAAGCTCGGCGTGCGCGCCAACGCCGACACGCCCAACGACGCGCGGGTCGCGGTGAAGTTCGGCGCCGAAGGCATCGGCCTGTGCCGGACCGAGCACATGTTCTTCGACGAGGACCGCATCCGCGCCGTGCGCGAGATGATCCTGGCCGACGACGAGACGCAGCGCCGCGCCGCGCTCGCGAAGCTCTTGCCGATGCAGCGCGACGACTTCGCCGAGCTGTTCGAGATCATGGGCGGCCTGCCGGTGACCATCCGCTTGCTCGACCCCCCGCTGCACGAATTCCTGCCGCACACCGACAAGGAGATCGCCGAGGTTGCCGCCGCCATGGGCGCCGATCCGCGCAAGCTTGCGGATCGTGCACGCGAGCTGCACGAGTTCAACCCGATGCTCGGCTTCCGCGGCTGCCGGCTGGCGATTGCCTACCCTGAGATCGCCGAGATGCAGGCGCGCGCGATCTTCGAGGCGGCGGTGGCGGCCGGGAAGCGCACCGGCAAGCCGGTCGTGCCGGAAGTGATGGTGCCGCTGATCGCCACCAAGGCCGAGCTCGATCTGGTCAAGGGCCGCATCGATGCCATGGCGGCGGCGGTCGCCAGGGAGACCGGCGCCAAGGTCGCCTATCAGGTCGGCACCATGATCGAGCTGCCGCGCGCGTCGCTCATGGCGGGCGAGATCGCGCAAGCGGCGGAATTCTTCTCGTTCGGCACCAACGACCTGACGCAGACCACCTTCGGCATCAGCCGCGACGATGCCGCGAGCTTCCTCGGTCCCTACACCGCGCGCGGCATCCTGAAAGCCGATCCGTTCGTGTCGATTGACCGCGAGGGCGTCGGCGAGCTGATGCGCATCGGGGTCGAGCGCGGGCGCAAGACCCGTCCGAAGCTCAAGGTCGGCATCTGCGGCGAGCACGGCGGCGATCCCGCCTCGGTCGCGTTCTGCCACCAGCTCGGCCTCGACTATGTGTCGTGCTCGCCGTTCCGGGTGCCGATCGCGCGGCTCGCCGCGGCGCAGGCGGCGCTCGGCAAGGACGCCGCCAGCCAGGCGTAGCGCCATCCGGCGTGTCCCGGGCGCAGCCCTGCGGGCTTGCAAACGCCGTGCAGGTACCTAGCTTGATATATGCCCCGATGCGGCCGGATGAGTCGCGAAGCAATCGGAGTGCGTGACCTGCATCCCTGTCGCGAGGTGGCCTCGTTTTGGGAGGTTACCATGGTCCGCCTTTTTGACGTCCACCGCCATTGGCAAGACTGGTTTGGCGTCGCACTCGGCGCGCTGATCGCGCTGTCGCCGTGGCTCGTGGGACAAACGGACAATCAAGTGGTGATGTGGATCACCGCAGCGGTCGGCCTCTGGGTGGTGCAATTCGCGGCATTGCAGCTCTTTGATCTGGAACGCTCGGAAGAAGCGGGATTATTGATTTGCGGCTTGTGGCTTGGCGCGTCGCCATTCGCACTCGGTTACGCCGACACCGGAACTCTCGTGTACTGGCATGTTGTTCTTGGCGCAGTCGTCGTCCTGCTTGCGGCGCTGGAGCTTTGGCAGGACTGGAAGCTCAGCGACAAGGAGCTCGTCAAGCACGGCTTATAGCGATGCTCCGTCGCGAAACTCGTGTTGCGAAAACTCATGGAGGTGACCATGAACGTGCAGATGTCTAAGGTGCATACACCTCAGGCGATCGCTTCAAAACCCCACACTCTGATCGCGAGCGACCGGGTTGAGGGAACGCCGGTGCGTCGGCCGAACGGCGAAAAGATTGGCACCGTTCAACGCCTGATGATCGACAAGCTCCGCGGTAACGTCGCCTACGCGGTGTTGAGCTTCGGTGGCTTTCTGGGAATGGGACGGAAGCACTTGCCGATCCCATGGGCGCGGCTGAAGTACGATCTCGCTCAGGAGTCCTATCTGGTCGACATCACGGACGAAGAGCTTAGCCATGCGCCCGACTATGAGACGGATGCGGAGTTCGACTGGGGCGACCGGAGCAATGAGATTGTGATGCGCACCTACTACAGGTCGCCGCACTATTGGGGCGTCTGATCGTTCGGTCCCGCGCTGTTCGAAATCTGTTGCGCTCTGCGTTCTCGGCGTGTCGCCGTGGTTGAGAGTTGGCCGGAGGGAGGAAGCACGAATGGCTCGGCCGGACAACGATCATCGGTCACGAAAGGCGGTTCCTAAAGCGACGCAACCTGGCCGGGCGGACGCCGCCGAGCGCCGGAGATTGGACGGTCTGCTCGACGAAGGCCTCGAGGAGACGTTCCCGGCATCCGACCCCGTTGCAATCGTGCAGCCGGCGCCAGAGCGGCCCAACACAGAACGCTGGCGGCGAGCGCACCCTTCGCGAACCACGGCTGTACCGCAGAATGTCGAAGGCGGCCGCGTGTCGCACGATGCAGATTTTGCTGTAGGAGACGAAAGGGCGGGGGACTGACGCCGCAACTACGATGTAGTCCAACAACGGAAGTCCGCCATGAAAGTCAAAGACGCAATGCACAAGGGCGTTAAGTGGGTTAGCCCGGACACCCTTGTCACCGAAGTGGCAAAATTGATGCGTGAGTATGACATCGGTGCCATACCGATTGGCGAGAATGATCGGCTGATCGGCATGGTCACCGACCGCGACATCGTCTGCAAAGCATTGGCGCAGGAAAACTTCGATGCACGCAGTGCAACGGCGCGCGACGTCATGACCTCAGGCATCCATTGCTGCCGGGAGCACGACGACCTTGCCAAGGCGGTGCGGCACATGGAGACGCTGAAAGTCCGTAGGCTGCCGGTGATCAACAACGGCAAGCGGCTGGTCGGAATGCTCTCTCTGGGCGACGTCAGCCATTCGGCGCCCAACGAGTTGCTGTCCGAATGCGTCAAGAGCGTCTCGGCTCATCACTGAAGAAGGTGCGAGCGAGTTCGCACAGGCGGCGGAGTTCTTCGCGAGCTTCCTCGGTCCCGACACCGCGCGCGGCATCCTTGCGGCTGACCCGTTCGTGTCGATCGACCGCGAGGGCGTCGGCGAGCTGATGCGCATCGGGGTCGAGCGCGGGCGCAAGACCCGCCCGAAGCTCAAGGTCGGCATCTGCGGCGAGCACGGCGGCGATCCCGCCTCGGTCGCGTTCTGGCTTTAGGTGTCCGGCCTTCCGGAGGCTAACTCACTACGGTCGAAACTCATCTTTGCAAAGCGGGTTCGATATTCGGCTGGTGTCATGCCGGTATGGCGCTTGAACAAACTCCTGAAGAAAGCGATGTCCTCGTATCCGGTTTTCGAGCAGACGGTCTGAATGGACGCGGCGCCGTGCTCCAACAATTCCTTGGCCGCCGACACCCGCAGCATTTGAACATAGGCGCCCGGCAAGCGGCCGGTCGCCGCCTTGAAGCGACGGATGAAATTGCGCGGGCCCATTCCAATGCGGTCGGCGAGAGTGTCGATCGACACAACTCCATCGAAGTGTTTTTGCAAATATTCCTCGGCCTGCCTGATCTTGTCGTCGGAATGCGGACGCGACAGCGGCAAAACCGAATATCCGGACTGCCGGCTTCGCGGCATGCTGACGAGCAGGGATTTGGCGCACTTCAGAGCGATTTCGTGGCCGCAGAATTTTTCCACCAGATAAAGGCTGAGATCGATCGAGGCATAGACGCCGCCGCTGCAGAAGACACGGCCGTCTTCCGTCACGAAGTGTTCGGGCTGCCAGAGAACCTTGGGATAGCGCTGACGCAAGATTTCGGCCACCGCCCAGTGGGTGGTCGCCTGCCGGCCGTCGAGCAGTCCGCATTCTGCAAGGAACGCAACACCCGAACAGATGCCCGCAATGTAGGCCCCGCGGGAATGCCACTTGCGCAACCAGGGCAGGAGCGAAGTGTTGCGTGCGATTCGCTCCTGCACGTCCAAACCGGAAGCTGGAAGAATAATGATGTCGGTCCGCTTGATGTCATGGATCGCGCATTCCGGCGTCATGCCTAAGGAGCAGAGGCTCGTCACGCCGGCCCCATCGATCGAGGCGATCCGCACCCGGAAACGCGGTTGCTGAGCGTCGCCATGAAGTAAATTCCAAAGCACGCCCGCGGAGTGAAAGACTTCGATCGGTCCAATCGCCGTCGACGCATAACCGCCTTCCAGAAGAACGACGGTTACATCCAGGACGCCATCACCTCGTCTCGCGGCCGATGTATTCCGAGTGCTGAGGCCAGTTCGACGTTGCGATTTGGCGTTTCTAGCCATGCGCGTTCTTTTTCGTGTTTGCCTCGATCGGCTGCCACAAACCAATTTGGGCGCCGACTGAATCCAGGATGAGCGCGATCTGCGCGATACCGGACACGACGAAAGGACGGACAATGACCTTGCCGCCGCATGAGACGACCCGCTGGGCGGTATCGTCCACATCGTCCACCCGGATATAGGGCGTCCAGTGCGAAGGCACTCCCTGGTCGAGGTGCGCGCGCTTTAATTGATAGATCGAGCCAACGTCCTGATCGGACGACCGCAGACGCGTGAAGCTGCCGCCATTCGCGCCCTGTTTGCAGGACGTCCAGCCGAACAGCCGTCCATAAAAGTCTTTCGCGCTGTCGGCATCGGTCGCTGCCAGATCGACCCAGCAGAACCGTCCGGCCGCTGCTTTGCCAAAGTCAACCATCGCTCCGGGCTCCTGCCTTTCCGCGCGCTTCATACCCGCGATTGGGTGCCGCCGGCGATTGCAGCCGGCGGCGCCGCTCAATCAGGAAACCGCGGTCACGGGATCGATGATGGCACGCACTTCGGTCACCTTGTTCGCCGGAAAGCCGCTCAGGCGAGAGTGCTCTTGAACCGACGCATCACTGTCGGCGAGGTAGATGCAGAAGGTCTTGTCGTCCACGACGTAGGACTGCACCCATTGCACCTTTCCGGAAAGCTTCGCCAGCGCGTCGTTGGAGGTCGCGGCGGCGCCTTTGAGTTGCTCGCGATTCATTTTGCCGACGCCCGGCAAGTTGCGTTCGATCACATAGCGTTTCATGTTTCTCACTCCGTTTTGGGGTTGAAGGAGCCGCAACATCGCCGAATCGAAGTATATAAGGGAGATGGCGTTTGTGACAATGTAAGGGGGTGATTATGACAACTGACGCCAAACGGGGAACGCTATCCTAGCGCGTGTCTTCGATCTGGCGCGACGGAAGTCGGCCATGGGTCATTGCAATTCTGGCCCCGGCCCAATGAACCGGCCCTGTCCCGATCGGTCGTGCTGCGCACGACCTCAGCGATATGATAAACTATCGGCATGTTGCGTCGTGACCTGAATTGACCACCGACCGCATCGATTGACATATGAAACCAGTGCTGTTTTGGCCGAAACCTCTTCCGAGCATTGCGACGCATTTGGAGCGGGGCCCGGACGATTTCACTGTCATCAACACCGACAGCTATTACGATCTCCAGAAGCTATCCAAGTTGCGACGTGACACGCCGATATTCGATCCGTTTCCAAAATCCGGACAACACTATCGAGATTTTCTGAATCACGTCACCACCAGCCGTTGTCGACACCACATCGTTGGGCTTGCGGCGTGTCAGGATGTCCTGCGAACCTTGAAAGACCCGTCGTTGTCCAGTGCAACGATCGAGGAAATTCTTTTGGCCTTGGGGCATGCGGGCCCAGGGAGAGCAAAAACGCCGCCCGCCCTGTTGCCGCTGACGATCTTTCTCGGCCGGCTGATTGGGCTCTTTCTTGTTCTCATCTCGTTGGCAATGTTGGCTGATCGCCAGATGATGCCGGAGACTGCCGACAGCCTCTTTCGCAACCGACCTTTGCTGCTGTTGGCCGGCGTGATGACGCTGATTGCTGGACTTGCGATTGTACTCACTCATAACGTCTGGTCGGGTGGCGCGCTGCCGATCGTCATCACAATCCTGGGATGGATTATTCTGGCCCGCGGCCTGCTCCTGATATTTTTGCCGCCGTCGGCGATGGTCTACCTCTGGCAGATGCTGCACTTCGAGGAATTCTTCTACGCCTATCTGGGCGTCACGCTGGGCCTCGGGCTTTATCTGACCTATGCCGGATTCCAATCGTCGCCATCCCCACGCACGGATCGCTAGATCGCGGACACCGATTTACCCCGCCTTCATTCGCAGGCAACCGAAACGGTGTGGTCGAATATCCGCCGTACTTGATGGGCCAATATTGCAGGTATGCTGTCGCGTATCTAGCGGCACTAACGCTTGCGAGGATATCCTATGAAGCTGAGAGGAGTGCCGGCCTTCACAATGATTGCGATAGTCTGGCTCGGGGTTTCGGCCGAAGCGCAAACGCCGTGCCCGGAACTGGTGCGGCTGCGCAACGCGGCCAACGAGGCTTGGAAACAGGCGATGAGCGCACCGCCATCGGAGCGCTGCGGAGCATTGCATCATGCCTCCTTAGCCGCGGAGGCGACACTCAAGTACGCAGATAACAATCGCGAGTCATGCGACATTTCTGACCGATTGTTGAACCAAGTGGAAGGGTACCACCGCGAGGCGCTACAGGCTCGCGACAATGTTTGTGCTGGACGCCCTGTTCGTCCATTTCCAGCAGATATCATCCAACGTTGAGACCATAGGAAGCTTGGTCCAGTTCGCCCAAAATGGCCGCTGGCGTCTCGGATCGCCTCTGGGAAATGGGCGACATGGTGAAGCTGCTAGAGGATTTCGAAATGAAGCGCATCGAGACACAGAAGCACGCGGCCATAACGCCTATTAGTTCTTGGAAGGATTGGCGTGCTTGCGATTGTCGAGGCTGAGCGGCGTTGCGAAGCCATCATCCATTTGTTGGGCGGCCGTCATCCACATCTTGGCGAGGCCGAGGAATTGCGTGCGCACGGCCTCGGACGTGGCTGTCCGCGCCGACTCGACGGCCTCACTGGCGTATTGGCGATATTCGTCTTGCTTGGACATGGCGCGCTCCCGTTGCCATACAGGCGGGAGCCCGACTGGTCTCTCTGCCACCGACGCCTGACCAAGGGTCGCTGCCGATGATGCTGCTAAGTTAGCCCAATGCCCGAAACGCCGCGATAACCCATGTTGTGCTGTGGATGGATAAGTCCTGCGCCACAATCAAACTGACCCACTCCCTGGTCCTTGACAGGACTATTTTTCTATGATTATGGTCCGCCATCCCGCTCACCGAGGGCGTCTCCGGAGACGAGCTTGAGGCGGAGCGGGATGCGGCGCCTGCGCACCTGGCTCGTAACCAGGTCCCGGGGGCCTCGGGTGACTGTCCGCCTCCACTACGAGAGGCGGCCTCAAGGCTAGACGCGGTAGGGCGAGCGGGGGAAAGCCCCGCAAGCAGGGCTCGCGAATGATGCCCGTCCACAAGCGGAAGACAGTCCGGGGCTAAGCAGCCGCGGTGGAGCGCCGAGAGGCGGACGTCCCGCGTCATGGGACGTGAGGGCGCGCGATCGCGCCCTGCGGGCCTACGTCACTGGCCCGCTTCAACGGGTGCCGCTGCACCCGGGCGCCTGTCGGCGCTCCGCCCCGGTTATTCTTAAGTAATTGATGTTTATCGACAATCTCGTTGTAGCGACGGGTTATCCCAAGTCCTATCCCAACACAGTGGGCCGATGCCCCGGCCCTGAGAGCCTGGTAACAAACTAACGGGCAAGTCCGAGCAATCGTTCTGCTTCGCGCAGATCCCGACGCGCCTCTTCCACCATCGGATACCGGAGCACGTGGCTGGAGCTCTTGTCGATCTGCTAAATCATCTGAACAATCGCGTTTGAAATTATCTGCCTTTGCTCCGGAATAAGACGATCCAAATTCTGGACTACAAAATCCGAATAGGAACGCGCTACCTTAAATGGATAGTATGCGTCCGGTTCAGTGCGCGCTTGCTTGAGGTCATTATCCATCAGATTCCATTCGTAACCGCTACCCGGGCACACCCCTGCGTTAGCTGAGGAATGTCTGCTGTTGGCCCGCCGCGGACGTGCTGAAACATCGCCTAAACGTCCGCTGCTGGGGGAGAAGGGACTCCATTGCTCAACGCGAGCCTTTCCGGTTTTGACTGCGGGTTCAACCGGTCACTGCAACACCGCTCGTAACCTATCGGCAGGAGTTTCAAAGCCCAAGGTCTTTCGTGGTCGTTGGTTGAGCCGGAGAGCGATCTTATTCAGGTACGCCTGAGAAAAATGCGAGAGATCTGTTCCTCGCGGGAAATACTGTCGCAGCAAGCCGTTGGTGTTCTCGTTGCTGCCACGCTGCCAAGGACTGCGTGGATCGCAGAAATAGACCTGCACGTTGGTGGCGATGGTGAAGCTCTTGTGGTCAGCCATCTCCTTGCCTCGATCCCAAGTCAAGGAGCGGCGCAGCTCCCGCGGCAGTTTGCGCACGTGTTTACCGAGCGCGGTGACCACGGTCGCCGTGTCCTTGCTCGGGATCTTGAGAAGCATCGTAAAACGAGTATGGCGCTCGACGAGCGTCGCGATGTGCGTGTTGTTCGCTCCGGCGAGAAGGTCTCCTTCCCAGTGGCCTGGCACGGCGCGATCCTCGGCCTCAGCCGGCCGCTCGCGGATGGAGACCGTATCGACGATCTGTCCTAGTCCGCTCTTCGTGGTACCGCCCTTGGCTTGGCGCATCTGCCGCGCGGTACGCAGGTGTGCCATCAGCTGCTTCGTCAGCACGCCGCGTGTCTGAATAAAGAGACTTCGATAGATCGTTTCGTGAGATACCTGCATGCCTTGGTCGGCAGGGAATTGCCGCTTTAGCCATCCAGAGATTTGCTCCGGCGACCACTGCAGCGAGAGTTTCTGGGCCACGCGCCATCGTAGCCCCGCATGGCGCGTCAGGCGACAAGGCTTCGGGCGCAACGCCCGCTCCCAGGCGCGCGTATCAGCCTCGCTTGCGCGGTAAGCGCTGCAGCCGCCGTTGCGTCTTATCTCTCGACTTATAGTCGAGGGCGCTCGTCCGAGGTCCTGTGCGATCCGCCGTATCGACCGACCGGCGGCAATGCCACGCGAGATCTCTTCGCGCTCCTCAAGCCTCAGCGCTACAGGAGCTCTCAGGCGTGGCGCTGGAGCAATTCCTCCATTGACAGCCAAGATCCGATAGACGCCGCTCTTGTTCCTCCTCTCAAGCGCTCGAGCGATATCCGCCACACATTGACCGCTCTTCCAGCGCTCCCAGAGCTCGGCCCTCTGCTTCGGCGTGAACCATGTCCGCGCATGCCCCTCCATCCGCACACCTCCTATCTGGCAAGATTAGAAGGTGTTGCGTCGATCGGTTGAACTCACAGTCAAAAGCGGCGTCGCTGGCTGCTGCGCGCGCGCCGCGAGCGGCCACGCCGCCGCACCGCCGAGCATCGTGATGAATTCCCGCCGTCCAAATTTGCTGAAATGCACTGACTTCCCCCAGTTTGAGGACAGCCTGCAAGGTGTTTTCCGGTGAGAATACCAGTCGCAAATTCGTTTGTCTGAGACCTGATTCACACCGCGGCTGGCAGATGGAAGGCTACCGATGTCCGCTTCGTGTCAAAACCGGAAATCCTCAGCGCGAGCAATTCGAGTCCGCTTATCCCTCAATAGCGGACATGCGGTGCGCATTTCGGCACGTCCGCTTTGGGCCAGAAGCTGACGACGCATTGGGGGCGAGGACAGCGCTGATCAGCATCGTCGCAGCACTAGGGGTGTCGCGGCACCCGAGTTCGCTAACACCGACGGTCAACGGCCAAAGAATTTGCCGCGCGTCGGTTAATGACACCACAAATGCGGGGCCGGTTCTCCACTGTCCCCTGTGCTGACCTCAAATGACAACAAACTGGCAATCCCGAACAAGACGGCGTTTCCCGTAGCCGACAAGGCGCGGGTTATCCTGGCGTCGCGAACTCGGGGAGGGTCGGTGGGTGGGGGAACGCTTTAGCGAATGCAGCTCCCGATCGGGTCGCCGCTCACCCAGCGCGCCACCGCGTTGGGCAAGGCAACGGCGGCCATTTTCTATTCTTGTCCTGGTCTTAGCATCCACCCGCGTCGAGGCGGGATGTGTTGATCCTGCGACGCTGGCTCACTCTACGGTGGGCATCACACGGCATTTCGACGACAAAGAGCAGGAGGCGCGGCCGGGCGTGCTCGCTGTAAGAGGCACCGGCTGGTTCCTTTCTCCGACATCGATGGTCACCTCGAGCATGTTGCGGCGTCGATGAATCTCACGGACCAGAACTGGAAGCACGTCGAGCTTCGGCAAGGCGAGAACACCCAGTCAATTCCCGCCCGCATCCAGCGTCTTGCGGGTTCTTCCAGAGAAAGGATCGCCGTGCTCGAGTTGCAGACCGCGCCTGCCGATGCACAGGGCTTTGCGCTCCGGATGGAGCCACTCGTCCCCGGGGAGCCGCTTATGAGCCTCGCCTATCCCGGCAACCGCCTGCGCGTCGCAGGTGGTCAATTCGTGAAATACGGCGATGGCGACCGGTTCGCAGGCACGGCGCTGCTCGAGATGTACGACGGAAACGACCGCCTCGTGCTCGATCACGGTGCCTCGGGAGCGCCTGTACTCGATTGCGCGGGCCGAGTGGTCGCGGTCGTCAGCAACCTGTTCACAACGACGCTACAGTTCATGTCGCATGTGAAGCGGATTTCGACGGCCTGGGGAAGTGCGAACGTCGTATCCGTGCCTATTCCAGTACTGAAGGATTTTCTCGGCGTCGAATGACGCGCGGCGCCCACACTTTGCACAAGCAACGTCGGCTATGGGTCAACAGCGACATGCCACTTGCCACCATTTAAGGCGGCGTCTAGGGACCTATTGCACGTTGCACTTCCGCGAGTGCTTGTTCGCACGCGTTTTTGTCACCAGCGCTATCGGCGGCGCGCGCACGTAACATGGCTTGTCTGACAGCCGCAACCGTTTCAGCCGACACCTCGCCAAGTTTTTCCTCGGCAGCAGCGATTGATCGCGGTGTCGGTTGAACGTGCGTACTGGCGCCAACTTGGCGACCAGTCGGCCCGGCAGCTGCCATCGCGTTCAGCTTGGCGTCGATGCGGCCTGCATTTTTTCTATATTGTCCGTACATGGGCCAGCATAGCTAGCCGATACCGAAGCGATGAACGCTATTGCGCCGACCAATAATCTCGGGGTGTTCATGACGTTCTCCCAGTATGTCACGAAAGATGGACGGTCCAACCGAGAAAGCCGACTGGCGCCCCAAGCGTGCGCCTCGTCTCAACCGCGCGATATTGTCCTTAGGGGCAATCACAAGCGGACATCGAGGGACTACACCTTCGAGGTGCGCTTTAGGCCAGCAAGCTAAAGTCGGCCGCCCGAAACGCCGCCCGTATGCGCAGTAGTTTGTCGGCCTAACGGCGTCTGCGTCTTCGCCCTAGCGATATGGGGCACCCCGACAGTGTGACAGCTATGCAGGCACCCACCTGAGCTGCGGTATACCTAAGGACGATCTGTTGAACCTAAGCTCAATGGCATCCGGGCCCGGCCCATCTCACTCTTCCCCGGAAACACCGGCTTTCGTGAGGACCAGAAGGAGAGCGTGATGACTGAGCAGAACTCGGATGATCCGATCCACAAGGTATCGGAAGACGCCTCGAACGACGCCGGCGGTTTCAACCGCCGCAACATGCTGCTCGCTGGAACGACGGTTGCCGCCGTGGCGGCCTTGGCGACCGCAGCGCCGATCCAAACCGCGCAGGCGGAGCCGAAGCAGCAGCCGAAGCCGGCGCCGACCGGCCAGCCCAACATCGTTGTCATCATGGGCGACGATATCGGTTGGTTCAATATCGGTGCGTACCATCGCGGAATGATGTCCGGCAAAACGCCGAACATCGATCGCCTGGCAGCCGAAGGCATGATGTTCACCGACTACTATGCCGAGGCCAGTTGCACGGCGGGCCGTGCGAATTTTATTACTGGCGAACTGCCAATACGAACAGGCATGACGACCGTCGGCCAGGCGGGCTCGCCTGTTGGACTTCCGGCCGCAGCGCCCACGATCGCCACCGTCCTGAAAAGCATGGGCTACGCAACTGGACAATTCGGCAAGAACCACTTGGGCGATCTGAACGAATTTTTGCCGACCAATCACGGCTTCGATGAGTTCTTCGGATACTTGTATCACCTCGACGCCATGTCCGATCCGTTCTGGCCGGGCTATCCGAAAGACCTGATCGACAAGATCGGGCCCCGCAATCTGGTTCATTCCTGGGCCACCAACGTTGACGACACTACTGTCCAGCCGCGTTGGGGCAGGATCGGCAGGCGAAAAATCGTCGATGAAGGGCCGCTGCCGCCGAACCCGGTCTCAGGCATCAAGTACGACATGGAAACGGTGGACGACCACATCCTCAAGTTCTCCACCGATTTCATGGAAAGGGCGCAACGCGAGGGCAAGCCGTTTTTTGTATGGCTCAATCCCACGCGCATGCACATTTTTACGCACCTGTCTCCCAAATATAAGGCGCTCGAAGGCCAGGATAACTACGGCCTGCAAGAAGCCGGCATGTCCCAGTTCGACGACATCATCGGTTCGGTCATGGCTAAGCTCAAGGAGATGGGCGTCGACGAGAACACGATCGTCATGGTCACCACCGACAACGGCACCGAAGTCTTCACGTGGCCGGACGGCGGCAACACCCCATTCAAAGGCACCAAGGGCATGGTCACCGAAGGCGGCTTCCGCGCTCCTGCCGTGATCCGCTGGCCCGGCAGAATCCCGGCCGGCAAGGTCGAAAATGGAATCATGTCCGGTTTGGATTGGCTGCCGACGTTTGTTGCCGCTGCCGGCAATCCCAACATTGTTGATGAGCTCAAAGCGGGCAAGGCGATGGGCGGCCAGAAGTACAAGGTGCATCTCGACGGCTACAATCAGATGGACATGCTCACGGGCAAAGGTCCGAGCAAGCGCTCGGAAGTGTTATACTTCGGTGAATCGACGCTGGGTGCCGTGCGTATCGGCGACTGGAAGTATGTCTTCATCTCGCAACCGGACGGTTGGCCCGGCGACAAGGTCAAGCTCAACATGCCGCTGATTCACAATCTGCGTCGTGATCCGTTCGAGCGTTATGCTGACCGTAACTGGGCGATTGGCTCTTCGGATTACATGATGTCCTTCTACGCGCGCGAGTTCTGGCGCTTCACCTATGTGCAGCAGCAGGTGGCGGAGCTGGCACGGACGGCGGTCGAATTTCCGCCGATGCAGAAGGGCGCATCGTTCAATCTGGAGGCCGTCAAGGAACAGATTGAGCAAGCCATCGCAGCAAGACACGGCGCATAGAAGCCGCGCATGACCGTTCCGAGCGGGCGCCTGTTTTGGGCGCCCGCGTCTTCCTCTCGGCCTTACGAACCGCCGCAGAAACTATCGCTGCCGAAGATCATCAACCTGCTCACCGGCCAGAGACAGGAGCGCGACTGTCGGCGCTCAAAACTGCTGGGCTGCCGATCCAGTGAGTGAAGAACATCGGCGAGTTGCAGGCCAGCCTGAAGAATTAATGCCGACCAAAGTCGGCATGCCGGACCCTTAGTGTGCATTGCCGCTGCGACGGTGGAAGTCCGCCTTGGGTCAGAACCGGAAATCCTCAAAGCGAGCACAGCGATGTCCGCTTTTCCCCGGCGGGTTCAACCTGTCACTGCAACACCGCTCGTAGTCTATCGGCAGGAGTTTCAAAGCCCAAGGTCTTTCGTGGTCGTTGGTTGAGCCGGAGAGCGATCTTGTTCAGGTACGCCTGAGAAAAATGCGAGAGATCTGTTCCTCGCGGGAAATACTGTCGCAGCAAGCCGTTGGTGTTCTCGTTGCTGCCACGCTGCCAAGGACTGCGTGGATCGCAGAAATAGACCTGCACGTTGGTGGCGATGGTGAAGCTCTTGTGGTCAGCCATCTCCTTGCCTCGATCCCAAGTCAAGGAGCGGCGCAGCTCCCGCGGCAGTTTGCGCACGTGTTTACCGAGCGCGGTGACCACGGTCGCCGTGTCCTTGCTCGGGATCTTGAGAAGCATCGTAAAACGAGTATGGCGCTCGACGAGCGTCGCGATGTGCGTGTTGTTCGCTCCGGCGAGAAGGTCTCCTTCCCAGTGGCCTGGCACGGCGCGATCCTCGGCCTCAGCCGGCCGCTCGCGGATGGAGACCGTATCGACGATCTGTCCTAGTCCGCTCTTCGTGGTACCGCCCTTGGCTTGGCGCATCTGCCGCGCGGTACGCAGGTGTGCCATCAGCTGCTTCTTCAGCACGCCGCGTGTCTGAATAAAGAGACTTCGATAGATCGTTTCGTGAGATACCTGCATGCCTTGATCGGCAGGGAATTGCCGCTTTAGCCATCCAGAGATCTGCTCCGGCGACCACTGCAGCGAGAGTTTCTGGGCCACGCGCCATCGTAGCCCCGCATGGCGCGTCAGGCGACAAGGCTTCGGGCGCAACGCCCGCTCCCAGGCGCGCGTATCAGCCTCGCTTGCGCGGTAAGCGCTGCAGCCGCCGTTACGCCTTATCTCTCGACTTATAGTCGAGGGCGCTCGTCCGAGGTCCTGTGCGATCCGCCGTATCGACCGACCGGCGGCAATGCCACGCGAGATCTCTTCGCGCTCCTCAAGCCTCAGCGCTACCGGAGCTCTCAGGCGTGGCGCTGGAGCAATTCCTCCATTGACAGCCAAGATCCGATAGACGCCGCTCTTGTTCCTCCTCTCAAGCGCTCGAGCGATATCCGCCACACATTGACCGCTCTTCCAGCGCTCCCAGAGCTCGGCCCTCTGCTTCGGCGTGAACCATGTCCGCGCATGTCCCTCCATCCGCACACCTCCTATCTGGCAAGATTAGAAGGTGTTGCGTCGATCGGTTGAACTCACACCCGAAAGCAGACGTAAGCCCGGACATCGCTTCATGTCTGCTTAGGGCCATAAGCAGAAATCAGCTTCAGCGTCCGCCATCTCTGGTTTCTGACACGAAGCGGACATGTGGCCCAAATTTCCCTCAAGGCAAGTTGCCTGTTGAAGAGAAAAGCCGTCTATCTGCGAAAGAGATCAAAAGCGACGCTGCTCGCTTTGGTTGGTACAAAACCGTACTGGACCCGAGATCCGCGACTCTTCCCCGTCTCGACGAAAGCATTTCAGCCAAGAAGCAGCTAACATGCTTCAGTGGCTCATTTGCGCAGAGGGCTTTGGTCCGTAGCGGTCCCCGGGACGGAGGGCTCCGCGATTTTGGTGGGTAGCGTAATCTCGAATCGCGCTCCGACATACATGTCGGATGCCGCCGACAGTTTGCCGCCATGCTGCTCAAGTATCATTTTGCAGATCGCCAAACCCAACCCCATTCCTTTCGTCTTCGTCGAAAAGAAGGGTTCGAATATGCTTTTCATTTTCTCAGGGGCGATCCCTATCCCAGTATCTTCCACCGAAACAACAATTGCGTTGTCGCCTTGACAATTGGTCGTGATTTGGAGACTCCTGCGTCGACCTGAAACCGTCTTCATCGCATCGCACGCGTTTTGTATGAGGTTTATCAGGACCTCTCGAAGTTGGCCCTTGTGTGCCATGATCAATGGAAGCTGCGAACTTTGCTGCATGTTGGTTTCAATTCCATAAACATCCAGTTCTCCACGCAGCAGATCCAATGCTTCGGCAGCCAACTGGTTCACGTCAACCAGTTGCTTCTCCGGTTCAAAATTCGAGAAGAGAGCGCGGATGCTCTGGAATATTTCGGCGGCGCGCATACTGGAATCGACCATCGCGCCCAGGATCTTACGGGCTTCACCAACGTTCGGCGGTGTGCGATCGAGATATAGCTGGGCGGCGGCGCCGTGAAACGCGATGGTCGCAAGGGGTTGTCTTACTTCGTGTGCGATTGACGCTACTACAGCGTCGAGGCTTGCAAGTTTGTTGTCGCGTTCACGCTTGAGCATGATGGTCATGCCCATGAGCCTTGCATTGAACGCAAATGTTTGTGCGAGCATCAATATCATGACGATTGTCGCAACGAGAACTGCGAACGCGCGACCGGAGTACCATCCGAGGGTGAAGCGGCCCGAAATCATTACGGTGTTGATCGTCAATTCCGCGATGAATGCGCAATTGGTAACAGAGAGCCATATATCAAGGACTGACCTGCCACGCTTCCAAAGCAGAACGAGAGCAAACACGCTCAAAACCAAGTCTATTCCAGTGGCATAGGTGGCAAGCTGCCCGAAGCTCGTCGTGTCCGCAAAAAGAGCCGGAAGAAGGTGATGCTTTGCGGTCGCAATCCAAGTCAGCAAACAAACCAACCCGATTATGATCATCACTGTCCAGAAAATCGCGCTCGAAGTCGAATACTGAACCGAATCTTTTCAGTCCTTTAGGAAGACATAACCGATGACGGCGCCGGGAAAGCCAAAGTGCCAAAAGATATAGAGCCATGCAGCACTTTGCGCTCCGGCTCCAAGCAGCCCTGTTGGACCGAATGCACCGGGAAAGACGAAAATATGTGAAATGACGATCAGCGCGACAAAAAGATAGCCGCCTGCGAGCACCAACAGTGCGCGCACTCTCACCGTCGAGAATTGGCCAAACAACAAAGCAGCGGTGATGATGCTGGTGATGGAAATTACGACCTGAACGGATGGTATGAAGCTATCCACGCGCCACAGCTGAATGTCTGCAAATGGCGCGACGGCTGCAAGTGCAATGAAGATCATCCCGACCGCTGCAAGCGCCCATCGCCGTTCCCGCAGCGTGGGATGCGCGGTTGCGACCGAAAAACCCAATTCTTGAGATGGTTCAACAAAGAGCATAAGATTTTATGATTACAGCCTAGGATGATCTAAATCAACTCTTCGAGCGCGTTGGGCGCGGAGGAACGATGGCAGGGGACGGCACGTCGCCGAAACAGCAGCGCGCGCAGTCGGATGCCGCGATCGATCCCCGGCTTGCCCGGAGTAGCAGGAATTCCCGACGAGGCGCTGCGCAAGGCCGAAATCTATATCGAGGCCGAGGAGGGAGCGGCCAACCAGCTCATCGGCTTCGCCCGACGCGTTCGTCACCGCCATCGCGGTCGGGATGTCGCTGTTCCATCTCTACACGGCGATCGCCGGCGTCCCGCCGCTGTTCACCGAATTCCCGATCATTGCGACGCAGCCGCTGCGCTACACCCACGTCGCATTCGTCCTGGTGCTCTGCTTCCTGCTGTTTCCGTTGTCGAAGCGCTTCCGCAACCGCATCCAATGGTTCGATGTCGTCGCGGCGGCGGCCGCGGTCGCGATCCTGATCTACGCCATCGAGGGCGGCGAGGATTTCACCGACCGCGCGACCGTCCCCAACCAGACCGATGTGATCCTCGGGACGCTGTTCATCGTCCTGCTCTTGGAAGCAACCCGCCGCACCATCGGCTGGATCGTCCCGGCGGTTTCGCTCGCCTTCATCGCCTACGCCATGGCGGGACCGTATCTGCCGCCGCCGTGGACGCATCGCGGCTTCGGCATCGACCAGCTGGTCGGGCACCTGTTCATCACGCTCGAAGGCATTTTCGGCATTCCGGTCGACGTGTCATCGATCCTGATCATCCTGTTCACGATCTACGGCGCGTTCCTGCAGCATTCCGGCGCCGGCAAATTCTTCATCGATTTCTCGCTGCGGCTGATGGGCAACAAGCCGAACGCCGCCGGCCGCACCGTGGTGCTGTCGTCGTTCCTGCTCGGCGGCCCGTCGGGGTCCGGCGTCGCCACCACGGTGACGGTCGGCGCCGTCGCCTATCCGATGATGCAGCGGGCCGGATTCGACAAGAACGCCGCCGGCGGGCTGCTGGCGGCGGGCGGGCTCGGCGCGATCATCTCGCCGCCGGTGCTGGGCGCGGCCGCGTTCCTGATCGCGGAGTTCCTCAAGATCAGCTACCTCGACGTGATCTGGATGGCGGTGATCCCGACCTGCCTCTACTACCTGTCGCTCCTGTTCATGGTCGAGCTCGACGGCCGCCGGTTCGGCGGCGGTCGCCGGCGTGACGGTCGACGATTTCTCGTGGTGGCAGTCGTTCCACTTCGTCTCGCTGATCGCGGTCATCGTATTCATGCTGCTCGGGCGCTCGCCGGCGCTGTCGGTGTTCTACGCGACCGTGCTGGCCTTCCTGCTGAGCTTCCTCACGCGCGAGACCGCGCTGACGCCGAAGCGGCTGGTGCGCGCGCTGTCGGATGGCTCCACCAGCGTGCTGACCGCAGCCATCACCTGCGCCACCGCCGGCATCATCGTCGGCGTGGTCACGCTGACCGGGCTCGGCCAGAAGTTCGCCGACATCGTCATCGGCTATGCCGGCGGCAGTCTGCTGCTGACCGCGATCTACACCGCGCTGGTGGTCTGGATCGTCGGGCTCGCGGTGCCGGTGACCGCCTCCTACATCATCTGCGCCGTGATCGCGGCGCCGGCGATGATCAAGCTCGACGTGCCGCCGATCGCGGCGCACATGTTCATCTTCTACTACTCGGTGCTGTCGGAGGTGTCGCCGCCGACCGCGCTGTCGCCGTTCGCCGCCGCCGCGATCACCGGCGGCGATCCCTACAAGACGACGCTGCAGGCGTGGAAGTACACGCTGCCGGCGTTCCTGGTGCCGTTCGTATTCGTGCTCGATCCGCAAGGCATCGGCCTTCTGCTCGAAGATTCCCGAAGGGCGGATCGGTGGTCGACATCGTCCTGATCACGGCGAAGACCGGGTCTCGGGCTCGCCGCGCTCGCTTCGGCGGCGCAGGGCTGGGCGATCCGCAAGACCACGCTTGCCGAGCGCCTGCTCCTGCTGTTGGTCGGGTCTGCTGATGGTGTTCCCGGGCTTGCTCGAAGCCCTCATGGAGGCCATCATCGGCCGCGACATCGAGTTACACCGCGACATTTGGCATGCTGATTGGCGCGGCGGTGGTGATAAAACAATGGTTGTCTGCCGGCTTCGACAGGAAGCGGAGGCGACCGCGTCAGTAAAGGGAGCACCCGGCATGGCCAAACGCCACAGGCTTGCAGTTCTGCGTGTTGACGCTTGGGAGCCGCCATCGTTCGCCGGCGCAGCCATCGCGCAGCACCATGAACATCGCCATCGCCACCGGCCGCACCGGCGGCGTCTACTATCCGCTCGGCGGCGGCATGGCCAACGTGCTGTCGAAATACGTGCCCGGCGTGCAGGCGACCGCGCGCGCGACCGGCGGCTCGGTCGACAACCTCAGGCTCATCCATTCCGGCAAAGCGAAGTCGCGCTGTCGATGGTCGACGCCGCGCTCGATGCGCTCAAGGGCGAAGACAAGTTCAAGGGCAGTCCGGTTGCGGTGCGCACGCTGCTGGTGCTCTATCCCAACCGCATGCACGTGGTGTCGATCGAAGGCATGGGCGATCAGACAGCATGGCCGACCTCAAGGGCAAGCGGGTGTCGACTCGGGACTCGCCCGGCAGCGCCACCGAGGTGATGGCGTTCCGCGTGATCGAGGCCGCGGGCCTCGACCGCGACAAGGACATGCGGCGCGAGCGGCTGAGCGTCGCCGAATCGGTCAATGCGATCAAGGATCGCAGGATCGAGGCGTTCTTCTGGGTCGGCGGCTTGCCGACCGCCGCCGTCACCGATCTCGGCGCCACGCCGGGCGTGAGGATCACGATGATCGATCACGCCAGCTCGTCGAGAAGATGAACGCCAAGTATGGCGGCATCTACAGCATCGGCGTCATTCCGGCGAAGACCTATCCCGGCCAGGACAAGGACAACGCCATCGCGGTGGTGCAGAACATCCTGGTCGCCAACGCGAAGATGCCGGACCAGGTCGCCTACGACATCGTCAAGACCTTCATCGAGAAGCGGGACGAGCTGATCGCCGTGCACGCCGAGGCGGCGAGCATCGCGCTGGAAAATCAGCTTCGGAAGAACACGCCATCCCCTGGCATCCGGGCGCGGAGCGCTACCTCGGCGAGCGCGGCGTGAAGATGTGATCGCTCGGAGCTCGATTGCGATGATGACGATCCGCCCTCATCCTAAGAAGGCGCGCAGCGCCGTCTCGAAGGATGGAGGCGGCCCGATGCTTCGAGACGCCCCCTCGCTAACCCTCCCCGCTTGCGGGGGAGGGAAGGGAGGGGGCTCTCAGCATGAGGCCGAAAGAGTCGGTGCGCCGCCCGGCCACTTCCTCGAGCCCACTCCTGTGGTGGCGCGTTCTCATGATCGCGGGCGGATTTGCCTTCGGCCTGTTTGCGGATCGGCGTCCGTTCGGCGAAACGTTTCTCGGACATCCGATCGTGGTGTTCGCCGGCTCGCGGGCTTGGGCCTTCTGATCCTGCGCGTCGTGCTCGCGCCGTCCGGTGCCCGAGGTGATTCCCGAGCGCGCGATCGTCGTCGGATTTTTCTTCGGCTTTGCCGCATTCCTCGTCGGCAATTGGATCGGCGTGCATCTCATCGCGCCGCTGATTCAGTTGCGCGCGTTGACGGACCGTTTACCAAGCTTGCGCGCCTACCGCGAATCGCCGCGACGAATGTCGCGCTGCGACACGCTGCACGATTAACGCGTTCGCAAGGTTAATCGGCCAATAAAGCAATCCGTCGCATTTGCGCCATCACGGCGCCGCGTCGCGGCGGCAGTTTCTGTTGCGTCTGTTGCGTGTAGCGTTGCGTAGAGTCGGGTGGATGGTTGCGTCACGTCGCAGGCCGAAGGGCGGTCTTGTCACGCCCTTCGGCCTTGGCATTCTGACTTTCATCGTGGCGCCGAGCGCAATCGGGTCGCAGGACCTGGCGGCGCTGGTTGCGCGTCAGCCTATTTTGCCGAGCGGCCGGCTGTCGCGCTTCTCGCTGGTCGGCACCGCGCACGGCGCGACCTTCACCATGCCGCGTCCGATGAGCGCGGCGATGCCGGTGGCGCTGAGCTACACGCTCGCCGGGCTCGACACCAGCTACGCCGACATCACCGGCTCGATCCGCGAACGCCTGCTCGGCGAAGTCGTTGCTTGCGCCCGACGACCACGAATTGCCGGTTCCGAACCGGCGGCTCAAGGGCAACCGTCTTCCGCTTCCGGAGCGCGAGCGAGCAATCTGAAGCGGCCGCGCGCGAGCATGCGCCGCCGGAGCCGTCACCCGACGCGAGCAGAGCCCGCGGCGGACGGCCAGCGCACCTTCCAGCTTGCCAGCGTCGATCGCACCGCATCGCCGCCGTCCGCCCCCGGCGTGGCCGATGTTGGTGCGCCGGAGATCGTCGCGCCTGAACATGAGCGCGGCGCAGCCGCCGAATTCGCCGACAGTCTTGCCATCGGCATCGCTTTCACGCGTGAAGAGGCCGACCCGGCGGTGCTGATGGCGCGGCTCTATTTCGGCGGCGAGCCGATGGGGCGAGACGCTCGATCCGGTTCAGCCCTGGCAGGACGGCGAGGCGCCCAAAGTCGAGACGCTGGTGGTCTCCGTCGATACCGAGGTGCAGACCACGTCGCTCGCGCCCGATCCGCCGGCCGCCGACCGGCGTCCGTCCACTGTGCCGCCGGACTCCGGCGGCGAAACCATCGCCAGCAAGGGCGAGGTCACCGGCGAGGGCCGTCGTCCGATGTCGCCGGCCGAGCGGCTCGGCCTCACCGCCGCGACCGCGCGCAAAGCAGGAGCAGTGCCTCGCCGAGGGGATCTATTTCGAGTCGCGCGGCGAGCCGGTGCGCGGCCAGATCGCGGTCGCGCAGGTGATCGTCAACCGCGCGTTCTCGGGCCACTATCCGTCGACCGTGTGCGGCGTCGTCTATCAGAACGCGCACCGCTATCTCGCCTGCCAGTTCACTTTCGCCTGCGACCGCCATCCCGACGTGATCCGCGACCAGGCCGCGTGGCGGCGCGCGATGGCGGTGGCGGCGGGCACGCTCGACGGCAAGCTGTGGCTGCCCGAGGTCGGCAAGGCGACGCACTACCACGCCTATTGGGTGCGGCCGGGCTGGGTGCGCACGATGCAGAAGCTGCATCGCATCGGCGTGCACACGTTCTACCGTCCGCGCCGTTGGGGCGACGGCGCCGACGCGCCGGAATGGGGCGATGCCACGGCGACCGCCGAGGCGACGCGGGCGCTGTAGCTACATCTCGATATCGAGCGCCACGTCGAGCGACGGCGCCGAATGCGTGATCCAGCCCGACGACGCATAGTCGACGCCGGTCGCCGCCACCGCCGCAATGGTCTCGAGCGTGATGCCGCCGGAGGCTTCGAGCAGCACGCGGCCGGCCGTCATCGTCGACCGCCTTGCGCATGTCGGCGACGCTCATGTTGTCGAGCAGCACCGCGTCCGCGAGGCCGGTGTCGAGCACCTCGGCGAGCTGGTCGAGGGTGTCGACCTCGATCTCGATCTTCACCAGATGCCCGGCATTGGCGCGCGCGCGTTCGAGCACGCCGCGCACGCCGCCGGCAACTGCGATGTGGTTGTCCTTGATCAGCATGGCGTCGTCGAGGCCGAAGCGGTGGTTGAAGCCGCCGCCGCAGCGCACCGCGTATTTCTCCAGCGCGCGCAGCCCCGGCGTGGTCTTGCGGGTGCAGCAGATGCGGGTCTGTGTGCCCTTGGTCAGGCGAACGAATTCGGCGGTCGCGGTGGCGATGCCGGAGAGATGGCCGAGCAGGTTGAGCGCCGCGCGCTCGGCCGAGAGCACGGCGCGCGCGTCGCCGGCGATGGTCATCAGTTCGGTCTTCGCCGCGACGCTGTCGCCGTCGCGGGCGCTCGCCTTGATGTCGATGTCGGGTGCGAGCCGGCGGAATGCCGCCGCGACCAGCGGCAGGCCCGAGATCACGCCGGCCTTGCGCGCGACCACGACGGCGCGGGCGGGCGTGCCGGCGGGAATGGTCGCGATCGAGGTCACGTCGCCGGCGCGGCCGAGATCTTCGGCGAGCGCGCGCTCGACCGCGGCGTCGATCTCCAGCGGCGACAGGAAGCCTTCGGGGTAGAGCAGGGAGGTGGTCGTCGGAACCGCTGGCAGGCTTTGCAGCATGGCGCTTGCCCCTCAATGGCACGACTGCTCGAGATTCATCCAGAGCGCGATTGCCTCATGTCGAGATTCGCAATCACGCTCTGACTTTGTTTGATTGAGCATGATCTTATCCGAACCGGTCCCCACTTTTCGGGAGCATGCTCAGCTCTTCAAATTCACCATCCGCTCCACCGAGCGCCGCGCGCGCGCGGCGATGGCGGGATCGATGACGACCTCCTCCTTGAGATAGACGAGGCTGTCGAGGATGTTCGGCAGCGTGATCCGCTTCATGTGCGGGCAGAAGTTGCACGGCCGCACGAATTCGACGTCCGGCAGCTCGGCCTTCACGTTGTCGGCCATCGAGCATTCGGTGACCATCACGACGCGCTTCGGATTGTGCTTGCGCACCCAGTCGATCATGCCGGCGGTCGAGCCGGTGTAGTCGGCCTCGGCCAGCACGTCGGGCGGGCATTCCGGATGCGCGATGATCTGCATGCCCGGCTCGTTGCCGCGCACGCGGCGCAGCTCCTCGCCGGTGAAGCGCTCGTGCACCTCGCAGGCGCCCTTCCAGGCGATGATCTTCTTCTTGCGTCTGCGACGCGACGTATTTCGCCAGATACTGGTCGGGCAGGAAGATCACGGTGTCGGAGTCGAGGCTCTCGACCACCTGCACCGCGTTCGACGAGGTGCAGCAGATGTCGACCTCCGCCTTCACCTCGGCCGAGGTGTTGACATAGGCGACCACCGGCACGCCCGGGAATTTCTTGCGCAGCAGCCGCACGTCCTCGCCGGTGATGGAGGAGGCGAGCGAGCAGCCGGCGCGCAGGTCCGGGATCAGCACGGTCTTGTCGGGATTGAGGATCTTCGAGGTCTCGGCCATGAAGTGCACGCCGCCCTGCACGATGATGTCGGCGTCGACCTTCGTCGCCTCGCGCGCGAGCTGGAGCGAATCGCCGACGAAGTCGGCGACGCAGTTGTAGATTTCCGGCGTCTGGTAGTTGTGCGCCAGGATGACGGCGTTGCGCTCCTTCTTGAGCGCGTTGATCGCCTTCACATAGGGCGCGAAGAACGGCCACTCGACCGGCGGGATCACGGCCTTGACGCGCTCGTAGAGATGCGCGGTCTCGCGGCCGACCTGCTCGTTCCATTCCAGCGACGGCATCGGCAGCACGCCGAACCGGCGCGCGGCTGCCGACAGGCCGGCGCGTCGGCGGCGGGACAGCCGGCGAAACTGCAGTCGGGCCAAAGGCTTGCAGGATCGGCATGGCACTCCTCCTACCCTAATATGCTCAATTTGAGCATATTAGGGGACAAAAGCATCCGGCATGTGCCGGCCCAGCTCCGCGAGGCTATTATCCTCAATTCGAGCAAAACCTATATAACACGTTCCACTCGCGCTCTGCCAGTCCCTGTCTAGTCCATTCGTCTGAGGGCTGCCATGCGCTCGCGGGACGGAGGCCCTGACCAAGTTGTGATTGGGACGGTCCGGCGCGCAGCCCTATGGTTCGCGTTCGCGCCGGAGACTTCCATGACAGATGCTGCCCCGCAGCGCCACCAGAATCGTTTTCGTGGCGCCTGCCGATCATCATTGCCCTGTGCGGTTGCGCGATCTCGGTCCTGAGCTTCGGGCCGCGCTCGTCGCTCGGCTTCTTCCTCACGCCGCTGTCGCAGGCGAACGGCTGGGGCCGCGACGTGTTCGCGCTGTCGCTCGCGTTGCAAAAGCTGATCTGGGGCGTCGGGCAGCCGTTCGCCGGCGCGATCGCCGACAAATACGGCGCGCCGCGGGTGCTCGAGCGCCGGCGTCATCCTCTATGCGCTCGGCCTCTATCTCACCGCGTACTCGACCACGCCGGGCATGCTTGCATCTCTCGGCCGGCGTGCTGATCGGCTTCGGGCTCGCGGGCTCGGCGGTGCCGATGGTGATCGGCGCGCTCGGCAAGCTGCTTGCCGGAGAGCTGGCGCTACGCTCGCCTTCGGCGCGGTGACGGCGGCCGGCTCGTTCGGCCAGTTCCTGTTCTCGCCGATCGCCGTGCATCTGATGGACGCGTACGGCTGGCAGAACACGCTGGTGATCTTCTCGCGCCGTCCTGCTGCTGGTCATTCCGCTGTCGATGATGCTGATGGCGCCGCGTAGGCCGGCGCGGCGCGCCGTCGGCGGCCGCCCGCCGCCGCAATCGCTGACGCAGGCATTGTCGGAAGCGTTCGGCCACCGCTCCTACCTGCTGCTGGTGCTCGGCTTCTTCACCTGCGGCTTCCAGCTCGCCGTTCGTCACCGTCGCACCTGCCGGCCTATCTCGTCGACCGCGGCCTGTCGGCGGAGGTCGGCGGCTGGACGCTCGGCGATCATCGGCCTGTTCAACATCATCGGCTCGCTCGGCTCCGGCTGGCTCGCGACCTTCCTGCCCAAGCGCTACATCCTCGTCGTTCATCTATTTCGCGCGCGCGCTCTCGATCGTCGCCTTCATCTTGTTGCCGGCGACGCCGGTCGCGACGCTGATCTTTCGGCGCGGTCACGGGCCTGCTGTGGCTTTCCACCGTGCCGCCGACCTCTGGCCTGGTGGCGGTGATGTTCGGCACGCGCTGGCTGACGATGCTGTTCGGCTTCGCCTTCTTCAGCCATCAGGTCGGCGGCTTCCTCGGCGTCTGGCTCGGCGGCATCGTGTTCGAGCGCACCGGCTCCTACGACACGGTGTGGTGGCTCTCGGTGCTGTTCGGCGTGCTCTCGGCCATCATCAACCTGCCGATCGTGGAAAAGCCGGTGGCAGCGGCTTGTTCCGGCCAGCGGCTTGATCGGCATACTCCGCCGATGCAGCTCGGCCCGACCGCCACGCAGTCCGATCGCCGTCGCTGGCGCACGCCCGCGGTCATCGTCGCTCTGCGGCTGCCTGATCGCCACCATCACCTACGGGCCGCGTTCGTCGTTCGGCTTCTTCATGACGCCGATGACGCTCGGACAACGCCTGGGGCCGCGACGTCTTCGCGCTCTCGGTCGCCATGCAGACGCTGATCTACGGCATGGTGCAGCCGTTCTCGGGCGCGCTCGCCGACAAGTTCGGCACCGTCCGCGTGATCATCGCCGGCGCGCTGCTCTATGCCTCCGGCGTTTACTTGATGGCGCACGCGACCACGCCGGGCGAGCTCTATCTGACCTCGGGCGTGCTGATCGGGCTTCGGGCTCACCGGCTGCTCGTTCAACCTCATCATCCCGTCGTTCGGCAAGCTGCTGCCGGAGAGCTGGCGCACGATCTCGTTCGGCGCCGGCACCGCGGCCGGCTCGTTCGGGCAGTTCCTGTTCTCGCCGCTCGGCGTCAGCCTGATCGACAAGGTCGGCTGGCGGGCGACGCTCGAGATCTTCGCCTGCATCATCCTGCTGGTCATCCCGCTGTCGTTCGCGATCGCGACCTCCGCGGCAGGATGCGCCGGCAAAGCCGGGCGCTGCCGGCGCGCTGCGAACGTCGTGCCCGGACAGACCTGGAAGCAGGCGCTGAAGGAAGCCTTCGGGCACCGCTCGTTCATCCTGCTGGTGCTTGGCTATTTCACCTGCGGCTTCCAGCTCCAATTCGTAACGCTGCACCTGCCGTCCTACCTGATCGACCGCGGACTGTCGGCCGAGGTCGGCGGCTGGACGCTCGGCATCATCGGCCTGTTCAACATCGTCGGCGCGCTGCTTTCGGGCTACCTCGCGAGCCGCATGCCGAAGCGCTACATCCTCGCCTTCATCTATTCGACGCGCGCGCTGGCGGTGATCTTCCTCATCACCATGCCGGCGCATCCGGCGGTCGCGCTGATCTACGGCGCGGTGACCGGCCTGCTCTGGCTGTCGTCGGTGCCGCCGACCTCCGGCCTGGTCGCGGTGATGTTCGGCACGCGCTGGCTCGCGATGCTGGTCGGCATCACGTTCCTGAGCCATCAGATCGGCGGCTCGCTCGGCGTCTATCTCGGCGGCCTGTCTCTACGAGACGACCGGCTCCTACAACATCATCTGGTGGGGCGGCGTCCTGTTCGGCTTCGCTGTCGGCGCTGATCAACCTGCCGATCGTCGAGAAGCCGGTGCCGCGGCCGATGACTGCTCAGGCTTAATACGGCACCAAGCGTACCGGCTTCAGCTGCCTTGCGGGTCATTTGCTGCAATGGAATACTGACGGGTCCGTTTGCTGCAACGGGGGGATCGACCATGCCAAAATTTGCGGTTGCGGTCCTGATGGCCGCTTCGGCTGCCATATTCGGCATCGGTCAGACGAGCAAAACGGGGGCAGAACAAGCTGCGGCTCATCCTCTCGTTGGCACATGGAAAATGCTTTCGTGGACTCGCGAGCTCACCGCAAGCGGCCAGAAATCCGATGCGCTTGGCCCCAACCCGAACGGCTGGATCAACTACTCCCGAGATGGTCGCATGATGGTGGTCGTGGTGCGGAGCGATCGCAAGGCGCCCGCCGCGCTTGTGCCAACCGACCCGGAGCGGATCGCGCTTTATTCGAGCATGCTGGCCTATGCAGCGACCTACACAGTCGACGACGAGAAGGTCACGCACAACATTGATACTTCATGGAATCAAACCTGGACGGGAACGAAACAAGTTCGGTTCTACAAAATCGAAGGAAACAGACTCACGCTCAAAGGAGCGCCGGCGAAGGATGCCGTGGATGGCCTGGAGAGCGTGTACACCGTCGTTTGGGAAAAGGTGCAATAAGGCCGGAGCGACAAAAGCGGGGCGAACGAAGCTGCCTCGGGAAGAAGTTTAGTCGCATAACCGCCAGCCGGCATAGATGCATTGGTGTGCCGGCTCTGTCATAAACTACCATCGAGAATTGAAGGAGGCGCATCGGATCGTGGCCACTTTCAAAGCAATCGTGATCGAAAAAGCCGACAGCGGCCAGACCGTCGCGCTCAAGGATTTCGACGACGCCAATCTGATGGAGGGCGACGTCGACGTCCGGGTCGAATGGTCGACCGTCAACTACAAGGACGGACTCGCGGTCACCGGCAAGGCGCCGGTGGTGCGGCGCTGGCCGATGATCGCGGGCGTCGATCTTCGCCGGCACGGTCGAAAAATCCTCGCATCCGGACTGGAAGCCCGGCGACAAGGTGATCCTCAACGGCTGGGGCCTCGGCGAGACCCATCTCGGCGCCTATGCGGAGAAGGCGCGCGTGAAGGGCGAGTGGCTGGTGCGGCTGCCGGCGACGATGAGCGACGCGCGACGCGATGGCGATCGGCACCGCCGGCTACACGGCGATGCTGGCGGTGATGGCGCTGGAGAAGCACGGCATCACGCCCGACCGCGGGCCGCAGATCGTGACCGGCGCCGCCGGCGGCGTCGGCTCGGTCGCGGTCGCGCTGCTGGCGCGGCTCGGCTACGAGGTCACGGCGTCGACCGGGCGGCCGGAGGAGGCGGACTATCTCAAGCGGCTCGGCGCCAAGGAGATCATCGAGCGCAAGGAGCTCTCGGGCACGCCGCGGCCGCTGGCGAAGGAGCGCTGGGCCGGCGGCGTCGACTCGGTCGGCTCGACGACGCTCGCCAATGTGCTGTCGATGATGCGCTATCGCGGGGCGGTCGCCGCCTGCGGGCTGGCCGGCGGTATGGATTTGCCGACGTCGG
The DNA here is from genome assembly GCA_963720385.1 of uncultured Alphaproteobacteria bacterium. GTDB lineage: Bacteria > Pseudomonadota > Alphaproteobacteria > Rhizobiales > Xanthobacteraceae > VAZQ01. The sequence continues at coordinate 59,823 of CAVRFL010000005.1, read as the reverse complement.
TCGCGCCGTTCATTTTGCGCGGGGTGTCGCTTTTGGGCATCGACTCCGTGTACCGGCCGCGTCCGGACCGCGAAGCGGCCTGGAAGCGCCTTGAAACCGACCTCGATCGCGCCAAACTCGAGGAAATGACTGCCGAAATCGGCCTGTCCGACGTGATGGAGGCGGGCCGGCTGATCGTCGAGGGTCGCATTCGCGGTCGAATCGTGGTCAAGATTGGGTAAACGCGTTCACGATTTGGCGACGAACGTCAGGCAGGATCGCCCGGTTCGCATGGTTACCCGCGGGTAAATGCGGTAGTATGCGGTTCGGGTTTAGGGGGACTACCTATGTCAGTGCGTGTTGTAACGGTCGCAACGACCTTGCTTGTGGCATGGCCGGCGCTGGCGGAGCCGCTTGGCGTCGACGCCGCGCGGCGCTTCGTCGTCGGCAAGACATTCGCCTACAACTGCTTCGACGGCACCCGTGGCGCCGGTCGCATCCAGAGCGACCTGTCGGTCGCGGGCACCATCCAGATCCGCGGCAACGGGCCGGTCCGATTCGTGCAACTGCCGCCCGGCACGCTGAAGGTCAAGGGCCAATGCGGTCTGCGCCTCGGTGCGCGGCATTCCGTTCGAGCCCTGCTTCAACGTCGAGCGCACCGACGCTCAGAGCTTCCGCGGTTCGGTCGCCGGCTTGCGGTTTCGCCTATTGCGATTTCACCCGCCGCGGCCCGAGCACACCGTCGGTGCGCACCACGTGGCGGCCCCAGCAGCCGTCGCAGCCGATGCCGCTCCACGCCGCCGCAACAGAGCCTTCCGGCAACTGACGGTGAACGGAGCCTAAGTCGTCGTCGCAATCCTCACGCGGTTGGATTGGGATTCGGCGCGGGCGACGCCCACCGCCCGCCGAGGGAACAGCAGGCGCTGGTAAAACAGCCCGATGCCCATCAGCACCGCGCCCAGCCCGATGAACGAGATCGCCTGGTAGAAGCCGGTCAGATCGCGCATGTCGACAAAGAACACCTTGAGCACGGTGAGGATCACCACCGCGGCCGAGGCCAGCCGCACGGCGTGCGATTTCAGCGCGACGCCGATCGCGAGCAGCACCACGCCGAAGGTGAGCCAGACCGCCGAATAGGCGTATTGCTCGGCATCGCGTGGTCGGTCCGACGGTCAGCACCGGGCCGTGGAAGGACCAGCGGACCTGCAGCGACAGATAGGCGAGCGCCAGCGCGACCGCGACCACCGCGGAGAACTGGCTGTAGGCCGCGGCCGGCGGCCGCGGGTGGCGAGCGCAAGCGTTGCCGCCAGCACCGCCGGAAATCCGTAGCCCAGCATGATCAGGTTGAAGAATGCGCCGCCGACATTGTACGGCCAGATCATCGGGTTGCCGACAAAGCCGAGCCCGAACACGATCGCGGCCAACGTCAGGGCCGCGATGATCAGCGCGCCGGCATTGTGGATGATGCTGTGGGTGCGCTGGCGCAGCCATTCGAGGCCGATCGTCATCGCAAGACCGACATTCACGTGCAGAGCGATCTCATCGAGGCCGCTCGACGCGCGGATAATGTTGCCGCCGGTCATGTAGTGGCGCACTTCGAGGAAGGCGAGCAGCACCGCAAACAGCAGCGCGGCCGAATCCGCCATCCGCGCCGGCGCATCGTCGGCGCGCCGCCGCAGGATGTGGCCGCCGAGCCAGAACGCGGCCGCCGGAATGCCGTAGCCCCACAGCAGCCAGTTGAAGATCGGCGTCGTGCCCAGATCGGTCAGCCCGACGATCGCGGGATTCCAGGCGACGCGCGCCAGTACGGCGGCGACCAGCAGCGCCGACGAGGATGCGCAGCGCCGGCAGCGGACGCTTGTCGGCAATCCAGGCGACGCCCGGCACCATCAGCGCCAGCGCGACCGTGAGCCAGCCTTTCTCCAGCGCCATGGTGAGCGCGAGCGCCAGCGCGGCGACCGCGCCGGTCGCGAAGATCGCGGCGGCGGCGGCGCTGCCTGGGCGCGGCTCGCGGCGGCTCAGCGCTTCGGTCGCGAGCGCGAACAGCGCGGCGAGCAGCAAGCGCAAGCCCGGCGAACGGCAGCGACTGCTCGAACAGGTAGATGCGATAGTAGAGCGCGACCAGGATCGCGAGCGGCACGAACACCGCGGACGCCGCCCACAGCGTCGGCACGATCCGCGCTGCGTCGAGCGGCCCTGCGCGAGGAAGCCGGCGGCGCCGAACAGCGCCGCAAGCCCGGCGCCCAGCGCAAGGTGCGTTCCGTAGAACACGCGCTGCGGCTCCGGCACTGCGCCGGCGACCGGGCCGGACGGCAGCACGAGCTGTTCGAGGCTCGACATTGACCGAGTATTGCAGGAACATCAGCGCGACCAGCACGCCGGCGAGCGGCACCGCGGCGGCTGCGGCTTCGGCGCGCCACGCGATCGCGACCGCCGCCGCCGTGAGCGCGACGAAGACGATCAGCGCCAGCGTGTCGTGCCGGCTCATCAGCACGATCAGCAACGCGCCGAACAGATAGGCCGCGAGCGCGCGCCGACGAGACGGCGTCGACCCTGCCGGGCGCGGCGTCGGGGCCGAACAGCAAGCCGGACACGATGAATGTCGCGACCAGCGCAAATCCGGCGACGACGTGGAAGGCGTGCGCGGCAACGCCGATCTGGTCGAGCGAGGCGAGGCCGGGCAGCGTCCAGAACAGGCCGAATGCAATCGCCGTGAAGGCAAGCCATCGCCACATCCGCGCGCGCGCGAGCATGAAGGCGGCTGCGGTCACGACCGCGAGGTAGATGTAGAGCGCCCAGAAGTTTGGCCTGGCCGGTCGAGACGATCAGCGGCGTCACATAGGCGCCGACCAGCCCGAGCCCGGCGAGCGCCGGGCCGTGCACCAGCGCGGCGGCCAGCGTCGCCAGCGCGACGATGCCGAGCAGGATGAAGGCCGTGCCCGGCGCCGATGAATTCATAGAGCTGCGAAGGCGGCATAGATGTCGGCATAGGCGACGGCGGTGCCGGCGGCGGTGAGGATGCTCGGGATGTGCGCGGCCGGCAGCCCGCCGATGCCGGTGAGGTTCTCCTTGCGGCGCGCCCATTCGCCCGCGGCGATCAGCGCGAGCGCGAGCAGTGCGCCGAGGAATACGCGCATGCCGGGGCCGAACCAGCCCTGCTCGATGGAATAGCGCACCAGGAAGAAGCCGCCGAGCGCGAGCGCGACGCCGCCGACCCAGACGGTCCATTGGGTGCCGAGGCGTTCCTCGAACCCCATCGGTCCGGCTCGGCCGGGGCGCCGGCGGAGGCGGTGAGGGCGGCACGGAAGCGGCGGCTGCCGGCCTGGGCGGAGGATCGGGGTCCGGTCGGGGATCGCGGCCGGGGGAGGCGCGGCCGGGACGCGGCGGCTCGGCTGCGCGGCGGCGGAGATGCAGCGGCGCGGCGTGGCGGGCGCGTGCTGCTGCGTGCGGCGCAGCAGCAGCGGCGGCAGCAGCGGGGCTCGCCCTTCTGAAAGTCGGCAAAACGTTGTCTCGAGGATGCGCACCCGGTCACGCGCGCCGATCGCGATCACGAGCCCTGCAATGGCGATGATCGGGAACGACAGCACCAACAGTACTGCCAAAGCAATTTCCATGATGGGCTCCCCAGCCGCCTGCCCGCGGGCGGATGCTAGTCGGTTGCCGATCCGGGCGGAAGTTGGTTGCGGCGGTTTTTCAAGTGGTTCGAACAGGTTGGATGTATTCTTTTTAATGTGACGAGAACGTCATGACGCGGCGATTATCGTCGCAGCGCCGCGTGACTCGCGGATTCGCCGTGCGTTCGCGCCGCAACTCGACATCGCGACAACGGCGTTTTGCGGAAATAACTGCAGGTCGTTGCAGGCGGCCGCACAATGATCAAAATCGTACCACATCCGGAACAAACTTATTGCCAAGCATCAATCAATGCCCGTGTGGACGCACAGTGCGTTCAACGTCAGTCGATCGACGGGCATGAGGGTGGGTGGTAGCTGAGTGAGGGTCTGCTGCGCGTATCGTTGCGTGTGTACCTGTTGCGTAGAGTAGACCCACTGCACGGGGGTGTAGCATGTGGGGAATCGTTGCGACGGCCGATCGGGCCGGTCAACGTGATCCGGATATGGACGTCGACTTTCCGCGCCGTTGTGGTTTTTGTGTCACCGAACTCCGCGCACCAGGATAGGGAGCGCCGTTCGATCTGGGCGGCCTTCGGTCGCTAGGTGCGGATTTCGCGCTCACTGACGGTGTTCGCGATCGCGGCAACGCGGCGTTGCTCGCGCAGCGACTGCGTGCGCGCCGCTGTCGATCTCGTGCGTCCGTCGGCGATGATCCGCACAGTCCATGACGATGGTACCGAATCTGTTCCGGAGAATTTGACGATGAGTATGTCACACGGTGACGAAGCTCGATTGACCGCAAAAGCCCGCTCGACATTGCGGAGCACATGGCGCGGTCGAACGAGTGGCCGTTCGAGCGCACCAATGAGAGCGAGGTCACGTTGCTGGTGCGCGGCAAGTGGACCGACTACCAGGTGTCGTTCTCCTGGATGACCGGTCTGGAAGCGCTGCATATCGCCTGCGCGTTCGACGTCAAGGTGCCGGAGCGGTCGCAGGCCGAGGTGCAGAAACTGATCGCGCTGATCAATGCGCGGCTGTGGGTCGGGCACTTCGATCTCTGGCCGGAAGACGGGCATCGTGCTGCATCGCCATTCGCTGGTGCTGTCGGGCGGCGTCGAGGCGTCGAAGAGCCAATGCGAGGTGCTGCTCTCGAGCGCGCTCGATGCCTGCGAGCGCTACTACCCGGCGTTCCAGTTCGTGGTCTGGGCGGGCGAGGGCGCGCGCGAGGCGATGGAAGCCGCGATGTTCGAGACCGCGGGCCAGGCCTAGCGGTTTCGTAGCGCTCTAGCCGCGCCCGCCGAGGCGCAACCCCGCCGCCGGACGCTCCGCCAGCACGTCGCGGCGGAAGCGGAACAGCGCCGCCGGCCGCCCGCCGGTCGCAGTCGACATCTCGCCGGTCGGCTCGACCAGCGCCGCAGTCTCCACCAGCCGGCGGAAATTCTGCTTGTGCAGGCGCCGCCCGGAGATCGCTTCGACGGTGCGCTGCAATTCGGTGAGCGTGAATTCCCGCGGCATCAGTTCGAACACCACCGGCCGGTATTTGAGCTTGGCGCGCAGCCGCGCGATCGCGGTCGCGAGGATGCGGCGGTGATCGAACCGCATCGGCTCGCCGAGCGCCGGCAGGCTTTCGCGCGCCAGCGCGGCTTCGCGTCCGTCGCGGCGCGCTTCCTCGATCAGCCCCGCCTCGTAGAGCAGCTCGTAGCGGTCGAGCACGCGCTCCTCGTCCCACGGACTGCCGCCGGTGCCGAACGTGAAGCGCAGCCGCTCGCGCCGCCCGAGCGCGTGCGAGGCCTCCGGGCCGGCGGAGCGGCCGGCCCACTCGTTGAGCAGCGGCAGGATGGTCTTGTCGAGGATCGCCGGGCGCGCCTCGCGCCAGTCCTCCCACGGAAAGAAGCGGTACCACGGCTGGAAGCCGGCGCCGGGGACGCGCAGCGGCGTTGTCGGACATGCGGGTGAGCGCGAGATAGCCGACCGAGACCATGTGCGCGCCGGTGTCGCCGGGCCGCGCGTGGCGGCCGCGGTCGCCGAACGTGTAGAGCTGCTCCACATAGCCGACGGTCAAGCCGGTCTGCGCCTCGACCCAGGCGCGCAGCCCGATCTCGAAGGTGCGATGCGCAAGCGGATCGAACGGCCCGAACGGCAGGCCGGTGCGCTCCTCGCTCCTGCGCGCCGCCGGCTTCGCCGGCGACCAGGATGGCGGGCTCCTCGTCCTCGACCGTCACGATCGCGGCGGTGAGGCCGATCTCGATGGGGGTGAGGGGCGACGTCGGACATGAGGCGATCATAGCAAACATGATCGCCAGAGCATGATCCCGAAAGTGGGCACCGGCTTTCGGAGAAGCGTGCTCGCTGTCTACTCGTAGATCGCCCGCGCCTTCTTCAGCACCGTCGGGCGACGCGCCCGACATCGTGGCGACGATCGCTTCCGCCTTTTCGCCGGGCAGCGGCTGGACCGGATGGCCGAGCTTCTGCATGTCGGCGAGGAAGGCGGGATCCTTCATGGTGGCCATGAACGCCTGGCGCAGGATCGCCAGCCGCTCCGCCGGGACCTGCTTCGACATGATGAACGGCCGGCCGATCTCGTCGCCGCCGCTGAGCACGTTCAAGAGCGCGCGCTGCTCGTCGGTCTTGGCGAAGGTGCCGATGTAGACCGCGCTCTCCGGAATCTCCGTCGCTGCGTTGTCGCGAGAAGCGCACGAACGGGATGCACCTTCTTCTCGTTGACCCACGCGATCGGAATCGAGGCATAGGCGCCGCAGTCGCCGTCGAGCTCGCCGCGCTCGATGGCGATGCGCTGCTCGGCGCTGCCGGGGAAGCCGAGGATCTGGCGCACCGGCGCGTTGAACACCTGACGCAGCGTCGCGCCGTTGATGTAGTTGCCGGCGCCCTTGCCGGTCGAGCCGAGGATGAACGCCTTGCGGCTCATCATGTCGGCCCAGGTCTTCACGCCGTTCGGCCCAAAGCCGTAGCAGACCCGGTAGTCGGCGGCGACGACGCCGACCCACGCGATGTTGCGGAAATCGACCTTGACCGTCTCCGGCTGCACGATCGATTGCGTCACCAGGCCGGGGTTGAACACCACGATGGCGGTGCCGTCGCGCGGCAGCGTGGCGTCGAGATTGCGCACCGCCGAGAGCGAGCCGGCGCCCGGCTGGTTCTGTACGATGACGTTCGGATTGCCGGGAATGTGCTTGCCGATGTGGCGCGCGACCGCGCGGCCGTTGACGTCGTAGCCGCCGGCCGGCGTGAAGCCGACGATGATGTTGACGGTCTTGCCCTTGTAGAAGTCCGGCTGGGCCTGGGCGGGCGCCGCGAGCCCGGCCGACAGGGCGAGCGCGCAGACGGCGGGCAGGCTGAAACGGATGTGGATCAAGGCGACGTCTCCCCAGGTGGCGCGCCGGTCGGGCGGCGTGTTCTGCGGCGGAACCTAGGGCGCTGCGTCCGGGGGAACAATGGGGCGCATTGGCGCGGTCCGGCACGCTCGCAGATTCGATGGAAGGGGGATCGTTCGGAGCTACGCCATCCGGGCGGAGACGGAGTGCGCCCTGCGCTCCTCGGCCCGCGACACGACAAGCATGGTGACGCCGCCGATCGCGCCGGAGATCAGGCCGACCAGCACGTCGCGCTCCGACAGATGCAGGAGATTGGCAACGATGAAGAAGCCGAACACGAAGAACGACACGCCGATGGTGATGGTCACGGTCTGCGTCTTGACGTAGCTCAGCATTGGCTCGGCGGCTCCGCTGCAATCCCGGCTGCGACGCTATCGCGAACTCATGAATTCGGCGATTAGCGCATATTGCTGCAAGTTGCGACAATCCTCCGCGACGCATCGTTAACGGAATAACGCAAGCGGGCGGCGACCGCTGTCTATTCAAGCTCCAGCCGGAACGGGATCGCCTCGTAGGCCGCGGCGCCGGCCCGATGGCCTCGATCGCGTCGACCATGCGGCCGTTGCGGCCGAGCAGGTGGTCGGCGATCGACACGATGCGGCGGTTGGGCGACGCGGTGTGGGAGCGCTGCCGCAACTCCTGCGCGATCCGCAGCTCCGCGCGTCCGGGATTGAGCGCGCAGGCGGTCACGAACGCGCCCGCGGTCGAGCGGCTGATGCCGGCATAGCAATGCACGACCAGCGGCGTGGACCGGTCCCAGCCGCGCGCGAAGGCGATGAGCTTTGCGACGTGCTCTTCGCAGGGCGCGACATAGCCGTCGGCCGGCTCGGGGATGTCGTCCATGCCGAGCACCAGGTGCTTGTCGGCGGCAACGCTGCTCGGGTCGCGTCACCAGATGGACGTCGCGCAGCAGCGTCACGATGTGGCGGGCGCCGGTTTCCTCGACGGTGCGGTGCAGAAGGGCAAGCGAGCAGACGTGAATCATGGCGCCTATATAGGCGCGGGACCTATGTCGCGAAAGCGTCAGGCGCGAAACAGTCGTGCAAACCGTTCGAGATAGCGCGCTTCGGCGGTTTCGGCGGGCCACGGCGTCAGGTAGTCGCGCAGCGTGGCGGCGGACAGCGCCGGCGGCTTGCCGAAGAAGCGCCGCGCTTCCGCCGCGGTGAAGCCCGCGAGCCTGGTCGCTTCGAGATAGGCGGCGGCCTGGTCGGCGGCCTTGATCAGCGCGAGCAGCTCGGCGGACGGCGCCGCCGGTCAGGCCGAACCGGATGTGGATGGCGGCGAGCAGCCGCGCCTCCACCGCCTTGTAGTTGTCGCCGATCACCGCCTTGAACGGCGAGATCATGTCGCCGATCACGTATTCCGGCGCGTCGTGCAGCAGCACCGCGAGGCGGCCCTGCCGGTCGAGCCGCGAGCGCTGGCGCGCGATGGTCTCGACCAGCAGGCAATGCTGCGCCACCGAGAAGATATGCGCGCCCATGGTCTGGCCGTTCCAGCGCGCGACCCGCGCCAGCCCGTGGGCGATGTCCTCCATCTCGACGTCGAGCGGGGACGGGTCGAGCAGGTCGAGCCGGCGCCCCGACAGCATGCGCTGCCACGCGCGCGGTTCGGCGTCTTGGCTCTTTCGTCGCTGGTGCGGGCGGACCGGGGCATGGCGTTCGTGGCAACTGTTCGCCTGACGAGCTTCTTGCACGCCGCGTGGCGGTGGCAGGTGACGAGATGGTCGTTGACCATGCCGACCGCCTGCATGAAGGCGTAGACGATGGTCGGCCCGCAGAACTTGAAGCCGCGCGCCGCGAGCTCCTTCGAGATCGCGCGCGACACCGGAGTCTCGGCCGGCACCTGCCTGACGGTGCGGAAATTGTTGCACCTTCGGCTTGCCGTCGCAGAAGTCCCAGAGCAGTTGCGAGAAGCCCGGGCCTTTCTCCATGATCGTCGAGCCAGGCGCGGGCCGAGAGGACGGTGCCCTCGATCTTCATGCGGTTGCGCACGATGCCGGCGTCCTGCATCAGTCGCTCGACCTTCTTCGGCGTGTAGCGCGCGATCTTCTCCGGCGCGAAGTTGTCGAATGCGCGCCGGAAATTGTCGCGCTTGCGCAGGATGGTGATCCAGGACAATCCGGCCTGGAAGCCGTCGAGAATGAGCTTCTCGTAAAGCGCGCGGTCGTCGAATTCCGGAACGCCCCATTCGTCGTCGTGATAGGCGACGTAGAGCGGGTCGTCCTTCGGCCACGGGCAGCGGACGAGACCGTCGGCATGCTTGAGAGGCGTGGTCATTCCGCAGCCTTCGCTTCGCCCGGCCATTGAAATCGCGCCCAGCCGGGCTTCACCGGCCGGATCGCGATGCCGCCGGCGACCATCGGCGTCGCGTTCGCCATCGCGTCGGCGACCCGGTCGAGGCGCAGCGCCGCGAGCCCGCGGCCGATCGCGCCCGAGCCCGAGCCCATCATGCCGAGCGTCAAGTCGCCCGCCATCACCGCGCGCCCGCTTCCGGCGGCGGGCCGTCGAAGGCGACCGGCACCACGCGGGTGCGCGCGGTGCCGCGATGCTCCATGCGCGAGACGACCTCCTGGCCGACGAAGCAGCCCTTGTCGAAATCGACGCCGCCGAGCTGGTCCATGTCGGCCTCGTGCGGAAACGCGTCGTTGTAGATGAAATCCGCGCCGCCGCGCGGCACGCCGAGCGCAATGCGATGCGCCTCGTAGTCGGCGGCATCGACCAAGGTCGCGCCGAGCTCCGATGCGGCCTTGCCGGCGAGATGCGTCGACATCATGCAGCGCCGGCCGAGCGCAGGGAGGCGCGGATCCGCATAGCACAGGCCGGGTCCGTTCGTGCCGGCGCCGTCCCAGACCGCGAGCACGCCGAGCGTTTCGGACAGATCCTCGACGATCACCTTGGCGCGCAGCTTGTAGAAGTTGAGGCGCTGCACCAGCGTCGGCGCCAGCGCGCGCGGGCAGTCGAGGAAATAGTGATCGTCCTCGTTCGCCTTCACGACGATGAAATCGGCGATGATCTTGCCCTGCGGCGTGAGCAGCGCGGCATAGCGGGCGTGCCCGCCGTCACCTTGTCGAGGTCGGCGGTCACCAGGCCGTCGAGGAACTTGGCGGGCGTCGCCGCCGGCGACTTTCACCACGCCGCGGTCGGGGAGAAGCGCTGCCTTCATGGGCGGTACTTGCCAGATGTTGTCAGGAAACGTAAGGCGCAGCGTAGAGCCTCACAAGAGCGTGACATTGGAATGGCCCAAAGCTTCGACCTCATCCTCAAGGGCGGCACCGTCGTCAATCACGACGGCGAAGGCGCGCGCGACATCGGCATCACCGGCTCCCGGATCGCGGCGCTCGGCGACCTGTCGCAGGCGTCGTCCGGCCGGACCGTCGATTGCCGCGGCTTGCACATCCTGCCGGGCGTGATCGACACGCAGGTGCATTTCCGCGAGCCCGGCCTCACCCACAAGGAGGACCTGGAGTCCGGATCGCGCAGCGCGGTGATGGGCGGCGTCACCGCGGTGTTCGAGATGCCGAACACCAATCCCACCACCACCAGCGCGGAGGCGATGGCCGACAAGGTGAAGCGCGGGCATCACCGGATGCATTGCGATTTCGCCTTCTTCATCGGCGGCACGCGCGACAACACAAAGGACCTGCCCGAGTTCGAACGGCTGCCCGGCTGCGCCGGCGTCAAGGTGTTCATGGGCTCCTCGACCGGCTCGCTCCTGGTCGAGGACGACGAGGGCGTGCGCGACATCCTCAAGGTGATCCGCCGCCGCGCGTCGTTCCATTCGGAGGACGAATATCGCCTCAACGAGCGCAAGAATCTTCGTGTCGAAGGCGATCCGCGCTCGCACCCGGTCTGGCGCGACGAGATCGCGGCGCTGCAATGCACGCAGCGCCTGGTGCGGCTCGCGCGCGAGACCGGCAAGCGCGTGCATGTGCTGCACATCTCGACCGCTCTCCGGCTAACCTGTCCAACGCTTCCCGCATGAAGCCGCAGGACGACGCAAGAGGGCGCAACTCATTCCGATATTTGACAAAAGCCTGCCCTAAGCATATGTCCATTGGCAGCAAGAAAACGCACAAGGACGCATGGGGGTGCTTCCCCCGTGCTTCCCCCGCGCCAAAATGGGAAGCAGGGACATGCGGCTCACCAACGACATCGCGCTCACCCTCACGCTACCGGCCAGCAAGAGCGAGCATTTCGAATGGGACGACACGATGCCAGGCTTCGGCCTGCGGCTGCGCGGCAAGGCGCGCGCCGGCGGCTCCGTGGCCCGACGCTGGGTCGTGCAGTACCGTGTCGGTGGGCGGCAGCGACGCGAGAGCCTGGGCGACCCGCGCAAGGTCAAGATCGAGGACGCCCGCAAGATCGCGCGCAACCGCTTCGCCGCCGCCGAATTGGGCACCGACCCCGCCAGTGATCGGGCCAAGACCCGGCAGGCCGCCGCAGCGGCCAAGCTCACGCTCGCCGTCGTCTCTGAGATGTATCTCGACGCCAAGCGCGAGCGGCTCCGGCCACGGACCTACAACGCGGCGCGGCTGCATTTCACGACGCATTGGAAGCCGCTGCGCTCACGCCCCATCGGCGACATCAAGCGCGCCGATGTGGCGGCACGGATCCAGGAGATCGTCAAGCAGCGCGGCCGACGCGCCGCCAGCGCGGCCCGCCGCAACCTAGCCGCGCTCTAAGCTCGGGCAATGCGCGAGGGTCTGGTCGAGAGCAACCCGGTCATGGCCACCAACAATCCGGCCCAGGACATGCCGGCGCGCGACCGGGTGCTCTCCGATACCGAACTCCGGACCATCTGGAACGCGTGCCAGGACAACGACGGCGGCAAGATCATCAAGCTGCTCATGCTCACCGGCTGCCGGCGCGAAGAGATCGGCGGGCTCAAGCGCGACGAGATTGACGCGCACGGCGTGCTGAGCATCCCGGCGCACGCACCAAGAACCATCATACGCTGACACTGCCGCTGCCCGATGTGGCGTTCGACATGTTGCGCTCGGCGCAGAAGGACGATCATGCGCATTTTTTCGGCCGCCGCGTCGACACGCCATTCTCGGGATGGACAGTGCTCAAGAGCACCCTCGATGCCCGGATTGCGATTGCTACCGGGACCGCGCTCAAGCCGTCGTGGGTGTTGCACGATCTGCGGCGGACCATGCGCACCGGGCTCGGCAAACTCGGCGTGCCACCGCATATCGCCGAACTCTGCATCAACCACGTCAAAGGTGGCGTCGAGGCGATCTACGACCGGCACAAGTATCAGCGCGAGATCGGTGAGGCGCTCGCCAGGTGGGCCGAGCACATTCTCTCCGTTGTTGAAGGGCGGGACGCAACGTCGTAGCGTTGCGCGCCTGATCGCGTACGATCACGCGGGCCGGCCCGGCGCAGTGGAACGCCGAGCCGGACCTAACCCTTGCCACGGAGTAAGCCATGGCCAAGGCTGCGAGAAAGCGTAGCGGTAAACGCGCCGCGCCGAACGGTCCCGCTATCCTTCGGTTTCATCTCGAGGACGTCGGGTGGTCGCGGAGCAGATCGAGAAATTTCAGGACGTCGGTGGTCGCCGGAGCAGATCGAGAAATTTCAGGAGGCTGTGCGCAAGGAGCAGGCCGCACGCGCCAAGGCTAGGAAGAAGAGCCTCGGTGGCGGGAAGGGAAGGCCACGCTCGACAATGGCTATGGCCGCTGAGATATGGGGCCGCTCATCGCCCAAGACGACCAAGCGGAAGCCAAAGATCAATCCACCAAACAATGGCTGGCCATCATGCTTAAACGCAATACAAGCTCAAGCGCGGCGAGAAGCCAATGCAGTTTGTAGACCAATGCTGGACCAGGCTGACCAAAGACGCCAAGACCGACACGCACCTAACTGTGTGGAAGCGCCGCACGCTCGCAAACCGTAATGAGACAGAATGGAAGAACGGAGAAAGATGATCACCGCAGCGGCTTCGCGTTCAGGAACTGACGTTGTGCCTCGCGGCCGCGCGCGACCGATTACGCCCGTCGCCGAGCGGGCGTCCTGGCCGGGTGATCAGAACCAGACAGGATCTGCATCTGAAAAAGACAAGATCTGCATCGTGAAGAACGGACGCGCCTCGCCTTGATGGCCGCCGTCCCAGGGGCCCAAGTCCTCATTTTAGGAATGCGTTCAGGTCCTGTGGCCGAGCTCGTGCCGGGCCGACGTCGAGCATCGAGGCGGCGCGGTGAAACTCGCTGCTACCGATATTTCGATGTACCGGCACCGCGCGACAGATCGGGCGCGCCGAACAGCGGCTTCTCGGACCGCCGCGGCGACGACGCGAGCGACAGCACCGCGCCGATCTCGCCGCCGCAGCTTGCCACGCGCTCGCAACGTCGCGCAGAAACGCATCAGCGCCGATCGCGGCGCGAGCGGGGCGGCGGCGTCCATCACCAGCTGGTAGTTCATCATCCGACAGCGACACCGGCCGCGCTGTCGGCTGCGCGGTTGCGTCAGGATCACGGGGATCGTCTCGCTGGTCGTCGACGTCGTCGTCGCCATCGCCAAGCTCCCCGGTTCTTGCTAAAGCTCAGGACCGCTTGGAAATGCCATAAACTTTGCCCCGTCGGTCCGTCGATCAGCCTGGACGGGGCTTTTTTTATGCGGCGGCCTCGTCGTTTCGTCGTCGGCGCAACCGATCATGCTCGATCAGCGCCGCTTCGATCAGCCTCCATCTCTCCGACGCCTCTTGATGCTTCTCCGCCCATTTCGCGTTGCCCGCGTGATCGGCGGATAGGGTGATTCGGCGGCGGGGTTTTCAACGACGGGCCAGTAATACGGCCGAACGTCCGGCCAAGCGTGGAACAACTTCGAGTGCAATACCCACCAGCGATCACACGCCTCGCATCGTTCGTGTTCCCAATACTTTCCGCCCCAATCGACCGGTGTGCACGTGCAGGGACCACGATAGTTTCGCAGCTTGCGAAACGCGGCGAGAGCTTCCGGCGAAAGGTTCGCCGCAACGGACGGTTCAATGGCGTTCGTCGGGTGCCGCTCATGACTTCCATCCCTTCCATCCCACTCCGCTCGGTGGCCGACCGACCGGCTTAGCGGCTCAAAATTCAAACCCAGACGACCGAGCGCGCGCAACAACAAACCCCGCGCGGCCATCTCATGCTTGAGACAGGGATGCTCGCGGGGGCCTTGGGCCGTCTTGATCATCTGCCCGTCGCGCTCAATCTGCCTTCGCAACATCTCGGCGCGATCAGCCGCGGCACAAGCTTGCTCAAGCGTCACCAGCCCGGCGATGTCGGCGATATCGTAGTCGGTCAACACGCGGTTCCAGAGGGTCCGTCCCGTTTCGCCCAGGGAGGATGGTGGAGCGTGATCGGTGGCCGACCGTTCAGCAACAATCGTCAGAACATTTGACCGCTTGCCCATAGGTGCAGCCTCCGATTTTCAGGGGCCAAGAAAAAGGATTAATATCAGAAACGTCGGGTGCCGCCGCGGCCGAAGAGATGACGACCTCGCCAATTTTTCTGATGCCCCCGTGGCCCCAGTTTTGCGCCGACGCTCGCGCTGAGCGCGTGATCGTTCGGTAATGTGCGCATTCACCAAGCGCATCCTTGGGAGCTTGGCTGCCCAACTGGCTGCTCGGCCATGCGCGCCTGTTCATTGCGAAATGTTGCGGGAAGGCCGCCGGCGCCGTTTTCGGGTAGGCACGACGATGCGGTACGCCGACTGCGACGCGCGATTGAAATTGATCCCAACTCCAGTGTTGCGCACGGGATGCTCAGTTCAGTCTATCCATTGGCGGAGAAGCCGACCCCGCAATCGAACAGGCACAGAGTGACGCGGCCACCGTCACGGCCCGGGAAGCGACGATCCAAACTCGCGTAACGGTCATGCCGCCACCCGACAAGGTGCTCTTTGGCATCGGCCGCTGGCTCTATCGGTCGACGTTTATCGGTGCTGCGCTCTTTTGGCCTACACGTCAATGAGATGCCGATATCGGCCAATGCCAAATGCGCCGTCGCGGCTCGCTGGCGCTGACCGCTAAGGAAAGGTTGCGTCGGCCAAAATCGAGCGGGGTTAAATCCGTGCTATATTGAGCCGACGCCGGAACGCACTCGATTCAGGGTGGCGCAAGAGCGTCAGCTTGTCAGGTCCGCATCCGAACGATAGGCCGCGCTCCCGCCCGGCCCGAGGGAGGATTGCATTGGCCACCACGCTCACCGCCCTCCAATCTACGGTTCTGCTCACCGACAACGACGGCGACGGTCTCGTCGACCCTGGCGATGTGGTGCAAACCACCGTTACCATCGCAACACCGGCGGGGAGGATGCCACCAACGTCTCGTTCAGCGAGATGCTCGACGGCATGACGCTCAACGGCGGTACGCTGAACGCCTCGCCGATCGCGTTCCAACCACCCTTATGACATTACCGGCAATGTCGCCCACAGCGTCCTGGCGCCAAGGCCTCCTCGCCAACGACGTCGAGTTCCTGGGTGACGCCTCGCACCTGGTGACGGCCATCAATGGCAGCGCGGCCGCCGTCGGCAACACGATCACGCTTCCTTGGGAGCGCAGCTGACGGCCAACGCCAACGGCTCCTTCACCTACATCTCAGTCACCGGTTTCGAGGGCGCCGACAGCTTCACCTACACGGTAACCGATGCCGGAGGGCTTTCGAGCACCCAACGGTGCTAGATCGACGTCGGGCCCTCGGTATGGTTCATCGACAACACGGCACCGGGCAGCACCAACGTCGGCACCCAGGCCAATCCCTTCACTCGATCGCCGCCTTCAATACCGCGCCAGGGCACCCTCAACGGGCCGGATGCCGGCGATTCGTCTACCTGCGGGCCGGCACCTACACGGAAGCGGACGGTATCAACCTTGCCAACGGCCAGACCCTGATCGGCAAGGCCAGAACCTCGTAGTCAATGGGATCACCATCGAGACCGGCTCGGCCTGGCTGACGCCCACCATCGTCGTCAATGGCGGCGCCAACGACGGCATCGACCTTGCCCAGAACAATATGATCAGCGGGCTCAACCTCAGCACGACCACAGGAACCGGCATGGCATCGACGACAATGGCAATGTCGGAACCCTCAACATTTCCGACATCAGCGTGTCAACCGCGAGCGGCATCGGCATCGAGCTGATCGGCGGCGGCAAGGTGACCGTTACCGGCCGGGCAACACCATCAGCTCGGGCACCGGCACGGCGCTCAACATCACCAACACGACCATCGGCGCGGCCGACGTGACGTTCCAGAGCATCGCGGCCAACGGCGCTGTCAACGGCATCGTGCTCAACACCACCGGCACGAGCGGCGGGCTCATCGTTACCGGCGACACGGTTCCGCCAACAATTCGTCCGGCGGCACCATCCAGAACACGACCTTCACCGGCATTTCGCTGACAAGCACGCGCGACGTCGTGCTCGATCAGATGAATATCCAGAGCACCGGCGGCAGCGGCATCGAGGGGACGACGGTCACCAACTTCGCCTTCACCAACGGAACGATCAACAATTCAGGCATTTCGGCTTCGACTCCAACATCGCATTCAACACCAACCTTGGCGCCGGCAGCACCAACAACATTGCCGGCACGCTCACCGTTACCGGCAGCACGCTGACGAATGCCTTCTACAGCGGAGTGGACGTCCAGTCGGGCGCCGGCACCCTCACCAACGTCAACATATCGAACAATACGATCACGAGCTCGACCAGCACGGCGACGTCCAAGGGCTTCAAATCAATTCGTCGGCGTCAGCTCGGCCACCACCGCCTTCAGTATCGACAAAGCCACGATCGACAATAATCACATTTCCAATTTTCCGAGTGCCGGCGGCATCCAGTTCAACATGAACTCGACCCTCGCGAGTGGCCCCACCGTCGCATTCGGGATGTTCGGAGGACCGACCAACATCATCAACATCACCAACAACAACATCCACGGCGAGAGCGCCACGAACCGGATGGGTACAGAGCGCGATCATCGTGGTGGCGAATGGGGAAGTGCCGAACCGCGGTTCGAAGCAATTTCAACATCTCGAACAACGGCACCGTTGCCAATCCGATCGGCAATACCCTTGGCACCGTAATTCTGGTCGCAACAACGGCTATCCGACATGTCCGCGAACGCGAAAACAATGTTATCGTCGCGAACAATACGGTTGGTTCGCCCGGCATCGGCGGTGGCAACGGCATCGTCAGCAGTTCGGCCGAAAATCCGTTTCTGCGGATGTCGGTGGACGGCAACCAGATCAGCCAGACCCACGGGAACGGGATTCTCCTGGTTGGCCGCGCGGCGGGAGCCGCGGCATTAGAGATCACCAACAATACCGTGCTGGCGCCGATCGGCGGCTTCAGCCACGGCATCCGCGTCGATGCCGGCAACTCTCCAGCGTCGACGACGCGATCTACCTGGAAATATCCGGCAACATCGCCTTTGGGGTACCGGATCGGGGCTTACACCGCAGCCGGCATCGGCCTGCGCAAACAGGGCACGATTACCACGACCAACGACTTTGCCATACAAGGATGGCGGCCACGAGTTCGCCCGGCGTCGGAGAACTATGTGGGCGGCCTGAACCCCGGCTCGGCCGATGGCGGGTCGGCGATGGCAGCGTCAACGGCGTGCTGCTCATTTCCGCGGCGAGCGGCTTCTCCAACTGGACTGGGGCAGGCGGGCAGCCTGCGCTATTCCCGCTGCTGGCGGCATCCGGCGGCGTGGAGTTGCATCGCGGGCGGATGACGCTCCGCCGCCTGCGGACAACACGCCTCCGGCTGACAACACGCTCACGCAAGACAACGGCACGAATCTGCCTGCTGACACCGATCTGGCTCCAACCGACACGCCGACCCCGCCGGTCGGCGACGAATCTCCGACCGAACAGCCGGGCGCTAACACCGCGCCTGCGCATCCGGTCATCGTCGACGACGGCGTGCTGAGCCAGGCGGAGCTCGACTACGTCGTCGACGCGGCGATCGAGCGCTGGGCGGCGACGGGGCTGACGGACGAGCAGGTCGCGGCGCTGGAGAGCGTCACCTTCTCCATCGAGGACCTTTCCGGCTGGGAGCTGGCCGAGCGACGCCCACCCACGATCACCATCGACGCCGACGCATTCGGGACGGGCTGGTTCATCGACGGCACGCCGCTGGAGGATGCCGAGTTCGGCACGGTGTCGGATGCCGGCACGCTCCTGACCGACCCCTCCGGCGAGCCCGCCGGGCAGATGGACCTGCTCACCACCATCATGCACGAGCTCGGCCACGTGCTGGGGCTGGAGGACACCTACGCGCTCGATGACCAGGGCGACCTGATGTACGGCTAGCTGCTACGCCGGCGAGCGGCGCCTGCCGGGCGAAGGCGAGGCGGACGGCGCCGTCATCGGCGCGATCGACCACGAGGCGTTCCTCGGCGCGCCGATCGACATCGACACCCTGCCGGCCGGCCAGCAGGTCATCATCCAGTGGAATGCGACCGTCGACGGCCAGACCAACCAGCTGATCGACAACCCGGTCAACCAGGGGACGGTGACGGGCAACAATTTCGCCAGCCCCGTCAACACCAACCAGGTGACGACGACGCTCGACTCGCTGACGCTCGGCAACCTCGTCTTACGACGATGTGAACGACAACGGCGTGTTCGATGCCGGCACCGACACCGGCATCAACGGGGTGGCCCTCACGCTCTTCGCCGATGACGGCGACGGCGTGTTCGACGCCGGCGACACGCAGATCGCCACGACGACGACGGCCGGCGGCGGCCTCTACAGCTTCACCGGCCTGGCGCCCGGCAACTACATCGTGCGCGTCGACCAGTCGAACTTCGACCGTCGGCGGGGCGCTCGTAGGCACGCCGCGCTCGGCCATCAACACGGTCGATCCCGACAACAACGTCGACAATGACGACAATGCCGATCCGCTCGCCGGCAACGGCGTCGCCACGCAGGCGATCACGCTCGCCTACAACACCGAGACCGACGCTGGGCACCGGCAACGACACCAACGCGACGCTCGATATCGGCGTGCATGCCGACGATCCGGCGGTGGCGCAGGACGACAACTTCGCCACAGCCGAGAACGCGGCGCTCAACGGCGCAGCAAGCGTGTTCGCCGACAACGGCTCGGGTGCCGACACCGATCGCGGACGGCGATCCCTTCCAGGTCACGGCGGTGAACGGCAATGCCGCGAGCGTGGGCACGACCGATCACGCTCGCCTCGGGCGCGCTGCTGACGCTCAATGCCAACGGCACGTTCACCTATGACCCGAACCATGCTTTCGACGCGCTTCCGACGCTGGCGTCGGGCGCCTCCAACACCCCAGGCACCGACAGCTTCACCTACACGATCGCCGGGGGCGACACCGCGACCGTGACCATGACGATCACGGGCGTCGATTCCAATGACCTGCTGCTCGGCACCGTCGGCAACGACTCTCTCTCCGCCGGCATCGGGGCCGACACCATCTTGGCGGGACTGGGAGCCGATACGCTGACGGGCGGTGCGGGCGTCGATCTCCTCTACGGCGAGGGCGGCGACGACACCATCAATGCCGACGCCGACATCGACTATGTGTTCGGCGGCGCCGGCAACGACACCATCACCTCCGGCGCGACCAACGCCATCCAGGCCGACGGCGAGGCGGGAGACGATACCATCTCCACCGGCAGCGGCGTCGACTATCTGTGGGGCGGCGCCGGCAACGATACGATCAGTGGCGGCGGCAGCGGCGACTTAATCGACGGAGGTCTCGACAACGACACGATCAACGGCGGGGAGGGCATCGACTACCTCTACGGGGGAGACGGCAACGACACGATCAACGGCGGAGCCACCGCCGATCTCATCACGGGCATGGCTGGCAACGACACGGTGTTGGGCGGTACGGGCAGCGACTACCTCTACGGGGAATCGGGCTCCGACCAATTCGACCTGCGGCAGGACGTCAATGCCGGGGACTTCGACTACATCGCCGACCTGACCTCGGGCGAGACCATCGTGGTGCCCAACGGGTCGATCATCTCCTACTTCCAGAACGGCGGCGACGTGATCTTTTCGATCGGCTCCTACAGCGTCTGGGTCGATGGCGGCGCCGCACCGCTCACCGTCGCGCAGGTGCAGGCGCAGACACTGTTCCTGTGAAGTCTGCACACTCGGCTGTGTACGAATGGTTGCACGTCGCGATCTCCTCAACACGCCATTCGTCGGGCCGCAGACCGATGGATGGATTGGGAGTGCTGGCCTAACGCAGCTTGCGAATCAGACGCAGCAACTTGTCGACCTCGCGCATCGACCTGATTTTGACGAACTGCTCCCAAGCCGGCTCCCCCTCGATGAGGAACTGGTTGCGGCTTTCGAGCGGTACGAAGCGTGCACCGGCTCGTGCGCGTCATTGTGAGCAGTTTCGGCGAGGGGTCGAGACCTATGTACTGCTTCACGTCCGGCTGGAATATGATAGTGTGGCTGCATCCGTGGGTACTTGGTTGCGAAGCCCGGCCAAAGGGCTTGATAGACAACCGGTCGGTGCAGGACACGCCAGCGAGGATGACGGCAGGACCGGCACCCCGGGCGCGACACGAACCGGACATCGAAGCGTTCCTGACAGACGGATCGCGGTGCGCGGGGCCGACGCCTCGCTGCACATCCGATCCCAGCCAGGCACGTGATCGAGCCGCAGGCGCCACGACGACAGCGAGCTTGCTCCCCGACCTCGGCCGACGGCGCTATGACGCCCGACCGCAGTCATACGAAAATGGGAGGCGAAGCATGGAAACATTCACCATTGGCGGCGGCGGCAATTTCGCCACGATCACTGCGGCTCTTGCCTCGGGATTGGTGGCTCCCGGCGATACCCTCGCTCTCCTTCCCGGCTACAACACCGAAAACGCGACGGTCGGGATCGAAAATCTGACCTTCAGCGGAGACGCGTCCAATACCGGCATCTTGCTCACGCTCAACGCCGGTATCACGGCTGTAACGCTGACCGGTACTGCGCCGATCGCGGTCACAGGCAACGGGAGCGACAATTCGATCACCGGCAATGACGGCAGTAACGTGCTCGCCGGCGGTCTAGGCAACGACAACATCATCGGCGGCGCGGGCGCCGACACCCTCACTGGCGGTTATGGCAACGACAGCATCAACGGCGGCGCGGGCGCCGACACCATCTACTACGTGGTGGGGGACAGTTACGATACGGGCGACGGCACCGACACGATCGACGGAGGGGCCGATCACGACACGCTGAATATCTTTGGGACCCCGCCAATGGATCGATTACTATGGAAAGGGCTCCGGCGGCGACAGTCACCTCAACGTCGTCGTCGTGGACGGCGCGATCACCAGCATTGCCGGCGGCACAGTTGCCAATGTCGAGAGCGTCGTGCTCGATCTCGGCGAGGGGAGGAGTACTGGGCGGACGTGGACACGCTGGACTACGCCGGCACGACAGAGGCCGTGACCGTGAACCTTGCGACTGGCATGGCGACCGGCTTCACCTCGATTGCGGGCGTGGAGAACGTTTTCGGGGGCTCCGGCAATGACGCGCTGACCGGCGATGCTGAGGCCAACGGGCTTGCAGGTGGTGCTGGCCTCGACACGCTCATCGGCGGGGACGGCTCTGATAGCCTCGATGGCGGCGATGGCGCCGACAGCCTTGACGGCGGGGCCGGTGACGACCTTCTCTTGGGCGGTGACGGCGATGACGTGCTGACCGACAGCGGTCCCGATAGTAGCGATTATTCCGCCTTCATGGACGGCGGTGCCGGCAACGACATCCTGCGCGCCACTGGGGGTCTTGCTGAGCTTCACGGCGGCGCCGACAACGACATCCTGATCGGCGGGACAGGGGTGGACTACCTTTTAGGCGAGGATGGCAACGACACTCTTTTGGGCAATGGCGGCTTCAAGACATCCTGACGGGCGGCCTGGGAGCCGACACTTTTGCGTTTGTTCTCACGACCGATTCCGTCGGGGCAACCTGCCCGACGTGATCACCGACTGGGAAAGCTCCGACAAGCTCGACCTTGCCGCGATCGACGCCAATACGAGCCTCGACGGTAACCAGGACTTCACCTTCCTTGGGCTCGGCGCGGCCGATCAGACCGTCGGCCAGGGCCAGCTGAAATACTACCAGTCCGGCGGCAACACCTTCGTCGTGGGCAATGCCACCGCCGACAACCAGGCCGACTTCCTGATCCGGATCAACGGCCTGCACGACCTGACCGCCGATTCAGATCCTGGGTCTTGCGCCCCCCGTGGTGGACGACCCGCCGAACGACATCACGGTGGTCGGCGGCGGCTCGCTCGCGGCCAACGAATTTGTCGCCAACGGCACGCTCGTCGGCACCGTTGTCGGCCAGGATCCGGACAGCACGGCCTTCATCTATTCACTGGTCGACAACGCCGGCGGACGCTTCACGATCAACGCCAGTACCGGCGCGATTACCGTGGCGAACGGCCTCCTGCTCGATTTCGAGCAGAACCCCACGCACGTCATCCGCGTGCGGGTGGAGGATCAGGCGCTCGGCGCGTTCGAGAAGGACTTCACGGTCACCATCAACAACGTCGATCCGGAGAACATAATCGGCGACACAACCGCCAACACCTTCGTCGGGGGCCCACTCAACGACGTCTTAAGTGGCGCAGGAGGGTTCGACACGCTGCTCGGGGGACAGGGCAACGATACGCTCACCGGCGGCGCGGGTGTCGACCTCCTCTACGGCGAAGGCGGCGATGACATCATCCAGGCCGACCTCGATGCCGACTTCGTCTTCGGCGGCGCCGGCAACGATCAGATCACGTCCGGCGCGACCAACGCCATCCAGGCCGACGGCGAGGGGGGAGACGATACCATCACCACCGGCAGCGGCGTCGACTATCTGTGGGGCGGCGCCGGCAACGATACGATCAGTGGCGGCGGCAGCGGCGACTTAATCGACGGAGGTCTCGACAACGACACGATCAACGGCGGGGAGGGCATCGACTACCTCTACGGGGGAGACGGCAACGACACGATCAACGGCGGAGCCACCGCCGATCTCATCACGGGCATGGCTGGCAACGACACGCTGTTGGGCGGTACGGGCAGCGACTTCCTCTACGGGGAATCGGGCACCGACACATTCGACCTGCGGCAGGACGTCAATGCCGGGGACTTCGACTACATCGCCGATCTTGCGGCGGGCGAGACCATCGTGGTGCCCATCGGGTCGGTCATCTCCTACTCCCAGTTCGGCGGCGACGTGATCTTTTCGATCGGCTCCTACAGCGTCTGGGTCGACGGCGGCGCCACACCGCTCACCATCGCTCAGGTGCAGGCGCAGACGCTGTTCGTTTGAGTGGCGGAGATGCGAATTTAATCGGCCGCGACCGGTAGCGCGCAGCGAGGATCGAGTCCGATGGTAGGCTTTGGCTTTGCTTGCTCCGCGCACCGCGCGTAAAAGGCGGTGCGCGCCACGACGCGGCTGGATCGCACACCGATCAGCTCGGCTGGGTGCCGACAATCCGCGACACCTTCCTTCGAGTTTCAGCAATATCTTTATAGCGAAATCAGTTAATCCGCGCCCGCAGGGAGTTGGTAGACTCTACCACGCCACGGTCGGCGGCGAGGATGGAACGTAACTCGGAGATCACCGTCTGCGCTTGCGCCAGTTCGATCTTGAGCGATCGGACCTAGTCTTCCAGTTCGGCCTTAGCAACCTTGCGCTCTTTGGCGATCGATTGACCGAGCGCCTGAGCGAACACGTCCAGCAAGAATTTTCGCTGCGTCGCTAACTTTTCCTCGATACGCGCATCGATCCAGCGGCTCCAATCCGGTTCGGAGCACCCGTAGTATCAAGCCGACGCTCACGCACGGGCTTCGGCAGAGGCCGCTCGATCTCTCCCAGCAGCACGCGGGCGTCATACCGAAGGATCGGATCGGCCTTGCGGATCGCGAGCGATACGGCGGGCTTCATCGTAAGTCATGTCATCACGTCTTCTACTACATCAGGTCAATCCACGGTGCGACTAGACGCAGATAGGATAGTCGATTTCACCGGCGCAAGCAACTTAACTTCGTCATGCGTATGAGCATAGATACACCAACAGGACAGCGTAAGGAGTAATCCCAATGACCGATGCGGAGATTGATGCTGTTATGGCCGCCACGCGTACGGTGCCTCCTGACCGTCGCGCCGACTTTCTCCAGGCTCTTGGTTATGCGCTCGCCGCACTCTGGCGACATCGGCGATGGCATCGTCGAGCGCGCGATCGCTGCTACGAAACGCGATTTACTGGGCCCGCCCCCCATCGCCACGATAATCTTACGGTGATGAGCGCAGCAGCGCGCGGGCGAGGTCGTCCTGCCGATCAGCGCCTCGGCCAGACGGTCCTCGACGACCTCGACCCGCAGGCTGACCGCGCCCCGTTTGCGCCGCTGGCGGGCCCGGCGCTGGCGGGCGGCGGCGGCACGCTTAGCGATGGGTCGCTCGAGGCTCTCCTGGGCGCGCGCTCCCGCCTTTGTTCGCCCGAACAGTGCGCGGCCAGGCGGCGCAGCCGAATTCGAGCTCACAACATCCATAAGCCAAGGATGGTCGTTCTACGGTTGAGTGTGAATTCGGCGACGATCAGACGGTCGAAAGCCCCGTTGACGGCGGCCTGAGCACGAGCAATGGCGACGTCATTGTTCTCGAACGACGACACGTCGATAGCGCGCTGAAGGTCACGCAGGGTGTAAATGTAGGCACGGATGGCGTCATTGCGGCCGCATGCTTGGTCGATCGTAGCAAGGATCTGGCCCAGGTTGGTCACATCGTCACGGATGGATCCATCGTTGTCGAGGATGGTGGGGGTGGGTGTTGATGTTGATGACCTTGATTTCCGTTCTCGGGATTCGCCGGCACACGCGGCGAGGCGGCGCGCCTTCCTCCTTGAGCTCGACCGCCTTCAGTCCGTACCTCCGCAACAGCGCCTTGAGCCCGGCCTTCAAGGCCCGCGTGCCGTCGACCCCGGGCAGAGGGGTCAAGCGCACCAGGTAGGTCGGGCCGGGCGCCGGATGCGGTCACCATCGTCCCCTCTTGCGATGCGCGGTGCCGCCGCGCGCGGTTTTAGTCTCAGGACCCCTTCCGGAAAGGTCGGAAAGGTCGCAAAGGGCTTTCCGGACTTTCCGGAAAGTTTAGCCCCCTCTTTTTTTGTTCCGGAAGTCCGCAAGGGCTTTCCGGACTTTCCGGACCTTTCCGGAAGCCCCTATGGGGAATGAAGTTGCGGGTTCACGTCCCAGCGCCTGGCGTATCTGCCGGCAGTGGGAACCGTCCGCTCCCGCAACCATCCAGCCCGCACCAGGGAATCGATGATCGTCTGCACCTGATCGGCATCATGCCGCTTGCCGAGCGCCTCGACGCGCACCTCCTCGCGCGCCACCTCGGTCTTGCGGTTGGCCTTGAGCCAGCGCAGCACCCGCCGGGCGTCGGCGTGCTTGTCGGTGATCCCCATCTGCCGCAGCGCGGCCCTGGCGTGCGGCCAGTAGTAGTCCCGGAACAGCGTCGCCGCCCCCTCGATGTGGCGCCGATCGATCGCCTGCGGCTCCGGCCCGCCGGTCCACGACCAGTCCAGAAAAGCCAGCGTCCCCGCCAGCCGCAGCACATGCGCGGTACCCTTGCAGAAGTATTCGCGCTCCCGTCCGTCGAGCTCGTCCTTCCCCTGGTGCGCAAAGGCCGCAAAGGCCGCGAAGGCGTCCAAGGCATCCGGCGCCAGCGCGACATCGCGGGGGACAAAGGCTTCGCCCTCCTGGTCCGGCAGCCGCATCAGCCGGGTGAACGCGTTGACGACTTCCGGCTCGATCTCCTCGACGCTGTCGGCCGGCCTGGCGTAGGGCGGCTCCTTCGGCCAGGCGTAGAGGAATCTCGCATAGACCCCATCGGCGTCGCCCTCGAACGACCGGCACATCTTGTCGGGCTGGAATCCGCCCACGACTCCGACCAGCAGATGCGGCACGGTGATCGGTGGCCGGCCCTGCCGCTCGACCACAAACGACTTGCCGTCCCATGCTTCGAGCCAGAATTCCCGGTCTGACCCGTTGCTGTAGCGCTGCATGTTCAGGAACAGCCGCGCCAGTTCGTCGGCGATGTAGATGATGCCGCGCGGGCGGGCCTCGAGCAGCGGGGCAAGGCGTTCGATGGTGGAATCGTTGACGTAAAGGCGCGGCGCCACGAACGGCTTGATATCGGCTGCCTGTTCCGGTTTGGGCGGCGGCGGCTGTCCCGCCTCAACCGCCTCCGCGACTTGCTCCTTCCAGCGCTTGAGCACGGCCTTGGCGGCCTCCTGGCGGGTGTCGTGTGCCAATTGCAGCGCGGCGATCTCACTCGCGCGATTGCGTTCGATGAAGCTCAACACCCGCTTGGTGACATCGATCGCCGGTGTCTTGCCGGACCCGCTCTGCCCGATCAGGCATGCCCACATGGTTGCCGGCGTGCGCCACGACCGGGTCGCCTGCACCCGTCGCGCAATACCGAGCAATCCCGATGCGACTCCGAAAAACGGCGTTGCAACATG
This sequence comes from uncultured Alphaproteobacteria bacterium, assembly GCA_963720385.1. Taxonomy (GTDB): domain Bacteria; phylum Pseudomonadota; class Alphaproteobacteria; order Rhizobiales; family Xanthobacteraceae; genus VAZQ01. Next base: position 33,331 of record CAVRFL010000005.1, on the reverse strand, counting down.
ATCAGCGGTGACGCCGGCACCCTGTGCCGCCGCGTCGATCCACTCGACGATCGCCGACGAGATGGCGGCGGCCGGAAGGTCTGGCAGCTCGCCGCGCCGGTCGTCCAGGATCGAGGAATCCGGCTCCTCCCAGCTCCCAGTGCTGCGCTGCTGCTTCCGCTGCCGCCGCGATTCCTCGTCGTCCTTGGTGTCGTCCTTGGTGTTGCCGGCGCGCTCCTCATGCCGCGCGTATTGCTCGCGATCCTTTAGGTCCTCGTGCGGAACCTTGAGGCCGTCGCGGAAGCCGCTTTCGAGCGTGCGCTGAAACGCCGGCGCACCATCGTCCTTGATCAGTCCATTGGCCTGGCAGGCGCGATGCAGTGCGTTCCTGATCTCGGCTTCGGCGAGCCAGCCGCGCGCCGCCATGGTGCCGAGCCGGAAGGCCGCCTTGTAGAGACGCTCGTTCCTCTCCCCCTCCCTGGTGGCGGCGAGCTCGACCTCGATCTCATGCAGCGCCTGCTCGGCATAGGCGCGGCCGCGCTGATCGGAGGTTTCCTCGGTTGGATGATCGTCATGCGGCGGCTCGGCGGCCGGCGGCCTGAGAATGCTCTCGATCCAGGCCAGTTGAGCGGCCTGCGTGACGGGCGGACGCTCGGCTAACGCGGACCCAGCCGCGGCCGTCCGGCAGCACCGCGCCGGGACCGATCACAAATCCGCCGGCGCCTCGCACGTCGCAGCCGGCCGGCAGGTTGCCGCGGCCATTGCCGAGCGGCTCGCCCGGCGGCTGACGGAAGTAGAGGTGCAGTCCATTGTTCGGCGTCTTCACCATCGGCACGCCCGGCGGCAGCGCGCCATGGCGCGCGACAAGCGCCTTGAAGGCGCGTCACGCCATCGCTGCCGTTGCCGTGCCGGTCGAGATCGATCACCAGAAGTCCGTTAACGCCGCAGGGGATCGCCGGCAGCGCATAGGGCGCGCGGTCGCCACCACTCGGCAATGATGTCGCCCTCGGTGGTGGCGATCTCCTGCCATTGCTTGAACAGCGGACGCTTGTCGGCACCGGCGGGAAATATCTTCACACCGGCTTCGGCGAGCGCGAGCGCAGCGGCGAGGTTGCGGCCAGGGTCGGACATGATGGCACCGGAAAAAAGACGGCCGCATTGCTGCGGCCGTGAGAGGCTCAGAAAGGAATTTCGTCGTCCATTTCCTGCGCGCGCCGTGGGTGGCGGCAGCTGACGCTCCGGCTGCACCACCACGCTCGCGGTCCGTGGTTCGCCAGCCGACCACCTTCAACGTCGGCTTGGATTTTCTGCCGTACTGGGTCGACATCGGTGCGGCGCCAAGCTCGACCACCGGCACCGCATCGGGGTGCTTGCCCCGCATGCGCTTGATCTGATCGGCAAGATTGATCACGCAGTCACGGCCGCCCCAGCTCGAGGTCGAGAAGGTGAAAGCCTCGGCGGTCTGCGGATCGATCAGGTGCACGAAGCGCGTGCTCTGCCAGGGATCGCGCGGCTCGCCATCCGGGCCGGCCTCCCACTCGTCCCGATCGTTGTCGCCGAGCTCTTCGCGCTCCGGCATGCGCACGCCCGGCTCGCGCAGCCGGTATTCGACCGGCTTGCTCTCCTGCCATTTCACCCAGGCGGCGGCGGTGGCGACGGCGATAAGCCGGCGGCCCTCCTTGACCTCGACCGTCTTCTCCTTGCCGATGGACCATTTCCAGTCGGCAGAACTTGAGCAGCGAGCCGCGGATGAGACGCGCCTCGGCTTCCGCCGCGGTGTCATCCCAGCCATCGGCCGCGATTGCTGTTGGTTCTCGTTTCACGATCTCGTTCATTGCTCTCTCTCCTGTTGCTTGATGTTTGGTGGCTTGTGTCTCTCGAGGCGTTGCCTGAGTTCGGTGACGAGCCGGCGTTGCCTGGCGAGCATGACAATGTCGGCGTGCATCTCCCGGACCTGCTGGAACAGATCCGGGTTCTCGCGGATCGTGGCGATCACGTTCTGCGGCGAGCATTCGAGCCCGGTGACGAGCCTGAACGCCCGCCGAAATTCCGGTGTCGGCTGGGCCTCAGCGGTCGTCATTGGTCGTTCTCCATTCGTTAGAAAAGAACGGCGCCGCCTTGCGAGCGACGCCGTTGTCGTTCAGTCGCGCTGGGATGCCTTGACCAGCATCGAGAAGACGATTGCCAGAACGTGCAACGCCTTGGGGTCAGCTCACCGATCTTGTCGATAACATCCGAGCCGACGCGGTCGGCGTGGCCCAGCGTTGCGGATCGGCTTGTGCCACAGCGTTTTGGGTTACCAGCCGCAAGGTGCGGATAGCGTTCACCCACTGCGGCCCGGCGTGAGCCGTGCCAGTCAGGCGCTTCTGGCGATTACGTCCAGGCGCAGTGGACGGCGCGCCGTCGTTCGTGTATGTGGTGAAAACCATCGTAATGATCCTTCTGTCAGGCCGGCCTCTCGGTGAACCTTGCGAGGGGTCGAGAGCCGCCTTCATTTTGTCGGCAGTTGCTGTAAGGACGCCGCCGAGCGTTCGCGCCCAACATTCTCAATCGGGCGGCGGTTTGGAGCGGAAGATTTAGGGCATCGCCGACGCGCATCCCGACCCGCCGCGGGGAAATGCGGACGATCTTGTCGGGGTGGACCCGGCGCATTGTGTCCTCGGAGACGCTAGAGAAGTGTTCGCACTCCGGCAGACCGGCGATGCGATTTAGTTCGAGCGCCGATAACTCGGGCAACTTCAAGGGACGACGCTTGGCCATTCAGGCCTCCGCATAGTTACGCAAGGCGGAGGCTGCACTCGGCGATCATCACCGGCCTAACGGTTTTTTGTGATGATTGGGCGAGGGCGAAGTTGTCTCGTGTCCGCGCCGGTTTTTTGCATCGACCAGCACCAAATCGTCACCGATTTCGGTGACGGTGGTCGCGGATTTTCGGACAGCCCTATTTGCGAGCCTGCTTCCCGGGTGCTTCCCAGCCTTGTCCGTTGGGAAGCGGGACGCGCAGGATGTGCCCAGGTTTACGCCACTTCTTGTTGCTTGACCCGATATCCACCGCGCAGGAGATCGACTTCCTCAAGGACCACAAGGACGTCGCCTCGGTCGAGGCCACGCCGCATCATCTGACCCTGGAAGCGCCCGGCTGCTATGAGCGCCTCGGCGCGATCGCGCAGATGAATCCGCCGGTGCGCGACCGCGCGCACAAGGACGGGATTTGGCGCGGGATGCATCAGGGTATCGTGGATGTGCTCGGCTCCGACCATGCGCCGCATGCCGCCGAGGAGAAGGCGAAGGTCTACCCGGCGACGCCCTCCGGCATGACCGGCGTGCAGACGCTGGTCCCGATCATGCTCGACCATGTCAATGCCGGCCGCCTGTCGCTGATCAGGCTGGTCGATCTCACCAGCGCCGGCCCGGCACGCCTGTTCGGCATCGCCGCGCAAGGGCCGGATCGCGGTCGGCTACGATGCCGACTTGACCGTGGTCGACCTCAAGCGGCGCGAGACCATCACCAATCGCTGGGTTGCCTCGCGTGCCGGCTGGACGCCCTATGACGGCGTCAGCGTGACGGGATGGCCGGTCGGCACCTTCGTGCGCGGATCGCAGGTGATGTGGGAGGGCGAATTGACTGCGCCGTCACGGGGCGAGGCGGTCCGTTTCCTCGAAACGATGCCGGCCGCCTGAGTGGCGCTACCTCATTGAACACGCGCCGCGAGGGTTCGGGTTATCTCGATTTTCCACAGCGTGGAACCCGGAATAAGACTGGCCTAACTGCGAACAATCAGACGTTATCCGAAGCGGGGGAAACGGTTGCGGTCCGGGCGGCGTCAAGCAACCGCACGCGCGCTTTTGGCGCAGCATTTTCACGGGTTTGTCCTTTACACAACTGAAGGTACGGGCGCCGCAGGCCGCTCGGCGAATTTGGCGACGACGTATGACGCGATGAGCTGATATTCCTTCGAATTCTGCTGTTCTCAGGCTCGGCGGCGGAGCGCGATCTGATGCGGCAAGGCGCCGTCGCAGCGTCGGTGCCGGTGGAAGTGATTGAAGCCGAGGGCGGGGCGGCGGCCCGCGCAAAGATCACAGGAAACGACATCGACATTGTTTTTGCTGATGCCTCGATCCCGGCGGCGGAGCGCGCCGCCTTTATCGCCCAGGACGCGATCGATGGAGCAGAAGCCGTTCGTGTTCCTCCTGGCCGCGACCGCGGAGGAGGCGCAAGGCCTCGCCGGCGGCGGGGCGGACGGCGTCGTCGTCAAGCCGGCGAACCTTGATCAGGCCAAGACGCTGGTCGAGCGATGTGCGCGGCTGCGGCTGCCCAATCGCGTGCTTGTGGTCGACGATTCGCTCACCATGCGCAACATCGTGCGCAAAATCCTGGTGGCGAGCCGTTTCCGGCTCGAGGTTTCCGAGGCGCCGGAAGGGATCGACGCGCTCAGGCAGATCGCGAGCGGCAAGTTCGATCTCGTGTTCCTCGACTACAACATGCCGGGCCTCGACGGGGTCGAGACATTGTCCGAGATCAAGCGTCAGTCTCCGGATCTGCACGTGGTGATCATGACCTCGGCGGCCGACGACATGGTCGCGGAACGCGCGCGCCGCGCCGGCGCCGCCGCCTTTCTCAAGAAGCCGTTCTATCCGGCCGATATCGATGCCATCCTGCACGCGCATCTTCGGTTTGCGGGCGCAGCAGAGCGGATCAGTCGCCCTGCACGAAGAATTGCCAGGTGCCGTCGGGCGCGATGCCGACCCGGTAGAACGAATAGACGCCGAACTCCACCATGTCCTTGTAGTCGGCGCCGGTGACGATCCGGAACAGCTCCACCTTCTGCTCCGGCGTCAGCGCCTTGAGCGGAATGCGGGCGAAATACGGCCACAGATAAATCTCCTGCGGCGTGCCGACGTCGACATGGACGAAGGCGGTCTCGAGCACGTTGATCAGGATCGAGAGCGCTTCCACGCCCTCGGAGTCCGCGTAGTTCGCCTTCCAGAAGGCGATCGGATCGCTGTCCTCCGAGAACGAGAACACCGGCAGCGTGGGCGCTTCCTTCATGACCGCGAAAAGCTTGATAAGCTCCCCGGAGCGCGCGGCGGCGAGAATCCGCTCGCGCGTGCGCGCGACCGCAGGCGGCAGCCGCGCCGGGTTGGCGATGATCTCGGGCAGCTTGCCGGCGCCTGCGCCGGGAGCGGCGACGTGACCCTCGTTGCGGAACTTCTGCTCGCCCGGCGCCGGCGGCCGGATCGTCTCGGTGCGCACCTTGTTCTGTGCAAGATTTTGGTTTTGCGCAAAGTTTTGCGCGGGCGCCGCGCCGCCCGCCAGAACGGCCGTGAGCAGGATCGACAGACCGATGCGCGTGATCATGGCTCGCCGTGTTTCAAAACGGCGGCGATTCTACAAACTATTGTGGCGAGAAACGAGGTGCTGGCGGAACCTGGGATGCCTATTGCCGCGCCAATGGCAGCGAGAATTCGCCGTTTCGGATGCGCTTGGCGAGGCCTTCCGCAAAGCGGGCGGCAGCTTCCTCGCCATAGGTGGTCACGAATTCGGCGAAGGCGGTGAACAGGCAGGCCTGCGCCAGGCAGTCACCGTCGATGCCCTCGTGGCGCGCCTCCGCCCAGGCTTCATGCAGATAGCCGAGCGCTGCGCGCTTCTGCTCATGGTCCGGCGCGTAGGCCGGAGCCCGAAAAGCCTGCACTGTCATGCGATTATCGCCCCTCTGCCGAGGTTTCCGGCGCGCGTTCCCCTCGAACTGGCTGGAGGTTAGCACGTCGAAATGTGAGCGGCCAGCCAGACTTTTAGAAAAGGTTAATGCGGGCAATCAGTTACCGTAGCGCGCGGTGACTTCGCGGGCGATCCGCGAGCCCTCTTCGAGGTAGCGGCGGATCACGATGTCGGCGGCGGGGGTGCAGGTCCGGTAGCTCTGCTGGAAGCCGCGATAGCCGCGATTGAAGCTCGCGATCATGCGGGTCCGGCGCTCGCCGGTCGGAGCCTCGGCGTCGATCAGGGCTTGGACCTCGGTGCGCCATTTCTGGCCGTCATTGGCACCGCAGAGGCCGCGCAGATAGTGCAGCGCGCCCATGATCTCGGCGAGCCGCTGGAGATTGCCGTCATACGGTGCGGGCGGCTGCGCGCGTGCCGGTGCGCTCGCGAGCGCGAGGGCCAGGAACGGCATGGAAAGCGCAACCGTCAGACGTCGTCGCATGGGCCAACCGGCATAGGCCCGCGGGCGGATGCCCGCAAGCCGCCGGCAGGATCGGGGCCTAAGCCGTCGGAATAATGGCGGGGCTCGCACGCCCTCGACCTACCCAGCCGCCTTGAGCTGCGCCACCGCGTTGGCCACGATCTCGGCGAGTCCCGGCGTGGTCGGCATCGAGGCAACCTCGGCGGGATCGACCCAGCGCCATTCGCTGAGCTCCTCGTTGAGCTTCGGCTCACCGGCAATCCAGCGCGCGGCAAACGGCAGGATCACGAAGTGGCGCTCCACCTTGTCCTCGGCGTCGCGCGCCACTACTTCGCGGTAGCCGGCAAGCGCGACCGGCTCGATGGTGAGCGAGGTCTCCTCGTCGACCTCGCGCTTCACCGCCTCGGCGAGCGTCTCGCCGGCCTCGACCACGCCGCCCGGCAGGCTGTAGAGGCCCCCCGCCGGATTGCGCGCGCGGCGCACGACCAGCACCTTGCCGTCGCGCAGGATGGCGGCGCTCACCGCAAGATAGGGCCGGGTCGGGTAGGCTCTTCCATCTGCCACGTCGGTCGGGCTCCGCTATCATGACCGCAGGACCAGGACCATAGCATGTGCGGACGCTATCTCTAGACATTCAAGGTACGTTGCCGTCCGGTGGTGTTCGCAAATACAACATTTTCAGTGGCTTAGTGCGAAGCATCGTTTGACACGGACCGCAGAACTCCGCCACGATCCGCGATTCCATCGTGGGTACACGCGGGGGCTACAAAATGCGCCAATTGAACTCACTGCAAGCGCAGAGGATGAATGAGCCTGGCCGCTATCGGTGTGGCGAGTGCCTGTGGTTGCAGGTGACTGAGAAGAAGGGCGGCGGCGTCGCGAAGTCGTGGTTGCTGCGCTACAAAGTCAACGACCGCGATCGACAGATGGGTCTCGGCTCTCTCTCGCTGTTCACGTTGAAAGAGGCGCGCGAGCGGGCGCGTAAGTTTCGGCAACTGCTGGCCGATGGAATTGATCCCATCGAGGCGAAGCACGCGCAGCGCGCCAACGCTAAAGCAGAGCGTGCCAAGCGGAAGACATTCAGACAATGCGCCGAGGCGTACATCACAGCACACGCCGCGAGCTGGCGGAATGCAAGACATGCGACGCAGTGGCCAGTGTCGCTCGGCAATTACGCCTATCCGGTGATTGGCGACTTGTCAGTGGCTGCGGTCGATGTGCCGCATGTCCTTCGAGTGCTCGAACCAATCTGGACCGCGAAAGCGGAGACAGCCTCGCGCGTGCGCCAGCGCGTCGAGGCTGTGTTGGACTGGGCCACGGCGCGTAAGTATCGCACGGGCGAAAATCCGGCACGATGGAAAGGGCATCTGGACAAGCTGCTGCCGCAGACCTCGAAGGTAAAGCGGGTGAGACACCACGCGGCACTTCCATTCCTCGACGTGCCTGCTTTCATGCATGAGTTACGCGAGCGCGTTTCTTTGACGGCACGCGCTCTTGAGTTCACGATCCTTACAGGATGCCGAAGCGGTGAGGCGAGGGGAGCCAAGTGGAGTGAGATTGATTACGCCAGCAAGAGTTGGACGATCCCGAAAGAACGCATGAAGACCGGGAGGGAACATCGGGTACCCTTGAGCCAGCGGGCATTGCAAATTCTCCAGAAACTGCCGCGTGAAGGCGAGTTCGTGTTTCCCGGCGGCAAGGCAGGCAAGCCGATATCGCACAACCCATGCTGGGAAGTAATGGCGGACATGCGCCCCGGACTGACGGTGCATGGCTTCCGCTCCAGCTTCCGCGATTGGGCAGCCGAGCGCACATCGTTCCCGAACCACGTTGCCGAGATGGCGCTTGCGCATGTGGTGCGCGGGGTCGAGGGCGACTATCGGCGCGGCGACCTGTTCGAGAAGCGCCGCAAGCTGATGCAGGCGTGGGCCGACTATTGCGCCAGCAAGCCGAGCGCGGCGAGCGGCAAGGTGGTTGCCATCGGCGCGGGGGCGTGAGCCATGGCCGATGGACGCTTTCGCTACACCGATGAACAGTGGGCGGAGATTGAGCGCGAGTTGCCGGACGGGCGGTGCGAGCGTCGCGGGTGTTAGAATTGGAAGTACATGGAGATGGATCGACGTGCACGGGTTGGCGGCATCAAACCCGCACGTTGCGCGCAGGAAATTATCCGGAATGCAAGGGTGCTTCTGCGGCGGCGCTTAAGTTGGCGCGAGCCCTGCACGCGCTGGATCGAGTTTGACCGGCGCTCGAGGACGATCAGATCGTGTACCCGCATGAACTGGATACTTCGATTTTCAGGACCTGGGTTTCATGCAATACTTGGATTGAGGGCCTGATGCAAATGGCGGCCGAATGCGAGCCGATCGCAGCGGCCATCAGCCGGGGCCGCGCCATGATCGCCGATGACGATCTACTGATCGTTGCTAGATGGTGGTTGGCGATCAGGCGGCGCGCTCAGGGCCTCCGGGGGCGACGGCCGCGCGAAGAGTGGCGGGCCCCTGGTCCGCTTTTTGATTGGCGGCTTCAAAGCCGGCGAACGTGTGCCAGCCCTGACGGTAGATTCGGCCCGTGGGATTGTGCGCGCCAGTACGTTGTCAATTCTGGACGCGATGGGGCGCAATTCACGCAGACCACGCAGCAGCGCCGAAGGACGAGCAGCGCCGGACGCATGCCGGGGTTTTCTTACTTGCCAACTGGCACAAATTTCAGCGGGGGCTCATCAGCATCGGGTGACGGTTCTTGAACGGCCAGACTTGATGGGTGGTAATAATCGGGGGCCTCGACCCCCGAATTATAACCATCCCACCTACCCACTGAGATCGCCTATCTGCGAACCCATGCGGCGTTGCCGCGCAACAAGAGGTTCGCACGATGGACATAGAACGTTTCGTTCGCCAAGCCGAATTCAAGCGGCTTCTCGGCAATCCCGGAAAAACTGAATGGTACGAAATGCGCGGCGACGGTCGCGTACCGCCGCCCGATGGTTGGCTGTCAGAGCGTGTGCCGTTCTGGACCGCCAGCACCGTGGCGCGCACGCAAGCAATGCTGCTCGCTCGCCCCAGGCCCGTTGAAACCCGCCCGAACAGCCGCGACGCCATGCAGAACAAGTGGAGGTAGCGTAGAATGGATGCCAAAAATGAAGGGGCCGGCCACCGCGCCAACGGTGAACCGGCCCCGGAAGATGATCGACTGAGGAGCGCGATCAACAACTCCACAGATAGGCCGAGCCAGAGCCGGGCGCAAGTTCATGAGCTGCGTCACGGCCGGGGTCGAGTGCTTGTGCGCGTCGTGCCCGACGAAACGACGCCGCTCTACCGAGTCGAGTGGCCCGACATCGGACTCTCGCCGCCGGTCAACCTGACGCGCGCCAAGGAGGCCGCCCAGCTGTGGGCGGAGTCGAAAACGCTCAAAGACCTCCGCAAAAACGGTGCGGAACGAGCATTGAAATCGCTAGATAATTTTTCGTGGTCATCGTCGCCCGTTCGAAAAAACGAGGTGGCGGCTACCGAGGGCTGGACGGGCTGGCCGCCGTCGCCAGAGGCGGCCTGAGCCATGGGGCGCCGACAAAAGCGAACACAGATAGGTGGGCAGTTCGCCGCCCGCCTGATCGAGATGCTGGAGTCACCGGCATATCGAGCGCTCAGTCTGTCGGCACACCGTGTGCTTTCCCGGCTCGAAGTCGAATTCGGTCACCACGGCGGAACAGATAACGGTTGCCTGCCGGTGACATTTGCCGACTTCGAGCGGTACGGCATTCATCGGCACGCGATCAGCCCAGCAATTCGCGAGTGCGTCGCGCTCGGCTTTCTGGAGGTGACTGAAGCGGGTCGCGCCGGCAACGCGGAGTTTCGATCACCGAACAAGTTTCGGATCACCTACCGGCACACGGAATTCGCAGGACCAACCGACGACTGGCGGCGGATCGAGACTCGAGAACAGGCGAACACCATCGCAGTCGCAGCGCGGAGAACATTTCCCAGTGCCGGAAAACGCCAGCGTTCGGTGTCGGAAACCATCACCGAAAAGGGGGTAGGCCCAGTGCCGGAAACCATCACTACAGTCCATGGTGCGGAAACCGTCACTACTTCTATATCTCGGGCAGGGGTGCCGACTACGTCCAAGCTCTCCACTCCCCCCACTGTCACCACTCAGCTTATTGAGGTCATGAGGCAGAAGGACGCGCGAGCGCGGCCGCCCCCAGGCGCGCCAGCGAGCGAGCGGCGACGGCGGGGCGCAGCGTGACGAACAAATCGAAGACCACGTGAACGATGGCGCTGACCGGCAGCCACGTCCGCAATCCAAAATCCGAAGCTGACTTCATCAGCAAGAGAGGAATTGAATGAGCAAAAAAAAACCGAAAGTGAGGGCAATTGCGCTCGATCCTAATCCCAAAGGAGAGCGTAAAGCCGTTGGTGGGGCCGATCACGATGAGTGGAATGATTGGCTTGTGCTCGCCACCGCACTGGCGATGCCGGTAAACCAGAACGACGAGGCTCGCGCGACCGAGGCAACGGTTGCTGCTGTTTCTGGCATGGTCGACATGAAGCCGGCCGATCCGATTGAGGGAATAATCCTCTCCCAATTGATCGTGGCTCATCAGGCGTCCCTGTCGATGTATCGGCGAGCCTGGGCACAGCCCTCAGAGTATTTCGAGGCGCGAACGAAATATCTCGCGCTTGCCGATAAGGCCGCCCGAACGGTGGTGATGTTGACCGAGCGGCTCGACCATCATCGAGGCCGAGGCCAGCAGAAGATTGTCGTGCAGCACACCACCACCACCGTGAACGCTGACCAGGCGGTGGTCACCACCGGCAATCCGGCGCACGTACAGGAAAAGACAGGTCGCGGAGCGATGGATCCTGCTCTCCTGACGGCGGCCACCGATAAGCCGATGGAGGTGATTGATGGGACGGTCCATGAGCTTGTGGGGGTGGGGGTGGGTGAGAAAAAGGAATGAGCATCAACCCCATGCACAGGGCGCAACGCCGCACCTCGATGCACTGCCAGATCAAAACGCACGGGCCTGCCGTGTCGTGCGCCCGCGGTGCGAGGCCATTCCGTCTGTCGGATGCACGGTGCTCGCGGTGGTGCGCCTGCGGGCAAGCGGAATGGAAACTACAAGCACGGGGGCAGGACGAAGGAGGCGATCGCGGAGATGCGCGAGGTCAACGAGTTGCTGCGCCAGATCCGCAAGCTGCCTTAGGCTCTCTTTGAAAGAGCGGGTCCTTCCCGGCCGAAAGGCCATGCCGGTGGCCGTAGGGCCGCCATTTTTGCGTATTTGGGGTTTGAAAAGCGGCGTTTCGCTTCGCGGGCGGCTCTCGGCGACATAATCGACGTTACCGGGCACGCGGTCGTCTCGCGCTCTTTTGAGGTCAAAGCCTTTTTTTCTTACGCTTTATGGTTGTTGCGGACCCCGCCGGTCATAGCGTTTGATCGTTTCAAACATTTTGATGCCCCCCCGGTGCGTGGGTCACCAAGTCTATCGACCAAACCTGATTGCTCCTGGCCTGCGACGCCGCGCAAGCTCCTGACATGTGCCGCAGCGCTGATACCTACTGATTGGCCAAGGATTGGAATGTTCTGTTTCGGTGCGAGTCGGCAATAAAATGTCCGCTTCTCTAATCGGCCGTTCAGGGTCAAGCGCTTTCAGACTATCCACCACGACAATGTCGAGGTTCCTCACGGGCTCGTGCTTCTCTTCGGAATCGGCACCAAGGCCCTTCCATCATGGGATTCGAAGACGAGGTGGAACAATCTTAGCCACGGCCTTACCGAAGCGAGCGGGGATGTCGACGGTGGCGCGATAGGCCAGCGCCACCACCGGGCCGACACCAGGGGTCGTCATCAGGCGGCGACACACTTTATCGTCCCGGACGATGGCCAGCAGCGGCGCCGCGACGAGTCGGGCCGCTTCTCTGCCCTGGAATGACATCGAAGGGCTTCAAACTGCTTTCCGATACACGAGCACGCTTTTGTACTCGCCAACGCGCTCGACCGGGCGCTCCTTCTCCCATTGCGCGATCCAACGGCGGGGCCGATGCCGCTTCAAATGTGGCCACTTCGTCGCGGGTTCACGGTCTTCCTGCCGGAACTTTATATCTAGCCTTTCGTTGATAGGGAATCTCTAGGGAGATTTTCGCTATGGCCGATGACCCTGCGGGCAGAGCTAGCGTTGTTGGGGGAAAGTTGGAGGAAGGCGCTCGCAAAGTTGCAAGCGACGTCAGCACCGAAGCTGAAACCTTGACAAATCAAGCTGCTGGCGCCGTGAAAGATGCATATGGGAAGGCCGTAGACGTCGCGGCAGAAGGCGCTCAAACGGTGAAAGGAGCTGCGATTGCAAGCCATGATTTTCTTCGAAAATTTGTCGAGGAAAACCCCTACACGACGGCAGCAATTGCACTCGGAATGGGCTTGTTGATCGGATACACCGCCCACCGGCCAGCGCCGCGACGCAGTTGGTGGGACTGATTTGAAAGGAGAGAGGGTCTGGACCATGCCGTCTCGAAAAGAAGAGCAAGGCTTTGAACGCGCCATGGGAGAAGCCAGAAAGCAAGCCTCGAATGTCGCCGAGGCCGCCGGGACGGCCACCCGCAAGACTGCCAACTCATTCGAAGCTGCGCTGCGCGAAGTCATCGAAAACCAACCCTACACGGCTGTCGGCATTGCACTCGCCGTAGGGTGGCTTCTAGGTCGGATGCATCGGCCGCTATGATCTATGCCGTGTACTCACAGCTTTGGCTACATCGCACCAGTCAAGCGGGCTGCCCCGGTTGGCATCGGCAGTGGCCATCAACTTGCGCAACTCATGGCAGATGCGCCAAGCGCATTTGTAGGTGACGCTCGATAGGCCAGCGCCACCACCGGGCCGACACCAGGGGTCGTCATCAGGCGGCGACACACTTTATCGTCCCGGACGATGGCCAGCAGCGGCGCCGCGACGAGTCGGGCCGCTTCTCTGCCCTGGAATGACATCGAAGGGCTTCAATCTGCTTTCCGATACACGAGCACGCTTTTGTACTCGCCAACGCGCTCGACCGGGCGCTCCTTCTCCCATTGCGCGATCACCGTCTTGGCTTTCGCGAACGCGAAGGAGCTCGTATAGAAAAGAATATACCCGCCAGGGCGTGTCTTATCGGTGAGGAGGTTCGTCACGGCGAGGTCCGTCAGTCCGCCATAGGCGTCGGTCTGCGGGCCTCGGAATTCACAGATGTGGAAAAGCGTCACCAAGTCAAGTGGACAACAGCTTCTCGTTCAAGAGATAGATATCGCCGAACACCGCGTTGTAATAGCGCAGCACCTCTGGCCGCCCTGTTACGAGCCGTACGTAATTTCGATATTCCTGCGGCGACGCCGTGATGCCGAGCACCGAACTGCGACGCTCCGGTTTTGCGCATTCGATCCCGACATAGTGATGCCCGCCCGTGCCGAAGTGGTAGATCGCGGCGTCGGTGATGCGCTTCTCGTCGAGCCACTGGATGAGGTGAATGTCGCACTCACCTCGAAGTCTCCCAGTTGTCTTCGTAGATGTTCAGCTTAGGGCCTTTCGCCTTTCTGGTTTTCTTGTGCCCGCTCGCTTCAGCGTAGAGCTCATGCGTGAGGCCGAGGTACGAAGCGCCCACCACACCGCCGCCGGCGAGCGTGTGAGACAAGAGATGGCGTCGGGTCAGCCCACGCTTAAACATAATTTCCTCCGTTCAGTCTAAGCGATACGCCAGGATAGCGGTGCACGGTCGCCGGGGCGGGTTTCAGGCGTTTGGGCCGTGTGTCCTAACGACGGGACCCCAGGCTCCTTGCCAACGGGGGCGCTTGTCAAGCGGGGTGACGGCAGTGAGTGTGCGGTGACGGCAGTGAGTGTAAAGTGAAAGAGGACCCGACTGGAGCGAACCTTAAGCGCCCGCACGCGATGTAGGCTAGCCATGCTTTTACGGCACTTATACGGAAGCGCTGACCCCGAAGTGGTTCAAGTAACAGTCGCGCCCCGAGGGTGAGAGACGGGCGCGGGTAAACCAGCTCGCGGGGAATTCCTTACGGCAGTCGTTCAAATATTTTCCGCAGAACACGCCTAAGGCCAGCATCTCTTTTGGTGTGAGCTCGGGACGAAATTCGGGATCGAAATTCCGCCCGACCGGAGCAGTGAGTGCATAGCTATAGCCGCGTTGCATCTTGTCACTAACGCGCACGATTTTCGCATGCTTGCGCATCGCACTGACCTACCTTCTATCCTCACAAACTCCGACTATCTTCCCTATCACATAGCTCACGCCAGGTTGAGGCGGAGGACCTCCCAGCCGCCGATGTTGATGCTGATCGATTTGCCTTTGAAGTCGGCATCCGTCTGTGCCGCAGCCAGTCCGGCGGTCGACACCGTTGCGATGCAAACCCAAATTTTCGGAAAGAACAGGTGATGTTCACGGCGCGCGCGAAAACACCATCAGGCACCCCGACGCCAAGATGATGAACAAAGCGGAATATCGAAAAATTCGATCGTTCACTTTCGCGAACATCGAGGTGCCGATGAACGTGCCGAGTCCCACCGCCGGAAGCGCCACAACGAGACGTTGAAACAGATCGAGACCGATCGCGCCGGGCTGAAAGCAGAATAGCCCAATGGCAAAAACCTGGATCGCGATGATGAAGGGTTGCACCAGCGCGCGTTGTTTCTCTTTCGATAGTCCGCGCAGCTCACACCAGACGACCAGAAGCGCGCCCGGCATGGCCGTGAGGCCCCCGACTGCCCCTGCGATGAACCCAATAATGGAATGGGTTGCGGAGTGAACGGCGTGCAGCGGAACCCTCGCCGGTTGTCGTAACAGCATATAGAGTGCATAACCCGCCAGGCAGATGCCGAAGCCGATCCGGAACGAGCGCGCCTCGATAGCGGCCATGAATGGAACGGATACCGCCGCTCCTGCCGTTCCACCGGTCAACAGCGGAGCGAGCTCGCCCCACCGGATGAGACGATGAACCGTGATCAAGCTCATGGTCTGCGATGCGATGCTGCAGAACATCATCAACGGGACGGCGGCCATCGGCTCGAATACGTGCAGGAGAATGGCGCCGGCCGCAGCGGAGAATGCGAAACCGGAGAAGCCGCTCACCACCCCGCCGAGGAAGACGGCAGTCCACAGCGCAGCAATTTCGGCTGGCGTTTGCATTCCCCGTCTCCGGACGACGGCTTGCTGTGGATGCAGGTTGGCAGCCGACTTATTGGCTGCGGAACATTACGGCGCGGAGTGGAATGCTTTCAAAGCTTGATCGCCGCTTCGACCTGCCCTTGATTGCAGGCCTTGCGTACTTCCATCACGGTGAAAGAAGGCTTGCGCCAAGCTCTGGACGGCGACGTCTTGGGCCTCGCCGTGCGCCTCGATCAGCGTGATGAGCCTGCGGTCAGCTGCCGAACAGATCGGGGAGAGAACGGTCGCGCTTTCCGCCGCCGTTGCGCCATACGTCGCGAGGCAGATGCTCGCTGCGGCCCAAAGTCGAAACGCGACGGTCGAAAGAAGGCTTGCGCGACGTCCATTCAGGATTTGCGCGTTGACTGCAGCGATCTGGCTGTCGAATTGGGATCTGTTGTCGTCCGTGGTGTTGACCTGCGTTTGGGGTTTCCAAAGCTTGGGGATCGTGGTCATTGCGTCCTCCGTAACGGCGTGATCCGCGCGAGGATGGGTCGTCATCCCGCGGACATCCTTTCCTGGTTGGGAGCCGATGTTCGCTGGGGTTTTCCGGTCGCCAAACATTCTGGGCGGACCGATTGCCTCGGTCTCAGCTTGATGAACTTATAACGAGCGCCATGTCGTTGCCGTGACCGCAGACCTGGCGGAGCTTCGGGTCTTCAGACCTGACGGAGCTTCGGGTCTTCGCTGTTCCCGCGCCCAAGCCGACCCGTGCGTCGTGTCGCGGATCAATCATGGTGGTCATGGCACCGTCCTCCGGGCTTGTATGCAGCCCGGAAAATGGCGGCGCCGCGCTACAGAATTATTTCAGCTAACGGTAATTGTGTTACGGTCGTAACGTGCCGGACGAGCGCAGGCAGCGCCTCGGCGAGGCGGTCGTCCGGCATCGGCCGCCGCTTTTGCGCTCCTTGCCGCCCCTTGAGGCGCCCTGCGGGCCGAGCGGTGAAGTCGTCTCAGTGGGGCACCCCTGAGACACAAGGCCAAGCAATCAAGCCTGGAGTAGTCCAGTTGGCCATCACGCCAGGCGAAACCACTGATAAGGTTCCATCACTTCGATATAATTTAGGCCAGCATTTTCCGTGCCCTTCGAGGGTGCAGCACATAGGGCGGTCCCTGCGCGATGTGATGGCATTCACGCTGGAAAACGCGCCGTCGCGCGCGATCCTGATCGGCAGTACGCCGTGAACGGCGTGCGATCCATCTGCGCGGCCCGGGCCGATAGGATTGCGCCGGCCTGTCCGATGCCGGTGTCGTGGAGCAGTGCTCCGTCGCCATCGAGATTGGCGTTGGGCTGGCCGCCGCAATGGCGGGACGAGTTGCGTGCAGGTTTGGCAGGGGATGTGACGAAAGGCGGATCACAGTTGGCCACGGGTGAGAAAGTAGTGCTGCTGCCGCGTGGTGCGGCAGCAGCCCAGAAGGAGTTCAACGCTCTTGCTGAACGAGCCCTGAAAGCGCGTGGTTCATTGTGACAGCGCGATGAATTGTCACGCGGACGCGAGCTGTAACCCAAGATCGGCGCAGAACTCCGTGGTTTGATCGGCCGCATGACCAGAGCCAACCCGTTGTGGGGCGCGTCCCGCAGGCAGACGATGGCGGGGCGATGGTCAAAGTAGGTTGTCGGAGAGGAGTTGTCGGAGAGGAGGACGACGTTCAAACCCGCTCGACAGGAACGGCAAACACATATCCCACGCCGCGCTCGGTTTGGATCACGTGCGGCTCGCTCGGGTCGCGTTCGAGCTTGCGCCGCAGGCGAAGAATTTGCACGTCGATGCTGCGATCGAAAACATCCTCATGCATGCGCGTGGCCTGCAGCAGGTGCTCGCGGCTGAGCGGGCGCTGCGGCGCTTCGAGAAGGGCGACCAATAAGGTGTACTCGCCTTTGGTCAACGTTACCGGAGCGCCGGCCGGATCGGTGAGCCGCCGACTCTTGCAGTCGAGCTGCCAACCGCAAAATCGAAAGCGGCGGTGCTCGCGATCGCGCGCCGGCGCAGCGTGTCCGGCATCGAACCGCCGTAATACTGCGCGAACACGCGCGAGCAATTCGCGCAGATTGAACGGTTTCGTCACATAATCGTCAGCGCCAAGCTCAAGTCCGACGACGCGATCGATGTCGTCGCGGCGGTGCCCAGTAATGATGATGATTGGCACATCCGAGCTCGACCTGATCTCCCGTAGCAGATCCAGACCGTCCTCGTGACCGAGTCGAAGATCGAGGACCACCAAGTTCACTTCATTGTTATCGAGATTGTTACCGAGTTGAACGATCATCTCTTGGCGACCACACGCCACCAAGGTACGGATGTTGTTCTCCCCGAAATAGTTGACGATCATGCGTTGCAAGGCAGGATCATCCTCTACGATGAGGACGCATACTTGGCGATCCCCGCTGTCACGAAGACGGAGATCAGTTAATGGTGTCTCGCTCATGTCACCCAGTTCTCACTTGATGAAGCCGATGGCAACCACGCCCGTGCCCGATTGCAGGATCGCCTGCCTCCTGCTGGCGCTTGTCTGCCTCAACCTCGGCTCGCAGGCAACCGCTCAATCGTCAACCCAGACCGGCACCGTCCAGGAACCAATCACGCCAATCCCTGCAATAGCCGCCCAGGATTCGCGGCGTCTCTTACTGGGGGAACGATTATTCAATGACCGGCGCCTGTCTCACAATGACACCCACAGTTGTTCGTCGTGCCATGATGTGGGAACGAATGGGGCTAGCGCCAACGCCCACGACTTGACGCCCGAGGGGCGACCGATCGCGCTCAATACGCTGACGGTGTTCAATGCAAGTCTGAACTTTCGCCTGAACTGGGAAGGGAAATTCCGCTCGCTCGAAGATCAAGCCAAGCAGGTGCTTCGCAGTCCCGAGATCATGGCGTCGAGTGCGGACGAGGTCGTGAGCAAGCTGCGCGCCGACCCCGAAGCGGTGAGGCAATTCCGCGACGCCTACGGGAGGGAGCCCGACGTCGCCGCCCTCCTGGATGCGATCGCGACCTACGAGCGCTCCCTTGTCACGCCGGGGAGCCGGTTCGACCGCTGGCTTGCGGGCGAAGCCGCCGCGATCACGCCGGAGGAGCTGTCCGGCTATCAGCTGTTCAAGTCGCTTGGCTGCATCGCTTGCCACCAAGGCGTCAATGTGGGCGGCAACCTTTTTCAGCGGCACGGCATTTTCCATCCATTGGGCTCGCCGGAGCCCGCATTGGTTCGTGTCCCCAGCCTGCGTAACGTGGCGACCACTCCGCCCTATTTCCACGACGGCAGCGCGGCGACGTTGTCGGAGGCGGTCAAGGCGATGGGCATCGCCCAGCTCGGCCGCGTGCTAACCGATCAGCAAATCGCCGCCATCGTCGCCTTTCTCAACACGCTGACCGGCACCTACCGGGGTCAGGAGGTCCGGCCCGCCACCGCCACACCGCGCGCAGCCCCCGCCCTCCCATGAGGCTCTTGTCGGGTGCCCTCGGGGTGCTTCTGCTGCTCGCGTTGCTCACGTGGCTGCTGCTGCGCGGAATCGAGACGAACGCACCAGCCTATGCGGTGACGCTCCGGGCCTTTGACGATTTCGCGATTGCCGAGGCTTCCCTCCATCGCGACGTCCTGCAGGCGCGTGCCGGCCTGCTTCGCGACTACGACACCCTCGTCAAGGCCCTGGACGCGATGGAGGACGCCGTCACCCGGCTCCGTTCCCACGCGCAGACTGAGGGCCTCGATGCGGCGCCAGCCGACCGCCTGGCCGCGACGCTCTCCCAGCAGGAGGAATTAACGGAGCACTTCAAGAGCAGCAACGCGCTCTTGCAGAATTCCCTGTCTTATGTCGGCTTGCTGAGTACAAGTCCAGCGTTCGGCGCCCAGGACGCACAACTCGCACCCGCAACCAGCGCATTGGCGGCGGCGATCCTCTATCTAACGCGCGACACATCACCGGATGCCGTCAAGGCCCTCCAGGAGCGGATCGACCGGTTTGCGGCGCAATCGCCCACTGTCGGGCCGGACGCGGAAGCAGCACGGGCACTGCTCGCGCATGCCCGTCTACTCCAAGAGCTCTTACCCGCTGTCGACGAGACGCTAAAGGCCCTCGCCGCGGTGCCCAGCAGGCAGCTTCTCGAAGAGATCCGTGCACTATTCTCCGACCACCGGTCTGCTGTCGAAGCGACGGCGCAGCGCTTTCGGCTGTTGCTATATCTGGTGTCGCTGCTGTTGCTCGTCATGCTCGTGTATCTCGGCCTGCGGCTGCGTGCGCGCGCCCTTGCGCTGCGACGGCGAGCAGCATTCGAGCATGTCATAGCCGAGAACTCGACACGCCTGATCAATTGCCCGCCGGCGGAAACCGACGCGCGGCTGAGGCAAGTCCTGGGCGAGTTCTGCCGCGCTATCAGCGCGGATCGCGCTTATGTGGTGCTGGACGAGAACCCCACCCGAGTACATGCATGGTCCGCAGACGGAGAGACGTATCCGCCGGGCTGGCCCCATCAGGCGCTGACACTGTCCGCGCCGCTCGGCACGGCCGGACCCGATATCGTCACCGTGCCGGATGTCGCCGCCTTGCCGCCCGGGGCACTGAGAGGACATGCTCGCAGCCGCTGGCGTCCGCGGCTGGGCCTGCGTGCCGCTGATCCGACCGCCGGGTGCGAGGCATCATGGGGTTCGACATCTTCCAGCCGGTACGGGACCGGGTTTTCCCGCTTGCCCGTGGTGCGTCTTGCCGGCGACGCTGTGGCCAATGCCATCGAGCGCGAGTTTCTCGAGCGTGACCGGGCGAGACTTACGACGCGGCTGGAACGAGCGCGCCGGATGCAAATAATCGGATCGTTGGCAAGCGGGATTGCGCATAACTTCAACAATATCATCAGCGCCATTCTCGGCTATTCGGAGATGCTCGAACCGCAGCTCATGCACGGAACCAAGCCGGCTCAGCATAGCGACGAGATACGACGGGCCGCGGAGCGTGGGCGCGATCTGATCGACAGCATCCTCACGTTCGGGCGGCAGCGTGACGCGCGTATCCGCCCGGTGCAAGTGCGCAACCTATTCGAGGAGGCAGCCTCGTTGCTGCGTGCCTCGCTACCCTCCGGCGTCGAGCTGGTTATCGAGGACGTTCCAGTTGACGTCGCCGTGTCCGGGGAGCCGGCGCAGCTCCAGCAGGTCATCCTCAATCTATGCACCAACGCGGCGCAAGCAATGCACGGCAGCGGATGTATCCGCGTAACCGCAGAGCAGAGAGAAGTGGCGGATTTCCTTCCGATGAGCCACGGCGAGCTCGCACCAGGACGCTACGTGCGCCTGGCTGTGATCGACAGCGGGCGCGGCTTCGACGAAGGTGTGGCGCGACGGTTGTTCGAGCCGTTCTTCACGACCCGCTTAGGCGGGCACTGGACTGGGTCTCGCAACCGTGCACGAAATCGTTCGCGACTATGACGGAGCGATGAACGTGCAGAGCAAGCCAGGGTACGGAAGCCGCTTCGAGGCGTGGCTCCCCGCGGCGGCGGCCGACAGCACCGCAGTGGCCGGCCGCAATGCTGCCGCTCGGGCGCGGCGAGACTGTGCTCGTCGTCGAGAGCGAACGGGAACGGCTGCTGTACGACGAGGAGATGCTGGCGGCGCTGGGATACGAGCCAGTGGGGTTCGAGCGCCCGGCCGATGCGGTCGCGGCGTGCTGTTCGGCGCCCGACCGGTTTGACATCATTATGGTCAGTCACGCGTCGCAAACTGCGGCTGGGCTTGATTTGGCTCGCGCGTTGCACGAGGCCGCGCCGCGGCAGCCCATGACTGCTCGCTACCGCGTCAACGATCGACGTTCGCGTGGACGCGCTGGCGGACGCCGGAATTTCCGAACTGCTGCGCAGGCCGCTGGTCAGCACCGAGCTGGCTGCGGCGCTGGCGCGCTGCTTGCGTTTCCCTGGCACGTCGCGAACGTAACACGATCACCGATAGTTGAAATACTTTTGTAGCGCGGTGCCGCCTATTTACCGGGCTGACACACAAGCCAGTTCGCATACCGATCGTTGCATCAAAAAAAATTCAACCTTACCAACGATTGATGGAGATCAACGGATGTTCCTCGTTCTGATCGTCGCTCCCGAAATCGCCGACTGCAATGGGCCAACGCTTCCGCCGCCTGCCGAGCAGCGGTCAGTAATGGACCGGCCTGAGCTATCTTCTGCTGATCCAGGCCTTACCCCGCGACAGCTCGACGTGCTCGCCCTCATGAGGCAGGGAAGAAGCAACAAAGCCATCTGCCGCGCGCTCGATCTTGCCGAGACCACGGTGAAAAACCACGTCACCGCCATCCTTAAGGCATTCAAGGTGACCAATCGCACTCAAGCGGTGATAGCGGCCAGCACATTAGCATGGCACAGCTCTTCCGAGGGCCGGGCAGAGCCATATCCGGGCCGTCTGGATTCACACGGCCGATGAATGTTGAGCGACGGGCCTCACGTCTTTACACATTTCGTGTATCGGCTTCCTACCAAAGACAGCGAAGGACTGCATGCGCAAACGACGCCTTCACTGATCGGTCTGTCGTTGAGGCCGTCATCGCTTTGACAGACACCCCCGCACGCGAGCGTCCAAATCCGCACGCCTACGTTCATCTCAGCGCTGCGATCGTAGGTTGGCTTAAACCGACGGTCCGGCCCTCGGCTGGCCCATGATGAGATCGCGAAACTCCCCTTTCGATCTCGGACGTATGAGGCGAAGGAGCGTGACATCCGTCGCCGATCACCTCTAAGCGATCATCCATGCCAACCGCAACCGCGCGCATGCGAGTGCCACAACAATTATTATGGAACCAAACCATCGCCAACTTCACGGGCACGAACTCTGATGAAATTCACTCCGCTGTTCGCCTCAGGACGGTCTCGGCAACCGGCGGTGCCTTGCCGTCCAACGCGCCGGATTTCATCGACAGCGGCGCCGGCATCAACAATGGGGCGGCCGAGCAGGCACGCTGATCGGCTGCGGCGATGACGTCATCACGAACGCTCGCGGAAGCTGGAATTTTCTAACCCTCACGCAGGCCACGGGATCTGACCGCGGCGCGCGCGCGTTCAGCTGGCACGTTACGGACGTAACACGATTACCGATAGCCGAAACACTTTTGTAGCGCGATGCCGTCATTTTCCGACCCGGCACACAAGCCAGTTCGGAATTCAGGATACGCAACACGATTTCCAGCGGACCTGTGATGCCAATCTGATTCGACCCGTCGAACAGAAACCGCAACCGTGCGCATGCGTGCGCCACAACAGTGATTGAGGATCAACACATGGCTACCTTCCTGGGCACAAACGCCGATGAAATCATCACTCCGGATTTTGTCTCACCGACAGTCGCGGCTGTCGGCGGAAACCGGCCGTCCGACGCGCCGGATGTCATCGACGGCGGCGCCGGCAATGACACCATCGATGGTGGCGGCGGCAATGACGTGCTGATTGGCGGCGCCGGCACCGACACACTGTTCGGCGGAGCCGGCAACGACCGCATCGTCTGGAACCCGGGCGACGGAAGTGACTTGGCCGACGGCGATGCAGGAACCGACACCCTTGAAGTCAATCTCGGCAACGGCGCCGAGACGTTCACCATCGCGGCCAACGGCGCGCGCGTGCTCCTCGACCGCGTCGATCCCGCGCCGTTCACCATCGACGCCGGCACGATCGAAAACATCGTGATCAACGCCAATGGCGGCGACGACACCATCAGCGCCACGGGCAACCTGTCTGCCCTCATAAAGCTGACCATCGACGGCGGCGCCGGCAATGACACCATTCTCGGCGGCAACGGCGACGACCTTCTCCTCGGCGGCGATGGCAACGATTTCGTCGATGGTAACCAGGGCACTGACGTGGCGTTCCTCGGCGCCGGTGACGACACCTTCAAGTGGGATCCAGGCGACGGCAGCGACGTCGTCGAGGGCCAGGACGGAACCGACACTATGCTGTTCAACGGCGCCAACGGCTCCGAAACCGTCACCATCTCGGCGAACAGCGAGCGCGCACTGTTTACTCGCGATGTCGCCAACGTCGCCAGCGTAACCATGGACATGAACGGCGTCGAGACCATCGATTTCAATGCCCTCGGCGGCAGCGACACCGTCACGATCAACGACATGACACGCACCGACGTCAGACTGGTCAACGTCGACCTCGCTGCGGACATCGGCGGCAGCACCGGTGATGGTCTGAATGACACCGTCGTGATCAATGGCACCACGGGAGACGATGTCATTACGCTATCGATCGAGAATGGAGCGCTGGTAATCGACGGCCT
This sequence comes from uncultured Alphaproteobacteria bacterium, assembly GCA_963720385.1. Taxonomy (GTDB): domain Bacteria; phylum Pseudomonadota; class Alphaproteobacteria; order Rhizobiales; family Xanthobacteraceae; genus VAZQ01. Next base: position 9,735 of record CAVRFL010000005.1, on the reverse strand, counting down.
TGCGAGCAGAGTCGTGATCGATCACTTCGACCTTAACGATACCATCCGCATCGTCGGCTTGAACGGCGCCGACGTGATCGACGCTTCGGCAATCGGCGTCAACGGCCCGAAGCTGATTCTCGAAGGCGGCAATGGCGACGACGTTCTGATCGGCGGGGCCGGCAACGACACCATCGATGGCGGTCGCGGAGCCGACGAGCTGATCGGCGGAGGCGGCAACGATGTCTTGCTCGGTGGACCCGGCGACAACATCGTAACCCAAGGTGCCGCGCACGAGTTTGCATTCAACCTTGCTCTGATCAACCACGACTTCCATCTCGTCTAAGCAACTCCCGACAACCAATCGACCGCGGGCGATGAGCAATCATCGCCCGCGGCGACATCGAGAACCGGCGCATCCTTGAGGAAAACGACAGCACTCCTCAAGCTCGACCGGAACGATGGTCCCAGAGCCCCGAACGCTTGCAGCACAACCACTTAAACGCTGCTTCTTGGTACAGGAGATCAACGTGGTCGGAGTGTTTGCGCCCCTACGCCAAACCCATCCAGAGTTGGCCGCTGCGCTCAAGCAATGCCGGCGGGCATTTGTGAGCGTGGCCTTGTTCTCGGGCGTGGTGAACATGCTCATGCTCGCGGGACCTCTCTACATGCTCCAGGTCTACGACCGCGTGCTAGCGAGCCGCAGCGTGCCGACGCTGGTCGCATTATCGGTTTTCCTGGTCATCGCTTATGGCTTCCAGGGCGGACTCGAAGTAGTACGCTCACGGATCGCGGTGCGAATAGCCTCGCTGCTCGATCTTCGCCTCGACATGTCCGTCCATGACGCGGTCATTCGACTGACCAACCGGGGCTGCTCGGCGTCCGAGGCGCACCAGCCGGTGCGCGACCTTGATCAGATCCGGACATTCCTCACCGGCCCAGCACCAATCGCAATCATCGATTTGCCTTGGATGCCGATCTTTCTTGCGATCTGTTTTCTGATCCATCCTTGGCTCGGCGCAATGGCGCTCGCGGGAGCAGTCATCCTCGTGATCTTGACGATCTTGACGGAACGGCGCAGCCGCGTACCGACGCTCGCCATGACACAAAGCGCCGGCGCGCGTGCCGTTGCCAGCGAGCTCACCCGACGAAATAGCGAGACCATTGCCGGCATGGGGATGGCGAGAACACTGGCACAGCGCTGGCAGCAGGTGAACGACCGCTATCTTGCAGCTTCGGCACTCACCTCCGATGTGACCGGCTCCTACGGCAGCGTCGCGCGGACGATGCGCCTGTTGCTGCAGTCGGCGATGCTGGGGATGGGCGCCTATCTCGTAGTCCGACAGGAGCTCAGCGCCGGGGCCATGTTCGCAGCATCGGTCATGATGGGGCGGGCGCTGGCGCCAATCGACGTTGTGATCGGCAATTGGCGCTCGTTGGCCGGCGCCCGCCAATCGCTGCTGCGGCTCTCCAGCACGCTGCGACAGCTGCCGGCACGCCGCACGCGCACTGACCTGCCCAAGCCCGTGCGCGACCTTGACGTCGAGCATGTTGCCGTGGCGGCGCCCAACAACAACACCGCGATCGTCGCCAACGTTCATTTCGGGCTTGTCGCCGGTGAGGCCGCCGCCATTGTCGGCCCGAGCGGCGCCGGCAAAACCTCGCTCGCGCGCAGCCTGATCGGCGTCTGGCCTCCCGCGCGCGGCGAGATCCGGCTCGACGGAGCCGCGCTCAGCCAATGGGATGAGGAGGCGCTCGGCCGGCACGTCGGCTATGTGGGTCAGAATATCGAATTCTTCGACGGCACCGTTGCCGAAAACATCGCGCGGATGAGTCTGGCTCCCGATGCCGACGCCGTGTTGGCGGCCGGCCGCGCGGCCGGGGCGCACGACATGATTCTGCGCCTGCCGGGGGGCTACGACAGCAGGATCGGGGAAGCCGCCACAGTACTGTCCGCCGGACAGCGTCAGCGCATCGCGCTCGCACGTGCGCTCTACGGCGATCCGTTCCTGGTGGTGCTCGACGAACCGAACGCCAATCTTGACAGCGAGGGCGAAGCCGCCCTGCAGAATGTGCTCCGCGAGACTTAAGGCGCGCGGCGCAATCGTGGTGATCATTTCGCACCGGCCGGCGGTGTTGGACCAGTGCGACAAGATCCTGATCTTGGGCAATGGTGCGCAACAAGCTTTCGGCCCGCGCGATGCTATCTTACGCAATGCGCCGGTACGTGTTCCACGCCCGAAGGTGTCCGGCAATGTCGCGCTGCTGCACGAACCCAGGGAGGATTTCGGCTTGACTGCAGATGCAGATGCGAATGTTGCCCTGAAGATGGACGCGTACCCGGTCGGCGAGAGACCGCGACTCAACCGCGATGATCCGGAAATTGAATGTTGTCGGCCTGGCGATGGTGGTGGTGTTCGTCGTTTGCATCGGCGGTTGGGCTGCGACCAGCGAACTCGCCGGCGCCGTGATCGCGGCCGGCACCGTAATCGTGGAATCCGTCGACAAGAAGGTGCAGCATCCGACCGGAGGCGTGGTCAAGGAAATCCTGGTCCAGGATGGCAGCGAGGTGGAAGAGGGCCAAGTCCTGGTCCGCCTCGACGACACCGTACCCCGCGCAACGCTTGGCGTGCTCAGCTCCCAACTCGACGAAAACAATGCTCGGCGGGCGCGCCTATTGGCGGAACGCGACGGCGCAGACTCAATCGCTTTCCCGAAAGACCTTACGGCGCGCATGGACGAAACAAACGTCACCGCCGCGGCGAGTGGCGAGGAGAAACTGTTCGACGCGCGCAAGGCAGCCCGCGCCGGCCAGCGTGACCAGTTGCGCGAACGCATTTTGCAAAGTAATGAGGAAATCCGCGGGCTCGGCGCCCAGCAACAGGCCAAGGAGAACGAGATCAACCTCCTCTCCGAAGAGCTCGTCGGTGTTTCCGACCTCTACAAGAAGAACCTCGTCAGCATTTCTCGGTACATGCAACTCCGGCGCGAGCAGACCCGTCTGCAGGGTGAGCGCGGCCAGTTCATCGCCGACATCGCACGCGCCCGCGCCAAGATCAGCGAGACCGAGCTGCAAATCATTCAGCTCGATCAGGATTTCCGCACCGAAGTTCTTAAGGACCTGCGCGACACGGAGGGCAAGATTGCTGAACTGGTCGAACGGATGGTCGCAGCAGCGGATCAGCTCAAGCGCATCGACATCCGCGCACCGCGCTCCGGGGTCGTCAATTCGCTCGCCATTCACACCATCGGCGGAGTAGTTGGCAACGGCGAGACGATCATGTCCATTGTCCCAAGCGGGGACACTCTGATCGTGGAAGCGAAAGTGGCGCCATCCGATGTCGATCAGATCAGACTTGGGGCGTCGACGGTGGTGCGGATCAATGCTGGCAATCAGCGAACCATGCCCGAACTCAACGGCATCCTGATTCACGTCTCCGCCGACCTCACGCGCGACCAGCCGAGCGTGGCCGGGCCGGGGCAGGCCTACTATCTCGTACGCGTGTCGCTGCCGAAGGCCGAAGTCGAACGGCTCGATGAGTTCCGACTCCTGCCCGGCATGCCGGCAGAAATCTTCATCCAGACCTTTACGCGCACGCCACTGCAATATCTGCTCAAGCCGCTGCACGAGCAGATCGCGCGCAGCTTTCGAGAGCGATAGACGGTCGGAGCGGCTTTCCAAATGACGGCGGCCGGACTCCGCGTCTGCTATTTGGTCACTTTCGGAGGCAAAGCGGACATTCGCCGCCATCACAAACAATCGCGATTTATGAGTACACGCCCTGGTGTGGGATTGCTTCATACTGAACTGTACTAACGCTTCCAAGCACGTTGATCAGGGCTTCCGCCAGCCGGACGCAAGTGTTCCGGCATGCGCACGCCCGCGAGCTGCCAGCGCCAGTGGATGAGCCGCAATTCGAGGACGACGCGGCGGTCGCGCGGCAATGACGGCGGCAGCTCGATCTCGAAGCGCCGGATGCCGTACTCCGCGGCGGCGAAGATCTGCCAGGCGTTGCCGAGACTGGCGGACGACAAGCCTGCCGTGCCGGGCGGGCGATCCGGCAGCACCGCATCGGCCAGCCCTCGCGCAGAAACTCCACCAGCGCGTCAGGCGCAACGATCCTGCCGACGATCGGATCGGCGATGGAGCCGGCGGCGATGGCGCCGCGCAGCAGCGGGCTTGCCGACTTGCCAGTCAGCCGCAGATAGGTGTCGACGACCTGGTCGGTGATCGATTGGCGCACCGCCGGGAGATCGACGTGGTGCAGGGCGGTCGCCTGGTCCCCGCCTCGATCGCCCGCGCCAGCGTGCCGAGCGTGTAGATCGGCCAGGCCACATATCCGAGCCAGGCCAGGGCGAGGAGGGTGACGAGGACGATGGTCTTGCGCATTCGGGGCGGGTCCGTCGGTATTCCCAAAAATGTCGACGGATCAGGGAATTATGATGGCCGCTGGAAGCCATTAACCAATTTTGAACCTTTTCCCGGCGGGGGCGACCAACGCATACGGGTCCGAGGGACGGGGACTTCCCAATGACCATTTCCGCATCATCGCAGCTGCATTCGCGCTCACGATGGCTGTGGCGTTCGCGTTGGGGAGCGCAGCCGTTACCCAGCTCCAGTGCAAGCACAGCGCAGCCGACTACGCCCAGGTGATCAGGCACTTCGAGGACGAGGCCGCCAAGGCGCGGGCGCTCGCCGACCGGAACCCGCTGCATGAGAGCGACGTTGCCTATTACGCTTCGGTGCTGGCTGACGCGCGGGCCTGCCATCGCAATCGCGTGCCGGTCGCGACCGCATCGCGTTGAAACGCCTGGTGAAATTATTCCGGTTCAGGGACGCTTAGACGGAAACGGAGAAACAGGGGGCCGGCACTCGCCCGCCCCTTAAATTGTCGTAAGATGATGCCAATATTACGCGTTGGGCCCCCGCCGGGCCATGAGAGGACCCACATGTTCCACAACCGCTTCCGTTTCGCGCTCGTGCTTGGCGCCCTCGCCGCCGCGTTCGTCATGATCGCCGCCGACGTCGCCGACGCGCGCTCGCGCATCAGCGCCGGCAGCCGCGGCACGCGCACCTACAGCGCGCCGCCGTCGACTACGACCGCGCCGACCGCGGCCGATGGAGCGCACCATGACGCAGCCGACCGACCCGGGCACCAATCTCGCGACCCGTCCGGGGCTGCAGAATTCGCCGGCCGCCGGCCTGATAAATCGTCCCGGCTTCATGGGCGGCCTGTTCGCCGGCCTGCTCGGCGCCGGCCTGATCGGCTTGCTGCTCGGTGGCGGCTTGACCGGCGGTCTCGGCGGGCTTGCCTCGTTCCTCGGGCTCGCCTTGCAGATCGGCATTGTCGTGCTGATCGGCTGGCTGTTGTTCACCTGGTGGCAGCGCCGCAACCCGCCCGCGACCGCGATGGGACCGTCGATGCGCGACATGCCGTCCGCGCGGCCGTCGTTTAATTTCGGTGGAGCTGGTGGACTGGGTGGCGGCCTTGGCGGCCGGCCCCGGCAGCGCGCGTCCGTCCAATCCGGACGAGATCGGTACCACGCCGGTCGACTTCGAAGCCTTCGAACGGCTGCTCGGCGACGTGCAGGCGGCCTATGGCGCCGAGGACGTCGGCAAGCTGCGCCATCTCGTGACGCCGGAGATGCTCTCCTACTACCTCGAGGACTTCAACGCGAATGCGAGCCGCGGCGTCATCAACCGCCTGAGCGACATCAAGCTCCTGCAAGGCGATCCCGCCGAAGCCTGGCGCGAAGGCGACACCGAATTCTGCACCGTCGCGGTGCGCTACTCGCTGAAGGATGAGATCGTCGACCGTTCGAGCGGCCGCGTGACCGAAGGCGGTCCGGACGAGGCGGTCGAAATCTGGACGTTCAGGCGGGCGCGCGGCGGCAACTGGATCGTCTCCGCGGTCCAGCAGACGAACTGACGTCGTACGATTTCAAATGCAATACGATGGCCGGGACGAACGTCCCGGCCGTTTCGTTTGGTATGACGCGTCCGGGGACGGCACAGGAAATCGTCGCGCAGAATTGGCGGGGGCCCGGCGGTTTTCCACCCGGCCCCCCTTTATGCATCAGCCGACCTGTAAGCCGGGTTCTGTAGGGCGCGGCGCTTGCGCGCCGCGCGTGACGGCCATTCCTCTGGGACGCCGGTTGCCCGCGCCTCTAGCAACCTACCCGGACGGCAGATCCGGACACTGATCCCGGGATTGCTCCCGTGCCGTCCCTATTTGGTCTTGCTCCCGGTGGGGTTTGCCGTGCCGCCGGTTGCCGCCGGCGCGGTGCGCTCTTACCGCACCCTTTCACCCTTGCCGCGACATACGCAACGCGCCGCGGCGGTCTGCTCTCTGTGGCACTGTCCCTGAAGCCTCACCCCGCGAGGGGATCGGCCCCGCCGGACGTTATCCGGCACCGTATATCCGTGGAGCCCGGACTTTCCTCCCCGGCGACCTTTCGGTCCTTGCCGGAGCGGCCGTCCGGCCGACTGACAGCCTAAGGAATGGGGGCGCGAACCGTCAGCGTCAAGGGCGGATCGCACCCGTAAGCTGCTGACATTCCATTTGCTTAACGGTTTGCGCTCCGCCAACAATCCGCCCGACTTGCGCACGCGGGGGCCGATGGCCGCGCCATCCTTCATCGAAAAGCACGGACTGTGGACCGACAACCAGAAGCGGCGGGCCGAGGAGTCAAGCTGTTCCTGGAGAAGGACAAGCTGCAGTTCGTGCGCATCGCCTGGGTCGACCCACATGGCGCTCTCGCGCGAAGGAGTCACCGTGCCGGCCTTCCTCGGCGCGCTGGAGGCGGGCTACAACATCAATGTCGCCACGACGACGCTCGATTCGGCCAATGCGCGGACCTTCGCCTCGTTCACGCGGGGCGGCGGCATGGGCGTCGAGGAGATGAGCGGGTCGCCGAACATCACCATCGTCCCCGATCCCTCGCCTTCCGCGTGCTGCCGTGGGCCTGCCGGGGGTCGCGTGGATCGTGTGCGACGAATACTTCAATGACGGCAAGGTGTACCCGTTCTCGCCCCGGCACCTGAGCGCGAGAGTCGCCCGGCTCGGCGAGCGCGGCTGCGCCTCGTCGTCGGGCTGGAGGTGGAGTGGTACCTGACGCGTCGTCGCCGATTCGCACCTCGGCGACGATAACGTCAGCCTCCCCGGCGTGCGCGGCCGTCCGCCGAGGGTTTTTCCGGTGGAGCCCGGCTATTCGTATCACTCGGAGACGAACCTCGACCTCGTGCAGCCGGTGCTGTCGGAGCTGGCCGCGGCCTACGAGGCGCTCGGCCTGCCGCTGCGGTCGCTCGAGAACGAGTGGGGGCCGGGGCAGGTCGAGTGTACGTTCGCGCACCAGGAGGCGCTGCGCGCCGCCGACAATTTCGTCCTCTTCCGCACGGCCACGAAGCAGATCGTGCGGCGCCTCGGCTATCACGCGAGCTTCATGTGCCGGCCGGCGCTGCGCGGTCTCTATTCGAGCGGCTGGCACCTGCACCAATCGCTCGCGAGCGCGAAGGACGGCCGCAACGTCTTCGTCCCGGAGCGCGCGGACGATTGGCTCTCGCCCCTCGGCATGGCGTTCCTCGGCGGGCTCGTCGAGCATGCGATTGCCGCGACCGTGTTCTCGACGCCGACGGTGAACGGTTATCGGCAGCTTCCGGCCCGGCTCGCTCGCGCCCGATCGCGCCGGCTGGGGCCACGATCATCGCGGCGCGATGCTGCGCGTGCTCGGCGGCCCCGGCGACCCGGCCACCCGGCTCGAGAACCGCATCGGCGAGCCGTCGGCCAATCCGTATCTCTATTTCATGTCGCAGATCGTCGCCGGGATGGACGGCATCGCCGCGAACGCTCGATCCCGGCCCGCAGGACGACGATCCCTATGCCGCCCAGCGCGCGCTGCTCCCCGCCTCGCTCGACGCGGCGCTCGATGCGCTGGCATCGAGCGCGCTCTTCCGCGCGGCCCTCGGCGACACCTTCGTCGACTATTACGTGAAGGTGAAGCGCAATGAATCAGGCCGCTTCAGCGCATGGCTGCGAGAGCAAGGCGGGGCATCCGCCGACGACGGCCCACCGAGTGGGAGCACAACGAGTATTTCGACTTCTTCTAGGCGAGTGAGCGTCGCCACAAAGCCAGCAGGACGTCAATCAGCTGGAAACTCCACGCTCGTCGATCCGCGCGCGCATCGCCGAACGTTTTGATTGGAACGACCTGGTGCACGAGGACCGCGTACACCAGCGCGTCTACACCGACCCGGCGATCTTCTCGCTGGAGATGACCCGCATCTTCGGCGCGACCTGGGTCTATCTCGCGCACGAGAGCCAGATCCCGAAACCGACGACTTCGTCACGGCGAAGCTGGGGCTGCGGCCGATCATCGTCGTTCGCGACTCGACAGGAACGATCCGCGCGCTCTACAACCGCTGCACCCATCGCGGCGCGACGGTGTGTCGCAGCGAACGCGGGCCGGCGAAGGGTTCCAGTGCCCGTATCACGGCTGGACGTACGCCAATACAGGCAAGCTCCTGGGCGTGCCGTGGCCGGAAGGTTATGCCTGCGACCTCAAGTCGGGCAGCTACAACCTCGCCCAGGTGCCGCGCGTCGAGAGCTATCGCGGCTTCATCTTCGGCACGTTGAGCCCCGAAGCGAAGGGGCTGCGCGAGCACCTCGGCGGGATCACCGGCCCCATCGACGAATGGCTCGATCGCCATCCCGGCAGCAAGGTCGTCTTCCGCGAAGCCCATCGCCTCAAGTTCAAGGGCAACTGGAAGCTCGCCTACGACAACTCGTGCGACGGCTACCACGTGGTGTTCTCGCACCGCTCCCTCCTCGAGATGGAGAACCGCCTCGTCGAGCACCAAAAAGGGGATGTCGTTCTACCGCTCGAACCCCGACTCCAAGCCGATGTACCTGCGCTACTTCGGCAATGGGCACCATTACAAGGACAAGCGGCCGAACGTGCCGAAGCATCCCGGGCGCTGTGGGAGATGGAGGTGGCGCGCCCGGCATGGAGGCGTTCGAGGCGAGCTGCGCGCCCGGTTCGGGGAAATGGGCCGCGCGCCCTCGATCTCGCCTCGTCCGAGCCGGTGAACATCAATGTGTTCCCGAATCTCTCGATCCTCGGCAACCACGTGCAGGTTTCGACCCGATCTCGGTGAACGAGACCGACACGACATGGTTCGCCACTGCCATCGTCGACGAGACGAACGCTCGGCGGGGCGGCGGAGATCAATGCCATTCGCATGCGCACGCAGGAGCAGTTCCCGAACTTCGGCGAGGTCGACGATCTCACCAACTTCGAGGAAATCCAGCGCGGCCTCGCCGGGGAAGAAGACGAGTGGGTGTACATGCACCGCGGCCTCGGCGTGAGCGGGCGCTACAAGGTCGAAGGCACCGATCACGGCGCCCGCGACCGACGAGGTCTTCATGCGCGAATACATCCACGAGTGGAAGCGCCTGATGAAGGCGTCGCCGAACCTCGTCGTGCAGCGGGAGCCGTGAACACACCGACCTCAATCGGCCGCTTCATGCTGAGGAGGCGCGTAGCGCCGTCTCGAAGCATCGAGGCCGCCCCATCCTTCGAGACGCGCACTTCGTGCGCTCCTCAGGATGAGGGCGGAACGGAAAGCACAGTTTGACATGCAGCCTGCCCGCGATCCTTCGCTCACCTCCTATTACGTCACCGACGCGTTCTATCGCGCAGCTGGTGGCGAGCTTTGCCGACTGGCAGCGCGACGACCGCATCATCGCCGACGCGTCC
>CAVRFL010000004.1:0-575522 GCA_963720385.1 uncultured Alphaproteobacteria bacterium | reverse complement strand
TGGTGGCCAGGGCGGCCGGAAAGTCCTTGCCGGCGAGGTGATCGGGCAGCTTCTGCATTTTCGATGGATTGGTGCGGCTCGAATGCAGCACGGTGCCGCCGCGGCGATCGATGGTGCGGGTGTTCTCGCGGTCCAAGGGGATGACGTAGCGGCGCCTGCTGGCCGGGTCGTCAGGGTTCAGGTGCGTGAGGCCCTCCCAGCCGCGCCGGAGACCGACGACTTCGATATCATCCTCGCTGCTGCGGTAGGTCACGGTCTTGATGACCGAGTTCAGGCCGGGGACGTCGCCGCCACCCGTGAGAATGCCGATGCGCTTCTTTGCCATGATCGCGCTCCTGCACTTCGCAATCTCGTCAGTCACCGCGAGGAGTTTCTTCGAATTGCCCCCATATCAACGTCCCTCTCCGACGAAGCGGAATCCCTTGCGAGCAAATGGTACGGATCAAGCGCTGCTGCTCGCCGCTATCATTAATCACGTGACGGGCCGCCGTAATTCTGCTGCTGCGCGCCGATTCTGAAGCGACACGGCCACTCCACACTGCTGCGATAATCGTCCTTGCTCACTACGTGATCGCGATTTTGGATGAGATGCAGCAGAAGATCAAACACCTGAGGCTCGACAGGAATAACATCGCTTCGGCGCCGCAATCCCCGGCGGCCTATGTCAAGAGCATAGTCTTCGAAATTGTAGATCAATTGTTGTCTCGCACCGCCATGAGAGCCTCGACCCACCGCCGCAAGAAAAAACAGCAAAATCCAAGGAGTATCCCAAGGTTATCGCAAAGACGCAGTGCCGCACCAGAGGCATAAATCGACCTTCGCTGCGCGCAAGAGGCTGGTGTGTATCGAAAATCCTGTCCGGATTTATCGAATGATGGAATTGGCTAAATTGGCGAAATGATCGCGCTGATTTGCTTTGTTCTGGCCATGCTGGCCTCGCCATTCAAGTCGACCTATCTGCAAACCGCGAGCGAAGGCCGTACACGCGTTCTTCAGCGTGACCGGCAGACGCCTGGGACACCTGGGAAAAATACTGTGTCAGGCGGCTGCGTCGGGGATCGGCATGCCGATTGTCAGCTCTACGCGGGGAAGATGGGTTCGCACCTAACTCGTCGTTGCGACGAGCCGCGCGCCTCAGCACCGAAGGAGGCTCAATGAATTTTCTGTGCAAACCGCTCCTATGGAGTTGCCATTGAAGAACGTCTCAATGTAATCCAGTTTATCTTCCTTGGCGTGATAACTGCGGCAGGCGTTGTCGCAAAGGTGGCGACGCTGTGGTTCACCCTTGGGGCAAACATCGGGAGGAGGGCGTAAGATGGAGCCAGCCATCCTACTGCCGTTCATGAACCGCGCTCGGCAATCGATCCTAATCCCAGACAGCAAAGTGGAGTGCGCGGTCCCACCACGTTCTCCATCAAAGACGGGCGAGCGTTCGAGGCACGGCGTAACGGTGAGATCATAGTGGCGCTGTTCTGTACTGCCACCTGCTACCTCACTGCCATTCCCCTCGACTGTTGTTCGCGGTGCTGACATGGAAACAGCCCTCGCACTATCGCCCTACGTCATGGCTGAGTGCTCGATGTGCCATGACGCGGTGGTCCAACAAGTCGCCGTCGTGGGAAACCCCGAGCAATTCTGTTCCTTGGTATGCGCGAAGATTTTTTATACTCGTCCTACCGAATGGATTAGCCAGCACCGAAGGGAGCTGCAATGAACAGGCGAGCTCACTGCAGGGGGGCCGTTCCAATACGCGCGTGGCAGAAGGTGAGGTGCTATGTGTCGTGCCATTCAGCGAGTTTGCTTTAAGCGTGCCCGCCACCGCTGATGGTGGGCCCAAGGCTACCTTTGCCAGCGATCATTAGCGGCTCTACTCATCACCCCGACCCAAGCCGACAGCATCTCCGCCGGCGTCCCGTATAATCCAACTCCGACTGTGGCTAGAACACAGCCGGATCAGCCTAAGGGGGAGCAGCCAAGTCGGGGGTCGCAATCAGAGCGCCCCATTTAATCCGGTTGTGGTTACATTCCCGGACAGGTCCAGCACAAGTAATCAGGTCATCCACGTTTCTCGCCTTCAACCCGTCGTGCCTTCTAGGTCCAGGCGCTAAAGGCGCCTCATAGATACGTAGGGCAAATTCGAATGTTCCAGCCAGTTCCCTATATCCGGGAACTCTGACTGGAAATCAGGGGAAGGATCGGAACCGGGGGCTTTAACCTATGTTAAGTCCATGTGTGTGGGTGGTGGCGTGGGAATGGTGACGGTGATGGAGCAATTGGACGGCGGACGAAGGCTACGCTCAGACCTAGAAAGACAAAACCGCCAAGCCGCGCTTACTGCGCTCGGCCAAGCCGTCCGCGCCTATTGGGAACATGCGAAGTCACTTCCGATGCCCGATCACCTTACGAACCTCGCTGCGAGTGCTGACGAAGCGTGCAGGACAAAGCCCGTAGCCAATGTTAATAGGCTAAATATCTGAAACCGGCGGGGGCGTCGGTACGGTTTGGGGTGCGTCGGTGGCGATCTATCGCTTACTGCAGAAGTCGGCGTTCGGGCCCGACGACACAAAGCGGATGGGTGATGCGTACGAGCTCGCCCTTGCGCAGCTCGGACTGATAGATCGCAACGATCCCCTCGACCGAGACCGTCCCATGCTTATCCTTGAGATCGCGCAGACCAGCGAGAAAAACCCAAAGAGGATTTGCGCACTCGCACTGCGTCGACTGAATGAGCCTACCGGGGCCTCCCAGTCCCTGCTATTCAAAGAGGCCCATGCTTGCACTCGGCCCTTACCGAATTGGTCGAGCGGCTCATGCTCGCTCGATGGCCTCAAGGCTCTTTTCCGAGACCTTGTTGACCGCGGATCCACCCGCCGAACGGTGAACTGATCCGGTCCAATGCGCCACCGCACCCAACGGCGTGTCGGGATCGGCCACGTCTCAACGTCGTCCAAGACGACGGGCATCCGGTCGTGATACGGCGCCACGAGCGCGTTGGTTCATCGGTCAGGATGGCGAAGGACGGGACCGCATCACCTTTGACATTCGGAGTTGTCCCAAATTCCCGGCCAACTCAGAGGTTTGCCGTCCTTGCGCGCAAAGAAATAGGGCTGCTTCAGTCCCTCGTTCCTCGCGCCATTCGTAAAACCTTCCGCCGGAATACGCAACGGCGGTTGGCCAGCATCGACTTGAACGATCCGCGCCGCAGAGTGTCGGTGCGCGCGTTCAAGAGCGGCGGACGTTTCTTGCCGGTGGCGGCACTGAGATTGATGCCGAACCGTGCCAACTTCGTGGTGAGCGGTTTCCCGCGTTCAGCGAGGAACGCCGGGACCTGCTCGGTCGGCGCTATGTTCGGATTGTATTCGAAATTGACCAGCGGCAGCCGGGACAGCGTGCGCGGGATTTCGCTCCACTCCCGAAGACCGCGGATACGGTTGCACATCACTGATATGGAGTGTGCCTAAGGGCGCATAAAACGCTATGCCCTGCGTTGGCCGTCTCCAACGATGAACGGCAGCACGCCCAAAAGCGCGAGCAGCGCCAATGAGGTTATGACCAAAGCGTCGTACAGCAAGATCCCGCTCAGCATCCTCGCCCCCCGCGTAAAGCTAATTCATTGACACAAGTGGGGCTAATTTTTGATTACTCGCTGAGGAAATCCATTGCACTTCAACGCGTTCATGCCCACATCACTTTAATGGCGAGCAGCAAAAAGACCCGGAGCCCTTCGGATGTACAGGCTCCGGGTCTTTTTTGTCTCGCGCCGGAACTAGTCGGCCGGTACTAGCGTTATGGCTCGGCTGGCGGGTTCCACACCCGCCTCGATCAAAAAGAAAAGCATATAGGGGTGCGTACCATGGAAGCCCGAACGATAGACGTCGAGGCGACTACGATTGCCGAGCACAAGCTCCTTATCATTCGCCAGCAGCAGCTAGCCGCCGAGCTCGCTCGCAAGGGCGAGAGCGACCGCGCGCGGCAAGTGCGGGCGAAGCTCTTTCAGCTCCTCTACCAGCTCGACCTCATGCAGGAGGCGACGCAACCGGTCGACCAAGCCGCTTAACACCGGCCGAACTGCATATATGCCACGCGCGTTCTCTCTCCGGGAGGACTGCCGTATGACCATTCAAGCACGGACGCTCTATACCAGCACCAGCGGGGACACCTGGTCCCTATGCCGAAGTCGGAATGGCGACATCGTGGTGTCCCATCAACCTAATCGCGCATCGGGTGGCAAACCTTCAGAGGTCGATCTCAGCACCTTTCTTGCAAAAGGTAATGAAGGCCCGGAGCATCAAGCATTGCGGCAGCTAATAGGTGAACTGATCGATTCCAATCACGTACAAGCAGAGTACGACGACCACGATTAGACATTGGATCCTCAGCGTCGTTCACAAGCCTAGGTTCTGTACATCATCCAACGACCGGGCCAAAGCCGACAGAATTAGGCCAGAGGAACCGGGCTGAACATTCGCGCGTGCAGACAGAAAGTTAATCCCGATACGGCGATGGAGAATAGGGAGCATGACGTAGGCTAAGCACCCCACGTCACTTGCGGGACGGGATTCCAATTGGAACTCAGGCCGGTCGGGAACTAAGGACACTCCCCGTTTCTTTATCGAAGCGAGTCCTTGCGGGCCAGCTACTCATTCTTCTCCGTGCTGCCCCCCCCGAGCGCCCGCACGGCCGATATGTCCAGACTGCGCCCCTGTGTGTCCCGAAAACCTCGTCCGCATTGATTGGCTGACGAAATCACCTAACTTTAGTGGATAATGTTCGCGAGTGTTCTGCTTCCTCCTGGCTGTCGTGGTCTCAGCATTCAAGTCGAGGGAAGGCCTCGACGTGTACCACAACCCGCGCGCGGTGGTGCCGCTCAATTCTGATCTAATTCCTGGGGCCGCGCATATTCGGCTGCGCGATTAAGGCCGGATCATCGCCCTACGCCGGATTGGCACCCGCTTGGATCGCGAACACTGATCCTGACGCCTCAACATAGAGGACTGCGCAAAAGAAGCCTGTTCCCCGGTTGCCTCCCGACAATGCCAATTAACAGAGCTCAATCGGGGCCTCAATAACACTTGACAAACCCCCATGTAATCTTACGGGCCGACATCTTGCGACCCCACGCGAGGCCCTGCGCGAGGGCATCGACCTGATCGTCGTGACGCCCAGGAAAGGCCAGCAGTTCTGCGGTGAATTCCTCAAGCCACCCAGCCTTCCGAGGAAAACGAACCGAACCCCCAGCGAACAAATCGGTTTGTGCGATGAGACGAGCGCGCTTGTCGGTTTCGGGCTTATAGGGCGTGACGTTGATCGATTGCTCGCGCAGGCTCTGGATGAGACCGCGGCTGATCGGAGAATCTTCGATCAGTAATCTGGCCGAGCTATAACGCCGCTTAACCTCCATCACCTTACGCTTGAGCGTCTCAAAGGGCAACCGGGCACGCACCACCTCGAGAATATAGAAGACCTCCTGACGAACCAGTATTACGACACAGGCTGAATAATCACCGGATTCCATTTCACTCAATGCGATATCCCAGCTCATGACGATGTAGTCACCTTTTTGAGGGCTGATTGTGTCATAGGTTGTCATCCATTTGCGCTTGATGATGGTACCGCCCGGCGGAATCGGGCTCTGTTGGTACTGTGCGGAGAAGGCGATCGGGCCCATTTGACGCTTGAGTTCCAACAACACGTCGGCGGGCTCGTGCTCGGGATGAAGGAGTTCGCCCTTCTGTCGTTGATGGATGCGACCGTCACCGAGAAAATAAGTTTCGGCTCGTTGCGCGATGGCGGGAAGGTTCAACACCTCAAACCCGCCTTGTTCCTGCAGGTAGCCCGCCAGATCGTCCTGATGGACGCGCTGCATGACCAATACGATGCGGGCCGCCGTCTTGTCGTCGGCGCGTGAGAGCAGCGTCGAACGGTACCATTCGATGACCCGGGCCCGCACCGATTCCGACATCGCATCGCCGGGTTTCAAGGGGTCATCGATGACGATCAGATTGCCACCGAGGCCGGTGAGAGTGCCATCGATCGAGGTCGCGATGCGCTTGCCGCGTTTGGTGGTTGTGATCTCCCGATCGCTCTCGCGCTCCACCCGCATCGCCGGGAAGGTTGCCTGGTAGATCGGATCGTTGATGAGGCGCCGAAAATCGTTCGAATGACTTCGTGCCAGAAAATCCGAATATGACACGACAACCACCCGCTCCGATGGGTTACGCCCCAGAAACCACGCCGGCAAGGCGACCGACGCGCAAAGCGATTTGAGGTTTCTTGGCGGAAGCGTGATGATCAGACGTCGGACGTCGCCGGAAGCCACCTCACTGAGCTTCTCGGTAACAGCTTCAAGATGCCAGTTCGACTTGAAGGTGATACCAGGTCGGACTACACCAAAAGCAAACTCAGTAAACGACATCAGGTGCTCCGCAAGAACCGCCCGGAAGACAATGTGCGGGGGATAGCCTGACGGGAGGACGTTTAGAGGATCGGGCATGGCAGTTATTTCCGGTTTTGATCGTCGAGGTCATCGTCCAACAGCTCCGGAGGAGCCAACACCGGCGCGCGCCGCGCCACCCTGTCGTACTGTTTTTCGAGATAGGTCTGGAGGATTGCCTGATGGTTTGAAGTGAGGGCTTCCTCGACAGAACTCTTCTGGCTCCCCAGCAGATCGAGGCCGAGTTTGTCCGCAAGATCAAACAGCTCGCGCCGGGCATGACGGTCGCCTTTGACGAATTGCCCGACGAGTTGCTCGATCCCTGCTGCAAACAAGGTCAGTGTGCGCGTCTTTTTGTCTTGATTGAACGTAACTCTCCTATCGAGCGTTTGCTTGAGCAACTCCTTCAGGTCCGGTGCCAGCGACGGCGCCTTCGGTTTGGCACCCTTAGGATTGCCGCTTTGACCCGGCTTGAACTGGTACTCCTTTGGCGGGCGACCAGGCCCGACCTTGTACTCCGCGTCGGATGCAGCGCTTGCCGAATCCTTGGGAACGGGCGCGCTTCTCTTTGCCGTCATGGCGACCTCATTAGGTCCTCGGTGATTTGCATTGGATGTAGGATCAGGCGGCATCCGGCCTAGCGGCGCGCTGCTCCTCGATTGTCTCAAACGTCGCTCCCGACCCCGCCAGGACCGCAGACTTGCCGGTGTAGGCCTGCCAGCGCCGCACTGCGACGTCGACGTAACTCGGATCGATCTCAAGCGCTCGGGCCTTGCGCCCGGTGCGCTGGGCTGCGATCAAGATCGTGCCGCTGCCGCAGAAGGGATCAAGCACCACTCCGCCCCGGCGCGAGCAATCCTTGATCGCGTCCGCCACCAGTGCGACGGGTTTTACCGTCGGGTGCATTGCGAGCTCTTCCAGCCGGCCCGGCCGCATCGAGTTGACGCCAGCATAGGGCCAAACATTTGTCCGATTGCGCCCGTGTTGCCCCAGTTCAAAATTGTTGATGTGTGATCCGGTTCCGGATTTCCAGACGAAGACCAGTTCGTGCTGCGATCGATAAAAGCTTCCCATCCCCGCGTTGGTCTTGGTCCAGACACACACGTTCTTCAACTCGGTGTAGATTTTGCGACCGGCAGCAAGCATCTCCCCCATGTGACGCCAGTCCATGCAGATCTGATGGATTGAGCCGTCAGCGCTGTTTTCCGCTAGTCGAGCAAAGGCTGCTTCCAAAAAGTCCATGAACTCCGCATCGCTCATCTCACCGCTACCCATGACAAACTCGCGATGACGAATTCGACCGAGACCACAGACGTTGCCGTCGATTGCGACATTGTACGGCGGATCGGTAAAAACGAATTGCGCCTTGGCGCCTTCGAGGAGGCGATCGTAGGCACCCTGGTCCCGGGCGTCACCGCACAGCAGAGCGTGATCACCCAATGACCAGAGGTCTCCGCATTGTGTGACCGCGGGAGTTGATGGATATTCGGGTACGGCGTCTTCGGGACCGCTGGAAGGACCCTTCGCCTCATAAACCTCTTCGAGCAGGACATCGATCTCTCCCATCTCGAACCCGGTCAGCTCGACCTCCACGTTAAGATCGATCAGACCCTGCAGTTCGATGGCCAAAAGGTCTTTGTCCCAGCCGGCGGCCGAAGCGATCTTATTGTCGGCCAGGATATAGGCGCGCTTGTCGGCATCGCTCAGGTGCGACAGGCGGCAGGTCGGAACAGCTTCAATACCCAGAAGTTTCGCCGCTTCGACGCGGCCGTGCCCGGCGATGATCTGATTCGTATCGTCGACCAAGACAGGGTTGCAGAAGCCGAACTTCTCGATACTCCTGGCTATTTGCCGAAGCTGTTTCCTCGAATGCGTCCGGGCGTTGTTGGCGTAGGGTCGCAGGTCCCGCACGGGGGTGAGTTCGGTTTTCATTGGGATCTCCTCCTATTGCATTGCGTTGGTCGAAGTTCGTGGGGGCGATTACCGGGAATACTGCGGGCTATGCCGCAAAGGCGCTGATCGTTTGGAAGCCGTCTGCTGGTTCAAGTGCGCGCCGTGTGATTCGTCGCCCCCCTCATTGGTCGGTGTTCGTAGCAGGCGGCAAGTTGCTTGCCTCCGACAAATCTCGAAGTATTTCGATGGACTTTCGTTGAGCGCGCCGGCACCCAACAGGCAAGCCGTGCGCCGCCCGGATTGCGGTGCGAGCTTGGACCAGAATGATTCGTGAATTGCTCGCTACGACAAATTTGAGGTTTTACGGAAATGTCGCGCGCGCTCACGCTGGACGGGCAAGCGCTTGATTGCCTGCCTGATCTGCCGGTCAAGGCCGCCATCCCGGTCCGGGTCGACCTTGGTCGCGACGAGGTAGAATGCGCGTGCAAACGTGGCAAACGCACCGGTAGGCGTTCCGCTCGGCGCGAGAGGCGAGTACCGAACGAAGAATGCCAAGGCTCGGTCGACTACTTGTTGCTTTCCGGCCTTACGGGGTCTTCCTTTACCCGGATCCTTCTCAATCTGAGCGGCGCGCACGATGTTCTTAAGGGTTGATAGAACCTCGCGGTCCACGAACTCGGTTGAGCCGTACGGGTCCAAACACGCTCGAGCGCCAGAACGCGCGCCAAGAGTAGGGCCGGTGACGAAGCCGTTGCAGCCGCTTGTCCAGCTCTTTGGCCTTTTTCTCGATATCAGCAAGGAGGTCATTGTGATCAGCTGGCAATGGCCGTTGCTTGGCCACCCGATTGCTAAATTCCGCGGTGGCGAGGGCGTCCCTAAGCCAGGCCCCCGCCGCCTTTTTGTCAGAGGGGGAGGTTCCAGCGAGTCGAAGCAGGTCTTTGATCTCGTGCTCAGTCAAGGTTTAGCGCTCGATCATTCAAAAGTTCTGGATTGGCCTATTAGTTCACGGTCCGCATGACAATAACATCCGATTGATCCGTGATTTGCAATTGTGCGCTCGCTGCGTTCCCTGCTCGTCAATAATTATCTCCCTGCTCCTTGAGTAGGGAGGAGAGCTCATAAGCAATGGAGAAACGAGGTCTTTCTGCCGAGGTCCGAGTGGCATTTCCCTGCATTTCCGCGAAATCACCCTGCATTTCCCAAAATTGCAGGGAGAGACTGGTTCGATCAGGACTGCGTCCGCCGCCAGCGCTCCAACGCCCAAGCGTTTCTCCGAACCAAATTCATCAAGCGATGCCGGGAAAATTGGGAGACCTGAAGCAGAACGCTTCGCGGGCGACGATGGCAAGAGCGAGTAGAGACTCCCCTCAGGACGCGCGCAGTACCATGCAGTTCCCGCCGCTGGCGCGCAGGCGAGCGCAAAGCCGATTCGCGCTGGCGCGATCCGGCTCGTCGATTAGGACCGTGGTGACCGGCGCGGGCCCGCGATCGGCACTCGCCTGGTGACGATTGTCGGTTCGCGGTCGCCCAGAATCGACCTGAATTCTCGTTGCACTTTCGCAAATTGCGCGCGCGCCCGATCCCTCGAGAGGTCGCCGGCGACGATGACGCCCCAGCCGCCAGTCCTCGCCGTGCGCGTCTCATTGGTTGTAGGCGTGGGCCGGAGCCGCACCGGCCGCACCACCCCGACAAGATCCTTGGTCGGCACCGCGGCGAGCAGCGAAGGACAAGGGATGTTGGCGGGAAACCGGCCGGTCGCGACTGGGACATCGTCTCCCGGCGCGCGCCACTGGTCGACCGGAACGCCGGTCACGATGTGCACATAGTGGCGGGTCTCACCCGGCAGGCCGCCGCGCCCGTCGAGCCAGGCCTGCACCCGGCCGGAGCCGCCGTTGTAGGCGGCCGCGGCCAGCCCGAGATTACCGAATTGCGCCCACAGCTCGCGCAGATAGTTGGCCGATTTGTGCAACGACTGGATGGGATCGCTTGGATCGGTAAGCCCGCGCCACTCCGCGGTTCCGGGCATGAACTGCGCAATTCCCCGCGCGCCGGCCCAGCTTACGACATCGCTGCGGAAGCCGCTTTCCTGCCAGATCAACCGCACGAAAAACGGCAGCGGCAATTGATGCGCCTCCGCCGCGGCGAAAAGCATGGCGCAGATTTCCTCCATTGAAGCGGGACGGGTTGGTGTCACCACGTCCGGCGAGACCGGCTTTTCGATTGCGGCAGCGGCATCGGCGAGCTCGCTCACCGCGATGGCGCCTTCGGGCCTTTGTTTGACGTTCGCTCCCGGATAATCGGCACCCGCGGCGGATGCCGCAAACATCGCCCAGCCCAGAAACGCTGCAAATGCAGTGCGCTGCATGACTAATCCGGACCCTGAGGTCGTTGGCGGAACGGCGTAATTGTATTCCTTTTGCTTGCCGTCGCCACCGCATTGTGCCGAAAAATTTGGTGAGGGACCAGCCGGGTTTCACTTGGTCCAGCTTCAGTTCTTACTTCACCTTTTTCCACATCATCGCAACACGCGCTCGAGATGCGGGCATTGGCTTGCTCGGCAAGCGACTATCGCGGGCACCGGTCCGGGCTGCCTTCCCCCTTAAAATCGAATTGATAGTGAATCGCTGGGTGATCTGTTCCCTTCGATCGGAATGGCCGGCCAAACGAAAGCGAGAAGTGGCACGATCGGTGACCTGAGATGCAGAACGGTTCTCCACAACAGCAAATACCGGACGGTGCTCCACAACAGCGTCTAACGTCGTTGCCACATCCGCGATAAAATCGTTTCCAGCCTCAAACATGCGCTCCAGATCGACAGGGCCAGATCCGGATATCGTGTCCCGCAACGGGTTGTACGATTTGACGGCTTCGAGATGAGTAGGCTGACAATGATTCCATTCAACCCGGTTTCGATATCCGTAAGGGCAAACGATGCCGTGCTTGGCTGCGATCTCGTGCCATAGCTGGGCTTCCGCGCTGCCCGGGCGGCCGATCCCGTACATATCGACGGCAAGGCCATATGCATGAAGCGAGTTATATTTGTCTGCAAACCCCCCAACGCCGAAGGCCGGTGGTCGGTATGCAGAGAAGATGCCTGCTTCAGCCAGCCCTGCACTTCGGGCTTCCTGGATTGCCCCAGCGAGGCGGGTCGCAAACTCCGGGTGCAACCGCTCGATTGACAGCACCGGACCCTGGCGCACCATTGTGCCCCCTGGCCGCGCTGTTTCGATCAAATAGCCTCGTGCTCTTTCGACGGCCGCCTCGTTTTCACAAGTACGAAGTCCACAGTCAAAATCCGTCCCGCCGGAGCTGTCCAGTATTGGATTAGCATCCGGGGAAGTTCCATCGGAAGCTTGGGCTAAGTCGGGTGCGGGCGAGAACAAGAGTCCCGCTAACAACAATATTTTAATGTGCATGATGTCCCGTGCTGTGGACGGGGTAAATTTCGTCGAAATGCGGTGATAGTATGTCAGAACGAGTGGAACTCGTTGCGACAACTGGAGTGTTTAGGCCGCATCGGTCCCGTGTTGCCGTAGTAGGGCGAGTGCCGCGCGAAGTTGCCCTCCGGCTTGTTCAATGAGACGAGCACCATTTTCCAAATCGCAGCCGTGAAGCAGCAAGACGGCGAGCTTTACGCTACCGTGCGCTCGCTCCAGTGCATCGCGCGCGACGTCGCGGGCGCAGCCGGTCAAACGGATAAGCATGTCCTCGCTTCGCCGAACGAGCTTCTGATTAACCGCCTGGACGTCCACCATGAGGCCGTTATAGACGCGGCCGAGCAATATCATCAGCAATGTGGACAACAGATTGAGCGCAATCCGTTGCGCAGTCCCGGCCTTCATGCGCGTCGACCCGGCGATTGGCTCAGGGCCGGTATCGAGCAGGATCGGATGATCGGCTTCTAGAAGAATGGGTGTGGCGTCACTGTTGGAGATTCCGACCGTCAGTGCTCCGCGCTGCTTTGCATGACGAAGGCACGCCAGCGTGAACGGGGTCGTGCCGCTTGCAGCCACAGCAATGAGTACATCTTTGCCGTCGACAACGTGCTGACGGATGAGGCGCTCCGCGCGTTCAACCTCGTCCTCGGCGCCTTCGACCGATTTCAGCAAAGCGTCCTTGCCGCCTGCCATCAGAAGCACAAGGCGATGCTCCGGCCAGTTGAACGTGGGCATCAACTCGGCTCCGTCCTGAACTGCCAAGCGCCCGGAGGTGCCCGCGCCCGCATAGATCAACCGCCCTCGGTGTCGAAGCCGTACCTCCATCGCGAGAGCTGCCCGCTGCAAAGATGAGCGGGCCGCGCGGGTCGCGGCGACTGCAGAGAACTGCGCCTCGATCATGGCCTCGAGAATGTCGTCGGGAGGCCAGACGTCAATCGCCGAATAGCGGGGGCTGGCACGTTCAGTATCCATGCGCAAAGGCCTAGGGCTCTCTGGAACAACAACGTGTTCGATCCAAAATCGTTCTGGCGCGTTATCCGCCAAAGGAACGCGCTGTGAAACCAGGGACCCTTTTACTCGGCGTGGATGGCGGCGCAACCCGCTGCCGCGCTCGCCTGTGTGCGCCCGAGGGGGTCAAATTGGGCGAAGCCATTGCCGGTCCCGCCAATATTCGGTTTGGGATTGATGACAGTCTTGCGGCCGTCCTTCAAGCCACCCGAGAATGCCTGCAGCAGGCCGGTCTTTCGTCCCGGGACCTGCCGAGAATTACCGCATGCCTGGCGCTTGCAGGCGCGAGCGAGCCCAGCGAAATAGCGGTTGCCCAAGCCCGCGCGCATCCGTTCGGCCACACTGTGCTCACCTCCGACGCGCGCGCCGCCTGCATCGGAGCGCACGGCGGCCGCCCGGGAGGAATTATTGTGGTGGGCACAGGCACCATTGGCTGGGCGGAGTTGGGAGAGCGCCATTACCGCGTCGGCGGGTGGGGGTTTCCGATATCCGACGAAGGGAGCGGAGCCTGGATCGGTTGCGAAGCGTTGCGCCGCGTGTTGTGGGCCCATGACGGTCGCATGTCGTGGACCACTTTGCTGAGCACGCTGTTCGAACGGTTCGACCGCGATTCGCATGCAATCGTACGGTTCTCGTCTGAGGCGTTGCCGAGGGATTTGGGCACACTTGCGCCGTTTGTGGTCGAACATGCAAAGTCAGGTGACAGCGTGGCGATCGAACTCATGCGAGCCGCCGGCGGCCATATTGACTTGTTGGCGGAACGGCTCCACGCGCTCGGAGCGCAGAGGCTGGCGCTCGTCGGCGGGCTGGCGGCGGAGATGACGGGCTGGGTTTCGCCCACCACTCGCGCTCGCCTGGTGGCGCCGATAGGCGACGCCCTCGATGGCGCACTGTGGCTGGCGCGCGCGGCCGCCGACGCAATCGCCGCATAGGCCGGCGGCCGGACAGGAGCAAGCGAATGAGCGACCGCGCAACGGGAATAGCGGCCGAGATCGGAGAGGCCCCGGAGGCCGTCGATCGGCAGGCGCAGCGCCTTTTGGAACCGCTAACAGATCTCATTACTCGGTGCCAACGCACTCCCCCGCGTCTTGTGCTGACATGCGCCCGCGGCAGCTCCGCGCATGCAGCCACCTTCGGCAAACATTTGATCGAGCGACACCTCCAAATCCCAGTGGGCGCTGCCGCCCCAAACATTGCGACGGTGTATCGCGAACGGCTGCAGCTTAAGGATCAGCTCCTGTTGACCATCTCACAGTCAGGCCGCAGCGACGATCTCATCGAATTTACCGCGATGGCCAGAGCAGCAGGTGCCCTGACCGCTGCCATCGTGAATGATCCCATGAGCCCGCTTGCCGCCGTCTCCGAAATTGCCTTGCCAATCGCAGCAGGACCGGAGTTCAGCGTCGCCGCCACGAAATCCTTCATCGCGACACTTGCGGTTCTTTTAAGACTTGTCGCTGCTTGGGCCGATGATGACAAGCTTCGCGCAGCCATCAATCGACTTCCGAACCGGCTGGCCGCGGCCAACAAAATTGATTGGAGTTCCGCGTTGAGCGTTCTGTCGGGAGCAACCAGCCTTGCAACAATCGGTCGTGGGCCGACATTGGCGATCGCGCGCGAAGCAGCCCTGAAGCTTAAAGAAACCTGTGATCTGCACGCCGAGCCATTCAGTAGTGCGGAATTCCAGCACGGTCCGATGGCGCTCGTCGATTCGTGCTATCCGGTCTTGCTGTTCGTACCCAACGACGAAGCCGCAACCGGCCTGCGGGAGCTCGCGGCTGATTTGCGTCGCAAAGGGGCCACGGTTTTGATGACCGAGGAGGCAGAGTCGACAATGGGACAGCTGCCCGTTCTGCCACCCGATTGTCCCGATACCGACGCCGTGTGTTTGATACAAAGCTTCTATGCATTCGCAGTCCGCCTCGCCGAGGCGCGCGGCGTCGATCTGGAGCGCCCCCGCCATCTGCAAAAGGTCACGCGCACACGATGAGTTTGAAAAAGCATGCCTTGGTGGCGGACCATGTCTTCGATGGCATGGTCGTGCAACGCGACATGGCAGTCGTCATCGACGATTCCCGTATTGCTGCGATGGTGCCGCGGACAGAGCTGCCGGCCTCAATACCGTACCGCACCTTGCCCGAGGGCGCCTGGCTCGCGCCAGGATTCATCGACGTGCAGGTCAACGGCGGCGGCGATGTGCTGTTTAATGATACGCCGACACCGGACGGCATTCGCGCCATCGCCGCTGCGCACCGCCGGTTTGGCACAACGGCAATGCTTCCCACGCTGATCAGCGATACGCCGGAAAAAACAAGCGCAGCGCTCGCAGCCGTGGCCAAGCTGGTCGGAAGCGACCCAAGCATACTCGGCATCCACCTGGAAGGACCATTTCTCTCACCCGAGAAACCGGGCGTGCACGCCCTGCGTTACATTCGAGCGCCGACTGCCGCGGATGAGGCAATGCTTGCCATGCCCCGTCCAGGAGTCATGGTCATGACGCTGGCGCCGGAGCGTGTTCCACCTGAATTCATCGGTCGGCTGGCGAGCACCGGCGCGCGGATTTGCCTGGGCCATTCGGTTGCGACCTACCCAGAAGCCCGCGCCGCCATGGCGGAAGGGCTCACCGGTTTTACGCATCTGTTCAATGCCATGCCGCCGCTCGGGAGTCGTGAACCGGGCCCGATCGCGGCCGCGCTGAAATCGCCGGACATCTGGTTCGGAATGATTGTGGATGGCGTGCATGTCGATCCCGCGACACTCCGCCTTGCCTTGCGCGGGGCCGCTCGTCCCATGCTGGTTACGGATGCGATGCCGCCCGCCGGCGGCACGCTTTCATCCTTCAGCCTGCAGGGGGAACGGATCGTCTGTGACGGGGGTCGCTGTTTGCGGCGAGATGGGACGCTGGCCGGCACCGCCCTGGATATGGCCACGGCGGTTCGCAATTGCGTTCGGCTGCTCGGCGCGCCGCTTGAGCTGGCATTGCGGTTCGCGTCGCTACATGCAGCAAGTTTCCTAGGTCTTGATCATTGGTTGGGTCGTCTCGCTCCCGGCTACCGCGCAGATATCGTCGCGCTGGATTCAGGCAGCGTGGAGATTACTGCTGTTTGGATCGCGGGTATTGACCAAACGCCTCCGGCCTGAAAGCCGGTGTCCATCGCTGGTCGGCTACTTGAGTGCATCAAGCAATGTTCGAGCCGCGATTACGTCTACTGTTTCCCGGCCCTCCCTGAACCACTCGCAAGTTGGCTCCAAGACGGCACGGGCCGCAGCGTGATCTCCCTCGTCCCGCAAGAGCTTGGCTAAGCTGGTCGCGGCCCTTACCTCCCAAAGCTTGGCGCGTTGCTCCTTTGCGATCGTCAAACTGACACGGAGCAAACCAGTAGCTTCCTCCGGGTCGCGTGCACCGTAGCAGGCACGCAATCGCATAATCTCCGCGTCGCACCATCGACTGCCCGTGGTGTTGGCCAATTCTGCCGCCCGATCCACCAATGCCATCGCCGTGGTGACGTCGCCAGATTGGCCTCTCAATTCAGCGACGCAGGTCATATAGAAAGGCAACAGCGCCCAGTTCCCGGTGGTGTCGAGTTGATGGAGAAACGCCTGCATGCGCTCAAAGAGCGCCAGCTCGGGCCCTTTCTGCAACTGCGCCCAGTCGTGGAAAAGAGTCCCTTCCCAATTGCCTTTATAGGTCTCGTAGGCAGCGCGCAGTGCGGCAAGCTGGTCGGAAAACGTCGTCACTCTCTCAGTATCTCTTACCAACATGCCCTGAACGCAGGCGCGCCGAAGTCCGAGATTGAGGCTGATGGCGTGATCCAGGGTCCGCGCATGCTCGACGCCTGTCATGCTCATGGCGGCACCCGAATCAACGTAGCCGAGAATAGTGAGACAGATGCCCTGCAACGTACAGGCGGAGACCTTGGGATCGCGGATGCTCATTCCCGATCCCGGCGCGTCTCGTTCCGCATCGTACATCTCAATGATCTGTTGCATCTCCTCCCGCGCCGATTCGAAATTACCCAGCAGCAAACTCGCCAATCCTTCTGCCCGTTTGGTCATCAGCCACGCCTGTGGGTCGCCGGTGCGGCGGTGCACCGCGACCATCTCACTGATGTATCGAACGATCCGTTCCTGTTCAGAATGGATAAAATGATAATTCAATACGAGCCCATCGTAGACCCGAGGAAGCGATCTCATGTCATCCAGTGCATGACAGAGTTCGTGGGCGCGCTCGAACGTCGCGCGCACCGCCTCGGAACAGGCACCTTCATGGTCGATCAGGACCCGTCCGAGCGCGAGATGCAATGCGAGCTCGCGGCGCTGCCGCTCTTCTGAGCCTGGAAGGTTGGGAATTTGTCGCAGTGCATTGCGAAGCAGGTTCACGATCTCAGCTAGGGCAAAGCGGCCGGTCACCCGTTCCGCGGCCTTCTGATAGTAGTAGATCGACTTGTCGGGGACGCCGGCTTCCGCAAAATGCCGCGCGATTGACTGAGGGTCTGTCGGCTCGCCGATCGCATTTTTCTCCAACTGCTTAGCCACCTGCAGGTGGATCGCCCGGCGCCGGTCCCGTAGCAGTGAAGCATAGGCGGCATCCTGCACCAGCGCGTGCCTGAAGCTATAGGTGGCGAAGGGCGGTTCACCGTGCGCGGCAATGATTTCCGCTTTCACAAGCGCCAGGAGCGTTTGCTCCAATTGCTTCGTTGGTAGCGGCGACAGACCCTGTATGGCTTCAAATGAAAATTCTCGACCAATCACCGCTCCAACCTGGGCGATCTCTTTGCCGGTAGAAAGTCGATCGAGCCGCGCCATGAGCGAGGAATGCAGCGATGTCGGAACCATGTCGACCGAGATCGTCTTCATCGGCGATGCGTCGTCGCCGTCGTCTCGCGTTTGCGCGGTGTTAAGAACCGTTTTGGTCAGCTCCTCCATGAAAAGCGGTAAGCCGTCGGCTCGGGTAAAGATACGATCGACGATTTCAGCAGAGAGTTCCCGCTCGCCGGCAACGTGCTTGATGAGCGCGACAGATGTCTGGCGGTCTAACCCGCTTAACAGCTGAACCGTGACGTGCGGACGACCAACCCAGGCGGGACGAATTTCCGGACGTGCCGTCATGATGAAGAGGATCGGCAATTGCCGGACGGTTCTTACCAATTCATCGAGCAGATCAATCGAGGTCGGATCCGCCCACTGAATATCCTCCAATATCACAAGCGTCGGCTTCTGTTGGGCGAAGCGTGCCATCTGGCGGATGATGACGGCGAAGGTCAGCGTCTTCCGGCGCTGCGGCGACACATTGTTGAGCAGGTTAGGGTCGGAGCCTGGAATCGAAAGCAGGTCCGCCAGAAGGACCTTGTCCTCTAAGGAAGCATCGGGCGGGAGCAAGCTCGAAAGCTTGTCCCATTTCGTCGTATCCGAGTCCCCGCGCTGAAACTTGGCCTCTCGCTCGATGTGCTGGATGAGTGGATGCAACGGGGTGTCGACGTGATGGGGCGAACAGAAGAAACGAAGGCGGCCGTGTGACTCGGCTGCAAGATAATGTTCCAGCGCTGCGACCAAGCGAGACTTTCCGATGCCGGGCTCACCTGTCACGAGCACGACACGGCTCTCGCCGGTCTTGACGTGCTCCCAGCGACGAACCAGCAACTCAAGTTCCTCCCTTCGCCCTACGAGAGGTGACTGGCCCTGGCGCAGCGCCTCATAGCGGCTATCGATCAGGCTTTCTCCCAGCACGATCCATGCACGCTGCCCTGTGAGCTTCGTCGAAGTCAGCTCGCGATAATCGAACAAGCCACCGACCAGCAGCCGCGTGGCCTCGGAAATCACGACCGCCCCTGCTTTTGCGGCCGCTTGTAGCCGAGCTGCGAGATTCGGCGTGTCGCCCACAGCCGCTGCTTCGAGCGAAGATCCAGAACCGACGACATCTCCCGCGACCACGACGCCGCTATTGACGCCGACGCTCACGCCGAGCGTCCCTGGCGGTCCGGCCAAGGTGTCGAGGCGTGCGACGGCCTCAACGATCGTCAAGCCGGCACGGATCGCCTGCTCCGCGTCGGTTTCATTCGCCTGCGGATAACCGAAATAGACCAGAACGCCGTCACCCTTGTAGGAAGCGACAGAGCCATTGAAGCGGGCCACCAGGGTCGCAACCAAGCCGTGAACGGCGCCTGTCGTTTCTCTGAAGTCTTTGGGATCAAGCTGCCTACCAATTTCGGTCGAGCCCACGAGGTCGACGAACATGGCGCTCACCAGCCGGCGTTCCGGCGATGGGCTGGCTGCAGCGGCCGGCAGGGGGTCGGAGGTACCGCCACGCGCGGCGCCACAGTCGCCGCAGAACCGCTTGTCAGCCGGATTATTGCCGCCGCATGCCGTGCACCGCCAAGGCAGCGGCGTTCCACAGTCGCCACAGAATTTTTTGTTGTTCGCGACCGTCGCGCCGCAACGCGGGCATATCATGGGACCTGCCTTTATGACGGCCGATAAGCCCTTCGAGTTGAACGTGGATTCCTATTGAAAAACCCGTGGCCTCACAAGGTAGCAGGCCGTCAGCGGGGTGATTTGACGGATCGACTATATGCCTCTTTCAAGCTTCGAGGCGATGAGCCGATCGGCGACCGGGTCCACCAATTCATTATCACCCCTTGCCCAGCGTGGTGTTTTGTCGATATTAACAACCTGCAATTGGTGTGGCTCCGTAGCTGGAGGGATTCATGTCAAAGGCCGTACGTGAGGCTAGGAGCTCGCTGCTCAAGCAATTGACGAAACTAGAGACTGCCTTGGAGAGAATTAAGATATTCAAGAAGAAGGCAGCGCAGTTCGACAGACTAAAAAAGACGAAGACGAAGAAGAAGAAGAAGAGCACGCGGCGGCGCGGGCGTTAATGCAGCCAGCCTGATGAAGGTCCGTGGCGAGAGTGGCGCTATTGGCCGAGCGCTCCCGGCTAAAGTCAAATGCACGTCGGCGCTGCGGCGAGTGGAATTCAGCGGAAAGCTTAGATACGTCGAGGTTGCCGGTTTGGAAGGCTACGTCTGCGCCTTCAAGCTAGTGCGTGATTCAGCAGCCGTCACGGTCGAGGCCGTCACCGGTCGAGCGATGCAGCTCGTGCCGGGCGACATCTTTCTCGGAACGCCTGGAAATCGGGAGTCGAACCGCATTCTTGTCGGCGGCGTTCCCAAACGCGGACTCGTTCCAGGCAAGACCTATTGGGTGCTCGCCGAATGCGGCGCCATCGGCGAGCTGATCAGCGGCACCCCGCGCGCGGACAGCTTTCTCGCACAAGCAAAATATTTGGGCGCGGTTACCGGCGAGGACGGCCGCATCATGACGATGCGGACATTCGCCATTCCGGCCGCCCGACGTTTGGCCGATCACGGGGCGATAGTTTTGCTCATCGTTGGAACCTCCGCCGAGGTCGGCAAGACGACTGCCGGAACGACGATGCTGCAGGCGCTGAGAAAGCACGGGTATCGGAACGTCGTTGTGTTGAAGGCGACCGGCACCTCCGCGATCGCCGAAATTGCGACCTATCAGGATTATGGGGCAGCACAGGTTTTCGATTGCGTCGATTTCGGGCTGCCGACGACCTATCCGTCCAATCGAAAGGATATGGTCGGGGTGTTTGACCGCGCGCTCGACACTTGCCTGTCGGCCCCTGCCGACGCGGTCCTGATCGAATGCGGCGGTGACATGCTCGCCGCGAATATTCCGACCTTTCTGAAGCGTTTCAAACGCAGGCGTTCCCGTGCGAAGGTTATCCTCGCGGCTCCGGATGCCGTCGGCGCGTTCGGTGCAACGCAGCAGCTACGGAAAATGGGCTTGTCCGTCGATCTCATCACCGGGCCCTGTACGGACACGTCGGCGGTGCTCCAGCGGACCGAGGCGCTGTGCAAGGCGCCCGCGATGAACCTGTCCCGGGGCGACGACTAGATACTTGCGGGCGCCGCTGGATGGCATCTCCATATTTGCATCGCTGAGCCCGCGCAGCCTATTTGGGACGACGCTGCTTCGATCGTTTTGCCGCGTTTGATCAATTCGTTCGCGAGTTGTCGGCGGCGATCTCCAACAAAAGCTTTCCGGCACGATTTTTCAGATCTTTGTTCCCCCTCGTAATGTCTACGCGGGTCATAACGTGCGTTTCATCTGGAATGACACCGAAGTCTTCTATCTCCATGCCGGCACTGTCGTGCACCCGTTGGAAACGTCGAAACGGAATGTCAAAATCGGCCTTGTGGGGCAATCGTCTGAACGGAGATTTCGACCTGGCATTTTTGAAAAACTCGCGGAGCTCAGAGTGCCTGCGCACGTTCGCTCCAGCGCCAGCGGTTGTCGCCTGCTTCTGGTCCATGACCGGTCCGACACCCAGGACGAATCCGCCATGATCCTGGAAGCCGGCCGCAAAAATTTCGGCGGCGCTGGCCGAGAGTCCATCTGTTATGACCATGACCGGCCCGGGATAGAGCCGTCCTTTCGTGATGAGATCCGGGTCGTTGCATTTATCCGGGTCGGTGATTGGAAAATTGGCTGAGAATTTCGCCCCGGTCTGCACGGCGCGGTCAACAGATTCAATCCAAGGACGCAGCCCTTCGGGTCCCAAGCGCTCATTGGAGCGCTGCAGCTCGCATAATCGAAGAGTGTGAGGCGTATTGAGCAGGCAGCATCGCTGCGGCTCGATGCGCTTTTTTTGCGGATAATCCGGCGAAAACAGCTGCAGCAGCAGCTCGGCAGCCCGCGTCCTTCCTCCTTCGTTGCCACGAACGTCAATAATCAGGCCTTTGCGGGTAAGCGTGTCGACCTTTGTTATGACTTCATCGATGAACTCGTCGACGGAGTCCCCCACATCGAATGTAAAAATGCGCAAGTAGCCAAACTTGCCGGAGGTCGTCGGGATGTCCTCTGCCGTAACCCAATCCGTGTCCTTTGCCTTTTCCTCTGCAAACAGCTGCCTGCGATGCTCTCGAATACGGCCAGTTAGAAGCTTGCCTCCGGGTCGAGCCTCTAGGACGTCGTCGACGTGGGAAACGAGCCACGGGACCTTGACCTCGCGCACCCCGGCGCGGCGCCCCGTGCGATACCCGACGACGACCCACTCCTCGTCGGGCGGCGGCAGGAAAAGGAGCGGACGTTGCGTGAACATGAATAGCGCATGCGCGTGGCGGGCCGCGCTATTGCCGGCGCCGGATGGGCTTTGGGCGCCGAAAAGCTCCACTGCCCTTTCGATTGGCATTCCATTCCAGGTCACGATCTCCACTCCCTGGCGAAACCTGGGCTCGGCGGTAAAGAACTCCTCTCGAACCTTGGTGGCGATATATATGGACTCATCGTCTTCAAGACAGAATTCAACCGCAAAGGGAAGCCAGGCGGTATGGTCGTTGAAAGGAACCGGTAGCAGATAATGTGTGTGAATATCGTTCAGCGAATTGAAAATCTGCGTCATCTCTCTATGGAAACGATGATCGTCATCGAGATTATCGAGTCTCAATTGAAGCAGGCGAAGCCGCCGCACCGGGTCCACTGCGTACATAGACGTTTTGAGCGGGAGATTAACGTGAAAGCTTTCGAGCAGCATGATCGCTTGCTGCACGATGCGCGCGCGTTCGCCCTGCGATAGTTCTAGCCCTGGAAGCGAGTTAAGAAACCTCCTCACCGTCGTCGCCGACCGATAGAATTTCTTCGCACCGCGTGGTGCTCGGCGCTGGATGTGATTCGGAATTGCAGATTTTGCCATGGTCGTGCTCCAAATTGTCGTTCGGCTTTGCTAAATTAATTGCCCCGCGCAATGATCGGGCACCGTCATTGCGAGCTTCACGCGTGTTCTCCTCCGAAAAAAGGGAGAGAGAATTCGGGATGCATGACCACGGCTGAATAGAGCTAAGTGATGTGTTTATGAAGGTCGCCAGCCCGTGGCATCCGCAGTTCCCCGATAGGCTACATCAAGCCACCAAACGCTAAAAAGGGGCGAGCGGATTTATGATCAATTCCGCAGGATTATGGGATGGCTGTCCGGAATGCAGCAAGGGGTTGCCGATGCCCCTGATAAGGAAGCCGCTATCGGGGACGAGCGGAAAGCATCTTGGGGTCGCCTACTCGTCGAAAGGCTCGCGGATATCCCTGGGCGCTCGATCAACGGCGCTGCCCAACCCTACCGTTTCGTCCCGCACGGGACGATTGTCGCTGGTTGGTGAGTTGTCACCGCCGGGAGCACGTCGACCAACAGTTGCTTGCTCATCGGAGCCGCTGTTCGCGCGGTCGGGGTCCGCCTGCGATGCCGCGGGGCTGTCGGTTTGAACCGTCTGTCCGACCGTCTGCCCAGAAGCATGGGTCCAACTCAATGACAGCATCGCGATCGCCATGAGCATACTTTTCATCGTCACCTCCCTCGCGCAACAGGAGAAGCTCGCGCTAACGAGACCAAGCCCTCCTGGGGTTTCCAGTTGCGACCGGCAACCGTCTCCCAAACAGAAGTCGCTCAGATAACATACGGGAGCGCTGGTGGGTTCCTTGCGCGCGCTCGCAACCTCAACGGCGGTCGCGAGCGGTTCGCTCCGCTCGCGCAGTCGCAGCAGGCTGTTGTCTCCTCTCGCTGCCGACGAAATCGACCGTGGTGCCTTTCCCGACCATGGCCGCGAGCCTTTTCGCGTCCCAATTCGTCAGTCTGATGCACCCATTAGATTCAGTCTTGCTCACTTGGGAAGGATTTGGCGTACCGTGAATCCCATAGCTTGGTGCTGAAAGCGCGATCCATACTGATCCCACCGGGTTATTCGGGCCGGGGTTGATAATGAACGGCTTGGTCGCTTTGACGCCTTTGAAACCATAGGCGGGATTGTACCGGTAGGTGGGATTGGGCGTTACCGCGGTCACTCTGAACGTGCCAGTCGGTGCAGGTTTTTCCGTGCTTCCAACCGACGCCGGAAACACCACAACGAGATCGCCATTCTTGTTGAATGCTCGGACGACACGCTGGGATTTGTCGACTTCGACCTTCACCACTTTTGTGGCGCCCACGTCATTGTTGACGTTCGCAACCACGATGGTTTGCCCGGCCTCAAATGACTTGTCTGGATTGAGCAGCTTCAGCAGGCGCTCGCTCATATGGAATTTCTCGGCGATAGCCTCGGCGGCGCTCCCATAAGCAACCCGATCAAGTCCTCGCATGTCCTCCATTTTCGAAGGCACCTTATCAAGGAACGGTCCCTTCACGTCCTCGCCAGCGACGGTATATTCGATCAATACTGGATCGTCGGAGGTGGCGGTCAGCTCCGACCACAGATCGGGCGTGAGTTGACGAGCAGCCTTCAACCCCCGCGCGGTAGCAAAGGCCGTCATCGCTTTCGTCATGTTTTCGCCGGTTCGCCCGTCGATCTCGCCCGGCGAGAAACCCGCTCGGTCGAGCAGGACCTGCGTCTTGAGAATGACCGGATCAAAACCCTTGGAGTCTTTCTGAGCGGGTCGCTTTGACAGCTCCGCCGCGTTAACTGCTTGCAGGTCGAGCGACCAGGCGCCGGTTGTTTGGCATGTGAACGAGCTAACGGCGAGCAACAGAGCCGCACAGAGCCGGTATGGGAATCGTGCGAGAGCTCCACAGTGACCACGAGCGTCCATGACATCTCAATGCGTTGCGGCGAATGGTGTTCCGTCCGGTGGCTCGAGGAGGGGGAAGCGACCACTCCGACCACTCCCAACGGTTTCCAGGGTTAGGCAGGGATTTGTCCACCGCGAAAAATACCGGCTGGATGGAACAAAAGTTCACTTGGCGCGTCATGCTGATCGCGAGCAACCCAGAGGAAAGGTAATCCCCCCATGCGCAGCCTCCTCGTCGCAGTCACGATCACTGCAGGATCACTTGTTCTCGCGTCCGCCCATGCCTCCCCGGTTGCACCCGGTGGCATGACCCCGGCGCTCGAAGCACTTGGCGGTGTCGAAGTCGTTCATTGCACGCCAGGCAAACGCCACCACATCCCCACGTGGAATTATCGGAGCGATGGTTGCCGTCGGCCGGCGCGAAAGAAGGCGCCGCAGAAGGCCCCGCCACCGAAGGCCAAGACCAGCAACCTGCAACAATAAGCCGGCATTTCCCAGCTGCCGGCGAACCGGACGTGCACTGGATAGTCACGTCCAGGCGGGAATTGAGACTTGCTGAGCGGGTGGCCGTCGTTGACCGCTCGGATCAAAGCTGGACATAGCAAGATAGAGAAAGAGCCTCGCAAGGGGAGGCTCTTTCCAAAGGCGGGCCGTAGCGAGATATCGTTTACTTCGCTGTGCCTGGATTTACCGGCGGTGTCGGATTCGAAGTGTTCTGGTCGCGCCCCGGCATGATCCGAGTGCCGCCCTGGCCGGTGGTTGACGGCGCCGGGGTCGTCCGCTCAATGCGCGGAACGTCAGTAGCCGCAATGTCCCGGTTCCCGGAATTCAGGACAAAGATCGCGACGCCAAAAAGCAACAGCAGCGCGATCGCGATGCCGCCCATCAACGCTCCACTCACGCCGTCGTCGTCGCGTCTGCGAAGAGCATCGATACGCCTTTCGTCATTAGGGTCATAGGTCACGGGGTGTCCTCCGATCGCCCCCCAATCAGGTGCTGCTACCCGGCCAACGCCCGGCTCAGGAGGTCGTTCCCTGTAGGGTGGTACCAAGACACCCCCTGGGGGAGCCTGGAAACCCGGGCTCGAACAGCAGCACTGGCGCGCGGGGTCGGGGTTCTAGCGACCGCTGTCTTCGGGCGTTGTGTCGACGATCTGTCCGCCATCGTAGCCGCAGGCAATGCGCCCGAGACGCATGCGAACCGATTCCTCCGCGAGCATGTCTTGCAGTGTCTGAATATCGTCTTTCGAAAGTTTGCTCTCGCGATCCACGAATGAAGCCAGCAGTTCGGGTGCGAGGTGCGGCAGCCGTGCCAGAAAGCCGTGGACCAGTTCGATTGCAAGCCGATGATCCGGATGCTCGGGGTTATCGCCCGCGCGCCCGATTTCGTACATGTGTTGAACGCAATCCCAGGACGCGCGTTCGGAGGGCAATCGCGCCAGGACGTCGGGATGTTCTTCCGCGACATAGAACCGGTTCAGCGTGTCGAACAGCGCGAAGCAGTATCCCTGCGCCAGCAGCATTCCTTCCCACGCCTCCCAGGCCGGTTCGCCTGAAATGGGTTTGATGGCCTCGACAACCACGACCTTTGGTCGATGACGCCGCCAATCACCGCCGGCAATGACCTCGGTTTCGGCACCCTCGACGTCGATCTTCAGGAAATCGACCGTTTCGATGCCCTGCGACGCGCAAAGTTCGGCAAGCGTCATCATCGGCACTTTTACCGGCTCAATTCCTACGCCGAAATTTTTCGCGTTGTCGGCATAGGCTTCGACCGTCGTCGACAGTGCGTGCAGCTTGTCGACAACAAAGAGATTGGCGTGTCCGCTTTGGCCACCGACCAGGCAACGGACGATCGTATCGCGCGGCCGCAAGCGCCGGTGCAGCAGCGCGAGTGGCTCTTGCGGCTCGACCACGATTCCGGCCCAGCCCCGCTCGTAGAACCAGAACGACACGCTGCCCGCGACCGGGTGACCTCCGCCGATATCGATGTACGTGCCGGTTTGCTGGTCCGCAAAAGCGAGCGAGAGATGATAGTCCTCGAGATTTTGCGCGTATGACAGCGGGACGGATCTCGGCTTGGCTGCCCGGGAACGGAATGTGTCGCGGATGACATCCAGCAGTGACCGCGGCTCGGCTGCAGGATAAAGGTTTGGCAAGCGATTGGCTCCCACCGGTCCACGTCAGCGCCAGCGGTGGCCGAATAGTCGGTCGAGCCGCCGAGCTTGGCCCGTGTACCAGTCCTACGCCGCGCGATCCAGCAGGGTCATCAGGTTCGCCTTCTTCTGCAGCAACGGGTCCAGTGTGCATTGCCGCGGCGCTTTGTCCGGCCGCCAGCGCAGCAGCCGGGTGCCATGCCGGAAGCGCTCGCCGCTGAAATGATCGTAGCAGACCTCGACCACGAACTTCGGCTTGAGCGGATGCCACTGTGCAGACCGGTTGGTCGACCAGCGACTCGGGCCGCCTGGCGCGTTGCCGGTGAATCCAGGCGGTGCAACATATTTCAAGAGCTTCTTGGTGAGCGCCGGCTTGTCCTTTTGCGCGATGGTCGACGTGAAGCCGACGTGATGCAGCAAACCCACCGCATCATGAAGTCCGAGCAGCAAGGAGCCGACGACGCGCTTGCCCTCGTTGTAGCGGAAACCTCCGACCACGCAGTCCGCGCTGCGGTAGTTCTTGATCTTCTGCATGCCGGTACGGTCGCCGGAGTGATACGGAAGATCGCGCTGCTTGGCGATGACGCCATCGAGCGCGTTGCCGGTGCGCTTCAGCCAGCCTTTGGCGACAGCGAGGCTTGGCGTCGCCGGCGACAGGCGCAGCTGATCGATGCCGCGCGCGTTCTTGCGCATGAGATCCTCGAGCTCGTTGCGACGATCCTGCAGAGGGCGCTCGGTTATGAGTTCGCCGCGGGCATTCACCAGCAGGTCGAACACGATCAGGAGTGCGGGCGTCTCGACGGCGAGCTTCTGGATGCGGCTTGCGGCCGGATGAATTCGTTGCAGCAAGGCATCGAACGAAAAGTCGCTGTTCGACGGAACGACGATCTCGCCGTCAAGCACGAAACGCTCGGCCTTCAGCCGACGCAGAGCTTCGACCAACTCCGGAAAGTATCGGGTGAGCGGACGACCCGCCTTGGACTGAAGCTCGACCGACCCGCCGTCGCGAAAGGCCAGGCAGCGAAAGCCGTCCCATTTCGGTTCGTATTGCCATTCCGGGCCGGTCGGAATGGTGCCGACCGACAGGGCTTCCATCGGGCTGTATGGAATGCGCAGGGAAGAGTCATCGAGGTTCAAGCGCCCTACGGGGACAAGGTGGCCTAGTCAAACGTGCGGGCGCGCTGCGCGATCCGGCGCCCGCCGCAGCGTGACGCCGCGCTGAAGATGCAGCGGCAGACCTAGGCCTGAACCGCTTCCAGGACGTCTTCCGCCTCGGCGTCCCCGGCAGCGGCGCTCTTGTAGTCGCCCCGCAGCAGCTTCAGGGCCTGGCGCTCCTGGTCGATTTCAAACGATGTGCGAAATCCCAGGCGGCGCAGGACGGGGATGGGCGGGCACCATCCCTGCACCGCGTGCTGGAGCAGAAAGCCGCTCGCGGCCGCCGGCAGCAGGAACCACCGGCTTCGGCCCAGCAGTCCACATGTCAATCCGAAAAGGCTAGCCGCCGCGGCGTTGGCTTCGATGGCGCGTTCGATATCCCACTCCTCGTCCAGTTCCTGCAGGCGCTGCGGAATCTGGTTCTTGTGCTTCTGGTGGTAGCGGATGCTGTGCTCGATGGATTGCTGGACGCTGCGATTGACATCGCTCACGGTGTTGCGGGGCACGCGGTTTCGGGTCGTTGCCATGGCTCATTCATCTCCAAGAAGACAACTCCCGGACCAAGATTCGGTTCAGTTCGCGAATGAGCCCGCGTCGGCTGAGCGTTTGTGGCGCTATTTCACGACTTGCAGTTGCTCCAGCCAGCGGAGGAACTGGTGAGCGGCGGCGTGTGCCTCCTCGCGCGTCTGGGCGCGCTCGAGCGCGTGCAAGACCTCATCGCGCTGGTCGACACCCGGCCGCAGTTCCTGCTCGCGCGCAAAACCAACGGCGTCATCGAGATGACGGATGACGCGCCCATCGCGCAGGTGCAGCTCGGGTGTGAATTGGAATTGGAACGCCATGGCTGTATAACCGGAGCGCAAGCGGCCGGTTCCGGGAGCACCAGGCGAGCGCCAAAGCGGGCGTCGGCCGGGACCGCGGAACCATTCCGCAGTCCCTGCGATTGAGGAGTGGGGCGTCGAAGCGGCTATTTGGCAGGTGTTTCCTGATTGTCAGTTGCGGCCCCGCACAGCACGATGACCTCATAATCCTGATCATCGTCATCCAGCGCCCGGATACGCCATCGCCGCGTTCGGGCAGTGATCTTGACTGGATGTCTTCGAGGCAGCCGCATGACCCCAGAACGCAAGCCGACGCCGCGCCTTCCTGACCAGGAGGATGAAATGGCAAAGAGGCGTGGACGAAGGAAGTACTCCCGTGGCGCGGGCACCGAAGTCGAGCGGGAGATGCACCGTTACAAGCGCGGCACCGCCAAGAGCGGCCGTGGTGGCAAGGTCAAGAGCCGCAAACAGGCGATTGCCATCGCCCTGTCCAAGGCCCGCAAGAAGGGCAAGCGGGTTCCGAAAAAACGAAGTTCGGGGCGGTGAACTTTCGCAGCGCACAAGCGTTCTGGGCTTGCTGAAACGCGACCGTGGCGCACGGCGTCCACGGCGAGGAGGATGTGTCCGACTCGGATGGACAGGCCGGGCGCCTCCTGGCGCAGCACCGTCCGTTTTCTCCAATTGCTGCTTATCGTGAGTGGAAGCCATGGCTCGCAAGCGATCCGACTATGCGTTCCTGGACGTTGAACGGTACAAGATTGCTCAACTCTTCCATGAGCTTTCGTTGACCTGCGGTGAAAGGCTGGCGGCTGCGCAACAGGTCGCGCGCCGTCACGGCGTCAGCGCCCAGCATGTGCTCGATCTCGCCGCCGAAATCGAACCCGAGCCGCTATGGCGCCTTTGAACACCATGGCCGCGCGAGACAAGATAACGTGTGGGGAGTCCGGACTGTCCGCCCGGCCGACCGTCCGGTTCGACTGCCAAACGTGACCTTGATCGCAATTGCATCACCGCGCGTTCCGAAGAATTGGAACCCCTGGATGAGGAAAGTCTTGAGCGGGTGATGCGCGAGTGTCCGCTTTGAAATGATTTCCGGTAATAAGGGCTGGTGCAAAGCAGCAGGGATCAGTGAGTTGCGACGAAGGTGAAGGTCGCCACCTGCGGACGCGCGCCGAAATAGGCAGCCTTGAAGGTATCGGCATCGTGCAGCGCCGATTGCGGCAGCGCCCGATAAACGACCGCGGCCTCCAGCGGCGCGTGGTCGAAGGGAAACGGAGCAACGGCGATGGTTGCGGGGCAGGTGGGTGTCAGCTTCAACGACACGCCGCCGCTGGTGGAATATGCGGTCGGAACCGGCTCGATGACGTGGTCCTTGTGCTGCTCGTGACTGCAGATGTAGAGCGAGAGCAGGTCCCAGACCTGCAGCAGATTGTAATTCACCGCGACCTCGTGGCGGTCGAGACCGGCGGTGATGACATGCTGGCGCGCCTCGTTGCGCGCGATGAAATCCTCGATCTCGCTCGTGAGCTTGCGCGGCGGCCCCGGCGGCGGTTGCGTGATCGCTCCGTAGCGCGATTGCCAAAGCCCGGTCCGATGCTTGCTGACCATCAGGCCGGTGTAGCTGTCGACGTCGGTGAGCATGTCGATCGCCCACTGATAGGCGGCCAGCTGCGGCGCGTCGTTGGGGACCTGCTGAAAGCTCGGGCTCTTGCCGGTGGTGGGATCGAGAGTTCGGGTTCGTCTCGTAGCGCAACCATCCGCCGTCGTGGTACTGCGCGGCGCGCATCATCGAAACGTAGGGCCGTGGGCGCTCGAACTGCTGGTTGCCCCAATGCGCGGCGAACAAGCCCGCAAGTTTGGCATGGTCGTTCTGCGTGATCATCACGACCGAGCCATCCGATTGATTGCGGACGATCATGCCGGCGCCTTATGACCTATCGACCTGTTGATTGCCACCGAATGACCATACAAAGGCGGTAGCGGGTCGTCCATTAAGCCTGCAACAAAACGCAATCCAACGGTCGGAAGCGACGGGGCCATCATGCAAGTCGCGCCGGTATTCTGGGAAAAGCCGCTGTCGTACGAGATCGCGCCGAAGAGCGGCCCGCTGCGGAAGATGGTCACGCTGGCGGACGTTCGCTCCGCGATGGTCTATGATCTGCCGCCGGGCACGACCAAGCAGCCGCATTGGCTGAACGCCGGCTTGCTGGTGGTCGCAGCCTCCGAAAGCGGCAAGGCCGTCCGACATCCGCGTTGCCACCGACGCTCTGGCCGATGCGCTCGATGTCGAAGGCTGGTTGTCGGCGGCCGCGCCCGTCAAAGCCTGATGGCCTCCCACTACGGCGTCATATTGGCGGCCTTGATGGCCGCGTCGAACTGCGGCTGCTCGCGCGCGATCTGCGCGACGAACTCCTGCGGCGTGGTGCCGTTCGCCTCGATGCCGAGCTTGGTCAGCTGCGCGACGACCGCCGGATCGCGCGCGGCGGCGATCACCTGCTGCGCGAGCTTGTCGACGATCGCCGGCGGCGTCTTCGCCGGCGCCAGAAAGCCGTTCCAGGAATTGAGCGAGAAGTTCGGAAAGAGCTCGCTGATCGTCGGCACGTCCGGGAGCTGCTGCATGCGCTTGTCGGTGGCGACGCCGAGGATCCGGACCTTGCCGCTCTCCGCATGCGGGATGATTTCCGACGCATTGCCGAAATACATGTCGATCTGCCCGCCCACCAGCGACGTCATCGCGGGGCCGCCGCCCTTGAACGGGACGTGCACGGAATCGAGGCCGGCGCGCGCGACGAAC
Source organism: uncultured Alphaproteobacteria bacterium (assembly GCA_963720385.1). GTDB lineage: Bacteria > Pseudomonadota > Alphaproteobacteria > Rhizobiales > Xanthobacteraceae > VAZQ01. The sequence continues at coordinate 544,252 of CAVRFL010000004.1, read as the reverse complement.
AGCGCGCCGGACAGGTGCCCGATCGAGCCGGTGCCGCCGGAGCCGTAATTGAGCTTGCGCGCCTTTCCCATAGGCGACGAACTCCTGCATGGTCTTCGCAGGAATGCGCGGCGTTGATCGCGAGGATGAACGGCCCGGTGCCGAACACGCTGACCGGCACGAGGTCCTTGTGCGGGTCGTAGTTGACCTTCTGGATGCGCGGCACCACCGCGATCTGCGGCGCGGCGCCGAACAGCAGCGTGTAGCCGTCGGGCGCCGCCTGCGCGACATAGGCCGCGGCCAGCGCGCCGGCCGCGCCGACGCGGTTCTCCACGACGAAGCTTTGTTTCAGTTCATTGGCAAGCCGGCTGCTTGCCATCCGCGCCATGACGTCGGTATTGCCGCCGGCCGCGAACGGGACCACGACCGTCACGGTCTTGGTCGGCCAATCGGTGCTCTGCGCGTAAACCGATGTCGGCAAGATGAGGAAGAACAGGGCCAGTGCGACGCGTGCACGCGATCGAAACAGTTGCATGAGTCGAGTTTCTTCCAGTTGGGTTGCGGCCGGCACCGGCATTCTAGGCTCGCCGGCCCCTTGCACAACGGGCGCAAGCGGCATGGAAGGGGCCGATTGCCGCATGCGCATGCAATGGGCAAACGCCGCCGGTCTTTACGACGTCCAGTTCCGGCTGAACTGCGTCGCCACCACGTCCTCATAGCTCACGGCGCGGTCGATGCAGCCCCATGTGACGCTGGAATTCGGTCATGCCGTTGACGAATTCGCGCGAGATCGACGGGTCATAGAACGGCAGGTCGCGCTGCACGATGTCGGCGATCAGCGAGGCCTCGTAGTCAGGAAAGAGCTTGCGCCCGACCTTGGTGGCAAGGCTCACGTCGGCCTTCAACGCCTTCTGCGTCTTCACCAGCGCGCGCACGGCAGCGGCGACCGCGTCCGGATCGCGCGCGATCACCGCCTCGGAGGTGATCAGCGCCGGCATGGTGTAGTGGATCGATTTTGGCGGGCCGTCGCCGCGGCGGGCGTCGATCACCATGGTGCCCCAGCCGCCGCGCACCGCGACCTCCGCGCCCATGCCATTCGCCCAGAAGCCGTCGATCGCGCCGGCCTGCAACGCCTTGGCGGCGCCGACGCCGAAATTCTTGATCGCGCCTTCGCCTAGAAATTCCATCGGCACCGGCACGATCTTGATGTTGTCGCGCGCCTCGTCGATGCCGGACTCGACCAGGAGCCGCTTGAGGCCGAGATCGACCAGCGGCGCCGCGCCGATCTTCAGTCCCTTGATGGCCTTGATGTCGCCCTTCTTCGCCTTGAGGTCGGCGCGCAGGATCAGGAACCAGTAGGTGTTCTGGGCGAGCGCGGCGAGCAGCTTGCCACCGTTCCAGCCCGGAAACGCGAACGGCGTCGAGTGCGCAGAGCCGCCGACGAAATCGATGCCGCCGTCGCGCAGCACCTCGAGCGTCCGGTTGACCGGGTAGATCAGCTCGAGCGTCATATCGAGCCCTTCGTCCTTGAAGAAGCCGAGCTCCACCGCCGCTGCAGCCGGAAAGTACGAATTCGAAATCATGTCGGGGATCGCAATCTTCATTCCTGACTCCTGCTTGGGGCACGGCTTGCGATTGCGGCAGGGTGGGCTCCCTCTCCCCGCAGGGGAGAGGGGTGGGGTGAGGGGGTTACTGAATCCTCGATAGACCCTAACCCCTCACCCCATCCCTCTCCCTATGGGAGAGGGGGCCGACCGCCTTCGTCGCTCGATCTTACCTGACATGTTCGACGCTTCATTCGATTGCATTGGCGCGGCGGAGGCCTTCGATCATCGCGACGCGCAAAAGGTAGGCGCGCAGTTTGGTGCGGTCGGCGGCGATGGCGCGCAGCTCGTCGTAAAATTTCTCGCGCTCGCGCGGGTCCTTCTGCTCGATATTGCGCTTGTTCTCGATGGTCTGGCGCTGGAGATACTCCTGCGCGACGGTGCGGCGCTGGCGGTCGTAGAGGTCGAGCAGGTCTTCGCTCGCGCCGTCCTGGATGATGGCCGCGAGCTTGTCCGTGAGATTGAAGGCGTCGTGAAAGCCGAAATTCATGCCCATACCGCCCAGCGGATTGTTGATATGCGCGGCGTCGCCGGCAATGAGAAGCCTGCCGTCACGATAGCATGAGGCGACGCGCTGATGCACGTCGTAGAGGTTGCGATGGAAGACGTCGTAGTCGCCGTCCTTGCGGTGGAAGCCCTGGATGCGCCGCTGCACCGCGCCCTCCTCGAAAATCTCCTCGATCGGGCTTTGTGCGTCGACCGGAAAGACCACGCGCCAGGTGCCGCGCTCGTCATGGCCGGGCACCTTGAACAGCGCGCACCATTCGTCCGGGTCGGCGATGTAGTTGGTGAGCGCATAGCCGAACGGCGCGAAGTCGTAACGGGTGCTCAGGATCAGGAACCGCTCTTCGTAGGTGAAGCCGGAGAAATCCACGTTCATGGACTTGCGCACCTGGCTGCGCCCGCCGTCGCAGCCGATCATCCAGCGCCCGCGAAACGTCTTCGTTCCGCTCGGCGTTTCGACCGTGGCGGTCACGCCGTCGCCGTCCTGCGCGACGCCCGCGACGCGTTGCTCCATCAATACGTCGCAGTGGGGATGCTGCTTGAGCCGGTCGAGCAGGATGTAGCAAATCTTGTGCTGCTCGAGCATCAGCCGATACGGATACGGCGTATCGTCCGCCAGCGCGCCGAGGTCGAAATCGGCGACTAGGCCGGCGCGGCGGTCGCGGTACTGATAGTTCCGCACGAAGTAGCCGCGCGCGAGCATGGCGTCGGTCACGCCGCTGTCGGCGAACATCTCCAGCGTCGGCGGGTGGATGGTGCCGGCGCGCGGATCGTCGAAAATCTTAGGTCCGGCCTCCAGCACCGTCACCGGGATGCCGCGGCGGGCGAGGTTGAGCGCGGCGGTCAGGCCGACCGGCCCGGCGCCGGCGATCAGGACGCGATCCGTTGGCGCGGCGGATTTGGAGGATTGAGATGTCAGGGCCATCGGGCTGGAGTAAGCTTAGCCGAAATGCAGGAGACGATGATGGATCAGTCGGTCAGGCTGGCCAAGGCGCAGGAACCCTGGATCGGATCGCGCGGCCGGATTGGCGTCATCATACCGTCCACCAATATCGGCGTTGAATACGACTGTCAGCGGATCATCCCGCCGGGCGTCACTTGGCATTTTGCGCGCTTCTTTGTCGAGCAGCCGGATCTGTCGAGCGACAACATGTTCCTCGCCTTCATCGAGGCGATCCGCAAGACCATCCCCGACGCCATCCGCGACATCATGACCTGCGAGCCGACCTACATCATGATGGGCATGTCGGCGGAGACGTTCTGGGGCGGGCTCGAGGGCAATGTCGAGTTCGAGGCGCGGTTGCGCGAGGATATCGGCGCTGGGATGGGACTGACCAGCGGCGCCGCCGCGCTCAAGGCCGCGCTCGACGCGTTCGGCGCCCGGACGGTGGCGGCGCTGACGCCCTACCAGCCGGTGGGGGACGAGCAGGTGCGCCGGTTCCTGGAGGAATCCGGCTACACCGTCGCCAACGTGGTCGGGCTGAAATGCGACACCGCCACCTCGATCGCGCACACCCCGCCGCGCGAGGTGATCGACGCAGTGCTCAAGGAGCTCGACGGCGACAATGTCGACGCCATCGTCCAGGCCGGAACCAATCTCTCCACCCAGGACATCTTCCCGGCGCTGGAGCAGCAGCTCGGCAAGCCGGTGATCCCGATCAATATCGCGACCATCTGGCACGCGTTCCGCGCGCACGGCGTAGAGGACAAGATTTTCGGCCGGGGCTGGTTGCTTGAGCGGTTCTAGCGCAGCGGGTACTATCAAGCGGTCAAGCCTGAGACGCGCGGCCCACAACGCCGTGCATGCCAAGGAAGAGGATGCCATGACCGAATTGAGGCCCGTCATCCGGATCGCGCCCAACAACCAGGTCTTCGACCTGCCGGTCATGGTCGGCATCGAGGAGGGGCTGTTCGAGGCCGCGGGTCTCGACGTCAAATTCTCCGCCAGCCACGCGGACCGCGAGAAGGATGCGGTCGGCGGCGCGATCATGGCCCGGCTCAAGGAGAACCTGTTCGATTGCGGCTCGGCCGACAGCTACAACGTCTGTGAATGGGCGAGCATCGACCGGCTGGAGCGCGGCAGCCGCGGCGGCAACATCGCGGCGCTGCGCGCGGCGGTGGCGGCGCAGGCGATCCTGTCGTTTGACGAATCGCTGCAGGTGCCGCGCGATCTCGCCGACGTGCCGGTCGTGGTGCAGGAGCTCACCGGATCGCACTACTGTACCTTGCAGATGCTGGAGAGCGCGGTCGGCGCCGAGCATGTCAATATCGCGCATGGCGGCCTGCCGCAGATGCGCTGGGCCGGACTCAAGAACGGCACCTATCGCGCGGTCACCGTGATGGAGCCGTTCATCAGCCTCGGACTCAAGGAAGGCGCGCACGTCATCGCGGCATCGTTCTATCGCGGCGGCGAGGTGATCGCGGCCGATCTCACGCCCGAGCAGCGCAAGGCCTATTACGACGCCGAGAACAAGGCGGTCGATCTGATCAACGCCGACTTCTATAAATACGCGCACCACGTCACCGCGCATGCCAAGGGCGCGCTCGAGCCGCGCGAGTTGCTGCGCGCCTTCGTGCGCTACAAGCACGTGGACTATTACGATCCGGCGCTGTTCAACCGGGCCTATGACTGGATGAAGGCGCGCGGACTGAGCGAGGGCCAGAGTCAGCACGCCGCGCTGGTGGTGGGGTAGGTCCGAAATGTAGGGTGGGCAAAGCGAAGCGTGCCCACCATCATTTTTCTCCGCGATGTCATGAAAGCGTGGGCACGGCGCGAAGACGCGCCTTTGCCCACCCTACACTTCGTGCCCTACCCACGTCCCTTCTTGGCCGTAAGTACGCTGTCGTAACGCCGCGCCAGCTCGACCGTCGCCAGCGCGTATTTCGTGCAGACGTCGCGGTTGCCGTAGAACAGCGCGTTCGACGGGGCGCCGGTCTTCTCGTAGGCGGCCTTGAAGATCGGCGACTCATGCGCCTCCTTCGAGGTCCGCTCCAGCAATTCGAACAGTTTTGGATTCTTGTCGGCCCATTCGGTATGGACCGCCCAGGCGCGCGCGGAATAAAGATCCGGGATGTCGGTGCCGAACACCTTGTTGATCAGCGGCGCGTTCTCGCTCAGGTCGGCGAAATTGTTCTTGCTGCGGTTGAAGACGCCGAGCACCTTGAATTTCTCGGACAGCGTCAGGACGCCGGTCATCGGCAGCGCGCCGACCTCGGCCTCGCCGTTGAGTACGGCGATGTAGGTCGGGTTGCCGCCACCATAGGGGACCAGATTGTATCGTGACTTCGTCGCTTCGCCGAGCGCCAGCAGTCCAATCGAGCAGGGGTGCGGAATCCGGCTGACGGCGACATTGAGCGGCCGCTTCTTGGCGGCGTCGACCACCTGCTCGATGGATTTAAGCGGCGAGGTCCGGCTGACAAAGACGATGCTGTCGTCGATGTCGACCATCGAGAAATAGATGAAGTCGCGCGGGAAATTGTAGTCCGGCTTCTGGGTCGTATACATGATCATCTCGGGACCCATGTTGCCGAACAAGAGGTTGTGCCCATCCTTGGGCCGCCGCTTGACGAACAGCTCGTAGCCGATCTGGCCGGATGCGCCGGGAAAGAAGTTGTATTCGAACTGGGTCTTGAGGATCTTGCCCCAGGAGTCGTCGAACGCGCGGGCGAGCCGCTCCGCGCCGCCGCCCTGGCCGGTCGGGATCACGACGCTGAACCTGCGGCTCGGATAGGTCTGCGCAAACGTGCCGCTGAACGGCGAGGTGGCCAGAAGTCCGGCCGAGGCGGCAAGGCCGCCGCAAAATGCCCGGCGCGGCATGGATAGTTTGGCGGTCATCTCAACCTCTCCTTGGAGTTTCTCGGCCGGAGGTGGCAGGCCGGATATGCGCCGGCGTGTCTGCAATCATCCTGCCATAGCGGGTCGCACTGCAAAAGCGCGGCAGCGTCGGTGCGGCAACACGGCTCAGCCGCCCTTGCCGCGCTTGGCGGTCAGCACGCTTTCATAACGCCGCGCCAGTTCGAGCGTCCTCAGGGCGTATTCGGTGCACGCCTTGCGGTCGCCATAGACCAGATTGAGGTCGGTCGCGCCGGTCTTGCGGTAGCCCTCGCGGAAGATCGGCGAGGCGTGCGCCTCCCGCGCGGTGCGTTCCAGCAATGCGAACTGCTCCGGATTCTTGTCGGCCCATTCGGTGTGGACGCCCCAGGCGCGGCAGGTGAAAAGGTCCGGGATGTCGATCCCGAACACCGAATTGACGGTGGGTGCGTTCTCGCTCAGCGCGCCATAGACGTTCTGCTTGCGATTGAAGACGCCGAGAATCTTGAACTTGTCGATCAGCGTCATCACGCCGACCATCGGGCCGGCGCCGATGTCGGCTTCGCCGTTGAGGACGGCGATATAGGTCGGGTTGCCGCCGCCGTAGGGGATGAGGTTGTAGCGCGAGCTGGTGGCGTCGGCGAGCGCCAGCACGGCGATGGAGGTCTGCGTCGGAATCCGGCTCACCGCAACGTTGAGAATCCTCTTTTTCGCCGCCGCAACCACGTCCTCGATCGTCTTGAATGGCGAGTTGCGATTGACGTAGATGCAGCTGTCGTCGATTTCGACCTGCGAGAAATAGATGAAGTCGCGCGGGAAATTGTAGTCGGGCTTCTGGATCACATACATGATCAGTTCTGCGCCCATGTTGCCGAACAGGAAATTGTGCCCGTCGCGCTGCCGGCGCTTGACGAACAGCTCGTAGCCGATCTGGCCCGAGGCGCCGGGGAAGAATGAATATTCGAATTGCGTCTTCAGCATTGGTCCCCAGGCCGCGTCGAACGGCCGCGCGATGCGCTCGGCGCCGCCGCCCTGGCCGGTCGGGATCACCACGCTGATCCTGCGACTGGGATAAGTCTGCGCGGACGCGCCGTTGAAGGGCGCGGTTGCCGCGACGGCGGCAGACGCGGCGAGGCCGCCGACAAAGCTTCGACGCGGCATCGCAAGGCGATTGTCGAACATCGGCGGGTCCTCCTCGAAGCGCTTCCTCTTGTCTTCTTATCTAATCGGCCGGCAGTTCCTCAGCCGGCGAGCACCTCTGCGGGCACCTTGCATTATTTCGCCAGCACCGGCTCCACCGTCGCCTTCGCCGCGACCGTCGGCGGCAAATCTCTGATCCGCGGATACACCTCCTTCGCGAACAGGGTCATGCTGCGGACCGTGCGCTTGTGATCGAGGTGGCCGGCCTGCTGCATCATCAAGAGGTGATCGAAGCCGCCGACCTGATCGTAGAAGCGGCGGATGCGCGCCACCACCTTGTCGGGCGTGCCCGCGATCAGGATGCCTTGCTCCATCATGTAGTCGAGCCCCTGCGCGCGCACGGCCTCGGTGCGGCCGCCGAACTTGCCTTGCAGCGCCTGGACGTTGAGCGCGATCGAGGCATAGCCCGGCGGGTTCTTGAACTGCGGCTCGGTCTTGTTGGAGCGGATGTACCAGAGCAGTTCCTGCGCGCCCTTTTCCGCCTCCGTGTCGGAATCAGCGGTGAAGACCAGCGGCAGGAACGCGGTTCCGCCTTGTCCCGGCACGCCGGCGTCGACGTAGTGCTTGCGGTATTCGTCGTACAGGCTGCGCGTGTTCTCGTAAGGCTGCAGGAACGTGGCGAAGGTGAAACCGTGCTGCGCGACCTTGCGCACGTTCTCGCGGTCGCTCGAGCCGGTGATCCAGACCGGCGGATGCGGCTGCTGGTAGGGACGCGGCCAGATGTTGACCGCGCGCTTGTGCCAGAAGCGGCCCTCATAGTTGAACGGCCCGTCATGCGTCGTCCACGCGCGCATCGCAAGGTCGATGCCCTCCCACAGCCGATCATTGGTCAGGGTCGGATTGCTGTTGGCGGGATTGATCTCGGTCGGCACGCCGCGCACGAAACCGACATCGAGCCTTCCGCGCGAAATACAATCGATCATCGCCATCTCCTCGGCGATGCGCACGGGCTCGCCGCGGTTGGCGATCGGATTGCCGAGGATCAGGATGCGGGCGTTCCTGGTCTGGCGGGCGAGGATCGCCGCCGGCAGCGGCGCGCAGGAATCGATGCAGCTCGCCGAGGAATGGTGCTCGTTGAGCATGATGTCGAGGCCGAGCTCGTCGGCGATGCAGTGCTCGTCGAGATAACGGTTGTAGAGATCGGCGCCGGTCTTGGGATCGAACAGGCGGCTCGGGATCGTGACGCGCGTGTTCTTCAGCGTGTCGAACGGCGGAATATGTGGATAGGGCATTTCCGTGAAGTGCCACGCGCGCATGAAGTCTCGTTCTCCGCCCCGATCTTATGTCAAAAAATTGCGTAGCTCGGCGAGAAACGCCTGCGGCTGCTCGATATGCGGCAGGTGGCCCGCCTGCGGGATCACCGCCAGCCGCGCATCCGGGATCAGCTTGCGGTAGGCCTCGCCGTATTGCGGCGTGACGATACCGTCGGTCTCGCCCCAGACCAGCAATGTGGGCACCTTGATGCGGTGCAGCCGGTGCTTGAGCTTGGGATTGTGCAGGTAGGGCTCCCAGCCGAAGCGCGTGAAGGTCTCGTTGTTGCGCGCGACCACGGTCAGCCGCTCCTCCGACATCGACCTGAAGTCGCGCTTGCCTTTGGCGACGTCATGCCACTTCAGCGCCATGACCTCGTCCGGGCTGAGCAGCCAGACGTCCTGGATCTCGCGCTCGGTCGGCTTGCCGGTCTTGATCCCATAAGGGTCGACCAGCACGAGCTTCGAGATGAATCCGTCATCCTTGGTCGCGATTTCGGCGGCGATCCAGCCGCCGAACGAGCAGCCGATGACGGGAATATTCTTCAGCGCGAGCTCGTCGACGATATCGAGCACCATGTAGGCGATGTCGTCGGGTCCGGTGACCCAATCGGGCCGGGTCGAACGACCAAAGCCCGGCGGCGACGGGATGATGACTTCGTAGGATTTGGCGAGCTCGTCGAGAAACGGTGCGTCGAGCTCCAAAGCCTCTTCGCCGGGCAGGAGCAGCAGGGGAGGACCGTCTCCGCGACGCTCGATCTCAAGCTTCAGCTGGTCCGACGGTCCGATCTGGTGAAGGTCCTGCGGGGTGTGTTCTTGCACCGGCACGCTCTTGGTTCTTGCCGGCAGTGTTTAAGCAGAGAGCCGGGGCGCTTGTCGAATCGCCCTGAGCAGGCTTCAGCCTGCAGTCACGCGGTGGCCGTCGCCTTGTTCCGCAGAGCAGAACTGCGCGCGTAACGGCTTTCCGGTATCGGCAAGCCGAGGATATGGCGCAGGGTCGGGCCTTCATAGGCCGTGCGATAGAGCCCGCGGCGCTGCAGTTCCGGCACCACCAGATCGACAAAATCGTTGAGCCCGATCGGGAACACTGGCGCCAGGAAGTTGAAGCCGTCGCAGGCGCCGTCCTTGAACCACGTCTCCATCTGATCGACGACTTCCGTCACCGTACCGACGAACCCGGCATGGCCGCGCTGGCGCGCGAACCACTGGTACAGTTGGCGGATGGTCATGTTCTTGCTGCGCGCCATCGCGATCGCATCGTCGGAGCGGCTGCCGATCACCTTGTTGGGCGGAAGCTCCGGTAACGGCGCATCGAGCGGAAACCCGGTCAGGTCATGGCCCATGCGGGTCGACAGCAGCGACACGCCGACATCGGGGTGCAGCAGCTCGTCCAGCTGCGCCTGCTTCTCGACCGCTTCGGCGTGGCTCCTGCCGACGGTGATCGACAGGCCGGGCATGATCTTCAGGTGATCGGGATTGCGGCCGTAGCGCGCCATCCGGCCCTTGAGATCACTGTAGAACGCCTTGGCGCGCTCGATCCCGGGATGTGCGGTGAAGACGACCTCAGCGGTCTGCGCGGCGAGCTCGCGGCCGTCGTCGGAGGCGCCGGCCTGCACCAGCACTGGCTGACCCTGCGGCGAACGCGGCACATTAAGCGGCCCGCGCACGTCGAAATATTCGCCGTGGTGATTGAGCGTGTGCATCTTGTTCGGATCGAAGAACAGGCACGCCTCCTTGTCGCGGACGAACGCGTCGTCGTCCCACGAATCCCACAACGCCTGCACGATCTCGACGAATTCCTTGCCGCGCCGGTAGCGTTCGTCCTTCGGCTTGTGCGGCTCGTTGCTGAAATTGAGCGCCTCGGTCGCGTTGCCGGAGGTCACCACGTTCCAGCCGGAGCGTCCCCCGCTCACCAGATCAAGCGAGGCGAATTTGCGCGCCACCGTGTAGGGCTGCTCGAAGCTGGTCGAGGCGGTGCAGACGAGGCCGATATTCTTGGTATAGCTCGCGAGCGCCGCGAGCATCGTGAACGGCTCGATCCAGGCGACATAATGCAGCCGATGCAGACCCTGTTCGTGTGCCGTGAACACCGAATGGGTATCGGCGCAGAAGACCATGTCGAGCAGTCCGCGCTCGGCGGTCTGCGCGATCTCGATCATGCGGGCGAAGTTGGCGCCGGCGTCGGCGTGGCCTTGGGGATGCCGCCACGATGCGATATGGTGGCCGGCCGGATGAACATTCCGACCTTCATCTTATCGGTTCTTGCACTCACGGCGGCGGCTCCCTGTCCCTGCGAGAGCGTAGCTTACGCCACCGGTCCCCACAATCGTTGTACCAGCCGCCGCGCCAGCACGCCGGCGACACGGCGGCGGTAGTGGCCGGGCGTGAAGGTGGTTTTCATCGCCATGACCTGGTCGCGCACGAGATCGTCGAGCCCCTTGAACACGCGGGCGTCAAGCGCGCCGCCGCAGAACCGGTCGGCGCCTTCGAGCAATACCGGCCGCGGATTGGTGCCGGTGAAGGCAACGCGCAGCTCCGTCAGCGCATCGCCTTCACGGCGCAGCGCCGCTGCCACGCCGCAGACCGGATACTCGATCGAGCGGCGGATGCGGATCTTGTCATAACCGGAGCGCAGGGCAGGCGTGCTCCTGGCGCGCACCGCAGTGACGAACTCGCCGGGGCGAAGCGAGAGAAAATATTTGCCGTCGCCGAGCGTCTCGGTGACGGGTTGATCCTGCCGGGCGAAGCCGATGTAGAGCTTGGCCAGTGGCAAGGTGCGGCGTCCCGCCGGCCCGGCGATGTCCACCTCGGCGCCGAGCGTCAAGAATGCCGGCGCGAGATCGCCCGAGAACGTCGCGAAGCACACGCCGCGGCTCTTGGGCGCGACGTGGCAGATCTGGCCAGTGGTCTTGAGGCAATGATTGATCGCGCCGCGCCACCAGTCGCTCTGGTTGTAGAAGATACAGCGGGTGTCGAGGCAGAGATTGCCACCGACTGTGCCCATATTGCGCTGGGTCGGGCCGGCGATGGACCCGGCGGCCTCGGCCACGACCGGATAGTGACGCAGAACGTCGGGATGTTCGGCCAGTTCGGCCAGCGTGACCGATGCGCCGACTTCGATCGACTGTGCGTCCGCCTTGATGACGCGCAGCTCAGCCACTCTGGCGACGTCGATCAGCACCGGCGGCGCGACAATACCGCGCCGGATGTTGACCACGAGATCGGTGCCGCCGCCGACCAGTCGGCTGTCGCCATGCGCGGCGCGCGCCTTGAGCACGTCGTCGACGCTCGACGCTTTGACCAGCGAAAAATCCGGCAGCGCATCCATCAGGCGTGTCCGCCATGAGAGAGAACACCGCGCGAGCGGCGAATTCGGTGTGCTCCCTCCCCCCTTGCGGGGGAGGGGTGGGGAGGGGGGTTACTGCAGATGCTGAGTTTGCGGTCACCCCCCTCCCTGTCCCTCCCCCGCAAGGGGGGAGGGAACCAATACGGCAATTGCCGTGCGTGTGGAGAGGGTGGCATTTCGCGGCGTGCCCAATCCATCAGGCGCGTCCGTTGCCGCGACTATTATTGCCAGAGGCGCGGCGCTGCTTCTCGATCGCTGCGAACACGCGGTCGGGCGTCACCGGCAGGTCGTTGAAGCGGACACCGACGGCATCGGCGATGGCGTTGGTGAGCGCCGGCAGGAACGCCGCCAGCGAACCTTCGCCGGCCTCTTTCGCGCCAAACGGCCCGTGCGGGTCGTTGCTCTCGACAATGCCGACTTCGATCGGCGGCGAATCCTGGATGGTCGGCACGCGGTAGTCGAGCATGTTGCCGGTGACCAGCAGGCCGTTGTGATAGCCGGTCTCCTCGCTCATGGCCTGGCCCATGCCCATCCACACCGAACCCTGCACCTGGCCCTCGACCGTGAGCCGGTTGAGCGCCTTGCCGCAGTCGTGCGCGACCCAGACCTTGTCGACGGTGACCACGCCGGTCTCGTCGTCGACGCTGACTTCGACCACCTGCGCCGAATAGCTGTAACCCATAGTGCCGCCGATGGCGGCGCCGCGATACTTCTTGCCGCCGTGCGACTCCGGAATGGTCGAGTAGTTGCCGGTGACGGTGATGGTGCCGGTGTCCTTGAGCGCCTCCACCACTACCTCGTTGAAGGTGAGGCCCTTGTCCTGCGCGCCGGCGCGGTAAAGTTCGCCCAGGCACTCGATGTCCTCCGGCCGCGTCTCGAGCTTGCGGGCGGCGGCGGCGACCAGCACGCCCTTGAGGTTGCGCGCGGCGTCGATCGCGGCATTGCCGACCATGAAGGTCACCCGCGACGAATAGGAGCCGTTGTCTTTCGGCACCACCTCGCTGTCGCCGGTCACGATGCGCACGCGCGACATGTCGAGCCCGAGCACCTCGGCGACGGTCTGCACCAGGATGGTGGAGGAGCCCTGGCCGATATCGGCGGCGCCCGAGAGCACCACCACCGAGCCGTCGAAATCGAGCTTGATCTTGACGGTAGCGTGCGGCTCGCCGGTCCAGTTCACCGGCTTCGACGCGCCCGAGATGTAGTGCGAGCAGGCGAAGCCGAGGCCCTTACTAACGCCCTTGCCCTTCGGCAGTTTGCCCTTGCGCGCCCGCCAGCCGCTCTCGCGCTCGACCCAGTCGACGCATTCCGGCAGGCCGTAGCTCGCCACCATCAGGTCGTTGTCGGTGAAGGTCGGCTTGGCGCCCGGCGCCGGCAGATAGTTCGCGCGCCGCACCGCCACCGGATCGAGCCCCATCTCCCCGGCCATCTGATCGAGCAGGCTTTCGAAGGCGAAACGCACGTCGACCGTGCCGTGGCCGCGGAACGCGCCGCAGGGCGGCGTGTTGGTGAGCACGCGCTTGCCGATATACTTGACGTTCTTGAGATCGTAGATGGCGTAGAGCATCGAGCCGGAATAGAGGATCGTCACCACGCCGTAGCCGGAATGGGCACCCCCGCGCTGGATGCATTCGCATTCGACGCCGGTAATCTTGCCGTCCTTTTTGAGCCCGATCCTGAGCTTGATATCGGTCTCCGGCCGCCCGCGATGGGTGATGAAGGTTTCCTCGCGATTGATCACGAGCCGCACGCTGCCCTTGGCCTTGCGCGCCAAGAGCGCCGCGATCAGCTCAACATTGAGCGTCTCGGTGCGGCAGCCGAAGCCGCCGCCGACATGCGGCTTCACCACGCGGATCTTCGACATGTCCATGGCAAGGATCTGCGAAAGCATCAGGTGGACGTAGTAGGGCACCTGCGTGGAGGCGTGTACCGTCATGCGGTCGCGCCCGGCGTCGTAGCTTGCGACCGCGGCGTGCATCTCCATCTGGTTCTGGCAGACCTCGGCGCAGTTGTAGGTCGCCTCGCGCACGAGGTCGGCGTCGGCAAAAGCCTGCGCGACATTGCCGAGCTCGAAAAAGACGTCGCGTTCGAGATTGCCGGGCTTCTTGGCGTGCAGCGGCACAGCGTCGGGCGCGAGCGCCTCGGCAGCGGTGAAGTAGGCCGGCAGCTCCTTCACCGTCATCTTGATCAGCGCCAGCGCCGCCTTGGCGGTGGCGTCGTCGACGGCGGCGACAGCGGCGACCGGCTCGCCGCGATAGCGCACCTTGTCGCGGGCGAGCGGATGCTCCGAGCGCGCGATCGGCAGCACGCCGAAGGTCTTGTCGCATTCGGCGCCGGTGACGATCGCTTTCACACCGGGCAGCTTCAGCGCTTGCGAAACGTCGACGTCGATGATCTCGGCATGCGCATAGGGACTGCGGTAGATGCGCCCGGCCAGCGTGCCGGGCTCGACCGCAAGGTCGGCAGTATACTTGGCGCGCCCCGATACCTTTTCCGGGCCGTCCACCATCGGCACGTAGTCGCCGATATTATGCGCGGGCACGACTTCGTTCATGTGGCACGGCCTCTCCGTGCGCCACCCTCCCCTGGAGGGGGAGGGTCGAACGCCGACGCGGAGCGCAGCGACGCGAGGCGGTCGGGGTGGGGTGAACGAGATGTGGTAAATCTCACCCCACCCCGCTCGCTTCGCTCGCGACCCTCCCCCTCCAGGGGAGGGTGAACGGAGTCTGCGGCGCCATGTGTGTGCACCATCAAAATCTCACTCACGGCGCAACGCCCTGCGGCTGCAGCGACGCCGCGTACTTCACCGCCTCGATGATCTTCACGTAGCCGGTGCAGCGGCAGATGTTGGAGCCGAGCGCTTCGCGGATCTCGTCATCGCTGGGCTGCGGATTTCTCCGCAACAGCCCAACCGAGGCCATGATGAAGCCCGGCGTGCAGTAGCCGCATTGCGATCCGAGCTTTTCGTGGAAACCGCGCTGCACCGCTGAAAGCCGCCCGTCGCTACCGAGCGACTCCACGGTGTCGACGCGCCGGCCCGCCACGTTCACTGCGAGCGTCAGGCAGGAGAGCCGCGGCTTGTCGTCAACCAGGACAGTACATGCGCCGCACTCGCCGCCGTCGCATCCCGTTTTTGTTCCAGTGAGGCCGACCGTCTCCCGCAAATAATCCAGCAACAGCAGATTGTCCGGCACCGCATCGACCCGCGGCCGGCCATTGAGGACGTATTCGACGAGACGTGCCATGTGGCGTTCCATTACCAACAATCGGCACCCCATTCAAATTGGGGTAGGGCGAGAGTGGGCGCAAGGTCCTACTCCGCCCTCATCCTGAGGAGCGGCCGAAGGCCGCGTCTCGAAGGATGGGGCGGCCCCATGCTTCGAGACGCGCACACGCAGCCAGGTGCACCCAGGCTGCGCCTGCTATGGTGCGCTCCTCAGCATGAGGCCGTGAGAGAGTGCGACTCTCATCAAACCTCCTTGAATTTCGCCACGACCTCATCCGGGATCGCGCGCGCCTTCATCCGCAACGGATCGTCGGGATGACGCGACGCCCAGACCCGCTTCTCCAGGCCTTCGACCGCAAGCGTGCCGCCGATGAACATCCGGTGCTCGACGTCGAAGCTCGACCGCCGGATCTCGACGATGCGCGATTCCATGTCAGCGAGGTCGCCGAACTTCGCCGGCGCGATGAACCTCGCCTGCGCGCCGACCAGCGGAATGCCGACGATGTCGTAGGCTTTCGAAAGTTCGTGGGGCGCGACCCCGAGCGCGGCTTCGAACATCAGCCAGGCGCTGCGGTCGAAGAATTCGAAGAAGCGGCTGTTGAACACGATGCCGGCGGGATCGCAGTGCCCCCACTCGATCGCGAATTGCCGGCGGAAAACGAAATCGGTCACGGGTGCTGCGAATCCATGTCACGCAGTTTGAAGCGCTGGATTTTGCCGGTGGCGGTGCGCGGCAGGTCGGCGCGCACGTCGATCCAGCGCGGGAATTTCCAGGGGCCGGCGCGTTCCTTGACGTGGACGCGCAGTTTTTCAAGCAGGCCCTCGTCGGCGGTATAACCGTCCCTGAGCACGATGAAGGCCTTCGGCTTGACCAATCCGTCGGCGTCTTCCTTGCCGATCACGGCGGCCTCGAACACCGCTTCGTGTGACACCAGTGCGGCCTCGACCTCGAACGGCGACACCCACATGCCCGACACCTTGAACATGTCGTCGGTGCGTCCGCAGTAGTAATAGTAGCCGTCGGCGTCGCGATAGAACTTGTCGCCGGAATGGGTCCACTCGCCCGCAAAGGTGCGGCGGCTCTTGCCGCGCTGGTTCCAATAGCCTTCGCCGGCGGTCGGTCCGCGCACCAGGAGCTCGCCGATCTCGCCGTCGGCCACCTCGCGGCCGTTCTCGTCGACGATCCTGGAGCTCATAGCCGGGCACCGGCTTGCCGGTCGAACCGTAGCGCACGTCGCCGGGCCGGTTTGAGAGAAACGTCTGAAACATCTCGGTCGAGCCGATGCCGTCGACGACGTCGCATCCGGCGAGCGCGCGCCAGCGCTCGCCAAGCGCGCGCGGCAGCGCCTCTCCCGCCGACACGCACAGCCGCAGCCGGTTGGAGCCGGCGCCTTTGGCCATGTCCTTGTGCGCAAGCATCGACGCGTAGAGCGTCGGCACGGCGTAGAACACCGTCGGATTGTGACGCCTCATGATGTCGAACATCGCGTCGGGTGTCGGACGGTGCGGCCACAGGATCGCCGATCCGCCGACCGACATCGGGAATGCCAACGCATTGCCCATGCCGTAGGAAAAAAACAGTTTTGCCGCTGAGAACGCGACGTCGTCCTGCTCGATCCCGATAATGTTCCGGCCCATCAAGGCGGCTGCCGCCGCCGGGGTGGTCTGGACGTGCTTGACGCCCTTGGGATCGCCGGTCGAGCCCGAGGTGTACATCCAGAACGCGACTTCGTCCGAATTGGTCGCGGCCACGCAGGGCTCGCCGCTTTCACTGGCCAGAATGTCTTCGAGCAGGTGAACGTCGCAGGCCGCAAACGCCGCCTTGTCCGCCGGCGTCGCGCCAACCAGGATCACCGTGCGCAATTCGGGCAAACGATCGATGATCGCCGCGATTGGTTTTGAGAGCGAAGCCTGCACCACGATCGCGCAGGCGCGGCTGTCGGCCAGCACATAGGCGTATTGCGCTTCCGTGAGCAGGATGTTGAGCGGCAGCGCGACCACACCGCCGCGGATCGCACCAAAGAAAGCCACGGGGAAATCGACGGTATCCAGAAGGAGGAGCGCGAGGCGGCTTTCCTGGCGGATGCCGAGCGTCTTCAGCGCCCGCGCGCAGCGGCAGCTCTGCGCCTGCAGCTCGCCATAGGTCAGCGTGCGCTCGGGATCGGTGAACGCGACTTTGCCGCCGAGGCCGCGCGCGACATTGCCGTCCACGAGATCGGCGGCGGCATTATATGCCTTGCGCTGCACAATCTCGTCGATCGATAATCCCATGCGCGTTTCCACCGCACCCGATCCTGGGCTTGGCCTCATCCTGCATAATCCCTCGGGACGCGCAACACACCGCCGCAGCCGCAGACATTGCTGCCGGCGCGGAGCGGGGGTAGCCTTCGGCAAACAACGGGAGACGCGCCATGAATATCGCCACGGGTGATGTGTTGCCAGCCGCCGATGCCGACGCCGGAGCCGCGCCGCGCGGATCGTCGAACGTCCGCCACCTCAACCGGATGGAACTGCCGGGCGGTGGGCAGATCGTCATCCAGGGCAGCACCGCCTTTGTCGGCCATCAGCACGGGCCGGAGGGCACGACGATCCTGGACATCTCGGACCCGCGCAAGCCGAAGGTGCTTTCGCAGATCATGTGCTCGCATCCGTGGTCGCATTCGCACAAGGCGCGGGTCACCGGCGACATCATGGTGGTCAACTCCGAGCGCGAGCCGGGCAAGGGCACGATCCGCGACTATCCCGAAGGCGGCTTTCGCATCTACGACGTGAAGGACAAGACCAATCCGAAGCTCATCACCTTCCACAAGACCCACGGCAAGGGCGTGCATCGCTTCGACCTCGACGAGAGCTACGCCTACCTTTCGACCGAGATGGAGGGCTATGTCGGCAACATCCTGGTGATCTACGACATCCGCAATCCGTCGAAGCCGACCGAGGTCGGGCGCTGGTGCCTGGAGAACCAGCATGTCGCCAATGGCGATACGCCGCACCCGAAAGGCGCCGAGCATCGGCTGCACCACGCCATGCGCAACGGCAACCAGATGTTCGCCGGCTGCTGGATGTCGGGTGTGTCGGTGATCGACGTCAGCGACATCTCGAAGCCGAAGACCTTGTCGCGCTACGAATACAATCCGCCGCATCCGGAGCCGACGCACACCTTCCTCGGTGTTCCACATGCGATCGGCGGCAAACGCATCGCGGTCTCGACCGAGGAGGAGCGCGCCAATCGCGGCCCCGATACCGGCAAGCCGCATGCGCCGCTGCGCACCTGGGACGTGACCGATCCGACCAAACCGAAGCTTCTGTGTTCCTACGAGTTGCCGGAATCCTCCACGCCCTACGACACCAACGTGGTCCGGTTCGGGACGCACCAGCTGCGCGAGAAGGTCGACACCGACAATCTGATCTACGTCACCTGGTTTGCCGGCGGCCTGCGCATCATGGACATCAGCGATCCCGCCCATCCCAAAGAGCGCGGCTATTTCATCCCCAAGCCCGGCGACGGCGTCAATGCGCCGCTCACCAACGACGTATACAAGGACGACCGCGGGCTGCTGTTCGTCACCGACAAGAAGCGCGGCCTCGACGTGATCGAGTTCAAGGGCTGATGCACCGGATGCCTGCTTGCGCTGACCTTGCTCCGCTCATTCCCGCGCAAGCGGGAATCCAGGGCCACAGTCTCAAGCCTTACAACACTGGGTCCCCGCTTTCGCGGGGACGAGCGGAGGTTGGTCGGATCGTTGCCGCGGTCTTGATGGTCGCGTTCACGTTTACCGGCCGTGCCGGCGCGCAGGATCAGTTCTACGGCGGCAAGACCGTGACGCTGGTCGTGGGCTATTCGGCCGGCGGCGGTTACGACATCTATGCCCGCATGCTGGCGCGGCACTACGGCCGCCACATCCCCGGCAATCCGAACGTCATCGTGCAGAACATGCCGGGCGCGGCCAGCATGACGTCGGTGCGCTATCTCGATGCCACCGCGCCGAAGGACGGCACCGTCATCACCATGTTCGATCCCGGGCTGATCACCCAGGTGCTGACCGCGGACAAGCCCATGGTCCGCTTCTCCGACTTCCAGTGGATCGGCACGCTCCTGCGCGACATCCGCATCTGCTACGCGTGGGGCGCGACCGGCATCAAGACCTTCGGCGACATGATGCAGCGCAAGGAGTTCCTGATCGGCACCACCGCCAAGGGCTCCAACGCCTACGTGAACGGCGCGATCCTGCGCAACGTGTTCAAAGCGCCGGTGCGCCAGATCTCCGGCTATCCCGGCAGCAACGAGCAGCGGCTGGCGCTCGAGCGCGGCGAACTCGAAGGCAATTGCGGCTCCTGGACCGCCATGCCGCAAGACTGGCTGGTCAACAAGAAGATCAACGCGCTGCTGCGGTTTTCGGCGACGCGTCCCGCCGATATGTCGCCCGACGTGCCCTATGTGCTCGACCTGGCGGCGACGCAGGAGCAGAAGGACGTCATCGACATCCTCAACTCGCCGGGCGAGCTCGGGCGGCCGTTCATTATCGCCAAGCAGGTGCCGCCCGAGCGGGTGGCGATCCTGCGCGCCGCGTTGCAGGCAACCCTCAAGGACGAGGCGTTCCTGGCGGACGCCACGAAGCAAAGCCTGCTGCTCGATCCGGTCGCGGGCGAGGAAGCCGAGAAGATCATGGCGCAGATCTATGCCGCTCCTCCGGACCTGATCCGCAAGGCCAAAGACGTGCTAGAGTAGCGCCGACTGGATGGAGACCTTGGATCATGGGTGATTTCCGCAGCTTCAAGACCGCACGGCGCGAACCAGCGGCGCCGCTGCAGCCCGTCGTCGATCCGGCCGACTGGAAGCCCGAAGCCCTGAAGGACGTTGCGAACTGGAGCTACCGGATCAGCGAGCGCGACGCCGACGAGCTGGCCGACGGAATCGCCGCGGTTCGCCGCCAGGGCGTGCCGATGGTCGATGTCATGCGCGAGCATTTCCCGCTCAAGAGCTTCGGCGACGTGCTGCTCGACGTACGGCGCGAGCTGATGGATGGCCGTGGCATCGTGATGATGAACAGTTTCCCGCTGGACCGGTTCAACCGCGAAGAGGCCGCGATCGCCTATATCGGGCTCGGGTCTTGGCTCGGCAACACCATGTCGCAGAACAAGTTCGGCCATATCCTCGGCCACGTGAAGGATCTCGGCGGCGACTACAATGACGCCAACACCCGCGGCTACATGACCAATGCCGAGATGCGCTTCCACACCGACGCCTGCGATTACGTAGGCCTGCTTTGCGTGCAAGCGTCGAAGCGCGGCGGCGAAAGCCGGATCGCGAGCTCGGTGACGGTTTACAACCGCATCCTGGCGACGCGGCCCGACCTCGCCAAGGTCCTGACCGAGGTGTTCTACCGCTCGCGCAGCGGCGAAGTGAGCCCGGGCGACCTGCCATATTTCGGGCAACCGATCGTTTCCTTCACCGACGGCTATTTCAGCGCGACCGGTCTCAGCGCCGCCGTCGAGAAGGCGCAGAAAATTCCCGGCGTGCCGAAGTTCACGCCGGAGCAGAAGGAAGCGTCCGAGCTCTACCGCAAGACCATCGAGGAGAATGCGCTCGACATCGATTTCCAGCGCGGCGACATCCAGTTCCTCAACAACTTCGTGATGCTGCACACCCGGCGCGGGTTCGAGGATTGGCCCGATCCGGCGCGCAAGCGTCATCTCCTGCGGCTTTGGCTGCGCGACCCAAACGGTCGGCCGATCCCGAAGGAGCAGCGCGAGGGACGTTTCGGCAGCGGCGTGAACGTCAAGGGCGTGAGGCGCATCGCCCCGCTCGAGGCGGAAGCAGAAGCCGCGTGAGCCATAAGCGCGTTGATGCGCGTCTTGAACGCGATACGGAGACCGTCCTTTACGCCGCCGACGGCAAGGTCGGCATCGTCACGCTCAACCGGCCGCACAAGCTCAACGCATTGACGATGGAGATGCGGCTCGCGATCGAGTCGGTGCTCAAGCGCGCCGACGCGGACGAAGCGACCAGCGTGATCGTGTTGCGGGCGGAAGGGCGGAGCTTCTGCGTCGGCTTCGACGTCGGGGGCGGCCACGAGCGGCCGTGGCGGCATGACGCCCTGAAGTACCGCGAACGGCTCGCGGTCAGCATGCGCTGCCTGATGACGCCGTGGACGCTGAAGAAGCCGGTGGTCGCGTCGGTGCAGGGCCACGCGCTCGGCGGCGGCTGCGAGCTGGCGATGTTCTGCGATCTCACCATCGCGGCCGACGACGCCGTGTTCGGCGAGCCGGAGATCCTGTTCTCGCAGGTCGGTCCGGCGGTGCTGATGCCGTTCATCGTCGGGCACAAGCGGGCGCGCGAGCTGATCTATTTCGGCGACAGGATCGGCGCCAGGCGGGCGCACGAGATCGGCATGGTCAATCGCGTGGTGCCGGCGGCCGAGCTTTCAGCCGCGACCATGACATATGCCAAGCGGCTTTCGCTGATCGCGCCGGAGGCGCTCGCCGCCGCCAAGCTCGCGGTCAATCGCGGACTCGATCTCGCGGGTTTCCGCAACGCACTCGATGCCGGCCTCGACGTGCTGGCGCCGCTCTATGCGGCGGAGACCGAGGTGGGCAAGCAATTCGACGCCATCCGCGCCAGGGACGGCCTCAAGGCGGCGCTGGCCTGGCGCAAGCAGCAGCTGGAGGAGTGACTCTCAATTTGTTCCCCGCACGCAGTGCTGCGCGAAGCGGTGCACTGCAGATGAGGGGTCCAGCTTTCTTATCAAGGAAGTAAGCTGGGTCCCGGTTCTGCAGCGCACCACTTCGTGCTGCGCTGCGCCCGGGGACACGAGACCTTACTCCACCTTACTCCGCCGCCACGCCCGCCGTATTGGCCGCCGCCTTGCGGGCCGCCAGCCGCGCCTGCTTCACCGGCGACAGCGCCGGCTTGAGGTTGAACAGCTTCTGCGCATTGCCGCCGAGGATGTCGCGCTTCGCCTGCATGTTGATGAACGGCAGATCGTGGATCACCGACGGCAGATCCATGTCCCAGTGCGGATAGTCGGACGAATAAAGCAGCTGCGACGGCGCATTGATCATCTCGAACGTAACCTCCAGCGCCTTCCTGTTGTCCACCATCTCCATCGGCTGCGAGGTGAAATACATCTCGCGCATGTAGTCGCTCGGCTTGCGCTTGAGCAGCGGCGCGTCCGACGTGCGCATCATGAACTCGTTGTCCAGCCGCTGCATCAGGAACGGCACCCAGGCGAGGCCGGACTCAAGCCAGATGGTCTTGAGCTTGGGGAACCGCTCCGGCATGCCGTTGACCAGCCAGTTCGTCATGTGGAGCATGTTGCACCAGGTGAAGCCGAGCCCGTGCACCGCGATGAACCGGTTGGTGAGCTGCAGGCTCTGGTCGGCCCAGGTGAAGGCGGCATGGAAGCCGAGCGGCAGCCCGCGCTCTTGTAGAGCGCCATACATTTTCATGTACGGGTTCTGGTAGTTGCGCGTGTAATGCGTCGCCGTCACCATGAAGCCGACGACGCCTTTGCGCTCGCCGAACTCCTCGATGATCTTGGTGCAGGCCTCGGGGTCATGGAACGGCAGATAGAGCATCGACTTGATGCGCGGTTCCTTGTCGAGGATGGTATCGCAGAGCCAGCGGTTATAGCCGCGCGCCAGCCCGACCTCGACCTCGTGCCGCGGACAGTTCGAGAGGTTGAGCATCGGCGTCGGGAACATCACCGCCATGTCGACGCCGAGCTGGTCCATCCAGCGCTCCATCAGCACGATGTCGCGATGCGGCTTGGGCGGGACGATCTCGTTCTTGCGCTCCGGATAGCGGGTGATGCGGCCGGCGAGCTCCTGATAGGAGCCGGTCTCCGAGGAAATGCCGCCGCGCGACGTGCCTTGGAATTTTGCCTCGTTGCGCAGCACCGGGTCCTCGATGAACTCCGCGATCTCCTTGAACGCCTCGGTCTCGTAGTGATGCGAGTCCACATCGACGATGAAAAGATCCTCGTAGCGGCGCTCGATCGCCTGCTCGGCGGCGTTCTTCAACAGCGTGCGGGTGTCGAAGGCTTCGCCGGAGAGGTCGCGGAAGCTGCGGGTGTGTTCGTTCATGACCGGTTGTCCTTCCAATCTGCTGTTCAGACCGCGACGAAGATCTCGCCGCCGCGCTGCACCACCTCGTATTTCTTCAGCCGCAGCCGCCGGTCGATGACATGGCAGCCGTCCGCGAGATGGAACTCGTAGCCGTGCCATGGGCAGACGATATGCATGTCGTCCTCGTCGAAGGTCTGCCCGAGCAGGATGCCGCCTTCGCCGATGCGGTCCACCACCTGCGGCATGCGCAGGCCTTCGCAGGCCGGTCCGCCCTGATGCGGGCACAGGTTGCGATAGGCGTAGTATTTGTCGCGATGGCGGATGACGCCGATCTCCTCGCGGCCGACTTTGACCAGCCGGACGCCGCCGTCGGCAATCTCGCCATCCTTGCAAACCAGAACTTCGGGCATTGCGTAGCTCTTCTTTCTTCCTCAGTGCTCTGTGTAGCACATGATCTGTGCCGCACGTTCGGTGTGCTCCCTCCCCTGAAAGGGGGAGGGGTGGGGAGAGGAGAGGGTCAATGTGCAGACCATCGTCACGACCCCCACCCTGTCCCTCCCCCTTTCAGGGGGAGGGGGACGACGTGGCTGCAGCCTTCGTAACGCCAAGACGTCACGCGCGGCAACCGTCGCGAGTCGCTCACCGCCACGCATCAAGCTCGGGAACCTCGAACTCCTTCCAGCCCGGCACGTCCGCCACCTCCGAGAACGGCTTGCCGAACGGCCGCGTGGCGTCGACGCCGATCGCCGAGGCGGTGCGCATCGGCCGCGCCACTTTGGGATCGTCGATCGAGGGATCGGACGGACCGGCCGGGATGTCGCCGACGATGATCACGTCCTCCTGCGGCTGGGTCCGGAACGCCATCGCCCACTCCACCTCGGCGGAATTGTGCACGTCGATGTCGGGCTCGACGATCACCGTCCATTTCGGGCGGATGTTGCTCGCCATGGCGTTCAGGATCACCTGCCGGGGCTCGCCCTTGAAGCGCGGCTGCATCGAGATCACCACGAAGAACGACACGCCGGCCGATGCCCGCACCGACACGTCCACCACGGTCGGGAACTGCGCCTTGAGCGCCCGCAGGAACGACGCCTCGAACGGGATCTGCTTGAGGATGTGGTTCTCGGTCACCGGCTTGCCGGTGAGCAGGCCCTGGAAGATCGGCTTCCTGCGATGGGTGATGGCGGTGATCTTCGCCACCGGCTTGAGCGAGGCCGGCGTGTAGTAGCCGGTATATTCACCGAGCGGGCCCTCCATCACGGTGTTGTTCATGTCGACTTCGAACTCGATCACGACTTCCGACGTCGACGGCACCTCGACGTCGCAGGTCTTGCAATGGGTGAGCTCGACCGGGGCGCCGCGCAGGCCGCCGGCGACCTCCCAGTCGTTGGTCTGATCCGGCACCTGCACCTGGCAGGTGTAGGCGAGGATCGGATCGACGCCGATGACCAGCGCGGCCTTGGGCGTGATGCCCATCTGCTGGCACTTGGTCAGGTTCTTGCCGAAGCGGTGGAACGGCTGCGCCGAGAACGAGAACGTGTCCTTGCCCAGGATCAGAAACCGGTAGTGACCGATGTCGGGGACGCCGGTCTCCGGATCCTTCGAGACGACGATCCCGGGCGTGATGTAGGGCCCGCCGTCCTTCGGGCTGTAGGTCGGGATCGGAAACCGCCGGATATCGATGTCGTCGGTGATGACGACCTCCTGGCAGGGCGCGCCGCGCCCGTTGCTGACCTTCGGGGCGATCGGCTTGTTCAATCCATCGAGCACCTTCTGGGTGACGTTCTTCTCGTCGGTTTCGAACGCCAGCAGTGCATGCTTGCGGCTGGAATAGACCCCGCAGACCAGCGGAAACTCGGTGCCGTTCTTGTTGAAGCTCACCGCCTTGCGGCCCTTGGCATAGGCGTGCTTGAGCGCCTTGCCGACATCTGTGAGCGCGATCGGCTGGTTGATGTCGATGAGCTCGCCTTGCTGGCGCATCACATCGAGGAATTGACGGAAGTCGTGGAACGGCATTCTCAGGCTCTCCGCTGATCGCTCCCGCCGTAGCCCAGCGGAGCGCCTCATGCGTCATTATCGCGCGCCGCCCAAGCCCACGCAAACCGCGCATTGAAGCGCCTCGGCGAGCCATGCCAGACTTGCGGGACAAGAAAACAAGAAGCCCGGGGAATCACGCATGAAGTGGCTTGCCATCGCGCTGTTGTCGGTCCTTGCCGTCGTCACCCCCGCCGCCGCGCAGGACGCATGGCCCAGCCGTCAAATCCGCATGGTGGTCCCGCTGCCGGCCGGCGCAGCGGTGGACGTGATCGGGCGGCTGGTCGCGGCCAAGCTCGGCGAGCGGCTGGGGCAGATCGTGGTGATCGAGAACCGCGCCGGCGCCAGCGGCGCCATCGGGGCCGATACGGTCGCCAAAGCCGCACCCGACGGCTACACGCTGGGGATGGCGACGACGACCACGCACGTCACGAACGCCATCGTCAATTCCAAGCTCGCCTACGACCCGGTGAAGGATTTCACGCCGATCGGGCTGATCGGAGTCGTGCCCTATGCGCTGTCGGTGTCGCCGCAGCTTCCGGTCAGGGACGTGCGCGAGCTGATCGCGCTGGCAAAATCGAAGCCCGGCATCTTGAGCTATTCCTCGGTCGGGCTCGGCAGCGTCGCGCATCTCGCGACCGAATTGCTTTCCAACATGACCGGCATCAGGCTCAATCACATACCCTACCGGTCGGCGTCGCAGGCGGTCATCGATCTGGCCGAAGGCCGCATCGACATCACCTTCGGCACGCTCGGGTCGAGTCTGCCGCTGATCAAGGATGGCAAGATCAAACTGCTGGCGGTCAGCACCACGCGGCGCGCCAGCCAGGTCCCGGACATTCCGACCATCGAGGAGGCGGGCGTGCCGGGTTTCGAAACCTCGCTCTGGTTCGCGCTGGTGGCGCCGCCGAACCTGCCGCAGCCGATCGCCGCGCGGCTCAACCGCGAGCTCAACACCATCATTTCCGACCCCGTTGTCCAGAAGGGGTTCGATGTGCAGGCGACGCAGTCGGAGCCCTCGACGCTGCAAGGGATGGCCGACCTCATCCGCACCGATCTCACGCGCTGGCGCGAGATCGCCGCCAAGGCCGGTGTGAAGGGGGAGTAGCCTCGTTCGCGATGCAGACTTGTTTTGTAAGTGCAGCCCAGCCGCGGAGACGGTCTGCTCCCTCTCCCGCTTGCGGGAGAGGGGTGGGGAGAGGGTGAACTTGCGTGCGCAGTGCTCGCATGCCCTCACCCTAACCCTCTCCCGCAAGCGGAGAGGGGACGCTGTGGCACCAGCGCGACTCAATTGAATGTCAGCGCGCGTTACGATCTGCGCGGGGATGATAGCTACAGCCCCAACAACCGCTTCGCATTGCCGCCCGCTATCGCGGCGATCGTCGTGGCGTCAAAACCGTCCACCGACGCCACATGGCCGATCGGATCGTAGTCCGCCATGTCGAAGGGATAATCGGTGCCCATGATGATGCGGTCGGCGCCGTAGAGCCGCACCAGCTCGGCGAGCTGATACGGCGTGAACACCACCGAATCGAAATAGATCTTCTTGAGATAGCTGGTCGGCGGATGCGGCAGGTCGCCATGCGCGTCCGAGCGCGCGCCCCAGGCGTGATCGATGCGGCCGGAATAGGCGGCGAGATAGCCGCCGCCGTGCACGGAGAGGATTTTGAGGTTCGGGTGCCGCTCCAGCACGCCGTCGAAGATCAGGTAGTGCAGCGCGATGGTGGTGTCGAGCGGATTGCCGATGGTGTTGTTGAAGGAGAAGCGCGCAAGCCGCTTGGCCTCGCTGAAGCCAAGCGGATGCAGCACGATGAGCGCCTGCAATTCCTCCGCCTTGCGCCAGAACGGCGCGAACGCCGGATCGGACAGCTCCTGGCCGTTCACATTGGTGAGGATCTGCACCCCCTTGAGTCGGAGCGTCTTGACGCAGCGTTCCAGCTCCTTGGCGGCCTCTTCACCCGCGGGCATCGGCGCGCTGCCGAGCCCCGCGAAACGGTCAGGCTTGCCGGCGACGTATTCGGCGATGCCGTCATTGACGATGCGCGCCGCCTCAACCGCGATGTCGGGCGGCACCGTGTAGTAGCATTGCGGCGGCGGCGGCATCACCAGCTGGAAGTCGATGCCCATGGCGTCGAGATCCTTGAGCCGCTGGTCGTAGCCGGTGATGCGTGGGCGGATGTCGGCTTCCTGCTGCTGATTGAGCGCCCGCGTCTCTGGCGTCGCGTGCAGCACCATCGCGTTCTTCATCGGATCGAACTGCCGCTTGACGAATTCCGCCGCCGCCAGCACCGCGACATGGGAGTGGATGTCGATGGTGATCGACTTTGGCCGCACCTCGCGGCCCGGTTTGCCATGTCGGCGCGCGGCGGTCGGCTCGTATTTATTCCACTGGGTCATCGGGCTTTCCTTATCAACGTTGTCATTCCGGCACGCCGCGCAGCGGCGAGCCCGGAATCGATGCTTCGCAGCCGCGGTTATGGATTCCGGGCTCCTCGCTTCGCTCGGCCCCGGAATGACAATCGAGGGTTTTTCGCCTTCGCTGGCGGGATCATCGGCACCAGCATGAAGGCCTGCCGCCTGCCGCCAAAATGCAAGGTGGTGATGCCGGAGAAAAGTTTCGGCGGCCGGTCGCGCGGGTCGTCATGCAGGAACGGCCCGCAGCCGGTCAATTCATTCTTGAAGTTCGAGAGCTTGCCGCCGCTCGGGCCGGGATAGACGTAATCCTTGCCGCGGATCGATAGCCCCACGCGGTGCCCCTTCGGCACCACGATCGAGGTCGGCCAGATCTCGATGTCGAGCTCCACGACCTCGCTCTTCTTCAGCGGCTGTTTCTTGTCGTGGGTGTGATAGGGCCGCCATGGCGTCGAGAGCTTCCTGTCGAGCTTGCGGTGCGACGCCCTGAGCCACCCCTGCGCGACCGGCGTGTGCGGATCGATCGCGCCCTGGAACACGACCTCCTTCATATCCGGCGAGAACACCCGCATCACCACGAAGATGTCGGCGTCGCTGGTCGACGACGACACGTAAAGCTTGAGCGAGGACGGCCCAGTGATCTCAAAGTCATGCGGCGCCGGCGCGCTGAGGAACGTCACGCCGTCGCCCATGGCGTCGAAGCTGATGGCCGCTGCCTTGCCCTTTGGCTTTTCGCCGCACAGCGACTGGTCGGCGGGATTCAGATAGACCTTGTGCCACTGCGTGCGCTTGAGCGGCCATTCGTTCTCATGGCGCTCGACGAATTTGTCGATGTGACGCACCTGCAGCTGCACGCGTGGCTGCTGGTCCCAGCCGTTCTTCTTCCCGTGCAGGAAATAGTCGAAGAAGCGCAACTGCAGCTCGCGCCCGTAGTCGGTGTAGAAATGCGTCCAGTGCTCGATGCCGTGCACTTCGAGCCATTTGTCCTTCGCGGCGGCGCGGAAGAAGCCTTCGAAATTGCCGCGTGGATGCAGCGGCTGTCCGCCCCAGTTGGCGGATGACAGGAACGGCGTCTTCACCTTCGACCAGACCGGCGAGCGGGCGCGGTGGTAGCCGTCCTCGAGCGGATGGGCGCGGATGTCGTCGCCGAACGGCACGCGATTGCTGGCGAGCTCCTGCTCCGACAACGTCTCCGGCCCGCAAACGAGCTCGCCATGCACGCGGCTCCGTCTGCCGCGCTCGCCCGCGCCGTACTGCACGGTCTTCACCTGCATGTCGTACCAGTTCTCCCAGAAGGTACAGAGGATGCCACCGTGGTGGGTCATGTCGCGATACCAGTCGGCGCAGCCCTCCCAGATGCACATCGCGGCGAGATGCGGCGGCTGCAGCGTCGCCACATGCCACTGGTTCGAGCCGTAGTAGGAGATGCCGTTGAGCCCGATCTTGCCGTTCGACCAGGGCTGCACCGCGGTCCATTCGATGCAGTCGTAGAAGTCCTTGGTTTCGCGCGGCGAGAACGGATCGACCCGGCCGGGCGAGCAGCCGGCGCCACGCGAGTCCACGCGTACGCAGGCGTAGTCGTGCGGGACCCATTTCTCCGGGTCCACCACCTCCCACTGCTGGTAGAGGTTTGACGAACCGGCGGTGACGTCGGGGTGCTGGCGCGCCATGCGCTCCCACGCGCTCGGATAGCCGTCCTGGAACGCGAGCCCCTTGGCGTAGGGCCCGTAGGTGAGGATGACGGGATACGTGCCGTCCTGCACCGGCCGAAACACGTCGGCGCGCAGGACCAGGCCGTCGTCCATCGCGATCGGGACGTCCCAGTCGATGCGCATGCCGTCGCGGACTTCGCTGCGGGGGGTGAGGTGAGGGCGATCGTCCATGGGTGTCCTCGCGTGCGTGTCCCGGACGCGGTGCAGCGTGAAACGATCCACCGCTGATCCGGGACCCGGTTCTACTTTTTTCATGAAAGCATAACCGGGGTCCCGGGTCAGCAGCGCACCACTTCGTGCTGCGCTGCGCCCGGGACACGAAGTCTCATTCCGCCTTGATGCCGGCGTCGGCGATGACCTTCGCCCACTTGGCGCGATCCCTGACAATCAGATCGCGCAGCACCGCGGGGCCGCCGCCGGACACGACCAGGCCCTGCTTGGCGAGCGATGCGACCATGTCCTTGGTGCGGATGATCTCGTTGATCGCCGTGTTGTAGCGCGTAACGATCTCGCCCGGTGTCCCGGCCGGCGCCAGCAGCCCGAACCAGAGGTCGTTTTCGACCTCGCCAAGTCCCTGCTCGTGCAGCGTCGGGATGTCCGGCAGCGCGGCCGAGCGTTCGCGGCCCGCGATTCCGAGCACGCGGATCTGGCTGTCGCGCATGAACGGCATCGCCACGTGAGTGGGGATGAACATCGCGCTGACGTGATTGCCGATGAGGTCGGTCAGCACCCCCGACGTGCCCTTATAGGGAACGTGGGTGAGGTTCACGCCCGCAGCCTGCTTGAACAGCTCCATCGACAGATGATGCGGCGTGGCGAAGCCGGCGGAGCCGTAATTGACCGACCCCGGCGGCCGCGACTTCACGAACGCGACGAATTCGCGCACATCGTTCGCCGGCACCGAGGGATGCGCCGCGAGAACGATCGTGCCGGTGGCGAGCTTGATGATGGGATCGAAGCTCTTGACCGGATCGTAGGGCACGTTTTTGAACAGGCTCGGATTGACCACGAACACCTTGGCGATCATCAAGAGCGTATTGCCGTCGGGCGCGGCGCGCGCCGCCATTCCGGTGCCGATATTGCCGCTGGCACCGGTGCGGTTGTCCACCACCACCGGCTGTCCGAAGCGCTGCGACAGGTCGGTCGCGATCGAGCGCGCCAGGATGTCGATGCCGGTGCCGGGCGAGTAGGGAACGATGATGGTGATCGGGCGGCCGGCGAGTTGCGCCGCGGCGTCAAACGGCGCCACGGCCGACAGCGCAAGCGCGGCGAGCGATGCCGTGACCTCACGTTTGGAGACTTCACGACCGTTCATCATGAGGCCGATTGAGGCCTACCGCTTCGGCGGCTGCGCCGCGAACTTCGAGCCGCGCACGCACATGCGCCCGCGCGAGTCCTGCCAGAGTTTCTCGGTCGCGTGCAGATGCCCGATGGCGCGGGCGACGGTGCGGAAATTGTAGGCCGCGAATTTTTCCGCGATGTCGGTGTAGTAGAGCGGCGCCTTCTCGATCGCCGCCAGGATGTCCTTCGCCAGGGCCGCCACCTCGGCATCGTCGGCCGATCGGCCGGCCTCGTCCTTCTTGCCGTTGGCATAGTCAGCGAGCTTGGCGGTGTCGGCATAGGCGTAGGTAATGCGCTCGTAATGCTCCTTCGGAATGCCGTCCGGGATGGTCGCGTCGATGCCGACCTTGGCGCCGGTCGGCACGATGCCCGCGCCCTGCGGTAGGCTCGGATCAAGCGGTTTGGCGCGTGCGTTCCCGACGATCATCACGTCCTTGTCGCCCTGCACGCGGGTCGCGATCGCCCACTCCACGTCCATGGGGTCGAACACGTCGATGTCGTCGTCCACCACGACCACGTGCTTGAGGTCCATCACCGAGAGCGCGGCCAAGAGCGCGTTTTTGGCCTCGCCCGGCTGCTTCCTGATCGAGATCACCGCGTGCCAGAACGCGCAGCCGCCGAGTGTGACGTTGATGTCCTTCACCTGCACGCCGGCGGTGCGCAGCGCCTGCCGGATCGCGGCGTAGCGCGTCGGCGCCGCCAGCCAGGTGTTCTCCCAGGGCATGTGCAGGTTGTAGTAGATCGCGTCCTTGCGCATCGAAACCGCCTTGATGCGCACCAGCGGGTTCCAGTGCAGCCCGCCCATCAGCCGCGTGAACTCGCCGAAGCGTCCTTCCGGCCAGGTCCAGCCGGTCGGCAGGATTTCCGCCTCCAATACGATCTCGGCGTCGGCGATGTAGGGAAGGTCGATGGTCGCGCAGGGCGCGAGCTCGACCGGCGCGCCGCGCAGCCCCCCGGCGATCGCCATCTCGTCGACGCCGAGCGGCGCGCGGTAGCCGGAGCCGGTGATCTCGATTGGGTGCGTGCCGATCGAGATCGAGATCGGCAGCGGCTCCTTGCGTTCCAGCGCGCGCTGCGCAAACAGCCGCATGTTGTTGGGCGTGACGATATCGATGCCGGTGAGGTTCTTCTCCTTCACGATGAAGCGGTAGATGCCGGAATTGATCCCGAGCTCGGGATCGCGCGCGATCACCACGCCGGCGGTGATCATCGGCCCGCCGTCGTAGATCGACGACATCGGGATCGGCAGCTTGTAGAGATCGACGTCGTCGCCGGTCATCACGACCTCGCGCGTCGGCGAGGTCTTCACGTATTTTGGCGGGATCGGCTTGGCGATCGCAGCTGAGAGCTTGTCCTCGATCTCGCGATAGGTCTCCGCTCCGAGCCCCATCATCGCGCGCTCGCGCGAGCGGATGATGCCGGACACCACCGGAATGTCGTAGCCGATCACCTTGTGGAAGAAGAGCGCGGTTTTCGCCTGGTCCACCAGCGTCGCGATGTGGCGGATGTCGACGGGCTGATGCAGGTCGACAAGCTCGCCGGTCTGCCGCAGCCGGTCGAGGAACTGGCGGAAGTTTTCCTGCATGACGCACTCCGAAAGGTTGCTCGGCGATGGGTAGCGGAACCGCACCCGCTGTCAATCGAAGCGCGGCGCATGGGCGGGGGAGACCAAACCTTGAGACGAATCGCCGCCCTGGAGGTGATGTCCCGCGACGGACTGCGGTCGGCAGTAAAATATCCTACAAAATCGCGGCTACATAATAAGTTTATTCTATTTTATATTTAATATGTAGTATGACTTGCCAATTATTGTATTTATATTAGAATATTGCTACTGAATTGAATGCCTTCTGGAGCATGCCATGCTGCAAGCCCGTCACTCCCCGCTTGAAACCGTCGCGCGGCCGGTGATTGCGACACCGGCGCTGACTTACCCAATCGCTTTGCTGATGGCGGAGATCGGCGACGCCTGCGAGGGTCCCGCCGACGTGATGGGCGGGCGCATCGCTAATGCCCTGCGTGCCGCAGCCGCGGTCCCAAATTTCCTGTCGGCGGAGCTTCGGACCCCGCGTTCCGGCTGCTACGCCCGCCACACCATCGCCAGCGATCCCGCCGGCCGTTTCACGCTGCTGTCGATCGTCTGGGCTCCCGGCCAGTTCAGCCCGCCGCACGCCCACGACGCCTGGTGCGCCTATGCCGTGGTCGAGAATGCGCTCACCGAGACGCTTTATGACTTCGACGCGCAGAGCGGCACAGCCATCGCGGCCAATACAGCGCAGCGCGAACCGGGCTATGCTTGCTTTGCCCCGGCCGGGCTTGAACAAATCCACCGGCTTGGTAATGCCGGGGGCGTTGGCGCGATCTCGATCCATGCCTATGGCGTCGAAGTCTCGCGCGTCGGAACGCATGTAAACCGGCCGATGGACGTCGCCGAACGCGAAAGGTGAGGCTCGTGAGTGGTGGGACGATGAAGGCGCTGCTGCTGCGCCAGCATGGAGGGCTCGAAAATCTCGACGTGGTGACCGACAAGCCGATCCCGCAGGCCGTCGAAGGCCATGTCGTCCTCCGCGTCCGCGCCTCCTCGTTCAACTATCACGACGTTTTCACCGTGCGCGGCATGCCCGGCATCAAGGTTCCGCTGCCGGTCGTCATCGGCCTCGACATGGCCGGCGAGATTTCCGAGGTCGGCCCCGGCGTCACCGGCTGGAAGGCCGGCGACCGCGTGCTGGTCAATCCCGTCAACAAGAAGAAGGGCCTGATGGGCGAGATGCTCGACGGCGGCATGGCGGAATACTGCCTCGTCGCCGCCGACCAGCTGGTCGCTATGCCCGCCGGCGTCACCTTCGAGGAGGCGGCGTCGCTGCCGGTCGCCTACGGCACCGCGCACCGCATGATCGTCACCCACAACACCATCAAGAAAGGCGACCGCGTCATCATCCTCGGCGCTTCCGGCGGCGTCGGCACCGGCTGCGTGATCCTGTGCAAGCTGTTCGGCGCGGAGGTGATCTCCTGCACCTCGAGCCCGGAGAAGATGGACGCGCTCAAGAAGCTCGGCTCCGACCGGGTGCTCAACGTCAAGGAGACCGACTTCTCGAAGTGGGCGGTCGAGACATACGGCAAGCCGCAACGGCGCAGCTATGACGGCGGCGTCGACGTGGTGATCAATTTCACCGGCGGCGACACCTGGCATCCGTCGCTGCGCTGCCTCAAGCGTCGGCGGCAAGCTTTTGGTCTGCGGCGCCACCGCCGGCTACGACCCGAAAGAGGACCTGCGCTATATCTGGAGCTTCGAGCTCAACATCATCGGCTCCAACAGCTTCTACGACGAGGACCTCAAAGGGCTGATGGCGCTGATCGCCGACGGCAAGATGAAGCCGGTGATCGACAAGGTGCTGCCGCTCGAACAGGCGCGCGAGGGCTTGCGCCTGATCCAGGACCGCGAGGTCATCGGCAAGGTCGTGGTCGCGCCGTAACTTGACTTCGGCTCGTGCCACGAGCGCTGGCGGTTGTTACTGTGCCCTCTCCCCTCGTGGGAGAGGGCCACTCAGAACTCTCAGCAAAGGGGATTGGGTGAGGGGGTTGCTTCGTGAAATGCTTCTTTTCTCAAAAAGGACCCTCACCCAAGTTGTGGGTTCTTTCTTGAGCCCTCTCCCTCAAGGGGAGAGGGCGCGAGATGTGAGCGCCGAACTTCAGGAAAGATTTTCATGTCCGATGAGACCCTCGAAAAAGCCCAGGCCCTCATCACCCGCGCGCCGTATCACCAGTGGCTCGGGTTGAAGGTCGTCGCCGTGCATGACGACGGCATCGAGTTGACAGCCACCTGGCGCGAGGAATGGGTAGTCAATCCGGAGCGGCGTTATACCCATGGCGGCGTGCTGGCAGCGCTGGTCGATCTCGCGGCCGATTGGGCGATGTTCAAGAAGCTCGGCCGTCCGGTGCCGACCGTCGACCTGCGGGTCGACTATCACGCCGCCGCCATGCCCGGCGACCTGACCGCGAAAGGCAAGGTGGTGCGCCAGGGCGGCCAGTTCTCCTGCGCCGAGGCGGCGATCTACGACAAAGACGGCAAGCTTCTCGCCTCCGGCCGCGGCACCTATTTCACCGCGCCACCGCCGCCGCCGAAGGGGTGATATAGACAGCGCCTGATGCCCAGCTTCACCAATCTCGGCGATCTGATCGTCCGCGACCGCGACCTGTCGAAGGTCGCCGTCATCGATCTCGGCGGCGAGATCAAGCCGCGCGAGTTCAGCTATGCGCAGCTCGACGCCATGGCGAATGGCGTCGCGCGCGCGCTCACCAAGCGCGGCTTCGCGCGCGGCGACCGGATCGCCATCCTTTCCGCCAACCGCGCCGAATATCTCGCGACGTATTTCGGGATCATGCGCGCCGGTTTCGTCGCGGTGCCGGTGAACTTCAAGTTCCCGCGGCAGACCATCCACTTCATCATCAAGGATTCCGGCGCCAAGCTCGTGTTCTGCGATGCGCAGCGCCGCAAGGATTGCCCGAACGATCGTCCGGTCGTCAGCTTCGGCGCGGAGGGAGCGGAAAGCTTTGATGCCTTCCTCGACCACGGTCCGTTCGACGCCATCGTCCCGGCCGAGCGCGAGCCGGCAATGTTCCTCTACACATCGGGCTCGACCGGCACGCCCAAGGGCGTCGTGCTCTCGCACCAGAGCCACCTCTGGGTGGTCCAGGCGCGGCTGACGCCCGGGCTCGACCAGCATCGCTATCTCATCGCCGCGCCGCTCTATCACATGAACGCGCTGGCGCTCTCCAAGCTCGCATGCGCCGCGCACGCCACCATCGTGCTGCTGCCGCAGTTCACGGCGCGCGCCTATATCGAGGCGATCGGGCGCTACCGCGCCACCTGGCTGACCGCGGTGCCGCCGATGATGGCGATGATGCTGCGCGAGGCCGACCTGATGTCGCGCACGGACCTGTCGAGCGTGCAATTCGTCCGCATGGGCTCGGCGCCGGTCAGCCAGAGCCTGATGCACGCCATTCACCGCGCGCTGCCCAAAGCGATCGTGACGAACGCCTACGGCACGACGGAAGCCGGCCCGGTGGTGTTCGGCCCGCACCCGAAGGGATTGCCGCAGCCGGAAATGTCGGTCGGCTATCCGCATCCGCAGGTGCAGCTGCGTCTGGTCGACGGTGCGAACCGCGACGCCGACGAAGGCGTGCTCGAGATGAAGTGCCCCGCGGTCATGAACGGTTATCACAACCGGCCCGACGTGCCGCCGCCGATCACCGAGGACGGCTTCTACATCACCGGCGACGTGTTCCGCCGCGATGCCGAGGGGTTCTACACCTTCGTCGGCCGCACCGACGACATGTTCGTATCCGGCGGCGAGAACATCTATCCCGCCGACGTCGAGCGGATGCTGGAGCGCCATCCCGGGGTCGCGCAGGCCGCGGTGGTGCCGGTCGACGACGACATCAAGGGCCAGAAGCCGGTCGCGTTCGTGATCCCGAAGGCCGGAAAGTCGCCCAGCGAGGACGAG
This sequence comes from uncultured Alphaproteobacteria bacterium, assembly GCA_963720385.1. GTDB lineage: Bacteria > Pseudomonadota > Alphaproteobacteria > Rhizobiales > Xanthobacteraceae > VAZQ01. The sequence continues at coordinate 508,262 of CAVRFL010000004.1, read as the reverse complement.
GTCAAGAAATTCGCGCTCGCCAACGCGCCGGCCTACCAGCACCCGCGCTTCGTCTGGTTCGTGGACGAGCTGCCGCTCGCCTCGACCAACAAGGTCGACCGCGGCCAACTCATGCGCACGGCGGCAGAACGGGTGCGGGTAGCGCAGCGTGTCTCGTGAGGCGCCGCGCAACATGCGTGACGTTGCAGCTAAGATGACGGACGTGCCGCGGGTCTACCTCGCCCCGCTTGCGGGGAGAGGTCGGATCGCGAGAGCGATCCGGGTGAGGGGGACTATCGAGAGAGCGGGTTCGACATGATTCCCCTCACCCCGACCCTCTCCCCGCAAGCGGGGAGAGGGAGTCTGCTGCCGACGCGGCTCCGTTTCAATCCGAATCGATCGAGAGTCAAAACTTCAGCCCCGCGGTTGCCAGCACCGGGCGCCAGCGTTCGTCCTCTTCCTTGAGGAACGCGCGCATCCTGTCCGGGCTGGAATCGACGATCGGCTCCAGTCCCTGATCAGTGAGCGCCTTCTGCATCGCCGGATCCTGCATCAGCTTTTGCGTCGCCTGATAGACCTGGTCGACGATCGGCTTGGGCGTGCCGGCCGGCGCCAGCAGCCCGGTGAAGAGCGTCGCAATCATGTTCGGCATTCCCGCTTCCACCGCAGTCGGAAAACTCGGCGCGCCCTTGAGGCGATCGGCCGAGGTCACCGCGAGGATCCGCACCTTGCCGGACTCGTGCAGCTGCAAGAGTTGGCCGGTCACGTTGATGGTCGCAAACTGGACCGCACCGCCGACGAGATCGTTGATGCTGGGGCCGGCGCCCTTGTAGGGCACGTGCACGATCTTCGGCGTGTCGGTCAGGTGCTTGAACAGCTCGCCGGCGAGATGCGTCATGGTGCCGGCGCCGGCCGAGCCGTAGGAGATCTTGTCCTGATTGGCCCTGGCGTAGGCGATGAACTCCTTGAGGGTCTTCGCCGGCACGCTTGGATTCACGATGATGCCGCTTGCCGACACGGCGAGAATGGAAATCGGCTCGAAATCCTTGGCGGCGTTGTAGGGGATTTTCGGCATAATCGCCGGATTGATCACCATCGTGCTGGTGTTGCAGAGCCCGAGCGTATAGCCATCGGGCTTGGAGCGGGCGGTCTCACCCATGCCGATCGTGCCGCCGGCGCCGCCGACGTTCTCGACTACGATGGTGCCGAGATGCGGCTTGATCCGTTCCGCGAACTGGCGCGCGACGGCGTCGACCACGCCGCCCGCGGAAAACGGAACGATGAGCTTGATCGGGCGATCCGGATATTTCGCCTGGGCGAACGCTGGCAGCGGGAGCGCGGCTGCCGAAAGCGCGAGGCCGCCGGTAAGGATTTCACGTCTGTTCATCAGTCCACTCCGAAAACCAAGTCTCGTAAATAATCTAATCATTCGGTCCACCGATGTCTTGTAAGATGGTTAGGCAGACGAATGCTTTCATGGCTCAAAATGTCGCAATGACAGAAATTGATCGCCAGTTGCCGCTGGGAGATGAGATTTTTCTCGACCATGTCGGCCATTTCGTGCGCGACCCGCAGGCCGCGGGCGCGGCGCTTGGGCGCGCGGGCTTTGCCCCGACGCCGGTGTCGGTGCAGGTCGCGCCGGATGGCGGCCCGACCGGGACCGGCAATGTCTGCGCGATGATGACGCGCGGATACATGGAGGTGCTGTTCAAGACCGCCGACACGCCGCTCGGCCGCGAGTTCGAGGCCGCGCTCGCGCGCCATTCCGGCATCCAGCTGGCGGCCTTCGCGGTCGGTGACGCCAATATGTGGCACCGCCGGCTCGGCGAGGCGGGTTTCCGTACACGAGCTCTTGCTCCTTTCAAACGACCGGTCGACACCGCGACCGGCACCGCCACCGCCGCCTTTACGGTGGCGCGGGTTGAGCCCGGCGAGATGGCGGAAGGCCGCATCCAGATGCTCACCCACCACACCGAGGACGCGGTGTGGCAGCCGCGCTGGCTCGCGCATCCCAACGGCGCGCTTGGCCTTGCAAGCCTGGCGATTGTAGTCGCCGATGTCGAAGAAACGGCGGCGCGTTACGCGCGCTTCACCCAGCGGCCGGCACTGCGGACGCGGGCGGGTCAGGCGGTAGAGCTCGACCGCGGGCGGATCGATCTGGTGACGCGCGAGGCCTTCGCGGCGGCGCTGCCGGAGATCGCGATCCCGTCGCTGCCGTTTATCGCCGGTTATGGCGTGACGGTGACGTCGCTCGATGCCGCGGAAGCGGCGCTACGCAGCGGCGGCCTGGCATCGCGCCGCGCCGGCGCCATCCTTGTCGTGCCGTTCCCGGAGGAACTCGGAAAGGGTGCCTGGCTATTTGGCGAGGACAACCAAATTTCCATTCTCCGCTGACCGCTCTCGGCCTCATGGTGAGGAGCACGCGAAGCGTGCGTCTCGAACCAGAGTCCGCCCCATCCTTCGAGACGCGCACTTCGTGCGCTCCTCAGGATGAGGGCGGAGATAGATCTACTTCGATAAAATCCCGCGCAGCCGCTCCGCCACCGCTGGCGGCGTCGCGTAGATGTCGGCGGTCAGTTTTTGCGCCTGTTCGCCTGACGTCGGCTCGAGCTCGTCGCCGAAGGTCTTGAGCGCCTCGGCGCGCAGCTCCTTGTCGGCGAGCGCCTGTGCGAACGCCTGGCGCAGTTCCGCCGTGCGCGCCGCCGGCATGCCGGGCGGACCAAAGAACGGCTTGTTGAGCGCCAGCGGGCCGAACATCAGCGTCATCATCTGCCGGGTCGCATCGTCCTTGGCGAAATCGAGCGCCAGCGGCGCGTCGATCTTCGGGTTCCGCTCGAGCGCGAGCTGGAGCAGGTAGGTGACCTTCTTGTCGCGCACCCAGTCGGGCTTGGTGCTGTTGAGGCTCGACCAGCCCCAGCCGCAGCGTCCGTCCACCTCGCCGCGTTCGATCGCGATGATGGTTTCCTGCGAGCCGAGATAGCCGGTAATGACCCGGAATTTCGTGCCCATCACCTCGTTGAGGAACATCGGATAGATGTCGGTGGAGGAGCCGGCGCCGGTGCCGGCGACGTTCATCGGCGCGTCCATCACATCCTTGATGGTTTTGAACTTCGATGCGCCCCAGGCGAGGCACAGGGTGACGTCCTTGTCCATGGCCGCCAGCATCGTGAAATCGGTCATGCGGTAGTTGATCTTGCGCTTGCCGACCAGCGGCTCGATGATCGGCCCGGGCGCGACCGTGCCGATCACGGTGCCGTCACGCGGCGCGACCTGGTTCATGTGATCGATCATCCGGATGCCGCCGGCGCCCGGCATCAGTTGCGCCACCACGGTCGGGTTGCCGGGGATGTACTTGCCCAGGTGCCGAGCCATCACGCGCGCGCCGATGTCGATGCCGCCGCCGGCGGTGCCGGCGACCAGGATGGTGACCTGCTTGCCCTTGTAGAACTCCTGGGCGGCGGCGGGCACGACGCCCGCAGCGATGCCTGCAACGAGCATAAGGGTGATAAGCCGCGTCACGGCTTCACGCGCCCGTGAGCTTGCGCATGCGCGCGACCGCGGCCTCGCCGCTGGTCAGCGTCTTTCGCGCTAGGTCCGGCGGCATCTTCGCCTTCGCCGGCGCCATCGACATCATGCCGAACACGATCTGGTCGAAGCTGCCGGCCATCGCGCACTGCTCGGCGATCAGCCGGTCGTGGGTGTCGTTGTCGCCCTTGTTCAGCGCGTCGCGCGCGCCGGCGACCCAGAGTTCGGTGACGTTCAGCGTCGTTCCCGAGCGCGCGGCGGCAGCGTCGAGCGTGCCGCGCACCACCGGCTGCGCCCGCTTCTGGGTGCAGGCGAGCAGGATCGAGCCGCCGCGCGCGGCTGCCACGTCCATCATCGCTTCCTCGATGCGCAGCACCGGCACCTTGACGGCCTTGCGGGCTTCCTCCACCGCCGGCCCGAAGGTCGAGCCTGAAAACACGATGCCGTCGGCGCCGCTCGCCTCGCAATGGCGGAACAGGTTGGTGAGCCGGGTGTAAAGGGCGGGGGTGAGCTCGCCATTGGCGCCGACGTCGGCATAGAGCGACTCGTCGAGGAGATTAAGCACCTGCGCCTCCCGCCACAGCGTCTTGAACGCTTCATCGACCGGCGGCATCGCGAGCGGGGTTGGATGAACGAGGAAGATGCGCTTGGGCATGGGATAGCTACTCGCTGTTATTGTTTGAGGAGACGTGCAGCAAACTCGGTGCGCCCCCTCTCCCTCTTCTTACCGGGAGAAGGGTGGGATAAAGGGCAACTCAACGCGCCGGCTTTGCCAGCGCGTCGACCAGCGGCGTCACATCGGCCATCTGGTCGATCGACCACAACCGTTGCGCCAGGTCCTGCGCCTTGGCGCGGCCGTGCACCGGCTCGACCAAGTCGAGGAATTTCGCCTTCAAGCCTTCATCGTCGAGCGGGACCAGACGCGAGCCCATCGCCTCGTCGGCCTGCCGCGTGAACTTGCCCTTGGCCGTGGTCACGGTCACCCGCGCCGGCCGCAGCTTGGGATAGAGCCGGTCGATGTCGGCCGGCGCCGAGATCTGGAATTTCGCGGCGAGCGCCGCCCAGCCCGGATCGTTGCGGACGCCGTCGCCGAAATAGTCGACCTTGATATTGCGGAATTTCAGCGCCAGCGCCATCAGGTATTTGAAGCTCAGCTGCGCGCTGGCAAAGTCGTCCCAGCCGGTGCCGGCATGCTCGGCGGCGATGCGATAGGTCTCGACTGCGACCTGCTTCACGTCGTCACCCGCGATCTTTTCGTCGTTGAGGATGCCGATCAGCGCCTCGACCGCCGGCTGGATGTGGCGGCAGCACGGGTTCGGCTTGATGTAGCAATCGGTGATGCCGAAGGCCACCGCCGGCGGCAATTCCAACGGACGCGCGCGCTCCGCGTGGTAGGCGAAGGCCTGCATGAAGCCGTCGCGCGCCTCGATCACGCCGGGCGGCCCTTCCAGCCCGGCCTCGGCGAGCAGCGCGGCCTGCAATCCTTCGCGCGACGCGTGTCCGGCGTGGAGGCGTTTGATGTCAGCGCCGCCGTTGACGAAGGCGAACAGCCCGGCCGAGCTCGAACCGGCAATGCCGAGCGCATTCGACAATTGCTGCGGCGTGAGCCCGCGCAATTTGCCGACCGCCATCGCCGCGCCGAACACCGCGACCGCGCCGGTCGGGTGGAAGCCGCGGTGGCGGAGGTCGGGATGCACGGCGCGGCCGATGGCGGTGACGGTCTCATAGCCTGCGACCATCGCCTCGATCAGTTGCGCGCCGCTCGCCTGCTTGACGTAGCCCGCCGACAGGATCGCGGGCACCACGGTGCAGCCGGGATGCACGGAGCCCTTGGTGTAGCCGTCGTCGAGCTCGATGCCGTGCGCGGCGGTGCCGCCGAGGAAGGCGGCGTCGATCAGGTCGGCGCGTCGTGAACGGCCCGGCACCGGCACCTGGCCGGCGGGCCGCGTCGCGACCAGCACCGCCTCGGCCTGGGTCGCGACATTGCCTTGAGCGCCCGAGATCATCACGCCGACGGTGTCGAGCAGATGGCGGCGGGCGTAGTGGCGGACTTCGTCGTTGAGCGCGTCATGGCGCAGCGTCGTGACAAAGCCGACCACCGCGTCGGTCGCGCCGGCGGCGGGATGCAAAGTGTGAAGGGCTTCGGCATGCGACATGAGCGTTCCTCGGGCGGTTTCGGTTTTGGCCAGCGTGGCGCGTATTATGCCCCGCTCGTGCGCGCTTCACCAGCGCATCAGCGGATTCACTTGACCAGGGCATTCTTGTAGATCGTGCCGTCCTTCATGATGATCAAGAAATTCTTGCCCGGGTCCGCGACGAGCTTGATGTTTTCCAGCGGATTGCCATCGACGAGCAGCAGATCGGCGAGCGCTCCTTCTTCCACCACGCCCAGTTTGCCGGGATAGGGATTGCGGAGTCCGGACAGACGCAGCAATTCGCCGTTCGTCGCAGTCGCCATGGTCAGTGCTTCGGCCGGCGTATACCAGCGCGTCAAATCGACGATCCCGTTACCCTGCCGTTCGGCCAGTGCCGGGGAAAACAGGATGTCGGTGCCGAATGCCGTTTTGATTTTGTATTTCTTGGCCAGCGCGTAGACGTTTTCGGTGCCGCCGACCACTTGCCGCATCTGCGCCTGTTGCGCAGTGGGCAGTGCGGCAGCGCCGCCCAGGTCAAGGAAGGGCTGCGTGCTCAGCCAAATTCCCTTCTCGGCGATCATCCGTGCCGACGCGTCGTCCATCAAATGGCCGTGCTCGATGACTTTGACGCCCGCTGCAATCGATCGCTGGATCGATACCGGGGTGTAGGCATGGGTGCCGACATAGGTCCCCCAGTTTTCCGCCGCTTCGACCGCGGCACGAAGTTCGGCCTCGGTGAAAGTTGAAACGTCGAGCGGGCTGAACGGGGAAGCGACACCGCCGCCCGCCGTGAGCTTGATCTGCGACGCGCCCAGCATGAGCTGCTCGCGCACGCGAAGCCTTACTTCGTCGGGGCTGTCGGCGATCATGCTTCCGCCAAGCTGTTCGACACGGCTCAGCATCCCGCCGATGGTCCTGGGCAGGTCGATGCGTTGGCGAAAGTCGCCGTGGCCGCTCGTGACAGTGATGACCGCTCCGGACGGATAGATCCGTGGCCCGGGAAACACGCCTTCGTCGATCGCGCGCTTCAGGCTGAACGAGGGACCGCCAAGGTCGCGGATGGTGGTGAAACCGCGCATCAGCGTGGCGGTGGCTTCTGCCCCCGCGATGAGCGTGGAATAGCCGACGTCGCTTCCAAGCATGATCGCGGGCGTGAGCCGCACCATCATCGCGTGCCAATGCACGTCGGTCAGGCCAGGCATCAACGTCCGGCCGCCGCCGTCGATGATCCGGGTGGTCGCGCTGCGCTCGACAGCGATCGGCGCCTGGGAGATTCTCTCGATCAGGTTGCCGCGAACCAGCACGTTGGTCGGTGCGGACAGCAACGTACTCTTGCCGTCGAAGACCCTGACATTGTTGAAGAGCGTCACGGCTGTAGCGCCCTGCTGGGCGCTTGCTACACTTGCCGTGAGAATGAGCACGCAGCTCAGGATCGCCGACATCAAACCGCGGAAAGACAAGAAAGTCATTCAAACCTCCCAAACCGGCCGGAAAGTCTCGCGGAATAGCTGATCGTATCTCACCCCCTCGGCGTAAAGAAGATTGAAACAAGATACTTTGGCTTCGCCTCAGCTGTTGGCAAAAAGTTTCCGCATGCACGAGATCGTGGCTTACACGAGCTTCACCAGCGCATCGACCGCGACCACGCCGTCGGAGCGGACGATCAAGGGATTGATCTCGGCCTCGGTGACCGACGGGTTCTCGGCGAGCCGCGACATCGAAACGATTGCCTCCGCCAGTGCATCAAGGTCGCCCTTCGGCCGGCCGCGGAAACCGGCGAGCGCCGCAAACGCCCGCACCTCGGCGATCATCTCCCTCGCGATCGCAAGGTCGACCGGGGCGAGCCTGAGACTGCGGTCGCGGTAGATTTCCGCGAGGATGCCGCCGGCCGCCACCATCACCAGCGGCCCGGCAGCGGGATCGACGCGATAGCCGATCAGCGCCTCGCCGAGGCCGGCGACCATCGGCTGCACCAGGACGCTCAGGATGCGCGTATCGGGCCGGCGCTGCGCGACATTGGCCTGTATCTGCCGGATCGCCGCCAAAAGCGCGGCGCCGTCGGCGACGCCGAGCACGACGCCGCCGGCTTCGGTCTTGTGCGTGATCTCGCCCGAGAGCGCCTTGACTACCACCGGGTAGGCAAACGGCAGCGCCGGCGCGCGTGTGATGCCGGCGTCGAGCACCACCGCCGGCGCGCGGGGAATGCCGAGCCGTTCGATCAGCGTTCCGGCCTCGAGCTCGTCGAGCATGCGGCCGTTGCCGGCGGCAGGACGTGCGACGCCCCCACCTTTCCCCTCCCCCGCTTGCGGGGAAGGGTAGGGAGGGGGCCTTGGCGCGCGCCGCCGCAACGCGGCGGCAATCGCATCGGCGCAGGATTCGGGCGTGCGGAAACTCGGCACGCCCGCCTCGCTCAACATCGCGAGCGCGGCCGGAGCGTCGGGAACGAGGCAGGCGGCCAGCGGCTTCGCGGCGCCGGCGCAGTCGACGATCGGCTTGACCGCAAGCTCCGGATGAAACCGCGCCGAGGAGCCGATCACCGCCAGGATGAGGTCGTATTCGGGCGCGGTGGTGAGGATGTCGAGCGTGGCCTTCATCACATCGTAACGCGTGCCAGCCAGCGTCACGTCGACGATCCGCGCCGGCTTCACGTCGATCCCGGCGGCCTGGAGGCGCGCCAGCGTGTCGGCGCTCGGCGGCGCGATCGCAATGCCGCGGCTGCTGAGCGGATCGACCACCATGGTGGCGCCGCCGCCGGTGGTCGTCACCACGCCGACCGTGCCGCGCCGGCCCCCTCCCTTTCCTTCCCCAGCTTGCGGGGGAGGGTAGGGAGGGGGCGGCATCCGCGCCAGCAGCGGCAGGCCCTCGATCAGCCCATCGAGCGTGTCGACGCGCGCGATCCCGCAATCGGCGAGAAACGCGCCGGCAACGTCGTCCTCGCCGGCGAGCGCGCCGGTATGCGACACCGCGAGTTCGCGCGCGGCCTCCGAGCGTCCGAGCTTGTAGGCGAGGACCGGCTTGCCGCGCCTGGACGCCGCCAGCGCGAAGCGGCGCAGCGCGTCGGCGTTGCGCATGGTTTCGAGAAACAGCATGTAGCCGTCGATGCCGGGGTCATCGAGCGTGGCTTCGCAAATCTCGCCGAGCGAGAGATCGACTTCGTTGCCGACCGAGACGAGTCCGGCGAAGCCGAGGCCGCGCGCCTTGCCACGTGACAGCAGCGAGCCGATCATGCTGCCGGAATGCGAGGCGGCGAAGATGCGGCCGGCCGGCAGCTCCCGCTCGTCGAAGGCGGCATTGGCGGTGAGCATGGCGCGGGTGCGCAGGTCGACGATGCCGAGGCTCGACGGCCCGACCACGCGGATGCCGGTTAACGCACAGGTGTCGCGCAGCCGCGCCACCCGCCTGTCGCCCAATTCGCCGGCTTCGGTGAAGCCGTCGGCGAGCACAGTCGCGACCTTGACGCCGAGCTTGCCGCATTCCGCCACGGCGTCGATCGCGGCGTCGGTCGGCGTGACGATGTAGGCGTGGTCGGGCGCTTCCGGCAGCGCCTTCAGCGATGGCCAGGCGCGCTGGCCCAGCAGGGTGTCGCGGCCCGGATTGATGGGATAGATGCGCCCAGCATAGCCCATCTGCAGCAGGAATTTCAGCGGGCGCCCGGCGGTCTTCGAGATGTCGTTCGATTGTCCGACAATCGCGACCGATTGCGGTGCGAACAGCGCGTCACGCAGCGTGCTCATGTCACTCCGCCGCTTCCGCCCCGGCCCGGCGTGGCGGCCGCTGGTCGAAGCGGCGGTCGAAGACGTGCTCTGCAATCCGGTTCTTGAGGATCTCGATCGAGCCGCCGGCGATCATCCAGCCGCGGCAGCGCCGCATGCAGTATTCCACCAGCGCCTCGCGGCTGTAGCCGAGCGCGCCCATGGCCTGCACCGCCTCGTGCGCGACTTCGAAGCCGGTCTGGTTGCAGGCCGCCTTGGCGACCGCGGTCTCGTAGGCGGAGGGCAGCCCGCGGTCGGCATTGGTGGCGGCGCGATAGAGCAGAAGCTGCGCGCTTTCGAGCTTGATCGCCATCTCGGCGAATTTCCATTGCAGGCCCTGGAATTCGCACAGCGGCCGGCCGAACTGCTCGCGCGTCGCGCAGTAGTCGCGCGCGGTGTTGTAGGCGTAGCGGCCGAGCGCCAGCGCGCGCGCGGAATTGCCGAGCCGCTCGATGTTGAAGCTCGCGATCTGCTTCTTGAAGCCGCCGGGACCGAGCAGCACGTTCTCCGCCGGGATGCGGCAATTCTCGAAGTGCAGCTCCGACCATTCCTCGCCGCTCATGAAGCTCGACGGCGCGCCGACGGTAAAGCCCGGCGTGTCGCGCTCGACGATCACCGAGCCGATACCACCGAGACCCGGCGCATAGCGCACATAGATCAGGAACACTTTGGCGTCGGGGCTGAAGGTCGAGAACACTTTCGAGCCGTTGATGACATAGTGATTGCCGTCCTGCTTGGCGCTGGTGGTGAGCTCGGTCACCGCCGAGCCGGCGGCGGGCTCGGTCATGCCGAGGCTCATCACCGCGCCGCCGGAGAGCAGCGCCGGCAGCCAGCGCGCCTTCTGCGCCGGCGTGGCATATTCCGCGAAGGTGCGGATCGGACCGAAATTGCCGAACTGTACGACGTCGGCGCTGCGCGGGCAGACCAGCGCCACCTGCTCGATGGCGATCACCGCGTCCATCAGCGTGCCGCCGACGCCGCCGTCCTTCTCCGGGATGGTGATGCCCATGAGCCCCTGTTGGCTCATCAGCTTCGCCACGTCGAACGGGAAGCGCGGATCGTGCGCGCGCTTGAGCGCGTCCTTGGCGAGATGCGCCTGCGCGAACTTGCGCGCGGCGTCGGCGAACAGTTTCTGTTCTTCGGTGAAGTCGAAATTCATGGGCCGCTACTCAGGTGTCATGCCCGCACTCGGGTCCAGCCTTCGGCCGGCCCGAGCACAGGCTCCGGCGGACATCCAGTATACGCAAACGGCCATCGCAATGCACAGCCTCGCGCACGGGCAGTGCTCCTTAGAAACGACGATCGCCTCCGCTATTTGAGCAAGGCCGGCACCGCCAGCCGTCGATGGGGCACCTGAAATACGTCGTCGCTTTCCGGCTTGCGGCTGGATTCCGGTTGACCAGGCGGCTTGCGTGGGGAACATGCGACATCGACCGCGAAAGGAGAGAGTGTTGTCCCAGCCGCAAGTCGAATCCTCACACGGGCGAGCCGGTTCGCAGTCCGGCTGGCCGAACCTCATCCACGCAATTTTCAAGCGCAACGGCATCAGCCAGGTGGGTTACGTCCCCGACACCGGGCACGCACGTCTCATCTCACTTTGCCAGGAGGACAACGAGATCAACGATGTCGTGCTGTCCAGCGAGGCTGAAGGGGCCGGCCTTGTGCTGGGCGCCGCTCTCGGCGGCCAACGGACCGCGCTCCTGATGCAAAGCAGCGGGGTCGGTAACTGCATCAACACGTTCTCGCTCCTGCGGAACTGCGGAGTCGCCTGCATCATCCTGGTGACGATGCGCGGCGAGTTCGCTGATTTCAATCCATGGCAGGTGCCAATGGGTTCGATCACCGAGCCAGTGCTCAAGCTCTGTGGTTTTCTCACCTATCGGGTCGAGCGGGAGGAGGACATCGAGGACATCATCGCTGCGGGTTGCAAGATGGCGTTCGGCGGCAATCTCCAGGTTGCGATCCTGCTGTCGCAACGCATGGTCGAGCGCAACAAGCAGGGGGGACATTAGTGCTGGATCGTCGTCGATTCGTTGCCGGCCTTTTGGTCGATCGCGGGGACATGATGGTCATCACCGGGATCGGGTCGGCGACCTATGACGTCGCGGCTTGCGGCGATCATCCGCTGAATTTCTATCTTTGGAGCGCGATGGGCACCACCGCGATGGTCGGCCTCGGGCTTGCGCTCGCGCGCCCGGACCGCCGCGTGGCCGTGATCACGGGCGACGGCGACATGTTGATGGGAATGGGCAGCCTGGCGACCATCGGGGTCAAGCAGCCGAACAATCTCTCGATCGTCGTGCTCGACAACCGGCACTACAGCGCCACCGGCATGCAGCCAAGCCATACCGCCGCCGGCATCGATCTCGCCGGAACGGCGGAATCCTGCCGGTTCCGGCGCATCGATAGGGTGATGGGCATGGACAACGTGGCCGCGATGCGAGGATTGCTTCACACCGGACAAGGCCCGATCTTCATCCACGCGCGAGTTGAGGCCGACGACCAGCCGCGCATCATTCCGAGCCGCGACGGCTACGCTATCAAGCAGCGGTTCATGCAGGCGTCGGCGAAGCAGGCATAGCGCATGATCATTTAACGCCCATGGCAGCAGATCCAACCTATCTCCGTCACCCTGAGGTGCGAGCGCGGAGCGCGAGCCATCGCAAGTCGGCTATAGCCGATTTGCGCACATAATTTTCCGATCTCAGGTAAACCTGAGATCGGTGGGCGACGGCCCGGCTGTGGCCGTTCATCCTTCGAGGGCCGCTTCGCGGCCACCTCAGGATGACGGATCAAAAGTCGCCGATACCAAGAAAAGCAATCCTGCTCCGGGTGCCGTTACTCCGGCTTCGCGCCGGAGACCATGACCACCTTCGCCCACTTCTCGGTTTCGTCGATGATCAGCTTTCCGAACTCGGCCGGCGAGCCGGTCAGGGCCGTGCCGCCCATATCGTCCAGGCGCGCCTTGATCTTGGGATCGGCGAGACCGGCATTGATCTCTTTGTTCAGCCTGTCGATGATCTCGACGGGCGTGCTCCTGGGCGCGCCGATGCCATACCACGAGCTCGCCTCGTAGCCCGGCACGAACTCGGCCACGGTCGGAACGTCCGGCAGCGCCTGCGAGCGTGTCGCGGTGGTCACCGCCAGCGCGCGCAGCTTGCCGGCCCTGATGAGCTCGATGGTCGACGCCGTGGTGCCGAAGAAGAGCTGCACCTGCCCGCCCATCAGGTCGGCCAGCGCGGGCCCGCCGCCGCGATACGGTACGTGCACCATCTCGATGCCGGCCATCATCTTGAACAGCTCGCCGGCGACATGCTGCTGACTCCCGGTGCCGGCCGATGCGTAGTTGACCTTACTGGGATTGGCCTTGGCGTAGGCGATGAATTCGGGAAGCGTCTTGGCTGGAAGTGAGGGGTTCACCTCCATGACGTTCGCGACACGGATGAGGCCGGCGACCGGCGCGATGTCGTGGATGAAGTTGAAATTGAGCCGGTCGTAGAGCGTGGCATTGATCGCGTTGGCGGGAGCGACCAGGAGGAGCGTGTAGCCGTCGGCGGGCGCTCGCACCACCGCCTCGGTGCCGATATTGCTGCCGCCGCCCGGGCGGTTCTCGACAATGAATGGCTGGCCGAGCCGCTCCGACAGCCACTGGCCGATCAGGCGCGCCAGGATGTCGGTCGCGCCGGCGGGGGTAAAGCCGACGATGATGCGCACCGGCCGCATCGGATAGGATTGCGCGCCCGCGCTGCGCGCGCCGGCCGGAAGCACGGCGGCACCCGCTGCCAGGTGCAGAAATTTGCGGCGGGGAAGTTCCATGCGGGGCCTCCCGACGACGGCTTATTGACACTCAGTAGGCGCGGGTGGCTCCGGCACAACAGATGCCGATTGATGGAGTGTGCCCCGTGCCGGACATCGTGGATGGTCACCCTCGCAAGGCCGACCGGAATCGGTCGCGGCAGAACGCGGCGTCGAAATTGCGTTTGAACTGCGGTGGCTCCGTCGGCTTGACGCGCAACAGCACGAAGCCCGCGCTGTTGCCTTCGCGGATGAAGCGCGAGCCGCGTTCGAGATCGGCCTCCTGCGCGACCGTCATGGTGCGCTTGATGCCGGCGCCGATGGCGATCTTCTCGAGATCGACGCCGAGGCTGGTATGGCTCTTCTGCCAGCCGGTCTCGCCGTAATGGCCGTTGTCGACGCAGACGATCGCGAGATTGGGCGGGTTCATCACCGCGATGGTGGCGAGCGCGCCCACATTCATCAGGAGATCGCCGTCGCCGGTGACGACCAGAACCTGCCTCTTGGGCTGCGCCAGCGCCAGCCCGAGCCCGATCATGCAGGCGGCGCCCATCGCGCCGCCCAGCGAAAAAACGTGCGCCTTGTCGCCGGTCACCGAGCCGACATCATGGGCGGTGCCGCCGAGCCCGGTGACGACGAGGAAATCCTCGTGCCGCCCGATCAGTTTTGGCACCGCCTCGCCCCGATCGAGCACGACGCCGGGCAGCGCGGTGGCGAGCGCGACCTTTTGGGCTTTGAGTTCCTGTGGCGTCATGGCGGGTGCTCAGAAAGGTTTGGCGCCGATCAGCCGCTGGGTCAGCAGCACGGCGACCGGCTGGCCGCCCTTGAACACCATGGTGAGCGCCGCGCCGACGACTTCGGTGACCTCGTCCGGGTGCTCGGCGCGCAGCACGATCACGCCCATTGCCTCCAGCACCGGCGTGACCGCCTGGCCCATGGCGTACTGCCACGGATTTCCCTCGCCGAAGTCGCCGCGCATGCTCACCAAGGTGAGGAACGGAAAACGCGCGCCCTTGATCAGCGACAGCATGTTGATGCAGTTGCCGACACCGCTCGACTGCATCAGCAGCACTGCACGCGCCCCGCCGAGATCGGCGCCGGCGGCGAGCGCCACGCCTTCCTCCTCGGTCGTCAGCGCGATCGCAGCCACGTCCGGGTCGGCGAGCGAGCGGTCGATCAGGACGGCGTGGCCGGCGTCCGGCACGTAGCAGAACTGCGTGACGCCGTGCCGGCGCAGCAGGTCGTAGAGCTCGTGCTGCCAGGCCGCCTTGCTGGCGCCTTTGCTGTCGACTTTCGCGTCCATGGGCGCGATTCACTCACGCTTTTGCGCCCCGCGCAATCCTAAACCCGTCGCCCTTCGAGGCTCGCTTCGCTCGCACCTCACGATGACGGATCGAGGATTGGTGGCTTCGATACAGAGCAATCCGGCACTAGTTCGACGCCGCGCCCGACCGCTTCACCACCTCCGACCACTTGCGCTCCTCGCGGTCGATGTCGGCGGCGTATTCCTCCGGGCTTGAGGGCACCGAGTTCGGTGCCGTCGCGGGCCATGCGCGCGATGGTGTCGGGATCGGCCAACGCCTGCCGCAACGCGGCGTTGAGCTTGTCGACGATCGGGCGCGGCGTTCCCACCGGCGCCACGATGCCGTAGCGCAGCACCGCTTCGAACCCGGGCAGGGTTTCCGCCACCGTCGGGACCTCCGGGAAGACGTCGGAGCGCTGCGCGCCGGTCACGGCAAGCGCGCGCACCTTGCCCTCCTTGACCAGGCCGATCGCGGACGGCAGCGATGAGAAATACATCGAGACGTGACCGCCAAGGAGATCGGTCAGCGCGGGACCGGTGCCTTTATAGGGGACATGCACCAGCTTGATGCCCGCCATATACGCGAACAGCTCGGCGCCGAGATGGATGCCGGAGCCGACGCCGGCCGAGGCGTAGTTGAACTTGCCGGGGTCCTTCTTGGCGAGCGCGATCAATTCGGGAATGGTCTTGGCTGGGATCGCCGGGTGGATCAGGACGATCATCGCGCTCGATCCGATCATCCCGACCGGCGCGAAATCCTTGCGCACGTCGTAGCCGACGTTCGGCAGCAGCGTCGGATTGACCGCGAGCGATCCGGTGCCGCCGATCACCAGCGTGTAGCCGTCGGGCGCAGCCTTGGCGACCTGGCGGGTCGCGAGCGCGCCGCCGGCGCCGGGCCGGTTGTCGATCACGATCTGCTGGCCGAGCGTCCGGCTCATCTTCTCGCCGACGATGCGCGCCATCACGTCATTGCCGCCGCCCGCGGCGTAAGGCACAACCAGCATGATCGGGCGGCTGGGATAGTCTTGTGCCTGCGCCACGCCGAGCGCGGCGATGAGGGCGAATACCAGCGAGAGCATGGGTGTCGATCCTGTCATCGGTGTTCTCAATTGGCGACGAGGCCAAGCTCCTTGATCAGCGCCGACCATTTCGGCTCTTCGCGGTCGATCATGGCGGTGAACTCCTCGGGCGTGGTCGTGAGCGTCTCGACGCCTTCGTTGACGAGGAGCTTGAGCACGGCCTCGTTCGTGAGCACGGCTCGTAGCTCGCGGTTGAGCCGGTCGATGATCGCCCTCGGCGTGCCCGCCGGTGCCAGCAGGCCATAGCCGAGGACGGCCTCGAAGCCCGGGAAGCCCGACTCGGCAACGGTCGGCACGTCCGGGACGAGCTGAGAGCGCTTGGCGCTGGTCACGGCCAGCGCCCGCACGGTCCCGGCGCCGATATGGCTGTGCACATTTGGGATCGCGCTGAACAGCAGCGAAATATGGCCGCCGAGCAGATCGCTCAGCGCCGGCATCGCGCCGCGATAGGGCACGTGCACCATCTTGATCTGTGCGGTATGCGCCAGCAGCTCGCCCGACAGATGGTTGACGGTGCCAATGCCCGGCGAGCCGTACTGGATCGGCTGGCCCGTGCTCTTGGCGTGTTTGACCAACTCAGCAATCGAGCGCACCGGAGAACTCGAATTGACCACGACGACATTCGGGACCGCGCCCACGAAGCCGATCGACGCCAGATCCTTGCGCTCATAGCCCGCATTGCGGGTGAGGCTGAGGGCGATGGTGAGCGTTGCATTGGTCCCGAGCAGGATCGTGTAGCCATCCGGCGGACTCTTGGCGACGGCGCGGCCGCCGATCGTGCTGCCGGCGCCGCCGCGGTTGTCGATCACGATCGGCTGCTTGAGCGCCTCGCTCAGCTTGTCGGAGATCGCGCGGGCGATGACGCTGGTGCTGCCGCCGGGCGTGAACGGAACGATCAGCGTGATCGGCCGGCTGGGATAGTCCTGCGCCGGCGCGATCGCGAGCGAGGCAACGATGACGCCGAGCGCCACCGCCGCGGCCGCGAATGAACGTGGTGATGGTGTCATGCGTTCAATTCCCGACCAGTCCGAGGTCCTTCACGACCGCGGACCACCGGGTCTCCTCGGCGTCGATGTCGGCGGCGTATTGCTGCGGCGTGGTCGGCTCGGGCTCCGCGCCTTCGTGCCGGATGCGCTTGATTACCGCGTCGTCGGCGAGCGCGGCGTTGAGCGCCTCGTTGAGCCGTTTGACGACATCAGGCGGCGTGCCGGCGGGCGCGGACAGGCCGTAGCGCAGCGATACGTCAAAGCCGGGAAGTCCCTGCTCCGCCAGCGTCGCCACGTCCGGCAGCTGGCTCGATCGTTTGGCGGAGGTGACGGCCAGCGCGCGGATGAGTCCGCTTTCGAGGGCGCCGCGCGACACCGGGATCGGATTGAAGCCAACTTTGATGTGGCCGGCGATCAGGTCGGTGGCCAGCGGATTCGAACCTTTGTAGGGAATCGCCATCAGCTTGATCTTGGCGGCGCGCGCGAACATCTCGGCAGCGAGATGATTGACGCTGCCGATGCCGGGCGCGCCGTACTGGAACGGTTGGTTGGTCTTTCGGATGTAGGCGACCAGCTCCGGGATGGTCTTGATCGGGAAATCCTTGTTGGCCAGCACCAGGCTCGGCGACACCGCGATCAGCCCGATCGGCGCGAAATCCTTGCGCACGTCGTAGCCGGCGTTCTTGTACATGCTCGGCCCGGTCGCGAAGGTCGTCGTGTAGGAGAGCAGGATGGTGTAGCCGTCCGGCGTTGCGCGCGCCACCTGCCGCGTGGCGACAGTGCCGCTCCCGCCGGCGGCGCGGTTCTCGACCACGATCTGCTGGCCGAGCGATTTGCTCATCTTCTCGCCGACGATGCGTGCCATGATATCGTTGGTGCCGCCGGGCGGCAGCGGAACGACGAGCGTGATCGGCCGGTTGGGATACTGGCCGGCGGCCGGACCGCAGGTCGCAAAGGCCGCTAAGGTGGCGGCCAACGACAGTCGCAACAACATCACGTCCTCCCGGCGCTTCCGCGGTCTTTCCGCCGCGGCGGTGACTGTCGCCGATCCACCGTGATAAGAAAAGGCGACAAAAGCGCCGCCATCCGGCGCAATGCACGTGCCAAAGGAGCCGGCGATCGATGACGTGGTCCGATACCTTCCTCGACGTCTTCAAGAAGAACGACGTGCGGTTCATCAGCTATGTGCCCGACAACGTGCTGACGCCGCTGATCAAGGGCGTCACCTCCGACAACTACTTCATCGCGGTCAACGCCACGCGCGAGGACGAGGCCATGGGCATGGTCGCCGGCGCCTGGATGGGCGGCATGAAGGGCGCGGTGATGATGCAGACGTCGGGCTTCGCGGTGGCGCCGAACGCGCTGGCGTCGCTGCTCGTGCCGTTTCAGATCCCGGCGATCCTGGTGATCTCGGAGCGCGGCACGCTTGGCGAATTCAACATCGGGCAGGTGGCGGTCGCCAAGATCATGCGGCCGATCCTCGACTCGCTGTCGGTCGAGCACCACACGCTCACCGACGACGGCAAGCTCGGCTTTATCCTCGATTCGTCGATCAAGCAGGCGGTCACCACGCAAAGCCCGGTCGCGTTCATCCTCTCGCCGCTGCTCACCGGAGGAAATCCGGTCGCGCATGCGAAGCTGTCCTCTTAAGGAGTCCATCTGTGGCCGAACTGACCATGTTCAATCGCACCGCGCTGACCAAGCGTCTGGTCGCCAGGCTCACGCGCGAGGAGGCCGTCGTTGCCGGCATCGGCAACACCAACTTCGACCTGTTCGCCGCCGGACACCGGCCGCAGAATTTCTACATGCTGGGCAGCATGGGACTGGCGGTGCCGATCGCGCTCGGTGTCGCCATTGCACAGCCCGAGCGTGGCGTGATCGCGCTCGAGGGCGACGGTTCGATCCTCATGGCGCTCGGCTGCCTGACCACGGTCGCGACCGTGCGGCCGCGCAACCTCACCATCATGATCATGGACAACGGCCTCTACCAGATCACCGGCAAGCAGGCGACCGCGACCGGCAACAACACCGACATCGTGGCGGTGGCGAAAGGGGTCGGTCTCGCCAACAGCCATTGGGTGCGTGACGACAAGCATTTCGACGAGCTCATCGCGCGCCGCTTCGAGGACGGCGGCCCGGTACTGCTGGCGGCGAAGATCGACGACAAGCCGGGCGCCGGGCAGACCGTGCGCGACCCCGCGCTGATCCGCAGCCGCTTCATGAAAGGTCTTGGCACCGGCCGCGGCGGCGCGCTGGATGCTTAGGCAATGCCTCGTGTCCCGGACGAGCGAGCGCTGTGCGCGAGCGATCATCCGGGACCCAGGGGCGCACGACACTGCCTTACAACATTGCGCTTCGCTCGATTTGCGCTGGGTCCCGGGTCTCGTTCCGCTTCGCTACACTCGCCCGGGACACGCTAAAGCAGTGAGAGGTGGTGCGCCTACCGCCCATCAGCTGCCGGCCGCAGCACCGACGGCTCGCGCGCCTTAGCGGCTGCGTCGGCCGGCGGCAGGGTGTTGTCCCACAGCTTGCCGACAAAGCGCGCACCGGTGACGCCGTCGGACAGCCGCGAGGCGAGCCAGATCATCGGCGGCACCATCACCGCCGGCGGCAGCAGCGCGCGCCCCATCGCCGCCAGCTCCTTGCGCGAGGCTTCGGGCACGAACGCGGTGTCGGCGGCGCCGCCGGGGATGAGCGAGTTCACCGTCACGCCGGTGCCGTTGAGCTCCTGCGCCCAGATCAGCGTCTCCGCCTCGATCGCCGCCTTGGTCACGCCGTAGGGCGAGTTGTTGCGGCGCTGCATGGTCGAAAGGCTGGTGGTGACGTTGACGATGCGGCCGAAGCCGCCCTTGAGCATGTGCGGCACGGCGCTGCGCGCCATCAGGAACGTGCCGTTGACATTGGTGACGATGACGTCCTGCCAGATCTCGGGATCGGACTCCCAGAATTTCAGCGATTTGGTGTTGGCCGAACGCTCGAGGTGTACCTGGCCCTTGGCGGCGTTGTTCACCAGCACATGCAGCGCGCCGAATTTCTCCAGCGTCTCAGCGATCAGGCGCTCGCAACCGGCGCGGCTGGTGATGTCGCAGCGAATGCCGATCGCGGCGCCGGATTTGGGTTGACCCGCCACCGCGCCGGTGGCCGCGGCGAGCGCGGCGCCGTCGACGTCCGCGAACACCACATTGGCGCCGGCGCGGGCGAGGCCGGCCGCCATCGCCTGCCCAAGGCCGCGCGCGGCGCCGGTGACGACGGCGACCGTGCCGTCCAGGCGGATATCCGCGGCGCCCATCGGCGGCTACTGCTCCATCGCGCTTGGCGCGAACAGCTCTTCGAGCTTCATCAGCCGCGGCGTCAGGCCCTGCTCGTGCGAGTAGATCGCGGCGGTTTCGAGCGTCTTGCGGTTGGCCTTGATGCCGTGGCGCATCGCCGGCTCGCGCAGCGCCTTGCCGGCCTCCGCCGAGATCAGCCCGGCCCAGACGTGATACTCCACATGCGCGATGCGATTGCGGTTGGCGATCTCGTTGGCCTGATCGTAGGCCTTGAGCAGGTTGAGCACCGTCCAGGGATGCTTCTCGGCGATCTCGCGCCGGATCACCATGCCGTGGTTGATCGGAAAGATGCCGGTCTTCTTGTAGTAGCGCACGCCCTCGGCGATCGGATCGGGGAACAGCGTCTTGATGTCGGGATGGTGGTCGAGGTCGACGCGTGAGCGGTCGACCAGGTTGTTGTCGCGCAGATAGTGGATGGTGGCGTGCAATTCGCCCGACACCATCATCTGTCCGAGGCTTTTCTCGATCGGGATCTGATGAATGGTGGTGCCGGGCGGCGGCTTGAACGCGGTGGCGCCGCCGTGGCTGTGGCTCGGCACCCGCTCCATCCAGTGCTCCATCTCGGTCTGATGGACGCCGAACTCGTGCTGCAGCGCGCCGCGCGTCCACAGCGCCGCGGTCTGCTGATATTCCGGGACGCCCGCGCGCTTGCCCTTGAGGTCCTTGGGCTCGTTGATGCCGGCGTCGCGGCGAACCAGAATCTCGGTGTGGAAGAATTTGCGCGTGGTGAAGATCGGGATGCCGATCCAGTCGTCATTGCCGCTCGCGGTCGCCATCATCAGCGACGACATCGACATTTCGGAGATGTCGAAGTCCTGGAATTTCAGCTGCCGCCAGAACATCTCGGACGGATGGATGACGGTCGGGACGAGGTCGATGCCGTCCGGCTTCACGGTGCCGTCGAGGATCGGCCATGACCGCGGATTGGCCGCAGTAGCGAGGCTGAGTTGGAGTCGCATGGTGGATAAGGCCTGTACGCTGATGACGGTGCGGCGTCGTGCGACGCCCGGCGGGTGGTCAACCTACAGCGGGGGTGTCATTGAGGGAAGCGCGAGCCTCGGGCACGGCAATTGTAGCCCGGATGGAGCGAAGCGTAATCCGGGGCGGGAGGTGCCACCAGGAAATCCGACCCGCATTCCGCTTCGCTCCATGCCGGCTACGTCCAACTCGCAAAACTCAAGCCGGTGCCGGTGCCGGCGGGGGTGCGGTAGCCCGGCACGTATTCGAACCAGTCGAGGTCGAGATGCTCGACCGCACCGGCGACCGCGACCCAGTTGAGGATCTCCGACGAGCCGGCGTGCAGCTTGTTGCGCGGCAGGGTCTGCAGGAATGTCGCGTTCTTGTCGGCGCAGGCTTTCAGGATCGCGCGGTCGAGGTCCTCGTCCACCAGGAAGTGGCTCAAGCCCCCGGAGGCCAGCACGCCGATGCGCTCGCCGCCGGGAAACGCTTCGACGGCCTTGCGCAGGGCCTGTCCGAACTCGTAGCAGCGCTTCGGCCGCGGCTGGTTCGGCGGAAAATACGTGTTGAGAAAGATCGGCACCGCCGCGACCGGCTTGCGCGCGTCCATCACCCGGCGATGCACGTAGGCGATGGCGTGGCCTTCGCCTTCACCGTCCGGCAGGCATTTCGACGCGCCCATGTCGAAGCCCAGGTCCATCAACGACTCGAGCAGATGGACCGCGAGCGCAGAATGCACGGGATAGTCGCGCGGCCCGTCGTCCTCGAAGAAGCCCTGGCGGTTCTGCACATACCACTCGGGAAACCGCTTGCGGTAGTCCTCGTGCTGCTCGTTCGAGTTGCGGATGGTGTCGCCGTAATAGATCGCGAAGGCGGGCCGGCAATCCTCCTTGTAGCTTTCGTTCTGGTCGTCGCCCAGGACGATCAGCGCGTCGAGATTGCTGTTGGCGAGCGTCTGCGCCACGCGCTTGATGGCGTCGCGCGCGACGTTCTGGCGGGCGACGAGGTTCGCGGGCGCCACCAGATGCGCCATCTTGGGGTCGGCCTTCTCCAGAAGCTCGCCGTAGGTGACCGGTCGGCCTTCCTTGTCGCGGTGCTTGATGTTCTGGTCGGTCTCGACGAACCGCTCCAGCGTCGCGTCGGAGGCGAGCAGCATCGGCGTGTGCGAGGTGCCGAGCCCGAGCACGATCTTGGCCATGAGCATTCACTCCTGATGTCGGCCGTTTCGATGAATTGTAGCGCCGAAGGCGCTTGCGCCGCAAACCGGCTAGGCGCCACGAACGCGGTCGATGATCGCGCGGGCGTCGGCCGGCAGCGTATCGCCGCGCCATGCCACATGCCCGTCGGGCCGGATGAGTACCAGCTTGCGTTCGTAGAGGCCGGCGGCGTCACTTTCATCGATCGTCGCGGTTTCGAGCGGCACGCCGCGCGTTGCGGCCGCAGCCTCCAACGAGGAACTGTCCGGCGCATCACTCCCAAAGCGCAGCAGCACAAAACCGCGGCCGAACAGGTCGAGGATCGAGCGACCATCGCCCAGTCCGACATGCGGTGCGCGCGAACCCGGCCGAGCCGTCGGGACATAGTCGCCGGGCTCGTCCGGCGGCGCGGCGGAGTTGTCGGACATGCAGATCGTCGAATCCTCGTAGCGGTACCCGATCTGCAGCCCGATGGTGCGGAACATCGCGCCGACGTCGCGCACCAGCCGGTCGCCGAGCTGCGAACGCAGGCGCCGGCCCTCGTCGCTGTCCTGGTCGATCGCGGCCAGCCCGCCGGCATACTGGTCCTGGGTGAGAAAGAATTCGGTGGTCATGGCGACATTGCGCAGCCCGACCGGCCGGCGCTCGGAGTCGTAGCTCGCCGTCAGTTCCGGTCCGCCCCAGCCATGGATCACCGCGGCGAGCTTCCAGCTGAGATCGACGGCGTCGCCGATGCCGGTGTTCATGCCGAGCGCGCCGGTCGGCGAAAGCTGGTGTACGGCGTCGCCGGCGAGAAACACGCGGCCCTTGCGGTAGCGCTCTGCGACCGCGCTGCGCCGGTTCCAGATGCTCAGTCCCGCCCATTCCACATCGATCGGGCGGCCGACGGCGCGGCGCACCAAGGCGTCGCGATCCACGGTCTCCGGCGTCCGGCCGCCGCTGTTGAACGCCATGATCCGCCACAACGCGTCGACGGGATCGACCAGCCTGATATTCGCCCACAGACCGTCGCGATCGATCCCGAGGAAAAATGTGCCCGGCTCCTTGTTGCAGTCGTTCAGCAGATTGGGCGCGCGGAAGAACAGGCTCAGCGGTTGGCCGAGCAGGCCCTGGCCGGTCAACCCGATGCCGAGCGTGTCGCGCACCCTGCTGTTGGCGCCGTCGCAGGCGACCAGATAGTCCGCGGTCACGCGCTCGCTTGCGCCGCTGTCGACGTCGAGGAGCTCGGCGGCGATGCGGTCGCCGAGGTCCTCAAACGACTCCAGCCGCGTCCGATAGCGCAAGCGCACGGTCGGAAAGGACTGCGCGAAGTCGCGCAGGATCGGATCGAACCACATCTGCGAGCACGCCTGCAGCCGTTCGCGGCTGTGGCTCTGGGGAATCTGCGCCGCGCGCGATGGTCGCCGGATCCGGCCGAGTTCATAGCCGGCAAGGCTCGTCACAAAGACGACGTCCAAGGGCCAGTCGCCGGGAAACGGGCAGTTGAGCACCCGATCGGCGATCCCCCAGCGGCGGCAGAACTCCATCGTCCGGGTGTTGACCTCGTTCATCTTCGGCGTCGTGATCGCGCCGTCGGTCTGCTCGACCAGTTCGCAGCAGATTCCGCGCCAGCCCAGGTCGCCGGCGAGGGCGAGTCCGACCGGCCCGCCGCCGACGATCAGGACGGGGACGTGACGGCTTTCCAAGCGTTGCACTCAATCGATCTTCACGCCGGCCGCCTTGCCGACCTCAACCCAGCGCTGGTGCTGAGTGGCTATGAAAGCGGCAAAGTCCGCTGGCGATCCCGGTTTGGCTTCGGTGCCGGCCTTGGCGAGGTTGGCCTGGATGTCGGATGCCTGCAGCCCTTCGTTCAGCAGGGCGTTGAGCCGTGCGATGATCGGTGCCGGCGTGCCGGCCGGTGCGACGAGTCCGAAGAAGGTGTAGGCGTCGGCGTCCGCAACGCCAGCTTCCGCCATGGTCGGCACGTCGGGCAGGAGCGGCGTGCGCGCCTTGCCCTGCAAGCCGAGCGCTCGCAATTTTCCGTCGCCGATCAGGCTGCTCAGGATGGCAATGTTCTCAAACGTCGCGTGCACCGCCTGGCTCAGGACGGCGGTGTTGGATTCACCGCCGCTGCGGTAAGACACGCCGGTGAGCTTCGTCCCGGAGCGCAGCATGAACACTTCGCCGGCGAGATGTGGCAGCCCACCGCCGCCGGTGTGCGCATAATTGATCTTGCCGGGATTGGCCTTGGCATACTCGACGAACTCCTTCAGCGTTTTCCATGGCGAAGAGGGATGCACCACCAGGATCTGAAAACCTTCCGTGATCTTGGCGATCGGCGCGAAATCCTTGACCGGATCATATCCGGCGCTGGCCGACACGGCTGGTATCACCGCCATCACGCTGGTGTTGCCGACCAGCAGCGTGTAGCCGTCAGGCTTGGCTTTTGCCACCTCGCGCGCGCCGATGGCGCCGCCCGCGCCCGCACGGTTTTCGACCACCACCGGCTGGCCGAGCTTAGGCGCCAGGATTTGCGACGCCAGCCGGGCAGGGACGTCAGACGGCCCGCCGGCCGCCGCCGCCACGATGATCCGGATCGGTTTCTCAGGGTAATTCTGCGCCGTCGTCGGCACCGTCGCCGCGACCAGTGCTGCAGCGCAGATTGTGGATGCAGCGAGCAATCTTACAGCACGAGCCGTCGCTTGCTGCCTCGCCTCACTGGTCATCATTTCCTCCCGGGCTCGTGGCATGCGCTTGTTTTGCGCATGGTAGCACGGATCAGGGGAGGCAGGCGCGCCGGGCGCGCGTCACACCCGCGCGTGCTCCATGCCGGGGCGGACCTTCAGCACGTCCTTGGCCGCGTCCTTGTACACCGCGTCGGCCGGCAGCACGATCGCCGCCGCGCGCACGCGCTGGTGCGTGGGATCGACGCCGGGCGGCTGCTCGCCCTTCTCGACCAGCGCCTTGGCGGCGCGCATGAGGCGGTGCCGCGCCATGATGATCCCGTTGTCGCAGGACACGAGATTCTCCTTGGTGCGGTCGACGATCGGACCCATCAGCTCCTGCACGCCGGAATCCTGCATGGCGAAGCCGGCGATGCCGCTATAGGTGCGGCCGGACTTCTGCGCCGCGCGGTCGATGAGGTAATCATTGTCCTTGTTGGCTCTGGCGCGCCAGGTGCGCACCCCGTCGATTTCCTCGTACACCACGTGCCGGCTCGCGCCGTGCTCCATAGCCGTTCGCTCCGCCTTCGTGAGCGCGCGGGTCGCGTGGTAATCCCAGTTCCAGATCCAGCAATTCTCGTCGTCGATCGGGACCCAATAGTGACCGCCGGTCGGGTGGTCGCCGCGCGGCGGAATCATGGTCATGTTGGGCATGATCCACTGGGTGATGCGCCAGTAGTATTTGCCGTCTTCGGCGTTGCGGCGGGCGCCGATCAAAAGGCCGCCGGGACTTTCCACCACTTCGAAATGCGGCTGCACGTCGCCGAGCGTGTAGTCGTTGCCCTTGGCGCCGACATAGAGCGGATCGTTGGCGAACTCGCCGCCATGCAGCCAGGCGCTGTGGCTCGAATCGATGCCGCCTTCGAGCGCCTGCAGCCAGTTGCATTCCTGCAGGCGCTTCGACACGTAACTTTGCTCGAGCGGCACCGTGCACCACTCGAACTCGGGCAGCGGCGGCTGCTTTTCCGGCGGTCCCATATAGGTCCAAAGCACGTCGCCGCGCTTGACCAGCGGATAGGACTTCAGCTTGATCTTCGCACAGAATCCGGACTCCACCGGCTCCGACGGCACCTCGATGCACTGGCCGGTGTGGTCGTATTTCCAGCCGTGATAGGGGCAACGCAGTCCGTCATCCTCGTTGCGTCCGACCCAAAGCGAGGTGCCGCGATGCGCGCAGAACTCGTCCATCAGCGCATAATTGTCCTTGCCGTCCCGCCAGGCGATCAGCCGCTCGGACAAAAGCTTGACCCGCACCGGCGGGCACCCGTTCTCGTGAAGTTCGCTGGCCAGCATCGCCGGTAGCCAGTAGCTGCGGAAGAGGGCGCCCATTGGCGTGCCGGCTCCGGTCTGGGTGAGGAGATCGTTCTGTTCTTTTCTCAGCATCGTTGCGATCCTTGCAGCGCTTATGTCTTATGCGGCACTTAGCCTTGCGGCCGGGACGTCACGTCTTTGCAGCCGTTCCGCCCATGATATTGTGCCGGCCGGGTTCCAGCAATCAGTCAGGGAGTGCTCGCGCATGTCGTACCAGGGTCTGCAGGCTGAAGTCGTCCCGTTCAAGGGCCATAACGGCGACACCGGCGAGGCCTATTACGCCCGCCCGACGCGCGCGGGAAAGGTGCCCGGAATGGTGGTGATCATGCACCTGCCGGGCTGGGACGAATGGATCATCGAGGTCACGCGCAAGTTCGCCCATCACGGCTATGCGGCGATCTCGCCCCACCTCTATTTCCGCGACGGGCCGGGCAGTCCCGACGACATCGGCGCGCGGGTGCGCGCGGCCGGCGGCGTCGCGGACGCGCAGGTCGTGGGCGATGCTGTCGGCGCGGCGGCCTATCTGCGCGCTCAGCCGAACGCCAGCGGCAAGGTCGGGATCATCGGATTCTGCTCGGGCGGGCGGCACGCTTATCTGACGGCCTGCAGCGCGCCGGGCTTCGACGCGGTGGTGGACTGCTGGGGCGGCAACGTGGTGGTCGACGATCCGGCCAAGGCGCTCGATGCCCGCAAGCCGGTGGCGCCCATCGACCTGACCGAGAAGATGACGGCGCCACTGATCGGCATCTTCGGCAATGACGACGCCAATCCCAACCGCGACCACGTCAACAAGACCGAAGCGGTGCTGAAGAAGCTTGGCAAGGACTACGAATTCCATCGCTACGACGGCTGCGGCCACGCCTTCTTCAACTGGGCGCGGCCATCGTACCGGCCGGAGCAGGCGGCCGACGGCTGGAGCAAGGTGTTCGCGTTCCTGAAGAAGAACATCGGATGAGCGCGCATGAGCAGCCGCGACAACCTCACGCCCGAGCAGCGCTTCGTCTTCGACTACGTGGATCGCAACGCCAAGGCGATCGCGCTCACCGGCGACAACATCTTCTATTTCGGTGAGCTCGGCATGCAGGAGTTCGAGACCGCCGGGTTGATGACCGACCTGTTGGAAAAAGGCGGCTTCAAGGTCGAGCGCGGGATTTCCGGTTTCCCGACCGGCTTCTGCGCGACCTACGGTTCCGGATCGCCGGTGGTCGCCATCCACACCGAATACGATTCCTGTCCGGATAATTCGCAGGTGTCTGGGGTCGCCGAGCAGAAGTTCATTGTCGAAGGCGCGCCCGGACATTGCGAAGGTCACAACGTCAACGCCGCGGTGCTGGTCGCGACCGCGCTGGCGGCGAAGCAGGCGATGGAAAAATTCGGGCTGAAGGGCACGCTGAAAGTGTTCGGCGGCCCGGCCGAGGAGCAGCTCGTCAGCCGGCCCTATTTCGTGCGCGACGGCTGGTTCGACGACGTCGACCTCGCTTTTCACAATCATATCGGCGCGGAATTCAGCGCGACGCACGGCCTCCTGCAATCGGCGCTGGTCTCAGCGACCTTCACCTTTCACGGCGAGACCGCGCATTCCGGCGTCGCGCCCTGGAAGGGCCGCGACGCGCTCGACGGCGTGGTGCTGATGGACGTCGGCATGGCGCAATACCGCGAGCACATGCGGCCGGAGATGCGCGCGCACCGCGTCATCACCAATGGCGGCGACCAGCCTAACGTCATTCCGCGCACCGCGGCGGTGTGGTGGTTCTTCCGCGACGGCAGCGCCGAAGGCGCGATGAGGCTGTTCGAACAGGCCAAGAAGATCGCGCAGGGCGCCGCCTTGATGAGCAGCACCGAGGTGGAGGTGGACGTGCTCAGCGCGGTGTGGCCGCTACGCTGCAATCGTACCATCTCGGAGCTCCTCCAGCGCAACATCGAGACCGTCGGCGTGCCGGAATGGAATGCGGATGAGGAGGCGCTGGCGCGGGCGCTGCAGACGAACGCCAGGGTCAAGGTGGAGGGCCTCAAGCGCGAGATCCCGCCGTTGAGCGAACTGAAGACCCCGCGCACCTCAGCCAACGACGCCGGCGACATCTCCTGGAAGGTGCCGATGGCGAAGTTCTACTATCCGGCCAACGTGCCCAACATCAATTTCCACCATTGGGCGGGCGGCGTGACGCTGGCGCATTCGATTGCGCACAAGGGCGCGGTGGCGGGATCGAAGGCGTTCGCGGCTGCGGTGGTGGAATGCTTCTCCAATCCCGCGGTGCTCGCGGAGGCCAAGCGCACTTTCAAGGACGAGCTCGGCGGCGTCGAATACAAATCAATGTTGCCGGCGGATCAGAAGCCGCCGCTCGCGCTCAACCGCGCGATCATGGAAAAATTCCGGCCGGAGATGCGCAAGCATTATCTCAAGGAGCGGCCCGAATTTTCGTGATTTTGAAATCGCTTCGCGTGCCGCAGACTCGGTGCGCTCCCTCCCCCCGCTTGCGGGGAGAGGGTCGGGGTGAGGGGGACTATCGAAGTGCACGGACTCGCAGATGGTCCCCCTCACCCGGACCGCTTCGCGGTCCGACCTCTCCCCGCAAGCGGGGAGAGGTGACCGAGCCTGCGGAAAGGACTGAGCACATGCCCATCTATCTGAAAGAATCCGACGTCATCGAATTTCTCGACATGCCGTCGTGCCTGCAGGCGCTGCGCGATGCGTTCGCCGAGGAGGCAAAAGGGCAGGCCAACATCGTCCCGCGCACGCGCTGGCCGTTCGGCGGCGTTCGGCTCAACGTGATGGGCGGTGGCGGCCGCGCGTCGAAGCGCTTCGCCCTGAAATCCTACGGCGGCGGCGCCTTCCACGTGTTGTTCTACGCCGAGGACAAGGGGCTGCTGGCCATCATCGAGGCCAATTCGCTCGGAGCGATCCGCACCGGCGCCGCCAGCGCGATCGCGACCGAAAAGATGGCTAAGGCCGGCGCCGGCAAGGTTGCGCTGGTCGGCACCGGCCGGCAGGCGCGCACCCAGGCGCTGGCGCTGAAGGCGGTCGGCATGCTCAACGAGTTGACGGTCGCTGCGCGTGATCGCGGCAAGCTTGAAGCCTTCTGCGCACAGCTTGCCAAGGAACTGGGCGCGCCGGTGCGGGCGGCGGCGTCGGTGGAGGAGGCGGCGGCAGCCGCCGACATCGTGGTTACCGCCACCGGCTCCGCGGAACCGGTGCTGAAGCAGGCATGGCTCGCACCCGGCGCGCACGTGAACGCCATGGGCGCGAATGCGGCCAATCGCCGCGAAATCGATGCCGACTGCGTGCTCAAAGCGTCGCTGGTCGTAACCGATCATATCGAGCAGGCGAAGATGGAAGCCGCCGAGTTCATCGATCTCGCCAAGGCCGGCCGTTTCGACTGGAGCAGCGTGAAACCGCTGCACGCGATCGTAACCGGTCCTCCGATCGCGCGCGATCCCAAGGCACACACGCTGTTCAAGTCGCTCGGCGTCGGCCTGGAGGACGTGGCGGCGGCGTCGATCATCTATGACCGGGCGATGGCGAGCGGGCGATTCAAGCCTCTTTGATACGGGCGAATTCGCAGTAACATATGGGTTGCTGGACCGAGCAGCGAACTCGGCGCGACCCTCTCCCCTTGAGGGAGAGGGTGGCGAGCGAAGCGAGCCGGGTGAGGGGTATCTTCGCAAGGTGTGTTGTGACTTGACCCCTCACCCGCTTCGTTCGCTTCGCTCACTCGGCACCCTCTCCCTCAAGGGGAGAGGGTGGATCGCGGCGCTTGCGTTCGTATCCATGCGAAAAGGGGAGATGCTGTGATGTCGTTCCGCGCGCCGACCTACGAAGACATCGTCAATTCGAAATACGCGACCGCGATGCCGGCGCCGGCGGCGCTACCGCAGACCGACACCCGCAATTATTTCCAGGCGGTCGACAACCTCATCAAGGTCTATGCCATCCGGCCGACCGACAAGGTGCTGTTCCTGACCGACCCGCTGCTCGATCGACGCATCGTTGATGCGATCTCCGGCATCGCCAATGCGCGCGGCGTGTTCCCGATGGAGTTCATGGCGCCGACCACGCAGCTCAGCGACTGCCCGCCCGAGGCGGTGCCGCTGGTGGAGCAGGCGACCTTCGTGGTCTCCACCTGGTTCTGCTCGGTCAACTCGCCGCTGTTCCTGAAGCTGCGCAAGGAGAAGGGCCAGCGCTGGGTCAAGATCACCTATTTCCGCAATCTCGACCTGCTCAACACGCCGCAGGCGCGGTTCCCGGTCGATTTGGTCGGCGAGATCATCCGCGCCACCGCGCGCATGTATCCGACCGACCGCAACTTCGACATGACCTTCTCGGATCCGCGCGGCACCAATCTCGCGATCAAGTTCACGCCGGAGATGGTGAAGAACCTGCACACCGAGAACCGCTGGCGCGGCAAGGACCGGGCCGACGAGGACGGCTGCTACGTGCATCACCTGCCGACCCACGGCCCCAATATCTACAGCCGTACCTGCTTCAAGCGCGATCCCAACGCCAAGCCCGACATGGGCGGCGTGGTGTTTCCGCAATGGGCGATCGGCTTCGACAAGCCGTTCCGCGACAAGGTCGGCATCGAATACAAGGACGGCGTCGTGCAGAAGGTGCACGGCAACTCGATGGAGGCCGAGATCGTGCGCGACATGCTGGTCGGCGTGAACGCGACGCTGCATGAGCTCGGCTGCGGCTTCAATCCGAAGTATCCGCGCTTCAAGGCCTATCCAGCTGGATCGAACGCGCCCGGCGCGCTGCATTTCGGCACCGACGCCGACCGGCCGAGCGAGTTCATGCACCGGCAGGTCCCGAAGTGGGAGGAGCCGCACACCCACCAGGACTGCGTGGTGTTCGACATGACGGTGAAGGTCGGCAACACGGTGATGATCGACAACGGCTTCCTGATGGCGCTGCGCGACCCGCAGGTGGTCAAGGCGGCCAGCCAGTACGGCGATCCGGTGGAACTGCTGGAAAGTTTCGTGGAGTAGACATCGTGGGCTCAATCGGCCTCATGGTGAGGAGGCGCGAAGCGCCGTCTCGAACCATTGGGGCCGCCCCATCCTTCGAGACGCGCCTCCGGCGCTCCTCAGGATGAGGGCGGAGAGAGGACACACAGGGAGGGTCACATGCTGAGGTTGGCTTCACTCGCAGCCGCGATTGTGCTCACGGCGTCTCCCGCGTCGGCCCAGTTCTACAAGGACAAGACCCTCACGCTGCTCGTGAACTACGCGGCCGGCGGCAATGCCGACACCGAGGCGCGCGTCTTCCAGAAGCATCTCAGCCGCTTCATTCCCGGCAATCCCACCGTCATCATCCGCAACGTGCCAGGCGCCGGCGGCGCCAACGCGATGAACCAGCTCGGCCTCGGTATCGCCGGCAAGCCGGATGGATTGACGCTCGGCTATTTCACCATGAGCGCAACCTCCTCGATCACCGACGATCCCGTGCTCAAGGTAAAGATCCAGGACGTTTTCACGCCGATCGCCGCCGGCCGCGGCTGGAACGTCGTCTATGCCCGCAAGGACATCGTCCCCGGCGGCTACGCCAAGCCGGCCGACTTCAAGAGGGCGACGAACATCTTTGCCGGCGGATACAGCCGCGCCACCTCGCACGACACCCGGCTGCGGCTGGTGCTCGAGATCATGGACAAGCCCTACAAGATGGTCACCGGCTTCCAGGGCACGGCCCACCTCAACCAGGCGATGCTGCGGAGCGAGGTCAATTTCACCGGCAGCTCGCTGCCGGAATTCCAGACCCAGGTGATCCCGCAGATCATCAAGGAGGGCATCGGCCTCGCGCTGTTCCATCACCCGGTGATCGGTCCCGACGGCAAGGCGCAAGGCAATCCACTGCTCGAAAAGCAGGGCATCATCACGTTCTACCAGTTCTACCGCGAAGTCTTCGGCAAGGAACCGTCGGGCGCGAAATACGAGGCGCTGTTCCTGATGAACGACATCTCGACCAAGATGCAGCGCGGCATGCTGCTGCCCAAGGGCTCGCCGGCGGACGCGGTGCAGGCGTTGCGCAACGCGTTCCAGGCCGCCGGCCAGGATGCGGCGTTCACCCGCGACTTCAAGGGGATCACCGGCGAGGAGCCGGACGTGGTCGCGCCCGCCGAGATCGAGGCGATTTTCGAGCGCATCCGCACGGTCGATCCGGAGGTGAAGCGGGTGCTGCGCGAGTCGGTCGGGCAGGAAGGCTAGCGAGGCCTCACACCGCTATCTTGGATGCAGCCACTTCGGCAGGAACGAATATGCGTTCACATTGTCCGCCTGTTTGCACCTTATTCCGTTGTCGCGTAGCAGTTTTTGCAGCAACCCATCATTGAACGCATCAAATGTTTCTGTGCATCCGCCGATGTGTTGATTGGCCACGAAGATTTGCGGGATCGTCGCGGAATTGGTGCGAACCTTAAGCACATTGCGGATTTGGCCGCCCCAATTGTCCTTTTGGTAATCGGCAGAATCGAGATCGACCGAACGGTAAGGAATGTCGAACTCCTTGAACAGTTTGCGCACCGACCAACAGAATTCGCACCATTCAAGCGCAAACATGACGACCGGTTGACTGGGATCGGACGTCACCGTGGTTACGAACGCCTCGGCTTCCGGAGTCGAGCTGCGATGGCGCCGTGGCCACTGACTCAGCAGGCGTCGACGGCGCCGGCCTGACGTCAAATCGATATCGCGGCGTCGATTGAGAGATTTCGATCTCTTCGCTGGTCATTTCGACAGGAATCTCGTCAAACAACGGCGTGCTCAGGTAGCGTTCGCCGGTGTCCGGCAACATGCACAAGACTTTCGATCCCTTCTCGGCCCGCGTGCAGATTTGCAGGGCGCCGGCAAAAGTGGCTCCGCCGGTTATTCCGGTGAAAATTCCTTCTCGCTGCGCAAGCTCGCGCGAGAGGCGCAACGCGTCGCTGCCTTTGATCGGCAAGACCTCGTCGATCAATTCTGCCCTGACGGCATCCTCGACGAGCTTCGGGATGAAATCCGGAGTCCAACCCTGCATGAGATGCGGGCGGAAGAATGGATGGCTTTCCGATGGCGCGCCGTCGGCGCCACGTGCCTGCCGAATGCCGCTGCCCAGAAGCGGAGAGTTGTCAGGCTCGCAAACGATGATTTTCGTTTCCGGCCTTTCCTTCTTCAACACCCGCGCAACGCCCTTGAGCGTGCCGCCGGTCCCCATGCCGGTGACCCAATAGTCGAGCCGGTCGCCCTTGAAATCCTCGAGAATCTCGACGGCAGTGGTCTTGGAATGGAAGTCCGGATTCGCCTCGTTCTCGAACTGTCGGCAGAGGAACCAGCCGTGAGTCTGTGCGAGTTCCAGCGCCTTGGCCACCATTCCGCTGCCCTTTTCGGACGCCGGCGTCAGGACCACCTTGGCGCCCAGGAAACGCATCAGCTTGCGCCGTTCGACGCTGAAATTCTCCGCCATGGTGACGACCAGCGGATAGCCTTTTTGCGCGCACACCATGGCAAGGCCGATACCGGTGTTGCCGCTGGTGGCCTCGATCACGGTTTGCCCCGGTTTCAGCTCGCCGCTGCGCTCCGCCGCCTCGATCACACCGAGCGCCAGCCGGTCTTTGACGGACCCGAGCGGATTGAACGCCTCCAACTTGACGAAAAGCTCCACCCCCGGAGGAGACAGTTTCGCGACCTTGACGACGGGCGTGCGGCCGACGGTTTCCAGGATGTTCTCGAATCGTCCGGACATGGCTTCTCCGCGATCTTGCTACCGGCGTTTCGCCCGTGCTCGAATTTCAAGGTAGCGCAGGTTTGACGGCGAGGAAATCCGGCCGTCGCCGGCTCACCCTCGTCCGATCGCGGCGAACGCCGGCAAGGCCCGCTCAACCATTCGATCGGACGCGGTCAGGCTGATACGCAGATGTCCGGGCGAATTCATGATCAAGCCGGGCATGACGAAGACCTTTCCATCGGCGAGCGCATTCCAATGACGCTCCGGATCGCCCGGCGGCCACTTGCTCCAAAGATAGAAGGTCCCCTCCGGCCGCAACACCTCGAAACCGGCGCCCGTCAATGCCGGAATCAGCCGATCACGACGACGCGCAAGCGCTTCCTGGTCGATCGACAGCTGCTCAAGGTCGGGCACCGCGTACTGCATCACGGCGTTGGGGAAACACCAGCCAAGCGCCATTTGGGCAGAGAACATCACGTCCCGCAGCGCCTGCCGGTCGCGGAGCGGCATCAACGGCGATAGCGCAAGATACCCGAGCCGCTGCCCCGGGGCGAGCAGCACCTTGCCGTAGCTGTAGGAGATGAACGTCCATGGATAGATCGCGGCCGGACTGACGAACTCGCGGCCGTCGAACCTCAAGCGCCGGTACGGCTCGTCAGACAGCAGGAAGATGCGCCGGCCAAACCGGGCTGAGGCGCGATCGAGCAGATCGGATAATGCCTGCAACATGTCGCGGCCATAGATGCGGCCGGTTGGGTTATGCGGCGTATTGACGATGACCAGCCGGGTCTTCGGCCCGATCGCTGCTTCGATCGCGCCAAGATCAAGGTCGAATTCCGGCGGCTTCAATCGGATCTTGCGCGGGACCGCATCAGCGGCAAGCAGCATTGGCTCGTAACAGAACCAGGCAGGCTCGGAGAATACAACCTCATCGCCGGCGTCGAGCACTAAACGGAACGCCACCATGATTGCCGCGAACGCACCTGCAGTGAGCGCAATGTCCGCAGGTTCGAAGGCAAGCTTGAGTTCGCGTCCCACTCGCTCGGCGAGAAAAGCCTGGGGCGCCAGTTCGCTGGTCTTGTACGCGAACCAATTCTTGTTTTGCGGCACGGCACGCTCGAGGATTGCGGAAACAAGGCCGTCAAGCGGCATCTCGTGCGGATTCCCGAAGGTGAAATCGCAGGTGTCGGGGTCGCTACGGTGCTGTGCGTATCGTGACGAAACGTAGAAGTCCCTGACAGCAGCAAACCCGGTGTCGGCCAGACGCGCGCGTCTCGATACGACGGACATCATCGCCCCATCCTATTGGGCACTTCGACAAAAGCGATCAAGAGGTAATGAGAGTTTCGCCTGATAGCAAACACAATCATGCCGCAAGTGCATCTCCGCGCTTCGCGCAAGCGTGACAAATTCATCATAGCTGTCGGCGATCCAGGATCGGGGCGAGCGTTGCCTGCAAGGTCTGCTCGCTCCATTCCGCCGCGGCGCGAACCGGCTTGCCGTCTCTGAACGACTCGATGAGAGCGACCGGGTGATCTGCACCGGTCGCAAGCCATACGACCGGGATGCCGCCCTCGCGGGCGTCCCGCGCCAGCGCGCCGGTGCCGCCGGGTTTTGGCGGTTTGCCGTCCCACACCGCGATCAGCAAGTCGATCTGCCGCAGCAGGAAGCGGCCGCACAGGACATAGCCCTGGTCGCGCGGACCGGCCGGCGGCATCGGGAGCTCGGTCACCACCGCCGCCCGCACGAGGCTTGCGAGAAATTCGCCGCGCACGTCGCGGCCGTCGCCGGCCGCCGACTGCGCGAAGTCCTTGAGATACTCGTCCTTCGGGAACGGCAGGATCGCCTCGACGACCCAATCCGCTGGGCAGGCCGCGACCGCGATCTGGTCAACGCCTTCGGCGAAGCCGGATATCAAGTGGACGCGGTAAGGCGTTGTGTCGGCCGTTGGCTCGCTCGCATGGACTGCCTTGTTGGCGACGACCGTCTCAATCGCAGCGAACACGTCGCGCAATTGCCGCTCGATGCGCGGAAGGTCGGCTTTCGCCAGCTTGTTGGGCCGATGGCCGGTGACGCCGACGCGTAACGTCAGTTGCGGCTTGGGAGGATGGTCGGTCATGGCGGCCGCGGGCCCACTGGCAAGACCATCATTTAACGCGAGACCTTGTCGGCTAACAAGACTTGCCGGCGCAACACGCTTGGCCTGCGTACGGTCGGCGTCTCAGCGTTTGCGCTTGCTGGAGGCGCCCATGGCTTCGGACTTCAAAAGCTCCCAGATGCGGTCGCTGCCGTGGCCGGGCCGCACGCGGGTGCGTGATGCGTTCATGATCGCGGCCTCCTCCGGCGCGAGATATTTGATCGGACCGCCCAGGAGCTTCGCCTGCAGCAAGAGCTTGGCGTTGGCTTCGGTGTAGATCGCGCGATAGACCGCGACCCGCACGTCCGGCCCGACCACGGCATTGCCGTGGCCGCGCAGCAGCACCACCGAATTGTTGGCGAGCTTCTCCGCCAGCGCGCGCCCCAGCTCTCGGTTGGAAATCAGCAGGTCAGTCCAGCCGGCGGCGTCGCGGGTGTTGAACACCGGCACCTCGGGATAGAAGAACCCGGCGCGGATCGGCCGCAGCGGCTCGTTGGTGACGCTGAACGGCACAACCGTCGGCGAATGCGTGTGCACCACCGAATTCACGTCCGGCCGCGCCTTGTAGATTTCGGAATGGATGAAGCGCTCGGAATAGACCGGCCGGCTGTCGCTTTTGACCGGCTCGCCGTCCATGCCGAACTGCATGATGTCGGCGGCGACGACCAGTCCCGGCGCGCGCGCCCGCGACAGCAGGAAGCGGCTCGGGTCGCGCGGGTCGCGGGCGCTGATGTGGCCGTAGCCGTCGACTACGCCTTCGTTGTAGAGGATGCGGTTGCCGGCGACGAGATCGTCGATCACGTGCCTCAGCGCGGCGTTGGCGGAGCCTGCGTTACTTTTCTTTGACGGGCTCTTCCGCCCGGCAACCTTGCTACGCTTTGCCACGCATTCCTCCCGCTTGCTTCGTCACCATTGTCCTCTCAATCCACCGTGGCTTCCCACATCGCGTCCGCGAGCCGTTTGCAGGCGTCTTCGCTTCCGAATCCATCCAAACCGATTTGGACGGTCTGCGTCGATGCCTCTCCGAGGATCCGCTTGGTCTTGTCAGTGATCGCCGCGTCGTCGAGAGCGCGGCCGGGATCGCCCACGGCGGCGGTCACGCACTGGCGCAGCGTCTTGCCGCCGGCGCTGACTTCGACCTCGGCGGGAAACGTCGCCGGGAAGAACTCGAGCAGAAAGTCGTCGGCGACGATCTCAACCTTGCCGGCGAAGGCGAGGGCAGCCTTCTCACCCATCGCGTCGGCGCGCTCGATGTCATAAAGCCGCTCGCGGTGATAGGCGGCGAGCCCCATCTGGAAGGCGGCGCTGACGATGGTCGAGGCACGCGCACCGGCCTCCGGCTTCGTCGCGATCATGCGGGAATAGGGCGGCGGCACGCGCACAACGACCTTGCTGATCGCATCCGGCGGCACGCCGTCGTCGATGATCGACGTGAACGCTTCGATCGCGGCGATCGCCTGCTTGGCCGAGCAGAACGGCTTGATCGTCATCTGCGGATAGACGCTGCCGCGGCCAAGGCCCGCGGTCAGCGCCTCGACCTTGGCGTCGATCCCGTGCGCGTCCTTGAGCCACGGCCCGTCGAGCAGCGCCGGGTCGCCGCCGACGCCGTCCTTCGCCGCCTCTGCCGCGCGGATGCCGTTCGCCACCGCCATCGCCAGGATCACGGATCGCCCGGGTAGCGCGCCGTGGAAGCGGCCGGAGCGTCCGGCCGACAGCATCAGCGCGAGCGAGAGCGCGTGCGCGGTCTGCTCCTCGGTGAGATGCAGCATGCGCGACGCGACGGCGGCGGCGCCCAGCGGGGCGGCAAAATAGGTCGGCCACAGTCCGCGATAGAGAATCCGCGCGCCGTCGATCGCGACACCAAGCCGCGTCATCAGCTCGGTGCCGACCCAGATCGCGCTGGCCACCATGTTGGCGTCGTACGTGCCGTACTCGCCCGCGAGGACCAGTGCCGTCGGCACGGTCACCGACGAGGGCGTGGTGCAGGAACGGGTGTGGATGTCGTCGATCTCGGTGTGTCGCACCACGGCAGCGAGCATGCCGGTGGCAGCGGCCAGCGACGTGCGCGGCAATACCTTGCGCAACGCCCGCCCTTCCGTGGTCTGTGCGCCCGCAACCGCGGCGACCAGCGTGTCGGCAGTATGCCGGCGCAACATGGCGCGCTCCGCCTCCGGCAGCGCGGCCGCTGACGCGCTCCTGACGAAGCCGGCAAGCTCCCGGAGCACGCTCATGCCGGCTCCGGCTGCTTGACAGCCCGGCGGCAGAGGACCGACGATTGAAAACCACCTGGGAGTCGAGGATGCAGATCGGCCTGTTCTCGAACGGCAACCGCAACAACGAACTGGCGAAGACCAGCTATGACGAGGACCTGCATGAGGTCATCCTAGCCGATCGCCTTGGAATTTCGGAAGCCTGGATCAGCGAGCACGGCACGTTTCTGGCGTACCAGCGGCCGGACCAGCTGCCCTCGGCCGACCTCTTCATCTGCAAGACAGCTGCGCTGACGAGGCAGATCAGGATGGGCCCCGGCATCCGTCCGCTGCCGTTCTTCCATCCGCTGCAGATCGCGACCGACTGCGCGGTCTGCGATCATCTCACCAATGGCCGCTACATCGCCGGCTTCGGTGTCGGCATCAATGCGCAGAACAACAAGCAGCGCGGCACGCTCGCGCACGATCCCCGCACCATGTTCCGTGAGGCGGTCGAGCTGATCCTCAAGGCCTGGGAAGCGCCGGAGCCGTTCGATTGGAACGGCAAGGTCTGGCAGGGCGCAAAGTGGCACATCATCCCGAAGCCGATGACCGAGCTCGAGGTCGGTATCGCCTGCAGCCGCAGCGACACCACGCTGGAGCTGACCGCGGAGAAAGGCTTCCTACCGCTGATGAGCTGGACGCCGACGGTGTCGCAGGTCCGCGAGATGATCGACATCTACATGCGGTCCGAGCACAAGCGCGGCGCGGCGCCGGCGCGCAGCCGGGTGCGCGTCGGCCGCGTCGTCTACGTTTGCGAACTCGGTGGCGCAAGCCAAGCGCGACCTGCGCGACGCCGAGCTCGCGCACGCCTATGGCCGCATGCAACATGTGCTGCTGCCGGGCGGCAGCAATGCCGATCTCACCTTCGAGAAGCTGATCGACCGCGGGTTCTTCATCTGCGGCGATCCCGACACGGTCTATGACGGTATCAGGAACGTCTACGACGAGGTCGGCGGTTTTGGCACGCTGCTGCTGATCTACGGCAAGGACTGGGGTACGCGCGAGCAGCGCTGCCGCTCGATGGAGCAGTTCATGGCGGAGGTGGCGCCGCGGCTCGCCGCGCTCGATCCCGACAAGCCGCGCGTGGCGAGCGCGGCAGAGTGATGATCTCGTGTCCCGGGCGCAATGCAGCACGCAGCGAAGCTCGTAGGGTGGGCAAAGGCGCGATCCATCCGCACCGGCTGCCCAACCGGCAGAGCGCGGCGCCGTGCCCACCATGAAGGTTGTGGAGCTCGCGATGCATTGGTGGGTACGGCGCTGCATCGGTGCGCTTGGCGAGTTCTCGTATGTTGTTCGCGCCTTTGCCCACCCTACAACCTGCACCGCGTCCGGGACACGAACTGAGAGACAATGTCGCTGATGAAGTCGAAAAGCAGAAAGTCAGGAAACAAAAGGGCCAAGAAGCCCGATCCCGTGGTGACGGAGATCGTGCGCAACGGCGTCATCGCGGTGACCGAGGAAATGAAGACCAACCTCATGCGCACCGCCTACAACATCATCATCTACGAGGCGCTCGACTTCACCACCGGGCTGTTCACGCCGGACGGCGAGACGGTCTCGATCGGCATCGGCCTGCCGATGTTCATCCGCGGCATGTCGGAGACCGTGAAGGCCAAGATCAGGCATTTCGGCCGGGAGACCATGAAGCCCGGCGACATCTACGTCACCAACGACGCCTATCTCACCGGCAGCCACCTCAATCACGTGACGCTGTCGCTGCCGATCTTCCACAAGGGCAAGCTGGCCGGCTTCTCCTGCTGCATGGCGCACTGGCTCGACATCGGCGGCAATCTCGGCGGCATGAGCACGGAAATCTATCAGGAAGGCCTGCAGATCCCGATCATGAAGCTGCACGACCAGGGCAGGGTGAACGAAACTCTCACCGCCATGATCCGCCAGAATGTGCGGATTCCGACCCGCGCCATGGGCGATCTGCGCGCGCAGATCACGGCGGTGAAGACCGGCGAACGGCGTTTCCTCCAGCTGATCGAGCGCTACGGCGGCGACGCGGTCACCGGCGCCATCACCGCGATCATGGACAATGCCGAGGCGATGGCGCGCGAGCGCACGCGCTCGATTCCCGACGGGGTCTACGAAGCGGAATCCTACATGGACGACGACGGCGTCGAGGTCGGCAAGCCGATCCCGATCAAGGTCCGCGTCATCGTCAAAGGCGACGAGATGACGGTCGACCTGTCGGACGTGTCGAAGCAGGTGCGGGGCTTCTACAATTCCGGCATCACCACCGGCTACGCCTGTTCGCAGGTCGCCTACAAGTGCCTGACCTCGCCGACCGACTATCCGATCAACGACGGCTCGTTCCGCAGCCTCAAGGTGATCGTGCCGCCCGGCCGCGTGGTGAGCGCGACGCGGCCGGCGCCGATGCGTTACTGGATGACCTATCCGATGACCATCATCGACACCGTGTTCAAGGCGCTGTCGAAGGCGATCCCGGACCGCGTCATTGCCGGCCATCATGCCGATCTCGTGCTGTCGCACCTGCACGGGATCAATCCGCGCACATCGGAATTCTTCATCGCCAATTTCGGGCCGCTCGGCGGCGGCTGGGGCGCCAAGCGCAGCGAGGACGGCGTCGGCGGCACGGTCTCGATCAACGACGGCGACACCCACAATGCGCCGAACGAGCAGTCGGAGGCGAAATTCCCGCTGGTGGTCGAGCGCTATGCGCTGGTGCCGGATTCCGGCGGCGCCGGCCGCCATCGTGGCGGGCTCGGCGTCGAGCGGGTCGTGCGCGCGCGCACCACCATGGTGTTCAACACCCAGTTCGAGCGCGCCCACTGCCGGCCGTGGGGGCTTGAAGGCGGGCTCGCAGGCACCGGCAACGCGGTCGGGCTGCGCCGCGACGGCGCCTGGAAGACCGACTTCCCGAACGGCAAGGTGCTGTCCACGCCGCTGCGTCCCGGCGACGCCTATCGCATCCGTTCCGGCGGCGGTGGCGGCTATGGCGATCCGCACCAGCGGCCGGCCGAGCTGGTCGCGGAGGACGTGCGGCAGGGCTACGTGTCGACGGAAGTCGCGGCCGAGCACTACGGCGTGGTGGTCGATCCGGAGACGTTCGCCCTCGA
The DNA here is from genome assembly GCA_963720385.1 of uncultured Alphaproteobacteria bacterium. Classification (GTDB taxonomy): domain Bacteria; phylum Pseudomonadota; class Alphaproteobacteria; order Rhizobiales; family Xanthobacteraceae; genus VAZQ01. The sequence goes on along the minus strand of CAVRFL010000004.1, from coordinate 467,045 downwards.
CAAAGCGGCGACGGCGAAGCGGCGGCGCCGTGGCACTCGGGGCGCGAAGTCATAAACGCCGAGCCAGAGCCAACGGGCGTCAAAGATGCAGGACGCCGATCCGTGCGGCATGGGCGACAGCGTCGGTGCGGCTCACGGCGTCAAGTTTCTCCAACAATGATGCGACGTGATACTTGGCCGTGTGGGCCGAAATGCCGAGCCGGCGGGCAATCAGCTTGTTCGACGCGCCTTCTGCCAGCAGTGCAAGAACTTCCAATTCCCGGCCGGTGAGCGCGATGCTGGCTTCCGGCTCATTCGCCGCCCGGAGCACAGCGACGACAAGCGCGTCCGGTTCATCGTCTTTGCCGACCAGCTCGAGCCCTTCAACGTCGGCCAAAACGGACGCGATCCGATCAGCGAAAGCGGGGTCAGCCACGTCGATCGCCAGCCGTAACCGATCTGTCGTTTGCGCGCCTCTCAAGCCGCTGGCCTTTCACCGATCTGAAGTTTTGTCTGGTGCGATTGGCCGCCTCTCCGCAGCTCGATCGTCGCCAGCTTTCCAACGCTGTCGGGACCCAACGATCTCAGCAACGGTTGCAGCTTGCTGATGGGTTTTCCGTCCCAGCTCACGAGAACATCTCCCTGATGAATATTGGCTGCCGCTCCTGGGCCCTTAGGGTCCACGCTCATCACCATGATGCCTGAGCCGCCGCCCTCGATTGTCACCGATTGCAGGCCGAGACCCAAGTAGCCGCGCGGAATGTGCCCGTGCGTCTCCAGCCGCGCGGCGATGCGGCCGATCGTGATCGACGGTATCACCAATACGCGCCGGCGTGGTCCGAATACCGTCATGCCGAAGGCCTGCCCCGCGGCGTTGACCGCAAGCCCCCCTTCAGCCGTCGACCGCAAGCGTGCATCGATCTCGACGCGAGCGTCAATTTCGCCACCGCGCATCGACTGCCACGGTCCTCTGCTGACCGAGATCAATCCGAGGGCTGCGGTCGGCGCGCCGCTTTCCGCGCCGACGGCAAGGGCGAGAGCGCCAACCGAGGGTATCGTTGCGGCCATCGCGACGGATTGCAGATCACGCCGTTCAATCTTGAGCAGCGCGATGGCGGTGCTTGGATCGCGCCCGACAGGATGGGCGACAGTGCTCTCGCCATCAGGCAGTACCACGCGAACTTCACCGTCTTCGGCGAGCCCCTCGTCCGAGGTGACGATCAGCCCGGCGCGCCAAGCGAAGCCCGACGCCTGCATGCGATGGGAAATGACCGAAACGAGACTCGGCGCCAAACTCCCAACCATGCCTTCCAGCGCGGTGGAAACGTCTTGTATGTCTGTGCTCATGGGACCTCCTGGGACCTCCGGAATGCACACCGTTGAGATGTCCCGAGACCTGCGTTTCGTCCACTAGCCACATGGGTAGGCGTGATCCGCATGGGGCCGCTTGCAGGCCCAGCACCAGTTCAAAGCGTCACGAGTGCATCCATCGTCACATTGGCCGGCTTGAGCGCCGCTTGCAGCGCCGGCAGGACCTTGCGGTCGCAGAAGGCCGGAATCACGGTTGCGGCGCCAGTGCCGCGCACCAGCGCGAGGTTGTCCGAGAGGCGCGGATGCACGTTCCAGCGCAGGAATTTGGCGCGGCCTTTTTTCACCAGGCGGTCGGCGGGCGAACCGGGCGGAATGTATCCCGTGAACGCGATCGTTGGCTGCGGGGCGTTCTCCCACTGCTCGATCAGTTTCGCGGTCGTGCCGCTGCTGCCGTCGGCGGGCGTCGAGATGGTCGCGCCGGTGGGTTCGCCCGGCGGCAGCGTGCTTTCCGCAAGCCGTGCAAGCTCCGACTCGACGCCATCGCGCAGGCAGTCGCGCGCGATGCCGATGAGATCACGCACCGCTGCTCGGGTCGTATCGTCGAGACGGATCGTCTTGCCGGCGCGTTGAAGATAGAGCGCGATGTCAGGCCCGCGGCCGTCGGCCGGCGCCGGCAGCAGGACATCGTCCGCGAAATAGGGTGCAAGCACTTTCTGACGCTCGGCGATCGGCGTGTCGTCGTCGCCGTAGGATGAATCGAGAAGGACGGTGCGCGACTTCGGCGGCATGTCGAAGGCGTAGAGCGCCGACTCCGCCGAATAATCGCCGGTGTAGAGCAACCCCGTGCCGCCATGAAAGCGTATCCAGATGCCGCCGGGCGCGTGGCCGTTGCGTCCGGTATCGACCGGAATACCGAGCACCTCGCCGCGGCCTTTGAGCGGCAATGGATTGACCCTGGTTTCGGCGGGCAATCTCTTCGCCGTGATCTCGGTCGCGAAGAGCGGCGGATTGCCGATCTTCGGTAAGAGCGACAGGCCGCCGATGTGATCCTTGTGGCTGTGGCTCAGCACCAGCGCATCGACGCGGCCGACGTCGTCCACATTCGGCCACAGCCCCGGCTGCGGGCCGTAGCCGAGGTCGAGCATCAGCCGCTTGCCGCCCGCCTCCAGTAGGAAGCAAGCCGGGCCCTTGGCGCCGACACCGGAGACGATCCTGAGAGTTGCCTGTTCGCTCATTGATGCTGTCCGTCGTTCACCGCATGTCATATCATATCGTTCGACTCGTATGGTGACTCACTCGGCCTCATGGTGAGGAGCGCACGACGTGCGCGTCTCGAACCATGGGGCCGCCCCATCCTTCGAGACGGGCCTTCGGCCCTCCTCAGGACGAGGGCGGAGAGAAATGGATGCGCAGCAACACCGGTCTTGATTTCGACCTCGGCGAGACGGCCGACCTGCTGCGCGAGAGCGTGCGCGGATTTGCCGCCGACAAGATCGCGCCGCGCGCCGATGAGATCGACCGCGACAACACGTTCCCGCGCGATCTCTGGCCCGAGCTCGGCAAGCTCGGCGTGCACGGCATCACGGTCGAGGAGGCGTGGGGCGGGGCCGGGCTCGGCTATCTTGAGCACTGCGTGGCGATGGAGGAGATTTCGCGCGCGTCGGGATCGGTCGGGCTGTCCTATGGCGCGCACTCCAATCTCTGCGTCAACCAGATCCGCCGCCACGGCACTGACGCGCAGAAGCGCAAATACCTGCCGAAGCTCATCTCCGGCGAGCATGTCGGTGCGCTGGCGATGTCGGAGGTGGGCGCCGGCTCCGACGTGGTCGCGATGACGACCCGGGCGGACAAGACGGGCGACCGCTACGTCCTCAACGGCAGCAAGATGTGGATCACCAACGGGCCGCACGCCGAAACGCTGGTGGTCTACGCCAAGACCGATCCGGCCGCCGGTGCGCGCGGGATCACGGCGTTCTTGGTCGAAAAGGGCTTCAAGGGTTTCTCCACTGCCCAAAAACTCGACAAGTTCGGCATGCGCGGGTCCGACACCTGCGAGCTGGTGTTTAACGACTGCGAGGTGCCGGCGGAGAACGTGCTCGGCAGCATTGGCGGCGGCGTCAACATCCTGATGTCCGGACTCGATTATGAGCGCGTCGTGCTCGCCGCCGGTCCCCTCGGCATCATGCAGGCGTGCCTTGACGTTTGCGTGCCCTACGTCCGCGAGCGCAAGCAGTTCGGCAAGGCGATCGGTGAATTCGAGCTGGTGCAGGGCAAGCTCGCCGACATGTATGTCGCGATGAACGCGAGTTGCGCCTATGTCTATTCCGTCGCCAAGGCTTGCGACCGCGGCCGGACCACGCGCGAGGACGCCGCCGGCGCGATCCTCTGCGCGGCCGAGAACGCCACCCGCGTCGCGCTCGATGCGATCCAGCTGCTCGGCGGCGCGGGCTACGTCAACGAGAATCCCACCGGGCGCTTCCTGCGCGACGCCAAGCTTTACGAGATCGGTGCCGGTACCAGCGAAATCCGCCGCATGCTGATCGGGCGCGAACTGTTCAACAAGGGCTGACGGATTTATGGCACGTGCCGACAAGATGTACCCAGGAAGTGCGGCAAACTCCGTCACCCTCCCCTGGAGGGGGAGGGTCGCGAGCATGGAGCGAAGCGGAATGCGAGCGGGGTGGGGTGAGGAATTCGACACTTTGCGTTCACCCCACCCCGACCGCCTTCACTCGCTACGCTCGTTGCAGCGGTCGACCCTCCCCCTCCAGGGGAGGGTGACGGAGCAAGCGGCTTGGCCGAGTGCAAACATCGGACCGTGTTAGCTGAGGGCAACGATGGCGGTTCTGCTTTCCAGCATTGACGGCAAGTCGCCCGACTTCGCGCGCAATGCCGAGGCCATGCGGCGCGCGGTCGACGAGTTGCACGACAAGCTCGCCAAGGCGACGCGCGGCGGCACCGACGAGGCGCGGGTGCGTCACACCAAGCGCGGCAAGCTCCTGGTGCGCGACCGCATCGCCGCGCTGCTCGATCCCGGCAGCCCGTTCCTGGAGCTGTCCGCGCTGGCGGCGCACGACATGTATGGCGGGGACGTCGCGTCAGCCGGCATCGTCACCGGCATCGGCCAGGTGAGCGGGCGCGACTGCGCGATCGTCGCCAACGACGCCACCATCAAGGGCGGCACCTACTACCCCGTCACGGTGAAGAAGCACCTGCGCGCGCAGGAGATCGCGCGCGACAACCATCTGCCATGCATCTATCTGGTCGATTCCGGCGGCGCGTTCCTGCCGCTGCAGGACGAGATCTTCCCGGATCGCGATCACTTCGGTCGCATCTTCTACAACCAGGCGCGGCTGTCGGCGGCCGGCATTCCGCAGATCGCCGCGGTGCTGGGCTCGTGCACGGCCGGCGGCGCCTATGTGCCGGCGATGTCGGACGAAGCCGTCATCGTGAAGAACCAGGGCACCATCTTCCTCGGCGGTCCGCCGCTGGTGAAGGCTGCGATCGGCGAGGTGGTGACCGCCGAGGAACTCGGCGGCGCCGAGGTGCACAGCCGCCAGTCCGGCGTCACCGACTATCTCGCCGAGAACGACGCCCATGCGATCGAGATCGTGCGGCGGCTCACTGGCAACCTCAACACCATGCGGCATCCGTGGCTGGCATTGCGAGCGCCGCGCGAGCCGCTTTACCCGGCCGGCGACATCTACGGCATCGTGCAGGCCAACCCGCGCATGCTCTACGACGTGCGCGAGATCATCGCCCGCATTGTCGACGGCTCCGAGTTCGAGGAGTTCAAGCAGCACTACGGCACGACGCTGGTCTGCGGCTTCGCGCGCATCCATGGCTTTCCGGTCGGCATCCTCGCCAACAACGGCATCCTGTTCAGCGAAAGCGCGCTCAAGGGCGCGCATTTCATCGAACTGGCCAGCCAGCGCAACATCCCGCTGGTGTTCCTCCAGAACATCGCGGGCTTCATGGTCGGCCGGAAAGCCGAAGCGCAGGGCATCGCCAAGGACGGCGCCAAGCTCGTCACCGCGGTGGCGACGACCAATGTGCCGAAATACACCGTCATCATCGGCGGCAGCTACGGCGCCGGCAACTACGGCATGGCGGGGCGCGCCTACAACCCGCGCTTCCTGTGGATGTGGCCGAACGCGCGTATCTCGGTGATGGGTGGCGAGCAGGCGGCGAGCGTGCTGGCGATCATCCGCCAGGAGGCGGTGGAGGCGAAAGGCGGCAAGTGGAGCGCCGAGGACGACGCCGCGTTCAAGGCGCCGCTGCGCGCGCAATACGAGAAGCAGGGCAACGCCTATTATGCCACCGCGCGGCTGTGGGACGACGGCGTGATCGACCCCGCCGACACCCGCACGGTGCTCGGCCAGGCGCTGGCGATCGGCATGAACGCGCCGCCGCCGCCGCCGACACGGTTCGGGATTTTCCGGATGTGATGTCGCCCCTCCCTTTCCCTCCCCCGCAAGTGGGGGAGGTTGGCAGGGGTCACTCGTTAACCACCGTCCGTCCGGCCCCCCTGCCATCGAACCTGCGGACCCCTTGCCCCGACCAACAGAGGTAGGGATGCCCATCGTCGGGTCTCCGAAGTCGGAATGTTGTCGAAATTTGCCGTCAGGCGGCAGAGCGAGGACGCGCGTCGATGCCACCGGCCAAGACCGAGCAAACGCTGCGAATTTTCCGGCCCGATAGCCCCGCGGCCGCGCTTGGCCTTGCCGTCAGCCATCTGATGACCAAGCCGGCCTTCGCCAACCTGCGATTTGGCGACTGGTCGCGCATCCTGGTGGGACAGATCAATCGCAAGCACTACTGCTTCGTCGTCGACGGCGAGGGTCAGGTGCAGGGCTTCATGGGCTGGGCGCTTGCCGCCCAGGACCACGCCCAGGCCTGGGCCGAAGGCCGCCGCGCACTCGCGTTCGAGGACAGCCGGGACGGCGACTGCGTGGTGTTCAACGCCTTCTCCGCGAATTCGACCAGGGTCACGCGCTTCCTGGTCGAGGAAGCGCGCCGCGTCTTCAAGGACAAGACGGCGCTTTATTTCAAGCGTCATTACAAAGACGGGACCACGCGGATCGCGCGCGTGCCGATCAACGAATTCATCAACGGCCACGTCGAACGCAGCGCCGGGCGTCCCAGCGCGGCACTCGCCGCCTAATCTAGAATACTTCTCCGCTAGAGCCGGCTCGCCTTTCGCTCGTCCCCGCGCCAGCGGAGATCCAGTCGACAACTTGATTCCTGGATTCCCGCTTGCGCGGGAACGAGCGGCAAATAGGGCCAGCTCGAATGGGAAGCGCTGTCGCGCATATCAACAAGTGTGATCGGGATCACAAAAAGGCGGTTTTGACCGAGAGCTCATGTTCCGCAGGTGAACGTCACTCACCGGCCTCCGACTAAACGGATGAACCGGGCCTGGATGGCCCATCAACACGTTTACGAGGAACAGGTCATGGCTACCATCTACGGCAAAGTCCACTACGACTACTACGGCCTGCCGCGCGGCGACTATATCGACGCCAGCGATGGCGTCACCGAGGGCGCCGATCTCATCATCGGCACAGACTACAGGGACACGATCTACGGGCTCGGCGGCAACGACGTGCTGAAAGGCGGCGGCGGCGCCGACAAGCTTTACGGCGGCGAGGGCACCGACACCGCCGACTACAGCGACAGCGGCGCGGGCGTGCAGGTCAGCCTGGGGATCGGTGGGGGCTCAGGCGGCACCGCGGAGGGCGACAAGCTCTACGACATCGAGAACGTCAGCGGCTCGTCCTACGACGACATCCTGATGGGCGACGGCGACAAAAATGCGCTCTATGGCGAAGGCGGCAACGACGTGCTCAAGGGCGGCGGCGGCGCCGACAAGCTTTACGGCGGCGGCGGCGACGACACGTTGCACAGCGACGGCCTCGGCGACTTCATCGACGGCGGTACCGGCAACGACACCGTGAACTTCGGCGACTCCCAGTTCGGCGTCTGGGTCAACCTCGAATCCGGCTACTACAACGGTGGAAAATACTTCCAACCGGTGCCGCAGGGCACGCCGCAGAACATCGTCAACGTTGAGAACGTCAACGGCTCGAGCACCATTGACCACATCACCGGCAGCAACGCCGACAACATCCTCAACGGCAATGGCGGCGCCGACCACATCTTTGGCGGCGGCGGCAAAGACACCATCGACGGCGGCAACGACGGGGATTTCCTCGACGGCGGCGCCGGCAACGATCTCCTGACCGGCGGCGCCGGCAACGACACCTTCATTTTCGATGCCTACAGCAACGTGCCGGTCAATATCGGAAAGGATGTCGTGAACGACTTCACCGTCGGCCAGGATCACATCGAGTTCGATAACAAGATCTTCACCGACTTCGCCGACGTGCAGGCGCATATGCAGCAGGTCGGAAACGATGTTGTCATCAGCTACGATGGGAATAACACCGTCACGCTGCACAACGTCAACATGAACAGTCTGAGCGCAAGCGACTTCCTGTTCACGTAAGGTGTGACCTCAAATCGCGTGTCCCGGACGCGCCGCGCCCGGGACACGCTTCGCTAGCTCACCGCCAGCGGCGCCAGTGCATCGATGTCGGTGACGACGTCGATGATTACCGGCCGATCCGCCTTCAGCGCGCGCTGGATCGCCGGCCCGAGTTCGCCGGGCTTCTCCACGCGGATGCCCACCGCGCCCATGTCCTCGGCGATCTTCGCGAAGTTGACCTTGGTGTAGGTCCACAGTTCCAGCGCCTGCTCGGTCTGCTTGCCGCCGTAGACACGGTCGAAGCCGCGCTTCGACTGGTTGCCGCTGGAATTGTTGTTCACCACCGTCACCGCATTCATCTTCCAGCGCACCGCGGTCTCGATCTCGGCGATGTGGTACCAGAAGCCGGCGTCGCCGGTGAACGTCACCACCGGCCGGTTCGGGCAGGCGCATTTGGCGCCAAGTCCGGCCGAGAACGCCCAGCCGAGATGGCCGGCGCTGCGCATATAACTCTGGCGCGGCGAGGTGAGATCGAAGAATCCGCCCATCCACATGCCGCCGTGCCCGGTGTCGACCACGACGATGCCGTTGTCCGGCACGTGGCGCGTCAATTCATGGCAGATGCGCTCCGGCCGGATCGGCACCGCGTCCGACTCCAGCGCCGGCTTGTATTGCACCAGCCAGTCGCGGCAGATCGCGCGCACCTCGGCGGCCCAGACGTCGCGGCGGGAGGCGCTCTTGCGGTCCGCATGCTCCAGCATGCGCGCCAGCGTGATTTTGGCGTCGCCATTGGTGCAGGCCTGCAACGGATAGTTGCGGCCGAGCGCCTCGGGATTGATGTCGATCTGGATTGCCGGCGTGCCGATCGGCGGCACCGCCCAGAAATGCGTGGTCATGCCGCCGGTCTCGGTGCCGACGAAGCAGACGAGGTCGGCCTTGTTGACCACGCGGTTCGCGCTCTCGCGCGAATAGCTGCCGACCACGCCGACCGAGAGCGGATGATTGCCCGGGATCGAATCCTTGCCGTTGAGCGAGGTCGCGACCGGGATCTGCAGCGCCTCCGCCAGCGCGACCAGCTCCGCTTGCGCGCACGAGGCGTGCACGCCGCCGCCGGCGATGATCACCGGCCGCTCGGCCTGCTCCAGGCAATGCAGCGCGGCGCGCACGCTCGCCTCGTCCGGGGCGGGACGGAACGGCGGCACGTGTGCAAAGCGCGGCTCCGCCAGCGGCTCCAGCTCGGCCTCCTCGGCGTCGACCTGGCCTTCGTTGCCGCGGAACTGCAGATGCGCCGGCCCGGGCGTGCCGGTGGTGGCGGCACGGAACGCCTGCCGCACCATGTCGGGGAAACGCGCCACGTCGTCGACGGTGGCGTTGAATTTCGTCACCGGCTCGAACGCCGGCATGTCATCGATTTCCTGATAGACCTTGCGGAACTTGGTCTTGGCGTCGCGCCCGCCGGTCATGGCGATGACCGGCGAATGCGCGAGCCAGGCGTCGCGCAGGCCGGCGGCGAGATTGAGCGCGCCGATCACCTGCGCCATGCAGACGCCGGGCTTGCCCGACGCGCGCGCATAGCCGTCGGCCATGTAGGCGGCGGACTTCTCGCCGTGGGTGTGGATGCGCGCGATCGAGGTGCGTCGCTCCATCTCGGCGAAGGTGCGCCGCAGCACCGCCGGGACCATGAACACATGGGTGACGCCATAGTCCTTGAGCATGTCGGCGAGGCATTCCGCGCCGGTCATCTTGCGATTGTGGCCAAGCATGTTCGTCTCCACCCTTCCGTGCCGGTCTTCGGCGCTTTTAAGTCTATCAGTGCGATGGTGCGTTCGCGGTCTTGCCGCGGCCGAGCGACAGCCATTCCCAAGCCGCGGCGATAGTAAGGATTGCAGTGGTGCCGGCAGAGAGGACCAGCGGTGTGGTGATCATCGCCGTTGGCGCGAGCACCGCCAAGAGGGCCAGCCCGGCAATGTGAGAGAGCGGCAGGTTCGATGTCGAGAGCCGTTTGAACAAGGCGTTTCCGACAAGATAGAGCGCCGGACCGCCGACGATCGCCGCCGCCGTGCTGATATCGGTGTGGCCGTCTTGACCGCCGGGATGGTGGAGCACCAGCTCGTCGCCCACGGCCACCACGATGATGCCGGCGACGATCAGCAGGTGGATATAGGTGTAGCCGCTGCGCGCCATGCGTCCCGGATCGTCGGATGCTGCGATCTGGCGGCTCGCCCGCTCGGCGCCGATGTTGAAATAGACCGCCCACATCGCGACGCTGCCAGCGAACGAAACCACGAAAGCGGAGATCGTCGTCGCATTCCAGGGAAGGTCGGCGAACGTTGCGCCCGTGATCAGGATCGATTTACCGAGCGCAATGATGATGAAGAGGGCGCAACGTTCTGCGATATGAGCCCCCTCGATCTGCCAGTCGGTCGTGTTCGAGCGGCCGAGGCCCGGCACCCAGAAAGCCGCGATCGGCGAGACATATTCGATGGCAATCGCGATTGCCCAGATCCAGAGCCGCGCGGTGCCGTCGGCGAAGGCACCCGCGATCCAGAACGGCGCCGCGGCGGTAAACCAGAGGAAGATGCGCGTGAAGTTGCGGAAGTTCGCAGCGTCGTGGAGCCTGAGCACCCACAGCATGAACCCCGTGCGTCCAAGCTGCATGAAGACATAGGCGAGCGCGAACGCCAGTGCGCGGTCCTCGAAGGCGCGCGGGATCGAACACGACAGCACGAGCCCGGCGAGCATCATTGCGCCGAGCATCAGCCGCACCGCAGGGCGTTCCGGATCGCACCAGTTGGTCCACCAGGCGGTGAAAATCCAAACCCACCAGACGGCAAGCAGCAGCAGACCGGTCTGCACCGCGCCGAGCGGCGTGAGGTGCTTGAGCAGACCTCGAGAGCTGCGTGATCGCGAACACGAACACCAAGTCGAAGAACAGCTCGACGAAGGTGACACGATGGTCGTGTCCCTGCCGCATCCGCAGCTGGTTGACGCGCGACGCAAACATACCCGTGCCAAAGCGGCTCGACGCTATTTGATCGCCAGCGGATTGACCGGCGAACCGACCGCGCCGGTGATCGGGATCGCCGGCGCGACGAACAGGAACTCGTAGAGCTTGTCGGCGGCGCAGTCGTCCGCCAGCTCCTTGAGCTCGAAGATCTCGCCCATGGTCATGCCCATGATCGGGATCGTGATCCAGTGCCAGGGCTGGTTGATGCCGTCCTCGCTTTCGTTCGGACGCACCTCGCAGCCCCAGGTGTCGCTGGCGAGCGCGGCGAGCTCGGTGTCCTTCACGAAGTCCAGCGTCTCGAACGCGAAGCCTGGCGCGTCGCCGCCGGGATAGCCGTCCCAGCTGCCGGCCTTCTGGCAACGCTCCATCATGCCGGTGCGCACGATGACGTAGTCGCCGCGCTTGAGCGCGACGTTCTGCTTCTTCGCGGTGTTGTAGAGGTCGTCGTTGGTGATGCCGTAGCCGTCGTCGAGCGACTCCACGCCCTTGAACCGCGCCACGTCGAGCAGCACGCCACGGCCGACCATCCTGTTCTTGGTCTTCTCGATGCCGCACTTCTGCGCCCCGGCCGAGGTCACCTCGCGGCAGTCATAGCCGTTCCACATCCATTGCTCATAGAACACGTGGCCGAGCCCGTCCCATTGCGTGCCGCATTGCAGCGGCATGGTCACCATGTCGTCGGCGGCGCGGATGCCGCGCTTGTCGAGCACGCCGGAATAAGCGTCGGTGCCGGTGCGCAGCATGGTGTGGATCGGGTTGGTGCGCCCCATCGCCGGATATTTGCTTTTTGCACCCTGTGGTCCGGTATGGTCGAAATTGAGCGCGAGCGAGATCACCTTGCCCTTCTTCACCAGCCGCGCGGCGGCAATGATGTCGTCCGGGCTCGTGTAGTTGAGCGTTCCGACCTCGTCTTTCGGGCCCCATTTGCCCCAGTTCTTGTACTTCTCCGCCGCGTCGCGGAGATCCTGACGCGTCAACTTCTTCGCTGCCATCGATGTTGTCCTGTCTGGCCGGCACCGCCCGGCGTAGCGAGAAGATGCATAACCCATTTACTCGCGTCGGGGCAGGGGCGATGATGGTCCAAAATCACATCAGGGAGGACATCGTGCGGGCCGTCATTCGCAGTCTTGCATGGCTTGCCGTACTGGCGCTCGCCGGCCCAGCGTTTGCGCAGAACTATCCCAGCAAACCGGTCAGGATCGTCGTGCCGTTCGCGGCCGGCGGACCGACCGATGTGATCGCGCGCATCGTGGCGGCGAAGCTGACCGAGAGCCTCAAGCATCAAGTCTATGTCGAGAATTTGCCCGGCGCCGGCGGCAATACCGGCACCGCGACGGCAGCGAAGGCGCCAGCCGACGGCTACACGCTGCTGGTCGTCTCGACCGGCTTCATGGTCAACCCGTCGCTCTATGCCAAGGTGCCGTACGATCCAGTCCGGGACTTTCAGCCGCTCACGCTGGTTGCGGAATCGCCCAACGTCCTGTTCGTGCATCCTTCGGTCGCTGCCAAGAACGTCAAGGAGCTGCTCGACCTGGTGAAGGCCAATCCCCGCAAGTTCAGCTATGCGCAGCCGTCGACCGGCTCGACGCCGCATCTGTCCGCCGAGCTGCTCAAGCTCACCTTCGACCTCGACATGGTGATGGTGCCGTTCGCCAGCGCGGCGCTGGCGGTCAACTCGACATTGGCGGGCCACACACCCATCGGCTTCACGGCGTTGCCGCCCGCGATCGCGAACATCCGGGAGGGCAAGCTACGCGGGCTTGCGGTGATGGCGGCGCAGCGCCCCGCCGCGCTTCCCGACGTCCCGACCATGACGGAAGCCGGCGTTCGCGACCAGGAGTCCTATACCGTGACCGGCATGGTCATGCCCGCCGGCGTGCCGAAGGACATCGTCGAACGTCTCAACCGCGAGATCGTCGCCATCGGCAAGTTGCCCGACGTGCGCACGCGGCTGGATACGCTTGGGTTCAATCCGGTGCTCAACACGCCAGAGGAGTTTGGCGCCCGCATCAAGTCCGAAATGGTGAAGTGGGGCAAGGTGGTGCGCGATGCCGGGATGCGGATCGAATGAGCGCGCGGCCGGGCGCGACCGACGGTGCTTAAGGTGCGGTGGAATAAGGTGAGGCGGAATAGCCCATTTACGCCGCTGTTCACGGGCGCGATGATAGGCTTCACCAGAAGGCCAGGGAGGGTGCCATGAGAGCCATCATCCGCAGCTTAATCGTTCTGTTTGCGTTGATGTTGGCGTGGCCGGCAGCGGCGCAGCAATATCCCAACAAGCCGGTGAAGATCATCATCCCGTTCGCGGCCGGCGGCGTCACCGACATTGCCGGACGGCTGATCGCGCAGCGGCTTTCGGAGCGGCTCGGCCAGCAGTTCTTCATCGAGAATATCGGCGGCGCCGGCGGCAACCTCGGCATGGGCAACGCGGCCAGGGCGCCGGCCGATGGCTACACCATCCTGTTGTCGTCCTCGAGCATCGTGGTCAACCCGAGCCTCTACGCCAAAATCCAGTTCGACATCGACAAGGACTTCATCCCGGTCACCAAGGCCGGCGGGACGCCGAATTCATGGGTCGTCAATGCGAGCTTCCCGGCCAAGACGATGAAGGACCTGATCGACATCATCAAGCGCGAGCCCGGCAAGCACAGCGTCGGCTCGCCCGGCACCGGCACCACGCCGTCGCTGTCGATCGACATGATGCGGCTCGCGCTGAAGCTCGATTTCATCACCGTGCCGTTTGCGGGCGGCGGCCCGATGACGACGTCGCTGCTCGGCGGTCACACGCCGATCGTCTGCTCCGCGCTCGGCAACTACGTCAACCTGATCCGCGAAGGCAAGCTGCGCGGGCTCGCGGTCACCGCCAGCAAGCGGTCCGCGGCGTTGCCCGACATCCCGACGCTCGAGGAGTTCGGCATCAAGGGGCAGGACGCGGAGACCATGACCGGGGTGTTCGTGCCGGCCGGAACGCCGAGGCCGATCGTCGAGCTATTGCAGCGTGAAATCGCCACGGTCGTGAACACGCCGGACATCAAGGCCAAGTTGCTGCAGGCGGGCGTCGAGGCGGAAGGCAATTCCTCGGCGGATTTCGCGGCCTATGTGCGGGCCGAAGTCGCCAAGTGGCGCAAGGTGATCGAGGACGCCAAGATCGAGAAGATCTGATCGCTGCTGGAAGGCTCTCCGGGGTGCGGCGGACAATCGGCGACATCGAGATGACGGCGCTCAGCGACGGGCCGTTCCCGGCGACGCTCGACACCTTGATCGAATTCGACCGCGACGAGGCGCAGCGACTGCTCGGCAAGCCGCCCGGCGCGCCGTTCTTCCTCCCCGTCAACAGCTATCTGCTCAAGCTTGGACGCAAGCGGGCGCTGGTCGACACCGGTTGCGGCCCGACGGTCAGTCCCGAACTTGGCCAGTTGCCCAACCGGCTGCGCGAGGCTGGTGTTGCACCCGAGGCAATCGATTTCATTCTGCTCACCCACATCCATCCGGATCACGCCATGGGTCTGGTCGACGCCAACGGCGCTGCGATTTTTCCCAATGCGGAGCTGATCGTGCACGAAGTGGAAGCGAATTTCTGGCTCGGCCGCGAGCCCGCGGCGGGCGCGACCGAGCGCATCCGCCGCAATATCGGCAAGGCGCGCCACGCTACTGCGCCCTATCGCGAGCGCATGCGCACCGTCGGCGACGGCGAGGCGCTGCCCGGCGTGTCGGCAGTGCTGTTGCCCGGCCATACACCCGGCCATACCGGCTGGGTCGTCCATTCCGGCCGCGACAGCGTGCTGATCTGGGGCGACGTCGTCCACATCCCGGCGATCCAGGTGGCGCGCCCGGAGGCGGCGTTCGAATACGACGTCGATCCGCAGGCGGCGCGCGACACGCGCCGGCGCACCTTCGACATGGTTTCCGCAGAGCGGTTATGCGTCGCCGGTGCGCATCTCGACTTTCCCGGCATCGGCACTATCGTGCGGACGGGCGCGCGCTACCGGTTCGAACCGGACGCGTGACGACAACACGAGGCCGGCGGCGAGCGCGTAACGAGACAATGAAGCGTGACAACAAGCGGGGCAAGCGTGAACAACGGCTACGACTACATCATCGTGGGGGCGGGGTCCGCCGGCTGCGTGCTCGCCAACCGGCTCACCGAGGACATCGGCGCGACCGTGCTGCTGCTGGAAGCAGGGCCGCCGGACCGGCATCCCTATATCTCGATCCCGCTCGGCATGGGACGCATGCACGACAAGGCGATGTTCGATTGGGGCTACCAGACCGAGCCCGAGCCCAATCTCAACAATCGCCGGATCGAGGCCATGCGCGGCAAGGTGCTGGGCGGCTCGTCGTCGATCAACGTCATGGCCTATACCCGCGGCAACCGCGGCGACTACGACCGCTGGGCGCAGAAGGGCGCGCGAGGCTGGTCCTATGCCGACGTGCTGCCCTATTTCAATCGCGCCGAGACCTGGGAGAAAGGCGCGAACACCTGGCGCGGCGGCGAGGGGCCGCTCGGCACCCAATATGCCAAGACGCCCGATCCGATCTTCGACGCCTGGCTCGAGGCCGCAAAACAGATCCGGCTATCCGCTCACCGAGGACTACAACGGCAAACAGCAGGAAGGTTTCGGCCGTGGCCAATACACCATCCGCGACGGGCGCCGCTCGTCGACGGCGCGCGCCTATCTGCGTGCCGGCCGCAGGCGGCACGGCCTACACCGAGACCGGCGCGCATGCCACGCGCCTGCTGATGCAGGGCACGCGCGCGACCGGCGTCGAATACGTCAAGGGGTCAGGCGACCTCAGGCGCGCCGAAGCGCGCGAGGTCATTGTCGCGAGCGGCACGTTCAACTCGCCGCAGCTCCTGATGCTGTCCGGCATCGGGCCCGCCGCGCATCTGCGCGAGATGGGAATCGCATGCGTCGCCGATCTGCCGGTCGGCAAGAACCTGCAGGACCACGTCGGCTCCTACATGACCTACGCACGAAAAAGCCCGGGCGTGTTCCACGGCGAGATGCGGTTCGACCGCATGGCGATGAGCATGCTGATGGCATATTTCCACGGCAGCGGTCCGGCGACCGTCGTGCCCGGCGGATTGCACGCCTTCGTCAAGACGCGGCCGGAGCTGGCGGTGCCCGACATCGAGTTCATGTTCCGCGGCACGTCGCATCATCCGCATCTGTGGTTCCCGTTTCTCTATCCGGCCTTTGCCGACGGTTACGGCATCCGGCCGACGCTGTTGCATCCGGACAGCCGCGGCGAACTCTTGCTGCGCTCGTCCGATCCGCGCGATCCGCCGCGCATCCGCTACAACTTCCTGACCGCGCCCAACGACCTCCCGACGCTGCGGCAAGGCTTCAAGCTTGCGCGCGAGCTCGCCTACCACCCGGCGCTTGATGCCTATCGCGGCGAGGAGCTCGGCCCTGGCGAGAAGGTGCAGACCGATACCGAGATCGACGCCTGGCTGCGCAATACCATGATCACCGCCCACCATCCGGCGGGCACCTGCCCGATGGGAACGACGCCCGCCGCCGTGCTCGATCCCGAGATGCGGGTGCGCGGCGTCGAGGGACTGCGCGTCGTCGATGCGTCGGCGATGCCTGATCTGGTTTCCGCGCATATCAACGCCTGCGTGATCATGATGGCAGAAAAGGCGTCCGATATGATCCGCCGCCGTACGCCGCTACCGGCGGCGATGGATGCATGACGGGTCCATCGGTGTTATTCCATTGGCGGCGTTGAGTAGCGGCGCCCGAAGCGGCGGCCCCGACGACGCGCGCAAAGGAGGCATTTATGAGAATTTTAGTGTCGGTGATGGCGCTCGCCATCGCGCTTGCCTGGCCAAGCGTCGGCGAAGCCAAGAGCAAGAAATCGACCGCGCGCAGTGCGGCAACCTTGCAGCAGAAGCCGGCGACAGCGCGTGAAAACCGCAGCCAGACGCACGCGCGCCGCAAAAGCAATGTGCAGGCTACCTCTGGTGGGGATGCGTCGGCTGGGATCCCGATCCGAACGTTCGTGCCACGCTTGTGCGGGACTACATGGAATCTCCGTGAGCTGAGCCAAACGAGGCGTTCATGAAAGCTCTCGTATCGATGATGGCGCTTGCCATCGCGCTCGCCTGGCCGAGCGTCGGCGAGGCGCAAAGCAAGAAATCCTCGGCGCGCAATGCAACATCAGCGCAACAGAAACCCGTGCAGCGCCTGCCGAAAGCCGTCGCCGCTCGAAGCGAGGGCAAAGACACTGTGCGGGCTACGCCTGGTGGGGTTGCACCGGATGGGATCCCGACCCGAATGTCCGCGGGATGCTCGCGCGCGACATCGGAGATGACAATTGAGCTTCGTTCGCGGTGCCGGAAACCTTGCCGGTTTTGATTGAGCCGATGGAGGCGTTCATGAAAATTCTTGTCTCGGCGCTGGCGCTTGCCATCGCGCTGGCCTGGCCGAGCGTCGGCGGGGCGCAGGACAAGAAGGCCAAGGCGCGTAGCGCAACGGCCACTCAGCAGCAATACGTGCATCGCCACGCCAAGGTCCGTGTCACAGCTTCGCGGCCCGAGAAACCATGCGCCGCCCGCACCTGGGTCGGATGCCTGGGCTGGGACCCCGATCCGAACGTGCGCATGATGATCCAGATGGATGCCGGCCGCGACGACCTCTGATGCGTTTGCTGCATGCGGGATCAAGCAAGCGTGATCGCCGCGCCCGCGTTGCCGCGTCATCAAATTTGATGCGTCTTTTCGACATGATGTCGACGTGTTTCGCTTCACGCCAAGTAATGGTTCATTTCAACACAGTCATGAATGCGACATTGACGTCGATCACCGGTCTTGTTGACTCCAAATTTATCTCACGTTGCCCGATGCTCGCGCATTCGCGCAGCGCACTGGCCTGCGACACTGAATAAAATTCGCGTCATGCGACATCAATTAAATTTTTCATACCAATGGAATTGCTCACGAGAAGTTGCGTTTCGAAAATGACGTTGCATACCCAATTTCGAGCGCATCGCGGTGTTAATGCGAAGCATGGGAACGGCAAGGACAGGCGACTTAACCCTCACGATGGAGAAATGAGTTATGAAAACTCTTCTTGCTACAGCAGCTCTCGTTGTCGTCGTTGTCGGCAGGATCGCCGGCATCGGCGCAAGTTTACAGTGACAGATCGGACGGCCAGGCGCTCGGCGCGTTCGCCCAGCTGACGCCGCTGACCGACTCAACAGCGACGCAACCTTGCGCGCGCGCAAAGTCCTGGACGGCCGCATTCATTCGACCCAATCCGGCCTACGATGTCTACGACACCCAAGGCCATTACCTTGGTTCGGACCCGGATCCGTTCATCCGCAATGAGCTGGCGCGGGCGCGCGCCGGCCGGGACGACTGACGACAGCCGATCGTTCGACCTCATGTCGAGCAAAAGGCCCCGGGGCTTTGCCCCGGGGCCTTCATGCCCAACCGCAAGCCTACTTCAATTGATCCTGAACGCGTTCGATCGCGGCAGCCGCGCAGGCCTCGTCGCCTTGATCGCCCGGCGCGCCTGCGATCCCAATTCCGCCGATGGTCTCGTTGCCGATCTTGATCGGGAGCCCGCCGGGCACGCCGATCGTGTTGTTGATGCTGCGCAGGCCGGGCCGGCCGCCGCTGCCGACCTCCGTGCGCTTCATGAAGTCGGCGCTCGAGACCCGATAGGCGCGCGCTGTATAGGCCTTGCGGAAGCTGGCGTCGACGGTGTGAGGACTGGCGCCGTCGTCCTTGTGAAACAGGCGGATCTGACCGCCGCTGTCGACGATGGTGACGGAAATCCGGAAATTGCCCTTGCGGCAGTGCTCGACCGCGGCCTCCGCCATCAGCCGCGCGGCAGCGAGCGACAATTCACGCTGCGTGACGACGGCCTGAGCGGATGCCGACGTCGACACGACCATTGCCGCGGCCAACGCGGCGATAGCTTTCAGCAGCAGCGACATCTGATCCCTCCCTTGTTGTTCGCCGTTGACGAGGCGCGCGGCATCGTCCGGCGGTTCAAGCCTACGCCGAATTCGGATCGAAATCTCGGAAATGCGCTAGCGCCCGAACGCCACCTTGGCGCGCTCGCGCACGGAGGCGGGGACGGCAAGCGTGCGCGTGATCAGCTCCTGCACGCGCTCGCCCGGCAGCGGGTCGAGCTCGACGTTGAGCTTCCTGATGTCGGCGACGAAGTCGGGATCCTTGACCATCGCGTTGAACGCGTCGCGCAAGATCTTCAGGCGGTCGGTCGGGAATGCCGGGCGGACCGAGCAGGCTGCGGCCGACGCCGCTGCCGCTGGCGTAGAGCGCGGTGACCTGCCGGTCCTCGGGCGTGTTGCCGTATTCGGTGACGCTCGGCGCGTCGGGAAGATCCTGGTGACGTTCGGGCTGGGTCTGCAGGATGATCCTGATCTTCTTCTCCCGCAGCAGATTCTGCTTCGCGACAAAAACGGCGGCCCACGACGAACTCGCGCCTTCAACCTCGCCGCGCTCCATCGCGAGCATGCCCTCGGTCGAGGCGGGGTAGCCGCTGACCAGGCGGAATTTGGTGCCGATGATCGCGTTGAACAGCCGCGGGATCGTCTCCGCGATCGAGCCTGGTCCGGTGCCGGCGAGCGTCGACTCGATGCGTTGCGAATCCGCGATCGACTGCACCTTGGAGGTGTGCCACTGCATGAAGACGTTGTTCGAGGTGGCGACGCGGCCGACATAGGTGAACTTGGCGGCGTCGTATTGCGCGGCGGTGTTGCCGAGCACCTGCTCCAGCGCCGCCGATTCCACGATCACGCCGAGCGCGGTGCCGTCCTTGGGCGCGACCTGGTAGATATAGTTCGCGGCCTTCATGCTGCCGGCGCCCGGCATGTTCTGCGCGACCACGGTGGGGTTACCGGGATATGCTTGCCGAGATGGCGTGCGATCAGCCGTGCATAGAGATCGTAGCTGCCGCCCGGGGTGTAGCCGACGTAGATCGTGACGGTCTTGCGGGCGAAGAATGGCTCGGCCGGCTGCCCATAGGCGAGCGGCATGATCAGCATCGCCGCAGTGGCCGCGAGCAGGGCTCGCAAGATTGCTGGCTTCGCCATCGTCCGTCCTCCTTGGCCGTGCTCATGCCGGCGCCGCCGCTTCGAATGGCGAGTCGGCATAGCTCATCGGGATGCTGCTCATGGAATTCGATGATGCGGTCGGCGACGCGGTCCGGCTGCTCCAGGTGAACCGCGTGGCCGGCGCCGTCGAACATCTCCAGACGCGTCGCTTCCGGCAGCCATCGTGGTAGGCCGCGCCGTGCGCCGGCGGCACCATGCGGTCGTGCTCGCCCCAGACCACCAGTGACGGCATCGATGCGCGGTAGAGCCGCTCACGCAGCTCGCGGTGATAGAAGTAGGGCGGCTTGAAGCCCACGAACGAGCCGAAGCGCAGCATCTGATAGCGGCGCACCTCCTCGTCGAGGTCGCCGCGGCCGTCGGGGAACCAGCGCTTCGCCAACGTCGCCGTTTGGCTCGGCAAACAGCAGCGTCCGCAGCGAGCTCAGATCGGTGCCGCGCTCCGGCTGCGCATGCATGAATATGTCGCCGATCGGTTCGCCCGGCACGAACAGCCCGCAGGCGCCGATCAAGCGTCAGCCGCGCCACCCGCTCCGGATGGCGCACCGCCAGCTCGGCGGCGATCCAGCCGCCGACGCAATGGCCGACCAGGTCGAAGCGCGGCAGACCCGATGCGTCGAACAGTTCGAGATAGTGGAAGATGACGTCGTCGATCGAGCAGGATTGCAGCTCGTCCGAGCCGTTGCAGCCGGGATGCGCGGGCGCGATGACCCTGGCGTGCCGCGCCAGCCGCTGATGGAACGGCAAGAGGTCGCCGGCCACCCCGTGCACGTCGGCGAAGCCGTGCAGGTACACGAGCGGCGGGCCTTCGCCGGCTTCGCGCGATCGCGACCTTGCGTCCGCGGAGGTCGATGGTGCGGACGCTCATTTCGCCATCTCCGGTGCGCGAACCGGCTCCGGAAACTCGCGCGCGAACAACTTTGCCGAATCCGCCTTGAGCCGCGGCGCGACCTCGGTTGCGAACAGGCGCATGCTCTTGCGCGCCAGCGCATCCTGCATGTTGCCGAGGTGGAACTGGATCAAGAGGTTGCCGACCTTGGAATGCTCCAGGATGTCCATGATCCGGCGATAGACCGTCTCGGCGCTGCCGACGACGATCGACGCGGACTGCTGCAGGTCGTCCCAGCTCTCGGCGTCGCCGAGCAGCGGCGAGGTCGGATCGGAGAATTTCAGGAAGTTCCGGAACTCCTCCGGCGGGATGTAGGGGATGCCCGGCCCGAAGGTGAGCTGGCGGCCCTCGCGGCGCAGGTGGCCCTTGAGGCAGTTCTTGAGGAAGTACCAGACGCCTTCCTTGGCTTCGGCCTGCGCCTGCGCGTCGGTCTCCGCGACATAGGCCGACATCAGGATGCCCATGCGCGACGGGCTGGTAGCGGTCGCCGTGCTCTTCGAGGATTTGCGCGAACAGCTGCTGCGAGCGCGCGGTCTCCTTGCCGTGGCTGCGCGAGGAGAGAAAATAGCAGTAGCCGCGCTTGGCGATCTCGACCAGCGTGTCGCGCGAGCGCGAGCCCGGGGATCCAGATCGGCGGATGCGGCTTCTGGGTCGGCTGCGGCCACGGATTGACGTAGCGCATGGGATAGTGCCGGCCCTTCGTGCGCGAACGGCCCGGGCTCGGTCCAGGCGCGCTGGATGAAGTCGACCGCCTCCCAGAACTGGCTGCGCGTGCCGCCGACGGCACATTGTAGTTGAATGTCTCCGGCCCCGAGCCCGGCGCGAAGCCCGCGATCAGGCGGCCGTCCGACATGTTGTCGAGCATCGCGTATTCTTCCGCGACGCGCAGCGGGTTGAGATGCAGCGGCAGGAGGTTGCCGAGGATGACGATCTTGCCGCGCTTGGTGCGTTGCGTCAGCGCCGCGGCGATCAGGTTGGGCGACGGCATCAGCCCGTAGATGTTCTGGTGATGCTCGTTGAGCACCATGCCGTCGAAGCCGAGCTCGTCCGCGTAGGCGAGCTGGTCGATGTATTGCTGATAGAGCCCGCGGCTCTTGTCCTTGTCCCACAGCGAATTCGGAACGGTCACCCAGCCGGTGTCGTATTTCTCGTCGAAATCCGCCGGCAGATGCGGATAGGCCATGAAGTGCCAGCAGTAGAGTTGGACGGGATCGCTCATCAGCGGTCTTTCAGCTTATTTTGGCGCCTTGTAGATCATCGCCTTCTTCGTCCGTTCGATCACGTTCGCCGGCAGCCCATAGAGCTTTGCCACCAGCGCCTGCACCTCTTCGCCGTCTGCGCTCGCCGAGCTCCATGCCGGCCTTGTTCGCTTCCGCGATCAGCGCCGGATCGCTCATCGTCGCCATGAACGCCTTGCGCAGCGCCGCGACCCGCTCGGCTGGCACGCCTTCCGGCAGCACGTAGGGGCGGCCGAACAGGTTCTGGCTGTAGATCACCTCCATCACCTGCCGGTCTTCCGCGGTCTTGGCGAAGGAGGTCGCGAGCGGCACGCCCTTGCTTGTTCAGCTCGGGATGGCCGCGCAAATCCTCCTGCACGATGGCGCGCAGCGTGCCGTTCCTGAACCACTCGCCGCGCTGCATCGAGATGCTCGACCAGCTCATGCCGCACATGCCGTGCACTTCCTTGCGCTCGATCGCGAGCAGGATTTCGTTGCTGCCGGCATAGCCGCCGATCAGCCGGAATTTCACCCCGAGCACGTTGATCAGCAGGATCGGCAGTTCGCGCAAGCGTCGCGCCTTCGCCGCGGGTGCCGATCAGCACCTCGTTGGTGAAGGCCTCCGCGAACGTCTTCACCGGCGCGTCCGAGCGCACGCAGGCAGAGATAGACGCCGCTGGCGGCGCTGCCGAGCATGATGAATTTCGATGGATCGTGCGGCAGCGGCTGGTCGGAATGCAGCCGCTGCAGGATCGCGCCGGGCTGGATCGCGCCGATGGCGGTGCCGTCCTTGGGCGCCTGCAGCGCGACGTAGGAGGCCGCCTTGTTGCTGCCGGAGCCCGGGATGTTCTGCACCACGACGGTCGGGTTGCCGGGAATGTGCTTGCCGAAATGGCGGCCGACCAGCCGCGCATAGCCGTCATAACCGCCGCCCACCGCCGAGCCGACGGTGATCCGCACGGTCTTGCCGCGATAGAACTCGGCGACCGCATCCTGCGCGGCGGCGCTGCCTGCGAAATGCACAATCGCGGCGAGCGCGGCGAGCCCGGTCTTCATGATCGGCCCCCTCATCGCGCCGGCGGCTTGTAGATCAGCGCCTGTTTGGCGCGCTCGACGATCCGCGGCGGCATCGCGAACCATTGCGCCACCATGGTCTGCACATCGTCGCCGGAGATCGGCTCGACGTCGAGCTTCATCTTCGCGGCTTCCGCGAGCAGCGCGGGGTCCGCGAGTGCGGCCATGAACGCCTTGCGCAGCGCCGCCACGCGGTCGCGCGGCACGCCGTCCGGCAGCACGTAGGGCCGGCCGATCACCGCCTGGCTGTAGACCAGCTCCATCACCTGCCGGTCTTCCGGCGTCTTGGCGAAATCGATCGTGCGCGGCACGCCCTGCTGGTTCAGCGCGGGCGCGCCCTTGGCGTTCTCCTGCACCATGATGCGCACGGTCTTGTCGGGCAGCCACTGCGGCGTCACCGAGAGGAGGCTGGTGTAGCCGAAGCCGCACAGGCCGTGGAGTCTCGTTGCGCTCGACCGCGAGTGCGATCTCGCGCGTGCCGCCGTAGCCGGTGACGATGCGGAATTTGGTGCCGAGCACGTTGTTGGACAGCGCCGGCATGTCGCGCGTGGTGCCGCCTTCGTTGCTGGCGCCGACGATGACCTCCTGCGTGAACGCGTCCTTGAAGGACTTGATCGGCGAGTCCGTGCGCACGACGCAGGTGTAGACGTCGCTGTTGGCGCTGCCGACGAAAATGAATTTCTTGGGATCGTGCTGGATCGGCGTGTCGCCGAGCAGCGGTGCCAGAATTCCGCCGGGAAAGAGTGCGCCGATGGCGGTGCCGTCCCTGGGAGCGACCGAATAGACGTAGCCGGCGGCCTTGTTGCCGCCGGCGCCCGGCATGTTCTGCGGCACGATGGTCGGATTGCCGGGAATATACTTGCCCATATGGCGGCCGAGCGCGCGCGCATAGGCGTCGTAGCCGCCGCCCGCCGACGAGCCGATATAGATGTTGATCGACTTGCCCCGGTAGAACTGCTCGACCGGGTCCTGCGCGAATCGCCGCGGTCGCTGCCGGGATCGCGACGGCGGCGCATGCAATTGTTGTCCACCGCATGACCATCCTCCGCTACAGCGCGTGCCGGCGCAGTCAATCAAGCAAGTTTCACCCCGGTTTGCTCGCGCGGTTGAGCCGACGACCGCACCGCTGAGGAGGTCGGTCGCGAGTTGCGCCGTCGTCGACTGCGCATGACCGGGTGGGGCTCCATCTGTGCGCCAATAGACCCCCACCCCAACCCTCCCCCTTTCAGGGGGAGGGAGCGCACCGAGTTCATGGCCGGTTTGTGCATAAATCTCACCGAAGCTTGCGGCTATCTAGCCGGCTTGTAGATCATCGACTGCTTCGCCTTGCTCGACGATGCTTGCCGGCAGCGCATAAAGCGACGCGATCAGGGTTTGCAAGTCGGTGCCGGAAATCGCTTCGAGATCGAGGTTTGCTTTCTTCGCGTCGGCAATGAGCGCCGGGTCGGTCATCGCGGCCATGAACGCTTTACGCAGCGCGTCGGCGCGGTCCTGCGGCACGCCGGGCGGCAGCACGAACGGACGTCCGAAGACGCCCTGGCTCAACACCAGCTCCATCGCCTGGCGGTCTTCCTTGGTCCGCGCGAATTCGGTCGCGAGCGGCACGCCCATCTTGTTGAGCTCGGCGTGGCCCTTGACCGAAAGCTGCAGCGTCATGGTGACGAGCTTCTTCTCGAACCAGTGCGGATAAAGCGTGGTGAACCCGGTCCAGCCGATGCCGCAGGCGCCATGCACCTCGTTGCGCTCGACCGCGAGCCCGATCTCCTTGCTGCCGGCATAGCCGGTGACGATGCGGAATTTCGCGCCGGCGAGATTGTTCATCATGGCCGGCAGGTCGCGGGTGGTGCCGCCCTCGTTGCTGGCGCCGAGGATCACTTCGCTCTGCAACGCGTCGCGAAAGCTCTTGGCCGGCGCGTCGGTGCGCGCGAAGCAATGATAGACGTCGCTGTTGGCGCTGCCGAGATAGATGAACTTGTTGGGCTCATGCTGGACGGCGGCGTCGCCGAGCAGCGGTTGCAGGATCGCGCCGGGAAGATCGCGCCGATGGCGGTGCCGTCCTTCGGCGCCACGCTGTAGATGTAGCCGGCCGCCTTGTTCGCGCCGGCGCCCGGCATGTTCTGCACCACGATGGTCGGCTGCCCGGGAATATGTTTGCCGAAATGTCGCGCCACGAGCCGGCCGTAGGTGTCGTAGCCGCCGCCGGCGGACGAGCCGACATAGATGTTGATGGTCTTGCCGCGGAAGAACTGCTCAGCGGAGTCCTGGCCGTGCGCGGGACCGGTCGCGACAATGGCAAGCACGGCGATTATGCAGGGGAGAGACTGGTCGGAACGGCATGGCTGATCCTCGATTTCCGATCACTATGCAACCAGGGAACCGCGCGTGCCATAGGCCGTGGCGTCACGGGGTCCCTCGATGAGGCTGGCATGCCACGCAGAAAGTCCCGCTGCGACTGGCCCTTTCCCCGCTTTCAGGCCGAGTCTACACTCGCGCCATACGAGTCACCCGGGGACACAACCGGTGAACATTCAGGGAGGTCTGGAATGGCACGCAAAGAGACGCGCACCGATGTAAGCCGCCGAAAATTCCTGGCCGGCGCCGCCGTCGCGACGACGGCGGCGACCGTTTCGAACGGCGCGCAGGCCGCGAGCCCCGGCGCAACCGTGAACAAACGGCTGCCCTCGGCGGTGATGCCCACCGCGCATCAGATCGCGACCGAGACCGGCGGCTTGCGCGAGCCGACGACGCAGATCCCGGGCCGCCCGGCCTCCGACTTCATGGTCGACGTCATCAAATCGCTGAAGATCGAGTATGTCTATTCCAATCCGGCATCGAGCTTCCGCGGCCTGCATGAGTCGCTGATCAATTACGGCAGGAACTCCATGCCGGAATTCCTGACCGTCACGCACGAAGAGGCGTCGGTGGCGATGTGCCACGGCCATTTCAAAGCCACCGGCAAGCCGCAGATGGCGCTGATGCACGGCACCGTCGGCCTGCAGCACGCCTGCATGGCGGTCTATAACGCCTGGGCCGACCGCGTGCCGCTCATCATGATCGGCGGCAACGACCTCGATGCCTCCAAGCGTCCGCCCGGCACGCCGACCGTCCACTCCGCGCAGGACATCAACGCGCTGGTGCGCGACTTCACCAAATGGGACGACCAGCCGGTCTCGCTCCAGCACTTCGCGCAATCGTTCGTGCGCGCCTACAAATACGCGATGACGCCGCCGTACGGGCCGGTGATGATTTCGCTCGACGCCGGCCTCCAGCAGGAAGGCATCAAGGAGAAGGACGCTAACAGCCTCTACACGCCGCGCTACGTTGCGGCATCGCCGCCGCACGCCGATCCGGCTGCGCTCCGTGAGACGGCAAAACTTCTTGTCAATGCGCAAAACCCGGTCATCGTCGCGGACCGTATGGCGCGCACCCAGAAGGGCGTTGATCTGCTGGTAGAGCTCGCAGAGCTCATTCAAGTGCCGGTGGTGAACCAGCAGAACAGGGTGAACTTCCCGAACACTCACCATCTCTCGGCGGGGCCGGCAGTGGTCCGCAACGCCGACGTGATCATGGGCCTTGAGCTCACCGATTTCTGGAATACGGTGAACGGCTGGGTCGACAACGGCGAACACGACGGCCACGGCATCCTTGAATCGCGGATGAAGCCCGAAAGCGAAACTGATCAGCATTACGAGCGTCGAGCTGAACACCAAGGCGAACTACCAGGATTTCCAGCGCTTCATGCCGGTGGACATCCTGATGCCGGCCGACGCCGAAGCCTCGCTGCCGCTGCTGATCGAATACGTCAGAGCGGCGATCACCAGCGAGCGCCGGTCGGTGTTCGAGCAACGCGGTGCGGCGCTGCGCAAGTCTTCTGCGCAGGCACGTCAGCGCGACCGGCAGGCGGCCGCGCTCGGCTGGGACGCCGGTCCGGTCAGTGTGGCGCGGCTTTGCGCCGAGCTGTCTGCGGCGGTCAGGGACCAGGACTGGTCGCTGGTCCATTCCGGCGCGGGCGCGGTCCCTTGGGCGATGCGGTTCTTTGCGATGGACCGTCATTATCGCTGGCTCGGAAGATCCGGTGCATCGGGCCAAGGCTATGGGCCGCCGGCGGCGATCGGCGCCGCCAACGGCAACAAGTCGCTTGGCCGCTTCTCGGTCGCAATCCAGGGTGACGGCGACATGATGTATGTGCCCGGCTCGCTATGGACCGCCGCGCATCACAACATCCCGATGCTTAACGTGATGCACAACAACCGCGGCTACCACCAGGAGGTCATGCATGTGCAGCGGCTTTCCAACCGGCGCAACCGCATTGCATCCCTTGGCAAGACCATGGGTCCGATCGGCACTTCGATCGAGGCGCCGGACATCGACTACGCGGGACTCGCCAAGTCGATGGGCTGGTGGTCGGTCGGTCCGCTGAAGGATCCGGCCGAGCTGGGCTCGGTGCTCAAGAAAGCCGTGCAGGTCGTACGTGCGGGCGAGCCCGCACTGATCGACGTGTGGACGCAGCCGCGCTAAGGGGGACGTGCAATGCGTAACGTTCGCAGTCAGGTCTGGCTGGCGGCGGTTGCCGTCGGCCTCGTCCTCGGGCCGGGGTCGGTGTCCTCGGCTTCCGAGAAGGGCAAGCAACTCTTCGTCAAGAACGGCTGCTGGCAATGTCACGGCTTCGTCGGGCAGGGCGGGGCCGCCGGTCCTGCGCTCGCGCCCAACGTGATGCCGCTCGAGGCCATGAACAATTTCGTCCGCAACAGCAACCGGGCGATGCCGCCCTATCGCGAAACGATCCTGCCGAACGAGGATTTGGCCGAGATCCACGCCTATCTGGCGTCGATCCCGAAGCCGGCCGATCCCAAATCGATTCCGCTGCTCAACCAGTAACGGCCACGCTCGACGCGACGACGGCCCGGTGCAACGCCGGGCCGTTTCGTTTGTTCGCAGGCACGGCCCTTCCTCGCGCGCGGGCGGACTGGTAGCTTGCTCGCCATGCCCATCATGCCGATCATCGCCGCGCTCGTAGCGCTGCTTGCGGCGTCCGTGCCCGCGCTCGCGCAACCCTGGCCGAACCGGCCGATGACCATGGTGGTTCCGTTCGCCGCCGGCGGTGCGAGCGACGTGATCGCGCGCATTGTCGCGGAGGGCCTGCGGGTGGAGCTCGGCCAGCCCGTGGTGGTCGAGAACATCGGCGGAGCCGGCGGCATGGTCGGCGCAAGCCGCGTGGCGAAAGCGGCGCCCGACGGCTATCAGATGGTGCTCGGCAATGTCGGCACCCACTCCCAGAATCAGACGCTCTATAAGAAGCCGCTCTACAACGTGCTCAGCGATTTCGCGCCGGTGGCGCTGGTCGTCGACCAGTCGCTGGTGCTGGTGGCGCGCCAGGATTTCCCGGCCGGCAGTCTGCGGGAGTTCATCGCCTATACGAAGGCCAACCAGGCGAAAATGCAGTATGGCTCCGCCGGCACGGGCGGGTCCAACCACCTTGCCTGCGTGTTGCTCAACTCCGCCATCGGCATCGATGTCACCCACGTTCCCTATCGCAGCGGCGGGCAGGCGATGCAGGACATGCTGGCGGGCCGGCTCGACTACCAGTGTCCGAGCGCACCGGTCGCGCTGCCGCAGATCCAGGCCAATACGGTGAAAGCCTTCGCGGTCCTGAGCAGGAACCGCTCGGCGAGCATGCCGGACCTGCCGTCCGCGCACGAGCAGGGGCTGACCGACTTCGACATTCCCGAGCTGGTATGCCCTGTTCCTGCCGGCGGGCACGCCGGCCGAGATCGTGCAGAAGCTCCACCGTGCTACGGTCGCGACCTTGGCAGTGCCGAACGTGCAGGCGCGGTTGAAGGAGATCGGTTCCGATCTGGTTGCGCCCGAGCGGGGAACGCCGGACTATCTCGGCAAGTTCGTCGCCGCCGAGGTCGTCAAATGGGCCAAGGTCATCAAGACGAGCGGTGTTCAGATCGAATGACGGGTGCCGCCGATTTGAAGGTCCTGCAGCAGTTGCAGCAAACTCGGCTAAGAACTTCAAATCGAAAAGCGGCACTGGACTGGAACAACAAGCCGCAGCGGCGGCGACAAGATAACGAGGTGGTACGATGACCCTGTCGATCAGGAATCTGGACGCTGCATTGGGCGCGGAAATAGCCGGCGTCGACGTCTCCGGGCCGCTGCCGCAATCCGACATCGACGCAATCGAGTCGGCCTGGCGCGAGCGGCTCGTGGTCGTCATGCATGGGCAAAATCTTTCGGACCCGCAACTCATCGCCTTCAGCAAGAACTTCGGCGAGCTCGATCCGCCGGGGCCGAACCCCTATGGCGAGCCATTCCTCAAGGACCATCCGGAGCTCAATGTCATCTCCAACGTGGTCGAGAACGGCAAGCCGCTCGGCAATCTCGGCGACGGCGAGGCGGTCTGGCATGCCGACATGACCTATGTCGACGTGCCGCCGAAGGCCGCGATGCTGCACGCGCTGGAAGTCCCGCCGCCGGAAGCGGGCGGCAACACCTATTTCGCCAACATGTTCGCGGCCTACGAGGCACTCCCGGCCGACCTGAAAAAGGCCGTCGAGGGCAAGATCGCGGTGCACGATGCCTCGCGCAACTCGGCCGGAATGCTGCGCAAGGGCTACAAGGAAGTCACCGACGTGACGCAGACCGTGGGCGCGCGTCATCCGCTGGTGCGCACCGACACGAAGACCGGCCGCAAGGCGCTGTTCCTCGGCCGCCGGCCGAACGCCTATGTGCTCGGGCTCAGCGTGGCCGAGAGCGATGCCTTGCTCGACGCGCTGTGGGCGCATGCCACGCAGCCGCGCTTCGCCATGTGCCATGAATGGAAGGTCGGCGATCTCCTGATGTGGAACAACCTCTCGGTGCTGCACCGGCGCGACCCGTTCGATCCCAAGACGCGGCGTGTCATGCATCGCAGCCAGATCAAAGGCAGCGAGCGCATCGCCTGACCCGGCAACGCACGATCAGATATCAGCAATGAAGCTGCACGAGCTCACGCTGCGCACGGTCCGGGTTCCGCTGATCCGGCCGTATGTCCTCTCCTACCGCACCTTCACCGAATTCGAGCCGATCATCGTCGAGGCGCGCGATGCCGACGGCCGCATCGGCTGGGGCGAAGGGCATATTTCGCCCGGCTCGAGCAGCGAGACGCGCGACGGCGGCTGGGCGTTCTGCCGCGAGCACGCGGCTGCCGTCATCGGCAAGGACACGCAAGAGGCCAAGGCGATCATCGGCGCCAACGTGGAAGCGAGCAAGGTCGCGGCGACGGCGCTGCTCACCGCGATCGAGATGCTGGAAGATCATCCGCTCCTGCACGTCGACCACGACACCAAACTCCCGCTGCTCACGCCGTTCAACAGCTCCGCTCCAAAGGAGATCGCCGAGGAGGTCGAGCGGCGGCTTGCCGACGGCTTCCGCACCTTCAAAATCAAGGTCGGCAAGGACGCCGCCGACGATGCGCGGCGCGTCAAGGCGATCCAGCAGGCGATCGCCGGCCGCGCAACCATGAGGCTCGACGCCAACCGCGCCTATGACGAAAGCGATGCCTGCCGCTTCGCCGCCACGCTCGATCCGGCCGGCATCGAGCTGTTCGAGCAGCCGTGCCGCGCCGAGGACTGGGACGCCAATGCCAAGGTCGCCAGCGTCTCGCCGGTTCCGATCATGCTGGACGAGCCGATCTGCACGCTCGCCGACGTAAAGCGCGCCGCCGGCATCGGGAACATCGGTTTCTGCAAGCTCAAGCTCAAGCGCTTCGGCGGCCTGGACCTTTTGCGCGAGGCGCTCGATGCGGTGCGTTCGAACGGCATGGAGCCCGTGCTCGGCGACGGCCTCGGACTCGAGCTGAGTTGCTGGATGGAAGCCTGCGTCGCGCGCGTCACCATCCGCAATGCCGGCGAGTTCAACGGCTTCCTGAAGCCGCAAGCACGGATATTCTCCGATCCGCTGCAATTCGTGCAAGGCGACCTGGTGATGCCGGCCGGCTATCGGCCGGCTGTCGACCGCAACGTCCTGACCGCGCATGAGACCGCGCGCGAGCGCTTTGCGGCCGCGGCGATGGTGGCGTCGAAGTAGCGTTCCGCCTGGATCGGCCCTGCAAACTACAGATCCAGCACCAGCCGATCGGTCTTGCAGCCGGCGCAGCAGATCATCACGCGCTTGTTCTCGGCCTGCTCCTCTTCGCTGAGGATCGAGTTCGCGGTGCTCCGGAGTGCCGGAGATCACGCGCTGCTCGCAGGCGCCGCAGATGCCGAGCTCGCAGGAGTAGTCGAGGTCGACGCCGGCATCGAGCAGCACGTTGAGGATGGTCTCGCCCTCGGGAATGAAATATTCGACGCCGGAGCGCGAGAGCTCCACGGTAAAGCCGCCTTTCTTTGTCGGCGGAAGCTCCTTGGCGGTGAAATATTCGATATGGACCTGATCGCGCGGCCAGTCCTTGGTCGCGGCCTCGAATGCCTGCAGCATCGGCGCGGGACCACAACAGTACAGGTGCGCATCCTTCGGCGCGGCGGCGACGATCGCCCCGACGTCGAGGAATTGCCCGCCGCTCTCGTCGTCGAAATGCAGCGCGGCCTGCGGCATGCTTTCAAGCTCCTGCCGAAACGCCATGTCGGTGCGCGACCGGCAGGCATAATGGAGCTGCCACTCGTGTCCGAGCGCGTTGAGCCGCTGCACCATGCACCAGATCGGCGTGAT
Source organism: uncultured Alphaproteobacteria bacterium (assembly GCA_963720385.1). GTDB lineage: Bacteria > Pseudomonadota > Alphaproteobacteria > Rhizobiales > Xanthobacteraceae > VAZQ01. Next base: position 435,300 of record CAVRFL010000004.1, on the reverse strand, counting down.
CCCGATCCCGCCGGCGATCAGGACGGTGTGCGCGGTGTCCTCGCGCAAGCGAAAGTTGTTGCGAGGACCTCCGATCTTCAGCGTCGCGCCGACGTGCAGCTCGTCATGGATGAAGCGCGAACCGCCGCGGCTCGCCGGATCGCGCTTGATGCCGACCGTATAGGTCGACGGCTCCGGCGCGGCGACCGTCAGCGAGTAGTTGCGCAGGAGCCCGTTGGACAGATGCAGGTCGACATGGGCGCCGGGCTCGTAGGCGGGCAGCGGCCGCCCGTCGACGCTCCGGAATTCGTACAGGCAGGTGTCGCGCGCCACATAGCGGATCGCGGTGAGGCGGACCTCGATCAAAGCGTCGGGCGCCGGTGCCGCCGCCGGCGCGGTGACCTTCGAGGTCGCAGTCACGGAATCCACGGTGTGGTCGTCTCCTCGGCGCCAAGTGTCGCCGCATAGATAGTCAGCCTTGCACCGTGTTCGCAACCCGCCGCTGCCGGATGCGCGCGCTGGCAGCGGCAATGTGGCCGTTTGTCGGGCCTTGCGGGCGGGCTATGCTGCCGGGACAAAAGATCGGGGAGGACGCCGTGAGCGAGCTTTTGGCAGCCGCCGGACGCGTGTGCCGACTCCTGGGCGCACTCGCCGCCATCGCCCTCACGCTCGGTGTTTCGCCTGGCTTCGGTGAGGCGCAGTCCCGCTCACAGTCCCTGTCCTGGCTCGACCCGACATTGCTGGATGCCGCGAAACGCGAAGGCTCGGTCGTCGTCTACACCTCGACCAACGAACGCGAGGGCCTGCCGCTGTTCAAGATCTTCGAGGACGCGACCAGCATCAAGGTGCATTACATCCGCGCCGGCGACGGCATGCTGGTGTCGCGTTCGCTGATCGAGGCGCGCGCCGGGCAGAGCTCCTTTGATGTCATCTTCTCGCACGCCGCCCACAAGCTGCCGCAGCCTATGCTGGCGCAATTCGTGCCGCCGGAGGCGAAGCATCTGATCCCGGCCGCACGCGATCCGAATCGGCGCTGGCACGGCGTCTACGCCAACTACAACACGCCGGCCTACAACACCAAGATGATCAGCCCGGCGGCGCTGCCGAAGAGCTATGAGGAGTTCGCGCAGCGCAAGGAATGGGCGGGCAAGACCGCCATCGACGGCACCGATGCCGACTGGCTCAAGGGCTTCTTCCAGCATTTCGGCGACGCCAAGGCGACGCAGATCATCAAGGGCATGGTCGGCGCGCTCAATCCGGTGATCACGGACGGGCATCTCGCGCTTGCCCGCTCGGTCGGCGCCGGGGAATACTGGCTGTCGCTGAACAACTACGTAATGCTGTCGAGCAACGTGCAGCTCGCGGGCGGGCCGGTCGACATCTTCCCGCTCGACCCGGTGGTCCTGTTCTTTGCCGGAGTGGCGGTAAACGCCAAGTCGAAAAGTCCCAACGCGGCGCGGCTCGCCGCCAACTTCATGCTGAGCCAGGACAGCCAGGGGCACTTGGCGACGTTCGGCCGCCTGCCGACGCGGCCCGACGTCCAGTCCAACCCGCCCGGCATCATCGAGCGGCTGCACTCCAAGACCGTGGTGGCGACGCTCTTCAGGTCGGAAGACGAGCGGAAGTGGCAGCAGACATTCAACGCGCTGTTTAAGCCGCGGTAGGAGAGAGGGTTGAACGATCCCGTGACGATATCCCGGCGCGGCGTCGCCGGCGGCCTTGCCGGTCTTGTTCTCGCCGGCGGTCTTTCGGCGCACGCGCAAGAGGCGCGTGCCTGGCTCGACCCGAAGCTCCTGGCCGCCGCCCGGAAGGAAGGGCCGCTGACGGTCTACTCCTCGACCAACGAGCAGGAAGGCTTGCCGCTGTTCAAGATCTTCGAGGACGCGACCGGGATCAGGTTCAACTACATCCGCGGCAACGACGCTTCGCTGACCTCGCGCATCGCGATCGAGACGCGGGCGAAGCAGCCGTCGTTCGACATCGTGCACATGACCAACGCGCACAAGCTGCCGCAGCAATTGCTGGCGCAGTTCGACCCCTCGGAGGCGAGGCACGTCAATCCGCTGGCGCGTGACCCGGACCGGCGCTGGTACGGCGTCTACACCGTCTATACGACGCCGGCCTACAACACCAAGCTCGTGCCCAAGGCCGACGTGCCGAAGAGTTTTGAGGAGTTCGCGCAGCGCAAGGAGTGGGCCGGCAAGGTCGCCATCGACTACACCGACATCGAATGGCTGCGCGGCATGATGCAGTTCTACGGCGAGCAGAAGGGCACCGCGCTGGTGCGCGAGATCGCCGCCAATCTAAAGCCGGTCTTGACCGACGGGCGCCTCGCCATGGCGCGCTCGGTGGCGGCAGGTGAGTATCTGTTCGCGCTCAACAATTTCGTCAATCTCACCTTGAACGTGAAGCTCGCGGGCGGCCCGATCGAATTCTTCCCGCTCGATCCGGTGCCGCTCTATTTTGCGCAGGTCGCGGTCAACGCCAGGGCGCCGAATCCGAACACCGCGCGGCTCGCCGCCAATTTCATGCTCAGCCGGGATTGCCAGGTGTTCTACACAAAGTTCGGCCGGCTGCCGACGCGCGGCGACGTCGAGACCAATCCGCCCGGCATCATCAAGCAGGTCGAGGCCCGCAAAGTGGTGCGGACCCAGTTCTCGCACGAGGAGGAGAAGCGCCTGCGGCAGACGTTCGAGACGCTGCTGCGGAAGCGGTAGCGTGCTTAACGTGTCCCGGCCGAGCGAAGCGAGAGCCGGGACCCAGGCGGCACAACGAAACAGCACTATTGCGCTCCGCGCTTCTTGCGCTGGATCCCGGGTCTCATTCTGCTCGCATACGCTCGCGCCATTCGCCCGGGACACGAACGGCGGCGATGGGACCGTTTGTCAATCCGGCGGCCTTTGTTATGCTGCCGCGACGCTCGTTCAAACGACGGAAAAGCCAACAGGAATCGCGACGAAGGGCCGCCCGCGGCGTCGCCGCGGCCCCGCGGGACGGCCGGTTTGAGGGGAGAAAACGGTGGGTGGAATTTTCAACGCTGCATGCCGGCTGGGCGCGCTCGCCGCGGTTGCCCTGTCGCTTGGCCTCGCGCCCGCCTCCGGACAGGAGCCAAAACGTCCCTGGCTCGACCCGACGCTGCTCGCCGCCGCCCAGAAGGAAGGCGCGCTGATCGTCTATTCGTCCATGAACGAGCAGGAAGGCCTGCCGCTGTTCAAGATTTTCACCGATGCGACCGGCATCAAGGTCAGCTATGTGCGCGCCGCCGACACGCCGCTGATGGGCCGCATCGCGATCGAGTACCGCACCAAGCAGAAGGCGTGGGACATCCTGCAGACCACCACCATCAACAAGGTCCCGCCGCCGATGATGGCGCAGATCGATCCACCGGAGGCGAAGAACATCTCGCCCGACGCGCGCGATGGCGGCCGGCGCTGGTACGGCATGTATGCCAACTACAACGCGCCGGCCTACAACACCAAGCTGGTGCAGGCGTCGGAGCTGCCGAAGACCTACGAGGAGTTCCTCTCGCGCAAGCAGTGGGCGAACCGGGTCGCGATCGACGGCACCGACAACGAATGGCTCAAGGCGCTGTTCGATCACTACGGCGAGCAGCGCGCCACCGAGCTCGTTAAGGGCATCGTCTCGACATTGCGGCCGATCCTCACCGACGGTCATCTGGCCATGGCGCGCGCGACCGGCGCCGGCGAATACGCGATCTCGCTCAACAACTACGTCAACCTGTCGATGAACGTGAAGCTCGGCGGCGGTCCGATCGACGTCTGGGCGATGGACCCGGTCGCGCTGATGTTCGGGCAGGTGGGCGTGAGCGCGCTGGCGCCCAATCCCAACGCGGCGCGGCTGGCCGCCAATTTCATGCTGAGCCAGGAGGCGCAGCAGTTCATCGCCAAGTTTGGCCGGCTGCCGACACGCAGCGACGTCACCGACAATCCGCCCGGCACCGTCGCGATGTTGCGGCAGAAGAAGGTCATTCCGGCGCTGCTGACGCCGGAAGAGGAAAAGGTCTGGCAGCGGAAGTTCCAGGAGCTGTTCAGGCAGCGGTGATGACAGGTCTCGTGTCCCGGACGCGGTGCCGCGCGCAGCGGTGCACCGCTGATCCGGGACCCCGGTTGGTTCGAATGGAAGAATAAGAAACCGGGGTCCCGGTTCTGTAGCGCACCACTTCGTGCTGCGCTGCGCCCGGGACACGGATGGTCCTAGGAGGAAAGAGGCGGTGGCTGTCGCACAGGCAGGAATGGAATCGAGCGGCAATGGCGGCCTGCTCGCGCGCGCCGTTGCCGTGCTGATCCGCCCGCGCAATCTTGCGCTTGTGGCCTGCGTGCTGGTCGCCGGATGGCTGGTGTTCGTGCCGCTCGCGGCGCTGTTCTACACCGCCTTCACCGAGGACACCGGCTTCGGGCCGGGTCCGGCCTCGCTCTCGAATTTCGTCCAGGCCTATTCGAGCTGGCACATCGTCCGGCTGTTCGGGAATTCGCTGATCTTCGCGGCCGGCACCGCGGTGCTGACGCTGCTGATGGGCGGGCTGGTGGCGTTCGTGGTGGAGCGCACCGACGCGCCGCTCGGCCCGCTGTTCCATTCGCTGGCGCTCCTGTCATTCGCCATCCCCGGGCTGCTCACGGCGATGGCGTGGATCTTCGTGCTCAGTCCCAACATCGGCTGGGTCAACGCCCTGATGAAGACCTGGTTCGGGCTGAGCGAGTCGCCGTTCAGCATCTACTCCATGGGCGGCATGATCTGGGCGCTGGCGAGCCACTATTTCCCGCTCGCTTATCTCGCGCTCGGGCCGGCGCTTCGCGTGCTCGACGTGCGGCTCGAGGAGGCGGCGCTGGTCTCGGGCGCGCGCTACTGGCAGGTGATGCCGAAGATCACGCTGCCGCTTCTGCGTCCGGCGCTCCTCTCCACAACCCTGCTGCTGTTCATGCTCGGCATGTCGTCCTACGAGGTGCCGCGGCTGATCGGGCGCCCGGCGCGGATCGACGTATTCACCACCGAGATTCAGGCCGCGACCCAGAACGCGCCGCCGGAATTCGGGATTTCCAGCGCGCTCGGCATGACGCTGCTGCTGATCTGCATCGTCGCCGTGTTCTTCTACCGGCGCGCGACCCGCAATGCCGAAGCCTTCGCCACCATCACCGGCAAGGGTTACATGCCGACCCGCATCAAGCTGCGCAGATGGCGCTGGCCGGTGGCGATTGGCGTCATGATGATGTTCTTCCTGGCGCTCGGACTGCCGCTCCTGACGCTGGTGTGGCAGTCGTTCTTCCGCAATCTGGCGCAGCCATTCATCGGCTCGACCTCGCCCGCGACCTGGGAGAACTACGAGTTCATCCTGCACTATCCGATCTTCCTCAATGCGGTGAAGACCAGCGTGTCTCTTGCCGCGATGGCGGCGACCATCGTGGTCGCCCTCACCTTCGTGATGGCCTGGATCGCATTGCGTGCGGCGCCGAAGTCGGGATGGGTGCTCGATTCGATCGCGTTCACGCCGATCGCCGTGCCGCATGTCATCGTCGGCGCCGCGGTCCTGTTCGCCTATCTGATGCTGCCGATCCCGGTCTACAACACGATCTGGATCCTGCTGATCGCCTACGTCACGCTCTATCTGCCGTACGGCATGCGCTTCATCTCGGGCGGGCTCACGCAGATCCACAAGGAGCTCGAGGAGGTCGCCGAGGTGTCGGGCGCGCGCATGCGGCAGGTGTTCCTCTTAATTCTGCTGCCGCTGCTGGCTCCGGTGCTGCTGGCGGCCTGGATCTACATCTTTGTGCTGGCGGTGCGCGAGCTCGGCGCGTCGGTATTCCTGATCGGCCCCGGCACGCACGTGCTCGGCACCATCAGCCTGACCATGTGGGAAGAGGGCGGCAGCTACGGCGCGGTCTCCGCGCTCGGCGTCCTCCAGATCATCCCGCTCATCATGATCGTCGCCGGCCTGCGCTGGCTCGAATTGCGGGTGCAGCGCCGCAGCGAGGCTGCCGCCGCCAAGGTCCAGGCCGCGGGGTAGGGGATGATGTTTGAATCACAACTTCACAGGCCGTGTCCCGGGCGCAGCGCAGCACGAAGTGGTGCGCTGCAGACCCGGGACCCCGGTTATCTTCGAATCACAAGCAACCGGGGTCCCGGATCAGCGGTGCACCGTTGCGCTTCGCTCCACGCTGCGCCGCGTCCGGGACACGAGTAAACATGTTCGCGATCGAGAATCTCAGGAAGACCTTCGTTGCGCCCGGCAACGTGGTGGTGAACGCCGTCGACGGCATCAGCCTCGGGATCGGCACCGGCAAGCTGATCACGCTGCTCGGTCCGTCCGGTTGCGGCAAGACCACGACGCTGCGCTGCCTGGCCGGGCTGGAACGGCCGGAGACCGGCAGGATCGTCATCGCCGACGAGACCGTGTGCGACACCGAGAAGGGCATCTTCGTGCCGCCCAGCGACCGCGGCATCGGCATGGTGTTCCAGTCCTACGCGATCTGGCCGCACATGACGGTGTTCGAGAACGTGGCGTTCCCGCTGCGGGTCGCGCGCGACCGCAAATACTCCGCCGCCGAGGTGAAGGACAAGGTGCTGCGCGCGCTCGAGATGGTGCGCATGTCGGGCTTCGAGACGCGCCCGGCGACGCAATTGTCCGGTGGCCAGCAGCAGCGGCTGGCGTTCGCGCGCGGGCTGGTGCGCGAGCCGCAGATACTGCTGCTCGACGAGCCGCTGTCCAATCTCGACGCGAAGCTGCGCGAGCAGATGCGGGTCGAGCTCAAGCTGCTGCAGAAGCGGCTCGGCATCACCACGGTCTATGTCACCCACGACCAGTCCGAGGCGCTGGCGCTGTCCGACGAGATCGTCGTGTTCAATTTCGGCAAGATTATCCAGCGCGGCACGCCGCAGGAAATCTACCGCCAGCCCAAGAGCCAGTTCGTTGCGGACTTCATCGGCTCCGCCAACTTCCTCAAGGGCAAGGTCAAGGAGGTGCGGGCGGCCGAGCACGTCGCCATGGTCGACACCCGCCACGGCCTGTTCCGCTGTATTTTTGGGCAGGCGGTTTCGGCCGGCCAGGACGTGCTGGTCAGCGCCCGGCCGGAGGACTTGATGCTGTCGGTTTCGCCGCCCGGCGACGGCTTCAATGCGATGACCGGCAAGGTCTCGCACCGGGTCTTCCTCGGCGAGGTGGTCGACTATCTGGTGGACGCCGGTGACGGCGAAATCCGCGTTCGATCCAACCCCGAGGCGGAATTCCAGATCGGCCAGGTCGTGCACGTCGGGGTTTCCCCGCAAAAATGCGTGGCGCTCCCGTCGTGATGCCCTGTCCGTGTCCCGGCCAAGCGACGGCGAAGCCGAAGCGTAGAGCCGGGACCCAGGGCCATATAAGAAGCACTTGTCATTTATTTCGCTGGACCCCGGGTCTCGCTCCGCTCGCCCGGGGAACGAACGCATGCTAGATTGATCGTAAGCACAAGACGTCAACGAGGTCTCCCATGAACAACGCACGTGTCACCGGACTGCGCAGCATCGAGCTGGGCGTCACCGATCTCACCCAGTCGGCGGCTTTTTACAGCCGGGTTTGGGGGCTTGAGCCGGTGGTTGCGGACGGCGAGACCATCCACCTGCGCGGCAACGGCACCGAGCACCACGCCGTCACCTTGCGTGAGCGTCCCACGGCCGGGCTGCTCGGCGTGCACTTCGCCGCCATGACCCGCGAGGCGGTCGATGCGTTGTACGAACGCGCCAAAGCGTCCGGCGTCACCGTCGCGTCAGCGCCGGCAGAGCTGCCCCGCAGCGCCGGCGGCGGCTACGGCTTCCAGTTCAAGACGCCCGAGGGGCACGTGCTCAACATCGCCTCCGACGTGGCGCGCCATCAGACCACCAACAATGACAGCTCGGTGCCGAACAAGCTCTCGCACGTGGTGCTCAACAGCGCCAAGATCGACCAGCAGACGTCGTTCTTCATCGACACGCTCGGCTTCAAGCTTTCCGACAAGACCGACATGATGGACTTCGTGCGCTGCAGCGCCGACCATCATTCGATCGCGATGGCGCGCGGCAACGGTCCCACGCTCAACCACATGGCCTATGAGGTTGCGAGCATCGACGGGCTGATGCGTGGCGCCGGGCGGATGAAGAAGCACGGCTTCAATGTCGAATGGGGCGTCGGGCGCCACGGCCCGGGCGACAACGTCTTCAGCTATTTCGTCGAGCCGAACGGCTTCGTGGTCGAATACACCGCCGAGGTCGAGCAGGTCGACGAGGCGACCTACCAGGCTCGCGACGCCGAATATTGGCGGAATTTTCCGATGCGCCCGTGCCGCTGGGGCATGGCCGGCATGCCGTCCAATCGCTTCAGGGCCGCCGCATCCGGCGACCTGTCCGTCGCCGATCCGGAAGCCGGCAAGCGCTGCGAAGAGATCATGGCGCAGACGCTGGGGCGGTAGGACGCCGCCTCGTCGCTGCGCGACGCTCCTCACCATGAGGCCGTCCGCGATCGGCCGTGCCGCCGCTCAAACGAAAACCGCCTCCCGGTCGCCCGGGAGGCGGTTTCTGTTGGATGTGTTGTTATGTCGTTTAGGCCGCGGCGGTGAGATTGCCGAACTTCTGCAGGTTCGCCTTCTGCGCCGCGTTGCGCGGCGGCAGCTTGAACAGCCGCGCCGCGGTGCCGCCCAGGATGTTGTGCTTGGCCTTCTCCGACACGAACGGCAGATCCCAGATCGTCGACGGCAGGTCGAAGTCCCAGTGCGGATAGTCCGACGAGTACAGGAGCTGCGTTTCCGCATTGATCATGCGGAACGTCTGTTCCATCGCCCCGCGGTCCTGGATCTCCATCGGCTGCGACGAGTAGTACATGTCGCGCATGTAGTCGGACGGCTTCTTCTTCAGCACCGGCGCTTCCGACGGCCGCATCATGTATTCGTGGTCGAGCCGCTGCATCAGGAACGGCACCCAGGCCAGGCCGGATTCGATCCACACCACCGGCAGCTTGGGGAAGCGCTCGCCCATGCCGTTGATGACCCAGTTGGTGCAATGGAGGATGTTGTAGAAGCTGAAGCCGAGCGCATGCACCGAGAGGAAACGGTTGCAGGCACGGAACACCGGTTCGGACCAGCTGGGACCTGAGTGGAAGGACAGGACGAGGCCGCGCTCTTCCATCGCCCGATAGACCTTCATATAGGCGTTGTCGTTGACCTGCAGGTGGCGCACGGTCGTCACCATGAAGCCGCCGACACCCTTGCGATCACCGAAGGTCTCGACATGGCGCAGCGACGCGTCGGGATCGCTGAACGGAATGCACAGCATCGAGAAGAAGCGGCTGTTGGATTCCGGCAGCACCTTCTCGGTCAGCCAGCGGTTGTAGGCCCAGCACAGGTCGACTTCCATTTCCTTCTGCGGATGCATGCCGATGTTGAGCATGCCGGTCGGGAACAGGCAGGAATAGTCGACGCTCATGGCGTCCATCCAGCGCTCGCCGAGCTGGATGTCGCGATGCCGGCCCGGCTCGGTCTTTTCCGAACCGCGCATCGGATAACGCGTGACGCGACCGCCCATGTCCTGGGTGAACCCCGCCTGCGACGGCAGGATGCTGCGCCGAGTGGTCGCACGGCCGCCCATGGTGATCTGCTTGAGCACGTCGTTCTCCATGAACGGGAGAATTTCGGGCATGTGCTCGTTCTCATAGTGGTGGGCGTCCACGTCGACGACCAGCACGTCGTCGAGCTTGCGCTGCACCGCCTGCTTGCGCGCGTGCGCCAGGAGGCGGGTGGTGTTGAGCTCCTCGACTGTGACGCGTCGGCCGCGGTCGGCGATGAGGTCCATGGTTCGTCTCCGATTAATTCCTGCTTTGAATGTTCAGCGGCCGGTCCAGCTCTGCCACATGCCGAGCTCGAACACGGCCAGATTGGCGGCGCGCAACAGCCCGCTCGCCGTCACCATCACTTCGGTTGGACTAACAGTTGAGCGTTGTGCCAAAGGCAGCAGGTCCTCGCCCGCCTCGACCCGGGTCGCGTAGGTCTTGCAGCACGCGCTCATCAATGCCTGCAGCGCCTGCGGCGTGAGCGAGTCGAGCTTGCCGCTCACCAGCGCCCGCTCGAGCTCGGCAGCGAGCCGCGTCGCGTCGTTCGATGCCGATCCGTTCGGCGCAGCCTTGACTGGCGCAGCCTTGACGGCCGGTTTGGCCGCGACTTTGCCGGCCGGCTTGGAAGCGGATTTGGATTTCCGCGCTAATTTCGCAGCGCGCTTAGGCGACGACATAAACCTCGTCCCCTTTTTCGACGATCTTGTAGCTGCGCAGCTTGAGCTTTCGGTCCGACACGCATTCACCGGTCTTCATGTCGTACTCGTAGCCGTGCCACGGGCACACGAAGTGCATCTCGGTGTCGGAAAAGAACAGGCCTTCGGAGGTCTTGTCCGGCCGCAGCCGCTCTTCGACCTTGGCGATGGTCAGGCCCTCGCAGGCGGGGCCGCCCTGGTGCAGGCAATAATTGCTGTAGGCGTAGAATTTTCCTTCGTGCCGGAACACCCCGATCTCGTTGTCGCCGACGAAGATGATGCGGCGGTCGCCGTCCTGGAATTCCGAAAGCTTACCGACGAACTGTTCAGCCATGCCTGAAGATCCTGCTCTACCTGGGGCGTTACCGGTTTGCGTATTTTGGGCGGCGTTCCGCCTTTATTGTTGATCGGCCGGGCGTTCTGCAACCGGCAGGCCGAATATATGCCTTTTCTAAAGAGGGAACGCAATCAGCACCGGATCGCCCGGCCTTGCGGAACTGCATGGCCAGGGTCCGGAAACGCGCGGCGGTCAGGCCATCTTGTTGCTGATCTCGCCGATCTTCTCGATCCAGAGTTTGACCGTGTCGCCGGCCTTGAGGAACTCGCCGCGGCCCGCGCCCACGCCGGCGGGTGTGCCGGTCAGGATCAGGTCGCCGGGATGCAGCGTCAGCCGCGATGACAGGTGCGCGATCTGCTCGGCGAGGTTGAAGATCATCTGGCCGGTGTTGGAATCCTGCTTGAGCACGCCGTTCACCCACAGCTTGATGCCGAGCTTCTGCGGGTCCCTGATGTCGCTCGCCGGTACGATCCAGGGCCCGAGCGGGCAGGAGCCGTCGAAGCTCTTGTGCGCCACCCAGTCGGCTTTGAACGGTGAAGTGTCCGGGATATGCGGCCGGCGGCCGCGGTCGCGCGCCGACAGGTCGTTGGCGATGGTGTAGCCGGCGACGTAGCTCAGCGCCTTGTCGATCGGGACGTCCTTCGCCGGCCGGCCGATGACCGCCGCGAGCTCAACCTCCCAGTCCATCTTCTTCGAATAGGTCGAGATCTTGATGGTCGCTCCCGGATTGGCGACCGAACGGGAGGCCTTGATGAAATGCCAGGATTCGAGACCGAGCGTATGCGGGTCGGGCGGCGGCGGCCTGTTGTCCTTTGCCGCCATTTCGTTGGCATGGTCCTGATAATTCGCGCCCGCACAATAGATCGTCGACGGCCAGAGGATCGGCGCCAGCAGCTTGGCCTTGCTCAGCGGCAGGGTCTTGGCCTTGCTCTTGGCGGCCTTGGCGGCCGCCGCTTTGAGAGCGCCCTGTGCGCCTTTCCAATCATGGAGGATGCCCAGCACGGTTGCGTAGGCCGGCTTGCCGGTCAGCTTGGCCGCGTCGAAGACCTTGTCGTCCACGACGAGGCCGGCGCGCGGTCCGTCCGCGCTCTGGTAGGTTGCAAGCTTGTAGCCGGCCATGGTCATTGCTCCCCGGTTCTAAATGACGGAACGACAAAACCGCGATCATGCGCGAATGGCAAGAGTGGGCTATAGTCGGCGGGAAGCCAAGAGCATTCAATGAGCGCTCATCGAACACGGTCCTGAAGCGGAGAGAATGATGATCAAGCCCCGGCGCGTCGGTCACGCGACGTTCGAGACCACCGACATTCAGAAGCAGATCGCCTACTGGACCGAGGTGGTGGGGCTGGTGCTGGCGGAGCGTGAGAAGAAACGCGCCTTCCTGGCGTCCAAGACCGGCCTCTTGTCGATCCAGCTCGATCAGTCCGACCGCAACCACTGCACCCGGTTGTCGTTCGAGGTCGCGCCCGATTCGGATTTCGACGTGCTGGCGCGCGAGCTGGCGAAGGACGGGATCAAGAGCGAGCTGCGCAACGACGCCATCCCGGGCATGGGCAAGGTACTGACCTTCAAGGACAACAAGGACACCAGCATCGACCTGTTCACGGAGTGGAAATATCTCGGCTCCCACCACCAGGTGAGCGGCATCGGCCCGCTCAAGCTCGGGCATATCGCCTTCCACTGTCCCGACGTGAAGGTGGTCTCGGACTTCTACGCCAAGGTGATGGGTTTCAAGGTGTCCGACTGGATCGAGGACTGGTTCGTGTTCATGCGCTGCAACACCGACCATCACACCGTGAACTTCATCAAGGGCGATAAGCCGGAGCTGCATCACATCGCATTCGAGCTCAAGGACATGTCGCACATGCAGAACGCTTGCGAGATGTTCGCGATGAAGAAGATCAGGATCCTGTGGGGACCGGTCCGTCACGGCCCGGGCCACAACGTCGCCACCTATCATCGCAATCCGGACGAGCACACGGTCGAGCTCTATATCGAGCTCGACCAGATGAAGGACGAGGCGCTCGGCTACTTCGATCCGAGGCCCTGGCACCGCGATACGCCGCAGTATCCGAAGACCTGGAAGCGGACGGAGTTCGACCATCTGGGGCCTGCCGCCGGTGCCCGATTATCGCCGCGGCAGCAATGTCCCGGCGGTGGGGCAACAGGATTAGCGCGTCTACTCATTGGTTGTGGAGATGCAGGTCCGCTTCTCGGTGCAAACCGGAAAGCATTTTGCTCACCTCGAGGCTTATCTTTTTTGCTGAGCCTTGATCTCGTTGAATTTGGACAGGGCTCGTTCAAATTTGTCATCGAAGAGCCACATCGCATTGAGTATTTCGCGGAAGGTTCCAGACGTTTTTGCCCTGTCAGCTTGTCCAAAGGTGAAGATGCTATTGTTGCGCAAATATCCCATGATTCTCGGATCAGAAATTTCATAATTGGCCAAGTTGCCCGACTTGAGAGCGGACCTGGTCGGACTGGGAATGATTTGGATGAGCTCAAAAAGTTTCATTTGATCAATCGGATTTGGCAATGCTTTCAAGATAGCCGGCATTTGCGGGAAAACGTCAGCGTGCGCGCTCATAAGGGCGTTTCTCACGGCGGTCCAGTGATTGAATTGTTGATCGAGGTTGCCAACCCGCGCCTGTTCTTTGTCGTCGCGGGCGCTCAGTGCAGGATCAAGAGCGGTGATCGACTTCTTGATCGCCGCCCATCTCTTTTGACCATTTCGATCTTCAGATACACCTGTTTGCAGACTCCCCTTGTACCTGTTCGAGCGCGCATTGCCGATGTTTTGATTGCCGTTTGTTTCGGCAAAGAACAGGCCCAGGCTGATACGACCCGCCACTTCGGCGACCGCTGCATCGAGCCCCCTGGCTCGTCCAATAACGGTTCCCAAGTCAACGACGTCATTGAATGGAGTATCTGAGTTTTGCGCATTGGCGGGCGGCGCCTGCATGATGCCAAAGAGCCTGGCGTACTCATCGAGAAGCGGCTCATTGTTGGCATCGAAGTACGCTGGCGGAATTCCAAATTTATTGGGTCTTCCGATTTTGGACGGAAGCGCGTCAGTCAGATCCTTATACGCGCTGATCATATTGTTACGAGCAATGTAGAGTGCTTGTCCTGGCAAGTTCGGCAGCTGTTGATTGGAGCTGATTTGTGCGCGCCGCTGGCTCAAGATCGATCTGAAGTCGTCTACTGCCTTGTTGTACGCATTGAGCGCATTCGACTGTGAGCTCGCAGGGGCAGCCGGCTGAGCCTGTGCGGTGGAAATGAGATTGCCGATGCCGGCCGGGACGCGCAGCGTGACCGCGTTCGTGATGGTATCGATGGCGTCGGAAACCGGCGGCACGAAGAAGAGCCCGACAGCAAGAGCTGCCGCACGGATGGTTGCAATCGCTCTGGAGAATACTGCATTGACGATGCGCGTTGCGACGCCGATGCAGGCGGCCGCAATCAAATTGAAGATCGATGGCAGCAAGCGGCATCCTATGCTCTCGCCAAACCGAAACGACGGTGCGGCGGTATGACTTTCTATGCCCATGAGGTTTGCAATGCCTCAGTTTTCACCTGGTAAACTCATCGGATCGTAAGCAACGAGCGCACCGCTTGGCGATTTGGGCGCACAAGTTTGCTCCGTTCCTGACGGATACATCGGGTATTCGGTTGCGCAAGAGCCGACGCAACGAAAATCACCATACTCGATCGGAAAATAGGCTTGAGTTCCGACGCTACCTGACATGAGTTCCGCTGTTGGCCCAAAGCAGATATCCACGCTGCTCTCGCCATGTCCGCTTGTGACCCGGGCGGCCTTCTGGTTCGAGTATCGGACCAAGGGCCAAAATTGAGCGGCCCTATCTTCCGCTCATTCCCGCGGAAGCGGGAATCCAATCTTTTGCTTTTCGATGTTGGGTCCCCGCTTTCGCGGGGACGAGTGGAACCCGAGTTCAAATCATCTGCCTTACGGCCGCACCGCCGGGGTCTCGAGCGGCATGCCGCGCGCGCGCCACATCAGGTAGAGCTCGAGATCGACGAGCTCCGGCGCGCCGAGCGCGGGCGTCTCCGCGCGCATTCCGGCGAGGCACGTGCGCAGCCGCCGCTGCAGCGATCCGAGGTTCTGCCATTCCAGGCGGTAGATCGGATAGCCGGTCGGATGGCCCTGGGTCACTGGACTGCCCGCCAGCCGGCCGTTCCAATTGTCGTCGTGGCACTGCGCGCAGGACAAGTTGAGCTGGCCCTGCCGGCGCGTAAATGCGGCGCGGCCGTCTTCGATGAACGGTCGCGTCCGGTCGTCGTCAGCGACTGCGATCGGCTGGTTGTGCGATTGCCGGCCGACGAATGCGGCGAGCGCCAGCAGTTCCTTGCTCTCGAGCGGAAACGGCTTCGCCTGCTGCCGCTCCACGCGGCACATATTGATGCGCTGCTCGATATTGACCGGCCGGCCGCGCGCCGCATTGAACGCGGGATAGCGCGCGGCGACGCCTTTCATGCCGGTGCTCGCGTCGCCATGGCAGTCGGCGCATGACTTGTCGGCGGCGCCCGCGTTGCGTTTCCACTCAGTTTCACCATCCAGCACCCACAGCATGCCAGGGTTGGCGGTCTCGTCGTCCTGCATCGCCCGCGTTTCGGGCGCCATGAAGTCGTAGCCCGACTTCCGCTCGGACAGGGGAATCTCGGCAATGGCCGGGAACGCGCCGCCCACGATCGCCAGCGCGGCGGCGATGCGCCAGATTCGCATCCGCGTCATTCGACGGTGATGGCGACCGACTCGGTGGCATCAAACCCGTTGTCGCCGGTCCAGGTCATCGTGATGGTGCCGTTCTCGGTCGCCACCGTGGTGAAGGAGACGAACGGGTTGGCGGAAACGGCGGGAAAAAACTCGGCGCGGAACACCTCGACGCCGTTATAGGTGCACACGAATTCCTTGATGATGTTGCGCGGGATGAGCTGACCGGTGGCGTTGGGCCGGAAACCGGTTTCCATCTCGTGCGAGATCAGGGATTTGATCGCGATGATTTCGCCGCGCTTGGCCTTCGGCGGGACGTTGATGAGTACGCGCGCGGCCATCAGATTTCCTCCAGACAGGCGGCCATGGTGACGACGACTTCGACCTCGTCGCGCCAGAAGGTGCCGTCGCTCATCTCGGCGACCGCCAGCACGATCTGCGTGTCGGCGAGCCGCATGCGCGTCTGGACGTTGGCGACCCCCGCGCGCGGCCCGAGCTGAAAGCTCACCACGTTGGGCTGCGGGTTCTTCTCGGTGAAGACATGGATGGCTTTGACGTGATCGGCATCGGTCATCGGGCTTTCGACCGTGATCCCGAGCGGGACCGCATTGCCGTTTTCGACCAGCGGCGGCAATTCGAGCTTGATCCGGCCCTTGGTCAAGGGCGCGTCGCCGGCGACCGCCTTCACCGCCGCCTGCATCGTCGCAGGCGTGGCGGCGGCGCGTCCTCCGGGCACCAAAGTGACCAGCGCCATTCCACCCGCCAGTCCGGCCGCGCCGACCAGAAACCGGCGGCGCGTCGCAACCAAGGGGAGGATGTCGGTCATTGTTTCTCGTCTTTCAGTGTCGCCAGATACGCTACCACGTCTTCGATCTGTTCGGCGTTCAACACCGGTTTACCGACAAACCCGGGCGCCACCCGCGCAAGACCATCGATCCGGTAGTATGGCGGCATGATGGTTGCCGGGTTGATGCGCGTCGAATTGACGATCCGCAATCTCAACTGCCCCGGCGACCAGCGGGTTCCCGCGCCGCCGAGGTCGGGCGCCAGGGTGCCCTGGAACCGCTCCTCGGGAAAGGGTCCGGTGTGGCAGAGCAGGCAGAGCCCGACCTGCCGGTTCGCGACGATGGCCCGGCCGCTGGCCGGATCGCCATTGCTGCCGGTCAATGATTCCGGAATCGCGTCGCCGACGACCGTATAGGAGCGCAGCTCGGCGCGGACGCCAGTCGGACCAAGCGCCAGCGCGGCGGCGACGGCTGCGGACATCACCAATCGCCGACGCTCAGCCAAACACTTCCGCGGTGATCGCCTTGAACCAGCCATTCGCAAAATTCGCCTCAAGCTCGCGTGCGCTGCGCGGCGCTTTCGCCGGACTGACGCCGCCGGCGCCCTTCACGTCGGTGAGCTGCCCGTTGCGCGGCTCGTACACGCCGGCGATCGAGATCCCGTAGTCAGGCGCGACCAGACTATAGCAGGTGTTGATCAGCTTCGGTTCCTCGGGCTTCTCGCCGGCGATGAGCTTGGCCAGCGCGGCCGCGCACACCTTGGCCTGAGAATTCGCGGCGAAGGCGGATTTCGGCATCCCGCCGGCGATGCAGGCGTCACCGATCACGTGGATGTTGGGTCGCAGCTTCGACTCGAACGTCACCGGGTCGATCGGGCACCAGCCGGTCTTATCGGCAACGCCCGCAAGCTCGGCGATTTGCCCGGCCCGCTGCGGCGGGATCACGTTGGCGACGGCAGCCTTGTGGCTTCCGAATTCCGTCGTCAGCGTATTGGTGTTGGGATCGACCGCCGTGACCTTGCCGCCCATCGACAAGGACACCCATTCGAGAAGGTCCGGGTAGAGCTCCTTCCAGGCGGCCAGGAACAATCCCTGTTTCGAGAATGCGTCCTTGGCATCCAGAATCAGCAGCTTGGATTTCGGCTTTCGGGTCTTCAGGTAGTGCGCAATAAGGCTGGCGCGTTCGTATGGTCCGGGCGGGCAGCGGAACGGATTGGCCGGAGCCGAAATCACCACCAGGCCGCCGTCCTCCATGGACTCAAGCTGTTTGCGCAAGAGCAGCGTCTGCTCGCCGGCGTGCCAAGCATGCGGCATGCGCTCCGCGGCGGCCTCGGTATAGCCGGGCAGGCCGTCCCAGCGGATGTCGATGCCCGGCGCCAGCACCAGCCGGTCGTAGGGCAGCTTGGCGCCGTCGTTGAGGGTCACCGCGCGCGCATCGGCATCGACGCCCGTCGCCGGCACGAACGTGACGACAATACGGTCGGCCTCAAGGTTCTTGTAGTCGAACTGCTGCGCCTTGAGATCGCGCAGTCCGGCGATCACGTTGTTGCTGAACGGGCAGGCGGTAAATGTCCGGCTCGCCTCGACCAGCGTCACCGTGATGCGCGGATCGAGGTGCTTGAGGGTCCGGGCGCAGGTCGCGCCGGCGAATCCGCCGCCCACGACCACGACGCGGCCGCCGGCGCTTTGCGCGATCGCGGGCGCCGGCAGGCCGACGGCCGCGGCACTCGCGGCGGTGCGCTTGAGGAATTCGCGTCGGTTCACATCATGCTGTGCCATGACGTTCAATCCTTCTGCGCCGCATACCAGGCCGCAATCGCCTTGATCTCGTCGTCGGTGAAACCCTTGGCGATCCGATCCATGACCGTTCCGGGCCGCTGTCCGGTCCGGAATTCCTGGACCGCGGTCAGGATGTCATCGGGATTGCGCCCGACCAGCCGGGTGAACGGCGTCTCGACCGAGCGACTGATGGGGTGGCAGCCCGAACAGGCCGACGCGCCCGCCGGAGCAACGTCGACGGCGGACGCTGCGCCGGTCGACGCGCAAATGATGGCCAACGCTAAAAGGCAATCGATTCGTTTCATGCAGCATTCCTCCCCGGACGCGGAATTGTCGAGGCTGTGCGACGCAGCCTATGTTTTCGTGAGATCATGATTCTTCAGCGGCAATGACCGGATGCGCTTGCCGGTCGCCGCAAAGATCGCATTGCACAGCGCCGGCGCCACCACCGCAACCGGTGGCTCGCCGCAGCCGCCCCAGAATCCGCCTGATGGCATCAGCACGGTCTCGACCTTGGGCATCTCGGCCATGCGCAGCATCCGGTAGTCGTTGAAATTCGATTGCTCCACCCGTCCGTCCTTGATCGTGATCTCGCCATACAGTGCCGCGGTCAGACCGAAGACCACGGCGCTTTCCGTTTGCATCTCCGCGGTCAGCGGGTTGACGACGGTGCCGGGGTCGAGCGCCACGATAATCCGGTGCATGCGAACCGCTCCGTCGGTCGCGATCGACACTTCGGCAATCGCCGCGACGAACGTATTGTAGGCCTCGTTGAGAGCGATGCCCCGGTAGGTTTGCGGCGGCAACGGCGTATTCCAGCCGGCGCGTTCCGCCGCTGCATCGAGGACGCCGAGGAATTGAGCGGCATGCCGGTGCTGGCCGATCAGGCGGCGCCGGTACTCCAGGGGATCGATGCCCGCCGCGTGCGCCATCTCGTCGACGAAGCTCTCCTTGAAGAAACAATTCTGGGTGTGGTTCACGCAGCGCCAGAATCCAACGGGAACGTGCGTGTTCCGAATCGCATAGTCGGCGAGGTAGTTCGGGATGTCATAGGGCATGTCGGCCAGGAAGCCCTCCTGGAACTGCCGGTCGACGCCGCCGCGCACCGTCGACGGCATCAGCGTGCCCCAGATCGAATTGCCAGTCATGCGGACATGCCAGGCGAGCGGCATTCCGGCAGCGTCGAGGCCGGCCGACATCCGCGCCATCGCGACCGGCCGATAGTAGTCGTGGGACGTGTCCTCTTCGCGCGACCACACGACCTTGACCGGACGGCCGACCTCCCTGGCGATGAGAACCGCCGGCGGCACGAAATCCTGCGTCGCGCCGCGCCGGCCGAAGCCGCCGCCCAGCATGGTCTTGTGCACCGTCACGTTCCGCGCCGGGACGCCAAGCGTGTGCGCGGCCGACGCCATCGCAGCTTCGCCGTTCTGCGTCGGCACCCAGATTTCCGCGGTATCGCCGATGACGTGCGCGGTGCAATTCTGCGGCTCCAGCGTCGCGTGGGCGAGGAAGGGCACGGAATAGTCCGCCTCGATGCGCCGGCCGGCTTTCGCGAATCCGTCCGCGAGATTGCCGTGCGTGCGTCCGACCCCGGCCTCGGCGGCGGTCAGTCCGCCGTTGAGGAAATCGCGAATGCTGTCGCTGGAAATGTTCCCGCTGCCGCCGTCGTCCCATTCGATCGTCAGCGCATCGAGCGCCTTCTTGGCCTGCCACCAGCTGTCGGCGACGACGGCGACCGCTTCCTTGAGCTTCACGACCTTGTGGACGCCTTTCATCCCGGCGATGGCCGATTCATCGACCGACTTCAGCGTGCCCTTGAACACCGGGCACTGGGCGAGCGCCGCGTGCAGCATGCCGGGGACGCGCACGTCGATGCCGTAGAGCGGCTTGCCCTGGACCTTGTCGATGACGTCGAGCCGCCGGGTCGGCCTGCCGATGCGATGCCAGTCTTTTGGATCCTTGAGCCTGACCTCCTTCGGCGGCGCAATCTTCGCCGCCGCTTCGGCAACCTGGCCGAACGTAGCCGTGCGGCCGCTCGGCATGTGGGTGACGACGCTGTTCGCGGCGCGGCACTCCGAGGCCGCGACGTCCCATTGCGCAGCGGCGGCGGCGATCAGCATTTCGCGCGCTGTCGCTCCGGCCCGGCGCAACGGTTCCTGGGAATTGCGGATGCTGCGGCTGCCGCCGGTCGAGAAATCGCCCCAGACGCGATTGCGCCTGAGGTTCTCGTCCGGGCGCGGCAATTCAGCTTTCACCTTGCTCCAGTCGCATTCGAGCTCTTCCGCCACCAGCATCGGCAGCGCGGTGAGCGTGCCTTGTCCCATTTCCGAGCGCGCCACGCGGATGATCACGGTGTCGTCCGGCTGGATCACGATCCACGCGGTGATTTCCGGAGGCCCGCTGGCGGCATGGGTGGCCTGCGGCCCCAGTGGCAGCTCGAATCCAAGCGCCAGACCGCCGCCGGCAGCGGCAACGCTGACCAGGAAGCGGCGGCGATCGATCCCCCGGGCGGTGTTCATTGCGGCTCCGTCACGCGCTTGCGGCCGCATGGATTGCCGCGCGGATTCGCTGATACGTGCCGCATCGGCAAATATTGGTGATCGCCGCGTCGATCTCGGCGTCGGACGGGTCTGGTTTCTCCCGGAGCAGCGCCGCGACCGCCATGATCATGCCGCTCTGGCAATAGCCGCATTGCGGGACGTCGTGGTCGACCCAGGCTTTCTGCACCCGATGCAGCACACCATTGGGCGCGAGCCCTTCGATGGTGGTGATCGCCTTGCCGTCGATTGCGCTGATCGTCAGCGCGCAGGAGCGCATGGCGGCGCCGTCGACATGAACCGTGCAGGCGCCGCACTGGGCGATGCCGCAGCCATATTTGGTGCCGCCCATGCCGAGCGTGTCCCGCAACACCCACAACAGCGGGGTGTCCGGATCGACGTCGACGTCGTGCACGCGACCGTTGACGGTGATACGCGCCATGCTGCGTCCTTCTTGAACGCGCGCCGAAGCAGCCGGACAAGAGGTTCGAACGGCAAGGTGACGATTTCAAGTCATCATTTCAGGCACCGGCGATCCTCCGCCGCATCCCCCGAAACCGGAGCGGCGGCCGGGCGGCCGCCGCTCCAGCCGTTATGCGGTTCGCAAGCCCTGATCTTTCAGCGGGAACGAGCGGATACGCTGGCCGGTCGCCGCGAAGATCGCATTGAGCACGGCCGGCGCCGCCACGAAGATCGTCGGTTCGCCGACGCCGCCCCAGAACCCGCCGGAGGGCATGATCACGGTCTCGACCTTCGGCATCGCGGCCATGCGCATCGAGTTGTAGGTGTCGAAATTGGTCTGCTCGATGCGGCCGTCCTTCACCGTGCAGCCGCCGTAGAGGATCGCCGACAGTCCGAACACGAACGAGCCGGAAATCTGCCGCTCGGCCTGGGCCGGGTTGACGACATGGCCGGGATCGGTGGCGCCGACGATGCGATGGATGGTGAGCAGGCCGTCGCTGGAGACCGAGACGTCGGCGACGGCGGCGACATAGCTGCCGTAGCCCATCTGTTGCGCGATGCCGCGGAACACGCCCTTTGGCGGCGGCGTGCCCCAGCCCGCCTTTTCGGCGGCGGCGTTGAGCACGGCGAGGTGCTTGGGATGCTTCGCCATCATCTTGCGGCGGAATTCGAGCGGGTCCTGTCCGGCCGCATGCGCCACCTCGTCGATGAAGCATTCGAGATAGATGGCGTTCTGGTTGTTGTTCACGCCACGCCAGAAGCCCGGCGTGAGGTGCGGATTGCGCATGGCGTGATCGATCAGGACGTTCGGAATGTCGTAGCCGAGCGCGCCTTCGGCGCCGCCGGCGTTGAGCCCCTGGAAGGTCGCGGGGTCACGCCCGTTCTGCAGCCGCTCCGGCGCCAGTGTGGCGAGGATCGACTGGCCCGAGATGCGGATGCGCAGGCCGGTGATGTTGTTGTTGGCATCCAACGCCGCCGTGAGCTTGCACTGCGTGATCGGATGGTAGGTGCCCTGGGTCATGTCCTCTTCGCGCGACCACAGGAGCTTGATCGGGACGCCGGGCATCTGCTTGGCGATCAGCACCGCCTGGGTCACATAGTCGGTGCGGTTGCGCCGGCCGAAGCCGCCGCCGGCGGTGACCACCGTCACATCGCATCGGTTGAACGGCAGGCCCGACGCTTCGACGGTCGCGGCGAGCACCGACTCGGCGTTTTGCGTAGAGGTCCAGACCTCGCACTTGTCGGCGGTGTAGCGCGCGGTGGCGTTGAGCGGCTCCATGCAGGCGTGGTTCTGGTATGGGTAGGCGTAGACCGCCTCCACCTTCTTGGCCGCGCCGGCGAGCGCCGCGTTGATGTCGCCGGCCTGGTTACCGACCAGATTGGTTTCGGCTTCCAGGCCTTCCTTCAGGACGGCAGCGATCGTCTCGCTGGACACCTTGGCGCCGGGACCTTCGTTCCAGACCACCGGCAGGGCATCGAGCGCGGTCTTGGCGTGCCACCAGGTGTCGGCGACGACCGCAACGGCGGTGGCGCCGACCTGAACGACGTTCTTCACGCCCTTCATGCCGCGCACCTTCGCGGCATCGAAGCTCGCGACCTTGCCGCCCCGGACCGGGCACGCCTTGATCGCGGCGTTCAGCATGCCGGGGAGCTGGGTATCGGCCGAATACTTCTGGCGGCCGGTGAGCTTGTCGATCGTATCAAGCCGCGGCAGCGGCTTGCCTGCGATCTTCCAGACCTTGGGATCCTTGAGCGTGATGCTCTTCGGATCCGGCGGATCGATCTTCGTGGCATCGAGCGCAACCTTGCCGTAGCTCGTCTTGCGGCCGGAGGGCGTGTGCGTGATGACGCTGTTCGCGGCGGTGCATTCCGACGCGGGCACCTTCCACTCGTTCGCCGCCGCCTGGATCAGCATCTGCCGCGCGGCCGCGCCACCCCGCCGCACATAGTCGTGCGACTGGCGGATCGCATTGCTGCCGCTCGAATTGAAATTGCCCCAGATGCGCTTGCGGGCGACGCTCTGCGAGGGGTTCACGTATTCCCAGGTGACTTTCGACCAGTCGCATTCGAGCTCTTCGGCGACCAGCTGGCAGAGCCCGGTGAGTGAGCCCTGACCCATCTCGGAGCGTGCGAAACGGATGACCACGGTGTCGTCGGGACGCACCACCACCCAGGCATTGAGCTCCGGTATGTCCTGCGCATGCGCCGGACCGAACGGCAGTGACATTCCCAGCGCGAAGCCGGCGCCGGCGGCGGCGCTGCCAACGACGAAGGAACGGCGATCGATTCTCGGGACGTAATTCATGATGTGCCTCCCTCGTCACGCGTTGGCGG
Source organism: uncultured Alphaproteobacteria bacterium (assembly GCA_963720385.1). GTDB lineage: Bacteria > Pseudomonadota > Alphaproteobacteria > Rhizobiales > Xanthobacteraceae > VAZQ01. The sequence goes on along the minus strand of CAVRFL010000004.1, from coordinate 412,093 downwards.
CGGCGTGAATTGCCGCGCGCACCTGCACGAAGGTGCCGCAGCGGCAGATGTTGGTGATCGCATCGTTGATGTCGGCGTCGGTCGGCTTCGGCTTGTCCTTGAGCAGCGCCGCCACCGCCATGATCATGCCGCTCTGGCAGTAGCCGCATTGCGGGACTTCATGCTCGAGCCAGGCTTTCTGCACCTTGTGCAGGGTGCCGTTCTCGGCGAGCCCTTCGATCGTCGTGATGCGCTTGCCGGCGGCCGCGCTCACCGGCATCGAGCAGGAGCGCATGGGGGCGCCGTCGATGTGAACGGTGCAGGAGCCGCATTGCGCGATGCCGCAGCCGTACTTGGTTCCGGTCAGCCCGACATTTTCCCGGATCACCCACAGGAGCGGCGTGTCGGGTTCGACGTCGACATTGTGCGATTGGCCGTTGATCGTCAGCGAGATCATTTCTGATCCTCCCATGGCAATGTTGGTGCTCGGCGCTTGTGCTCGGCGCTTGAAGCCTTGGCGCACGAAGGGAAAACTTTCTTGTGACGGTTCCGTTCTGCCGCGGAACAAACAAATTTAGGGTCGCGCGGCTGGATGAATTTGCGCTTTGTAAAATCGTACCCGGGCATCCAAGCGCGCTTAGCGCCGACGATCGGCGGAACCATGGTTCCGGGTGCGCTAAAGACGCCGTGATCGGGTATTCAAGCCGATGATGGTTCGTGCAAGGATTGCCTGGAGGCAACGGTGACTGGGGGGAACAACGATGCTCACGTGGAGAACAAGCGCAGCGCTTGGGATCGCAGGATTGCTGGCGACGGCCGCGCCGCTCGGCGCCGCCGATCCGGCGCTGATCGCGGCGGCGACGAAGGAAGGCGAGGTGGTCTGGTACACCACCCAGATCGTCAGCCAGTTGGTTCGTCCGGTGACCGCGGCGTTTGAGAAGAAGTATCCCGGGATCAAGGTGCGCTCGACCCGCGCCAACGCCACCGAGACCGCGGTGAAGATCCTCAACGAGGCCAAGGCCGGCCGCCTGCAAGCCGACCTGTTCGACGGGACCACCACGGTGGTGCCGTTGAAGGCGGAAGGCCATGTGCTGCAATGGCTGCCCGACGCGGCCAAGGATTATCCCGCCGAAGTGAAGGACCCGCAGGGCTATTGGATCGCCAACAACTTGTTCGTCATCACGCCGGGCTTCAACACGTCGCTGATCCCGCGTGGCAAGGAGCCGCGCACGCTCGAGGATCTGCTGAACCCCGCCTTGCGCAGCAAGATGGCCTGGAACGGGTTCCCGACCTCTTCCGGCGGCGGCGGCTTCATCGGCACCGTGCTGACGGAAATGGGCCCGGAGAAGGGCACGGCGTTCCTGCGCGAACTGGGAAAGCAGCGGATCGCCAACCTGCGCGGCTCGGCGCGCGAGGTGCTCGACCAGGTGATTGCCGGCGAATATTCGCTGGCGCTGCAGATCTTCAACCACCACGCGGTGATCAGCGCCAAGAAGGGCGCGCCGGTCGACTGGATTCCGATGGAGCCCGCGACCGTCACGCTGTCGACCCTCTCGGTGCTGCGCAAGGCGCCGCATCCCAACGCCGCAAAGCTGCTGATGGATTTCATCATCTCGCGCGAAGGGCAGGAGGTCTTTGCGCGGTCGGACTACATCCCGGCGCATCCGGGCGTGCCGGCGACGGTGCCGACGCTCAAGCCTGCGGAGGGAAAATTCCGCGCGCATTTCTTCACGCCGGAGGAGACCGAAGACAAAATGCCGAAATGGAATCTTGTCTTCAGTGAATTCTTCCGTTGAATCTTGGGCGCAGGCTGTGAACTGTAGGGTGGGCAAAAGCGCGGTCGGCAGATCCGCATCGCTCCAATCGGTCGATGCAGCGCCGTGCCCACCACAGAGCCGCAGTGCTCATGCGGGTTTATGGTGGGCACGCTTCGCCTCCGCGATCGCGGAGGCTTGGCTTTGCCCACCCTACGGTCTTTGATGAATTTTTCCGCTGAGCCGCCAAAACGATATCCGGAATGGGAGCGGGCGGTGCGGCCGCCGTCGCCGCCACCGAAATCCTGCGACTGCCAGGCCCATATCTTCGGCGACGTCGCGAAGTATCCGACGCAGCCGGGCGCCGCCTATATCCCGCCGGCCGCGAGCTTTGACGATCTCTGCGCCGTGGAGAAGACGCTCGGCTTCGAGCGCTTCGTGATCGTGCATTCAACGCTCTACGGTCCCGATCACCGGCTCGCCATCGATGTGCTCGAAGCGCTGACCGACCGCAGCCACGTGCGCTTGATCGCGCGCGTCGACGATTCAACCAGCGATGCCGAGATCGAACGGCTCGACGCGCTCGGCTGCCGCGGCACCCGGTTTGGCTTCCGCCACGACCTGCCGCGGCCTCTAAGCTTCGATACCGTGACGCGGACCGCCGAGCGCGTGCGCGGGCTGGGCTGGCACCTGCGCCTGCATTTCTTCCGCGGCACGCTCATGGAGAATGCCGAGCGGCTCATGACCATCCGCAACATCCCGCTGGTCGCCGACCATCTCGGCTATCCCGATCCCGCGCCGGGCGCCGCCGATCCGGCCTGCCGCTTCCTGGTCGATCGGCTCAGGCACGATCCGAACTGGTGGGTGATGCTCTCGAACGGCAACCGGATCTCGGCCATGGACAAGGATTGGGACGACGCGATCCCGGTCGCGCGCGCCTATATCGAGGCAGCACCCGACCGCGTGATCTGGGGCAGCGACTGGCCGCATGTGCAGTGGCGCAAGCCGCGCATGATGAACGACGGCGAGGTGGTGGAATTGCTCTATCGCTATGTCGACAACGACAAGGCGCTGATCCAGAAAATCCTGGTCGACAATCCGGCACGGCTGCACGGTTTTGGGTGATCAACGATTCGTTGAAACCAGAAAGGACAGTCGCCTTAGTCCGATTTCGGAGTGAGAAGCAAGGTCCGCTTCACCCCCAACAGCGACGGAATTGCGGACATTTCCTAATCGACGCTGCGCTGGAAAAAACGTCGGTGTGGCCACTTCCGCCTGCGCGCGGAGCTGATGTAGCATTTGGCCCGAGCTGCCGGCGGGACGTGCCGAATCCCAATCATTGCAAGGGGCAGCATGGTGCTATCGGCGGGCGCCTCCGGTTTCATTGTTCATATATTGAGCGTCGAAGCGCGCATTGCGCGGCGACGCCGGGAGGAATCGATGAAACTTCCGCGCCGTCGATTTCTGCATCTGGCCGCGGGTGCTGCTGTGCTCCCGGCGGTCTCGCGGACCGCAACCGCGCAAGTCTATCCCTCGCGTCCGATCACGATGGTGGTGCCGTTCGCGGCCGGCGGGCCGACCGACACCCTCGCGCGCATCCTCGCGACACATATGAAGGGAAGCCTCGGCCAGACTGTCGTCATCGAGAACATCACCGGGGCGGAGGGCAGCATCGGTGTCGGCCGCATCGCGCGCGCGGCACCCGACGGCTATACGGTCAGCATTGGCCATTGGGGAACGCATGTCGTGAGCGGCGCCACGCTCGCTCTCCCGTACGATCTGCTGAAGGATTTCGAGCCGATCGCGCTGCTCGCCAGCGGTCCTCAACTGGTCGTCGGAAAGAACGCGCTGCCTGCGAACGATATGCGAGAGCTTATCGGCTGGCTCAAGGCGAACCCGAATCGCACGTTGGCCGCAATTGCCGGTTCAGGATCGCATATCGCTTGGGCCTTTGTTGAGAACCTGACAGGGACCCGCGCGCAATTCGTACCCTATCGAGGGGCCGCCCCGGCCTTGCAGGACCTGGTTGCAGGCCACGTCGATGTCATGTGCACCCAGGCCTTGAGCGCCCTTGCACTGGTGCGTGACGGCAAGATCAAGGCCTTTGCCGTCACCGCCAGCACGCGGTTGTCGATTGCGCCCGACATCCCGACGGCGGAAGAGGCCGGCGTGGCCGGCCTGCAAATTTCGTATTGGCATGGCCTTTGGGCGCCGAAGCGAACCCCGAACGACGTGATCGCCAGATTGAATGCTGCTGTCGTGGATGCGTTGGCCAACCCCACCGTGCAGCAGCGCCTGCGAGATTTGGCCCAGGAAATTCCGGCTCGCGAGGAGCAGACGCCGGAGGCGCTTGCGGTATTTCACCGGGCTGAAATCGAGAAATGGTGGCCGATCATCAAGGAGACGGGCGTCAAGGTGAATTGAATCCACAGTTCGGCGCACTAGCTAATCCGCCCTACGGGACTTAGTCCCCGCAAGCGGCGGAAACGCGGACGTGGGTGTTGCATCGACCGGTTGAGCCGGCCGCCCAGCAGCGGACATCCTCCCATTTCCCGCGTCCGCCATTTGCACTACGATCCCGGACCCGGAACTCCCTGCAGGAGGCCGTCTCATGGCGAAATTCCTTGCGTTTATCGGATTTGTTGCGATCGTCGGCGCGATCGGCGCGGCGGTCTTCTTCTTCGGCGGGTTCTACAGCGTCGCCGCCACATCGGCGGATCCCGGCATTGTCGACTGGGCGCTGATCCAGGTCCGCCAGGCCTCGATCGCGCGCCACGCCACGGATGCGCCGCCGAAGTCGCTCGACGATCCCGCCGTCGTGCAGGCCGGCGCGCGCGCCTATGCGGAGCGCGGATGCGTGCATTGTCATGGTGCGCCGGGCGTGGAGTGGTCCAAATTCTCGGAGGGCCTGCGCCCCGATCCGCCCGACCTCAAGAAGGTCGTGCCCGATCGCGAGCCGCGTGAACTGTTCTGGGTGGTCAAGAACGGCATCAAGATGACCGGCATGCCGGGCTTCGCGCAGATCAAGATGCCGGACCAGGAAATCTGGGCGGTCGCGGCTTTCCTCAAGAAGCTGCCGACGGTTTCGCCCGCCGACTACAAAGCCTGGAGCGCGGGCCCGGTCGTCAACCCGGTCAAATGAGTTCGTCGCTCCCGTCAGTAGCGTGGCATGCCGGGTCTATTTTGGGAGCTTGTCCGCAAGAATTCTGAGCTCGTGAATTTCTGGCGTCTTGGCAAACAGATCGCCGGCCTTGGCCGTTTCCATCAACGCGTTCCCTATGGACCACGTACAGGCCAGGCTGACGATGTCATCGTCGGGAAATTGATCCTGACAATCCCCCGATCAGCGAACCACGCAATCTGGAAGGCAAGAGCGCCATAGCTTCCCATTTGAGGATAGTTGCAAGCGCGACCTAAATCGCAAACGAAAAGCGGTGTTCCGTCTGGCTCTCACGCAGAGCTTGCGGACCGGATGGAACCAAAGTGTTCATGTCCGCTTTGACGGTATGAAGGCGGTCCGGCGAAGTCCGTTCTTCGTGGCGCCAAAGGCGCATTGATTCTGACGTTTCCTGGTGGAGGTTATCCTTGGACCGCCGCTCCCTTGTCTTTGCCATCGCGATTATTCTTCCCGAGTCTTTTGCCGCTAACGGCGCCTTTGCCGAGAGTGGCGTCGCGTCGGTCTATTCCACCGAAAGCGGAAGAAGAACCGCGAGCGGTCGACCGTTAAATCCCAGCGGGTTGACGGCGGCCCACCGATCTCTCCCATTCGGAACCAAGGTCCGCGTGTCCAACCGCAAGAACGGACGCTCCGTCATCGTGACGATCAATGATCGCGGTCCCTTTGTTCGCGGACGTATCATCGATGTGAGTCCGGCGGCTGCACGCGAGCTTGGTTTTTCAGGACTTGCGCCAGTTACCCTTCTGCTTCAGTAGCGTTGGATCCGGTTGCGGCCTTGAACCACGGCAAGGTCCGCTTGGGTCCACAAGCTGAAAGGCTCGGACTGAGCAAATCGAGTCCGCTTATCCCTCAACAGCGGACATGAGAGCGGACATTGTTTTTCGTCCGCTTTGGGCCAACAGCTGCCGTCCTCCGCATTGGTGTTAGAGCAGGCGATTTACCTGCCGCCTTGCTTCCGCATCAGTTGACAAGCTCAATCTCGCTAGGACGCCAACTCTTGTCGAAGAACGGCTCCAGCGGGCTGTAGAGGCGCAGCAGCGTGTTCCAGCCCTTTTTTGGATCGGTTTGAATCCAGTTGCCGTCGCTGACCCCCGCCGGCTTGCTCGGCCCGAAATACACGGTCGTTGAACCATCGGGGTTTGCCACGGCCGCCGGCGACGGATAGCTCTGGCTACCGGCGCGCGGGTAACGCTGCGGCGTGTCGAGCATCGAGCGCGTCTGGTTGTCATAGACGGTCAGGGACCAGAACTTCTCCGCCGGGATGTTTGGCGGAAGCGTCATCTTGTAGGTCTTGCTCCCATCGAGGTATTCGCCCTTGGCATCCACAAACGCGCCGAGATACTGCGAGCCGATGCCCGTCAGCCGCATGATCATCGCGGGGGTGATACCGGTGGCGTAGAAGAACATTGCCGTGCGCGAGTTGAGGAAGCGGTAGCCGGTGGACGGGTATGGGGTGATGGTGCCGTCCGCGCTGACCTGTGGCGGCGGCGTTTCAAAGGTGTAGCCGCCGGCGAAGAGCATGTTCGTCCAGCCGGAGCCGGGATAATAATAGAACCCCTCGGATGGGCGCGGACGCCAGTTCAAGGTTCGGCCTGCGGCCGTTCCGATGGCTGCCGCATCGGTCAAGATTTGCTTCATCCGCGCATCTGGATTGAATGGCTTGCCCTTCACGATGCCTACCGCGGCCAGCGACCCCATAATCTCCGGATCGAGGGCGTCCGCCGGCTCCTTCTGAACCAGATCGTTGATCATCTCGAAGTAGCTGAAGTCGTTGGGCGGGATGGTGTTCATCACCTTGCCGGTGCCTTCGGTGAACCTCACCGGCTCCTGGGGTCGTAAGAAGGACCAGTCCAGCTTGTGGTCCGGGGTCCGCCGAAGCGTGGCTTTGCCGTCCAGTGCCGAAGCGATGCTCGTGCCATAGCCGCCCGGGACATACGGGTAGACCTTGAGCGTCTTCTTGATCAGCGCCACCACCGGCTTGGGATCATTGTTCTCCAGGAATGATCGGCCTAGCGCCGTCGCCCGGGTCGTGCGCAGCCTGTGCACGAAGTAGCCGCTCTCCGGCAGTTCGCCTTTGTAGCCAGGAGGCACCAGCAGGTACCGCCCGCCCTCGCCTCGGTCGGGACCTGGCAGGCCGAAGTCGGTCACCCAGCGGAACCAGATGTCGTCGATAACGCCGAGCGACATCGGCGGCGTCTCGATCACAATCGGCCCCTTGCTAACATTCAGGTTAACCCAGAAATAAATCGTGTCCGCATTGGCCGTCAGGAACTGGGACTTTGCATCCATCAGTTCCGACCAGATCAAGGCCGTGTTGTCCGGGACGCCGGCATCGTTGAAGCCCTTGAAGATGGCCGCCACCGAAGCGCCCTGGTAGGCATTCACGAATGCCTCGACGCCGTGCATCAGGTCGAGATAGTCATAGACCTTCGCCACGGTCTCCTTGCTCGGTGCGCCATCCCTGTACTGCAACGTGCCGATGCTGCTCTCGACCCTATCAGGCGTCGTATTCTGCGCCTGGACAGTTGAAACCGCCGCAGCACAAAGCAGAGCAGCAGCGATGAGTTTCTGTTTTCGGGTGATCTTCATGATTTTCTCCCATTGACCTGCTTAACTTCAAGCCATTGCGTGACTGGTACGCCGGATGCCGTTGAATGCGAGAAACACACCGATCGCATACGCGACCATGCAGGCGAGCTGCATCAGCAGCCAGACGTTCTTGCCGTCCTTGACCGCGCTGTAATAGAAGTCCGGCCAGATGCGATTGACCACAAAATATCCGAGATAGCCGGTCAGGAAGATCGCAATCAGCGCGAACGTGCAGAGCGACAGCGCGGACTTCTCAAGTCCCTCGACGCGAACCGCCGGGTCCATCCTGCCCAGGATGGCGTACACCGCGCCAATCGCGATCATGCCGAGTGCGCCGCCGAGCACCACGGCAGTCGATAGCGTCCAGGGGCATGCATACCAGAGAAGAATGGTTTTCAAGAATTCCGGACCGAAAAGCGGGCTGATGTTGGCGACATAGTGAAGAACCATGCCGAAACTCATCACCATGCCCCACAACAACATCCAGAATCCGGAACGAATGAATCGGCCGCCAATTTCGAGTTGCGTCATGGCACGGTCCTTTCATGAGTGGGCGCGCTGAATGCGCTTTCGCGCGTTGACTGCGAGATCAAACAAAGCCCCGACGCGGCGAGCGTCAGTGCAAGTCCTTCAATGGCCAGCAGCGGCAGCGCCCACGGCCATACGTCGAAGACCGAAGCGGTCGCGAGCGCTGCCGAGCAGATTTCGAACGGCGTCACGTAGAAGTAATTAAGGATGAAGCCGAGACCGCTTATCAGGCCGAGCGCCAGGAGCCCGATTCCGGAGCGCAACAACCGGCCGCCGAGGCGAGTGGTGCCGACGCTGCTCATTGATGCCTCCTCAGCTAGAAGGTGTACGCACCAGATATCTAGGTCACACCTTCCTGACGTCTGGCGGTAGCCACGCGCCTTTCAAGACGGTTTCTTCAGGCCAATAGAGGCGCAGTATCAACGAGAAGTGGCCTGCGGGGGCTGGTATCCAGTTCGGTTCATTCTCTTTGCCCGGCGACTTGGCGCTCAGGTAGAGGGTCAGCGAGCCATCCGCGGCGTATTTCAGTGTTTGTTTTTTGTGCCAAGTGAGAAGCGGTTCAGCGCGTTCGGATGGAAGAACTTCACGTCGTTGTATAGAGTCAACGACCAGAACCCCCTCACCGGCGGGACTTGTCCCTTCGGGAACGTGACGGTGTATTGATTGTTTCCGTCGAACGGTTTCCCCTCGCTGTCGTATTCGCGCAAATTGTATTGCGTTTCTGCCGACGTGTTCTGGTACATGCTCGATTTGCTGATGGCTGTGCGGTTCAGGTAGTCGGTTCCCCACTCAGCGGCATTCGCCGGCACGGTCCAGCCATTGCCAATCGCTCGGCCGTTGTATTTGAAGTCAAAGAGCGGCTTGACCAGTTCTTCGTCGGCGACGGCGAACGATTCGATCAGCGCCTTCTTGGTCTCCGGATTCTTGGCGGCGGCGTCCCACACGGACGCGATCCACCCGTAGAGTGCTTCTTCGCCGGGCAGTGGTGGCACTTCCTTCATGACCACCGGCAACTGATCGTAGTAAGTCTCGGGCTTCACCCACCCGCTTTCCCCCTTGGGCGCATTGGGCGGCGGCGGGGGAACCGGGAAGTGCGGCGACTTGCTGTAATCTTTCGTCTTCATTCGGCCGTCGAACTGGCTAAGGGGATACATCACGATCTGATTGATGACCGGCTGAACTGCCGCGGTATCTTCGGGCGTCGCCTCCTTGAAAACTCGCGGAACGACGAAAACGAGATCCGTTGATGAACGGATTGCCGCGGTGATGCCCTTGGGAAGCGCACCGCTCCAGCGCGGTCCCACGATCATGTAGAAGCCGGGCTTTGTGCCGTACTGCTTGCCGATGCGGCCGATCTCGTCGGTGCGCTGGTCATACATTGCGTAGACGTAGAAGCGGTCGCCGAAGTCCGGCACCTGCACCACCGTAGGCTCCTTGTCGAGCGCGGTAAATCCGGCCCCGTAGGCGACGTCCTGGTTGGGACAGACGATGAAGGTCTGATCCGGCTTGAGATAATCGGTGAGCATCTGGTTGAAGCCGACCGGCGCAACCGGCACGACGCCGCCCAGGAGTCCGGGCTCGGGCGCTTCTGCAAATGCGGCACGACGGTTGTGCGCGTTCACCATCGCGTACCCCCACACGTAGGCCATTCGGCCGACGAACTGGACGTATGCGTTCGTCATCGTGTTGCCGGGAACAGGGCCGGGAACCTCGGCCGCGGTCTTCGATATCGGCACCTGCATGGGGGCCTCGGCCGCGTCGGGAGCTCTCTGCGCAAAGGCATTTGAAACATGCGCGGCCGGGATGGGGAGCGCGCCGGCCACCGCGGCGGTGGCGAGAACTTGCCTGCGGGTGATCTTCATGGTCGTGCTCCTTTCTCTTCATCGCTGAAATTTGAAATCCCCCGGCTTCGAGGTCACCACCGCGACGATGGACAAGCGGTTCAAGCCCCGCTCGTGGTTCGCGGTGGCTAGTGGCAAATCATCGGCAACTGAGCGGGGGCGCAGATCACCCGCTGCTGCAAGGTGACCGATCTGCTTCATCAGTGGCCACCTGATTTTACCTCCACAGGGGGAGTTCCGTTGGACGTTATCCGAACCGCGTGCGCCGGCGATACTGGCCTTTGGTGCAGTTACTTTGCAGGCCAATCGCTGCCTACGAGGCGCGATGTCCGGATAGGAGTCATGAGGCGAAGAACTCGCATTGAGCATATGTTTTCCGGCTTGCCCCTGAAAGCATCCAATATCTAGCGGCGGGTCGAGGAAGACTTGAGCCGCCCTGCGACGACGGTTGATGATCGCTGTGGATAGCGTTCTCGTTGGCAACCATCAGTGCTCGCTGCACAACTTCGTTCGACGCGTCGCGCCCATCAACAGATTTGCCCACAGTCCTGTTGGTAAGTGCTGCAAAGTTTGACAACGACTTGTCTGTGACTATCGTCCTGCCGTCCCGTTCACCGAGGGCGTCTCCGGAGACGAGCTTGAGGCGGAGCGGGATGCGGCGTCCTGCGGGCTGGCTCGTAACCAGGCCCCCGGGAGGCTCCCGGGGAAACCCGCCCTTCCGCCACTACGGGCGGAACGCGTGAATTCGCCCGGGTGAAGCGACGAGGAGTCAAGTGGACAAGACTTGAAGCCGGATTGCTTCGCCTCAGGCGGGCTCGGGGCCAAACAATCGCCGCGGTGGAGCGCCGAGAGGCGAGCGTCCCCCGGCTGCGTAGACTGCGCAAGCTGGTCTGCGCGGGGACGCAAGGCGCCTCGCAAGCGCCTGCGGGCCTACGTCATTGGCCCGCCGACGGGTGCCGCTGCACCCGAGCGCCTGTCGGCGCTCCGCTCCCTCACTTTCGAGTGAGGGAACCAGTAAACCTCGGAGGAGCATGTGCCTCGCGAGAAGGCTGACGCTTGCCTGCCGGAACCTTTGAACCGTTTTGCAGGTGACAGCGACTATCGACGATGGCTTGGAGCACTGTTGAGGGCTGCGCTGTGTCCGCTTCTGACCTCCGATTTGGCTTGGGAAGGGCTGCTGTGTTGCGGCCCGTCGAGGACCGCAAGGCGATTGTGCCGGGCCGTTGGCTGTGCGCGCTTGCATTCATCTTGAGCGGCATGGTTCCCGCCCATGCCCATGTCAAGTGGTTTGCCGAATACGACTTGAACCAGGCGCCGCTGCCCATCGGCGAGGTCCTGACCGGCCAATTCGTCTTTTTCTTTCTGTTGTCGGTCGTCCTGATCTACGCCTTCTACTGGGTCGATCGCTACGTCTATCGCCGGCGTATCCTGGAAGACGTCCTGCGGCGCTACACGATTCCGGAGCCTGCGGCATTCCTCATCATGCGCGCGGCCGCGTTTGTCTTCTTTGGCGCGGTGAGCATCTATGGGCTGAGCGGGGATGCGTTCTATCTGACGCCGGAGCTCAAGACCAAACATGCCTGGGTCCCCTGGTTGCAGGCCGCCATGGCGTTATGCGCGCTGCATCGTTGGACCGTCCCGCTTGTTGGGCTCGGCATGGCGGTGCTCTACGTCGCGGCGATCGGCCAGTATGGCCTGTTCCATCTCCTGGATTACCTGATCCTGATCGGGGTGGCGTACTACTTCCTGGCGTCGGCGTTCGACGGTCCCGGTTGGCTGCAGTCGCGCTACATTGCGATGTATGCCGCGACCGGGCTCACGCTGCTGTGGGCGTCGATCGAAAAGTGGGGCTATCCATCTTGGACATTCCCCCTGCTCGCGAGCGATCCCGGTCTTCTCATGGGTTTGGATGCGCGCACCTATATGGTGATCGCAGGGTTCGTCGAATTCAACTTGACGTTTGTGCTGCTAAGCAGCGCGTCGTTGCTGTCGCGCGCGATTGCGCTCGGCCTGGCCGCGGTGTTCGTGCTGGCGATCTACAAATTCGGTGCGATCGACGCCGTCGGCCATTTGCTGATCATCACCATCCTGGCCGTGCTCATCCTGCACGGTCCGACCAAAGGCCGAAACTTCCTGGTGCTCGGCAGCAAATCGCTGTGGACCGAAGCCTATTTCATGACGGGCCTGTACGTGCTCGCTTTCGTGCTGGTTTTTGCCGCGTTCTATGGCTTGCACTTTCTGGCCTACGGAAATTGACATAGCGGCGCGCATGAGCGTGGTGGGTCAATTGACCACTGGCCCGCCGGCGCGGTTGCCTGCAAAATGGCGTCAAACAACGTTCCGGGGGAGGAACCGCGTTCCGTGACCACGTCGGCCGACGTCGCGCGTATCGAAACCGGCGCCGCCCTTGCGGCCAGTGCGCCGCGACGCTCACGCCTGTCGGGGCGGCAGACCGCGATCTTGTCGGCGCTGCTGATCGTGATCCTGCTGGCGCTGGTCATTCCGCCGTTCCTGTTCCTGGTGCAAGGCAGCTTCACCATCGCCGGGCCGACGCCGAGCACCTCGAGCTGGGGTCTCGGGAATTTCGAGGCGGTGCTGCAGGGACGGCATTTCGTCACGACCACCATCAACTCGCTGGTGTTCGCGGCGGCGAGCGCGGCGCTGGCGCTGCTGGTCGGCTGGGTGACCGCCTGGATCGTCGAGCGCACCAACACGCCGTTCAAGCCGCTCGCCTACCTCACCGCGATCATTTCGCTGGGAACGCCCTACATACTCTACGTCACCGCCTGGCTCCTGTTCTTCGGCAAGGCCGGTCCGGTCAATCATCTCTACCGCACGCTCACCGGCAACACCGACGTCCTCATCAACATCTATTCGATGTTCGGCATGGTGCTGGTCGAAGGCTTCCTGTGGTCGCCGCTGGCGTTCCTCCTGGTGAGTGCAACGCTGCGCAACGCCAATCCGGAGCTGGAGGAGGCGGCGCGCGTGCACGGCGCCGGCGTCTGGGCGACGATCCGGCGGGTGACCATGCGGCTGTCGCTGCCGTCGATCATGGCGCTGGCGATGCTGGTGTTCATCCGCGCCGTCGAGGCGTTCGAAGTGCCGGCGCTGGTCGGGCTGCCCGGCCGCATCTCGGTGCTCACCACCGACATCTACACCAACATGGTCGCGCGCGCCCCGCCCGACATCGGCGGCGCCAGCGCGCTGTCGGTGCTGATGCTGCTGCTCGTCCTGGTGCTGCTCTACATCTACGGCCGGCTGTCGCGGCATGCGGAGCGCTTCGCCACCATCACCGGCAAGGGCTTCCGGCCGCGACCGTTCGACCTCGGCCGGCTGCGCTATGTCGCGGCCGGCATCCTGATCTTCAATTTCATCCTGCTGCTGCTGGTGCCCATGCTGATGCTGGTCTGGGTATCGCTGTTGCCGTTCTTTCAGCCGGTCAGCGCCGCCGCGCTCAAGCTCGTCAGCCTCAACAACTACCGCACGGTGCTGGATTCCGGTCAGCTCGAGCTGATGCTCAACACCATGATGGTGGCGGTCGCCACCGCGACCATCGCGGTGGGTCTCACGTTCGTGGCGGGGTGGCTCGCGGTGCGGCGCGCGCCCGGCGGATGGATGGTGGACCGGCTGGCGACCATCCCGCTGGTGTTCCCCGGTCTCATCCTCGGCATCGCGGTGATGCAGCTCTTCCTCGCGGTGCCGATCCCGATCTACGGCACGCTCGGGATCCTGGTCTGGGCCTTTGTCATCAATTATCTGCCGTACGGCATGCGCTACAGTGCGTCCGGCATGCTGCAGATCCATCGCGAGCTCGAGGAAGCCGCCGCCATCTGCGGTGCCACGCCGATGACGCGGCTGCGCCGGATCGTGGCGCCGCTGTTGGCGCCGGCGCTGCTGGCGGGCTGGCTGTTCATCTTCCTGATGTCGGCGCGCGCGCTGTCGCTGCCGATCCTGCTCTCGGGCCCGCGCTCGCAGCTGATGGCGGTCGCGATGTTCGACCTGTGGGGCAACGGGCAGGGCACCGAGCTTGCCGCGCTCGGCCTGATGTGGTCGATGCTGATGACGGCGATCGCCGTTGTGTTCTACGTCGTCGCCCGCCGCTCGGCCGGCGGCGCGCTCGGCCGCGCTTGAGGATCCGCCATGCTTCGTGTCGAGCGCCTGACCAAGATTTTCGAGAACTCGACCGATCAGATCGCCGGCGGCATCCGCGAGGCGAGCTTCGCGCTCGACCCCGGCACATTCTTCACCATGCTGGGCCCGTCCGGCTGCGGCAAGACCACCACGCTGCGCTGCATCGCCGGCCTCGAGACGCCGGACGGCGGCTCGATTTCGGTCGACGGCCGCGCCTTGTTCGACGGCGAGATGAACGTGAACGTGCCGGTCGAGCAGCGCGCCGTCGGCATGGTGTTCCAGTCCTACGCCATCTGGCCGCACATGACGGTGGCGGAGAACGTCGCGTTCCCGCTCACCGTGATGAAACACCGGCGCTACTCGCGTGCCGAGATCGAAGCGGCGGTCGCGCGGGCATTGGCGGTGGTCGATCTCGCCGGCTTCCAGGAGCGCCCGGCGCCGCGGCTGTCCGGCGGCCAGCAGCAGCGGGTGGCGCTCGCCCGCGCGATCGTGCACGAGCCGCGGCTCCTCCTGCTCGATGAGCCGTTGTCCAACCTCGACGCCCAGCTCCGCGACGAGATGCGCAGCGAGCTCAAGCGCCTGCAAAGCAAGATCGGCATCACCACCGTTTATGTCACCCATGACCAGTCGGAGGCGCTCGCATTGTCCGACCAGATCGCGGTGATCGACCAGGGCCGCATCCGGCAGATCGGTTCGCCGCAGGACATCTATTTCAAGCCCGCGAACCCGTTCGTCGCGCGGTTTGTCGGTGCCACCAATCTGCTCGCCGGACGGCTGATCGGGACCGCCAACGGCCGCGGCGACGTTGAAGTGTTCGGCAGTCGCAAGATCAAATGCTTGGTTCCTGGCGTCATCGCCGATCCGGCTTCGGTCTCGGTGTCGATCCGGCCGGAAAGCATCCGGCTGGTGCCGCGCGCCGGCGGGCCGGTGAGGGCCGGCGACAATTGCATCCCGGGCACCATTGCGGGGGTCGTCTTCCTGGGCGCAACGCGCCGCGTGGATGTGGTGAGTGACGGCGTGACGCTGCAGGTCGCCGCCGCCGCCGACCTGCCGTTGCCGGCGGACGGCGAGGTCGACCTCCTGTTCGCGCCGGAGCGGACTGTCGCTTTGCCCGGCAAGGTGTCGTAGAAACGCGCAACGAGCTCAAGCAAGCAACGAAATCAAGCAAGCAAGGAGAAGAGAATGGCCAAGAAATACGAAACCGTCCTGATCGAAAAGGGCGAGGGCATCACCTGGCTGATCATGAACCGGCCCGACAAGCGCAACGCCATGAGCCCGCAGCTCCATCTCGACATGGACGATGCGCTGGACGATCTGGCGACCGACGAGGAGACCGAGATTCTGGTCCTCACCGGCGCCGGTGACGAGGCATTCTGCGCCGGCCAGGACATCCGGCTCTATTTCCGCGGCACCGAGCAGGATCCGAAGACGCGCGCCAAGGCGCGCCGGGCGTCGAACCAGTGGCGCTGGCAACGGCTCTCGACCTTCCCGAAGCCGACCATCGCGATGGTCAACGGCTTCTGCTTCGGCGGCGGCTTCACCCAGGTCTCGGCCTGCGACTTCGCCATCGCCGCCGACGAGGCGCAATTCGGCTTGTCCGAGGTGAACTGGGGCATCCTGCCCGGCGGCATCGTGTCCTGGAACGTCGTGCAGATGATGAATTTCCGCGACGCGATGTACTACGCCATGACCGGCGACACCTTCGACGGCAAGAAGGCGAAGGAGATCGGCTTCGTGAACATGCACTTCCCGAAGGCGAAGCTGAAGCAAGAGACCATCAAGTTCGCCAAGAAGCTGCAGGAGAAGAGCCCGGCGGCGCTGCTCTACACCAAGGAGGCGGTGCGCGCGGTGCGCTTCATGAACGAGCCGCAGGCGGCCGATTACCTCAACGCCAAGAGCGACGCGCTCAAGCACAACGACAAGGAAAACAGCCGCCAGCAGGGCATGAAGCAGTTCCTGGACGACAAGAGCTATCGGCCCGGCCTCGGCCACTTCAAGCGCCAGAAGGCCGCCGCGAAGTAGCGATTGCGCGCGCGCCGTCGTCCTCCGGCCTCATCCTGAGGAGCGCCGATAGGCGCGTCTCGAAGGATGGAGCGGCCCCGTGGTTCGAGACGCACGCTTCGCGTGCTCCTCACCATGAGGCCGATCGAGTCACGTGATGCCGGACGAACAAATCATCGCCATCGACGCCAGTTCCGCGCTGATGCCGGCGGTGTTCGCTGTGCGGCACGCGGTGTTCGTCGATGAGCAGGCGGTTCCGCCCGCGCTTGAACGCGACGAATTCGATGCGCTCGCCATCCATCTGGTCGCGCTGCGCGGCGATGCGGTGATCGGCACCCTGCGGATCGTCGCCAGCGGCGACACCGCCAAAATCGGCCGCATGGCGGTGCTTGCGGCGGATCGCAAGAGCGGCGTCGGCACGCGCCTGATGGACCGCGCCGTAGAGGTCGCCCGGACGATGGGCGTCAAGGACCTCGTGCTGCACGCCCAGCTCACGGCAAAGGCGTTCTACGCCAGGCTCGGCTATCGCGAAGAAGGCGAGGTGTTCGAGGAGGCCGGCATCGCCCACGTCACCATGCGCAGGACCATCGCCTGACGGCTTCTCGCCAAGCCTTCGTGGGCACAGATCACGCATCCACGGGCGCAAACGCGCTGCGTTCACATGCCTCAGCGCTCCTCCCTTCCGGCTGGAAAATGGCCGGGTAAGATGCAAGGGTCGATAGCCTTGAGCTATCGCCGTCCGCCGGTGTCCTAATTGGTGCTGCTGGTTCTGGGAGGAAATGACAATGAAGCTCATCCGCCGCCGGTTCCTGTCGCTTGCGGGCGCCGCCCTCGCGGCTCCGGCCATCGTGCGGCCATCGTGGTCGCAAAGCTATCCGGCGCGTCCGGTCCGCCTCGTCGTCATGCTCGCGGCCGGAGGCGGGACGGATTTTTTGGCGCGGCTGACCGGCGAATTCGTGTCGCGCTCGATCGGACAGCAGATCGTGGTCGAGAACCGGACCGGCGCCGGCGGGACGATCGGGATCGAGACCGTGGCCAAGAGCCCGGCCGACGGCTACACGGTCCTCTTCTCCAACGACAACATCGCGAGCGCGCCGCAGATCCTGAAGGTGAACGGCGATTACCAGAAGGACCTGATGCCGGTCATCTTCATCGCGCGCCAGCCGCTGGTGTGGGCCGTCCACTCGTCGTTGAAGATCAACACGCTGAAGGAATTCATCGACACCATGAGGAAAACCCCGGGCAAGGGCTACGCCACCTCGGGCGTCGGTTCGAACCAGCACTTCCTGGGGGAGTGGTTCCTCAAGGAAGCGGGGATCAAGCTCGATCACGTTCCCTATCGCGGCGCCGGCCAGGCGGTGAACGACCTGATCGCGGCGCATGTGCCGATTGCATGCCTCGGGCCGACGTCGCTGATGCCGCACTTCGAGAGCGGGACGTTACGCTTCCTCGCGCAATCGTCGGAGGCGCGCTCGCCGACCTTGCCGGACACTCCGACGTTCCAGGAAGCCGGCTTCAAGGGCCTGGTGCTCGACCAATGGTTCGGCGTGTTCGTGCCGGCCGGCACGCCGCTGGAGCTCATCGCGCGCCTCAACGCCGAATTCGGCAAGTCGCTGGCCGATCAGAAAGTCCGCGAAAGCATGCTCAAGGCCGCCAACGAACCGGTCGGCGGCACGCCGCAGCGCTTTGCGACCCTGGTTCGCGACGACTCCGCCAAGTACGCGCGGCTGGCCAAGGAGCTTGGCATCAAGGCGGCCTGAGTCGCGAGCGGTCTGCGTTCAGGAGCAGGCAGGAGGGCGTAGGCGTGAGCGAAAAACAAGGCTGCGAATGGCTCAGACTCTACAGACGGATCAAAACCGTTCTCAAACAGTATGGAAAGGCGGACTACGTGACCGAGGATGGCCTTCAGGTCGCGGACTACTACTTGGTTCAAGACAATTGGGGGGGCCCGCTACACCAACTAGAGGTTCACGGTCTGCACATGCTTCAGCCGGCAATCATCAAATCGCTGCAAGGCGTACTGCGTGACTTTCCAGAGTGGGAAATTGTTGTTCGCGTCGACGTTCCGGGAACGGAGGAGACATGGCCCGGCATGGGCCTAACCATCTATCCTGAACTCGATCTGTGATGCACTGAAGCGCGAGTTCTTTCCGGTGGAGTACCGAAACCTGGCGTATGAGGGCGCCGTTTCGTTCGAGACCAAGGAGAGATCATCACAGCGGCCGCCGAATGAGGATAATTGAAGGCGCCAAATCTATCCTAAGCGTGATCCCACCGTCTGGTTAACCCTGCCTTTCCGCCGTTGGCGCGTCCCGTTCATTCATACGTTCAATCAACTTGCGGTCTAGCACGGCTTGCGCTAGGAACAAATTCTTGACTCGAGTGCAAATGTACCTAGGATGTTGATCTCAATATCCTTGAGGCAGCGAATTATGGCGATCGACCCATTTTCCAGACAGCCGCTCACTCTCGACGAATGGCGAGCCAGAGCGCGCAGGATTCAATCTGAGCTAGAGGGACTTACGATAGACGAACTCATGCGCGGCGGCCGTGCCTATACGGACGAGCGCAGCGATTCCGTAGGTCGCGGTGCTCGCGGATACGATCCGAATCAACCGCGCGTTCCCGCCGGTCATTCCGACGGTGGGCAGTGGACGGACGATGACGACGACTTTGATGATTACGCTTGGGCTGTCGACTTTGCAGGCCCTGGGCACCATTGGTACGCTAGACACTTCTACCGAAGGTACCCGTTTTCTCGAGAGACACGAAGGGTCTTTCGCGACGCCACGTCAGGACCGCTGGTCAGTCGTCTCTGGAGCCGGCGACGCAACGAATGGCTAAGCCACGGTCGTGGTTACGACCGGCCACATCGTGAATACGATCGAGCAGTTGAGGAGCTCATGAATAGGTACATGAGCGATCGTGGAATTTCTCCTCAGCAAATGACGCCGGTGCAAGCTCAGGAGGTAGTCGATCTCATCAAGAAATCCGAGGACCCTCGAATTCGATCATTTGTCAAAATGATCAATACCTTGCATCGTTTTTTCCGACGATATGGCCCTCGCGGAAACGAGTAAGGAGCAGGTTATACTCGGTCAGGAGCACAAGAAGGGTTCTTCGAACATGCACAGACGAACGGACGAACAGCGAAAGAAAGAGTGGAAGGAGATTTACCAGCGCACAAAACGCGCACTCCAGCCATTTGGTGAGGATGATGAGGCCGGTGGGGACTATTTCGTGATCGACCTACTCCCCAACGACAAAGTCCAAATGGTCGAGCTTCACCGCCTGCATATGTTGCGACCCGAGATCATCAAGTCGATGCAGGGTGTGCTCGCTGACTTTCCGGACTGGCAGATTGAGATTTGTGCGATTTGCCCTGAAGAAAAAACGATCATCGACGTCGAATCGGGACTCATTCTTTACCACAATAAGATTCTCGATGCGTTGGACCGGGAATCGCTCCCGCCGAAGTACCGCTTCATCTATGAGGGCAGCCGTCGACCGCCTGGTGGTTTCAATCCGTAGTGCCTCACAACACGATCGGCCCCCAGAAGCGTATCGATCGAGTAGCCGCTACGACAGCAGCGCCTTCATGCGCTCCTGGTTGAGGTTCTTGACCAGCTGATCCACCAGGCCGGCGAGCGGCATCGGCTGTTTGGCGTCCTGCGCGAGCTCGAGCGCCACGTCCATGTCCTTCTCCGCCCATTTTCCGGTGCTCTTGCCCCAGCGCGACAGCGACCAGTTGGCGCCCGAGCCGTGGCCGAGCGCCTCGACCAGCTTCGGAATATCGACGCCGAGCTTCTTCGCGAAGCTGAGGCACTCGAAATTCGCGCACATGCACGCCCACAGCAGCATGTTGTTGATCGACTTCGTGATCTGGCCGGCGCCGACGCCGCCGACATGGAGCACCTTGGCGCTGAAGGCTGCGATCGCCGGACGCGCGCGCTCGACCGAGGCGTCGTCGCCGCCGACATAGGCGACCACCTGGCCGTTGTTCATCGCCTCCTGCCCGAGCACCAGCGGCACGTCGACAATGCCGATGCCCTTGGGCGCCGTGAGCTTCGCCAAGTCGCGGCAGGTCTCGGGCGAGCAGGACGACGCGATGCAGATCACCGATCCGCGTCCCAACGCGTCCAGCAGACCCGATCGCTCGATCACGTCGTGAATCTGTTCATCGTTTGCGACCATGACGAAGACGACGTCGGCTTTCTTGCCAACGTCGGGCACCGAGCCGCAGATGCGGATGCCGTGACCTTCGGCGGTTTTCGCCGCGGCAGCGTTGACGTCATAGCCGCTCACCTCGAACCCCTTCAGCACCATGTGGCGGCCCATCTGCAGGCCCATGGCGCCGAGACCGATCATGCCGGTGCGTTTTGCTGCTTCTGCCATATTGCTCCTCGTACCGTTATTGTTTCGAGCGTCGCTGCTTGGTCGCTGCTTCGTCGATGCGCCATGAGCGGCCGTCGCGCGCGATGACGACGCCATAGTCGCGCTCCGCGGCTTCGGGCGATAATTGGCCTTCGCGCACGTCGTCGAGCACGCGCTCAGCGTCGCGCTTGAGTGCATCGCCGTGGCCGCCACCACCGGGCGTATCCAGCCGGAAGACGTCGCTCTTCTTCAAGGGATAGTCGGCGTAGCGGGTCGGCAGCCGCTTGGCGTCCTTGCCATCGGGATTGATCCAGATGTCGCCGGGCCGCCCGGTGTTGCCGCCGGCGCAGCCGTTCGGCGGGATGACGTGCTTCATCGAACGGATCGAGAAGCGGGCGTCTTCGAGATTGAGATATTCGCGGCGAATGCCGAGCCCGCCGCGATAACGTCCGGCGCCGCCGGAATCCTTGATCAGCTCGAAGCGCATGAGCCGCGTCGGGAACTCGCTCTCGATGATCTCGACCGGCGCGATCATGGCGTTGCTCTGGTTGACGGTGATGCCGGAGGCGCCGTCCTTGGTGGCGCGCGCGCCGGCGCCGCCGGCGATGATTTCGTATTGTACGTAGCCCTTGCCGGTGTAGGTCGAGCGCCCGCCGAGGATAATCGAGCGGCTGCCTGAGCCGTCCGCGCGCACCTTGTCCGGGACGATGTTGCTCAGCGCATCGTAGACCGCATCGACCAGGGCATGCACGGTCGGATTGTAGGTGTTGACCGGGGCCGGGAAGCGCGGATTGAGCACGCTGCCGTCGCGCGCGGTGATGGTGAAGGCGCGCAGCAGACCCTGGCTCACGAAGGTCTGCGGGTCGATCAGCGAGATCAGGCAATAGGCGCAAGCGGCCTGCACCAGCGGCGGTCGCACGTTCGCCGGCCCCTTGGTCTGATCGGCCGAGCCCGAGAAATCGAAATGGATGCGGTCGCCCTTCTTGTCGACGACGACATGGATGCGGACCGGTTTCTCAAGATCAATGCCGTCGTCGTCCACGAAGCGCTCGGCCTCGAAACGCCCGTCTTTCCACTCGGTGAAGGTCTTGCGCAGACGCGTCTCCGACAGCTCGAAGATGCGGTCGAAGCAGGCGAGGATTTTCGCCTTGCCATATTTGGCGGCAAGCTCGTTGAGCCGCCGCTCGCCAAGGCGGTCGGAACCGAGTTGTCCGCGGATGTCGCCGAGCACCAGCTCGGGCGTGCGGCTGTTGGCGCCAATAATGCGCTCGATATCGTTCCGCGGCTGGTAGCGCCGCTGGTAGCGTACCGCAGGCAGGTGCAGACCTTCGTTGAACACCTCGCGCGCCTGGCCGGAGCAGCTTCCCGGCACCGGTCCGCCGATATCGCTCTTGTGCGCGATCGAGCCGCAAAAGCCGAACAGCTCGCCGTCGACGAACACGGGGCTCAGCACGCACATGTCGGGCGCGTGCGGGCTGCCGCCATAGTATGGATGGTTGATCAGGAAGGCGTCGCCTTCGACGATGTCGCCGCTGAACTCGGCGATCACCGCGCCGCAGCAAGCCGGAAAGGCGCCGATGTGCAGCGGCAGCACGACGTGTTGCGCCACCACCTCGCCCTTGGCGTTCATCAGGGCGCAGGAGGCGTCCTGCAATTCACGCACGATGGTGGAGAATCCGGTGCGGAACAGCGAGTTCTGCATCTCCCGCACGATGCCGGAGAGGCTCGCCTTCACCACTTCGAGATCGACGGCGTCGATGTGCATTGACGTCCTCACGTCACGATCAGGTTCTTGTACGCGTCCACCCGTGCGGTCTGGCCGGCGTAGATCACCGTGGTGCAATCGAACTGATCGAGAATGGCCGGCCCCGTCAAGGTGAGGCCGACGTCGAGCTTCTCGCGCTGGTAGACCGGGCAGTCGATGTCCTTGCCGTCCATGCGCATGCGCCGCGTCTCACGCAACGCATCCTTCAGGCTCGCGCCAGTCGATTTGAATTTCGGCATCTCGACCGGCGGCACCATGCCGACGCCGCGCACGCGATAGGACACGATCTCGACCAGCTCCTCGGGCGCGCTGTGGCCGAACATCGACTTGTGCTGCGCGTCGAACTGCCGGCGCAATACGTCGAGCCCGCCGTCGCGCAGCGGTTCGTCGCCGCACGGCATGGTGATCTCGTAGCCCTGTCCGGCATAGCGCATGTCGAGCGCGCGCTGAATGCGGATTTGCCCTTGCTCAAAGCCATCCGCGTGCAGCTCTTCGGTCGCCGTGGCTTCGAGCCGTGCAAACATGGCGTTCACGTCCTGCGGCGTCAGCTCGTTTAAAGGCGTCATGCGCGACTGGATATAGTCGTGCTTGACGTCGGACATGATCAGGCCGATCGCCGAATAGACGCCCGGATAGAGCGGCACGATCATTCCGGCCATTCCGAGCTCACGTGCAATGCGGCCGGCATGCACCGGCCCGGCGCCGCCGAAGGCCAGCAGCATGAAATCACGCAGGTCGTGTCCGCGCATGGTGGAGATCGCCTTGATCGCTTCCTCCATCTTTACGTCGATGATGCGCACGATCCCCTCGGCGGCCTCTACCGGGTCCATGCCGAGCGGACGCGCCACCTTGCTCTCGAGCGCCTGCCGCGCCTTGGCGGCGTCGAGGCGCATCTTTCCGCCGAGGAAATTGTCCTCGCTCAGGTGCCCGAGCACGAGGTTGCAGTCGGTGATGGTCGGCATGTCGCCGCCGCGTGAATAGCTGGCCGGCCCCGGCATCGCGCCGGCGCTGTCAGGTCCCACCTTGAGTACGCCGAAGCGGTCCACGCTGGCGATGGTGCCGCCGCCCGCGCTCACGGTGTTGATGTCCATCATCGGCACGGCAAGGTCGCGGCCGTCGATCTTGCCGCGGCTCGCGACCGAGGGTTCGCCGTCCTTGATCAGCGCCACGTCGCAGGACGTGCCGCCCATGTCGAAGGTGATGATGTTCTTGAAGCCGGTCATCCGGCAGGCATAGACGCCGGCGGTCACGCCGCCGGCCGGCCCCGACAGCACCGTGGTCACCGCCTTGCGCGACGCGGCGGCAAACGTCGCCATGCCGCCGTTCGACTGCATGATGTATTTCTGCCGCGTGATCAGGCCCGCCTGGTTGAGGCGGCGCTCGAGCTGCGCGATATAGCGCGCCAGGATCGGCTGCAGGTAGGCGTTGATGACGGTCGTGCTCAGCCGATAATACTCGCGGATCTGCGGCATGATATCGGATGACAGCGAAATGCTGCAATTCGGCATCTCCTCGGCGACGATCTCGCGCACGCGCGTTTCGTGCTCCGGATGCAGGAATGAAAACAGCAGGCACACCGCCAGCGACTCGATCTTCTCGGCCGCGAGATCACGGACGGTCTCGCGCAGCGCGGCCTCGTCGAGCGGAACGAGCACGTTGCCGCGAAAATCCACGCGTTCGCCCACCTCGCCAGTGCGGCTTTGCGGCACCAGGAGCGCCGGCTTGTCGTACATCACGTCGAAGATCGGCGCGCCATAGGGCCGCGCCTGTTCGCCCACCGGATAGATGCCGCGAAAGCCCTCGGTCACCAGCAGGCCGGTCCTAACGCCTTTGCCCTCCAGCAACGCATTGGTGCCGACCGTCGTGCCATGACAGAAAAACGAGATGTCGCCGGGCCGCACGTTCTGGCCGAGCAGCGTCTCGACACCTTGCAGAATGGCGCGCGAGGGATCGTCCGGTGTCGACGGTACCTTGGAGATCGAGACTGCGCCGCTGTCTTCGTTGAAATAGACGAAATCCGAGAACGTTCCCCCGGTATCGACCGTGACGCGGTAGCGGCTCATCGATCTAGCGCGATGCCGCCGCGGCGGTTTCGCCGACCGCCCGCGGCGCCGGCTGCCATTCCTTGCCGGTGGCGGCGGAGGTCGGGAAGATCAGCGATTTGATGACGACCGGCACCGCGCCCGACGCCGGCAGCATAGTGCCGATGTCGATGTAGTCGAAATCCTTGAGCTCAAGCCCGTCGATCGAGACGATGCCGCTGCCAACCTTCATCTCTTCTCGCAGGTGGATGCCGAGCAGGCCGCCGACGTCGCCGTCGCCCGCCAGCACGATCGGGTGCCCCTTCGCGAGCACATCGGCGAGCCCGTCGAGCGCGCCCTTGCAGAAGGCGTCGAGCCGCTGGAACGTCGCCGATCCGCGCCAGGGCACGAACACGGCCACCGGACTGTCGCCCGCGCCGAGATCAAGCCGGCGAAGCACGCCCTTGATCGCCGCGGAAACCGCCGCGCTGTCGATGATTTCGTCGTCGATCGCCAATGCCGGTGCGATCACCGGGACGTTGCGCAGCGGCAGCGTCTCCATCGGCGAGACAAAAATGGTGCTGCCGCTGACCTGCGTGGTGTATTGCGAGGCACCGATCACGGTGGCGCGGATGCCCTCGTTGGAGCGTTCGAGCGCCGGTCCCCAGCCGTCAAGCCGCGCGCGGACCTCCTGCGCCAGCAGCATGCCGAGATCGCCGTAGGACTGTCCCTCGCGGCCGTAGATATATTCGGACACGCCGCCGGAGAACGTCACCTCGGTGATGGTCCGGCCGGGCTTGAGCGGATCGAGCCGGCACAGCGCCGATCCGCCGATGGACGGCGCGCCGCCTTTCATCGCCTCGAACAGCTGATCCGCCATGCAGGCGGCAAACGCGCGCGCCGATTCCGGTGACAGCGGCGCGCCCATGTCGAGCTTGATGCCAAGTCCGGCGGCAAAACGCCGACCGGCTTCTTCGATGCGCACGATCCGTCCCGCGTCGTCGAGGCAAACGAGCCGCGCTCCGACATCGACCGCGGTCAGGTCGACAACCTTGCCCTCGGCGCAGACCGCGATCTTGGAGGTACCGCCGCCGATGTCGACGTTCATCACGGCGGCGTTGTCGCGGATTGAGCGTGCCACCGCGCCCGAACCGTAGGCCGCCATCACGGTTTCCAGGCTGTCGCCGGCGCTCACCGCGACCATCTTGCCGGCCTGGCGGGCAAACAGCTCGCCGATCGCGCGTGCATTGCTTCGCCGCACGGCGACGCCGGTGAGGATCAGCGCTCCGGTGTCGATCTCGTCGGGGTCGATCTTGGCGTCCTGGTACTGTTGCTCGATGAACGCGCCGAGCGCATCGGCGTCGATGGTCTCGCCGGCGGAATACGGCGTAAGCAGGATGTCAGACTCGTGGAACGTCTCGCGGGTCGTGACCACGTAGCGGCTGTCGAGCCGCTCCAGCACGATGCGCGAGAATACGAGATGCGATGTGGACGAGCCGATGTCGACGCCGACGCTGAGAACGACGATCTCGTCCTCGTCGACCAACGATCGTCCCGTACTGGAGAAGAAAATGCGGCCGCCCTGGGCTTCGTCAGACATTATCTTAAAGCTCCACCATCCCCACACGTCATTCCACGGCGCAGGCCAAGCCTGCGCCTTCAGCGCGCCCCGGAATGACAGAAATTCTCACGCGCCCACGAACTTCGGCACTACGGTACCCTTCTTGTAGAAGTCGGGCTCCATCCGGTTCTGCGCGCCTTCCGCCTTGAGCTTTTCGGCAAATTCCTGGCGCAAAAACGGATCCTCCATGTAGTAGGGGATCGCCGTCCCGCCCTCCGGAATATCCATGGCGGTGTAGTCGGTGTGCTTCTCGCCGGGCGGGCCGGGCTCGCGTCCCGGATTGTGGGGACCGAACCAGGCGGTCAGCCGGAAGCCTTCTTTGGACGCGTTGAAGTGCTGGTGATACCAGCGCGCGCCGCCGGGGGCCGCCGACACCATGCCGAACGGCTCGTAGTCCACGCGTTTGACCTCTTCGGCCTTGCCGTCCTTCCACGGCGTCACGCCGTTCCGCTCGGGCCACGTATAGGTGTAGCCATTGCCTTTCAGGCAGATCAGCACGGCCGCCGACGTGTGTGCGTGCGCCTTGGAATAGCGGCCAACCTCGTGCTGGCCGATCCACAGGTAGAACGTATTGCCGGTCATGAATGGCTCGACGCGGCGCCATCCGACCGAGCGGCGATTGTCGAGCGGCAGATCGCAATTGATGACGTCCGGCACGAAGTTGGTGCGGCGCATGGCGAGCCCGCGCACTGGATCGGGCTCGATGTCGTCCTTGTACTTGTAGAAGTCGTCGGCGCCCGAGAACCGGTCCTTGAACTGGTAGGGCGCGTTGAAGATAAAATCGGTGTTGTTGATGAGGTTCATCAGGTTCGGCGCCGTCGTGCCGGCAATCAGAACCGCGGGCGAGGAGCTTGCATTGACGAGCCGGTGATAGGCGTTGACCGGGATCGAGAACATCGAGCCCTTCTGCCATTCGAACACGTGCTTCTTGCTGTCGTTGTCGAGCCACACTTCAGTCGTGCCGCGGCCCTCGGCGACCAGATAGACTTCCTCGTAAACGTGCTTTTCTGCATTGAGCGCACCGGCACCCGGAATTTCGACGACGTAGCAGCCCCATTTCCCTTCGGTGCCGTACAGCTGGATGTAGGTGCCCTTGCCGCCCAGACGCTTCCAGGGCTTCATCGGCAGATCGAGTACTGTCTTCAAACCCACGCCGCGGAAAATCGGGATCCCGTCTGACTCCATGAACAGGTCGTAGGGCGTCTTGGGACGCCCGAATTTGCCGATGCCGGCCCGGTCGATGCCGGTCGGCTCGTGCCAGTGGGTCTTGTCGCCTAGTTCGTGCATCGAGGTCGTCCTATTGCGATGGCTCGGGCCGTTGGGGATGGGCGATTTTATAGGCCCCCGTCCGAAAGAAGCCAATAGCGCGGAATTTCCGGTCTGGACGGGGACTTTTGACGGCCCCACCGATCCGTTAGTATCCGTTTCAGTTCAGGCCCTGGGAGGCAGTGATGTTGAGGAAAGTGTTTGGTGGTGCGGCCGTTCTGACTGTGCTTGCGGCGATGCCCGCGCCCGCCCAGCAGAAGAGCGTCAAGATCGGTTTCGTCAGCACGTTCAGCGGACCGACCGCCGTGATCGGGAACGACATGCGCAACTCATTCGAGCTCGCGCTTGATCACCTCGGACGCAAGATGGGCGGCCTGCCGGTCGAGGTCATCTATGAGAACGACGAGATCCGCCCGGACGTCGGCCGGCAGAAGACCGAGAAGCTAATCCAGTCCGACCGGGTCAATTTCGTCGTTGGCTATATCTGGTCGAACGTGCTGCTGGCATCGCTGAAGCCGGTGATTGACTCGCAGACCTTCCTGATCAGCGCCAATGCCGGCCCGCATCAGGTCGCCGGCAATCTGTGCTCGCCGTTCTTCTTCTCGACCTCGTGGCAGAACGATCAGACGCCGCAGGCGATGGGCCACTACATGAACCAGAAGGGCGTCAAGACGCTCTACCTGATCGGGCCCAATTACGCCGCCGGCAAGGACATGCTGGGCGGCGTCACGTCCACCTACCGAGGCAAGATCGTCGGTGAGGATCTCACCCGCTGGCCCGATCAGCTCGACTTCTCGACCGAGCTGACCAAGGTGCGCAACACCAATCCGGAAGCCGTGTTCGTGTTCTATCCGGGCGCGGCCGGCGTGCAATTCCTCAACCAATATGCGCAGTCGGGTCTGCGCGGGAAGATTCCGCTCTACACCGCCTTCACAATCGACTCGCTGTCGCTGCCGCTGCAGAAAGACCTCGCGCTCGGCGTGCCCGGTGCTCAGCAGTGGGTCAATGACCTCCCGAACGAGGCCAACAAGAAGTACGTCGCGGACTTCCGCGCTAAGCACAAGGCCTATCCCTCGTTCTATGGGTCGCAGTCCTATGACGCTGTCAATCTCATCAACAGCGCAGTGGTTGCGGTGAAAGGCAATCTCGCCGACAAGGACGGCATGCGCAACGAGATGCGCAAGGCCAATTACGCATCGGTGCGCGGGCCGTACCGGTACGGCAACAATCACATCCCGATCCAGAATTTCTATCTGCAGGATGTGGTGAAGGATTCGGAGGGGAACCTCACGTTGAAAACGGTCGCGACGATCGTTGAGAACAACCAGGACCGTTTCAGTCGCGAATGCCCGATGAAGTGGTGATGCGTCTTTATCCGCCCAAATCCTGAGGAGGCGCGAAGCGCCGTCCCGAAGGATGGGGCGGCCCCATTGGTTCGAGACGCACGCTGCGCGTGCTCTCACCATGAGGCCGGGATGGTGCAGCGTACGGGGACAGGTTCAGGCATCATGCTGCTCTTCCTGGAACAGTGCCTCAACGGCCTGCAGCTCGGCTTGCTGTTGTTTCTGCTGGCAGCGGGTCTCACCCTGATCTTCGGCATCATGGACATGGTGAACCTCGCGCACGGTTCGCTGTACATGATCGGCGCCTATTTCGCCGCGAGCTTCGTGGCCTGGACCGGGAGCTTCCTCGCCGGGGCCGCGCTCGCACTGGGCGCCACGCTTCTGGTCGGCATGGTGCTCGAAGTCGTTGCGATCCGGCCGCTCTATGGGCGCGATCATCTCGATCACGTGCTCGGCACCTTCGGACTGATTCTCTTCTTCAATGAGCTCGTCCGGATCATCTGGGGGCCGGCGGGATTGCGGGTGCCACTGCCGGATTGGCTCAACACCTCGGTGCCGATTCTCCCGGGCCTGCAATATCCGACCTACCGCATCGCCATCATCGTCACGGCGCTTGCGGTCGGGCTGTTTCTCTACGTGCTGGTGATGCGCACGCGGCTTGGCATGCTGATCCGCGCCGGCGCCTCCAACCGCGAGATGGCGGGTGCGCTCGGGGTCAACATCAAGCTGCTCTACACGCTGGTGTTCGGGCTCGGGGCGGCGCTCGCCGGGCTTGCCGGGCTGATGCAGGCGCCGATCCTCACCGTGCAGATCGGCATGGGCGAGAACATCCTGATCCTCGCATTCGTCATCATCATCATCGGCGGCATTGGTTCGATCCGCGGCGCCTTGGTCGCCGCGCTTCTGGTCGGACTCATGGATACCATCGGCCGCGCGTTCCTGCCCGACCTGCTGCGGCTGTTCCTGGCGCCGCGCACCGCGTCGGCGGTCACACCCGCGATATCGTCGATGATGATCTATCTGGTGATGGCGATCGTGCTGGTGGTGCGGCCGCAAGGTCTGTTCCAGGTTTCGGGCAAATGATCGGCTTGCTCACGCCGCGCAACGTGGTGGTCGCCGTGCTGCTCGTCTTTCTGGCGCTGGTCCCGGTCTATGCTTTGGCCACCGGCAATGGCTTCCTGTTGACCCTGTTCACGCGCATCCTGATCCTGGCGATGGCGGCCACCAGCCTCAATCTCATCCTCGGCTATGGCGGCATGGTGAGTTTCGGGCACGCCGCTTATCTCGGCATCGGCGGCTATGCGATCGGCATCTTTGCGCATGAAGGCGTCGGCTCGGGCTTCATTCAATGGCCTGTCGCCATTGCCGTGTCCGCCTTGTTCGCGCTCGGCGTCGGCGCGCTCAGCCTGCGCACCCGCGGGCTCTATTTCATCATGATCACTCTCGCCTTCGCACAGCTCGTCTACTACTTCGGCATCGGTCTCGACCGCTACGGCGGCGACGACGGGCTGCAAATTTACCAACGCAGCCAGTTCGTCGGCCCCATCAATCTCTCCAACCGCACGCAATTCTATTACGCGTGCTTCGTCTTGCTGGTCGCGAGCATCTACCTCACCTGGCGGACCGTGAACTCGCGCTTCGGCATGGTGATCCAGGGCTCGCGCTCGAACGACCGCCGTATGCAGGCGATCGGCTTCCCGACCTATCGCTATCGCCTGGTCTGCTTTGTCATCGCCGGCACGATCTGCGGCCTGGCCGGTGCCCTGCTTGCCAATCACACCGAATTCGTCAGCCCGGCCATGATGCACTGGACGCGCTCGGGCGACCTCATCGTGATGGTGGTGCTCGGCGGCATGGCATCGACGTTCGGGCCGCTGATCGGCGCCGTCACGCTGCTGGTGCTGGAGGAAAGCCTGCCGGTGCTGATCAAGCTCTTGGCGACGCCGATCGTCGGGCCGGCGGCGTCGCGCGCCGCGGAATACTGGCAGATCGTGCTGGGTCCCTTGTTCCTGCTGGTGGTGCTGTTCGCGCGCGGCGGCATCAACGGGCTGCTGGAGAGCCTGCGCCGTGACTGACGCTCTCCTCGCGATCGACGGTTTGACCAAGCGCTTCGGCGGCGTGACGGCATCCGACGGCATCGATCTCGCCGTGCCGGTGGGCGAGCTGCACGCGATCATCGGTCCCAACGGCGCCGGCAAGACCACGCTGATCGGCGAGCTGACCGGCGAAATCACGCCGGATGCCGGCCGCATTGGTTTCGCCGGGCACGATATCACCGCGCTCCCGGTCCACACCCGCAGCCAGCTCGGGCTCGCGCGTTCGTTCCAGATCACGTCGCTGTTCAACGATTTCACGGCGCTCGACAATGTGGCGCTGGCGGTGCAGGCGCACAGCGGACATTCGTTCCATTTCTGGCGTGATGCCCGCGAAGATGCCGCATTGCGCCAGCCGGCGCGCGAAACCCTGGCGCGGGTCGGGCTTGCCGGCCGCGAGAACGTCATCGTCTCGAACATGAGCCACGGCGAGCACCGGCAGCTCGAGATCGCCATGGCGCTGGCGACCCGTCCGCGCATGCTGCTGCTCGACGAGCCGATGGCCGGAATGGGCCCGGAGGAATCCGTGCGCATGATCGCGCTCCTGCGCGAGCTCAAGCGCGAGCTGACGATTCTCCTGATCGAGCACGACATGGATGCCGTGTTCGCGCTCGCCGACCGCATCAGCGTCCTGGTCTACGGCCGGGTCATCGCCTCCGGCGCACCGGCGGCGATCCGCGCCAATGCCGAGGTGCGCCGGGCCTATCTGGGCGAACAGGACGGCCAATAGGACCGACATGGCTGACGCGCTGCTCCAAGTCGACGGCATCGAAACCTGCTACGGGCGGAGCAAGGTCCTGTTCGGGATTTCGCTCACGGTGGCAGCCGGCGAAATGGTGACACTGATGGGCCGCAACGGCATGGGCAAGACCACGACCGTGCGCTCGATCATGGGCCTGACGCCGGCGACGGCGGGATCGATCCGTTTCGCCGGCGAGGATATCCGCGACTGGCCGTCCTACCGCATCGGCAAGCTTGGGATCGGGCTGGTGCCGGAAGGCCGGCAGGTGTTTCCCAATCTGACCGCGCAGGAGAATCTCGTCGCCACCGCCGCCAATCGCAGCGGCGCGTCCGACCCATGGACGCTCGACAAGATTTGTACCCTGTTCCCGCGCCTGGCCGAGCGTCTCGACAGCATGGGCCACCAACTGTCCGGCGGCGAGCAGCAGATGCTTGCGATCGGCCGCGCGCTGATGACCAATCCGCGCCTCCTGGTGCTCGATGAAGCGACCGAGGGTCTCGCGCCGATGATGCGCGCGGAGATCTGGCAATGCCTGGGCCGGCTGAAGGGGCAGGGCCAGTCGATCCTGCTGATCGACAAGAACGTGGCGACGCTCACCCGGATCGCCGACCGCCATTACCTGATTGAGCGGGGCAGGGTGGTGTGGAGCGGCACCTCGGCCGCGCTCGCCGCCGCGCCCGACATCCAACACCGCTATCTGGGGGTGTGACGCCTTCGACACGGTGCCGCCTGCTTGAGGCGGCGCGGCCGGGCTTGTTAACCCGGCGGCAAGGTTATCGCGAGGCTGCCGCCGCAACCCGTCAAATCCCTGCGCCGCAGAGCGGTATTCGGAAAATTTTAAAGGTTTTGGTAACCCCCATGGTTTCCAATTCGTCAACCACGAATGAGGGAACCTCCATGAGCACGCGCACCGACACCGACGCCAAGTCACCGTCCGACGCTGCCGAAACCGCCGCAGCGCCCGCTTCTGAAGCGTCGTCCACGTCCTCCGAACAGCAGATCAGCCTCTCCTTGCAGGAGCCGGCGGCCGAGACGCCTGCCATCAAGACAGCAACGGCCGCGCCCGCGAGCGAAGCTGCCAAGCCCGCCGAAATGCCCAAAATCTTCGAGATGCCAAAGGCGATCGAAATACCAAAGCCGGTCGAGGCGGCGATGAAGGTCGTCGAGGCCATGAAGCCGGCGGAAGCCGCCAAGGCGCCGGCACCTCCGGTGCAGCCGGCCGCCGTGTCGCCGGCGAAACTGATCGCCGATGAGTCGCGCTCCAACCGTTTTGCCATGCTCGCCGCTTCGGTGGCATTTGCGGGCGCGCTCGGCGCGATGGCCGGCGCGCTCGGCACCTCGGTGTTCGCGCGCCCCGGACCGGCGGCGGCAACGCCGCTCGCGGCGACGGATTTCACGGCGGTGCAGGAACTCGATCGCAAGCCTGCGGAAGGAAATGTCGGCGATCAAGTCCGGTGTCGAGAGCAGCAACCGCAACGCCAATGCGCAGTTCGCCAAGTTCACGGAGCGGCTCGAGCGCATCGACCGCGCCCAGGCGGCGCCGGCGGCGCAGCTCAGGCAGGCCATTGAGGCGATCGACCGTCTGGAGAAACGCGTCCAGGCGCAGGGCGAAACGACCGCATCGGCGCGGCCGCAACCGGCCGCAGTGACGACCGCGGCGCCGCCGCCGGCGGCCGAACCGCCGCCTCCGCGCGTCATCGAAGGCTGGGTGGTGCGCCATGTCAGCCGCGGCGTGGCGATCATCCAGGGCCGCCGCATCGGCGCGATCGAGGTCGAGGCCGGCGATATCGTGCCCGGCGTCGGGCGCATCGAGTCGATCCGCCGTCAGGACGGACGCTGGGTCGTGCTCACATCCAACGGCATGATCACGTCGCCGACGCCGCGCTAAGCCTTTTCCGACATTGCCGAACACGCAATGCCCGGGCGACCGCCCGGGCATTGTCTTTTCACGTGCGCTCATTCTGCTTGCATTGCTGGCGTCGACGTATTAGGAAAAAATTCTTGACCTGGAGCGCGATCGGATCTAGGATGTTAGTCCCAAAATCCTTTGAGGCACCGAATTATGGCGACCGACCCGTTTTTCCAACCACCGAGCACTCGCGACGAATGGCGAGCCAGGGCGCGGGCTATCCAATCTCAGCTTGAGGGGAATGACGCCAGCTCAGGCACACAAGATCGTCGAAGCCATTCATGCCTCGCGCGATCTACGCATTAGTGACTACAATACAATCGTCAAGCTTCTGGCTCGGTTGTACCGACTACGAACAGGCCGCGGGAGTGAATAAGATGGTGAGCATGCGCGAGCACACCGAAGAACGGCTCGAAAAGGAATGGAACGAGCTCTACGAGCGCATGAAGGTCGTCCTCCGGCGCTACGGCGAGGACGCCAGGTTCGGCGGTGACTATTTTCTCGTTGACCAGAACTTCGGGGGCTACACCCACCAAGTCGAGATGCATAAGCTGCACATGCTGCGGCCGGAGATCATCAAGGCGCTCCACGAAGCGCTCGTCGGATATCCCGATTGGGAGCTTGAAATTTCAGTATCCATTCCGAAAGCCGACATCAGTATCGATCCAGGTAAGGGGCTCACCCTTTATGAGGACGAGATTATCGATGCGTTGGATCGCAAGTTGCTCCCGACAGGAATATCAAGACTTGGTGTATGAAGGGAGCCACCCGCCCAAAAAGCCAAGTGACATATCAATTCCCGGCGACTGGTGAGCGGTTCAAGAGTAGATTGCCGTGCGGCCTCCGAGGTGGTGCAAGGCAAGGCAGCGCCATGTTCATAGCCGGGTTGGCTGGCTCGATCGTTCCATGCCACACTCGTACCATCCGAGTACAAGTGGGTGAGGAGCTACACGTGGCGAGTCAGGTCCGCATCTTGATTGTGACCGCGCTTGCCGCCGCGACGCTGGCCATCGCCACGCCTGCCACCGCGCAAATCGCGCAGCCGCCGGCGGCGAAGCCGGAGATGACCCAAAGTTGCCCAGGCCTCATCGCCTCGCAGCGCCCGCCTGTGACGCCGGCGTCACTGCGGCTTGCGCTCAACGCCGACCAGATCCGCGTGAATTACGTGGGTCACTCGACCTTCCTGATCGAGAGCCCGCAGGGCGTGCGTATCGCCACCGACTACAACGACTATGTCAAATCGACGGCGTTGCCCGACATCGCCACCATGAATCACGCCCACACGACGCATTACACCGACCGCCCCGATCCGCGCATTCCGCACGTCCTGCGCGGCTGGGGCGCGAGCCCGGACCAGCCCGGCGCGTTACGACCTGTCGGTGCACGACGTGCGCGTGCGCAACGTGCCGACCAATATCCGCAACTGGATCGACGGCGGCACCGAACGCCACGGCAACTCGATCTTCATCTTCGAGGTTGCCCAGCTCTGCATCGGCCATCTCGGCCATCTGCATCACACGCTCAATCAGCAGCAGCTCGACGAGATCGGCCGCCTCGACGTCGTGTTCGCGCCGGTGGACGGCTCGATGACGCTCGATTCCGACGGGATGGTGGAGGTGCTGCAGGCGCTGAAGGCGCCGCTGATCATTCCGATGCACTTCTTCAGCCTCTACACCCTTAATCGATTCCTGGATCGCGGACGCGAGCTGAAGTGGGATATCGAGACGGCTCCGGTCGCATCGACCGTCATCGCCAAGACGACGTTGCCGGCGACGCCGAAGGTGCTGGTCCTGCCCGGGCGCTGAGCTTCCGGTCAGGAGGTGCCGAAAAATCCGAAATAGATGAAGCCGTAGAGGATGAGCACCAGCGTCAGGCTGACGACCAGCACCGCCAGCACCGGCCGGTCGAGAAATCCCTGTCGGGCCTCGACCGGAGATTCGACCGTTCTTCCTTTTTCTTTGTGCATCGACCGGCTCCTTGCTGTCACGTCCGGGACAACGCGGGCGCCACTGCCGGGGTTCCGGACCGGTGGAACCGGCTGGTCGGCGGTCGTATAAGGGACCAGTCGTCACCGGCGAAATCGACATGCTGAGCAGGGAACAAAACGATCTCATCACCCGCATCGGCCCCGGCACGCCCGCGGGCGCGCTGATGCGGCGCTACTGGCAACCGGCGGCGCTGGTGGACGAGCTCGGCGGCAACCGGCCGGTCAAGCCGGTGCGGCTTCTCGGCGAGGACCTCGTCATCTTCAAGGACGGTGAGGGGCGCTATGGCCTCATCGGCCGCTCCTGTCCGCATCGCGGCACCGATCTCGCCTACGGCCGGCTTGAGAACGGCGGCCTGCGCTGCGCCTTCCATGGCTGGCTGTTCGATGTCGGCGGCCGCTGCCTGGAGACGCCGGCGGAGCCGGAAGGCAGCCGCATGTGTGAGGGAATCCGCCAGAAGGCCTATCCGGTGGTGGAGAAGAGCGGCATCCTGTTCGCCTATCTGGGACCGGGCGAGCCGCCGCCGTTCCCGCATTTCGACTGCTTCGTCGCGCCCGCCACGCACACCTTCGCATTCAAGGGTTTCATCGACTGCAACTGGCTGCAGTCGCTCGAAGTCGGCATCGATCCGGCGCACACCTCGTTCCTGCATCGCTTTTTTAATGACGACCAGTCCGGCGACACCTACGGACGGCTGTTCCGCGACAAGTCGGCCGATTCCGAGATGCCGATCACGCAGATCGTGCGCGAACACACCCGTCCGCAGATCGACGTCGAGCCGACCGACTACGGCCTGCGCATCCTGACCACGCGGCGCCTGAGCGACGCCTCGACCCACATCCGCGTGACCAATCTCCTCTTCCCGCACGCGTTCCACATTCCGCTCAGCCGCGAGATGACGATCACCCAGTGGCACGTGCCGACCGACGACTTGACGCACTACTGGTACGCGATCTTCACGAGCTTCGGCGGTCCCGTGGACAAGGACGAGATGCGGCGCCAGCGCCTCGCGCTCTACGAATTGCCCGACTACGTCCCGCGCAAGAACAAGAGCAACAATTACGGCTTCGATCCGCATGAGCAGGAGCACGAGACCTATACCGGCATGGGCGCCGACATCAACGTCCACGACCAGTGGGCCTGCGAATCCATGGGCGCGATCCAGGACCGCACCAACGAGCATCTCGGGCAATCGGACAAGGGGATCAGCGCCTACCGGCGCATCCTGCGCCGCGCGATCGACGAGGCGGCCAACGGCGGCACGCCGCTGATGGTGCTCGACGCCGTCACGGCGCCGAAGCTCACCGGGCCGGCGGCGATCGACGGCATCGGGCCGACCGACGACTGGCAGGGCTACTGGCGCCGCATCGACGCAGGCGCGCCGCCAGGCCTCGAGCTGGGCGAACGGAGCGGTAGTCCCGCCGTCAAACATCCGAGGAGCTGAGTGCGATGCGCGCATAGCGCAGCAATTTTGCTTGCGCTTGCTAGCAGCTGTTCTAGGAAACAATTCTTGCAATCGCTTTCAAAGTGGCCTAGGATGATAGTCACATTATCCTTGAAGGCCGCGATTGATGATCGATCCTTTTGCAAGAACGTCCAATCTCACGCCGCAGCAATGGAAATTCAGGGCAAGAGTTATCCAAACCCATCTCGATCGGCTCACGCCTGACGAACTCATGCGCGGCGGGCGCGTCGGCGAACCGCCACACCTTGGTGTCCAAGGTCCACTTCGAAGCGGCTACGACCCCAACCAGCCACGCGTGCCTGCTGGCCATCCCGACGGCGGCCAATGGACAGACGACGATCGGTGGACTGACCACCCGCTGATTGGCGCACAATTTGCGGCCACCCGCGAGCTTCCGCCGATCGGTCCGCTTGGAGGGCGGATCTATATGGTGCTGCGAAGGGCTTTGCGAATCGATCGAAACGCTTCGGTCGGACAATATGCTCTACGATCTTTTCGGGCGGCCTAGAGGCACCGTCTCGATGCTCGAATTTGATGGCAGGATTTTCTTCGGTTCAAATTCTCGATTGCCTCTGTACACGTCGCGTGATCAGGCCGAAGCCGACGCCTTGCGAGAAGTTCTGTTAAATAAATATCCGGAGCTTGTTCGGGGCAATATCGGTGAGGCTCCAATGGATGGGCTCTACCACGCAGAAGCCAACGTCCTCCTCCGCGCTGCCAGAGAGCACGGTGGTTCTTTGGCAGGTCGGACGCTCGAAGTCGTCACCGATAGAGCTATGTGCCCGAGCTGCCCGATAATCTTACCCAAGGTGGGTCTGGAGATCGGCAACCCTACGGTGACGTTTATTGGGCCGCGAGGTGAAACGAGAACCATGCGAGACGGAAAATGGGGTGACTTGAGGGGCTACGAATGAAAAAGCACACGTATTTCGGTACGTATATTGGGCCAGATTGGCCGGACCAGCGGTGGTTGGCGCCTTATTTTTTGACGCCTGCCGGACGACAAGCGGCGTTCGATGGTGACAACGACAGCTGGAGCTTGAATGTTGATGGTCTAGAAGGAACTGAACACCTGCCTCAGTGGAACGGACGGATAGACATTATGCTCACGATTGTGGGCAATCTCGAAACATGGCGTGTTGCTCTGCCATCAGAAACTTGGCCCGAACGGAATTGGTCATTACTCGCGCGGTGATCTCAGTCGGCTGCGCGACTATGTCGAGACCAAGCAAGACAGCGTCATGCCGGTTGGCTTGTTCATTCCCTTTGAAAGGGCGTGGGACGCCATCAAGGAGTTCGTGGAAGCAGATGGCGCGCTTCCGAAGAGTATTCCTTGGATTGCCGTCCCGGACCTTCCCAGGGATACGTTCCCGGATCCTTACTACTACTTTCGGGGTCTAAAGAAGCCTGAGTAGCGCAATAGAGTCTACGGCCGGGATAGTCCCGGCCATAACGCTGCTTGTTGGATATGCGCCTACGCAACCACCGGCGGCGCGATGCAGTCGCGCGTGATCTCCTTCACGTTCCTGGTGCCGGCGAGCCGCATGATGATCGTGAGGTTGTCGCGCACGTGCTCGAGCACGCTCTGCACGCCGAGCGCGCCGCCGAGCGCCAGGCCATACATGATCGGCCGGCCCATGCCGACCACGGTGGCGCCGAGCGCCAGCGCCTTGAACACGTGATCGGCGCGCCGCACGCCGGAGTCGAAGACGATCGGAATTCGACCGTCCACCGCCTGCGCGATGCGCGGCAGCACGGTGATGGTCGCCTGCACACCGTCGAAGGCGCGGCCGCCGTGGTTGGAGACCCAGACCCCGTCCAGCCCGACCTTCACCGCCATCGCTGCCGCCTTCGCGGACTGCACGCCCTTGGGCATGACCGGCAGGCCGGCCTCCTGCTTGATCCACTCCAGGTCCGCCCAATTGAGGTCGCGCTTGCGGGCGCGAATTATTTTCGACCCTGTGGCGAAGTCCACTCCGCGAGGCAGGTTGCCCAGGCCGAGCGTCGCCGGCGTCACGAACCCGCTGCGGATGTTTTCCTCGCGCGGATAGGACCAGACATTGTCGACCGTCGGCGCGATCGCGGAATAGCCGGCGGCCTTGGCGCGCTGCAGGAGCTCGCGGGTATAGCCGCGGTCGGTCGGCACGTAGAGCTGGAACCATTTCGGCCCGGGATTGTGCGATGCGATCTCTTCCAGGCTCAGGTTCGACACGGTCGAGGTCGTCATCAAGGTGCCGACCGCGGCCGCGCCCTTCGAGGTCGCGGCCTCCTTCTCGACGTGGGCGCGCCCATGGCTGCCCATGGGCGGGATGAAGATCGGCATCGACAGCTTCGATCCGAGAACCTCGGTGGCGAGATCGACTTTGGCGACACCGCTCAGTGCCTGCGGCTCGATTTGCACGCGGCTGAACGCTTCGGTGTTCTCGCGCCGGGTCCAGTTGGCGCCGGAGCCGCCGGAGATGTAGCCGAAGCCGCCCGGAGGCAGGATCTTCTGCGCCTCGATTCGAGATCGAACAGGTTCACGATCTCAAGCTTGCGGTTCAGCTTGCTGCCCTCATAAGGAACGTTCGGCCGCTCCATGTTCACGCCCGGCTCGGTCTCGATCCGGGTCTGCGCGATCACCTGGCGGCTCGAGGTGACGGATGCTGCGGTGGCGGCCGCAAGCGTGCTGGACAGCAAGAAGTCGCGCCGATCCATGGAAGTCCCTCCCTTGTGCGCATCAAGTCGGTGCTTCGCGACGAGGCATCCGCTTGCGCTTGGAAGGAATTGTCGGATCAATCGATGATGAAGTCGAGACACTTTCGGTCATTCCGGGGCCGAGCGCAGCGAGGAGCCCGGAATCCATAATCCCGATTATTCAATATCAATGAGGATCGGATCATGGATTCCGGACAGCTGCTTCGCAGCTTCCGGAATGACAACGGAGAGACCGCTATCCTTTGAAATCCGGGGAGTTTTCCATCTGCTGCAGGTCCGACGCCAGGTATTCCTGGATCGGCAGGTGGATGAAGGCGCACCAGACCGCAGGCTTGTCCGGATCGAGATTGAAATGCTGGTGCTCGACCTCGTTCGGGTGCAGCGGCAGCAGCACGAGGTCGCCTTTCTCCCAGTCGAGCCGCTCGCCCTCGACGATGGAATAGCCCTTGCCCTCCAGCACGTAGATCACCAGTCCGCCCTGGTGGCGGTGCTTGCCGGACTTGGTGCGGATCTCGTGGGTGAACACGCGCCACATCTGCAGCGGCGTCTCCGGATAGGTGAGAGGCTCGAGGTAGTAGCGGAGCTTGCCCTGCCGCGCCTGCTGCATCGGGCGCTCCGCCTTGCGCACGACGATCGGACCGGTCTTGTTGCGCTCGAGCATCGCCGCCCGCTGGCGCATGACCTTCTCATAGGGGTTGTCGGAGAGCGGCGGGCGCTCGCGCTCGCGCGTGCGTTCGATCTCAGCCATTTTTCTCTCCATGTTTCTTCTCGGCGCGTTCCGCTTCGATCGCTTCGCGCATGTCGGCGACGGTCGGCGCGGCGACCTTGGAGAAATTGGTGCGCTTGATCGCCGCGCGCTTGGCGTCGTCGCAGAGCTGCCTCAGCGTGGCGCCCGAATAGCCCTCGGTCAGCGGCACGACGGCGGCGACGATCTCCTCGATCGCCGCGGTGTCGCCGGTCCCGCGCGTGCGCAGGCAAATCTGGAGAATCTCCTTGCGCTCCCCCGCGTCCGGCAGCCCGACCGGGATATGCACGCCGAAGCGGCCCGGACGCAGGATCGAGGGATCGATCAGGTCGATGCGGTTGGTGGCGCCGAGCACGATCACGCGCGACAGCTGCTCGACGCCATCGAGCTCGGCCAGGAGCTGGCTGACCACGCGGTCGGTGGTCATCGAGCCGGCATGCGCGCCGCGGATCGGCGCGATCGCTTCTAGCTGGTCGAAGAAGACCACGGTCGGCGCCACCTGGCGCGCGATCCGGAAAATCTGGCGCACGCCTTCCTCGGATTCGCCGAGCCACTTGGTGAAGATTTCCGGTCCGTCCACCGAGATGAAGTTGACGCCGCATTCGTTGGCGAGCGCTTTGGCGAGCAGCGTCTTGCCGGTGCCGGGCGGCCCATAGAGCAGGATGCCGACATGGGGCGGCAGGCCGCTCGCGGTCAGGAGTTGCGGATTGCGCAGCGGCAGCTCGACCGTTTCCTGCAGCCGGCGTTTCACCGGATCGAGCCCGCCGATGTCGCTCCATGAGACGTCCGGCACGCTGATCAATGTTTCGCGCAACGCGGAGGGACGGATTTGCGACAGCGCCAGCTCGAAATCCTCGCGCTCGACGCGCAAATCCTCGAGCGGAATGCGGAACGCGGCCCGATGATCCGAGAGGTTGCCGGCGCTGCGGCGAAGCCGGGAGAGGCCGGCGTCGCGGCACAATTCCATCAAGTCGGCGCCGAGGAAGCCGTGGGTGCGTTTGGCGATCTCGTCGAGATAGCTCTGGGCGTCGTCCGAGAGCGGCATTTCCCGGGTGTGGATCTCGAGGATTTCGCGCCGGCCGGCGACGTCGGGCGGCCCGATGAAAATCTCGCGGTCGAAGCGGCCGGGCCGGCGGAACGCCGGATCGACGGCGTCGATGCGGTTGGTGGTGCCGATGACGATGACGGAATTGACCCGCTTGAGGCCGTCCATCAGCGCCAGCAATTGCGTCACCGTGCGGGTGTCGGCATGCGCGCCGGTTTCGCCACGCTTGGGCGCCATGGCGTCGAGCTCGTCGATGAAGATGATCGACGGCGCGTGATGGCCGGCCTCGTTGAACATGCGGCGCAGATTGGCTTCGGTCTCGCCGGTATAGGTGCCGATCACGTCGGGGCCGTTGATGTAGTAGAAGCGCGCGTCGACTTCGTTGGCGACCGCGCGTGCGAGATGCGATTTGCCGGCGCCCGGCGGCCCGTAGAGGATCACGCCGCGCGGCGGATTGATGCCGAGGTGGCGGTAGACCTGCGGGTGCGAGAGCGGAAGCTGTACCAGTTCGCGGATCAGCTTGATTTGCTTGTTCAGCCCGCCGACGTCCTCGAAGGTGACGTCGAACGCGCCGTCCGGCACGTGGGCGTCGTGATACTGCAGGACGATCTCGGTGGTCTCGTCGACATAGCCGGGGCCGTCGGCGACCTGCTGGACGTCGTAGGTCGTCCCGGCGTGCGATTTCGGGAACGGAACGTAAAGCACCGCGCCGATGCTGACCGGCGTCCGCGCCTCGCACAGCACCTGCTTGATGTGCGGCACGAGGTCATGCGCCATCGAGACGTCGACCGCGGGGTTGAGCTCGACGCGCCGGGCCGGGCCGATCTCCGCCGTCTCGATGTCGATGGTTTCGTTGAGGTGCGCCTTGAGCGCCTGGCGCACGAAACGGTCGAGGCGCACGGTGCCGGCGCCGCGGTCGGCCTCCGCGGGCGGATCGAGCCGCACCAGGATGCTGCGCCCGCGGTCGGTCGCCACCCGCACGACGGCGTCGGCGGTGACCCCCAGCGTCTCCATCAACGCACCGTCCAGGCGGATCGCCAGCCGCGCGCTTTGCCCGGTGTCGCTCGCGAGGTGATCGACGCTGGCGTGAACGTGAACGCGGCCGCCGTGGCTATGAGCGCCGTGATGGTGCGTGCGGTCGTCCATCGTCTAGCGCCGGTATTCCGGCGCGTCCTCCAGTTGTTCGAAGCCCGAGCCACGGTCGACGAACGTGCAGTCGGTCCAGTTCGGCTCGGTGGCGACGAATTTCACCGTGACATCGGGGTCGGTGTTGAAGTGCTGCACGATGATGCCGCGCGGGCGCAGCGGCAGGTTCAGCACGTCGCCGGCTTCCCAGGAATGCTTCACACCGTCGACGATGGTGTAGCCCTTGCCCTCCAGGATCATGATCACCTGGCCGCCCTGGAACTTGATGCGGCCGGAGCGGCTGCCGGGCGGAATTTCCTGCTGGTAGAAGATCATGGTCGACAGCGCCGTGTCCTTGATGGACGGATGCATGTACCAGCGCATCAGGCCCTGCCGGTTGCTCTCCAATGGCAGCTCGGATTCCTTGACCACCTGGATGCCGGTGCGGATCTGCTCGCGCTGCTCGTCGCGGATCGCCTGCAGGTCGTCCCAGTAGTTCTTCTGCGCCAGCTTGGCCTTGCGCTCGGGCCCGCCGCGCCTTGTCTTGGTTTCGCCTGCCATCTCAGAACTCGTTCCCGTACTGCTCCTTAAGGAGGTCGAGCCGGCGCAAGGCATCGCGGTCGGTGACCAGGAACAGCGTCGACGTCTCGTCGGCCTTGTGAGTGATCCAGTTGCCATGCGGCAGGCTGAACACGTCATGGGTTTCCCAGCTCAGCGTGTCCTCGCCGACACGGGTGGTGCCGCGGCCCTCGCAGACCAGGCACACCGCGTTGCTGGTGGTGCGGAAGCGCACGGTCTCGGTGCCCTTGTCGATCTGGATGAGATAGCAATCCATCAGCGGCATGGTCGAACCGCCGGTGATCGGATTGATGTAGCGCACGCGGCGCGATCCGTCCTTCCAGGTCGGTGCGGCGCGCACCGCGTTGCGCGCATCCTTCCACGGATAGCGGAAGACCGGCGAGAACGGCGTCGCGCCCTCGCTCAGTTCCGGCACGATGTTGGGCACAGCGAAAGCGGCGTCGTCGGGCGCGTTCGGCAGGTCGTGCACCGGTCCCGGCTCAAACCGGTCGGTGCCGAGGTAGCGGTGCAGCGGGGCATCGAGCGCATCGAGCCAGATGATCGGCGCGCTGCCGCGGTGCACATGCTCGTGCCAGGTCCAGCCCGGCGTGATGACGAGGTCGCCTTCTTCCATCGGGCAGTCCTTGCCGTCGACAATGGTCGAGGCGCCGTTGCCTTCGATCACGAAGCGCAGCGCGTTCATGGTGTGGCGGTGCGGCCGCGCTTTCTCGCCGGGGAGAAGGATTTGCAGGGCAGTCGTAAGATTGGTCGTGGTGCTGCCGGTTCCGGCGGCGGGGTCTG
This sequence comes from uncultured Alphaproteobacteria bacterium, assembly GCA_963720385.1. Lineage (GTDB taxonomy): Bacteria > Pseudomonadota > Alphaproteobacteria > Rhizobiales > Xanthobacteraceae > VAZQ01. The sequence goes on along the minus strand of CAVRFL010000004.1, from coordinate 368,537 downwards.
GGTCGGTGAAGGTCAGCACCCGCCGCTCGATCGCGGCCGGGCTCGCGACTTTCATCGCGTCGTCGACCAGCGGCCGGATTTGCTTCCACCGCCAGTGGTTCGGCGCCGGGCCGCCTTCGCGGACCTTGTGCGCGATCTGGCTCTCCCACAGCGGTGAGAGGTTCGCGGCCTTCCAGGCCTTGCGGATGTCCTCGTAGGCCCGGCCGCCGGACGATGGTGCCAGCGGCGTGTCTGTTGCGGTCATGGTGGTCTCCAGGGACGTTCCGGCCACTATAGCAAATGCGCGCGCTGTGCGTCCGCCTCGCGGGGCCGGTCCGGCACGACGGTTTCGAGGGCGGTGGCACCGCGGATGCGGTCGACGATGTCCGAGGCGTCCGCGGGGGTCTCATTGCCGCGCCAGGCGACGTGGCCGTCCGGCCGGACCAGCACCAAGCGGGTCTCGTAAAGCGCAGCGACGTCCGGATCGGTCAGGGGGACGTCGCGCATCGGCACGCCGCGCGCGGTCGCGGCGTCGAGAAGACGCGTCGGGTCGGGCGGGTTGGCGCCGAGCCGCAGCAGCACGAAGCCGTCGCCGAACAGGTCGAGGGTCGAGCGGTCATCGTCGAGCCAGGCGTGCGGGGCGCGCGTGCCCGGCCGGGTCGACGGCACGAAGCACGCCGGGTCTATCGCAACGGGCGCCGTGCCGTCCGGCACGCAGATCGGCGAGCCGTCATAGCCGTATTGCAGCTTGATGTGCTCGGGGACCGAAAGCCAGGCGGGATCGGCCTTCCAATCCGTCATGCCTGCGCGCCAGCCGGGAATGGCGGCAATGGCATTGTAGGACCGCGTCGCGAGGGCGACATTGCGCACCGCGATCGGCCGCCGCTCGATCTCGTAGGACGCGAGCAGTGCCGGGGCGCCCCAGCCTTCGGCCGTGGCGGCGAGCTTCCAGCCGAGATTGACGGCTTCCTCAAGCCCCGTGTGCATGCCGATGCCGCCGGTCGGCGAGCATTCATGCGCAGCGTCGCCGGCGATGAAGACGCGGCCCTGTCGGTAGCTCCTCGCGACGTAGTCGCGCCGCTCCCAGGGCGATACCGACAGCATGTCGTAGGCGAACAGGCCGCCGGCGAGCTTGCGCAGAAGGAAATCGGGGTCCGCCTTGCTCAGCGGTTCGTCGAACACCGTCAGCCGCCACAGCTCCCTGCCGTCGATCGGGATCAGCTCCGCCCAGCAGCCGGTCTCGTCGATCACGCGGTAGAAGCGCGCCCATCCCTTGTCATGTGACGTGGACAGGTCGGCGGAGCGGAAGAACAGATTGACGCTGTGCGCGATGGCGCCAGCTCCTTCGATGCCGATGCCGAGTGCATCACGCACAATGCCGGACGGCCCGTCGCAGCCGACGAGATACTGCGCACGCAGCGTCCTGGCCGCGCCCGTTGCCATATCGGTGACTTGCGCGGTCACCCCGTCCGTGTCCTGGCGAAAACTGTCCAGCCGGGTGTTGTAGCTCAGCGTCACGCTTGCAAGCGTCCGGGCGTGACTGCCGAGGATCGGATCGAAATAGATTTGCGGGCAGGGGCACGCCGTCTCCGGGGTGAAGTCGCGCTTGTCGCGTTCCGCATAGGACGGCACCTTGAACCGCAGCAGCTCCTTCCCGCGCATGCTGTCGAGATAGACGAAGTCGCGCGAATAGCTCTCGGGCCAGACCGCGGTGCGCACCGTCTTCGCCACGCCCCAGCGGCGGCAGAACTCCATGTTGCGCGCGCTCACCATGCTCTGCTTGGGCACGGTGATGGCGCCGTCGCGTTTCTCGATCAGCACGCAATCGACGCCGCGCTGGCCGAGGTCGCAGGCGAGCCCGAGTCCGACCGGCCCGGCGCCGACAATGATGACCGACGTCTTCATGCCACCTCACCGGTCGAGGAAGCGCAGCTTGCCGGCCCATTTCGCCCGCACGCTCTCGGCGTAGTCCGGCGGCACCGCGTTCACTTTCGGGAAGTCGTCCTTCCAATGGAACGGACGCACCGCATAGATGATGATGCGGCTGTTGACCGGCGAGCTCACGTCGCGATGCTCCGGCGGCAAGGTCGGATCGATATGGCCGGTCCAGCAGCCGTCGATGATGTCGGTCGCGGTCTTGGGATCCCAGCGCGTCGCCAGAGCCCACATCACTTCCGCGCTGTTGGTGACGTCGATGTCGTCGTCGACGACGATCACGATGCGACCGAGATAGGCGTTCGATCCACAGCCGGCGGCAACCAGGCCCGCCATCTTGGCGTGACCGGCGTGCTGCTGCTCGATCGCGATGACGTTGATGAAGCGCGGCCCGCCGCCGGCCATCTTCCAGACGCCCTTGATGCCGGGCACGCCGGCCGCCTCAAGATCGTCCCACAGCGCGGCTGCGCGGATCGGCGCAGAGCCGATCGCGCCGCCCTGGAGCGCCGGCAGCGTCGGCTTCACCGGCGGCGCGCCGACGATGATCGGATCGTGGCGGTGATAGATCGCCTTCACCTTCAGCACCGGCTCGGCGCGCGAGCTGGAGGCGTAGTAACCCGGCCACTCGCCGAACGGACCTTCCGGCGCCGACAGTTCTTCCGGCGGCGGCATGAAACCCTCGAACACCAGCTCCGCATCGGCGGGGAACGGCAACCCGGTATGCCGGCCGTTGATCACCTCGATCGGACGGCCGAGCCGGCTGCCGGCGATATCGTATTCCGACACGTTGGGGCCGGGCGTGGCCGCGCCGAGCGCGCCGAGCACCGGCGACTGGCCGACGCTGATCGCCATCGGGCAATGCTGGCCGCGCGCCCAGTATTTTCTGCGGATCACGTCGCCGTGCTTGCCGTGCTCGATGAAGACGCTGAGCGTGTCCTTGTCCTGCACCTGGACACGGTAGGTGCCGAGATTGACCCAACCATTGTCGGGGTCGCGCGTGATGACGATGCATTCGGTGCCGATGTAGCGGCCGCCATCGCCTTCGTGCCACCTCGGCGCCGGGAAGGCGAGGGTGCTGGCATCCGCGCCCTCCAGGACGTTCTCCAGCACCGGCCCCTTGGCGACGACCACCGGCGGAATCGGCGCCGCCTTGCTGCGGCGCTGTCGACGGTAACGTTGCACGAGTTCGAGGCCCTGCTCGCCGCCGTCGAACACCTTCGAGGACCGGACGTTCATCGCGATACGGTGGCCGCTCGGAAAGCCCTTGATGTTGCGGAACACCAGGACCGGGGGATGGTCCCGTTGCAGGCTGAGTTCATAGAGCGCACCGATCTCGAGCTCCGGGTCGGCGCCATCGACATACTCGAGGTCGCCGATCTCCTCCGCGAACTCCAGGCACTTGCGGAGGTCGCCAAGCGCCTCGACCACCATGGCGTCGCGATTGCTCAAGGGCTTGTTCACCGGGCGCTCCCTCGCGCGGCCGTCCAGCGGCCGCCATACGCCGGAACGCTATCCGAATATCCGGGAAGATGAAAATGCCCGATCAACGCCGCGCCAAGACAGCACGCCAAGACAGGCGGTCACGGGAGTGCTAATGGGGCGACATAACCCGCGATCGGGAGGAAGCGATGAAGCGGACCTTGGCAGCCGTCGCCGGTGGGATCGCGCTCGCGGCGATCAGCCGGCCGGCAACCGCGCAGCCAGACTATTACGCTGGGAAGACGCTGCGGGTGATTGTCGGGCTGGAAGCCGGTGGCACGGTCGATACGTTCGCACGCACGTTCTCCGGGTATCTGCGCAAGCATATTCCCGGCAACCCGACGATCATCATCCAGAACATGCCGGGCGCCGGCGGCAAGACCGCGACCAACCACGTCTTCGAACGCGCCGCGCCCGACGGGTTGACCATCCTTTACGGCCCCTGGGACCCGCTGGCGCAAGCGCTGGGCGATCAGGGCTTGCGGGCGCGCTACGAGAAATTCGAGTTCCTCGGCGGCACCGGCGACATCCGGGTGCTCTATGGGCGGCGAGATGCGATCCCAGGCGGGATCAAATCGCCGGCGGATATCGCAAAGGCGGAGACCGTGGTTCTGGGTGCGCTCAACAGCACCGACATTTCCGGGCTGCTCCCGCATCTTGCGCTGCGCGCGCTCGACATCAAGCACAAGCTGGTCGTCGGCTATCGCGGCGGCAATGATGTGTTCCTGGCCCTGCAACGCGGCGAGGTCAACGTGCACTCGACCAGCATCACGACCTTTCGCGGCCGCAACGCCGCCTTCGTGAAATCCGGCGACGGAATCGGTATCGCCTACCTCGTCCCGGTCGATGCCAACGGCCGCTATGAGACCAGCAAATTCATCACCGAGATGCCGGCCTTCCCCGATCTCTACAAAGAGGTGCGCGGCCGGATGCCGTCCGGCGCGATGTGGGAGGCGCTGAACTGGCTCACCAACCAGACCGGCGAACTCACTTTCGTGGGCCTCGCGCCGCCGGCGACGCCGTCCCAACCGCTTGCGATCCTGCGCAAGGCCTATGATGTGGCGTCGAACGATCCCGAGTTCATCGAGGAATCCACCAAGCGCTACGGCATGCCCTACACCTATATCGACGTGGAGCGCGGCCGTGGCGTGTTCCGCTCGCTGGCCGACGTGCAGCCCGGTGTGCTGACCACGCTCAGGGCGGCGATCGCAGGACAGAATTGATGGTCCCGGTGAACAGCGCCAGCGCTACGCGTCCACGCTGGCGGTGAGCGCGTTCTGCTCGATGAAGATGCGGCGCGGCTGGACGTTGTCGCCCATCAGCTCGTCGAACAGCGTGTTCGCCTCGTCGATCTCCTTGACGGTGACCTGCAGCAGCGAACGCGCATTGGTGTCGAGCGTGGTCTCCCAGAGCTGGTCGGGGTTCATCTCGCCCAGGCCTTTGTAGCGCTGCAGCGAAATGCCCTTGCGGCCGGCCGCCATGACCGCCTCGAACAGGCTGACCGGCCCGTGGATCGGCGTCTCCTCGTCCTTGCGGCGGAACATGCCCGGCCGCGGGATAGACCTGCTGCAGCGATATGGCGAATTCGTCGAGCTTGCGGGCATCGGCCGAGCCGAGCAGCGCCTGATCGATGATCGCGACCTCTTTGACGCCGCGCACCGTGCGCTCGAACAGGAAGCCTTCGCCCTCGGTGAAATTGCCTTGCCAGCCACGCTCGGTTTCCTCGGCCAGCGCATCGAGCCGCTTGGCGATATAGGGCGCGGCCGCCGTCGCCTTTTCGAAGTCGCCGAAGATGCCGGAATTGAGCACGCCGAGAATGGCGGCCTGCTCGACCACGGTGCGGTTGTAGCGGCTGTGCAGTCCGTGCAGGACGTTGCGGATGGTGCGCGCCTGCTCGACCAGGGTCCGCAGGTCGCGGCCGGCCCGGTCCTCGCCGGTGGCGAGGTGGAACACCCCGTCCTCGATGCCGGTGCCGATCAGGAAGTCCTCGAGCGCGCGCTCGTCCTTGAGGTATTGCTCGGACTTGCCGCGCGACACTTTGTAGAGCGGCGGCTGCGCGATGTAGAGGAAGCCGCGCTCGATCAGCTGCGCCATCTGGCGATAGAAGAACGTCAGCAGCAAGGTGCGGATATGGGCGCCGTCGACGTCGGCGTCGGTCATGACGATGATCTTGTGGTAGCGCAGCTTGTCGACGTTGAACTCGTCGGTGCCGATGCCGGTGCCCAGCGCCGTGATCAGCGTGCCGATCTGCTCCGATGAGAGCATCTTGTCGAAGCGGGCGCGCTCGACGTTGAGGATCTTGCCGCGCAGCGGCAGCACCGCCTGGAATTCGCGGTTGCGGCCCTGCTTGGCGGAGCCGCCGGCGGAATCGCCCTCGACGATGAACAGTTCCGACTTCGCCGGATCGCGCTCCTGGCAGTCGGCGAGCTTGCCGGGCAGCGAGGAGATGTCGAGCGCACCCTTGCGGCGCGTCAGCTCGCGCGCCTTGCGCGCGGCTTCGCGCGCGGCGGCGGCTTCCACCACCTTGCCGACGATGATCTTGGCCTGCTGCGGGTTCTCCTCGAACCACGCGTTCAGTGCGTCGTTGATCACGCCTTCGACCACCGGCCGCACCTCCGACGAGACCAGCTTGTCCTTGGTCTGGGAGGAGAATTTCGGGTCGGGCACCTTGCACGAGAGCACGGCGGTCAGGCCTTCGCGGCAGTCGTCGCCGGTGAGCGCCACCTTCTCCTTCTGCGCCACGCCGCCCTTTTCGGCATAGCCGGTGACCTGGCGCGTGAGCGCGCCGCGGAAGCCGGCGAGATGGGTGCCGCCGTCGCGCTGCGGGATGTTGTTGGTGAAGCACAGCACGTTCTCGTGGTAGCTGTCGTTCCACCACAGCGCGCATTCGACCGTGACGCCCTCGCGCTCGGCCTTGATCATGATCGGTTTCGGCACCAGCGCGTTCTTGTTGCGGTCGAGATATCTGACGAACTCCTCGACGCCGCCCTCGTAGCGCATCTCCTCGCGCTTCTCGACCGCGTGGCGCATGTCGGACAGCGCGATCGTCACGCCGGAATTGAGGAAGGCGAGCTCGCGCAGCCGGTGCTCCAGCGTCGCGAAGTCGAACTCGATCTTGGTGAAGGTCTTCGTCGACGGCTGGAACGTCACCTCGGTGCCGCGCTTGCCGCCGGCGTCGCCCGCGACCGCCAGCGGGGCAACCGCCTCGCCGTCGCGGAATTCGATGTAGTGTTCCTTGCCGTCGCGCCAGATCGTGAGCTTGAGCCAGGTCGACAGCGCGTTCACCACCGACACGCCGACGCCGTGCAGTCCGCCGGACACCTTGTAGGAGTTCTGGTCGAATTTCCCGCCGGCATGGAGTTGGGTCATGATGACCTCGGCCGCCGATACGCCTTCGCCCTTGTGGATGTCGGTCGGGATGCCGCGTCCGTTGTCGCGGACGGTGAAGGAGCCGTCCGGATTGAGCGTGACGGTCACTTCGGTGGCGTGGCCGGCGAGCGCCTCGTCGATGGCGTTGTCGACGACCTCGTAGACCATGTGGTGCAGGCCGGAGCCGTCATCGGTGTCGCCGATATACATGCCCGGCCGCTTGCGGACGGCGTCGAGGCCCTTCAGGACCTTGATCGATTCCGCATCGTAGTCGGACGAAGCTGGAGCCGTCTGGCGGGCAACTTCAGCCATGAGCAGGACTTTCGAATCGCGCTCGAAAAAGCACGTAGAATCAAGGTTTGGTGTGACACGAAAAGGGGGGGCCGTACAGGCCCATTTGACTGCCGCTAATATATTGATTCGTCGACAAATTTAAAGGTCGGCCGGGCCAGAAAAATCGGGTCCGGAAAGGGTCGCAAAAAAGGCTGCGAATCCTAAGGCCGGGCGAAGGACTGCTGATGTGGACCGGGCCGCCGATGCCGCAATCCGGCGATCTGGAGCCGGTACGAGTCCGACGCGCGATCAGGATCGCGGCGCGACGCTGCCGGGCGCGACCTGGAACACCTGCGCGCGCTGCTCGATCTCCGCGAATGCGGCGGGGTCGGCGCCGGTCATCCAGACCTGCGCGCCGAGCTTTTCGAGCTCGCGATAGAGCGCGGCGCGCCGCCCCGGATCGAGATGGGCGACGACCTCGTCGAGCAGGAGCAGCGGCGCAAATCCCGACATCTCGGCGAGCAATCCGGCATGCGCCAGCACGAGGCCGATCAGCAGCGCCTTCTGCTCGCCGGTCGAGGCATCGGACGCCGGGATGTTCTTGGCGGCATGGACCACCGACGAGATCGGTGAGGTGGGGGCCGTCGAGCGTGCGCCCGGCGGCGGCGTCGCGGGCGCGATTGTCCTTCAGGACGCGTGCGATAGCGGTCCTCGATCTCGGCGGCGGGATGGCTGGGAACGAGCTTCTCCATCCAGCCGTCGAGCGCGATCTCGGCGGCGGGAAACGACGAGGCGGGGTCGCGGCGCGCGGCCAGCGCCGCCTGCAGGCGCGCCACCGTCTCGGCGCGCTGCGCCGCCACCGCGACCGCAAGCTCCGCGGTCTCGTGCTCGATCGCGTCGAGCCAATGCGGATCGGGCCGCGGCTCTTCCAGGAGCCGGTTGCGCGAGCGCAGCGACCGTTCCAGCGCCGACACGCGGCCGGAATGATCGGCGTCGACCGCCAGCACCAGCCGGTCGAGGAACCGCCGGCGTTCCGACGCCGGGCCGTTGAACAGCATGTCCATCGCGGGAACCAGCCAGATCACCCGCAGGTGATCGGCGAAGGCGGTCGCGGAGGGAACCGGCTCGCGGTCGATGCGGCACTTGCGCGTGGTCGCCGCGGCGTCGCCCGCCGGCGCTTCGATGCCGGTTCCGAGCGACGCCAGGCCCAGCGCGCCTTCGACATCGCATGCCAGCGCCCAGGAGCCGTCGCCCTCGGCGAACGCCAGTTCGTCGAGCGTCGCGCGGCGCAGTCCGCGCCCCGGGCGCCAAGCAGCGAGATCGCTTCGATCAGATTGGTCTTGCCGGCGCCGTTCGGCCCCACCAGCACGACCAGCGACGCGCCGACGTCGATCTGCGCTGCGTGATAGCTGCGGAAATTGCTCAGCGTCAGGCGGCGGATGCGGGCGGCGGTCATGAACGATCTTGTGGATTGCACACCGATGGAACCGCGGGAACTCAATGCCGAATAGCTCAAGCCTATGAAATCGTGAAGTTTCACGCGTCTGGTATGCCGGAACCAGCGGGCGCCCAGTGCTTAACCCATCGTGGGAGGAAGTGCGAGCCGCCGTCGGACGGAACGTCCGGCGATGGCTCGAAGGTCAAGTGGTGAAGCGATGGGCGAGAAAGGAGTCGCCGCACATGCAGTGGCGCGCCATCTCCACGCCGCGATCGATCGCGTGCGCGAGGACATGGCGAAGGTCGAGTTCTGGGCCGACGCCGTGACCGGATTTTCGGAGCCGGTGCCGGACTATGACTCCAAGGATGTGAAGGTCTGGCTGCCGTCGGAGCAGGCAACGACGATTTCATCGACCAGACCAGGATGCGCCCAAAAGCGATCCAGCCGCTTCGCAAGGCGCCGCTAGGCGTCTGGCCGAATGCAGCCTGCGCGATCAAACCCGCATCGGCATCAGCACGTAGAGCGTGCCTTTGGAATCCTTGTCCTCGATCAGCGTGGGCGAGCCCGGATCGGCGAGCCTCAACACCGCCGCTTCGCTCTCGATCTGCGACGCGATGTCGAGCAGATAGCGCGAGTTGAATCCGATATCGAGCGGATCGGCGGCGTACTCGACCTCGATCTCCTCGGTGGCGCTGCCGGAATCCGGATTGGTCACCGACAGCACCAGGCGCCCGCTGCTGAGCGAGAGCTTGACCGCGCGGCCGCGCTCGCTCGACACGGTCGAGACGCGATCCACCGCCTGCTCGAACTCCTTCTTGTCGACGACCAGCTCCTTGTCGTTTCCGGACGGAATGACGCGGGCGTAGTCGGGGAAGGTGCCGTCGATCAATTTGGAGGTCAGCACGACGTCGCCGATCGTGAACCGGATCTTGCCCTGCGAGAGCTCGATCGAGATTTCGGCCTCGTTGTCCTCGATCAGGCGCTGCACCTCGCCGACGGTCTTGCGCGGGACGATGATGCCCGGCATCCCGACGGCGCCCTTCGGCAGCGGCAGTTCGACCTGCGCCAGGCGGTGACCGTCGGTCGCGACCGCGCGCAGCGTCTGCGCCTTGCCGGTGCCGGCGGCATGCAGATAGATGCCGTTGAGGTAGTAGCGCGTCTCTTCGGTCGAGATCGCGAACTGGGTCTTGTCGATCAGGCGCTTGAGGTCGGCGGCCCCGACCGTGAAGCTGTGCGTCATCTCGCCGGCGGCGAGATCGGGGAAATCGTTTTCCGGCAGGGTCTGCAGCGTGAAGCGCGAGCGGCCCGCGCTTGAGCGCCAGCACCGCGCGGTCGCCGGAACCTTCGAGCACGACCTGCGTGCCCTCCGGCAGCTTGCGCACGATCTCGTAGAACATGTGCGCCGGCACCGTCGTGGAGCCGCCGGGCGACACCTCGGCCGCGATGGTCTCGGTGATTTCGAGATCGAGGTCGGTGGCCTTGAAGGACAGTTTCGAACCCTCGGCCCGGACCAGGACGTTGGCCAGGATCGGGATGGTGTTGCGCCGTTCGACCACGCGATGCACGTGCCCGAGCGACTTCAGCAGCGATGCGCGTTCGACGGTGACCTTCATTGGCGGACCCCGGGGGTGACACTGTCTCTTCGGAGGGACGACAAAAGTGGCGCGTGGGCGCGCTTTTCGCAAGAGTTTATGGGCGCTTATCCACGCAACTCGGGGTGGCCGGCCCATACTCACGCGGATTTGCGGCCGCAAATCAAGGCCCGGCGCGCATGGCCGGGCCCGGCTGCAATCGCCGCGCCGAACTGCTAGAAATTTAGTCCTGAAGCTGCCGCTTCAGGATTTCGATTTCCTCGGCCAGCGAGGTGTCGGTGTTCACCAGGTTCTCGATCTTGCGAACCGCGTGCAGCACGGTGGTGTGGTCGCGGCCGCCGAAGCGCCGCCCGATCTCCGGCAACGATCGCAACGTCAACTGCTTCGCGAGATACATCGCCACCTGCCGCGGGCGCACGACGTTGGCCGTGCGCCGCGACGACAAGAGGTCGGCGCGGCTCACATTGTATTGCCGCGCCACGATGCGCTGAATTTCCTCGATCTTGATCCTCTTGGGCTCCTGCGGCCGGATCAGGTCGCGGATCTCGCGCTCGGCCATTTCGAGCGTGACCGGCTGGCCGGTCAGCTTGCTGTGGGCAAGAAGCCGGTTGAGCGCGCCTTCGAGGTCGCGGCCGTTATGGGTGACGGTCTTGGCGATGTAGATCAGCACCGACGGCCGGCACGTCGAAGCCGGGATGATGCAGTTTCGCCGCCGTGACCCGCGCCTTGAGGATCTCGAACCGCAGCTCCTCGCCGAGCGAGCCCATTTCGACGACCAGCCCGCCGGCGAGGCGCGAGCGCACGCGCTCGTCGAGCGTTTCGAGCTCCGACGGCGGCCGGTCGGAGGCGATCACGACCTGGCGGCCGGAGTCGATCAGCGCGTTGAGGGTGTGGCAGAACTCGGCCTGCGTGGTCTTGCCCTGCAGGAATTGCAGATCGTCGATGACCAGCACGTCGATCGCGCGCAGCGCCTCCTTGAAGGCGAGCGCGTTTTGCGCGCGCAAGGCGGCCACGAAGCCGTACATGAACTTTTCGGCGGTGAGATAGAGCACCTTGCGTTCGGCCGTCGCGTTGCCCGCCCAGGCGAGCGACTGCAGCAGATGCGTCTTGCCGAGGCCGACGCCGGCATGGATGTAAAGCGGGTTGAACATCACGGCGTCGCCGCGCCGTCCCTGCGCGACCTGCTTGGCGGCGGCGTGCGCGAGCGTGTTGGAGCGGCCGACGACGAACGTCTCGAAGCTCAGGCGCGGATCGAGCGGCGAGCCGCCGAGGGCGTCATGCACGGCCGAAATCGGCGCCGCCGCGCGCGGCATCTCCATGCCGGTCTTGATCTCGCGCCTGTCGTTGGCGGGCGGCGCAACCTCCGGCGCCTTCGCCTTCGGCGGCAGCGGCTTGAGCACCGCCGACCGCACCGTGAGCTCGATCCGCGTGATCGTCGGCATCTCCTCCTGCCAGCAGGCGAGCAGCCGGTCGGCGTAGTGGGATTGCACCCAGCTCTTCAGGAAGCGGGTCGGAACCGACAGCCTGACGGTGTCGCCCTCGATCGCTTCCAGCTCCATGCGCGCGAACCAGCTATTGAAGATGTCGTCGCCGACATTGGATTTGAGCCGCTCCCGCACCCGGTTCCACAGCTCTTGGTCCGAACTGTTCATTGCGCCGTCTCGGTCTGTTCGTGATGTTTCGGTTCGATGGACTCGGATTACTTCCATTCACCCGGAAGTGCGGACGCAACACGAACTCAGCGAAGGAGCGTTGAGGATGACGACGGGTGGCGAGAGAGGCGGCGAGAATCTCAGCCGGCTCAGCTTCGGAGCTTAACGGCCGGGTGGTGCCGGCCCCCGTACCGTGACCAAGACGTCCGACCGCAGCGAACTCGGGCCGGACGAGAGGCAGGACTGCGCCGGGTTGATGCAAACAAGAAAGTGTCGAAATCGCCATGGTGCCCCCTTGTCCATCGTGGCCGCATGTCACGATGGTGTTCCGCATTCTTCGACCGCTTACGGTCGTTGGTTTCAGTCCCGCTTCGTGTCCCCGGTCCCATCCGTGCGAGGGCACGAAACGTCTTCACTCTGAGCCGCAATGAGATGTCTCGTCTCGGTGTCGGTTCTTTGCCCGCAGCGATTTTGGGCAAAAGTCAGCCGCCCCCTTTTCGAGGAATCTCGACTACGGTTTCATTTACTGAATTCCGTCGGTGAACCCGGCGGCGATGTGGAAAAGTGATAACACGATGCAGCCCGGCCGCAAGATTGTGGATGTCGCAAGTTACGCCCGTTTTGCAGGCACAATCGCTATGCGGGCTGCGACGCATCGTCACAAATTCGGATTAACTCGTTGAAACAGTTTTGCAATTGCGTCACGTGCGAGCGCTGAAACGAAACCCGTAATCGGCTGATGAATTCGCGATCAGCGCGAATCGAGTGTGGCGCAAAGGACGCAGATTCAAAGCCCGACGATCGTCATGCCCATTAAATCATTCTGCATGCAGATTTTTTTTTGATCGAAAATGAACGGGTAGCCCCGCGTCGATCAGACGCGCAGATCGGACCAAGCAACGCGCATCGTTTGACGCGCGGAAGCGGTCGCGAGCGCAATATGAATCGCGCCGTGACACTTATGCAACAGAGACGCGCGGGATCCGATCCACGCTTGAATTCGATTCGCCGTAATGCACGCAGCGAGCGCCCCGCTGTCAACGGCGCGCCATCGAGCGAAGCAGCATGCTGCGCAAGACGCGGACCGAGAAAAAAAAAAGGCCCGGCGTTGCCGCCGGGCCGTCGTTCACCAGCGACGCGCGGTCACTTGCCGAGCGTTGCCAGTCGCTTGGTGAGCCGTGACACTTTCCGGCTCGCGGCGTTGGGATGCAGCACGCCCTTCTGCGACGCGCGCATCATGACCGGCTCGGCTTCCTTGAGCGCCGCCGCCGCCTTGGTGCGGTCGCCGGAGGCCAACGCCTCCTCGACCTTGCCCAAGGTGGTGCGCAGGCGCGAGCGGCGCGACTTGTTGATCTCGGTGCGCCGCGCGATGACCCGCGTCGCCTTTTTGGCTGAACTCGTATTCGCCATGCTGGTCTCTGATCGATCTCTGTGGGGTCGGGATTCGATACGATCTCGACGCCGATAAATGACAGCGGCGGCGGAAGCCCGCCGCCAGTTGGCGCGGTTTATAGTCATGGCAGCCGGGCAAGTCAAAGCCCGGCCCCTGGGCCTCAGGCGGCGCTTTTCGCCCGGACGCCGTCGTAACCGGCGGCCACCGCAGCCCGGTCGGCCGCCGGGAACGCGGCCAGCGGCGGCTTGACCCGCGCCAGCGCCGCGTCGCGGTGAATGTGGGACAGCAGCGCCTTGACCCCGGGCACCAGCGCCCTGCCGTCAAACAGCTTGCGGATCGAGACCGCGGCGTCCAGCGCTGCGGCATCGCCGCCATGGAAGGCGCGGGCACACAGATCAGCGTTGAGGTTCGCGGTCGCGGAGATGCAGCCGGCGAAGGCGCCCGCGCGGGCCTCCATCAGCACCGCCTCGGTCGAGGGAAAGACCTTGAACTCTTTCGAGATCGCAGCCGCCTCGCGGGCATAGGCCATGTCGCCGGAGGAATCCTTGAGGCCGACGATGCGCCCGCCATGGGCGGCGAGGAGCCGACGGATCAGCGTCACGTGCCAGGGCAGGCCCGACAGCGCCGGGTAATGGTAGAGATAGATCGCGATCGGGGTCGCTGCGGTCGCCTGCACGATGGTATCGACATAGGCGGCGAGCCCGTCGTCCGGCACGCCCTTGTAGTAGAACGGCGGCAGCACCAGCGCGCCGGCGAAACCGAGCTCGGCGGCATGGCGTGTCAGCGCCACTGCGTCCGCCGTCGCCGCCGCGCCGGTGCCGACCATCAGCCGGTCGGTCGGGATCCCGGCGTCCTTGTAGGCCGACATCACACGCTTGCGCTGGTCGAGCGAGAACGAGGTCGCTTCGCCGGTGGTGCCGAGCACATTGAGGCCGTCGCAGCCGTTGGCGAGGAGGAATTGCGCCAGCGTCGTGGCGCGCGCGAGGTCGGGCTCGCCGGCGTCGTCAACCGGGGTGGCGATGGCGGCGATGACGCCGGAAGGGTGGTCGGGCCTGCTGTCTCCCATGGTGTCGTGATTTCCGGGTTCTCTAAAGCACCGATGTCCGGTCGGAAATCAATCAGCGGATCGGCAGCGGGCGCCAGCCGGCCGCCGGCGGCGGTGCGGATGCGCAGCGCCGACGCCTTCGCCTCCCGCACCACCTTCTCCACGTCATAGGCCACGAGCCGGCCGCCCCGCTTCACGATGCGGCCGTCCACCATCACGGTGTCGACGTTCGCACGGCGTCGCCGACTGCACCACCGAGGCCTCGATATCGGCGACCGGCGCGATGTTGATGTCGTTGCCGCGGATCAGGATGATGTCGGCGCGCTTGCCGACCGTGATCGAGCCGGTCACGTCGCCGAGGCCGAGCGCCTTGGCGCCGTTCAGCGTCGCCATCTCGATCACCTCGCGGAAGGTCGACCTCGGGCAGCTTCTCGGTCGGCGTGCCGCGCCAGGGGATGCCCATGTTCCAGGTGAACCGCATGGTCTCGAACATGTTGGGCGGCGCGATCGAGCTGGCGTCGAACGACAGCGAGATCAGCACCTTGTGCCGGCGCATGCGCAACAGCGCGTCGCGCGGATCGCCGGCGCGGCCGAGCCGGAACTCGGAGTGGGTCGCGAAGCTGAGCGGCGTTGCGGTCCGCGCCATCGCCTGCGCGTCGGCGTCGCTCGCCGGCAGGTAGTGGCAGATCAGGAGCTTCGGGCCGAGCCAGCCGCGCTTCTCGTAGTCCTCGGCGATCACGCGGTTGGGCGGCGTCTGGCCGGCGTGGATCGCGATCCGCAGTCCGCGCTTGCGCGCCGCTTCCATCTCCTTGAGGTAGATCGGCTTCCTCGCTCTGCGAGAGCGCCGCGCAGGTTGACGCCGTAGGTCACCAGCCCGTCGAACGCCGCGCCGCTTGGCGAAATACTCGCGCTTGCACGCGGTCGATGGCGGCGAAATCGAGCGGCTCGTTGCGCGGCATCTGGTCGACATGCCCGTGCGAATAGAGCGCGCGCAGCATCGACTCGCGGTGCGCGCGCAATTCGGCGTCGGCGTGCGCCGGCGTGCGCGTGTTGTGCGACCAGTTGTGCACGGTGGTGACGCCGGCGTTGGCCAGCTCCACCAGGCCGAGCATCACGCTGTTGTAGAAGTCGGCGGGCTCGAACAGCTTCGACGTCGCGTTCTTGGCCGCGAAATAGCCGAAGCCGTCGCCGATGAAGTTGCGGCCGAGCGCGCTCCACATGTGGTAGTGGGTGTCGACGAAGCCCGGCATCACGATCATGTCGGTGGCGTCGATCGTCTCGGCGCCGGCCGCCGCGAGATCGGGACCGACCGCCTCGATGCGGCCGTCGCGCACCAGAATGTCGGCGCGCGGCAGCACGCCGGCCTGGTCGACGGTGATGACGGCGCCGTTCCTGATGAGATAGGTGCCGCGCGCGGCCGTCGGCGCCGGCGCCCTGCGCCATCGCCGGAGGATCATTGCGCGGCGCCGCAACTCCGGCCAGCGCCGTCGCTCCGAGCAGGCGTGCGAATGTCCTGCGATTCAGCATCGGCGCCTCCTCAGGTGGCGGTTCAGATCCTCATCCGCTTACGTTGAACGCCGCCAGCGCGGCCATGTTGACGAGCTGGGCGTCGTTCGCCGACAGCGGCACGATCTGCACCGGCCGGTCGAGGCCGACCAGCATCGGTCCGATCACGGTCGCGCCGCCGAGCTCCTGCAAGAGCTTGGTCGAAATCGACGCCGAGTGGAATGCCGGCATGATCAGCACATTGGCCGGACCCGAGAGGCGGCAGAACGGATAGGCTTCCCGCATCTCCATGTTCAGCGCGACGTCGGCCGCCATGTCGCCGTCATATTCGAAATCGACGCGGCGTTGATCGAGCAGTTGGACCGCCTTCTGGACATGGGCCGCGCGTTCGCCCGGCGGATGCCCGAAGGTCGAGAATGCGAGCAGCGCCAACCGCGGCTCGTAACCGAGCCGGCGGGCGACGCCGGCCGCCTCGACCGCGATGTCGGCAAGGCACTCTGCATCTGGCATTTCGGTGACCGCCGTATCGGCGACCAGCACGTTGTGGCCACGCGAGAGCACCAGCGATACGCCCATGACCTTGTGGCCCGGCTTGGGATCGATGCACCGGCGCACATCCTGCAGGGCGACCGAGAAATTGCGCGTGACGCCGGTGACCATCGCGTCGGCGTCGCCCAGCGCCACCATGCAGGCGGCGAAGTGATTACGGTCGGTGTTGACCAGCCGGTGGACGTCGCGCAGGAGATAGCCGCGGCGCTGCAGCCGTTCATAGAGATAGGCAGCATAGGCGGCGTTGCGCTGCGACAGCGCCGCATTGATGATCTCGATGCCGCCGCCAAGCTCGACGCCGAGCTGGTTCGCGGTCGCGCGCACGCGGTCCTCGCGGCCGACCAGCAGCGCGGTGCCGAGCCCTTGCTGGACGAAACTTGCGGCGGCGCGGATCACCTGCTCCTCCTCGCCCTCGGCGAAGACGACGCGCTGCGGCCGCCGGCGCAGCCGCTCGTAGACCCGCTGCAGCACACCGGCAACCGGGTCGAGGCGCGAGCGGAGCTGCGCGCCGTAGGCCTCCATGTCGACGATCGGCTTGCGCGCCACGCCGGTGTCCATGGCGGCCTTGGCTACCGCCGGCGGGACGTAGGAGATCAGCCGCGGGTCGAACGGGACCGGGATGATGTAGTCGGGGCCGTATTTCGGCCGCGCGCCGTAGGCGGCGGCCACTTCGTCGGGCACGTCCTCGCGCGCGAGATCCGCCAGCGCGCGCGCCGCCGCGATCTTCATTTCCATGTTGATGGTGGTCGCGCGTACATCGAGCGCCCCGCGGAAGATGTAAGGGAAGCCGAGCACGTTGTTGACCTGGTTTGGATAGTCGGACCGGCCGGTCGCCATGATGGCGTCGTCGCGGATCGCGGCGACCTCCTCCACGGTGATCTCCGGGTCGGGATTGGCCATGGCGAAGATAATCGGCTTCGCCGCCATCGATTTGATCATGTCGGGCGTAAACGCGCCCTTGACCGACAGCCCGAACGCGACGTCCGCGCCGCGGAAGGCGTCGGCCAGCGTGCGCGCCTTGGTCTCGACCGCGTAGGCCGACTTCCACTGGTTCATGCCGTCGGTGCGGCCTTTGTAGATTACGCCTTTGGTATCGCAGAGGATCAGGTTCTGCGGCGCGAAGCCGACCGCCTTGAGCAGTTCAAGGCAGGCGATACCGGCGGCGCCGGCGCCGTTGCAGACGAGCTTGGTAGTCTTGACGTCGCGGCCGGTGAGATCGAGCGCGTTGAGCAGACCGGCTGCCGCGATGATGGCGGTGCCATGCTGGTCATCGTGGAACACCGGGATGTCGAGCAGCTCGCGCAACCGCTGCTCGATGATGAAGCACTCCGGCGCCTTGATGTCCTCGAGATTGATGCCGCCCCAGCTCTTGCCGAGGAGTTTCACGCAATTGATGATCTCGTCGGGATCCTCGCTCGATACTTCGAGGTCGATGGAATCGATATCGGCGAAGCGCTTGAACAGCACCGCCTTGCCTTCCATCACCGGCTTGGCGGCGAGCGCGCCGCGGTTGCCCAGTCCGAGAATGGCGGTACCGTTGGTGATGACGGCGACGAAATTGCCTTTGGTGGTGTAGTCGTAGGCCTTGTTCTCATCCTCGGCGATCGCCAGCACCGGAACGGCGACGCCGGGCGAATAGGCGAGCGACAAGTCACGCTGCGTCGCCATCGGCTTGGTCGCTACGACTTCGAGCTTGCCCGGGCGGCCCTGGCTGTGAAACAGCAGCGCCTCCTGGTCGGTAAATACCGGGCGGATCCCGCGGCCGCTGCTACTGCCTGACATGTGAACTCCCCAACGCCCACCAGACGCGACAAAACAGCGGCCGGATCAACCGAAACTAGCGGATCGGATACCACTCCCTCAAGGGACGGCTGATCCGTGGAATGCATGACCGGTGCGCGCATGGCGTGCGCGGGATGCGACATCGCGCCACTTTGTGCCGCGGGATGCATTGAACCTGCCGGACGACAAGGGTAATTCATCGGCCCCGGGGGCAGCATAGTCGGCGTGACGATCCAATGATCCGTTTCCTGCTGCGATTTATCGGCCTCTTGTCGCTGGCATTGGCCTTCATCTTCTTGGTCTATGACGGCACCAAGTCGATCGCCGATCA
The DNA here is from genome assembly GCA_963720385.1 of uncultured Alphaproteobacteria bacterium. Classification (GTDB taxonomy): domain Bacteria; phylum Pseudomonadota; class Alphaproteobacteria; order Rhizobiales; family Xanthobacteraceae; genus VAZQ01. The sequence goes on along the minus strand of CAVRFL010000004.1, from coordinate 350,214 downwards.
GCGCTGGTATGTCACCAAAGTCGCCGAGGTCTGGGCAACGCTTCATGAAAGCAGCCTCACTCAGGTCAAGCCGACCCTCGAGGGATTGGCGCCCTGGCTCTGGGACCCGGTGGCGAGCAACGTCCTGAACGCCCCAGCCTGCCTGGCGCTGGTCATCGTCGGCACCATCCTGGTCCTGCTCGGCCGCAAGCGCCGCCCGCTGATCGGCTATGCCCGCCGCTGAGTTAACCGCCTGCGGGACGAGCCTCGCGGGGGTGTGATCCTCGCCGGGCGCTCCTTTGTCCGATAGTTGATCGCAACACCCCTGCGCAGCGGGGCGCGGCTGCCCTATATTCCTGGCACAATCCTGTTGGCACGATCACGGGAGATACCGCACCATGTTTATGCTCCGCAAGAAAACCGAGATGCCATCCGCCGCCGGCGCGCTGCCGGGACGGCAGACGCCGATTCCCACCGCCGCCAAGCACTTCATCAACCAACGTGCGCTCAAAGGCCCGTATCCGGAAGGGTCCGAGACCGCGGTGTTCGGCTTTGGCTGCTTCTGGGGCGCCGAGCGCAAATTCTGGGAACTGGGCGACGGCATCCATATCACCGCGGTAGGCTATGCCGGTGGCCACACGCCCAACCCGACCTACGAGGAAGTCTGCTCGGGCCGCACCGGCCACAACGAGGTCGTGCTGGTCGTCTACGATCCGAAGAAGATCTCCTACGACAAGCTCCTCAAGACCTTCTGGGAAAGCCACGACCCGACCCAGGGCATGCGCCAGGGCAACGACGTCGGCACGCAGTACCGCTCCGGCATCTATGTCTATAACGATGCCCAGCGCAAAGCCGCCGAGGCCTCGAAGACGACGTACGACCAGGCGCTCAAAGGCAGGGGCTTCGACGCCATCACCACCGAGATCGTCGACGCGCCGCCGTTCTACTTCGCCGAAGACTATCATCAGCAGTACTTGGCGAAGAATCCGATGGGCTATTGCGGCCTCGGCGGCACCGGCGTGAGCTGCCCGATCGGCAGCGCAGACAAGGTTGCGCAGTCTGCGCAGGCTTGAACGCAAGCAAGTCCACGCGGTCCGCCGGCATGACGGCGTGTGTCGCGGCGTACTGACGGCCGTCAGCGTCCTTTTCTGAAATTTCGATTTGATCCGCCGTCCGAAAGATGGCGGATCATTTTCTTTTGTGCACTGCTATAACCTGCCAGCGAACGATGTGAGAACCTGCCATGCCGAATTTCGAGCGCATCATCGAGGCCATTCTGTTCCAGAGCCGCTGGTTGCTGGCGCCGTTCTATCTGGGGCTCGCGTTCTGTCTGCTGCTGATGCTGTTTCACTTCGGCCGGGAGTTGCTGCACTTCGTCGCAAGAATTCCGGGGACAAACGAGTCCGATGTCATCCTCGGTGTGCTGAGCCTGATCGATCTCACCTTCACCGCCAACCTGGTGCTGATCGTCATCTTCTCCGGCTACGAGAACTTCGTGTCGAAGTTCGAGCAAGACGACCGCGACCGTCCGGACTGGATGACCAAGGTCGATTTCGGCGGCCTCAAGCAGAAGCTGATGACCTCAATTGTCGCGATCTCGGCCATCCAGGTACTCAAGGCTTTCATGAATATCGATCAGAATGCCGGAGCGCCGGACAGCGCCAAGCTCGCTTGGCTGGTGGGCATCCACGTGCTGTTCCTCGGATCGCTGCTGGTGGTCGTGATCGCGGACCGGATTTCGGATCCCGGCAAGCCGGTGGCGGAAAAACCGCATGCCACCCAAAAATCCGCGGGCAAGGAGTGATCGCGCGCAACGAACCGCCCGTCACCCGACTGTCTTCGCGATAGCGCGAAGCGCGCGTGAGCGCGCAGATGGCTCAGACAGTCGACCTCTCCCCGTAAGCGGGGAGAGGTCAGAAGGCGTTGCCGCGCGCCCCGCAAACCTGCGTGGAACTACTTCTTCAGATGCTTCTTCAGGAAATCCATGAAGCGCGGCCAGGCGGCCTTCGCCGAGGCTTCGTGGTAGCTGCCGCGCTCATCGCAATGGAAGCCGTGCGGTGCGTCCGGATAGGTGTAGATTTCACTTTCCGTCCGCTTTGATTTGATTGCCTCGACATCCGTCATGGGGATGCCCTGGTCCTTCTCGCCGAAATGCATTTGCATGGGAACCTTCGGCTTTTCATCGGCGAATTTCGCGATCTGTCCGCCGTAATAGGCGATCGCGCAGGAGAGGCCGCTCAGTCGTGTCGCGGCCAGGAACGCGATGCTGCCGCCCATGCAAAAGCCGACGATCGCCACCGGACCTTCCTTCTTGAGCTCGTTGATCGCGGCCTGCGTGTCCTTGAGCATCGCGTCCCAATTCGGATTGGCGACGAATTTGCGCGCGTTCGCGATCTCGTCGGGCGTATAGCCGCACTCGAAATCCTTCTGCGTGCGGTCGAACAGCGCCGGCGCGACGGCGGTATAGCCTTCGGCCGCGAGCCGGTCGCAGACCGCGCGGATATGTTTGTTGACGCCAAAGATTTCCTGAATGACGACCACGCCGCCCTTTGACGCGCCCGCGGGATCGGCGCGATAGGCGCCCAGTTGATGGCTGTCGTTGGCAGTCAGTGTGAAGTGCTTACCCAAAGTGACCTCCTGTCGAAGTTTTTAGCTGATCGAAACGCTCGGTTTCGGCCGATTTCACGCCGGTGCGCGAACAATTGCAATCCGGCGGGAAACACCGTCCTGCCACACCGTCGCTCCAGCGATGAACGTCAGATGAACGAAAGCTTACCGAAAATCAATGGCTTGAACCCGGTGCTGTGGTCCCCCGACCAATGTCCCGGATGGCCCACATCGAGCCAAAAGGTCTGAGACCCATGTTCAAACGTTCTGCACTTCTCGCTGTTGCCGCTGCGACGCTTGCCGTTGCCGCGGTTGTCACATCCGGCGTCGCCGATGCACGGCCTACCCAGACTGGTGGCGTGTCCGGCGTCAGCAGAGGCGTCGGCGGCCATGGCGTTCATCGCCTCACCGTCCGTCCTCCGATCAGCCGTCCAACGATCCATCGCGGCATTCACATCCACCCGCGGCTGACGGTGATCCGGCCGGGATGCTGGCGTTACCCGTGGCTCTGCGGCCGGCCAATCGTCCGTCCGAACTTCTGCTGGCGGCACCCGTGGATGTGCCGTACGCCGATCCAGGTCGTCCGCTACGGGGCCTACCCGGTCGCGGCAGCGGCGCCGATCACGGTGGCTCCAGTCGCGGCGTCGTGCACCTGCTTGCGCAAGACCTACCTGCCGAACGGCGCGGTCCTGTTCCAGGATGTGTGCACCAATGAATTGGCAGTGAACCCCCCGGCCCAGGCCGCGGAGGTTCCGCAAGGACAGTAGCAGCCAACGCGACAAAAATCACGAGCCCTGGAGCCCCGGCGTCGTCCGGGGCTCCTTGTTTTCGCCGGCGCGGTTCGCGAGGGCGAAAGCATTGGCCAGGAGTTCGTAGGAATGCCGCCGCGCTGCGTGATCGTAGACCATCGTCGTCACCATCAACTCGTCGGCCTTGGTTGCTTCGATGAGCGGCATGAGCTTGGCAAGGATCGTCTCGGGTGTGCCTGCGAACAGCCGGGCGCGGCGGTGACGAATCCGCTCGAGGTCGACCGGCGCATAGGGAAAATTCTGCGCCTCCTCCGGGCTTGCGAGCGGCAGGTACTCGCCGCGGGCACGGCGCACCCAATTGAGGTCGAGTGTGGTCGCCAGCCGGTCCGCTTCCGCGTCGCTGTCGGCCAAGACCGCCGCGACCGCAAGCATTGCGTATGGTTTGTCGCGCGCCTGCGACGGGCGGAAATGCTCGCGGTAGCTCAACATCGCCGCGGCGGCGTCGTAGTCGGAAAAATGATGCGCGAAGGAAAATCCGGCGCCGACCATGCCGGCGAGCTGCGCGCTGTAGCCGCTCGAGCCGAGCAGCCAGATCGGCGGCAGCGCAACGTCGGACGGCATCGCGTGCACGTTCCGGAACGGATGGCCTTCCGGATAGGCATTGCTCTCGAACAGGATCAGCTCCTGAAACCGCTCCAGGAAATCGTCGTCGGTCCCAACCTGTTGGCGGCGTCGCAGCGCATAGGATGTCACCGGATCGGTGCCGGGCGCGCGCCCGATGCCGAGATCGATGCGGCCGGGGAACAGGGCTTCCAGCACCTTGAACCGCTCCGCCACCATCAGCGGCGCATGGTTGGGCAGCATGACGCCACCAGAGCCGACGCGGATCTGCCTGGTCGCGGCGGCGATCTGGCCGATCATGATTTCGGGCGCCGAGCTCGCGACCGACGGCAGATTGTGATGCTCCGCCACCCAATAGCGGTTGAAGCCCAACTCTTCCGCGAGCTTTGCGAGATCGATTGAATTGCGCAACGCCGTCGCGCCGGACGAACCGGCTGATACCGGCGACAGATCAAGGACGGAGAGCGGAATGCGCGATGCAGCCATCCGGTCAGAATGGTCCCACCCGCCGCAACTGCCAGTCCTTCTTCCAGCCGGTCAGCCGTCCGCGCCGAAATTGCAGCGCGATGCCGTGATCGGTCGGATAGAAGCCGGGAATGCCCGCATGCCCGGCGGCGACATAGATTTCCGAGCCGGGTCGGCCGGAATGGTAGACCAGCGGCAGGCCGAGCGCGGCCGAGACCTCGTTCGGCGTCATCCCGAAGGCCAGCGGCACGGTGTTTGCGCGCGGCGCGCCGCACCAGGCCAGCCAGCACACGCACAACGACGCAATCGCCCGTCTCATGGCGCCATCTTCGATCCGATCGATTGCAGAGGCAAGGCAGCCGCGACGACCGGGGGTCGCCTCGAATTCGCCTTTCCCCTGGGCGATCACGGGTGGCGCAGCGCCGATTGCGGCGCTGTGCGGTATTGCGCTTAATGCTGCCCTGGAGCGGTGCAATATTGCCCCTCACATGGGCGGCGGCGACCCCGCCAGGGCAACAAATCCGGCGGTTCCTGGGGCATTGAAACCGGCGGAAGATTTCGGTGAACTGGCGGCGGCGTGTGGGCATTGATTCCGTAACATGAGCTTGACCGACTGCCGAAGTTGCGGGGAACCGATTCCAAAGGGGGCGCGCGCCTGCGGCTATTGCGGCGCGCCCAATCCGGTGCGGCGGAGTCTGCTCCCGATCGTGGCCGCTCTGGTTGTCTTGTGCCTGGCGGCCGTCGGGGTCGCCGCCCTCCTGTTGACCGGCAGGTCTCCGGACCAGGCTGGAACGGGGACAGGGACAGGGACAGGGACAGCAGTGGATCAGCGTGCGGGCGGCGATTTCGGCTGGCTCGAAGCGGCGATGAAACAATGCGACGAGCAGGCGGCCAAGGAGACCAAGGGGCTGCACTATCTGGTCACGCCACTCATCGATGAGCCCCCAGACGAGCCCGGCTGGCGGCGGATCGCGATCAACGATATCGGCAACGCCATCCTCATCAACTCGGAGGACATGCTGGCTGGGCTGCGTCGCAAGGCGCTGCGCATCAGCACCGGCGAATATGTCTTCAGCGCCCGCAACGAGGCAACGAAGGACATTCTGACCTGGAAGCCTTCGAGCGGCGTGAGAAAATTCGTGATCAATGATGCGTCGGGAATCGAGCAGTTCAAGATCCAGTTCCAGTCGAACGACGCCGCACGCGCCATCAATTGGGGCTCGACCTTCGTACGTCAGGAAGGCAACTGCTACTGGGTCAACGCTATTCTGCGGCATTAGACCGGCGCTCCGGCATTAGACCGGCGTCGCAGGCGCGCCCTTGTGGACGACAGGATTTCGACCGCCAGGCCGCGGTTTTGCGGTGTTTGCTCCAAATCCGCGGCTATTAATAAAAATTGATCGATCGGCGTTATCGGAATCGAAGTTCCGGGCGCGTTAGCTGGCTGGTCTGCACGGGAGCGCCGGTCCTCATGTCCGCGAAACAGGCCGAAAAGCTGATTGAAAGTCTCGGCATCCTGGTCGTGGACGAGAGCCTGTACATGCGCAAGCTCACGCGCATGATGCTGATGAACATCGGCGCCAAGACGATCTTCGAGGCGTCCGACGGCGTTGCCGCGCTGGACATCATCCGGTCCGCCAATCCCGATGTTGCCTTTATCGACTGGGATCTTCCCGTGCTCAGCGGTCCGCAGGTGATCAAGATCGTGCGCTCCCCGGACGTGTTTCCGAAACCGCATCTGCCGATCATCATGCTCACGGCCTGCGCACACCGGTCCAAGGTCGCGGAGGCGATGCGGCTCGGCGTCCACGAGTTCCTGCTCAAGCCGACGTCGCCGCGCGCGTTGCAGGATCGCCTGCTGTCGATCATCGTGAAGCCGCGGCCGATGGTGCAGATCGGAAAATTGTACGTGCCGGAGCCGCGCGGCCTCGGCCCGGGCGACGCCCGCCGCGCCGCCTGATCAGGTCGATTTGCCGGAAAAGAGCTTGCGTGCGCCGCTGACCGCGATCGCGATCGTGCACAGCCACGTCAGCACGGCACCGAATCCGAACAGGATCCGCCCGACGACGTCACCGACTTCGGGGGACAGGAGGAACAGCCCGGTCCCGCTGAAGTTGCGCGGGCCCGGCCCGAAGGCGACCCACGAGCCGATGCTGGCGAGTGCGCCGGCGATGATCACCCCGATCAGGTGGTAGAACAGACGCATCCACCAGCCGGCATCTTTCGGCAGGTCGCCGGCCTCGGACACGCCATGGATCGCGCCGACCGCGATCGAGATGCCAGCCAGCATGAATGCCATGCCGGCCGCGGATACGATCCACAGGGGTCCGTGCACCGAGCGGGGATTCACCGGCACCACGCCCAAACCGATCAGCAGGAGGAAGACGCCGATCGCGACTGCGAGCAGGCCGCAAAAGAACCTGGTGCGGGACGATGCGGGTTCCTGGCGCGTCATGGCCGAGCCCAAGCGTTGCGATCGCTGCAGTCTGAACGGCGTTGATTGCCAATTGGTTGAGGCCGGTGAGCTTGACGAAGCCGCGGGCGTGATCGATGACATGCCGGGACATCGGGGATGGCAATATGAGCGGACGTGCTTTCGCCTGGCCCGGCGGCAAGCGCATCGCGGTGACCGTCAACGCCATGCTGGAGACGTGGTCGGAGGGCAAGGCGCCGCCCTACGGTGTGCAGGCGTCGCCAAAGGCCGGCGAGATCGACCACAGCGGCATCGCTTGGGGCAGCTACGGCGGCAAGGTCGGTGTCTGGCGGATCATGGCGCTGCTCAATCGCCATGGCATCCGCGGCACGTTCTGCGTCAATGCGCGTTGCGCGGAGATTTTCCCGGAGGCGGTCGCGGCGATCGTGCAGCAGGGCCACGACGTCGCCGGCCATGGCTATTTGCAGGACCAGCTCCTGACCGCGCTTCAGCCCGCGGAGGAGCAGGCCACCATCCGCCGCTCGCTCGATATTCTCGAGCGCGCGAGCGGCCAGCGCCCGACCGGATGGATCAGTCCGGTGACCGCCTTCACCGCTCATACCCGTACATTCCTCGCCGCCGACAAGCTGCTTTGGCATGGCGACGCCCGCGACGCCGACCTGCCGAGCGTGGTCGAGACCGAGGCTGGTCCGATCGTCCAGATTCCGGGCAGCGACTTCACCGACAACCGCGTCATCCGGTCGAGCCCGCAAGACATCTGGGACGTCTACCGGGAGACCTTCGACTATCTGCGCGAGCGCGAGCCGCCGGCTTTCCTGGCATTGTCGATACATTGCCATTTCGGCGGCCGGCCGATGATCACCGCCGTGTACGAAAAGGTGCTCGGCTATATGCGCCGGCGGGATGATGTCTGGTTTTCGTCCTTCGGCGAAATCGCGCGCTGGGTGATGGACGCGCAACGCGACGCCGACACGCACGCGCGGCGCCTGGTCAGGAAGGCTTAGAGCATGATCCCGAAAAGTGGGAAGATCATGCTCAAGCGATAAGAGGTCCCGATGCCATTTGCGTCCACGTCCGAATTGCGCGCCGAGGTGCTGGCCGCCTGCCGCGTGCTCACGTTTTTCCGGATCGTCGAAGGTTTCGGACATGTCAGCGCCCGCATCGGCACCGATCGCGTGCTGATCACGCCGCGCCGCGCACTCGGGCTGGTGACCGAAGCCGAGCTGGTCGAGCTCGATCTCGACGGCCGCCAGCTGGCGGGCGAGGGCGCCCCGCCGCTCGAAGTGCCGATGCATCTCGCGGTCTACCGCCGCCGTCCTGATGTCATGGCGATCGCGCGCGGGCATCCGCGCCACGTCGCCGCCTATGCCTGTGCCGGTGCGGCGCTCAAGGTGGCGCACGGTTTCGGCGCCAATCTCGGCGCCGAGGTGCCGGTGTTCCGCGAACCATATCTGATCACCGCCGGCAAGCTGGCGGACGGCGTCGCGTCGGCGCTCGGCGACGGCGAGGCGGTGATCCTGCAAGGCAACGGCATGCTGGCGGTCGGGCAGTCGGTGCCGCACGCCTGCGTGCAGGCGCTGTTCCTGGAGGAGACGGCCGAGCTGCAATTGCTGGCGCAGGCCGCCGGCCTGACGCCGAAAGTCTATTCCGCGCAAGGCGCCGCCCGCCGCCATGGCGACGACCGTGTGCACGAACCGGTGCGGGCGTGGGAGTATTACGTTGCCGCAGCGGAAGGACGGCTCACGATTGCAAGATGAGACGTCACGCCGGCCTTCCCGAACACCAGAAAAATTGAGCGACCACTACACCGCCATACCTCCCGCGTGTGTGGATAGCGTGAGCGAGTCGTCGGCACGAACTGGCGCCGCCGCCAAAGCGCGAGCAAACTTGCCTCCGAGATGTCGCGCCCGGCAGGAACGCGAAGGGAGTGGAGGACGGGAGAGCGTGCATGAGCGCCCAGGAATCCCACCAACAGGCCGCACGGTGTGTGCAGCTTGCCAAGGAAGCGCCTTCGGCCAAGCTGAAAAGCTTCCTGCTCGCAGAAGCGGAGGCGTGGACCTGCCTCGCCGAAGAACAGGAATGGCTTGAGCGAAGGAGCGCTGAGCGACGCGCGCTCGCGAGGTTCCCGACGATACGCGCTGTGCTCTCGGCTCATTCGGGCAGGCCTCCCAAATAAACGGGAGCGTCGATCGTCGACAGCAATTCTTGCACTTAGCGCCGCGCGTTCCTTTGCAAATATATTCACGCGCCAAGCCTTCCCCCATTGCATGACCAACGCCATCGGACGTTGGCCTACGACGCGATTGGGTCTTTCACGGGTCCAGGCTTGCAAACAGTAAGAGATTGGCAACCAAGCGGGTTCACGCTGTGCGTTATTGATTCGGGGATACTGAGATGTCGCCCACTGCGTACAGCACCCAAATGACCGCGATCGAGAAGGCGGTCAAGTTCGCCCGCGACACCAATGATCTCGCGGCCATGCTGGCAGCGCTCACAGCCGAGGTGCGGCTCATCCGCCTTCAGCACGCGGTACGTGCTGCAACGCTGGCGTCTTGATCGGCGCTGACGTTAGCACCACGAATTGGTGTCGTGCTCGCTGATGCGATCCGCCTTCCGCTCGCCCCATCACACCCAGCGCCAGCCCAGCGGCGGGCCGGTTCTGTGCGCTGAGCGATATCTGGAAAACTGCTGTCGGGCCCCGACCGTGGCACTCGGGCTTGTGCCTGCGCACGTTTCGTTGATGGGAACTTTTGATTTTCTGTTCCGGTTATTAGATCGGACAGGAGAGGAACTCGATCATGAAACACATTTTTGCAGCGGTGTTCGCGCTGGCCTATGTCGTCGGGTATTCGCCCGCGATTGCCGCAGACAGTCGCGGCGTGCAGCTTCCAGGTGGCATGGCTCGTGAGCCGGAACCGCCGCCCCGCGTGCCCAATATGCAAAGCCGGATACCTGCCCCGCTCCCGGCTCCTGCGCAGCCGCCCGTCATCAACGGGCCGCTGCAACAGAGCCCGTCCGGGCTTCCGCCAATGGGTGGTGCTAGGTAAGTAACCGGGTCCAAATCGCGGCACCGCCGGCGCTCTGCACCTCCCGAAACGGAGCAGCAGCGCTAGGTCGCCATGAAAAATGCCAAGCAACGGCGTTGGCGCATCACTCGCATTCGTGGAAACCGTGCGGAGCTTCTGGGCGTTGTCACGGCGGCCGACGAAAAGTCGGCGATCAAGACCGCGACAACAATCCAGAACAGCACAGGCGGCTTGCCGCGCGCTTTTGGCCGATCTACGAAATTTCAAGTTATGCTGAATTTAATGGCGCACCCGACAAGATTCGAACTTGTGACCTCTGCCTTCGGAGGGCAAATTTTGATGGTGGCGCGCGGTTGCTAGCGATTGCGCGAATGCCAAGAAACTCCCATTTTATGACCACTTCTTGGGTGTTTATCGTTTCAGACGGTTGCGCGTAGTTGCAGCCGGTTGACTGCTAACTGCCTGCTATTTGCCTGCTAGGGGCACTCTCGATGCATCCAGTGCGCATCAACTTGAAGCACGTCAAATCCATCAGGCCCAACACGGTCATTTGGGACGCGGCGACAACGGGGTTTGGCACCCGCCGCCAGCGCAGCAACGCGGTTGTCTATTTCGTGCATTACCGCACGGCCGATGGCCGCAAGCGCTGGCAGAAGATCGGCCGCCATGGGCAAGCACGTCCGCTTTCAGACAAAGAGAGGAACGCCAATATTTCCATTATGAGTAAAAATGGTTGCGTTATCGCGGTGGCGTATCAGCCGCATCAAGGGCAACAAAGCGGAACCGATCGGAACCGTAGATGCCGCCGACGCAAAGTCGGCCATCACCGTTGCCATCAAGCAATTTCAGGTCACCGATAAAGAGCAGCAGAAGCGGCTCGCGGCGAGGCCTGATGCCTAGGCGCAAGATCGGAGAGTGCTCGAACTGCGATAGTACCGGCTGGGTTTGCGAGGCTCACCCGAACCGCCCGTCGAAGTGTGCATGTGCCTGCGGCTGTAGCGTGGGGATGCCTTGCGAGGTCTGCAATCATGCGGGCGACATAGAACATCCGCCCCGCCTGCCGGTGGGCTTCAGCGTCACCGAGGATAGGAACTAGCGGGACCGCTTGGCGAGCCAAAATTAAATCACCAGCTAAGTTGAATTGTCTGATGCATCGCCATGCATTTTTTTCGACGCTTGTAGGAATTCGGAAGATGACGACATACCTACACCACAAGGAGGTGGACGATGAAGGCAATCGTTGTGACGGACCAGGCTGCGGGAACGGCCGGGATGAAGCTGGTGGAGCGGCCCGAGCCGCAGGCAGCGATAAACGACGTCGTCGTTCAGGTTCATGCGTCGGGATTCGTCGGGACTGAGTTGGGGTGGCCTTCGACCTGGACCGATCGCCTCGATCGTGACCGAACACCGTCGATCCCTGGACACGAGCTGGCCGGAGTGGTTACCGCCCTCGGCTATGGCACGACGGGGCTGTCAGTGGGACAGCGGGTGTTCGGCCTCACGGACTGGACTCGCGACGGCACCCTGGCCGAGTACGCGGCCGTCGAGGCGCGCAACCTCGCGCCGCTGCCGGGCGACGTTGACTTCACGGTGGGCGCGAGCCTGCCGATCTCGGGCCTAACCGCGTGGCAGGGACTGTTCGAGCACGGCCGCCTTCGGGCAGGGCAGAGCGTCATCGCGCACGGCGCGGCCGGCGCAGTCGGGTCGCTGGTGACGCAACTCGCACGATTGGCGGGCGCCTACGTCATCGGCACCGGACGCGCCGCCGACCGTCAGACGGCGCTCGACTTCGGCGCGCACGAGTTCGTCGACCTCGAGAACGACGCCCTGGAAGACGTCGGCGGCGTCGATCTGGTGTTCGATCTCATCGGCGGCGACATCGGGAAGCGGTCCGCGCGCCTGGTTCGAGCCGGAGGAACGCTGGTGTCCATCGTCGGGCCGAGCGAGGCGCGGCCCGCCGACGGCCTGGCGGTCGACTTCGTTGTCGAGTCCGATCGTGCCCAACTGAGTGAGATCGTCCAGCGGGTGCGGGACGGACGACTGCGGACGAACATCGGCACCGTCTCGACCCTCGACGATGCCGTCGCCGCCTTCAACCCGACCGAGCGACGCCCGGGGAAGACGATCATCCGCGTTCGTCCGTGAGCGACACGCGCCCATTGATGCATGCAGCCTGCCGGCGCTGTGACAATCAGCATTGCGACCAAAAACCGCCACATGCTCTTGCCTGCTATTTGCCTGCTAGCGCCAAATCGCGCGGTCAGCCGAAATTCAAGAAACGCCCGAAAAATATGGCGCACCCGACAAGATTCGAACTTGTGACCTCTGCCTTCGGAGGGCAGCGCTCTATCCAGCTGAGCTACGGGTGCGTTTCCTGAGCCCTAGATATCCGAACGGCGCGGCAGCGGCAACGGCGCAGCGCAGGCCGCTTTTCCGCCGCCGCCAAGCCGCCTATAAGTGAGTCATGGCCGAAACCGCCGACCCCGCCAAAGCCCCCGCGCGCGAAGAAATCCACCGCGCCGCTGAGCGACGCCGCGTTCGACTGGCAGGATCCGCTCGATCTCGAAGGCCAGCTGACCGAGGACGAGCGCATGGTGCGCGACACGGCGCGCGGCTATGCGCAGGACAAATTGTTCCCGCGCGTGCTCACCGCCTATCGCGAGGAGCGCTTCGACCGCGACATCGTCAACGAGATGGGCGCGCTCGGGCTCCTCGGCGCGACCATTCCCGAAGAATACGGCGGCTCCGGTCTCGGCGACGTCTGCTACGGGCTGATCGCGCGCGAGGTCGAGCGCGTCGATTCCGGCTACCGCTCGATGATGTCGGTGCAGTCGTCGCTGGTCATGTATCCGATCTTTGCCTACGGCACCGAGGCGCAGCGCCGCAAATATCTGCCGAAGCTCGCCACCGGGGAGATCCTCGGCTGCTTCGGTCTGACCGAGCCCGACCACGGCTCCGACCCCGGCTCGATGGCGACGCGCGCGGAGAAGGTCGCCGGCGGCTACCGCCTGGCCGGCAACAAGATGTGGATCTCGAACGCCCCGGTCGCCGACATCGCGGTGGTCTGGGCGAAGCTCGACGGCATTATCCGCGGCTTCCTGGTCGAGCGCGGCACCAAGGGGCTCTCGACGCCGACCATCGAGGGCAAGCTCAGCCTGCGCACCTCGATCACCGGCGAGATCGTGCTCGACGGCGCGGTGGTGCCGGACGAGAACCTGCTGCCGAACGTGGAGGGCCTCGCCGGGCCGTTCGGCTGCCTCAACAATGCGCGCTATGGCATCATTTGGGGCGCCATGGGCGCGGCCGAGTTCTGCTGGCACCGGGCGCGGCAATACGTGCTCGACCGCAAGCAGTTCGGGCGGCCGCTCGCCGCCAACCAGCTCATCCAGAAGAAACTCGCCGACATGCAGACCGAGATCGCGCTCGGGCTCGCCGGCGCGCTGCGGCTCGGCCGCCTGATGGAGGCAGGCAAGGCCGCTCCGCCGATGATTTCGCTTTTGAAGCGCAACAATTGCGGCAAGGCCCTCGACATCGCGCGGCTCGCCCGCGACATGCACGGCGGCAACGGGATCTCCGACGAGTTTCATGTCATGCGCGTGCTCTCCAACCTCGAAAGCGTCAACACCTACGAAGGCACGCACGACATCCACGCGCTGGTGCTCGGGCGCGCCCAGACCGGCATCCAGGCGTTTTTCTAGCGTCGTCATTCCGGGGCGCGCCAAAGGCGCGAGCCCGGAATCCATAGCAGCAATCAATTCCGGGCTCCCTCGCTCCGCTCGGGCCCCGGAATGACCACCTCAATGGATTTCCTCCACATCGCCTTTCTCTTCCTTGCCGGCATTGCCGGCGGCGCCGATTTCGACGCTCGCGGGCGGCGCCGCCATCATCACGTTCCCCGCGTTGCTGGCGACCGGCATTTCGCCGGTGCTGGCGAGCTGTTCGAACCTGGTGGCGCTGGTTCCAGGTAATCTTTTCTCGGGCTACTACGACCGCAAGCAACTGCCGCCGCTCGGGCGCTCCTTTGCCGGGATGGTCGCCGCGTCGGTCGTCGGGGCGCTGGCCGGCGCGACGCTCTTGATGCTCACGCCGGAGCGCGTTTTTGCCGCGCTCATTCCGCTGCTGCTCGGGTTTGCCACCGTCCTGTTCGCCTATGCCGGACGGATCAGCGCCTGGCTGCGCGCGCGCGGAGAGGCGCGGGGCGACGGCAAGCACAATTGGGGCACCATCGTCGCGTGGCTGTTGCCGGTGTCCATCTATGGCGGCTATTTCGGCGCGGGCCTCGGCGTGCTCGTGCTCGGCGTGCTTTCAGTCGGGACCGGCGGCGACTATCGCTCCGCCAATGTCACCAAGAACCTCGTTGTCGGGATCAACAGCGCAGTCGTGGCGATCTTCTTCGCGTTGAATGGCGTGGTGGCGTGGCCGCAGGCGCTGGTCATGATGGCCGGCGTACCGCTCGGCGCGCTCGCCGGCTCGCGCATCGCTCGCGTGCTGCCCAACGAAGCCGCCCGCTGGCTCCTCGTCATCATCGGCGCGCTGCTCACCATCGCGTTCGCCTGGCGCTACTGGTTCTAGACGGCAAATCTAATTCCAGAGCGAAAAAAAGACCCCCGCATTGCGGGGTCCTTGAGTTACCAACGCTAGGGTTGGCTAGTCCGCCTTTTCTTTCGCGGCGGGCATCCTGGATTGTGCGCCACCCTGGCCGGTCGTCGCGGGCGGTGCGCTGCGCTCGATGCCAGGCTGGTTGCTGGACGCCGTGGTGGTGGTGTTGCTGGAGAACGCGTACATCGCTATGCCGCCGACCACCATCACCGCGACGGCGATGCCGGCCCAGGCGGCCGTGCTCATGCCTTCCTCATTGGTTTCACGTATGAGCTCACGGCGATACTCAGGATCGTTGGGGTTCATGTTCATTGCCGTTCTCCTTTCCAGAGTTGCTCTGGACGTTAACGCCCTGCGCGCAAGGGCGTTCCGCGATAGTTGGCGCCAATGGGCCAGTGCGAGGCCGGCGCAGCCAGCGCCGGCCTCCTGCGCCCGCAACGCCGCGTGCGTTGCGGCGCAAACCGCGATATGAGTGCGGCCATGAAAGTCGCGGGAAAACATACGCGCAGCATCTGGGTGGAGGCCGACGGCAAGGCCGTCGGCGTCATCGACCAGACGCTGCTGCCGCACCGCTTCGCCACAATCCGGCTCGAAACGCTCGACGATGCGGCGCGGGCGATCGCCACCATGCAGGTGCGCGGCGCCCCGCTGATCGGGGCGACTGCGGCCTATGGCATTTGCCTCGCGCTGCGGGCCGACGCCTCCGACGAATCGCTGGAGCGCGCTTGCGCGGCGCTGCTTGCGACGCGGCCGACCGCGATCAATCTGAAATGGGCGCTCGACGAGATGGTGGCGGCGGTGCGCAACCGTCCGCGCGAGGAGCGCGTCGCCGCGGCCTATCGCCGGGCGGCCGAGATTTGCGATGAGGACGTCGCAATCAACCAGGCGATCGGCCGCCATGGCCTGGCGCTGATCGAGAAGATCGCCGCGGCGCTGAAGCCCGGCGCGCCAGTCAATGTGCTGACCCACTGCAATGCCGGCTGGCTCGCCACTGTCGACGTCGGCACCGCGCTGGCGCCGGTGTACACCGCGCATGACGCCGGCATCCCGCTCCACGTCTGGGTCGACGAGACCCGCCCGCGCAACCAAGGCGCCTCGCTCACCGCCTGGGAGCTTGGCCAGCATGGCGTGCCGCACGCCGTCATACCGGACAACACCGGCGGCCACCTGATGCAGCGCGGCGAGGTCGATATCGCGATCGTCGGCACCGACCGGGTCGCCGCCAATGGCGACGTCGCCAACAAGATCGGCACCTATCTCAAGGCGCTGGCGGCGAAGGACAACAACGTGCCGTTCTACGTGGCGCTGCCGTCGCCGACCATCGATTTCACGGTGAAGGACGGCGTCGCCGACATCCCGATCGAGGAGCGCAGCGCCGACGAGGTCGCGATGGTGTCGGGCAAGACATCCGATGGCCGCATCGAGACGGTGCGGATCGTGCCGGACGGGTCCGCGGTGGCGAACTACGGTTTCGACGTCACGCCGGCGCGACTCGTCACCGGCCTGATCACCGAGCGCGGCGTGGTCGCCGCGTCGCGCGCGGCGTTGGCGAAGGCTTTTCCGGAGCGCAGCGATGCGGCAAAATAGTCGAATCTCGTGTCCCGGCCGAGCATAGCGAGAGCCGGGACCCAGGAGCTGCGTACGCGTGACGATATAGAGCTTCGCAAGTCTTGCGCTGGGTCCCGGGTCTCGTTCCACTCGGGCCAAGGAGCCCTTCGCTTCACTCGCCCGGGACAAGCGATGTCGCGTGTTTGGTTGGCTGGGAGCGTTGCGTGCGTTTCGTTCAGAGGACGACAATTGTCCCGTTGCCAGGAATTCTGCATTCCATGAGCTTCAGCTCGCTTGCTGCATCGTTGCCCGTGGACGGCCGCCAGTCGGCGACCGCGCTCGCGGTCGCGCGCGGGACGACCCGGCTCCTGCATTCGCTCGGGCTTTCGGTGGTGAGCGAATTGCCGCTGGCGTCAGGCCGGCGCGCCGACCTGGTGGCACTCGGCGCCTCCGGCGAGGTCTGGATCGTCGAGATCAAATCCTCGATCGCGGACTTCCGCGCCGACCAGAAATGGATGGACTACCGGCTGCACTGCGATCGGTTGTTCTTCGCCACCACCATGGACGTGCCGTGCGATATCTTCCCGAAGGATACCGGCCTCATCGTTGCCGACGCCTTCGGCGCCGAGATCGTCTGTGAGGCGCCGGAGCACCGGCTGCATGCCGCGACCCGCAAGTGCATGATGCTCGCCTTCGCACGCGCCGCGGCACTCCGGCTCTCCGCGCTTGCCGACCCCGAAGGGCCATACAACAGCGAACTCTAGGACTTCTACGGGTGCGTCAAAGCTCCCCGTTGATTGCGGGGCCACCCTGACGCTAAGCACCGCCTCACAAACAGCATTTGGCGGCGCGATGTGCGCGCGTCGGATGAGCTAGCAGGAGAACAGCGTGATCGGGATCAAAACGACGCCGGGCGGGCTCGCCGTTGCGACCCTGCTGGTCATCGGCGGCCTTGCTGCGTCGTCGCCGGCGCCCGCGCAGTCGCCCGAGGAATTCTACAAGGGCAAGACCATCACCATCGTGCTCGGTCATCCGCCCGGCGGCTCCTACGATCTCTATGCGCGGCTTGCCGCCGACCACATGAAGCGGTTCATCCCGGGCAGCCCGAACGTCATCGTGCAGCACCGGCCCGGCGGCGGCGGCGTGGCGGCGGTGCGCTGGTTCTATGCGCAGGCGCCGCGCGACGGCACCGCGATGGGCCTGTTCACCGAGACTATCGGGCACACGCAACTCCTCACCCCCGAAGCCGGCCAGTGGAAGGTCGAGGAGATGATCTATGTCGGCACGTTCACGCCGAGCAACGCCGCCTTTGTCATCCGCAAGAACGCCGCCGCGATCACCCCCGACGCGATGCGCAAAACGGCGGTTACGGTGGCCTGCACCGGCGTCAACTCGCAGAGCTACCAGTATCCGGCGTCGCTCAAGGAGCTCGGCGGCTTCAAGTTCATTATCGTCTGCGGCTATCCCGGTTCGGCCGAGGTGATGCTTGCGATCCACCGCGCCGAGGCCGACATGTTTTCGGGCTCCTGGCACGTCTGGCGCGCGACCCAGCAGGCCGGGCTCAAGGACGGCAGCCTCATTCCCGTCATTCAGGGCGGCCTCACGCGCACCCGCGACCTCCCCAATGTTCCCCTGATGCAGGAGCTGGTCAGCGACGCGCGGACCAAGAGGATCATCGAGTTCATTTCCGCGGGGTCGGCGATCGGACGCGCGTTGATCGCGCCGCCGGGCGTGCCCGCCGACCGGATCGCGGCATTGCGCACCGCGTTCGACCGGCTCGTGCAGGACGAGGCGTTCCACGCCGACGCCGCCAAGCGATCGGCCGATCTCGAGCCGGCGCCCGGCGCGGTGGTGCAAGGCTACAGCGATGCCATCGCCAAAGCGCCGAAGGACATCATCGATGCGGCAGCGGCAGCGATGGCGGCGGAAAAAAAGAAGTGAGCTTTCGCGTCCCGGCGAGCGCAGCGAGACCCGGGACCCAGCGCGAGAATCGCAATATCAACATTGTGCGACCTTGTTGTCGGATTGGCTCGCGCTTACGCGCGTCCGGGACAGCGCCACCGCCTCGACCTCGATCTTAAATCCGTAGTGCAGCTGTGGCACCGGCACCACCGCGCGCGCCGGTCGCGCGGTCCCGGCCCACTGCGCATAGATCGCGTTGAACTCGGGCCAGGACGCGATGTCGGTGACATAGACGCGCACCTGTAGGAGCTTCTCCACGCTGCTGCCGCCGCCCGCGAGCGCCTGCGCGACATTGTCGAGCACCTGCCGCGCCTGCTCCGCGAACGGCGCTTCGTTGAGCCTTGTTCCGTCGCGCGCGATCGGCAACTGGCCCGACACGAAAACAAGCCCGCCGCCCGCCACCGCATGACTGTAGTGGCCGCCGGGCGCGGCCATGGCCGCGGGATTGGCGGTGCGGATGGAGGGTGGCATGGGGGATACTCCGTTCTGCGGTTTGGCGAATCAGAATTGGTCCGCTCAATAGGATTGTCCGCTTGGCAGCGGGGTGGATCGCAATGACGACAAGAAGGTGCGACTATTCCAGCTTGAGGAAATACCGCCACTCGGTGCCCATGTTGTCGTCGGTCACTGGTTGCTTTCCGATTGTGCGTGCGAGAATGTCGGAGCAAGGTTCGATTGGCTCTTCCGCATGACCCTCGGCGCTTGGCGCGAGGCTCGCTTCCCATGAAGTCAGACGGTCAAGCTCGGCACGGTCTGTGCTGGCCGTCGGGTCGAATGCCGGCCGGCCGTCGATCGTGTAGGATTCGAGTATGCGCCGCCAGCGAGCAAAGTCCCAGCGGATCGGCATGTCTGAGACCAGCAAGTGATTTGTGAAACGTGCGCCGTGAGCGAACGCGAGGCAGCCGGTGCGTTGGACGCGGTCGGAACCGGTGGTGTTATAGAAGAAGATTCCCCCACGTTCAGGTGACCTTTGATGAGGTTGAGGAACTCGGCGGAGAGGAGATTCGTGGCATTGGCGCGGAAGTGATACGTGGCATTGGCGACGATGGCGTCGAAGCGCCTATTGGGATTCGCCCGCAGCCAGCGACGGCCGTCGTCAGTGACCAGAGTCACTTTGGGGTTGGTCAGCAGCGAGGCAACTTCCGGCTCTTTGGCAATCAGGGTTTTGTAGCCAGAATTAATTTCGACGATGGTGACCGAGGCTACTTCTGAATTGTTGGCGATCACTTGTGACCATGATCCCGAGGCGAGCCCGATCACCAACACCTCGCGCGGCGCAGGATGGAAGAGGCTTAGCGCGTAGGGACGCACGATGCCGTTGGTGTCGCGCTTGAGGTCGGTGTTGAATTGGCCGTCATACATGCCGTTACCGAACACGGTGCCGTCCTCGGTGACGGCGATGATGCCGCTGCGATTCTCCACGAGCTCAGCGAGGTGCGGAGCGTTGAGCTGGCCTTTCCATTGCAGGCTCTCAAGGACGTTTGCCGACCATCGCGGAACCACGATCACGGCAAGCAGGCACAGCGCGGAAGCGATGCTCGCTCGAATGATCTTTTCCGAGCGTGGGCCCCGCAACGTGCAGAGCAGCAGCACGGTGCAGATGAAATCCGGTCACGGTCAGCGTCATTGCAATGGATACGAGGCCCAGATGATTCATCAGCACAAATCCCGTCAGGACAGAACCTGCGGCGGCCCCCAAAATATTGGCGAGATAGAGAATCGCCGTGTGCATTCCCGCCTGGTCATCGGCTGCAATGCCAAGCTCGGCGAGACAGGGTAATAGGGAACCCCAGTAGCGGGCGATGAGATAGACCAGCAGGACAGCGACGCCGATAATCGCGGCGCCAAGCCAAGCCATGTGGTCGAGCAGCGGCAGGAATAGCAGGCCGAGGAGGTTGGCCTTCATCAGGGCCATGACCGCTCGCGACATCACTGCATCGCGCGGCAACGTCGCGCAATCATGGCCGCTTTGCCGCGCGCCCCCGGCCAATCCGACCAAGAAAGCTGTCAGGGTCATGGCGAAGGCGGTGGCGCTTGAGCCAGTGGCATACGAAACGGTGCGAAAAAAGAAGATTTCATACGATAGCGAGACGAAGCCTCCCACCGCGGCGAGCGCCATCACGGGTGCCAGCCCCAGCGACGGCCGTCGCGTAGCGAGCGCCGCCGGAACATCCGGGGCGGCGAATGATGGAGAACGGCTATCGCGCCAATGCGCGAAGAGGGCGCCGAGCGCGACCACGCAGTTTATCGCCACCGCAGAATAGATCGCGCCTCGCATTCCGAGAAAGGGGAAGAGAAGCACGGCGCAAACCAAGCACGCAGCGCCCGCACCAAGCGTGTTGACGTAATAGAGCAGGCCGATCGAATTCCCCACATTGCCGGAACGGCGGACAAGGTGGTTTACCAGGATTGGCAGGGTTGCGCCCATCAGCAGTGTAGGCACGATCACAAGCGAAAGAGCCGCCGCCGCGGTCACCGCAAGCGGCAAGCCGATCGTGAACTCACCGACGCTGTCGAAGATAGTCATCGACCCGAGGCCGAACGCCCCGATCATCAGCTCGATCACGGCAAGCAACGGCAACAGCGGGATGCTGCGCCGCTTCGAGAGCCAGCCACCCGCCAGGCTGCCGAGTCCGAGGCCCAGCATGAACGCGGTGACCACGATCGTCACCAATTCGATGTTGACGCCAAATATTCGGAACAGCGCCCGCTGCCACGTCAATTGATAGATCAGAGCGGGGAAGCCAGAGAAAAAGAACAGCACGCACAAGACGCGTGTCCACTGGTCAAGTCGGTCCGCTTGCATCGCTTCCCTGCGGGTCCCCGCTAATTCCAGCGCCGAGATCTATGGCCTTGCCGTTTCGTCAATTCGATTCAATTCGACAATGTATCAGAAAATGTTAATGCAACGCGCCACTTGACCTCAGAAGGCGCGAATGCATTAAGCATTTGTTTCCTTTGCGCTGCATCATCATGCTCATGGACGCGTTCGCTTCGCTGCAAGCGGCAATTCGAGAGCAGATCGATTGCTCCCCAGGTGAGCCGTTCGGCGTCCTGGATTTCGACAACACCTGCATCATCAATGACGTGGCGGAAATTACGCTCGCGTACATGTGCAGGCATTGCTTGCTGAAATGCGAGGACCTGCTGCCGCTTGAAACTCCCCGTAGTAACGGAGAATACCATCAACAGGTGTTTCGCCTCTACCACGCATTGTTGGGACGAGGCGACATCAAGTCGGCATCACGTCTTTGCGCGAGAATATTTACCGGTTTCGGTCCTGCAGAAGCTGGGGCAATCGTGTCGGCGGCCATGGACGCCGAAGGAAATGTCTCTGGGAAAGCCGAGCTCTTCGGCGTTTCCATCACGGTTGGCCTCGCGGTCCGTCTAATTGTGCGGAATCTCATCGATCATTTGATGGCGAATGACGTGCAAGTCTGGATCGTGAGCGCATCACCAGAAATTGCCGTTCGAACCGCCATGAAACGTTTCGACATCCCCGGGAATTTGATCGCGCTGCGAAACCGAATTGACCATAACGTGATATCGAAGGAAATTGACGGGCCGCAGCCCATCGTGGAGGGCAAGGTGGATTGTATCAAGACATTTGTCGATGCCCGCAACCGCCCACTCGTGGGCGTCGGGGACAGCATCTACGACCTTCCCATGCTTGAATACGCGACTGTCCGGGCGGTGGTCGATGGCGACCAAATATTGATGAAGAATGCCCGTCTGCGCGGGTGGTTTATCTTGGAGCCGTGAACAGATGCCCTACTCCAGCTTGATCCCTGCCGCCTTCGCCAGCACCCGGTTCATCTCGACCGCGTTTCGGACGTAGTCCTGGAACTGCGCGGGCGTCATGTCCATGGGCTCGCCGCCCGACGCGGCGAGCTTGGCTTTCACGTCGGGGTGCTCTTTGGCCTTGTGGATTTCCTGGTAGAGCCGCTCGACGATGTCGCGCGGGGTCTTGGCCGGCAGGAAGAAGCCGAGCCAGAATTCGTATTCGGAGTTCGGAAAGCCGGCCTCAATCGTGGTCGGCACGTCCGGCAGCGCAGTCGAGCGCCGCGAGCTGCTGACGGCGAGCGCCGAGAGCTGGCCGGCCTCGATCAGCGGCCGGGCGACCAGCACCGGACTGAAGAAGAAATCGACGCGGCCCGCGAGCACCTCGGTCTGCGCCTCCGGCGCGCCGCGGAAGGGTATTTGCTGCGCCTCGAAGCCGGCGGCGAGCCGCAGCCGTTCGGCGGTCATGTGCGCGGCGGCGCCCGCGCCGACGGTGGCGTAGTTGATCGAGCCGGGTTTTGCCTTCGCGGCGCCGACCAGATCCTTGAGCGACTTGTGGCGCGATGGCGAGACCACGAGCACCAGCGGCACGCTGACCGCCGGCGTCACCGCGGCGAAGTCGCGTGCGGTGTCGAACGGCAGATTGGCGAAGGTCGCCGGGAAGATCGTCACCGCGGTGGAATGAATGAGAATGGTATAGCCGTCGGGGTCCGATTTGGCGACGAAGGCAGCGCCGATGGTGCCGCCGGCGCCGGTCCTGTTCTCAACCACGAAGGTCTGGCCGAGCTGTGCCGACAGCCGCTCGGCGATCACTCGCGCGGTGATGTCGAGCGCGCTGCCTGCCGTCACCGGCACGATCACGCGGACCGGCTTGCTGGGCCAGGCCTGCGCAACGGCGGCGCCTTGCATACCGGCAAGCAGCGCCAGCGCGACGAGTATGCGGCGTCCCATGGTCCCCTCCCGCGGTGCCTTATGAATGGCGACGGAAGCATAGCATCGGACGCGGCATCGCGACCATGGCCGTCGTCAGGCCGCGCCACGTAATCAGCGCCAGATGCGGTGCAACCACAACCACTGCTCGGGATGCTGGCGGATCCAGAGCTCCAGCAGCGATGCGTACAACTGCGTGCTCGCATGCACATCGACACCGCCGCGGTCGTCGCGTGCCGGCTCGATCGGCCCCACGATCTCGTAACCGAACCGCTGGTCGCTCCGGCGGATGATGCGGCTGCCGTAGACCGGGCAGTCATAGATGCGCACAAGGCGCGCAAAAAACGGGTTGAGCTTGGTCGGGCGCCCGAAGAACGTGACCTCAATCCCGCTGACGTAGTGCTGGTCGATCAGCATTCCGAGCGCGTCGCCGTTGCCAAACTTCCTCTTGATTTCCGAGATCATCGACGGGCCAACGGTCAGCGGCGTTGTCCCGGCTGCGGTCCGGATGCGCACAAGCTCCGCGGTGAGCGGCTCGTTCTTCAGACGGCGGTACGGGACCAGACGCCTGACGTCGTGCTGCGGCGCCGCGCAGGCGCACAATTCCCAGTTGGCGCTGTGAAGCGAAAAGTGGAGGGTGCGCCGCTTCGCCGTCTTGATACCGGCCAACACCTGCTGGCTTGCCTCGTCCACGATGACGCGGCTGGGCGCGGGATTGGCTGGGTCTTGGCGCCAGTAGGTTTCGAGCTGCGCATATTCGACGACGGTGCGGGCGAGATTGTCCCACATCCCGACCGCGATCCGCTGGCGCTCCTCGGGCGACTTCTCGGGAAAGGCGAAGGCAAGCTGCTCCAGGGCGCGCCGATGCCCGCGCAGCCGTGGACCGATGCGCCGCATGGTCCACGCGGCGACGTTGGCCCAGCGGTCCGGGTTGGTGTGGCGGACCAGCCGCAGCAATGCGACCGCCAGCTTTCCGCCCAGGCCGCCGGCGCGATTGAGCAGGAACCGCCCGCGAATGTATTCGCGGTCGGGATTGGCGTTATCGATGGTCTCCATCAGCGCGCTGATGAACGCCTTGTACTCCGCGCGCTTGTCCGCAACGCGCCAGCGGTCGCGAAAACCCGCCCCGAGTACGACCGGACGACGATTGGGCGCGCGCAGGATGTGCCGCCAGTACGGCGTGGAACTACCCAGGAAACGGACGTCGAACGCTTCAATGAATGTGACGTCGGCGTAGGGCACCGACCATTCGCGCATGCCGTCGCTGATCGACAGCTCGTGCTCGCCGAGACGATAGGTCCGGGCGCGTGCGAACGGATGTGCACGATAGCGATACGACAATTCGGACATGCGCTCTGATGTCTCGCGGACGTCCGCAGTCCGCCCCGGCCGTTACTTCGGTGCCCGCTTCGCCAGAATCCGCTGGAGCGTGCGCCGGTGCATGTTGAGCCGGCGCGCGGTCTCCGAGACGTTGCGGTTGCACAATTCGTAGATGCGCTGGATGTGCTCCCAGCGGACGCGATCGGCCGACATCGGATTTTCCGGCGGCTCAGCGGACTTGCCTTCGAGCGCGAGCAGCGCATTGACCACGTCATCGGCGTCGACCGGTTTGGCGAGATAGTCGAGCGCACCGAGCTTCACCGCCGTCACTGCGGTCGCGATGTTGCCGTAGCCGGTGAGGATGATGGCGCGGGCGTCGGGACGGCGTCGCTTGAGCGCGGAGATCACGTCGAGGCCGTTGCCGTCGCCGAGCCGCATATCGACCACCGCAAAGGCGGGCGACGACGTCTCGAGCTGGATCAAACCCTCCGCAACGGACTCGGCGGTCATGACGGTAAAGCCGCGCCCCTCCATGGCGCGCGCCAGCCGTTGCAGAAACGACTTGTCGTCCTCCACGATCAGCAGCGTGCGATCGCCTGCGGTCGCTGCATTGCGGTTCTCGGCCATTGTCATTGCCATGGCTCTGCCTCCAGCACCGCCGCCACTGCTGCAAAATTCGGAGAGAATCCAAGATTTGCAAGACCAGAGGCAACGGCTGCAAGCCGTTTGCGCTAGATCAATTCTATATATTCACGTAGCGGCGCGCCTGACAACCGCAGGGCAGGGTAAATTTCTTAATCCATTACTTGCCGTTCATGTTCCAGGACTGTTGCGAGCCTGGGTACGTTAATACGCAAACGCCGAAGGCTGCTCGAAATCGCCGCGGCCCCAGCGCACCCGCACCACCGCGCCGCGGTCGGGGGCGGTGCGGTTCTCGAACGCCAGCGTGGCGCCGGCGCGTTCGAGCAGCGTTTTGGCGATGAAGAAGCCCAGCCCCAATCCGCCGCCGCCGTCGCCTCCGACGTTCATCCGCCGCCGCCGGCGGCTGGTGACGTAGGGATCGCCGATCCGGTCCATGATCTCGGGCGCGAAGCCGGGCCCGTCATCGGTGATGGTTACTGAGACGTCGTCGCTGGTCCAATCCGCCGCGACCTGCACGTTGCCGTGCGCGAAGTCGACCGCGTTCTCGACCAGATTGCCAAGGCCGTAAAGGATTGCCGGGTTGCGCCCGCCGACCGGCTCGGCGGCGTCGTGCGGAGTGAGCGCGACATTGATGGTGACGCCGAAATGGCGGTGCGGAGCCACCACTTCCTCGATCAGCGCCGACAGTGGCATGCGGTCGAATGGTTCCGCATCGGCGGACAGCTCGGTGAGCTTGCCGAGGATCTGCCGGCAGCGCTGCGCCTGCTCGCGCAGGAGGACGATGTCCTCCGTCAGCGGCGAGCCCTGCTCGAGCGCGCGCTCGAGCTCGGTGGCGATGACGGTGATGGTCGCGAGCGGCGTGCCGAGTTCGTGCGCCGCGGCGGCGGCGAGGCCGTCGAGCTGGGAGAGATGCTGCTCGCGCGCCAGCACCAGCTCGGTCGCCGCCAGGGCGTCGGAGAGCTGGCGCGCCTCTTCGGTGAGCTGCCAGGCATGCACGCCAATGAATCCGAGAGACAGCAGCGTCGCGAGCCAGACGCCGGCGATGTAGACCGCCGGCAGCTGCATCGGCCGCTCGTCGGCATCCCACGGCAGCGGGTAGTAGTAGAACGCGAGCACCGTCGTGCAAAGCGCCGCGAACACCGCGAGGATGACGATCATGCGCGGCGGCAGCGAGGTCGCCGAGAGCAGCACCGGCCCCAGCAGCAGGAACGAGAACGGGTTCTGCAATCCGCCGGTGAGGAACAGGAGCACGCCGATCTCGGCGATGTCGAAGGCGAACAGCCAGGCGGCGCGGTCAGGCGGCAGCCGCTGGGTCACCGAAAAGCGCACCCGCAGCGCCACGTTAAGCCAGGCGGCGAGCGCGATCACCGCCAGGCAGGCATAGAGCGGCAGCGTGAAATCGAGCGCGAAGTGCACCACCAGCACGGCGATGGTCTGGCCGATGACGGCGATCCAGCGCAGCCGCACCAGCGTGTCGACGCGCACAAGACGGCCGGTTTCCATCGCCTGTCTAAGGTCCTCGGGCATGAGGCAAATCTAGCGGTTCGCGCGGCCGCCTCAAGCGCGGTGGATGGCCGCGCGGCGAATGGCGTGGGCGCCGCTCCTTACGTCGTGCGCGTCTTGTCCTTGAAGTAGGCGAGGGTCCCGCGGCTCACGACCCGGTCGCCCGTCGATCAGCTCATCGGGGGCGATGTCGCTCGCGCTGCCGATCCACGAATAGATCGGGCCGAAGTCGCGATAGCACTCATTCAGCAGGGATTGGAAGCTGTCGATCACGAAATAGGTCCGCTGGAAATCGTCTATCACATAGTCCGTGCGCATGATGCGTTCCAGATCGAAGGCGACGCGGTGCGGCGAGGCGCTTTCCAGCGCGAACACGCTTTCGGTCATCGACGACATGATGCCGGCGCCGAAAATGCGCAGCCCTGCGGGACCGCGGATCAGTCCGAACTCGACCGTGTACCAGTAGAGCCGCGCGAGGTTCTTCAGGCAGCCGAGGTCGATCGCGCGCTGCCCGCCCTTGCCGTAGGCCTGCATGAAATCCGCAAAGACCGGGTTCGCCAGCAGCGGCACGTGGCCGAACACGTCGTGGAAAATGTCCGGCTCCTTAAGATAGTCCATCTGCGCTTCCGGTCGGATGAAGGCGCCGGCCGGAAATCGCCGGTTGGCGAGATGGTTGAAGAAAATGTCGTCGGGCACGAGCTCGGCGACCGGGACGACCCGCCAGCCGGTGATCGTCTCCAGCCGGTCGCTCAATGTCTCCAGATCGGGGATGCCGGCTTCGGAGAGTTGCAGCGCGGCCATCGCCGTGAGGAATTCGTGACAGGCGCGCTCACCCAGGATCGCCCGCGACCGGCTGAACAGGCGGTCCCAGCGGTCGTGCTCGTCGCGCGTATAGGATCGCCAATCCTGATCGATGGTGAAATCCGGATTGCGCTTGGCGTTGAGGTACCGGTTGGTCCCGGTTTCGGCGGCGACCGCCATGTCAATTCTCGGTTGCCCCGGCGTTGCGACTTGAACGTCCGGGGGCGAGGAATGCTGCGGCTGGAGTGAAGCAACATTTTGACGAGGTCTCAACCGCGGCGCACGGTGGAGTGGCTAAGGCGTCAGACTCAGCCGCCGGATGACCGGCTTCCACAAATCCCGTTCGCTCTGGATGAAAGCTGAGAGCGCCGGCGGAGTCATGGGACGCGTTGAAAAGCTGAGCGTGCCGAACTTCTGCCTGACGTCGTCTCGGGCGAGGACCGCGTGCAAGTCCTCTCGCACCTTGTTCACGAGCGCGGGCGGTGTTCGCGGCGGCGCAGCCAAAACAACCCATCCAGTTGCAGTGAACCCCGGCACCGTTTCGGATACCGTCGGAATGTCGGCATGCGACGGCACGCGCTCGTGGGATGCGATTGCAAGCAGCCTGACCTGGCCGCCGCCGACGGGGCCGGAGAGGCCGTCGATCGTCATCTGGACGCGCCCACTGATCACATCGCTCAAGGCCTGCGCGCCGGCGGGATAGAAAACGGGCGTCAGATCGGCCCCGGAGCGGATGCGGAGCAATTCCGTCATCAAGTGCGTGGTCCCGCCGCGGAGGGCAAGCGCGACGTTCAAACCGCCCGCCTGCTTTTTCGACAGTGCGACCAGTTCCGGCACGGAATTCACCGGCAACGCCGGCGTCACGGCAATTGCCATGGGCACTTCGCCGACAAATCCAACCGGAATGAGGTCGTTCACCGGTGACACGAGGTCGGGCTGATTTTCGGGAAGCGATGTGTAGGTTGACGCGATTGCCATCAAGAGGGTCTGGGCGTCGGGAGGGGCAGCGGCAGCAGTGCGCACGGCCAGGGCGCCGCCGGCACCGGGCTGATTGACCAGCGCGGTCTGCTGTCCCCACATCTTGCCAAGGTGGTCGATAACAATCCGCATCGCGGGATCGGTGCCTCCCCCCGCCGGCAACGGCGTGATGAAACGGACCGGGCCTGAAGGATAGGTCTGGGCATGCGCCAGCGATGCCGATGCTGCCAACACACAAAACAATCCAGCATGAATCCAGTTTCGGGGCGCCGTCATGTGACCCTCCTCCGGCCGTGCTGCAGGGCCTGGTGCTACGATAGCGGGCCATGGATTAGACAAACAGTTCTTTCTTTTGATAGGTACTTAACCAACCATCTATACCGGATGCCATCGGCGGGGTTTTGCCGTGAAGTGGAATGATCGCATTGGCTACCGTCTGAAGCTGCACAATTTGCATGTGTTGCTGACGGTGGTGGAGGTGGGCAGCATGGCGCGAGCCGCCAGGCAGCTCGCCGTGTCGCAGCCGTCCGTGTCGAAGGCCATATCCGACCTTGAGCATACGGTCGGCGTGCGCTTGCTGGATCGCACGCCGCGAGGGGTCGAGTGCACGGCCTCTGGTCTCGCGTTGTTGCGACGAGGGATGGGCGCCTTCGATGAACTGCGGCAGGGCATGAAGGATATCGAGTCCTTGGCCGACCCCACAGCCGGCGAGGTTCGGATCGCATGTCCGGAGGCGATTGCATCCGGGTTGCTGTCGGCGGTCGTCGACCGTTTCATCCGTCGGCATCCGAACGTCGTCGTGAGCGTGACGGGAGCGGACAACAAGGATTTCCGGCTCTTGCGCGATCGCAGCGTCGATTTTCTGCTTGGCGGCATAGCGAGCCCGTTCGGCGAGCATGACCTGGAGGCCGAACCCCTGTATCGGGAGCGGCTATACATCGTCGCGGCCGCGCAAAGTCGGTGGGCACGTCGACGCAAGATTAGATTGGCCGAGTTGGCTGGCGAGCCGTGGCTGTTCCCGGGCGACAGCGCGTTCAACTCCCTCATGACCGACGCGTTCAAGGCGAGCGGCGTGAACCCGCCAAAGGCGAGCGTGACTGCCTATTCCATTCATCAGCGAGTCAACCTGCTTGCGAGCGGCAGCTTTGTGTCGGTGCTCTCTGATTCCGTCTTGCGGCAGAACGCCGGCCGGTTTGCGCTCAAGGTCTTGCCGGTCGATTTTGTCAGTCCGACCTGGCAGGTCGGGATCGTCACATTGAAGCGGCGAACGATCAGCCCCGCGGTGCAGACCTTCATTGAATGTATCCGCGACGTCACGCGATCGACGGTGACCGGTAAAAGCCGCGTTCGGGTCATGCCGTAGCCGGACGAAGGTTCCGAACTGATTCTTTCTTTCTTGGTGCTACCCTGCGTAACCTCTCCCCATCGGCAGTCCCTTAACGACGACGCCCTTGCCCCGCGCCGCGCACGACGCCACATGTGCGGGCGAAACCCCATTACTCCCGAGTCCTGCGCGTGTCCGCAAAAACCCCCGCCATCGAAGTCGACCGCCTCACCAAGGTCTATTCCTCCAAGGGCAAGGTGACTCGCGCGGTCGACGGCATCTCGTTCGCGCTCGAGCCCGGCACCATCACCGGCCTCCTGGGCGGTAACGGCGCCGGCAAGACCACCACCATCGCGATGATCCTGGGCCTGATCGAGCCGACCTCCGGCCATGCGTGGGTGATGGGCGCCGAGATGTCGCGCGAGCGCTATCGCGTGCTGCACCGGATGAATTTCGAGAGTCCCTATGTCGACATGCCGAACCGGCTCACGGTGCGGCAGAACCTGACCGTGTTCGGGCGGCTGTACGCGGTCAAGAACTTGCGCGACCGCATCGTCGCGATCGCCGAGCAGCTGGATCTGTCCGACCTGCTCGACCGGCCGACCGGCAAGCTCTCGGCCGGACAGAAGACGCGCGTCTCGCTCGCCAAGGCGTTGATCAACCGGCCCGACGTGTTGCTGCTGGACGAGCCCACCGCGTCGCTCGATCCCGACACCGCCGACTGGGTGCGCAGCCGTCTCGAACGCTACCGCGCGGAACGCAACGCGACCGTGCTGCTCGCGTCCCACAACATGGCCGAGGTGGAGCGCCTGTGCGAACGGGTCATCATCATGAAGCAGGGGAAGATCGAGGACGACGCGGCTCCCGACGTGCTGCTGGCGCGCTACGGGCGCGACAACCTGGAAGACGTGTTCCTCGACGTCGCGCGCGGGCGCGGCGAAGCCGCGCGCGAGGCCGCGCAATGAGCGGGCCTTCGACCTCGGCGCTGACGCTGGCCCCGCATCGCGTCAACGCGATGGTGCTGCGCTATCTCTATTTGCTGCGGTCGTCATGGTCGCGGGTGCTCGAGCTGATCTACTGGCCGGCGGTGCAGTTGTTCGTCTGGGGATTCCTGCAGTTCTACATCGCGCAGAATTCCGGATTCTTTGCCCGCGCCGCCGGCATGTTCATCGGCGCGGTGCTGCTCTGGGACATCCTGTTCCGCGGCCAGCTCGGTTTCTCGGTGTCGTTCCTCGAGGAGATGTGGTCGCGCAATCTCGCCAATCTGATGTTCAGTCCGCTGCGGCCGATCGAGTTCGTCGCCGCGCTCATGGTGATGAGCATCGTGCGGCTTGCAATCGGGATGGTGCCGGTGACGATCCTGGCGATCGTGTTCTTCGGCTTCAATTTCTATTCGTTCGGCTTTGCGCTGGCGGCGTTCTTTCTCAATCTCATTCTCACGAGCTGGTCGGTCGGGATCGTCGTATCCGGATTCGTCATGCGGAACGGCATGGGCGCGGAGAGCCTCGCCTGGACCGTGATGTTCCTCCTGATGCCGCTGACCTGCGTGTACTATCCGGTCACGGTGCTGCCGGCCTGGCTGCAATGGGTCGCCTGGGCGCTGCCGCCGACCTATGTGTTCGAAGGCATGCGGGCTCTGGTGCTCGAACAGACGTTCCGCGCCGACCTCATGCTGGCGGCGTTTGCGCTCAATCTCGTCTATTTCGCACTTGCGGTGGCGGTGTTCCTGGGGCTGCTTAGGAGCGCCCGCCGAATCGGTTCCCTGTTGCAGTCCGGGGAATAGCGCCCCCTGATATCCAGGGGAAAAATCCCCATTTGTTTCAGCAGATAGCAAACATTCCCGACTAGGATTGACGCTGTGACCGAAAAAAGACAGTCTGCTGCACTGCAAAATAAACCGGTGGGGACTGGGGCAATGGCGATCGGGGAATTCGGCGGCGCTGCGGCCGTACCGGGCGGCCTGGGCCCGATTAGCGCCGGCCCGATGTACGCGGGGCCGGCCTATTGGCTCTATGAAATGGGTCAGGCGTCGCTCAATCCGGCCCGCGCCTTTGCCGATGCTGGCAAGCTGTTCTTCAAGAATCCCGCCAATCCCTGGTCGCATACCGAGCTCGGCAAGACGGTCGCCGCCGCCTGCGAATTGTTCGAGCGCTCGACCCGGCGCTACGGCAAGCCGGACTGGAACATCTCCTCCACGCTGATCGGCGCCGAGCGCGTTCCGGTCCACGTCTCCTCGGTCTGGGAGCGGCCGTTCTGCCGGCTTTTGCATTTCGAACGCGCGTTCGATCATGCGCTGCGGCGTCCGCAACCCCGGCTTCTCATCGTCGCGCCGATGTCGGGCCACTATCCGACGCTGTTGCGCGGCACGGTGGAAGGCTTCCTGCCCAACCACGACGTCTACATCACCGAGTGGGTCGACGCCCGCGTTGTGCCGCTGTCGGAGGGCGGCTTCGATCTCGACGATTACATCGACTACCTGATCTCGATGCTGCATTTTCTCGGCGGCGACATCCACGTCATCGCGGTCTGCCAGCCGTCGGTGCCGGTCCTGGCCGCGGTCGCGCGCATGGAGGCTGACGGCGACCCGCATGTGCCCCATTCGATGGTGCTGATGGGCGGCCCGATCGACACGCGCATCAATCCGACCGAAGTGAACCTCCTGGCCGGGCGGCGCGGCATCGACTGGTTCCGCCGCAACGTCATCACCAAGGTGCCATTCCCGAACCCGGGCTTTATGCGTGACGTCTATCCCGGTTTCCTTCAGCTCTACGGCTTCGTGAGCATGAACCTTGACCGCCATATGGAGGCGCACCGCAACCTGTTCCTGAACCTGGTCAAGGGCGACGGCGATTCCGCGCAGAAGCATCGCGAGTTCTACGACGAGTATCTCGCCGTCATGGATCTTTGCGCCGAGTTCTATCTGCAGACCTGCGACACGGTTTTCATCCGGCACGCCTTGCCGAAGGGCGAGATGACCCACCGCGGCATTCCCATCGATCCCGCAAAAATCCGGCGCGTGGCGCTGATGACCGTCGAAGGCCAGAACGACGACATCTCAGGCGTCGGGCAGACCGAGGCCGCGCACGCGCTGTGCTTGAACATCCCGAAGGATCGGAAGTACCACTGGCTGCAGCCCGACGTCGGCCACTACGGCGTGTTCAACGGCTCGCGCTTCCGCGCCGAGATTGCGCCGCGCATTGCCGATTTCGTTCTCTCGAATAACGCCGACAGCGCGCGCAGGAAGGGCGGCGCCGGCGCACGCCCCACCAACGGCGCGTCGCATGCCGCCAGCGGCGGCGTCGCCCCCAGCGGGGGTGCGAATCCACTCCCCCCGTCGGCCCCCAGGGCCGCCGCACCAGCCGGGAAAGCCTGATATACCGGGGCTTTCGCACGCGTCGGACGACAGCAAATCGGGCGCGTATCGTCGCTAAGCAATTGTCTCAAAAGGCGTAATTCCGTCCTGCCCGGCCCGGAATACTGGTGGGCGAGTCCTGTAAAGGCGACCGCCGCGGGCCGATTCACGGCCGTACCGGCACAAGCTATTGTAGCGAGTCGCCGCACCAGACCCCGCCTTTTGGGGAAGGGCCTATATTTCTTGCCGAGCATGCCGCGCGCCCTTGCCACTATGCCAGTATTCCGCCTTGGGCGCTTTCTGGGTGGACCTTCAGCCATGTCATTGCGTGCGCTGCTCTATCGCCGGCCGACCGAACCGCAGGCGATCGACGTCGTCTTCGACCAATCGATCTATCTCGTGCGCGTGCGCCGCCACCGCCAGGCGCGGCGCTATACCCTGCGCATCGACACCGCGTCGCGCGAGGTCGTGCTGACGATTCCGCCGCGCGGCAGCCTGCGGGAGGCCAGGGAATTCGCGCAGAAGCACGGCGCCTGGATCGCGGCCCGCTTGCAGCGCCTGCCACAGGCGACGCCGTTCGCGCAGGGCATTGTCGTGCCAGTCCGCGGCGTGTCGCATCGCATCGTCCACCGTCCGGATGTCCGCGGCACGGTCTGGACCGAACAGGACGATGCCGGTGAGCGCTTGCTATGCGTCGCCGGCCAGCCGCCGCATCACAACCGGCGGATCGGAGATTTTCTCAAACGCGAAGCGCAGCGTGATCTCGACGACGCGAGCCGGCGTTATGCAAAGCAGCTCGGCGTCATCGTCAAACGCGTCTCGGTGCGCGACCAGTCGAGCCGATGGGGTTCGTGCTCGAACACGGGCGTGCTGTCGTTCTCCTGGCGTCTCATCCTGGCGCCGCCGTTCGTGCTCGAGTATCTCGCTGCGCATGAGGTCGCCCATCTGGTCGAGCTCAATCACTCGCCGCGGTTCTGGCGGCTCTTGAAGCGGCTCAATCCCGACTGCGAGCGCGCCAAGGCGTGGCTCGACACACACGGCACCGACCTGCATCGCTACGGCGCGCCGGTGAAAGCGGACCGCGGCATCGGTTGATCGCAGCTACTGCAAGCAATTCATGATGATGGTCGAGCCCGCCCGTCGGTAAGAGAGTGCGCGCTCAGCGCCGGCCGAACAGGCGATCGATCAGCCACCCGTCGAGGCCGCCGCCCGGCTGCTGTGTTCGTTGCGGCTGCGGGCCCGCTGAGGGCTCGACATTGGCCGGCGGTGGCGCGTGCAGCGCCTGTTGGACAATGGAAGCAAGCGACGGTGTGGATTGGCCGGGCAGGGCGGCGACCGTAACGCCCTGATGGGCGGTCCGCATGAAGCGGGCCCAGATATCCACCGGCATGCCGCCGCCGGTCGCCCTGCGGGTCGGAGACGAATCGTCGTTGCCGAGCCAGACCCCCGTCACCAGGTGGGCGGTGTAGCCCACGAACCAGGCATCGCGGAAATCCTGACTGGTGCCGGTCTTGCCGGCGGACTGCCATCCCGGCAACTGGCCCTTCTGCGCGGTGCCGACCCGCACGGTCTCGCGCATCATCGCATTCATCATCGCGACATAGCGCGGCTCGATGACCGGCCCGAGATCGTGCGGCGTCCAATGGTAGAGCGTCTTGCCGGCCTTGGTGCTCACGCGTTCAACGACATAAGCCGCAATGGCGCTGCCGCCATTGGCGAACGGCGCGTAGGCCGAGACCAGTTCGATCAGCGAAACCTCGGATGTGCCGAGCGCAAGCGTGGGATTGGTCTCAAGCTTGGAGGCGATGCCGAGGCGGTAGGCGGTGCGGGCGACGGCGCTCGCGCCGAACTCCTGGGTGAGGCGCACCGAAACCGTGTTGAGCGAATGCGCGAGGCCCTGCGTGAGCGTGACTGCTCCATAGTATTCGCGGCTATAGTTCTCCGGCCGCCAGCCCTTGATGACGATCGGCCGGTCCTCGCGGACAGTTTCCGGCGAGAGGCCGCCGCGCTCCAGCGCCGTGAGATAGACGAACGGCTTGAAGGCGGAGCCGGGCTGGCGCTTCGCCGCCACCGCGCGGTTGAACTGGCTTTCCGCATAATTTCTGCCGCCGACCAGCGCGCGCACCGCACCAGCGGGCGTCATCGCGATGAGCGCGCCCTGGCCCACACCGAACCTCTCGCCCTTTTGGGCGAGCTCGTTGACCAGCGCGGCTTCGGCGGCGGCCTGCAGAGCCGGATCGATCGAGGTGCGAACGACGAGATCCTGGTCGACGTGTCCGACCAGATCGTCGAGCACGTCCATGATCCAATCGGCGATATAGTTGGCGGACCCGTTGCTCGCGACTTTGACGGCGCGCGCGGGTTGCGACAGCGCAAACTTTGCCATCGTTTCGGTGATGTGGCCCTGGCTTGTCATCGCCGCGACCACGACCTGGGCGCGCCGCTCGGCGCCGTTGGGATTACGGTTGGGCGCCAGCCGTGACGGCGAGCGGACGAGGCCTGCGAGCATGGCGGACTCAGCGATCGTCACCTGGCGGGCGGACTTGCCGAAATAGCGTTGCGCCGCCGCGTCGACCCCATAAGCGCCAGCACCGAAATACACGCGGTTGAGATAGAGCTCGAGAATCTCCGCCTTGCTGAACTTCCGCTCCAGCCAGAGCGCCAGCACCAGTTCCTGCAATTTGCGCGCGACGGTGCGCTCCTGGGTGAGGAACAGGTTCTTGGCGAGCTGCTGGGTGATGGTCGAGCCGCCTTGCGACACGCCGCGGCGGCCCAGGTTGGCCGCCGTAGCCCGCAACAGGCCGATCGGATCGATACCGTAATGACTGTAGAAGCGATGATCCTCGATGGCGAGGAATGCCTTCGGCAGGTACGGCGGCATCTCCTTCAGCGTCAACGTGGCGCCGTGCATCTCGCCGCGCGTTGCGATCAGCTTGCCGTCGTTGCCGACGATCTCGATCGATGGCGGCCGCCGCGGAATTTCCAAGGAATGGATCGGCGGAAGGTTGGCGGCGACCCAGACGATCGCTCCGCCGCACGCGATCAGCGCCCACAGCCCGAGCACGGCGCACCAATAGAACAAGCGGCGCAGCGGCACTCCGCCGCGCGTCGCGCGCTTGCGTCCGGAGGTCGCTCCGTCGCTTGCCGCCCGCCTCCGGCTCGGCACGCGATGTTCGCTGCGATGCCGTATCGACGACCGGCTCGCGGCGTTCGCGCGGTTTTCGTTTGCGACGTGGCATCTTCCCCATCCCGGCCACCCCCGCGGCCAGATATCTTAAGCAGCACCGTAGTTTGGGCTCGTTTAAGGCCGGTTACCGGCCCCGCAATTTCGCGTTGGCGCGAGCCAGCCGCGCTCGCCTAGTCACTGAATCTTCGTTGGAAAATTCGTCGCCGCATTCTGCAGTGCCAGATTTCTGTACACCCGATGAACGGTCAGATGAACAAATATACATAAACAACTTCAGCGTCTTATATGGCTAACGGCGAACGAAACCCCCTTCCATCAAAAAAAATTCCAGCATAAAGTCGGAGCATCCGGGAGACCCGGCTAGGAATCGTTTTTGGGGGATCAATCATGCGAAAGCTCGCACTTATGCTTGCAGCGGCAGCCATCATGTCCGCTCCGATGCTCACCACTGCTCCGACTGAAATCATTCGCGGCCGCGGCGGAGAAGAAGAAGGCCGCCGAAAGCAAAGCTCCTGACAACAGAGGATTGTTTGACGCGCTCGGCGACAACTTGGCCGGCAAGAGCGTCACCGCCAAAAAGTCCGACACGAAGGGCGGCAAGGGCGGCATGGGCGGAATGGGCGGCAAGAAAGCCAAGAAGAGCAAAAAAGGCGGCATGGGTGGAATGGGTGGCATGGGCGGAATGGGCGGCATGGGAGGCATGGGCGGCGGAATGGGCGGCGGCATGGGTGGTGACGGCGGAATGGGCGGCGACGCCGGCAAGAAGAAGTAAGCCGCACACGTTCACCGTGGGTCGCTCCAGCGCTCACGCGCCGGTTCGCGTCGGGTGATTGCCCGGAGCGGACACCGGCCGACCTCTAAGATGTTCAAACGCAACGGCTGCAGGCGACTTCGCCCGCAGCCGTTGTTGTTTTGGCAGGGCTGACGCTGAATTCCGCGGATCGAGATCGGGCGATTGGAAGTTAGAACAGTACCGGCTCTAGCCCGCGACCGCCGCCGGCTTCGCCGTCGCACCGTCGACCGACACGAACAGCTGGAGCAAGGCTCGCTTGATCGCCGCCTGGCGGGTCGCCGAGGAAATCTTGTCCCCGAGCAGGTCGGTCACATAGAACACGTCGACCACCCGCTCGCCGAAGGTCGCCACATGCGCCGAGGCGATATTGAGGTTCAGCTTCGATAGCGTCGCGGTCAGTTCAAAGAGCAGACCGGGGCGGTCAAGCCCGGTCACCTCGACCATCGTGTAGCGATTGGACCACTGGTTGTTGATCGTCACGTCGGGCTCGACCGCGAACGCCTTCAGGCGGCCCTTCGGTGGCGCGCGCTTGGCGACCATTTCCGGCAGCCGCAGGTCGCCGCGCAATGCCTGTTCGATCGACAACGCCACCCGGGCGGCGCGCCGTTCTTCATCCTCATCGCGCTCGAAGCCGCGCGAGACCGCGATGGTGTCGAGCGCACGCGCGTCGGTGGTCGTGTAGATCTGCGCGTCGACGATATTGGCTCCCGTCATAGCGCAGGCGCCGGCGATGATCGACAGCAGCCGCGGATGGTCGGGCGCGTAGACGGTCAACTCGGCCACGCCGCGCGCGCGGTCGAGGTTGATCGCGGTCGCCAGTGATTTCCCGGCGGCCTCCGTCGCCCGCACAAACCGCGCATGGGCGACCTTGGTCGGCAAGTCGACCTTGAGCCAGTAGGCCGGATAATGCCGGCCGATGTAGGCATCGACCTGCTCGGCCGGCCAATCCGTGAGCTCCGCGCGCAATTCCGCCTGCGCCATCGCGACGCGCTGGGCGCGGTTCACTTCCGAGAAGCCGCCGGTCAGCACCGGCTCGGTCTCATAGTAGAGCGTACGGATCAGCTGCGCCTTCCAGCCGTTCCAGACCCCGGGTCCGACGCCCTTGATGTCGGCGGTCGTGAGCAAGGTCAAAAGTTTCAGCCGCTCGACCGACTGCACCACCTCGGCGAAATTCTGGATGGTGACCCGGTCGGACAGGTCGCGCGACTGGGCCACGGTGGACATCACGAGG
Organism: uncultured Alphaproteobacteria bacterium; assembly: GCA_963720385.1. Lineage (GTDB taxonomy): Bacteria > Pseudomonadota > Alphaproteobacteria > Rhizobiales > Xanthobacteraceae > VAZQ01. Next base: position 312,383 of record CAVRFL010000004.1, on the reverse strand, counting down.
TGCTGCTCGACCAGCCAGGCGACGGTCTCGGTTTCCGCCGGCGAGAGCCCGAAGCGCGGACACAGCCGCCGCGCCACGCGCGCCCCGGCGATGGAATGGTCTTCGATCCGCCCCTTGGCGATGTCGTGCAGGAACAGCGCCATGTAGAGCAGGGTACGGTGCGCCGGCTGAATGGTTTTCATCAGCTCGGTCGCGAACGGCGCATCCTCGGCGCGGCCGTCCTCGATGTCGGAGAGAATGCCGATGCAGCGCAGGAGATGCTCGTCGACCGTATAGTGGTGATACATGTTGAACTGCATCATCGCCACGATCCGGCCGAACGTGCGCACGAACTTGCCGAGCACGCCGGCCTCGTTCATGCGGCGGAGCACGGTTTCGGCATCGTTTTTGGAGGTGAGTATCTCGAGGAACAGGCGATTGGCCTCTTCGCTCTCGCGCAACTTGTTGTCGATGAGGTGGAGCGAGTGGCGCACGGCGCGCATCGCATCGGGATGGAATGCGAGATTGTATTTCTGCGCGAGATGAAAAATGCGGATCAGGTTGACCGGGTCGCGCTTGAAGACGTTCTGATCGGCGACGACGATCCGGTTATAGTCGACGATGAAATCCTCGGTTTCGCTGAGCGTGCGCCGCTTCGATGGCCGAAACCTCGCCATCATGCGGCTGAGCACCGGCATGGCCTTGGCCTGGCTGTCCTCGAGCTCGGCACAGAGGATCGCGGTTAGGTCGCCGACGTCCTTCGCGATCAGGAAGTAATGCTTCATGAAGCGCTCGACGTCCCGCAGGCCGGGATGCGAGGTGTAACCAAGGCGCACCGCGATCTCGCGCTGGATATCGAACGACAGCCGTTCCTCCGCCCGGCCGGCGAGGAAGTGCATGTGGCAGCGAACCGACCACAGGAAGTCCTCGCAGCGGCGAAACAGCATGAATTCGGATCGATTGAAGACGCCCTTCTGGATCAGCTCTTCCGGCTCGCGCACCCGGTAAACGTATTTTGCGATCCAGAACAGCGTGTGCAGGTCGCGTAGCCCGCCCTTGCCGTCCTTGACGTTCGGCTCGACCAGGTAGCGGGACTGGCCGGCGCGGCGGTGGCGCTCCTCGCGCTCGGCAAGCTTGGCGGCGACGAATTCCGGCGCGGTGCCTTGCGCTACGTCCTTGTCGAAACGCGCGACCATCTCGTCGAACAGCTTGCGGTCGCCGAGCAGATAGCGTGCTTCCAGGACGGCAGTTCGGATGGTGATGTCGGCCTTGGCCTGCCTGACGCACTCGTTGATCGAGCGCGTCGCATGGCCGACTTTGAGCCCCATGTCCCAAAGGCAATAGAGGATCGTCTCGGCGACCGATTCGCCCCACGCGGTCTGCTTGTAGGGCAGCAGGAACAACAGATCGATGTCGGAGCCCGGGGCAAGCAATCCGCGCCCGTAGCCGCCGGTCGCGACCACCGTCATTCGCTCGGCTTCCGACCGGTTTTGCGAGGGATAGAGATGCCGCTCCGCCAGCTCGAACAGCAGCCGGATGATCTCGTCTTGCATGCGGCACAGCCGCTCCGCGCAGCGGCGACCATGCCGATCATTCAGGAGAAGCTTTTCGGCGAAGGCGCGTCCTTCCGTCAGCGCCGCTTTGAGACGTTGCGCGACCGCGGCCCGCAACTCGCGCTCGTGCCCGGCGTGCAGCTGGCAGAGCTTGTCGAGGTCGGCCGCGAGCGCATCCGCGTCGAGCAGGTCGGCGGATGCGCGCTGAGCTTGTTCCGGCGGCGTGAGCATGGCCTGAGGGGATAGCGGAGCCGGTGCTGGCTGTCATCCGCCCGCGACGGTCGGCGGCGCGGAGGTCAAAAGAAAATCTAAAAAACAAATAAAATCAAATAGATAGGCAGGTAGCGCCGATCGTTATCGGCGGATGTCCGGTTGCTGGATTCCGTCAGTCCTTGGCCGAGGATTTTGCCTTGAGCCGGTAGAGCGCCTCCAGCGCTTCGCGCGGCGACATCTCGTCAGGATTGATCGCCGCCAGCGCCGCAATGACTTCTGTCAGAGCCTCGTCGATCCGCGGCCTGGCCGACGCCTGCGGCGACGCCGCGAACAGCGGCAGATCGGCAAAGCCCGGGGGCGAAGCCCGGTCTTCGGCCTCGAGCTTGGCGAGCACGAGCTTGGCGCGTTCGATAACGCTTGCCGGCAGGCCGGCAAGTTTTGCGACCTGGATGCCGTAGCTGCGATCGGCGGCGCCCGGCACGACCTCGTGCAGGAAGACGACCTCGCCCTGCCACTCCTTGACCCGCACCGTGGCGTTGAACAGGCGCGGCAATTTGGTCGCCAGCACCGTCAACTCGTGGAAATGCGTTGCGAACAGCGCGCGGCAACGGTTGGCGGCGTGCAGATGCTCGATCGTGGCCCAGGCGATGGAGAGGCCGTCGAAGGTCGCCGTGCCGCGGCCAATCTCGTCGAGGATGACGAGCGAGCGCTCGCCGGCCTGGTTGAGGATCGCGGCGGTCTCCACCATCTCGACCATGAAGGTCGAGCGGCCGCGGGCGAGATCGTCAGCCGCGCCGACCCGCGAGAACAGCCGGTCGACGACGCCGATGCGCGCGCTGCGCGCGGGCACGAAACTGCCCATCTGCGCCAGGATGGCGATCAATGCGTTCTGGCGCAGGAATGTGGACTTGCCCGCCATGTTGGGGCCGGTCAGCAGGCAGATGCGTCCCGCCCCCACCCCACCCTCCCCCAGGGAAAGGGCGTTCACGCCCGTCTTCGACGGGCTATGCGGGGGAGGGAAGGGAGGGGGTGACGGGGAGAGGTCGCAATCGTTGGCGACGAAGGGACCGCCGTCGGCGAGGAGCGCCTGCTCCACCACCGGATGCCGTCCGCCTTGGATGATGAAGTCGAGCGAGCCGTCGATGTCGGGCCGCACGTAGTCCTGTTCGACCGCGAGCTGTGCGAGCGCCGCCGCCACGTCGAGCGCCGCCAGCGCGTCCGCCGCCTCCTTGATGGGGCCGGCCGCGGCGGTCACCTGCGCCGCCAGCCGGTCGAAGGTTTCGAGCTCGATCCCGAGCGCGCGGTCGGCGGCGCTGGCGATCTTCGCCTCGAGCGCGCTCAGCTCGGTGGTGGTGAAGCGGACCTGGCCGGCGAGCGTCTGACGGTGGATGAAGATCGCATTGAGCGGCGCGCTGAACAGCCTGTCCGCGTTTTGCGCCGTCACCTCGACGAAATAGCCGAGCACGTTGTTATGCCGCACCTTGAGCGCGCGCACGCCGGTCAGCTCGGCATAGCGAGCCTGCAGCGCGGCAATCACCCGGCGCGCCTCGTCGCGCAGCGCCCGCGCCTCGTCGAGCGCCGTGTCGTAGCCCGCCCGCAGGAAGCCGCCGTCGCGCTTGATGAGGGGAAGCTCGTCTGCCAGCGCCGCCGTGAGCTCGCGCGTGATTGCGGCGTCGGGCTGGCGCAAGGCTTGTTCGGCCTCTTGGACTGGAAGCGGGATCGCACCGCCCGCCGTGAGTTCGGCCGCGAGGCTCGCCGCCGCATCGATGCCGTCGCGGATCGCGGCGAGGTCGCGTGGGCCGCCGCGGCCGACGACCAGCCGTGACAGCGCGCGAGCGAGATCGGGCGCGCTTTTCAGGTTCGTGCGGATCGAGCCGCGCAGGGCCGCCTCCGAAACGAAATGCGCCACCGCATCATGCCGTTGCGCAATCGCCGCCGGTTCCGTCAGCGGCGCCGCCAGCCGCTGCGACAGCAGCCGCGAACCGGCCGCCGTTACCGTCCGGTCGATGGCGGACAGCAGCGATCCGCGCCGTTCGCCGCTGAGCGTCCGCATCAGTTCGAGATTGCTTCGCGTAGCCTGATCGAGAGCAAGCGTCGCGCCTTCGGCCTCGCGTACCGGCGGCGACAGCGGCGGGCGCTGACCGAGCTGCGTACGCTCCACATAGGTGATGCAGGCCGCCGCGGCGGTCAGCTCCAGGCGCGAGAGCGAGCCAAACGATTCCGTCGTTGCGACCGAAAAATACGACGACAGCCGCCGCTCGGCGGTTGCGCCGTCGAACACGTCGCGGGTGAGCGGCGTCACCGCCGGCAATGACCGCAGGAACGGCGCCAGGTCGGGATCGGAATAGAGCGTGTCGGACACGATGATCTCGCTCGGCTCCAGCCGCGCCAGTTCGGCCGCGAGGCCGGCGCGGTCGCACTCGGCGATCCGGAACTCGCCGGTCGAGATATCGATCCAGGCGAGCGCGAAGCGGCTGGTGTCGTCGCTCGACGACAAGCGCGCGCGGGCGAGCGCAAGCAGATAGTTGTTGCGCCGCGCGTCGAGCAGCGTGTCCTCGGTCAGCGTGCCGGGCGTCACCAGGCGGACGACGTCGCGCCGGACCACGCTTTTTGCACCACGCCTACGAGCTGCGGCGGGGTCCTCCATCTGCTCGCAGACGGCGACGCGGTGGCCCTGCGCGATCAGGCGATGGAGATACTCGTCGGCACGGATGACCGGCACCCCGCACATCGGGATATCGCGGCCGAGATGCTTGCCGCGCTTGGTCAGCACGATGCCGAGCGCGCGCGCGGCGACCTCGGCGTCCTCGAAGAACAGCTCGTAGAAGTCGCCCATCCGGTAGAACAGCAGGCAATCCGGATTGGCGGCCTTGATCTCGATATACTGCTCCATGACCGGAGTCGGCCGAGCTGCGGCGTCAGCCGGTGGCGTGGCACCCGCTGCGTCCGATGGTGGATCGGACGCAAAACCGGACGATGCAAGGGAACGAGCGGCATCCATGGGCCGCGACGCTAGCAGATGACGCGGGCGGATTCATGGGGCCGCCCGAGATAGCCACAACAAGCGTCGGGAACCGCCTACGGGTGTCGTTGAGCCCGCGTCACCGCGCGGGGCGGTCATGCTCGGGCTGAAATATGGTCCGGGCCAGTGCTTCCGCGCCGTTGGCGTAGGGCGAGAAACGGATAACCGTACCGTCCGACCCGGCTGCCCAGATGGACTGCGTCCACGGGTTGATGCCGCCGTCCACGATGTCCACAAACTTTATCGTCTTTGCGGCGAGGAACGACTGGCGCTGCTCGATCGCGTGATCGTTCCAGCGCAATTCACCTGCAAATGACGTGTAGAAGATGATCCCAGTCCCCGCTGCGAACATGACGATGAGAATTTTCAGCACGAACATCTGTGACGCGGCGTCGGCGCGCGCCGAGCCAACAAAATAGTAGACCCAAAGGAACAGCAGCGTCATTGCGAGGCCGCCTAACAGCCCGAGCCATTCCATCGCGCTCGGCGTGAGGTAATGCCAGCCCTCGTGGACGCGCGGGTAGGGCTTCTGCAGATAAGCCAGTGCTGCAAGCGTCAACGTTACGATGACATAGACGACAACGAGCCTGGCGCTGTTCACGCTGCCGCCAAACACAAATGTCGAGGCGGCAAGCAAAATCAGGAACCAGACGATGCTCTGCAAGACATGTCGCAAATTACGAAACATCACTCACCGGACCCGCGTCAGCGCTGTTGTCGAGGCTAATCATGGATGGTTGAAATTTGGTGTGCGCCTGGTCCTGATTTTATCGGTTTTTCAGTCGTTCGTTGCGCGCGGGCTTGACCCGCGCCTGAATCTTCCTGCGAATAAGATGTGCATTGATCGCAGAGGGCCTGCCAAATGAAGTCCCCACATGTCGCGGTGCTGGCGGTCCTGGCCGGCGTGCTGCCCGCCACGGCGCAGGAGTGGCCGGCCAAGCCGGTCCGGATGGTCGTACCGTTCGCGGCCGGCGCGACGCCCGACATCATCATGCGGCTCGTCGGCGAGCGACTGCAGGCGAAGTCGAAACAGTCGTTCGTCATCGACAACCGGCCGGGCGCCAGCGGCAATCTCGGAACCGATGCGGTCGCCAAGGCGGCGCCCGACGGCGCGACGATCGGGATCAGCATTCTCGGCCCGCTCGGGCTCAACACGCTGTTGTTCGCGAAGATGCCCTACGATCCGTTCACCGATCTCGCGCTGGTCACGCGGCTGACCGACCAGCCGAGCGTGCTCGCCGTGAATGCCGACGTGCCCGCCCGCAACACCGCCGAGCTGGTTGCGCTCCTGCAGCGCGAGCCCGGAAAATTCAATTTCGGGTCGATCGGCAACGGGTCGCTGTCGCATCTCGCCATGGAGGCGATTGCGCTCAAGAGCGGCACCCAGCTGGTGCACATCCCCTATGGCTCGTCGCCGCAGGCGGTGACGGCGCTCATTCGCGGCGACGTGCAGATGGTCTGCCTGCCGGCGATCTCGGTCGTGTCGCAGGTCCACACCGGCAGGATCAGAGCGCTCGCAATCACGTCACAGAAGCGCTCGCCGCTCTTGCCCGACATGCCGACGCTGAACGAGGCCGGCATCGACGTGGAAGCCAATGCCTGGAACGGACTGATCGCGCCGGCCAGGACGCCGGACGCGGTCATTGCCGCCATCGCGCGCGAGGTCAACGACGCGCTGCGCGATCCCGGCATCCGCGACAAGCTGCACGCGCAGTATATGGAACCGCTTGGCACGTCTCCGGCCGAGTTCAAGGCGTTCGTCGATGCGGAGATGCGGCGCTGGACCCCGGTGGTGCGGGCCGCGAAGATCAAGATCAACTAAGTCAGGCTTACTTCACCAGCTTCACGCCGGTAACGGCTTCGAGGTTTTTGTAGTCGATCGCCTCGCGGTCGGCTTTCGGGATGTTGAGCGAGTCGAGGATCTCCAACGTCTGGCGCGGGTACATCGTGCCGCCTTCCGGGTCGAACGGACAGTCGGACGCGAACACGATCTTCTCAAGCGGATAGAACTCGAGCCCGCACTTGGTGGCCGGCTTGCCGCCGAACACCGCGGTGTCGGCCCAGAAATCCTGCTTGAAATAATCGAGTGGGCGCTTCTTGAGGCTCTTGCGCAGCGCGACGTAGTCCTCATCCGAGGTGCGCGAGCCCATCACGTCGTTACCTGGTCCGAAACGGCCTTCGAGCATCGGCACGATGCCGCCGAAATGGTGCGTGATGATCTTGAGATTGGGGTGGTTGTCCATGATCTTGGAGTAGACGAGGCGCGTCATCGCACAGGCGGTCTCGTACGACCACCCGAGCGTCCACCAGATCTCGTAGAGCGATTTCTTCTCGTGCAACGGATAGTCCGGCGTCTCGGCCCCGCGCGCGGGATGGATCCAGATCGGCTTGCCGAGTTCGTTCATCTTCTTCCAGAACGGCAGATACTGCGGCAGGTCGATCGGCTTGCCGCCGACGTTGGTGTAGATCTGCACGCCGAGCGCGCCGTTCTTGATCGTGCGTTCCGCTTCGGCCGCGCCGGCGTCGGGCGCGCCGAGCGCGACTTGCGCGACCCAACCGGGGAAACGGTCTTTCTCCTGCGCGCACAGCTCGGCAAAGCCGTCGTTGCAGAGGCGGATCATTTCGTCCAGCTGCTGCAGCGTCTTGCAGAAGCTCTCGAACGGCGGCTGCGGATAGGAGAGGATCTGCTGGTAGTCCTTGTGTCCGTCGACGATCTTCTTGCGGACATCGAGATCGTAGAGCGCCGGCAGCGAACGCACGCGCTTGCCCATGTCCTTATAGTCGCCGGCAATCTCCATCAGCTTGTCGAAAAATTTCTTGGGAAAGAAATGGGTGTAGGCGTCGATACGCATAGGGCGAAGCTCCGGGTTTGGCGTCGGCTTGAACCGCTCGTCTCAATAAGCCGGCCGGGAAGCGCGGCGGTAGGTCGCGCGTTGTTAGCTTGTCGGACGGCCCCTGTCCATCATAGGACCGGACCAGCAGCCCCGCGGCAGAGCGCGCCTTTCGCCACGCTGAAGGCTGCGCTAGCTTGAGCCGAGATATTCAAATCGCGGGAGGATTTATGCGACGATTTGGCAAGGCGCTCTGCGCGCTCGCGGTCGGCCTCGTGGTCTGCGCCTCCCTCGCATCCCCGTCACATGCCCAGGCCTGGCCGCAGCGGTCGGTCCGCTTCATTGTGTCGCTCGGCCCGGGCAGCGGCGCCGACGTCGGGGCCAGGCTGCTTGCGGACCGGCTCGCCGCGAAATGGAAACAGTCGGTCGTGGTCGAGAACCGGCCGGGCGGCGACGCGGTCCTTGCCATCACCACGTTCATCGGCGCCAAGGACGATCACACGCTGCTTTACACGCCGACCTCGTCTTTCACCGCCCATCCGTTCCAGCTGGCCAAGATGCCATACGATCCGGCCGAGCTCGGACCGATCGCCAGGGTGTCCAACACGGTGTCGGGCGTGATCGTTTACCCGGCTTTGAAGATCGACTCCGTCAAGGATTTGATCGCGCAGATCAAAGCTCAGCCCGGAAAGATGAACTTTTCGACCGCCACCGGGATGTTCGATTTCATTTTCGAGGGCTACTTCAAGAGCGCGGGCCTGGTCATTACGCGCGTTCCGTATCGCGATGTCGTCGCGCCACTGACTGATCTCGGGGGAGGACGCATCCAGGCTTATGTCGGAGCACTCGCCATCGTGCAACCGCATGTCCAGGCCGGCCGGGTGAAACTCATCGCCGTCACCACCAGTCAGCGCGCGCCCACGCTGCCGGACATGCCCACGGTGGCGGAAGCCGGCTATCCCGACCTGACCATCGACGGTCTCATCGGGCTGTTTGGGCCGCGCGACGTGCCGAACGCGCTGCGCGACCGCATCGCCGCCGACATCAAGGAGGTGATGGCGGAGCCCGCGATCGCGTCGCGGTTCGTCGCGACCGGGCAGCTCGTCAGCCCCGGCACTGCCACTGAATTCGCAAAGTCGATCGAGGAACAGCGCGCCAAGCTGGCCGCAGTCGTCAAGCGGCTTGGCGTCAAGCCGCAGTAGCGCGGAAGCGCGCGACCACGTCGTCGGGCATCGGCTGCGCCTTGAGGCCGCCCGGGCGTTCGGGATCGTTTACGACCCAGACGCGGGTCTCGTTGCCTTCCACCGCCAGTGCGCCGTTCAGCATGAGCCGATGCTGCAGGCTGAAGCTCGATCGCCCGACCTTGGTGATCGCGGTTTCGATCTCGACGTCGTCGCCGTAACGCGTGGGCAGGTGGAACCGCGCCTGCGTTTCGACCGACGGATAGCCGCCGAAACCATAGTGATCGTAGAGCTTGTGCTTCCGCATCCCCAGCGCCTGCTCGATCAGCAGCACGGTCGAATGATCGAACATGGCGAAATAGCGCGGATAGAAGACAATGCCGGCCGGATCGCAATCGCCCCACTCGATACGCAGGGTGCGGCGGGTGCTGAACATGCTGGCTCTCTCGATCCGTCATTCCGGGACGCGGGCGAAGCTCGCGGGCCCGGAATCCATAACCACAAGTCCGGCAATGTTGAACAGCGATTTCGACCACATAGGCGATGGATTCCGGGCTCGGCGCTTTCGCGCCGCCCCGGAATGACGTGGATGCATTTGACCCTGTCGCGGCTGCCCCGTAAATAACCGCAGTCGATACGGGACTTGTCCGATGGCGCGTTTTCTGTCGCTGGCCGAAGCCGTGCAATCGAATGTGCGCGACGGCGACACCGTGGCCATGGAGGGATTCACCCACCTGATCCCGCATGCCGCCGGCCATGAGATCATCCGCCAGCAGCGCAAGCATCTGACCCTGATCCGGATGACACCGGACCTGATCTACGACCAGCTCATCGGCATGGGCTGCGTGGACAAGGTCGTGTTCTCCTGGGGCGGCAATCCCGGCGTCGGCTCGCTGCACCGTTTCCGCGACGCGGTCGAGAATGGCTGGCCGCAGCCGCTGGCGCTCGAGGAGCATTCCCACGCCGCCATGGCCAATGCCTACGAGGCGGGCGCTGCCGGCCTGCCGCTGGCGGTGTTCCGCGGCTACATCGGCGTCGACCTGCCGAAGGTCAATCCGAGGATCAAGCACATCACCTGTCCGTTCACCGGCGAACAGCTCGCCGCGGTGCCGTCGCACCGGCCCGACGTCGCGATCGTGCACGCCCAGCGCGCCGACCGCGAAAGCAACGTGATGCTCGAAGGGATTGTCGGCGTGCAGAAGGAGGCGGTGCTCGCCGCCAGGCGCGCGATCGTTACGGTCGAGGAAGTCGTCGACGACTTTGGGCCGCGCAGCCTCAACGCTGTGATCCTGCCGCACTGGACTGTCGCTGCGGTCGCGACGGTGCCGGGCGGCGCGTACCCGTCCTATGCGCAGGGCTACTACAAGCGCGACAACGCCTTCTACATCGCCTGGGACAAGGTCGCGCGCGAGCGCGATACCTTCCTGGCCTGGATGAAGGCGAATGTGCTCGAGCAGGGGCCGGACGCCTTCGCCGCGCATGTGCGCCGCCTCAACGCAAAGGCTGCGTAGATGGCCGAGTACAAGCCCAGCGAGATGATGACGATCGCCGCGGCGCGCGCGCTGCGCAACGAAGATGTCTGCTTCGTGGGCATCGGCATGCCGTCGGCGGCGTCGAACCTGGCGCGGCTGACGCACGCGCCGGGCATCACGCTGATCTACGAATCCGGAACGATCGCCACCCGGCCTGACGTGCTGCCGCTGTCGATCGGCGATGGCGACTTGTGCGACACCGCGCTGACCACGGTGTCGGTGCCGGAGATGTTCCGCTATTGGCTGCAGGGCGGCCGCATGACGGTGGGCTTTCTCGGCGGCGCGCAGATCGACCGCTTCGCCAATCTCAACACCACCGTGGTCGGCTCCTACGACAAGCCGAAGGTGCGGCTCCCCGGCGGCGGCGGCGCGCCCGAGATCGCATCGGCTTGCGGCGAGATCTTCATCATCATGGCGCAGTCGAAGCGGAGCTTCGCGGCCAAGCTCGACTTCATCACCTCGATGGGCCACGGCGAAGGTGGCGGCCACCGCGAGCGTCTGGGCTTGAAGACCAAGGGCCCGACCAAGCTCGTCACCGATCTCTGCATCTTCGAGCCGGACCCGCAGAGCAGGGAAATGACGGTGACGTCGATCCATCCCGGGGTGACGCGGGCGCAGATCGACGATAACACCGGCTGGCCGGTGCGATACGCCGCCCAGGTCGCCGAGACCAAGGCGCCGACCGCCGACGAGCTCACGGTCCTGCGCGAGCTGCACGCGCGCACCGCGCGCGCCCACGGCGCTGCGGCGTAAGGAGAATCTATGAGCATGCGCGACGTTTTCCTTTGCGACGCCATCCGCACGCCGATCGGCCGCTACGGCGGCGCGCTCGCCAAGGTGCGCGCCGACGATCTCGCCGCGATTCCGATCAAGGCGCTGGTCAAGCGCAACCCGAACGTGGACTGGGGTGCGCTCGACGAGGTCGTGTTCGGCTGCGCCAACCAGGCCGGCGAGGACAACCGCAATGTCGCGCGCATGGCGGTGCTGCTGGCGGGACTGCCCGATCACGTCCCCGGCGTCACCGTGAACCGGCTCTGCGCCTCCGGCCTCAATGCGGTGGGCGATGCGGCGCGCGCGATCCGCTCCGGCGAGATCGACTTCGCGATTGCCGGCGGGGTGGAATCGATGACGCGGGCGCCGTTCGTCATGGGCAAGGCGACGGAAGCATTCTCGCGCTCGGCCGACATCCAGGACACGACCATCGGCTGGCGCTTCATCAATCCGCTGATGAAGCAGCAATACGGCGTCGATGCGATGCCGGAGACCGGGGAGAACGTCGCCGAGGAATATCAAGTCTCGCGCGCCGATCAGGACGCCTTCGCGTTCCGCTCGCAGCAGCGCGCCGGCAAGGCGATCGCGTCGGGCTATTTCGCCGAGGAGATCGTTGCGGTCGAGGCGCCGGGCGGCCGCGCCGGACCGGTGACCGTGGACAAGGACGAGCATCCGCGTCCCGACACCACGATGGACGGTCTTGCCAAGCTCAAGCCGTTCGTGCGCAATCCCGGCACCATCACCGCCGGCAACGCGTCGGGCGTGAACGACGGCGCCGCGGCGATGATCCTCGCCAGCGCCGACGCAGCGCAGAAGCATGGGCTAACTCCGCGGGCGCGCGTGCTCGGCATGGCTTCGGCCGCGGTGCCGCCACGGGTGATGGGCATCGGACCGGTGCCCTCGACCCGCAAGCTGATGGAAAAACTCGGCCTCAAGATCGGCGATTTCGATCTGATCGAGCTGAATGAAGCGTTCGCATCGCAGGGGCTTGCCTGTCTGCGGCAGCTCGGCGTCGCCGACGACGCCGAGCACGTCAACCCGCATGGCGGCGCGATCGCGCTCGGTCATCCGCTCGGCATGTCAGGCGCGCGGCTGGCATTGACGGCGGTGCACGGCCTGGAAAGGCGCGGCGGCAAGCTCGCGCTCGCCACCATGTGCGTCGGCGTCGGACAGGGTGTGTCGCTGGCGCTCGGGCGGGTCTAGGCGCGCTGCCGCCGGCAGCGATCGACAGAGTAGGGGCCGCCGCCGGCCACGTACAGCAGGCAGAAGGCGGCAACGATCATCATGTTCTTGGTGAACTGAGTCTGCTGCACCATGCGCATCGCGCCGTCGAATTCCCAGAAGCGGTGCCCGATGAATGACGCAGCCAGCGTGAACGCGATCATCAGGAGGCTCGCCCAGCTTGTGACAAGCCCGAGCACGATGCACAGCCCGCCCATGGTCTCGGTGCCGGCGGCCAGCGGTGCGAGCAAGGGCGCGATGGTCTCCGGGATGCCATTCTTCACCAGTGACGCTGCGAACCGATCAAGTCCCATCAGTTTCTGCGCGCCGCTGACCAGGAACAGGCCACCGAGAACGACCCGGGCGATAAGCCAGATCATGCCGCCGCCGGCGACGCGGTCCGCAAGTGGAACCGAGACGCGATGATAAGGCATGCGATGCTGGGGCATGCTCTGCACTACATTGGTCATGACACACCTCGATCTCGACAATCAACGCGGCAAAGCTGACGGTTCCGCCGGGCCCGGTATGCCGAGGCGCCTCGTGTTCCGCCGCTTGCGAGGGGATAACCAGGATTTCCGATCCTGGTTTGACGACGGCCGTGTCATGACGCATCACTTGTCGGTTACTGGACGCCCCACTCCGGCGGATCTGACAGCTTGAATGGAGTTCCTTCCGTGCCGATGAGTCCCGGTTACATCCCGTTCCATCCCAACCCGTCGAAGCCGAAGTACAAGCCGCCGGCGGGCGCGGTGGATGCGCATAACCATGTGTTCGGGCCGGAGGCGAAGTTTCCATTTTCGCCCAGGCGAAAATATACGCCCTGCGATGCGCCGAAGGAGAAGCTGTTCGCGCTGCACGACTTCCTCGGCTTCGACAAGACCGTGATCGTGCAGGCGACCTGTCACGACACCGACAACCGCGCGCTGGTCGACGCGCTGGTGACTTCGAACGGCCGTGCCAAGGGCATCGCCTTCGTCGGCGAGGAGATCACCGACGCCGAGCTGAAGGCGCTCGACCGTGCCGGCATCAAGGGGGTGCGCTTCAATTTCATCAAGCGGCTGGTCGACTCCACGCCCAAGGACGTGATGCAGCGGATTGCCGCGCGTATCGCCAGGCTCGGCTGGCACGTCGTGATCTATTTCGAGCACGCCGATCTTGACGAGATGGAACCGTTCCTCAAATCGCTGCCGACCACGCTGGTGTTCGACCACATGGCGTGCCCCAACGTGGCAGAGGGCGTGAACGGCAAGCACTTCCAGAATTGGCTCAAGGCACTCGACGCCAATAAGACCTGGATCACCAAGGTCACCTGCCCGGAGCGATTTACCGTCGCCGGCCCGCCCTATGACGACGTCGTGCCGTTCGCGAAAGCCATCGTCGATCGCTTTCCGGACCGCGTGATCTGGGGCACCGACTGGCCGCACCCGAACATGCCGAAGGAGGCGCCCGACGACGGCGTCATTGTCGACATGATCCCGAAGATTGCGGTCACGGCGGACCTGCAAAAAAAGCTTTTGGTCGACAATCCGATGCGGCTCTATTGGAGTTGATAAGGCGGATAATAACGGAGCGTGCCATGCTCACCGGCCAGCTCGCCTTGACCACTGCTGCGATCTTCACCGGCGCCGCCGTTTATCTCAGCCTCTGCGAGCAGCCCGCCCGGCTGCAGCTTGACGAGCGCGCACTGCTGACCGAGTGGAAACCGTCATACAAGCACGGCACCACCATGCAGGCGCCGCTGGCGCTGATTGGCACCGCCTTGGGCTTCGCGGCCTGGTGGCAAGTGGGCGACTGGCGTTGGCTCGCCGGCGCGATCGTCTTCATTTCGGCCTGGCCCTACACGCTTCTGTTCATCAAACCGACCAATGACGAACTGATGGCAATCCAACCGGGCAGCGCCGGGGCGCGGGTGCGCACACTGATCGAGAAATGGGGTGTCCTACATGCCGGCCGTTCGGGGATCGGCGTGCTTACAACAATTCTATTTCTCTGGGCCTCGCTCCGCGCATAGCCGTGCGCTGCGACGGCGACTTACATTGCATTGGTCCGCTGAGCTATATATGTCAGGGAAAACTTAGCCGATTTGACGTGGATGGAGCTAAGCCGATGGCGCGCAAGGACACCGCCCGCAAGGCGCAGGACTACGACGACATCCCCGGCACCTTCGTGTTCGACGCGGAACGCTCGCGCCAGGGATTTGGCATCAACATGTTCTGCATGTCGCTGATGAAGGACGAGAACCGCAAGGCCTTCAAGGCGAACGAGCCGGAGTATCTGAAGAAGTTCAATCTCACGCCGGAGCAGACCGAAGCCATCCTCAAGCGCGACTACAACCGCATGCTCGAGCTCGGCGGCAACATCTATTTCACCGCCAAGCTGGGCGCGACCGACGGCCATTCGTTCCGGCATCTCGCCGCCGTGATGACGGGCGCCACCCAGGACGACTACGCCGCGATGATGCTCGCCGGCGGCCGCTCGGTCGAAGGCAATCGCAGCAAGTCGGGTAAGGACAAGCGCCGCAGCGAAGGGCAAGCCAAATCGCAGATCGAAACAACACGCAGCAAGGCGAGGTCGAAACGTGGCTAGGATCATCGCAGGAGTGGCGTCTTCGCACGTGCCGGCGATCGGCGCGGCAATCGACAACAAGCAGACCGAGGAGCCGTACTGGAAGCGGGTGTTCTCGGGCTTCGAGAAATCGAAGGAGTGGATGGAGATGGCGAAGCCCGACGTCGCCATCGTCGTCTATAACGATCACGCATCGGCGTTTTCGGTTGAGATCGTGCCGACCTTCGCGCTGGGCTGCGCCGCCGAATTCCCGCCCGCCGACGAGGGCTGGGGCCCGCGTCCGGTGCCGGTGGTGAAGGGCCATCCCGAGCTCGCCTCGCACATCGCGCAATCGGTGATCCTCGACGAGTTCGATCTCACCATCTGCAACAAGATGGAGGTCGACCACGGGCTGACGGTGCCGATGAACCTTCTCTTCGGCTCGCCTAAAGAATGGCCATGTCCGGTGATCCCGCTCGCGGTCAACGTCGTGCTCTATCCGCCGCCGACCGGACACCGCTGCTACATGCTCGGCAAGGCGATCCGCAAGGCGGTCGAATCCTACCCGGAAGATTTGCGGGTGGTGATCTTCGGCACCGGCGGCATGTCGCACCAGATTTCCGGTCCGCGCGCCGGCCTGATCAATTCGAAGTTCGACAAGGCCTTCCTCGACAACCTCACCAGGGATCCAAAGAAGCTCACGCGCATCTCGCATCTCGAGTTCATGCGCGAGGCCGGTGCCGAAGGCATCGAGATGGTGATGTGGCTGATCATGCGCGGCGCGCTCGACGACAAGGTCGAGGAGACCTACCGCTTCTACACCGTGCCGGCCTCCAACACCGCGGTCGGGCACATCATCCTTGAGCCCAAGCGCGCAACGGACAAAGGGCGGCGCGCCGCCGGCAAGAGCAAGCGTCCCGCCGCTAAACGTCCCACCAAAATGAAGCGCGCGGCCGCGCGCACGAAGACCGCAGTACGCAGGAGCAAGTGACGATGAAGATTTGCGTCGCCGGGCAGGGCGCCTTCGGCCAGAAGCATCTTGACGCCTTGAAGCGCATCCAGGGCGTGGAGGTGACGTCGCTCGTCGGCGGCAACCAGGACGCCACCGCCGAGGTCGCCAAGAAATACGGTATCCCGCACTACACCGGCGATCTCTCCGAAGGCATCAAGCGCGCCGACGCGGTGATCCTTACCACGCCGACCAAGATGCATTTCCGCCAGGGCGAGCAGGTGATGCGCGCCGGCAAGCATGTGCTGGTCGAGATTCCGGTGACCGACTCGGTCGAGGATGCCGAAGCGCTGGTGAAGATTGCGAAGGAAACCGGCGTCACCGCCATGGGCGGCCATGTGCGCCGCTTCAATCCGAGCCACCAATACGTCCACAAGAAGATCGAGAAGGGCGAGCTGAAGATCCAGCAGATGGACGTGCAGACCTATTTCTTCCGCAGGAAGAACATCAACGCGGCGGGAAATCCGCGCAGCTGGACCGACCATTTGCTCTGGCATCATGCCGCGCACACCATCGACCTGTTCCAGTACCAGGCCGGCGAGACCATCTCCGATTGCTATGCGGTGCAGGGCCCGATCCACCCGCAGCTCAATATCGCCATGGACATGGGGATCGTGGCGCGGACGCCGTCGGGCGCGATCCTGACGCTGTCGCTGTCGTTCAACAACGACGGGCCGCTGGGATCGTTCTTCCGCTACATCTGCGACAACGGCACCTACAAGGCGTTCTACGACGACCTCTCCGACGGCAAGGACAACAAGATCGACGTGTCGAAAGTCGATGTGTCGATGGACGGCATCGAGCTCGAGGATCGCGAGTTCATCGCCGCGATCAAGGACAAGCGCGAGCCCAACGGCAGCCTGGCGCAACTCCTGCCCTGCATGCACGTGCTCGGCAAGCTCGAGAAGATCATCGATCCGCAGCGCAAGGCGCACGCGTAGCTCGTTTCAGGGCGCACAGCTTCGCTCCGTCCAAGTCGGGCAAACCCGACTTGGACGAGGTGCGTTTCGGGCTACCGTCCACGCTTCGCATCGGCCCTGCAGAAAGGCCCAAAAAATCCAAACATTCATCGCGGTTCGAGGTTCATGCAGGCACCAGCGCGACGGTCTCGCCGGGGGAGCGATCCATGACACGCAGGATCCAAGCAACACTTGCGGTCGTAGCCAGTCTCTGCGTCGCGCAGGCCGTGGCGCAGCCCGCCGATACGGTCGAGGGACATCTCGCGGCGGCGAAGGAAGCGGCAGGATTCGATTTCACCGGCACGCTTGTCCGCCTCTGCGTCGCGCCACAGACCGGGCCCGGCCGCGACGTCGCACCGCCGCCGGCGCCGCCGCGCGCGCAGTGGTACGCGGACCCGGGAAAGGTGTTCGACAACCTTTATTTCGTCGGATCGCGCATTCATTCGTCCTGGGCGTTGACCACGAGCGACGGCATTGTCCTGATCGATACGCTCTACGACTATAATTCCGAGGAGGCGATCGTCGGCGGGATGAAAAAGCTCGGGCTTGATCCCGCCAGTGTGAAATATGTCATCATCAGTCATGGGCACCGCGATCACGTCGGCGGTGCGAAGCTGATGCAGGATCGCTTCAAGTCTCGCATCGTCATCAGCGGAGCGGACTGGGACGAGCTCGACAAGCTGCAGAACGCCTACCCGCAGGGCAAGCCCACGCGTGATATCGTCGCCTCGGACGGACAGAAGATTGCGCTCGGCGACGCGAGCGTGACACTCGTGCACACACCCGGCCATACGCCCGGCACGCTGTCCATGATCTTCGAGGTCAGGGACGGAGGCAAACCGCTCACCGTCGCCTATTCCGGCGGCACCGCGTTCAATTTCGTGAACACCGTTCCCGACTTCGACACCTATATCGCCTCCCAGCGAAAGATGGCTGCCACCGCCGCGAACGCCAAGGCGACCGTATTGATGTCGAACCATTCCGAATTCGACAATGCGGTGACGAAGATCAGGACCATCGCGGCACGCCAGCAGGGCGAGCCGCACCCCTTCGAGATCGGGGCCGAGGCGGTGGCGCGCTATTTCAAGGTCAGCGAAGAATGCGCGCAGGTCGCACGGTTGAAGCTAATCCAGGCGGGGCGGAAATAGCGGCGATCCAATGCCGGCGGCGACCGCGTTGCTGCTGTCGGTCGTCCGTTGCACTCTTATGGTCGATTCTCCGTTCTTGGCGGCCGCGCTCGCGTTTGGGCGCTCCTCACCGTGAGGGGATTAAGGCTGTGGGCGTCGGCCCATATCCGCGCGTCGCTATCGCACTTTCCTCCCGCCCCGTTCCGCGCTACCGAAAGGCAAAGGCTCAAGGGAGGAACGTCTTATGGAGCGTACCAAACCACCGTTCCGCGCCGACCATGTCGGCTCGATCCTGCGCTCGGATGCGATCAAGGCCGCCCGCGCCAAGCGTGAGAAGGGCGAGATCACCGCGGCGCAGCTCAAGGAGGTCGAGGACCGCGAGGTCGAGAAGATCGTGCGCAGGCAGGAGGAGGTCGGGCTCAAGCTCGCGACCGACGGCGAGTATCGCCGCTCCTGGTGGCACCTCGATTTCTTCTGGGGGCTGACCGGCTGCGAGAAGATCATGCTGCCGCACGGCATCCAGTTCCGCGGTGTCGAGACCCGGCCGGAAGGCTACAAGATCACCGGCAAGCTCGACTTCCCGTCCGACCATCCGATGCTCGACCACTTCCGGTTCCTGAAGGCCACCACGCGCGTGACGCCGAAAATGTGCATCCCGGCGCCGCCGGTGATGCATTTCCGCTTGCCGAAGGACGGCATCCCGAAAAACGTCTATGCCGACATCGACGGCTACTTCGCCGATCTTGGCAAGGCCTACGCGAAAGCGGTCAAGGCCTTTTACGACGCCGGCTGCCGCTACCTGCAGTTCGACGACACCGTGTGGTCCTACCTGTGCTCGCCATCCGAGATGCAGGCCGCGCGCGACCGCATGCCGATGGCGGACAATCTCCCGCAGATCTACCAGGACGTCATCAACACCGCGCTCAAGGCGAAACCCGCCGACATGACCATCACCACCCATGTCTGCCGCGGCAATTTCAAATCCACCTGGGTTGCCGAAGGCGGCTATGAGCCGGTCGCCGAGCGGCTGCTGGGCGGCGTGAACTACGACGGCTATTTCCTCGAATACGACACCGATCGCGCCGGCGGGTTCGAGCCGCTGCGGTTCCTCCCCAAGGGCAATAAGATCGTCGTCTTGGGCCTCGTCACGTCGAAGAGCGGGATCTTGGAGAAGAAGGATGACATCAAGCGCCGCATCGACGAAGCCACGAAGTTCGCGCCGCTCGAACAGTTCTGCCTGTCGCCGCAATGCGGTTTCGCGTCGACCGAGGAGGGCAACATCCTCGCCGAGGACGAGCAGTGGGCCAAATTCCGGATGATCGTGGAGACGGCCGACGAGGTGTGGGGCAAGGCCTGATGCTGCTTCCCACGACGCTGGTCGGTTCGTATCCGCAGCCGGACTGGCTGATCGACCGGGCAAGCCTCGCCAAGCAGATGCCGCCGCGGGTGCGCGCGCGCGACCTGTGGCGCGTCGACCCCGAGCGACTTGACGCGGCGCAGGACGAGGCGACGCTGCTTGCCATCCGCGACCAGGAGCAAGCCGGGCTCGACATCGTCACCGACGGCGAGCAGCGGCGCGAGAGCTACTCCAACCGCTTCGCCACCGCGCTCGACGGCGTCGATCTCGACAACCCCGGCAAGACGCCCAACCGCACCGGCGGCTTCACCATCGTGCCGCGCGTGGTCGGAAGCATCCAGCGCCGTCATCCGGTCGAGGTGCGCGACGTCGAATTCCTGCGCGCCAACACCGATCGCAGGATCAAGATGACGGTGCCGGGCCCGTTCACCATGGCGCAGCAGTGCGAGGACCATTACTACCACAACGAGGCGACGCTCGCGCTCGACTATGCCGCCGCCGTGAATGCCGAGATCAAGGACCTGTTCGCAGCCGGCGCCGATGTGGTGCAGCTCGATGAACCGTGGATGCAGGCGCGGCCGGAAAAGGCCAAGGCCTACGGGCTCGCGGCGCTCGACCGCGCGCTCAAGGGCGTCGAGGGCACGACCGCCGTGCATCTCTGCTTCGGCTACGCGCAGATGGTGAAATCGAAGCCCGCGGGCTACTCGTTCCTGCCGGAGCTCGAGCAATCGCCCGCGCAGCAGATTTCGATCGAAGCGGCGCAGCCGAAGCTTGATCTCGCGGTGCTCCGGGAGCTGCCGTCGAAGACGATCATCCTGGGCGTGATCGATCTGTCGGATATGGCGATCGAAACTCCGCTACTCGTCGCCGAGCGAATCCGCCGCGCGCTCCCGTACGTTGCCGCCGAGCGGATCGTCATTGCGCCGGACTGCGGCATGAAGTACCTGCCGCGCGACGTCGCATTCGGAAAGCTGCAAGCGATGGTGCAAGGTGCCGCCATCGTCCGGCAGGAACTGACAGGACAGCGAGTAACCACGTCATGATGCGAGAGAAGCCGCCGTTCCGCGCCGACCACGTTGGCAGCCTGTTGCGATCTGCCGCCGCTCAAGGAGGCGCGCGCGCAGCGCGAGAAGGGTGAGATCACGCCGGACCAACTGAAGGCGGTCGAGGATCGCGAGATCGCTGCGCTGATCAAGAAGCAGGAGGATGCCGGCCTCAAGTCGGTCACCGACGGCGAGTACCGCCGCGCCTCCTGGCAGACCGACTTTCTGGTCGCGCTCGACGGCGTCGAGTCCTATGTCGGCGAACGCAAGTTCAAGTTCCAGGGGGAGCAGCCGCGGCCGATCCTGCTGCGCATCAACAAGAAGCTCGGCGGCTACGCGCCGCACCCGATGATCGAGCACTTCAAGTTCGTGCAGGCGAACACCAAGCAGACCGCGAAGATGATGATTCCATCGCCCTCGACGCTGCACTTCCGCTATGGGCGCGACGCGGTGCCGGAAGCGATCTATCCGTCGATGGACGATTTCTACCGCGACCTCGGCACCACCTACCGCAAGGCGGTGCGGGCTTTTGCCGACACCGGCTGCCGCTATCTGCAGCTCGACGAGGTCAACCTGACCTATCTCTGCGACCCGAAGCTGCGCGAGCAGGTGACCGCCCGCGGCGACGATCCCAACAAGCTGCCGCAGGTCTATGCCGAGATGATCAACGCGGCGATGTCCGACATTCCCGCCGACATGACGATCTCGATGCACCTTTGCCGCGGCAATTTCCGCTCCACCTTCGTGGCCTCGGGCGGCTACGAGCCGGTCGCGGAAATCCTGTTCAACACCATCAAGGTGCACGGCTACTTCATGGAGTACGACACCGAGCGTGCCGGCGGCTTCGAGCCGCTGCGTTTCGTGCCCAAGGGCAAGACCGTCGTGCTCGGCCTCGTTACCTCCAAGAGCGGCACGCTGGAAAGCCGCGACGAGCTCAAGCGCCGCATCGACCAGGCCGCGAAATACGTCGCTATCGACCAGCTGGCGCTGTCGCCGCAATGCGGCTTCGCCTCGACCGAAGAAGGCAATACCCTTGCCGAGGCGGAGCAGTGGGCCAAGCTGCGGATGATCGTGGAATTGGCCGAGGAGATTTGGGGACGGTAATGGCCGCAGGCATCGTTTCCGGAAAGGTCGCGATCGTCACCGGCGCCGCGCGCGGGATCGGCCGTGGCATCGCACTGGGCCTGGCGCAGGAAGGCGCGCGGGTCGTCGCCTGCGACATCGGCGCGAGCCTGCAAGGCGCCGGCACCGACGCCGGACCGGCGCAGCAGGTGGTGGACGAGATCAAAAAGGCCGGCGGCGAGGCGGTCGCTTCCACGCTCTCGATCGCCGAGCCGCAGAACGCGGAAGCGATCGTGAAGGCCGCGCTCGATGCCTTCGGGCGCGTCGACATCCTGGTCAATAATGCCGGCATCCTGCGAGACGCGATCTTCCACCGGATGAGCCATGCCGACTGGAAGGATGTGCTCGACGTGCACCTCAACGGCTCCTTCAACATGAGCCGCGCCTGCGCCGCGCATTTTCGCGAGCAGAATTCCGGCGCCTTCGTGCATATGACCTCGACCTCGGCGCTGGTCGGCAATTTCGGCCAGGCTAATTACATGGCCGCCAAATTCGGCATCGTGGGCTTGTCGCGCGCCATTGCCCTCGACATGCAGCGCTTCAAGGTGCGCTCGAACTGCATCGCGCCGTTCGCCTGGACCCGCATGATCGATTCGATCCCGGCCGAGACCGAAGAGGAGAAGCGCCGGGTCGAGCGCTTCCAGCAGATGACGCCGGAAAAGATCGCGCCGCTGGTCGTCTATCTCGCGTCGGACCGGGCGGAAGGCATCACCGGCCAGATCTTCGGCGTGCGCAACAACGAGGTGTTCCTGTTCAGCCAACCGCGGCCGGTCCGCACCTTGCACCGCTCCGACGGCTGGACGGCCGAGATGCTCGACCAGCAGCTCAAGGGCGCGTTCGGTCCCTCGCTCACACCGCTCGAACGCTCCGGCGACGTGTTCTCGTGGGATCCGGTTTAGGGCTCATGCGTCATTCCGGGGCGCGCCGAAGGCGCGAGCCCGGAATCTTGAGCCGCCGCTCCAAAGGCGATGTTGCACCGGACCTAAACATTCCGCACCATTTGTGGTTATGGATTCCGGTCCCGGCGCTACGCGCCGTCCCGGAATGACGAAAGCAAGGTCATGGCGATCGTCTACGACAAGCTCCTGGCGCTGAAAATTCCCGACGTCGAGCACAGCTACGGCCCGAAGGACTGCATGCTCTATGCGCTCGGTCTCGGCCTCGGCCACGATCCCGTGGATGAGGACCAGCTGGCTTTTGTCTACGAGAAGAATCTCAAGGTGCTCCCCACCATGGCGGTGGTGATCGGCCATCCCGGCTTCTGGGTGAAGGACCTCGACACCGGCATCGACTGGGTCCGCGCGGTGGCGGGGGAGTATTCCGTGCAATTGCGCCGGCCGCTCACGCCGCGCGGCACCGTCATCAGCCGGACGCGGGTCACCGAGGTGATCGACAAGGGCGCGGGCAAGGGCGCGGTGGTTTATTCCGAGCGCACCATCGACGACCAGGCGACCGGGGAGCGTATCGCAACGCTGCTGCACACCACATTCTGCCGGGCCGACGGCGGCTTCGGCGGACCGCCGCGCCAGCAGCCGCCGGTGCACCCGATCCCGGAGCGGCCGCCCGATCTCGTCTGCGATCTGCCGACGCGGCCGGAAATGGCGCTGGTCTATCGCCTGAGCGCCGACCCAAACCCGCTGCATGCCGATCCGGCGGTCGCCAAGGCCGCGGGCTTTCCGCGCCCGATCCTGCACGGCCTTGCGACCTATGGCGTGGCCGGGCACGCGCTGCTCAAGAGCCTCACCGGCTACGATCCCGCGAAGCTGACCGCGATTGCCGGGCGGTTCTCGGCGCCGGTGTTCCCCGGCGAGACCATCCGCACCGAGATATGGCGCGACGGCACGGTCGTGAGTTTCCGCTCCCGCGTGGTCGAGCGCGATGTGGTCGCAATCAACAACGGCCGGGCGGAAATCGCGCTATAGTCGCGGCATGGCCGGCCCCGACGTCCATCATGACGATCACGCGCCGATCCGGGAATCGGTGCGTGCGCTGTGCGCAGATTTTCCCGGCGAGTATTGGCGCGCGCTCGACCGCGAGCGCGGCTATCCGGTCGCGTTCGTCGCCGCGCTGACCAAGGCCGGCTTCCTCGCCGCGCTGATCCCGGTGCAATACGGCGGCAGCGAACTGCCGCTGTCGGCCGCGACGGCGATCATGGAGGAGATCCATGCCTCCGGCGGCAACGGCGCCGCCTGCCATGCGCAGATGTACACCATGGGCACGCTGCTACGTCACGGCAGCGCGGCGCAGAAGGCGCGCTATCTGCCCGCCATCGCCAAGGGCGAGCTGCGCCTGCAGGCCTTCGGCGTGACCGAGCCGACGTCCGGCACCGATACGCTCGACCTGCGCACCACCGCTGTGCGCGACGGCAACGACTATGTCGTCAACGGGCAGAAAATCTGGACCTCGCGCGCCGAGCATTCCGATCTCATGCTGCTGCTCGCGCGCACCACGCCGCGCGAGCAGGCTTCGACGCGCACCGGCGGGCTCTCGGTCTTCCTGGTCGAGATGCGCTCGGCCAAGGGCCTGACCATCCGGCCGATCCGCACCATGATGAACCACGCGACGACCGAAATCTTCTTCGATGCGATGCGAGTGCCGGCGGAGAATCTCATCGGCGACGAAGGCGAAGGATTCCGCTACATCCTGTCCGGCATGAATGCGGAGCGCATCCTGATCGCGGCCGAATGCATCGGCGACGCCCGGTGGTTCATCGACAGGGCGACGGCCTATGCCAGGGAGCGCGAGGTTTTCGGACGCCCGATCGGGCAGAATCAGGGCGTGCAGTTCCCGATCGCGCGCGCCTATGCGCAAATGCGTACGGCCGCGCTGATGGTGCGCGAAGCAGCGACGCTCTTTGACACTGGCCGCGACTGCGGCGCCGAGGCCAATATGGCCAAGCTCGCCGCCGCCGATGCATCATGGGCGGCGGCCGAGATGTGCGTGCAGACCCATGGCGGTTTCGGCTTTGCCGAGGAATTCGACATCGAGCGCAAGTTCCGCGAGACCCGGCTCTACCAGGTCGCGCCAATCTCGACCAACCTCATCCTCTCCTATCTCGCCGAGCATGTGCTCGACTTGCCGCGGTCGTATTGAGGTCGCATGCCGCTGCCGCTCGACGGTCTCCTGGTGGTTGCGCTCGAACAGGCGGTGGCGGCGCCGATGTGCACCTGCCGTCTCGCCGACGCCGGCGCGCGCGTCATCAAGCTCGAGCGCCCGGAAGGCGACTTCGCGCGCGGCTATGACGACGTCGCGAACGGCGAGTCGAGCTATTTCGTTTGGCTCAACCGCGGCAAGGAGTCGGTGGTCCTCGACCTGGCCAAGGCCGACGACCAGGCGCTGCTTGCCGCCATGCTCGCGAAGGCCGACGTGTTCGTGCAGAACCTCAAGCCCGGCGCGGTCGCCAAGCTCGGCTTCCCGATCGAGCGGCTGCGGCGCGAGCATCCGCGCCTGATCGTGTGCTCGGTCTCGGGTTACGGCGAGAGCGGCCCCTATGCGGCGCGCAAGGCCTACGACCTGTTGATCCAGGCCGAGGTCGGGCTGGCGTCGATCACCGGCGGCCCGAGCGAGCCGGCGCGAGTCGGCGTTTCGGTCTGCGACATCGGCGCCGGCATCAATGCCTATGGGGCGATCCTTGAGGCGTTGATCGCGCGCGGAAGCACCGGCGAGGGCGCCGAGCTGTCGGTCTCGCTGTTCGACGCCATGGCGGACTGGATGGCGACGCCGCTCATGCAGCAGGAAGGCGGCAGGCCGCCGAAGCGCGTCGGTCTCGCGCATACCTCGATCGCGCCCTACGGCGTGTTCAAGAGCCGGGACGGCGTCGATGTCCTGATCTCGATCCAGAGCGACCGCGAGTGGCGCGTGCTCGCCGAGCAGGTGCTGGGCGACAAGGCGCTGGCGAACGATCCGAACTTCGCCAGCAATGTGGAGCGGGTGAAGCGCCGCGCCGAGACCGACGGTCGCGTCGCGGCGGTATTCGGTTCGATGGATGTCGAGTCGCTGATCGCGAAGCTCGCTGCCGCCGACATCGCGTTCGCGCGGGTAAACGACCCCGCCGGGCTCGCGCACCATCCGCATCTGCGGCGCATCGCCGTCAAGACCGCCGGCGGCGTCACCAACTATCCGGCGCCGGCGGTCCGCCGCGCCGGCGAGACGCGCCGCTATGGCGCGGTGCCGGCACTCGGCGAGCATACCGACAAGGTTCGCGCCGAATTCATGCCGAGCGCGCGCTGATCGCCCGTTCAGACCAGGCCGAGATCCGCAAACGCAGTCTCGTGATGCTTGGCTGAATCCGGCGAGAAGCAGCAGAATACAACCTGCTTCAGATCGCCGGGCGCGGCGGCGACTTCCGCCGCCACGGTGCCCACCGCGATGCGCGCGGCGCGCTCGGGCGGAAAGCGGTAGACGCCGGTCGAAATCGCCGGAAAGGCGATCGATGCGAGGCGGCGTCCCGCCGCCAGCATCAGCGCGTTCGCGTAGCAGGAGGCCAGGAGGTCTTCCTCGTTGTGCGCGCCGCCCTGCCAGACCGGTCCGATCGCATGGATCACGTGCCTCGCCTTGAGCTGGTAGCCACGCGTGATTTTTGCCGACCCGGTTTCGCAGCCGCCGAGCGTCCGGCATTCGGCGAGCAGCTCCGGGCCGGCGGCGCGATGGATCGCCCCATCAACGCCGCCACCACCGAGCAGCGTCGTATTCGCCGCGTTCACGATGGCGTCGACGGCAAGCGTCGTGATGTCGGCGACGCAGATGTCAAGCCGCGTTGCTCCGATCGTGGTGGTGAGCAGAGGGGCGCTCATGCCCTCAATCTAGCACGGTCGCAGCCTTGTTGGTCGGCGATGGCCTGCGATCGAGCCACTGCGGCGCCGGCTCGGGCTGCAGATCGATGGTGCTCTTGCGCCCGATATCGCCGAAATGGTCGTCAAGAAAACGCTGCGCTGCGGTCTGGCCGAGCTGGCGAAGTCGATCGAAAAACTCGTAGTCGTTGTTGAGCTTGCTGCGGTCGTCCAAGGCCGTCCCGTCGTCCATCACGATGCGGTGCAGCCGGATGCGCCGGTATTGTCCGGGCGCAGTGCCGCGCGGCAGTCCGCCTTCGGTGATCAATCGTTCCGCAAGCTTAAGCGCGCGCAGCTCGGCCAGCAGCGGGGCGTTGAAGGTCAGTTCGTGCAGGCGCGTCGTGATATCGCGCGCGCTGGTCGGCGGGCCGCCGCGCTCGATCGGATTGATCTGCACGATCACAACGTCCTCGGTCGAGGTCGCGCGCAGGAACGGCAGCACCGAAGGATTGCCGCTGTAGCCGCCGTCCCAGTAGGGCATGCCGTCGATCTCCACCGCCTGGAACAGCAGCGGCAGGCAGGCCGACGCCATCACCACCTCGGCCGTCATTTCGGAACGTGAGAACACGCGCTGCTCGCCGCTGTGGACGTTGGTGGCGGAGATGAACAGCTCCCGGCGCGTGTCGCCGCGCACCAGCGAGAAGTCGACGAAGCGCTCGATCAGGTTCTTGAGCGGGTTGATGTTGAGCGGATTGAGATCGTAGGGCGACCAGTACCGCGACAAGGCCCCGAGCCAGGGCACCGGTGAGCTCTGCCGCGGCACGAACGCGAACAGCCGTTCGATGGCTTCGCGTTGCAGTTCGGGTAAGGCGCCGCCAAAGCTCGACGCGCGCCAAAAATCCGCGAGCCGTTGCCGCGCCTCCTCGGCACCGCCGCGCGCGAGCCCGTCGGCGAGCATCACGGCGTTCACGGCGCCGGCGGAGGCGCCGGAGATGCTGTCGATGGCGATCCGCCCGTCCGCCAGCAACTGGTCGAGCACGCCCCAGGTGAAGGCGCCGTGGGCGCCGCCGCCCTGCAGCGCGAGGTTCACGCACTTGCTCGCACCGGCGAATCCCAGCCGGCGCGCCCGGCTGGTTCCGGAGCGTCGCTGAAGGGCGGAAAAGACCTTGCTCAATAGGACAGGCAGCATCACATCAAGGGGGTGTTGGTGACCAAAAGTTGAAACAACTCAGGAGCATACGAGCTTGCGGCAGGTTATATTGCATTGCAATATGAATTTGTTGCGACGCATCATTGTTCCCAATGCGGCACAAACGGCTAAGGTTCCCTGATGGCCAGGGCCAGGACAGCGCATGACAAGGGCGAGGCGGCGGTCTTTCCCGCGCCCGGACACGACCATGCCCGCTGCACCAGCGACGCCATGGCGGTCGCCGAGGCGCGTTGCAGCGAGCGCGGGCAGCGGCTGACCCCGATCCGCAGGGATGTCCTGGGCGCATTGCTGGCCAGCCACCAGCCGCTTGGCGCCTATGAGATCATGGAACGAGTAGCGCCCTCAGGGCCACGCCCGGCCCCGATCACGGTTTACCGTGCGCTCGAGTTCCTGCGCGAAAACGGGCTCGTTCACCGGATCGAAAGCCGCAACGCGTTCGTTGCCTGCGTGCACAGCCATGCCGACGGCGATCTGGTCGTGTTCCTGATCTGCGAGCGCTGCGGCACGGTCGGAGAGGCCTCTTCGTCGGAGGTCGCCAACACCGTGAAATTGGCCGCCAATGCGGTCGGTTTCACGCCGAAATCGCCGGTGATCGAAATCAGCGGAATCTGCACGCATTGCGGCAAGGGTTAATGCAAGGGGCGTATGGCCCCAACGTTGACGCCGCCGGATGGCTCTGGCACCGAAACGGCGCGAAGGAGATAAGTATGAACGGAGCGGCTCCGCAGGAGCGACGCAAGTCGGTGGCGGTCAACGTCGGCAACGTGACCGTCGGCGGCGGCGCGCCCGTCGTCGTTCAGTCGATGACCAACACCGACACCGCAGATGTGAACGCCACCGTCGGGCAGGTCGCCGCGCTGGCGCGCGCCGGCTCCGAGATCGTGCGCATCACCGTCGACCGCGACGAAGCCGCCGCGGCGGTGCCGAAGATCAAGGAGCGGCTCCTGCAGCAGGGCTGCGAGGTGCCGATCGTCGGCGACTTCCATTACATCGGCCACAAGCTGCTTGCCGATCATCTTGGCTGCGCCGAGGCGCTCGACAAGTACCGCATCAATCCCGGCAATGTCGGCTTCAAGGACAAGCGCGATCGCCAGTTCTCGGCGATCGTCGAAACCGCGATCAAGCATGGCAAGCCGGTGCGTATCGGCGTCAATTGGGGCTCGCTCGACCAGGAGCTGCTCACCCATCTGATGGACGAAAATTCGCGCTCCAACGATCCGAAGGACGCGCGCGAGGTGACTCGCGAGGCGATGATCCAGTCGGCGCTGTTGTCGGGTGAGCGCGCCGAGGAGATCGGCCTGCCGCGCGATCGTATCATCCTGTCCGCCAAGGTCTCGGCGGTGCAGGACCTGATCGCGGTCTATGCGGATCTTGCGCGGCGCTCAAACTATGCATTGCATCTTGGCCTCACCGAGGCCGGCATGGGATCGAAGGGCATCGTCGCCTCCTCAGCCGCAATGGGCGTGCTCCTCCAGCAGGGCATCGGCGACACCATCCGCATCTCGCTCACGCCCGAGCCCGGCGGCGACCGCACGCTGGAAGTCAGGGTCGCGCAGGAACTGCTGCAGACCATGGGCTTCCGCACCTTCGTGCCGCTGGTCGCCGCCTGTCCCGGCTGCGGGCGCACGACCTCGACCACGTTCCAGGAGCTGGCGCGCGACATCCAGAGTTTCATCCACACGTCGATGCCGGAGTGGAAGAAGCGTTATCCCGGCGTCGAGACGCTCAACGTCGCGGTGATGGGCTGCATCGTCAACGGTCCGGGCGAGTCAAAGCACGCCGACATCGGCATTTCGCTGCCCGGCACCGGAGAGAGCCCGGCCGCGCCGGTGTTCGTCGACGGCAAGAAGTCGGTGACGCTGCGCGGCCCCACCGTCGCCGCCGATTTCAAGCAGATGGTGATCGACTATATCGACCGCCGCTTCGGCCAGGGTGGCGCGGGGCGCACGGCGGCGGAGTAGGCGGCGCCGATGCGGCGCGTCTCATCAAGAAGTACCTTTTTCCTGAAAAGATTTTTCCCGATCATAATGTTCGGGTTTCTTGTTTTCATCTTCGGACTTATGATCGGCGGACAGGATCCCGATTTACCTCTGTGGTTCGTAATTCCAATGGTACCGCTAAGTTTCATTATCTTCTATTTCGCAATGAAGCACACGGTATTCGATCTCGTTGATGCGGTATTCGACGAAGGAGAGTCGTTACTCATCAGAAACAAGAATCGGGAAATCGCCTTCCTGCCACTGATGGAACTGCTTCCTTTCGTAAAGAACCCGGCTGTCAGGCGTCTGATCAAGAAGATCAAGGAACGAGGTACTGCTCTGAGTTGATGTTGCTCGTCACTTTGAGCCATTGCGCTACGCCGGCGCGGCCATACATCACCCGCATGACTGATCGCGACTCCCAGGAAACCGGCGCATCCCGGCCTCGCTCCGAGCCCGAGATCATTCCGCCCGATCGCACCGGCCGTAGCCGGCGCGGCGGCATCTGGGTATCGGTCGACGACAACGGCGAGACGCGCCGCATCTACATGGCGCCGCCCGGCCCGTTCACGATCATCCTGGGGCTGGCGATCCTCGCGCTGATCGGCGTGGTCATGCTGATCGTGCTGCTCAGCGTGGCGGTGATCTGGATTCCGGTCGTGATCATCCTGATCGTCGCGTTCGTCCTGTCGGTCACCTTCCGCCAATACTGGTGGCGATTCCGGAGCTGGCTGGCGCGGCGTTGATATCCGCGCCAGATGCCTAGCCCTTAATGAACTCGCCGCCGATGTTCACCATCAGCGCAATAACCGCGACATTGTAGAAGAACGACACCGCGCCGTGGGCGACGACGAGGCGGCGCAACGACTTGTTCGTCACCTGTACGTCCGATACCTGGAACGTCATCCCGATCACGAACGAGAAGTAGACAAAATCCCAATATTCGGGACGGTCGTCCTCGGGAAACTGCAGTCCGCCCTTATGGCCGCCTTTCGCCTCGCCGTAGAACTCGTGCGCGTAGTGCAACGCGAAGATGACCTGGATGAACACCCACGACAGCACGACCGTGCTCAGCGCCAGGATTGCTGGCAGCGCGCCGGCCCTTTCGGCAGGCACGGCGCCGATCTCGGCAAAGATTGCCACCAGGCTTGCCGCAGCCGCTGCTACCGTGAGCACGAGGATCAGCGTGCCGCCTTCGTCCTCCTGCTCGGCCCGCAGGCGCATCCGGGCCACGTCGCATTGCGCGATTACGTAGGTGGCGAGCACCAGGTAGAATGCGGCGGCTACGTTCCATGCGATCAGTATCCGCGTCGTCGTGCGCAGATCCCCCGGCAGCACAAGGAACAGCACGATACCGAGGGCCAGCGCCGTGAACAGCCGGATATGCGCGCGCACGATCCGCACCGGTTTGATCTGCGGGGCGCTCAGGCGTGACTTGGCATCTGGCATCGGGCGCGCCGCTCATTTGCCGGTGAAGATCGACGCATAAAGCTTCGTCCACCGGTCGCCCTCGTCCAGGAATTTCGCGACATCGATGAGAGCGAGATTGTCAGGCATCGGCCGGACCTTCGGATTGACCGGAACATTGAAGCGATCGGCGATGATCGGCTGCGCGTCGGTGAGGAAGAAATCCGCGAGCAGGGCGGCGGCATGCGGGTGCGGCGCGTTGCGCACGATACCGGTGCCGGTCGGAAGCCCGATCACCGGAGGCAGGTAAAGGATCTCGACCGGCGCGCCTTCCTTCTTCAATTGCTCGACGCGGTAGCCGTAAAGGGTCAGCGCGAGCGCCACCTCGCCGGTCGGCACGAGGTTGGCGAGCAGCGAGTGGCCTTTGCGAACCGACATGCCGTTCTGCGCGACAATGCTGCGGAAGAGCTTCACCGCCTGGTCTTCGCCGATGATGGCGGCGAGCTGCATGAACCAGTTGGCGTCGCTCGCCTCGACCGCCAGCCTGCCCTTCCATTTGGGGTCGAGCAGGTCCTCATAGCGTTTGGGCGCATCGGCGGCGCTGATCAGCTTGGTGTTGTAGCCGCCGACAAAGGCGTTGATGCGTGTCGCGATCCATTGGCGATGGGCATAGGTCGCGGCCGGAATGAGCTCGGCCGAGACCGGCGTCAGGAACGGCTGCATCGCCTTCTCGCGGACCAGCACCTCCATCTCCGAGCCCGCAGTCTCCACGATGTCGGCCTCGAAGCGCCCGGCGCGCTGTTCGCTGATCACCCGGCGCGCGACATCCTCGGAACTGGCGCGCCAAAGCCGCACCTTGACGCCGTATTTCTTCTCGAATGCGGAGATCTGTGGGTTCATGTCGGCGACCGTCGCCGATGAATAGAGCGTGACCGTCGCTTCCTTCTTCGCGCCTTCGAGAATGCGTTGGCTGCGATCGGCGCCGGCATAGCTGAAGATATCGGTCTGGGCCGGCGCGGCCGTCGGTAAAAGTGCAATCGCGACGATCGCCGCAGCGGCAAGCCGGAGCGCGGCGCGGCTTTTTTCGCTGACGCTCGGCTTGTTCCCAGGCATCCTCACGCCGCGACCTTCGGCGGCAGGTTCGGAACCTCGGCCTCGTAGACCGGCTCCATCTTTGACGTCACGCCGTGCTTGGCGAGCTCGTCGGCGAACATCTTGCGCACGGCGGAGGACTCGTCGGCGTAGTCGATCTGGTTGCCGCCGAGGCGGCGGCTGATCCAGGACAGCGGTACGCCCTGGCTGTTGCGCGGCGACGCATGCTTGAAGGCGAGGTAGCGCGCGGGCGTGGCGCCGCCGTTGAAATGCTGGTGGAACCAGGCGTTGGGCGGCACGATCAGCGTACCGTATTTCCAGTTGTAGCGCCTGGGTTCCTCGCCTTCCGGCCACATCAGCGAATAGCCTTCGCCGGTGAGCACGATCACGTGTGCGCCGGGGCCGTGCGCGTGCGCCTTCTTGTAGGTCCCGACCGGGAACTGCGAGATGTGACTCGCGATCGAGCCCTTGGCCATGTTGAAGCGGATGTGGCCGCCGCCGGCGCCGCGCTCCTTGGCGGTGATCAGCGGCAGGTTGATGGCGTCGGCGACGAAATTGGTCCGCAGCAGGAAGCCGTCCTGTTCGCCCTTGGCGGAAAAATAATCCGGCTCGCCGGAGAAGCGATTCTTGAAGTCGTAATCGAAGTTGAAGACGAAATCGACGTCCTCATAGAGATTCATGACCGAGGGAAGATTGGTGACTGCGACCAGCCGCACCACCTCCTGTCCGGAGCCGTTGAAATGTTGATACCAGCAATTGAGCGGAACCGCGAAGATCGACCCCGCCTTCCACTCGAAAGTGACGCGCGCGCCGGAATTGTTCCAGACCGTGGTGGAGCCGCGGCCGGCGAGCACCATGATCATTTCTTCGAACAGGTGGTGGCGCGGCTCGAGCTTCTTGCCGGGCGCGATCTCGCAGACATAGCAGTCATTGGAGGTGCGCGAGGCCTCGTGGTTGATGAACACGCCCTTGGCGCCGTCGCCGCGCCGCGGCCAAGGCTTCAGGTCCACCGTGCACAGGTTGGAGACGTATTGCGCGCCGATGATGTCGAGACCGTCGCCGCGCACGAATCGCAGATAGGGCGTGTCCTTCTCGGTCTTGAATTTTTCCGCCAATTCCTTCGAAACGATTGCATCCTTGGCCACGAATTCCTCCTGGGGAAGCCCTGCTTCATCCGCGATTAAACAGCGGCGCACGGCCCGCCGCAATGCCGTCGCGAAACGGCGCTAGAAAACGGGCCTGCCGATGACCACACCGCCTTCCCGATCACGTCCGCGCGGACGCCTATTTCGAGTGCTGCGCCTGCTCGCGATCGTGGTGCTGGTCCTGGTGCTCGCGCCCTATCTAATCGCACCGCTCTATCGCTTCATCGACCCGGTCTCGACGGTCATGCTCTGGCGCTGGGTCACCGGGGCGCGCGTGGAGCGCACGGTCGTGCCCATTGATCGGATCGCGCCGGCGCTGCCGCGCGCCGTGATCTCGGCCGAGGACGGTAGCTTCTGCACCCACCACGGGATCGACTGGCGGGGGCTGCGCGAGGCGTTCTACGAAGCCGACGACCTCTCCGAGATGCGCGGCGGCTCGACCATCACGCAGCAGGTCGCCAAGAACCTTTTTCTCTGGCAGGGCCGCAGCTACCTGCGCAAAGCATTGGAACTTCCACTGGCGGTTTGGGTCGACCTGGTCTTGCCGAAGCGCCGCGTGCTGGAGATCTATCTCAACGTTGCCGAATGGGGGCCGAACGGGCAGTTCGGCGCGGAAGCCGGGGCCCGCTACGCCTTTGGCAAATCGGCCCGTCAGCTCAGCCCTCGCGAGGCTGCGCTCATGGCGGCGATCCTGCCCGGTCCAAGAGCCCGCAGCGCCCGGGCGCCATCGGCGAACGTGCGCCGGTTGGCGGGGATCTACGAGGCCCGCGCCGTCCGCTTTGAGGCGCGCACGCGTTGCATCGATAGCGGCCGCAGGCCTCAGCGCACGGATTTGGGACACTAGCGTCGGGCCTGCGCATCCTCTATAAGCCCGGCTTTCCAGACATCCGTGCCCGGCAAGACCAGGAGTTCGCCAAATGGCCGTCCCCAAGAGAAAAACATCACCGTCCCGGCGCGGCATGCGCCGCTCCGCCGATGCATTGAAGCGGCCGACCTATATCGAGGACAAGGATTCGGGCGAATTGCGCCGTCCGCACCACATCGACCTCAAGACCGGCATGTACAGGGGCCGGCAGGTGCTCAAGGCCAAGACCGAGGCGTAGTATCGGTCTGATCGCGCGAGGCGTTCATTGCAACTGACTGGTTCCGCTGCGCCGACCCCACACGAAGGAGCACGCCGTCATGTACCTGGTTGCCTTCCCGCTCCTGCTGATCCCATTCGTGCTCTACAACATGGTCGCGTTCCTGCTGGACATGGACTTCAGCACGGCGCTGTTCAGCGTTCCATTGTTGTCGGGGCGGAGCATGACGGTCAGCACCGGCGATCTCCTGGTGCTGCTCGGCATCGTTCTGCTCTATGTCGAAATCCTCAAGGCGACGCGGATGTCCAGCAAAGCGATCATGGACCACGTGTTGTCGTTCGTCCTTTTCATCGTGATGGTCATCCAATTCATTACGATGCAACGCGCCGCGACCTCCACGTTCCTGATGCTGATGGCGCTGAGTTTCGTGGATGTGATCGGCGGCTTCACCATCACGATCCGGACCGCGCAGCGCGATATCTCGCTCGACCGGCCGGAACAGATGGCCACGCACGGCTAGTGTCCCGAATCCGAAGTTGGCTCTCAGCCCGGCCGCAAAGCATGGCGAACTTCTGAGCCGCCACACCAGCGTCCGGACGTTTCCCTACATTGAACGCTCGACCTCGCATGGCCGGCCGAGCCTTGCGGCGGCGGCATAGAGCGCGGCCGCATGACCGGCGGTCGTTCGCCGGCGCGCGCGCGTTTGCGGCGCTCCCTGCGCCATGGCAACGAGCTGAGCGAGGAAGGCAGCAGATGGCCGCGAATGGTACGGGCGCGCAGGGGCGCCGCCCGCGGAGCCAAGGCGGGTCACAGGCACTACGCTGCGTCCAGTTGCGGACGGTAAATCGTCGTTAACCCTGTCTCGCATGGTCACTCGCTGTCGCGGATCGGGACAATCCCGCCGCCTCTCGGTCACATCGCAAGGCGCATGCCGTCGTCCGGCGGCGCTTATAGCGGGCGGCGGCCGCTCGAATCCGAACTCCGCGATTTCCGAATAATTTAAGGTTTTCCGCTACTTTGACGGGTACTCCGCTGCCGGCTGCCACCTTCCGCGGCAGCCCAGCGAGCCACGCGGGGACAACGTGCCCAGCCGAATTCGGACAGCTGCCGCCGATCCCGATGCCGAAGACGGCGAGCCCGGCTTGGCCGAGCGTCCGGCCCCGACCGCTGGCGTCCTCGATCCCGACGAGATCTTCATCTCCACCGGCGTCGTCCCCTATGCGTGGCGCCTCGACACCGATGAGCTGGCGTGGGGCGCCAATGCTGGCGAGGTTCTGGCGGTGCCTAACGCCGCGCTGATCGCCAGCGGCTGTGCCTACGCACGGCTGGTCGATCAGCGGGATGGACGCACGCGGTTCGACGCCGTCCTGAACTCCGGCACCAAGGACGATGGCACAGGCGTGTCCTATCAGGTGCAGTACGCGTTGCGGCCGACGCCGGATTCCGCGCCGCTGCATTGGATCGAGGACAGCGGTCGCTGGTTCGCCGGCTCCGACGGAACGCCGGCACGCGCCCATGGCATCGTGCGGGTGATAGACTCGCGCCGGGAGCAGGAGCAGCAGCTCGCCTATCTGTCGCGCTTCGATGCCCTCACCAATGAGATGAACCGCTGGCACCTGACCGCGGTGCTCGAACACACCGTCGCTGAGGCGATCAGGCTCCGTTCGTCCTGCGGCTTCATGCTCGCGTCGATCGACAGTCTCGGCCGCATCAACGAGGCCTATGGCTTCAATATCGCCGATGAGGTGATCGCGGCGATGGCCTTACGCATCCGGTCGCAGCTTCGCGGCCAGGATCATCTTGGCCGGTTCTCCGGCAACAAGTTCGGCATCATCCTCAATAATTGCACGCCCGACGACATGCTGGTCGCGGCCGACCGTGTGCTGGTCGGCGCGCGCGATCCGGTGGTGCAGACCTCGGTCGGGCCGGTCGCAGTGACCGTGACCATTGGCGGCGTCACTGCGCCGCGGCACGCGCGCAACGTCGGCGAGGTGCTCGCCCGCGCCCAGGACGCGCTCGACAGCGCCAAGGCGAAGCGGCGCGGCTCGTTCCAGGCCTATCGGCCAAGTCCCGAGCGAGACGCACGGCGCCGGGAAAACGTTCGCGCCACCGACGAGATCATCAAGGCGCTCAACGAGCGCCGGCTGTCCCTGGTCTACGAGCCGATCGTGGCGGTCCGTTCGCGCGAGCCCGCCTTCTATGAATGCCTTATGCGCGTTCGCCGCAGCGACGGCAGCCTGCTGGCGGTCAATGATGTGGTGCCGCTTGCCGAGCGCCTCGGCCTCGTGCGCCTGCTCGATCACCGCGTGCTCGAATTGGTGCTGAACGAATTGGCAGCTGCGCCGGGCTTGAAGGCGAGCCTCAATCTGTCCGCTACGTCGACCGTCGATCCGGATTGGTGGGCGTCGCTCGGTGCCGCGTTGCGCGCAAATCCGGGCATCGCCGAGCGTCTCATGATCGAGATCACGGAAACGACGGCGATCCAGGATATCGACGACACCCGCGGGTTCGTCGCGCGCGTGAAGGACCTCGGTTGCCGCATCGCGATCGACGACTTCGGCGCCGGCTATACGTCGTTCCGCAACCTGCGCAAGCTCGGCGTCGATACCGTCAAGATCGACGGCGCGTTCGTGCAGAACCTGCGGCGCTCCGAGGACGACCGCGCTTTCGTGCAAACGCTGATCGACCTCGCCCGGCGGCTCGGCCTCGAGACGGTGGCGGAATGGGTGCAGGACGAGGAATCGGCGTCGATCCTCGCCGACTGGGGTTGCGACTACCTGCAGGGCGCGCTGGTCGGCCGCGCCACGCTGGAGCGCCCGTGGGCGCAGCAACTGCCCGCGATGAATGCCAATTTGGCCTGAACCCGGGCGGACCTCAACCCGGCGGCTTCTGGCTTTCCTTCAAGCGCTCGATCTCGCGTTGCAGGTCCTCAATCTGGCGTTTGAGTGCGGCGACTTCGTTGGCTGAATGATCAGCCCTGCCGCTCTGCTTCATCTGGCGCGCCAGAAAAATCCATACACCGATCAGCGCGAAGAAAGGCAGCCACGACAGCAACAGCGAAACAAACCATGGCACTTCGTTCTGCTGAGGGCGCGCGGTGACGGACACGCCCTTACCGATCAGGCGCTGCATCAGCGTCGGATCGTTCGGTGCGTAGGTCTGAAAGCGGCGGCCGTCGGTGAAGGAGCCGTGGATCTCCGGCCCCTGGATCAACACGTCGCGCACGCGGCCTTGATCGACCTCATTGATAAACTGCGAAAACGAGATTTCCTGGGCACTTTGGCGCTGGCCTGGGTTTTGGAACAAAGTAAACAGGGCCAGCAGCAGCAGGACGATGATCACCCACAAAGCAAAATTGCGAAGCTGGCCGGCAAAATTGCGAAGCTGGATAGTCATGCGACGTCCCGCCGCCAGACGCTCAGACTGTCAGTCCTTGTTGCCGAGGCGGTCGAGCCGCTTCTGCATGTCTTCCATCTGGCGCTTGAGATCATCGATCTCGTCGGTTCCACTGCCGCTGCCGCCGCTGCTGCCGGCACTGCCGCCGCTGGCGGAGCGCTGCTGCCGGTCGGCATCGGCCTGCGCCTCGCGTTTCGCGAACGGCGTGAACATCGCGAAGGCGCGCTGGAACATCTCCATGTTCCGCCGCACCTGATCCTCCAGCGGCCCGAACGCGGCGGGGCCGAATGCCTGCGAAATCTGCTGACGGAACTTCTCCTGCTCGCGTGTGAGCGACTCGATCGAGGCTTCGAGATAGCGTGGAACCAGCATCTGCATGGAATCGCCGTAGAAGCGGATGAGCTGGCGCAGAAAGTTGATCGGCAAGAGGTTCTGCCCTTCCTTGTTCTCCTGCTCGAAGATGATTTGTGCCAGCACGGAACGGGTGATGTCCTCGCCGGTCTTGGCGTCCTCGACGACGAAATCCTCGCCCCCCTTCACCATGGTGGCGAGGTCCTCCAGCGTCACGTAGCTCGAGGTTCCGGTGTTGTAGAGCCGCCGGTTCGCGTATTTCTTGATCTTGATCGGTTCCGCGGAATTAGCCATGGCGCCTACGCTCGACAATGATCTGTTTGAGCACCGACCGCGTGATGTCCTCGCCGGTCTCGGCTTCGGTGACGACGAAATCCTCGTCATCCTCGACCAATCGGGCAAGGTCGTCGAGCGTCAGGTAGGCGCCCGCGGCCGGATCGTAGAGCCGTTTTCCCACATACTGTTTGACGATCAGCGGTGTCCCGGCCTCGGTCATCGATCGACGTCACTCCAGCCCCGAAAGGGAGCATAGACCGTTTCCGCGCGGGCAAGCCACCGTTTTGTCGGCCGCTCAGGCGGCCGCCAAACACGGGGATTTGACGCCGGTTCGGTGCAAGGCTGATCCGCAAGACGTCCAATTGACAGGTTTGAGCGGGGCGGCCATGTCTAATCTAGTTTTGGCTGCAGCCAGCCCGGGTGTCGTCGGGACGCCAGATTCATCGGCTAGATCGGCCGCCACCCAAGCCGGACAGAAGGAGTCACGACATGAAGGACGATATTGTCATCGTCAGCGCGGCGCGTACGCCGGTTGGCGCGTTCAATGGGGCGTTTGCAACCCTTCCGGCGCACGAGCTTGGGAAGGTTGCAATCGCGGAGGCGCTCAAGCGCGCCGGCGTCGAGGGCCAGCAGGTGTCCGAGGTTATCCTGGGGCAGATCCTCACCGCCGGGCAGGGCCAAAACCCCGCGCGGCAGGCGTCGATCGCCGCCGGCATTCCGGTTGAGAGCCCGGCCTGGGGCGTGAACCAGCTCTGCGGTTCCGGCCTGCGCGCGGTCGCGCTCGGCTATCAGGCGATCCTCAATGGCGACAGCGACATCGTGGTGGCGGGTGGCCAGGAGTCGATGAGCATGTCTCCGCACTGCCAGCATCTTCGCGGCGGCGTGAAGATGGGCAATTTCGAGATGATCGACACCATGATCAAGGACGGCCTGTGGGACGCGTTCAACGGCTACCACATGGGAACGACCGCCGAGAATGTCGCCCGCCAGTGGCAGATCACGCGGGCGCAGCAGGATGAATTCGCGGTCGCTTCCCAGAACAAGGCGGAGGCCGCTCAGAAGGCCGGGAAGTTCAAGGACGAGATCGCCCCGGTCACGGTGAAGACCCGCAAGGGTGACGTGGTCGTGGACGCCGACGAGCATCCCAAGCACGGGACCACGCTCGAAATCGTCGGCAAGCTCCGCGCCGCGTTCGCGAAGGACGGCACGGTCACCGCGGCCAACGCGTCCGGCATCAATGACGGCGCTGCGGCGGTGGTGCTGATGACGGCCAGCGAGGCGCAAAAGCGTGGCAAGACCCCGCTGGCGCGCATCGTCTCGTGGGCGCATGCCGGCGTCGACCCCGCGATCATGGGCACCGGTCCGATTCCGTCGTCGCGTGCGGCGCTCAAGAAGGCCGGCTGGAAGGTCGAGGACCTCGATCTGATCGAGGCCAACGAGGCGTTCGCCGCGCAGGCCTGCGCGGTCAACAAGGACCTCGGCTGGGACACTTCCAAGGTCAATGTCAACGGCGGCGCGATCGCGATCGGTCATCCGATCGGCGCCTCCGGCGGGCGCGTGCTGGTGACGCTGCTGCACGAGATGCAGAAGCGCAACGCGAAGAGAGGCCTGGCCACGCTGTGCATCGGCGGCGGCATGGGCATCGCGATGTGCGTGGAACGGTGATTGCCGGGGGCATAGGCGAGCGAAGCGACGCCGTTCTTCGAACGGCTATGCCCGGCGGTGACGACATCAGAGACGGAGGACGGTTTTCATGGCGCGCGTAGCGGTGGTGACGGGTGGAACACGCGGGATCGGCGAAGCGATCTCCAAGGCGCTGAAGGCGGCCGGCTACAGCGTCGCGGCGAATTACGGTGGCAATGACGAGGCCGCGCAGAAGTTCAAGGCCGAAACCGGCATTCCGGTCTACAAATGGGATGTCTCCTCCTATCAGTCCTGCGCCGATGGACTGAAGAAGGTCGAGGGCGAGCTCGGCCCGGTCGAGATCCTGGTCAATAATGCCGGCATCACGCGCGACACCATGTTCCATCGCATGAAGCCGGAGCAGTGGACCGACGTCATCAACACCAATCTGAGCTCGCTGTTCAACATGTGCCGGCCGGTGATCGAAGGCATGCGCGAGCGCAAGTTCGGGCGCATCATCAACATCTCCTCCGTCAACGGCCAGAAGGGTCAGATGGGGCAGGCGAACTATTCCGCCGCCAAGGCCGGCGAGCTCGGCTTCACCAAGGCGTTGGCGCAAGAAAGCGCGCGCGCCGGCATCACCGTCAATGCGATCTGCCCCGGCTATATCGCAACCGAAATGGTCAAGGCGGTGCCGAAAGAGGTTCTGGACAAGAACATCCTGCCGCTCATTCCACTCGGCCGCCTCGGCGAGCCGGAAGAGATCGCGCGCTGCGTCGTGTTCCTCGCCTCCGACGAGGCCGGGCTGATCACCGGCTCGACGCTGTCCGCGAACGGCGGGCAGGTCATGGTGTAGGCCGTGACTGACGCCACGGCTGACACGCGCCGCGATATCGGCCGAGAATGGATCAAGGCCAACGTGCTGGGCGGCATTGGATATGCCGCCGCGACGTCCGCGGGCAATTTGTTCATTTGGTGGCTCGACATCGAAACTGTATACAGCACTTACACTGCATTGGCGGTTGTAGGGCCGATCTCCGCAGTGGCCCAATCATTCGGTCTTGTTCTCCTTGGATATCTGACCGGCTTTGTGCTTCGTCGGAAGCTTCCAATGTTTCCGATGCGTTCGTGGCTGGTATTGCATGGGCTATTTGGGGCGCTCCTGGGTTTCGTGGTGGCGACCGCGTTCTCTGAGGAGGGAAGCGAGTTGGACGCGCAAGGATTCGACAACCTTATTGTCCTGGCGGTCGGCGTCGTCATTTTCGGTGCCCTGATCAGCGGCACGTTAGGAGCGCTTCAGGCTCTCGTTCTTCGTAACGCTGCCCAGGGACTTAGACCGTGGATCGCGTATTCGGCACTTGCAGGCATAACGTTGATCATCATGGCGCCTACCCTGATCTACGGACCAGCGTCTGGTCTCGCCAGGGAAGTCCTGGAGGCCGTGGCGGTGATTATTGCTACCGCGGCAAGCGCCTTCATCATGTTGCCGGCGCTACATCGTCTGGTGCCGCGCTGAGAGAGGCGCAGCACCTTGTGTGTGCATCATTCACCTGGCCGCGGAGCCCGGCGACCAGCGCTTGGGTGCGAGTTCGAAGCCCGCGAACTCGAAACCGGGCGCAACCGTGCAGCCCATCAGCGTCCAGTCCCCCAAGCTCTCGGCCGCCTGCCACATGCGTGCGGGGACCACGGCCTGCGGACGCTCGCCGGCCGCGAGATTGGGGCCCAGCGTGACGCACTCGACCGGGCCGTTGCCGCTGATTGCAGTCTCGAGTCGCAGCGCGCCGCCGGCGTAGTAGTGCCAGACTTCCGTCGCATCGACCCGGTGCCAATGAGCGCGCTCGCCGCGCGCGAGCAGATAGTAGATCGCGGTCGACGCGGCGCGTCCGTCCGGGCGCGCGTCGCGATGCGTTTCGAGAAAATGACCGCCCTCGGGATGTGGCTTGAGGCCGAGCACGCGGATGATCTCGGCGGCGGAGAGCGGCTTTAGCTCTTGCATGATCCCGTCCCAAAGCCGGTTCCCATCCCGGATCATGCACTAGAATTTGTTCTTGCGGGTTCGGATTTCGGCGAACACGTCGGCCGCCGGCGCGCCGGCCATGCCCACGGCCTTCGCGACCTCCGGCACATCGGCGCGCAGGAACGGGTTTGCCGCCTTCTCTTCGCCCAGGGGCGAGGGGGCCGTCGGCGTGCCCGCGGCGAGGAGTTGCGCGACCTCGCGCTCGCGCGCCGCGAGCGCTTTGTTGTCGGGCTCGATGGTCTTGGCAAAGCGGATATTCGCCAGCGTGTATTCGTGACCGCAATACAGCATGGTGTCGTCGGGCAACGCGCGCAGCTTCAGCATCGACCGCCACATCTGCGCCATCGAGCCCTCGATCACGCGTCCGCAGCCGATCGAGAACAGGGTGTCGCCGGCAAACACGAGCTTGTCGGCCGGGAAATAGAGTGTCGCCGGCGCCGCGGTGTGGCCCGGCGTCTCGATGACGCGTCCTTCGAGCGCCCCGACGTGGACGCTGTCGCCCTCGCGCACGGTCTCGTCGACCTCGGGAATGGCGCCGACTTCGCCCTCCGGGGCGACCACGCGGCAGCCATAGCGGGCCTTGAGCTCCGCGATGCCGCCGGTGTGGTCGCCATGATGGTGCGTCACCAGAATGTCGGTGAGCTTCCAGCCGGTGGCCTTGAGCGCGGCCTCCACCGGGGCCGCCTCCGGGGCGTCGATCGCCGCCGTTCGGCCGCTGCCGGGATCGTGCAGGAGCACGCCGAAATTGTCCTTGAGGCACATGAACAGACGCGTCTGCGCAGGCATCGGATTTCCCTCGTTATTCCGGGGCGCGGGCATTGTGAACTGCCGATCTCGGGGAAACCCGAGATGGTGCCCGCGAACCCGGAATCCATACACCACGTCAAGCTAAGTTAGGCTCCGGGGGGCGAAAACGGAAGTTCAGGAGGCTATGGATTCCGGGCTCGCGCCGTTCAAGTCGGCTGTAGCCGACTTGAACGCTTCAGGACCGATCTCGGGACGACCCGAGATCGGGGCGCGCCCCGGAATGACGTGGTAGATTTCGCCCCATGTCCATCGACGTCGTTGACCTGCGCAATTTCTACACCCAGCGTCTGGGGGTGGTGGCGCGGCGCTTCATCGGCCGCGGCGTCCGCGCGCGCTTCAACGATACCCGCGGCGTGAGCATGCTCGGTGTCGGTTACGCGACGCCGTATCTCGGCTTGTTCCGGGAGGAGGCGGAGCGCTGCCTGGCCTTCATGCCGGCGGCGCAAGGCGTGGTGAAGTGGCCTTCGTTGCGGCCGAGCCTGTCGACGCTGGTCGATGAGCTCGACCTGCCGCTCCAGGATTCCTCGATCGATCGGGTGCTCTTGGTGCACGCGCTCGAAATGGCCCACGACCCCGGCGCGCTGCTGCGCGAAGTCTGGCGCGTGCTGGCTGCGGGCGGGCGCCTGCTCGCGGTGGTGCCCAACCGGCGCGGCTTGTGGGCGCGCATGGATACGACGCCGTTCGGGCACGGACGTCCGTATTCGCGATCGCAGATCACGCATCTCCTGCGCGACACTTGGTTCACGCCGGTCGGATGGAGCGAAGCGCTCTACGTGCCGCCGATCGGACGCGGCTGGTTCCTGCGCTCGGCGGTCGCCTGGGAACGCGCGGGTGCGACGATCTCCGCACCGTTTGCGGGCGTGCACATCGTCGAGGCGACGAAGCAGGTGTACCGCGCCATACCGGCGCGGCACGAGCGCCGCCGGCTCGTGCCGGCGCTGGAGCCGGCGCTGGCGCCGGCACCTTCACCGCGAAACATGTGATGTTCTAGTCCTGCGTCGGAACGTCGTCGCGCTGACCGCCTTGGAAGTCCGGGCGCGGACCGCGATGGCGGCGCCGGCGGCGATGCAGTGGAAAGCGATCCGGCTGGCCGTCGTGGCCATTCGGTCCCTGGTTCGCTTGCTGACCGCCCGCATTCTGCGGCTGCCCGCCGGTGATGAAGGACGGCAGCCGATCCACATCGCCGCTCTCCGGTCCGCCCTGTTGTTGTGGCCGGGGCGCTTGCTGCTGCGGCGGCTGCTGATTTGGAAACGGCTGCGCCTCCCGCGGGATGTAGGGCTGCGGCTCGCGCGTTCCGTAGGGCGCCTCGCCGGCGCCTTGCATGGGCTGCTGGTTGCCGGCGCTGTCCTCCTCGCCATCCTCGAAGGAATCGTCGCGCATGTCGCTGCGCATGTCGTTTTCAGGACGGCTGGACTGCGGGTTCTGCTGGCGGAACTGTTCCTGCGCAGCGGCGATCAG
Organism: uncultured Alphaproteobacteria bacterium; assembly: GCA_963720385.1. Lineage (GTDB taxonomy): Bacteria > Pseudomonadota > Alphaproteobacteria > Rhizobiales > Xanthobacteraceae > VAZQ01. Next base: position 268,304 of record CAVRFL010000004.1, on the reverse strand, counting down.
GCGATTGTAGTGCTCGGCGTGCTGGTAATAGTTCTCGGCGGCGACCGGGTCCCCGGACGACTGCGCGTCGCGGGCAAGCTGGACGTATTTCTCGGCGATGTGAGACGGATTTCCGCGGATCTTCACGTCGGGTCCGTTGGACTCATAGACCCGTGCCATCGGGTTCTGGCTCTTACGGTGGTGGTGGTGATGATGCTGCTGCTGATTGTTACGACCGCGCATCCGCTTGTTTTGACCGTTTCTCATGACTCGCCTGTTTGTTGACCTCTTGATCCGGCGGTTACGGCCGCCTCGCTTCAGATTCCGCTATTCAACTATTCCGATGCCGCCATTCCCACGTTCGCGAAGCCCATACGGGACGTGGGCCAAGGCCGCATCCCGCAGGATCAAACACGCTGCCGAATTGCGGCACGGCGTGCCGCAATTCCAGATCTCGTGTCCACGAAGCAGCAACCCCTTGCCCGCAACCTTCTTTGCGGTGTTGCCCACCTCTCGTCATGCGCAACGCCACATCGATGATATATCGCGGGCGGCGCGTAACCGATGAAGCATCACGATCCCAGGAAGGCGAACCTAACGCCGGATGTCCGGCTTCAAGTGTTTCGCGCCTTCGCGCCTGTGGCTCTCCGAAGCGTCGCTGCGGGCTCTTCTGGCGCCTGGGGTCGATTCCTGCGCGAAACCTAGTCGGTCTTGACCCACAATCCAAGTGCTTTTTTGCGTGGCTGAATTGTGGAAGCGGTATGCCGGTTCCGGCGTTTTGGGGGTCCGAAGGACCTATGACGAAACCTTGACGGCGAGGGCGCGCGGCACCCCGGACAGGTCGCTGCGAAAGGCGCCCGCCGACACCAGTCCCGCGGCAGCGGCTAACGACGTGACGGCGTCGAGCTGTCCGGCGCCGAACTCGAACACCAGCACGCCGTGTGGCGCCAGGATGCGCCGCGCGTCGCCGGCGATCGAACGATAGGCCGTTAGTCCATCCGGGCCGCCATCGAGCGCCCGGTGCGGATCGAAGTTGCGCACCTCGGGCTCGAGGCCTTCGATGTCCCCGCTCGCCACGTAGGGCGGGTTCGCAACCACCAGATCGAAGCCAGCGCCGAGCGCGGCGCCGTGGTCGCAGGCGACGAACGAAGCCCGGGCTGCGAAACCAAGCGCGGCGGCATTCAACCGCGCGCAGCCGAGCGCGGTCACGCTGATATCGGTGCCCACGCCGTGTGCCGCCGGCAGCTCGCTGAGGAGTGCCAGCAACAGCGCGCCCGATCCGGTATCGAGATCGGCCACGCGCAAGGCGCGCCCGCGGACACCGCCCAGTGCCGCGAGCGCCGCCTCGACCACGGTTTCGGTCTCTGGCCGGGGCACCAGCGTGTCGGTGTTGAGCGCGAGCGGCAGCCCCCAGAATTCCCGTGTTCCAACGATCCGCGCAACCGGCTCGCGGTGGAGACGCCGCTGCGCGAGCGCCTCGATCGCATCGGCTTCCCCGTTCGTGAGACGGCGATCCGCCTGGGCTGCAAGCGCCGCGTGGCCGAGCCCGAGCGCATGGCCCACGAGAATACGCGCGTCGAGCTCGGGCGTGTCGAGACCGGCCTTGCTGAACTGCTGTGCAAGGCGCCGCCGCGCGGCGGCGACGGAGAGCGCCGTGTCGGTTGCGACGGCGGCCATCACGACGACTCCGCCGACAGCAGCGCCGCCTGATGCTCTGTCACCAGCGCGTCGATGATCTCGCCGAGCGCTTCGCCTTCGACGATCTGCGGCAGCTTGTAGAGCGTGAGGTTGATGCGGTGGTCGCTGACGCGTCCCTGCGGGAAATTGTAGGTGCGGATGCGCTCGGAGCGGTCGCCGGAGCCGACTTGGCCGCGCCGCTCGGCGGCGCGCGCGGCATCGCGCTTCTGGCGCTCGTGGTCGTAGAGGCGGGCGCGCAGCACCGCCATCGCCTTGGCGCGGTTGCGATGCTGGGAGCGGTCCTCCTGCATCTTCACCTCGATGCCAGTGGGAATATGGAACACGCGCACCGCCGACTTGGTCTTGTTGACGTGCTGGCCGCCGGCGCCGCCCGCCCGCAATGTGTCGATCCTGAGGTCGGCCTCGTTGATGGCGATGTCGACCTCCTCGGCTTCCGGCAGCACCGCGACCGTGGCGGTCGAGGTGTGGATGCGGCCGGAGCCCTCGGTGTCGGGCACCCGCTGGACGCGATGCACGCCGGATTCGAATTTGAGCTTGGCAAAGGCGCCGCGGCCGCGGATCTCGGCGATGATCTCCTTGTAGCCGCCCATCGAGCCCTCGCTCGCGGAGACGACTTCGACCTTCCAGTTCTGCTTGGCGGCGAAGCGCTCGTACATGCGGAAGAGATCGCCGGCGAACAGGGAGGCCTCGTCACCGCCGGTGCCGGCGCGGATTTCGAGGATGACGTTGCGCTCGTCCATCGCATCCTTGGGCAGGAGCGCGACCTTGATCTGCTGCTCCAGCGCCGCGCGTCGCTGCTCCAGCGACGGCTTCTCCGCCGCCGCCAGCTGCCGCATCTCGGCGTCGGTCTTGGGATCGTCCAGCAACGCGCCGAGACCGTCGATTTCCGCGACCACCTCGCGGTAGGCCTTCACGGCGTCGACGATCGGACTGAGCTCGGCAAATTCGCGCGACAGCCGCACATAGGTCTCGGTCGCGAGCTGGCTCGACAGCTCGTTCTCGATCATCTTGTGGCGGGTCATCAGCGCGTCAAGTTTCTGTTCAGGCAGCATGAGCTCGAACTCGCCGGTTCGTCCGCTATTGGAATCGGCGCAAGTGACCGTGTATGTCAATGGTTCCAGGGAGCCGGAAGCGTCCGGCGACAGCCGAAGGAGCAAAAAATGCCCAAGATCAGGCATCTGGCCATCATCTGCATGGACCCCGAAAAACTCGCAAAATTCTATTGCGACGTTTTCGAGATGAAGGTGGTGGCCCGCAACGGCCGCAACAACGTGTTTCTGACCGACGGCTACATGAATCTCGCGCTGCTCAGCCAGAAGGCCGAAGGCAAGGCGAACGGCCTCAACCATTTTGGCTTTCATGTCGAGGATTCGGGCGTGATCGCCGAACGGCTGAAGAATTGGGACATTGTCGGCCCGTCCGAACGTCCCGCCGACCGCACCTATGCGGAACAACGGGCGACCGATCCCGAGGGCAATATGTATGACATCGCGGAGGGCGGCTTCGACCGCGACCTCGCGACGCCGAAGAAAACCACGGCGCCCGTGGTCGCCTGAGCAACCCCGTCAACGCCGCCTTGCCTGGCCGATTCTTGGGGACGTCATGCGACGATCTCTTGCCGCCATCGCCGCCCTAGCCCTGCTGGCCTGTGCAAGCACCGGGCGGGCGCAGCCGGCCGACGAATTTTTCCGGGGCAAGCAGATCCGCTTCGTTCTCGGCGCGGCGCCGGGTCAGGACTACGACGTCTGGGCGCGCTTCCTCGCCCGCCATCTTCCGCGCCACGTTCCCGGCGCTCCCAGCTTTGTCGTCCAGAACATGCCGGGCGCGGGCCACCTGCTTGCAACCAACTGGCTTTACAACGTCGCGCCCCGCGACGGGACGGTATGGGGGAGCGTCAGCCGCAACATTCCGAGCGTCGGGCTGCAGCAGCTGTCCGGCGTGCGGTTTGATCCGCTCAAGTTCAATTGGCTCGGCAGCCCGGAGCTCACCAATCGCGGCTGCTTTGCCATGACCAAGAATCCGCGCATCAAGGCGGCCGCCGATCTGTTCGAGCACGAGCTCGTTGTCGGCGGCACCGGCGCCGGATCGACCGTAACGGAAACGCCGAAGCTCTTGCGCGGGCTGCTCGGCATGAAGCTCAAGGTGGTGGAAGGCTACGTGAAGCCGCAGGATGCGCAATTCGCGATGGAGAGCGGCGAGCTCGACGGGATGTGCTCGACGGTGCAGTCGTTCCGCAACTTCCGTCCGGACTGGGTCAGGTCGGGGATCGCCCGCGTCCTGTTCACGCTCGAACGGGAAGCCGTGCCGTGGACCGGCGCGCCGACGATCTACGCATTCACGAAGACGGACGAGCAGCGTCGGACGCTGGAATACTTCTCATCCAGCATCGAATACGGGCGCCCGCTGCTGCTGCCGCCCGACGTGCCGGTCGAGCGCGTCCGGATGCTGCGGCGCGCCTTCGAGGCGACTGTCAACGATCCTCTGTTCCGCGACGAGGCGCAGAAACTCGGCTTCGAGGTCACGTTGCGAACCGGCGAGCAGCTCGAAGCGCTGATTCGCTCGGCGAAAGAAGCGCCGCCCGAGATCGTCGAGCGGATCACCAAGATCATCCAGTCACCGGCGAATTAGCCGTGTCCCGGGCGAATGAAGCGAGGCACAGCCGAGCGGAATGAGACCCGGATCCAGCCCAAGAATCGCGAAAGCGGATCGCTGTAACATCTCAGATGTGGTCCTATGGATCCCGGCTCTCGCTCCGGCGTTGCCGTCGCGTGGGCCGGGAAACGACTCGGAGCATCACACCTGCAACCCATGCTCCGCGGCGAAGGCCTTGAGCCGCTCGCGGATCGGCGCGCTGCCGGCCGGACTGTCGATCAGCGGGCCGATGAGCTTGCACGCCTTGCCGGCATCGAGTTCGAGCAGCATGGCCTTGACCGGCCCGATCGCCGATGGCGCCACCGACAGCGAGCGGTAGCCGATCGCGATCAGCGCCAGCGCGCCGAGCGGGTTCGAGGCCAGTTCTCCGCACAGCGTCACCGGTTTGCGCTTGGCGTCGCTCTTTGCGGCGATCGCCTGGAAAACGCGCAACATCGGCGCGGACAGGGGATCAAAGCGCCCGGAAACCCGCTTGTTGCCGCGGTCGGCCGCATAGAAGAACTGCAAGAGATCGTTCGATCCCACCGACAAAAAGTCGACCCGCTCCACCAGCTCGTCGAGCTGGTAGAGAAGCGACGGCACCTCGACCATGGTGCCGACCTCGACCCGGTCCGGCAGCTTGTGGCCGTGGCGGCGCAGATGTGTCAGCTCGCGCTCGACCAGCCCCTTGGCTTCGTCGAATTCCTCCACCGCGGCTATCATCGGGAACATCAGCTTGAGCTCGCGCCCGCCCGCCGCCCGCAGCAGGGCGCGGATCTGGGCGCGCAGCAATCCGGGACGGTCGAGACCCAGCCGGATCGCGCGCCAGCCGAGCGCCGGGTTCTCCTCCTCCTCGTTGCGCATGTAAGGCAGCACCTTATCGCCCCCGATATCGAGCGTGCGGAAGGTCACCGGCTTGTCGCCGGCGGCATCGAGCACGGCGCGGTAGAGCGAGAACTGCTCGGCGGTGCGCGGCAAGGTCGCCGCCACCATGAACTGCAATTCGGTGCGGAACAGCCCGATGCCGGCGGCGCCGGTCTCCTCGATGTGGGGCAGGTCGACCGCGAGCCCGGCATTGAGCAACAGCGTGACCGGCACGCCGTCCTTGGTGACGCAGGGCTTTTCGCGCAGCGCCAGGTACTGCAACTGCCGGCGCGCGCGCAGCCGGACGCGCTCGACATAGGCCGCTTCCATGTCGGGCGACGGCCGCACATGCACGTCGCCGGTCGCGCCATCGACGATGATCGGATCGCCGGGATCGGCAACGCCGGTGGCGTTGGCGATCTCGCCGACGGCGGGAATGCCGAGCGCGCGGGCGACGATCGCGACATGCGAATTGGGCCCGCCTTCCTCCAGCACCAGCCCGCGCAGGCGTTTGCGGTCGTATTCGAGCAGCGCCGCCGGTCCCATGGAACGCGCCACGATCACGGCGTTCTCGGGCAAACGGTCTCTCGGGGGTGTGTAATCTTGGCCGAGCAGCTGGTGCATCAGCCGGTTCGACAATTCGTCGAGATCGTGCAGGCGCTCGCGCAGATAAGGATCGGTTGCCCGCAGCATGCGGGCGCGGGTGTCCGACTGCACGCGCTCGACGGCGGCTTCGGCGGTCAGGCCGGTCATCACCGCCTCGGTGAGGCGGTGCTGCCAGCCGCGGTCGTAGGCAAACATGCGATAGGCTTCCAGCACGTCGCGGTGCTCGCCGGCGTCGGGCACTTCGCCGCGCTCGAGGATCACGTCGAGGTCCGAGCGCATGGTCTCGATCGCGGCCTCCAGGCGCTTCATCTCCTTGTTGACGTCGTCGGCGATGAAATTGGTGATGACGATGCGCGGCTCGTGCAGCACCACATGGCCGAGCGCGATGCCGTCGTTGAGCGCCGCTCCATTGATGTGCACGGGCCGACGCGCCGCCGGCTCGGGCGCGCCGGGGCGCGCGATCGCCGAGAGCTCGCCGGAGGCGATCATCTCGGCGACCACCATCGCGGTGGTCTGCAGCGCCTCCTCCTCCTCCTCGGAATAGGTGCGCCGCGCCCGGTTCTGCACGACCAGCACGCCGAGCGTGTTGCCGGCGCGCAGGATCGGGACGCCCAGGAATGAGTGGTAGATTTCTTCGCCGGTCTCCGCCCGGTAGGAGAAGGCGGGGTGCGACTGCGCTTCCGAGAGGTTGATCGGGTTGGCTTCGCTGGACACGAGGCCGACCAGGCCTTCGTCGGCACCGAGCACGGTGTTGTGCACGGATTCCGGCTTCAGGCCTTCGGTGGCGTAGAGCTCGAGGCGGCCGTCCACGCGCAGCACGTAGACGGAGCAGACCTCCGCCACCATGTTGGCGGCGATCAGCACCACGATCTTGTCGAGGCGTTCCTGCGCGCTGACCGGCTCCGCCATCACCTCGCGAAGCCGGCGCAACAGCACGCGCGGACCGCCGAGCGCGCCACGCATGGCGTGATCCTCGGGGCTGGCCGGAGCGACAGGCTCCAGCGGGACTCAGTCAGGAAATCGCGCCCGCGAGGCCGGTTACCCGCGGACACATCTCACCCATGGCCTATAGCCAATGCCCCATGCAAACCGCAAGCCAAACGGCCGGGGCAGGGTGCCTGCAAAGCGGTGGGCGGCCCCCCGGGGCGGTTGAGGACCTAGTCTTTGTCCAGCTCGTAGAGGTGATGCAGCGTCCGCACCGCCAGCTCGGTGTATTCGGCGTCGATCAACAGCGAAAATTTGATCTCCGAGGTGGTGATGGCGCGGATGTTGATCTTGCGCTCGGCCAGCGCCTTGAACGCGCGGGCGGCGACGCCGGCATGACTGCGCATGCCAACCCCGATCACAGACACCTTGGCGACGTCGGTTGCGCCATCGAGGCGCTCATAGCCGATGTCGGCGCGCGCCTTGGCGAGCACGTCGGCCGCCCGCTCGTAGTCGGCCGACGGCACGGTGAAAGTCAGGTCGGTGGTCTGGCCGTCTCCCGAGACGTTCTGCACGATCATGTCGACATTGATGCTGGCCTCGGCCAGCGGGCCGAAGATGGCGGCGGCGACGCCGGGCTTGTCGGCGACGCGCCGGATCGAGATCTGCGCCTCGTCCTTGGAGAAGGCGATACCGGTGACGACCTGCTGTTCCACGATCTCCTCCTCGCCGCAAATCAGGGTTCCGGGCGGCTCCGCATGCGGATCGATGTCTTCCGGCCGGTCGAAGCTCGACCGCACGAAAATTCTGACATTTTGCAGCATGCCCAATTCGACCGAGCGCACCTGCAACACCTTTGCACCGAGCGATGCGAATTCAAGCATCTCCTCATAGGCGATCTTGTGCAGCCGCCGGGCGCGCGGCACCACCCGCGGATCGGTGGTGTAGACGCCGTCCACGTCGGTGTAGATGTCGCAGCGCGCGGCCTGGATCGCCGCCGCGATCGCGACTGCCGACGTGTCCGAGCCGCCTCGGCCCAGCGTGGTGATGCGGCCGGTGTCCCGGTGCAGGCCCTGGAAGCCAGCGATCACCGCGACCTCGCCGCGCTCCTTGAAGCGGCTGATCAGCTCACCGCCGTTGACGGAGAGGATGCGCGCCGCGCCGTGGGCATTGGACGTGGTGATCGGAAGCTGCCAGCCCTGCCAGGAGCGGGCGTTGACTCCGATCCCCTCCAGCACGATCGCCAGCAGCCCCGCCGTGACCTGCTCGCCGGAGGCGACCACCGCATCGTATTCGCGGGCGTCGTGCAGAGGGGCGGCGTCCCGGCACCAAGCCACCAGCTCGTTGGTCTTACCAGCCATGGCGGAGACCACGACGGCCACCTGGTGGCCGGCGTCGACTTCGCGCTTCACGTGCTGCGCGACATTGCGGATTCGGTCGAGATCGGCGACCGACGTTCCGCCGAATTTCATCACCAGGCGGGCCATGGGGGACCAGTCTTCCGGTACAGGCGTGGCGGGCCACAAGACATTGTTGCAAGCCGCCGCGCCAAAAGGCGCGTATACATAGCGGCGAGGGAATGGGGCTGCAACCGCGCCCTGGAGAGGCACCGATGGCAGCACCTGCAAGGCCCGAAAGCCCGACCGTCGACGCCGACGAGGTCGCGCAATTTGAGCGCCTGGCAGCGACGTGGTGGGATCCGCGCGGCAAGATGGGCGTGCTGCACAAGTTCAATCCGGTCCGGCTCGGCTTCATCAAGGAGGCGGCTTGCCGGCAGTTCGGCCGCGATCCCAAGCGGCTGGACAGCCTCGCGGGCCTGCGCATCCTCGATATCGGCTGCGGCGGCGGAATCCTGAGCGAGCCGCTGGCGCGGCTGGGCGCCGAGGTGGTGGGGGCCGATCCGGCAGGAGCGAACATCGAGGCGGCGCGGCTGCACGCCGCGCAGGGCGCCCTCGCAATAGATTACCGCGTCACCACCGCGGAAGCGCTGGCGGACGCGGGCGAGCGTTTCGATGTCGTGCTCGCCATGGAGGTGGTCGAGCACGTCGCCGACGTGGCGCTGTTCGTCAAGCGATGTGCGGAGATGGTCAAGCCGGGCGGGATGATGGTCGCGGCGACGCTCAATCGCACGCTCAAGAGCTTCGCGCTGGCGATCGTCGGCGCCGAATACGTGCTGGGCTGGCTGCCGCGCGGCACGCATCAGTGGGACAAGTTCGTGACGCCCGACGAGCTTGAAGCCGCAATCGAGCGGCACGGGCTCAAGGTCGTCGACGAGACCGGCGTGATCTACAATCTCATCGCCGACCGCTGGCAGATTTCGACCGACATGGACGTCAACTACATGGTGACGGCGGAGAAGGCGGGCTGATGCTCGACTCGTCTTGGCTATGGGTCCTCTTCACCCTCATCGCCGCCGCCGCCCAGACCGTCCGCAACGCGACACAGCGCGAGCTCACCACGTCGCTCGGCACCGCCGGCGCGACCCATGTGCGGTTCCTGTTCGGGCTGCCGTTCGCGCTGGTGTTCTTGGCTGTCGTGCTGCTCGCCAGCGGCGCGACGTTGCCGAGCCCGCCGGCGAGTTATTGGCCGTGGATCCTGCAGGGATCGATCGCGCAGATTGCCGCCACCGCGCTCATGCTCGCCGCCATGAGCGACCGGTCGTTCGTTGTGGTCTATGCCTACATCAAGACCGAGCCGGTGCAGGCGGCCCTGTTCGGCCTGGTCTTCCTGGGCGATATCGTCACGCTGCCGATGGCGGCCGCGATCCTGATCGCCACCACCGGCGTGGTGCTGATGGCGCTCAAGCCCGGCACCACGCTCGACGTCCGGGCGACGCTGCTCGGCATCGCCGCCGGTGGAATGTTCGCATTGTCGGCGGTCGGATATCGCGGCGCGATTCTGAGCCTCGGGCTGCAAAGCTATGTGATGGCCGCGACCTTCACGCTGGTCGTCGGCCTAGTGATCCAATGCGCCCTGCTGTCGGCCTGGCTGTGGCTGCGCGATCCGAAGGTGCTGAGCGCGATCGCGCGGCAGTGGCGGCCATCGCTCCTGGCCGGCTTCCTCGGCGCGCTTGCGTCGCAGTTCTGGTTCCTTGCCTTTGCGCTCGCCACCGCCGCGAGCGTGCGCACGCTCGCCTTGGTCGAGGTGCTGTTCGCACAGGCGATCTCGTCGGTCGTGTTCAGGCAGACGACCACGCCGCGCGAGGCGCTCGGCATCGTGCTGATCGTGATCGGAGTCGCGGCGCTGGTGTGGGCGTACTAGTTGCGCTCGCAGATGTAGGGTGGGCAAAGGCGCGGGCCACGAGCACGGACTCGCAAAGTGCACGACACAGCGCCGTGCCCACCATGGAGAGCGTCACGCAGGATAGATAAAAATGGTGGGCACGGCGCTGTGGCGTGCATGCGGAGCGGCACTGCACGTTGTCCGCGCCTTTGCCCACCCTACGAACTGGTGTGGGCGTATTAATTGCGCTCTTCAGGCAGCACCGGCAACGGGTGGAACTCGATGCCTTCCTCGTGCAGCTCCTTGGCCTCCTGCGGCGAGGCCTCGCCGTAGATCGAGCGGTGGTCGGTCTCGCCGTAGTGCATCTTGCGGGCTTCTTCGGGAAACTTGCGGCCGACATTGTCGGCGTTCTTGGTGAGGTGCTCGCGCAATTCCTTGAGCTTCGTCCGGAACTCGCGCTCCTCCGGCGACACCATGGCGACCGGCGCCGTGGTTTCCGGAGTCGCCGGCGCTTGCTCGGCCGCCGGCGCGGGCATCGACGCCGGCATCGACGCGCGGCCGCGCTTCTTGGTGCCCGAAAGTTTTGGCGCCATCAACGCCTTCTCGACCTTAGAGTCGCCGCAGATCGGGCATTCGACCAGGGAGCGCTTCGCCTGCTTGTCGTAGGCCGCGGAATTCTGGAACCAGCTTTCGAAGGAATGGCCCTTGGCGCAGACCAGCGCGTAACGGATCATCACGAGCCTCCGACCGCGTGCAGCGGCACCGGCTTTGCCGCGGGCTCGACCATCTCGAACCGCCGGCCGTGCTGCAGCGAGGGAATCCGCGCCCGCGCGGTTGCAACTTCAGCGGGATCGATCTTGGCCATCACCACGCCCGGCTCCGTGTCGCCCTCAGCGAGGATACGCCCCCACGGGTCAATGACCAATGAATGGCCGAAAGTGTCACGACCGTCCTCGTGGCGCCCGCCCTGGGCCGCCGCGAAGACGAATGCCGTGTTCTCGATCGCGCGCGCCCGCAGCAGCACGTGCCAGTGCGCCTCGCCGGTCTGCTTGGTGAAGGCCGCCGGGCTCGCGAGGAAAGACGCACCGGCTTCGGCCAGCGCCCGGTGCAGCGTCGGGAAGCGCAGATCGTAACAGATGGTCAGGCCAAGCCGCCCCCACGGCAGATCGGCAACCGCGGCCTGTTCGCCCGGCTGGTAGCTTCGCAACTCGCGATAGCTCTCGCCGTCCGCGAGATCGACGTCGAACATGTGGATCTTGTCGTAGCGGGCCATGATCTCGCCCTGCGGGTCGATCAGGAACGAGCGGTTGGCGGCGCGGTCGGGAGAAATCTTGATGGCGAGCGAGCCGATGTGCAGATGGATGCCGAGCTTGCGCGCCAGCGTGCGGAAGGCGGCAAGGCTGGCGTCGCTCTCCTCCGGAGCGACCGCCGCAAGCATCACATCGCGCCGGTTCGCGACGATGTTGGTCATTTCCGGCGTCTGCACATAATCGGCGCCGCTCGCCTTGGCCTGCTCGATCAGCTTCACGGCGGTCTCGAGATTGCGCGCGGGATCGAGCCCCGAACGCATCTGCACCAGGCCGACGGTGAAGGTCGTCGTCATGCTGCTTGTCCTTTGCTCTGCACCAACAGTGCGTCGAGCTTGCCGGCGCGGTCCAGCTCGTGCAGCTCGTCGCTGCCGCCGATATGGATGGCGCCGACGAAGATCTGCGGCACGGTCATGCGGCCGTTGGCGCGTTGGACCATCGTCATCCGCCCGGCCGGATCGCCGCTGACGTCGATTTCGGTGAATTGCACGTTCTTGCGGGTCAGCAGCGCCTTGGCCGAGATGCAATAGGGGCAATAGCGGGTCGTATAGATTTCAACGTTGCTCATCTGAATGGGCCGTTTCTTCTGGATTTATATGGGATTGCGCGCCCCCGACACAACCCGCGCGAACACCAGGGCGTCGACCTGCGCCGCGCCGGCCCGCAACAGCGCACGCGCGCAGGCGTCCATGGTGGCGCCCGAGGTGAGCACGTCGTCGACCAGAATGAGCCGGCGGCCGGCCACCTCCGCCTTGCCGTCCGGCGGCACCCGGAAGGCGCCCTGGACGTTCTGCGCGCGGGCGGACTGCGAGAGCCCGACCTGCTGCGGCGTCGCCTTGACACGCTTGAGCGCCCGGTAGCTCACCGGGACCGCGCTCGCCTTGGCAATGATCTCCGCCAGCAGCGCGGACTGGTTGAACCGCCGCGCCCATTGCCGGCGCCAGTGCAGCGGCACCGGAACGATCGCATCGGCGTCGCTCAAAAGCGGCCGGCCGGCGGTCGCCATCCAGCGGCCCATGGTGGGCGCGAGATCGAGCCGGTCGCCGTATTTGAACGCATGCACCAGCGTGCGCGCCACGTCGTCGTAGCGCACCGCGGCGCGGGCGCGGTGATAGGCCGGCGGGTCGGCGATCGCCTCCATCGACAGGATGCCAGGGCCCGGATCATAGGTGAACGGGATGCCGAGCCGCTCGCAATAGGGCGGGGCGATGAACGACAGCTTCCCCCAGCAGGCGGCGCACACGCCGGCATCGCCGACCGGTTCGCGGCAGGATGCGCAGAGCTGCGGCAGCGCCACATCGACGACCAGGCCGAACGCCGCGCGCAACGCGCCGGCGATACGTCGGCGGCGCGTGGGTCGTGTGTCGGCGGTGGTGAGCCCTGTCCCCATGCAGCAACGCTAGCGCGGTTGCAGTGCGCTCTCAATCCGTCATTCCGGGGCGCGTGGAATAACCTTCTGCATGATCTTTCCAAAAACCGGGTCCCACTTTCCGGGATCATGCTCTAGGTTTAGGCATGTCACCCAGCCCCATCATCTTCGACCGCCAGCTATTGCGCGCGCGGCGGCGGCGTGCGGAGCGGCTCGGCGCGTCGGACTTCCTGATCGAGCGGGTCGCAGATGACATCGCCGAGCGGCTTGCCATGGTGCTGCGGCAATTCGATCTCGCCGTCGATCTCGGCACGCCCGGTGATGCGCTGCGGCGCGCGCTGGCGGAGACCGGAAAGGTTGGCACGATTGTCGCGGCCAGTGCGTTTGCTGGAGCAGCGCGGGCAAGACCAACATCGGCCGGCGCGCTCGCGGTCGTCGCCGACGAGGAGGCGCTGCCGTTTCGGGATGGCGCGATCGATCTCACGGTGTCGGGATTGTCCTTGCAATTCGCCAACGACCTGCCGGGTGTGCTGGTGCAAATCCGGCGCGCGCTCCGTCCGGACGGACTGTTGCTCGCGGCGCTGGTCGGGGGCGACACGCTCACCGAGCTCCGCCAGGCGTTTGCGGAGGCCGGGGCGGAGATCGAGGATGGGATTTCGCCGCGGGTGGCGCCGTTCGCGGATCTGCGCGAACTCGGGGCGTTGCTGCAGCGCGCGGGCTTTGCCCTGCCGGTCACCGATGTCGAGCGGGTCACCGTGCGTTACGCCTCGCCGCTTGCGCTGATGCACGACCTGCGGCGCATGGGTGCGACCAACGTGCTGACGGAACGTCGGCGCAAGCCGCTCAGGCGAGCGACGCTGATGCGGATGATCGAGATCTACGGCGAGCGCTTCGCGGACCCCGATGGCCGCGTCCGCGCGACGTTCGAGATCGTGTGGCTGTCGGGCTGGGCGCCGCACGAAAGCCAGCAGCTGCCGCTGCGACCGGGCTCGGCGCAACACCGGTTGGCGGATGCACTGGGAACGAAGGAACAGTCGGCGGGCGAGAAGGCGAAGCGCTGATCCGGTGTTGCGGTTCAGAAGTTCGCCATCCTTTGCGGCTAGGCGAACTTCTGAACCAAAGCCACACGAAAAAGCTAAAACATATTCGCTACGCTCTGGTACAAAGTCGCAGTGGACGTGCCGAGGCTGTAGACGGTCGCCGCGACAGCGGCGCCGATGCCGGACGCGATCAGCGCATATTCGATCGCACTCCCGCCCTCCGGTTTGCCGGCCGCGCGTCTACCCAACATCGCGACGTGAAATCGCAGCAGGGACTTCCGTTGCGGAGGAGTCGCCTCCGATTCCGTCGACATCGTGCCTTCCGTTTTAGCTTCCGGCATGTTGATCTCAGGCATTGGGCATCACAACAGCGTCGTCAGGTGCGAGATCAGGGGAACGTCCGCAGGCGGCATCGGGTACTCTTTCAGCCGGTTCGGACGGACCCAGGCGAGCTTCTGGCCCTCATGCGGCCTGACCACTCCCTCCCAGCGCCGACACACATACAGCGGCATCAGGAGATGGAAGTCCTCGTAGGCGTGGCTCGCGAAGGTCAGCGGTGCGAGACACGCCTCGTTGACGACGATTCCGAGTTCCTCCTTCAACTCCCGGATCAGCGCGTCCTCGGGGCGCTCGCCCGGATCGACCTTGCCGCCGGGGAATTCCCAGAGGCCGGCCATCGATTTGCCGGACGGCCGTTCCGCGATCAGCACGCGTCCGTCGGCATCGATGAGCGCGCAGGCGGCGACGAGGACGACCTTCGCGCTCACGGTTTGCTCCGGATGTTATCGACGCCTGGGTTAACGGCGATGCAACGGTATCCCAGCCCGCCGGCGGCGTAATCCCCTGGTTAACGGGAGCTTAAGAGCGGTAGTCGCCGTTGATGGCGACATAATCCTTGGTGAGATCGCAGGTCAGCACGCGGTCTTTGCCGTGGCCAAGTCCGAGCTGCACCTTCAGCGAAATCTTCGGGTTCTTCATGGCTTGCGACACCTTGGCCTCGTCGTAGGCGGGATCGCGTGCGCCTTTGTGGGCGACGCGGATGCCACCGAACCAGATCGAGAGCTTGTCGCGGTCGGCGGGCTCGCCGGCCTTGCCGACTGCCATCACCACGCGGCCCCAATTGGCGTCCTCGCCTGCGATTGCGGTTTTCACCAGAGGCGAGTTCGCAATCGACATCGCGATCCGGCGCGCGGACTTCTTGGAGACCGCGCCTTCGACCTCGATTTCCACCAGCTTGCGCGCACCTTCGCCGTCACGCGCCACCTGCTCTGAAAGATCGCAGAGCACCATTTCGAACGCCTTGCGGAAGCCCTTCAGGCGCGGATCGCTGGCCTTGCTGATCTTGGGCGCGCCGAGTGCCGCGCCGGTCGCGAACACCATGAGCGTGTCGGATGTCGAGGTGTCGCCGTCGATGGTCACCGCATTGAAGGTGTCCTCGACGGTCTCGCGTAGCAGCTTCTGCAACAGCGGCGCCGCGATCGGCGCATCGGTGAAGACGAAGGACAGCATGGTTGCCATGTCGGGCATGATCATGCCGGCGCCCTTGGCGATGCCATTGATGGTCACGGTTGTCTTTCCGATCGCGGTCTTCGCGGTCGAAACCTTCGGGAATGTGTCGGTGGTCATGATCGCCTTGGCGGCATCGAGCCAGCCGTCGCCGCGCGCGCTCGCGACCAGCGTCTCCATCACGCCGTCAAACACACCTGCGTTGAGCGGCTCGCCGATGACGCCGGTGGAGGCGAGGAACACGTCGTCCGCCTTGCAGCCCACCGCCTCGGCGGCAAGCCGCGCGGTGAAGGCGCAGGCCTGGCGGCCGGTCTTGCCGGTAAACGCATTGGCGTTGCCGGAATTGACCACCAGCGCGCGCGCCTTACGGCCCCTGAGCTTGGCGCGGCACCACTCGACCGGCGCCGACGGGCATTTCGATTTGGTGAAGACGCCGGCCACCGCCGTGCCCGGATCGAGCACCATCAGTAAGACGTCGGTGCGACCCTTGTAGCGGACGCCCGCCGCCGCGGTCGCAAACCGCACGCCGGCGACCGCGGGCATGTCGGGGACCGATGCGGGCGCGAGGGGAGAGATTTTGGTGGTCATGGTCATTTGCCGCGTCATTCCGGGGCGCAAACGAAGCTTGCAAGCCGCAATCCATAACCACCAGCTTCTCAATCAACACGCAAGACCGGGGTTGTGAATTCCGGGTCCGGTGCGAAGCCTGTCATCGGGTCGCGCTGTGCGCGGACCCGTTGGCACCGTCCCGGAATGACGAAAGGAGTTTGCGCTTACTTCTTCGCCGGCGGCGGCGCGTCCTTCTTGTCCAGACGCTCGATCTTCGCCTTTTCGCGCAGCTGCGCGATCAACTCGGTTTGCGCGCGGCGCACGAGAAAGGTCTCGATCTGGGCGCGGACCTTGTCGAACTCCGGCACCGGGCGGTTGCGCCGGTCTTCGAGCTTGATGATGTGCCAGCCGAATTGCGTGCGTATCGGGTTGGACGTCTGCCCGGGAAACATCTGGAATGCTACATTGGCGAATTCCGGCACCATCTGGTCCTTGGTGAAATAGTCGAGATCGCCGCCGTTCTCCTTGCCGGAGGGATCTTCGGTCAGCTCGCTCGCGACCGTCGCGAAATCCTCGCCCTTCTTGAGGCGCTCGAGCGCCGCCTGCGCGCGGGCCTGCGCTTCCGCCTGCGCCTTTTCGTCCTTGGGATCGGCACGGAACAGGATGTGGCGGGCGCGGATTTCCTCGGCCGCGCCCATGGGCTTGACCTGCTCGTCATAGACCTTGCGAAGCGCTTCGTCGCTCGTCGTCGCCCGGGCGTGGTCCTGCAACATCAGGCCCATCAGGAGCTTGTTACGCAGGAAGGACTCGCGCTGCTTGAAATCGTCGCTGTTCTGGAGGTTGCGCGCCTCGGCGGCCTGGGCCGCCAGGACGATGTCGGCGACATAGCTGATGAGGTGCTCGCGCCGGACATCCGGCGCCAATTGCTGGAGATCGACGCCAAGGTCGTCCTCGGCCATCGCGATCTGGCTTTCCCGGATGTCGAAGCCGTTGACCCGTGCGATCACCGGATCGGACGCCGAGCCTGCCGATGACGACGATTGTTGCGAACAGCCGGCGGCGATCGGCAACATCAGCAGCGCCAAGGCGGCGATGGTCGAGACCGCGGCGCGGCGCGGCCGCTCGTCTGCATGCGCGGAGCGCGTCGGTAGGGGAAGTCTCAGCGGAATCATGGCGCTGTCCTTGAAAATCATACGGGCCCCGCCGACCGCGGAACGCGCCGGACACTCGCGCAATCAGTACCCCTTTGCAATGGCCGCCAAGGGGCGGGAATCTGAAAAGTACGTGAGAAAACTCGCCAATTGACAAGGGTGTAGCCCACTCCTATGTCTCGGCAAAACCGGCCGGATCAGGCCCCAAGCCGCCGTTTGCCCATCGAAAGTCGCCGCAATTCCGGCATGCTGTGGCAAGACCGATGAACGCGCGCACCTGTTGCCGCGACAAAGGTTGGTTTCGCAATGTCCGGTGCGCCGCTTCCGGTCGGCTTTGGTAGACTGCCGTTCGGGGTCCTGAAGGGAATTCCAGCATGATTGGCGCGCTCGCCCGCAAGATTTTTGGCTCTTCCAACGAGCGTCGCATCAAGGCCTATCAGCCGCGGGTCGCGCAGATCAATGCGCTGGAAAAAGAGCTGGAGAAGCTCTCCGACGAGGCGCTGCGGGCGCGCACCGCCGACTTCAAGAAGGAACTTGAGGACGGCAAGACGCTCGACGATATCCTGGTACCGGCGTTCGCGACCTGCCGCGAAGCCGCCAAGCGGACACTCGGCCAGCGCCACTTCGACGTCCAGCTCATCGGCGGCATGATCCTGCACGACGGCAGGATTTCCGAGATGAAGACCGGCGAAGGCAAGACGCTGGTCGCGACCCTGCCGGTCTATCTCAACGCGCTTGCCGGGCGCGGCGTCCATGTCGTCACCGTCAACGACTACCTCGCCAAACGCGACGCCGAATGGATGGGCGAGATCTACAAGTTCCTCGGCCTCACCGTCGGCGTGATCGTGCACGGGCTCGACGACGAGCAGCGCAAGAAGGAATACGACTGCGACGTCACCTACGGCACCAACAACGAGCTCGGCTTCGACTACCTGCGCGACAACATGAAGTACCGGCTGGAGGACATGGTCCAGCGCGGGCACATCTATGCCATCGTCGACGAGGTCGACTCGATCCTGATCGACGAGGCGCGCACGCCGCTCATCATTTCCGGTCCGCTCGACGATCGCTCCGACTTCTACAACACCATCGACACCTACATCCCGAAGCTCGAGAAGGCTGACTACGAGGTCGACGAGAAGCAGCGCACCGTCGTGCTCACCGAAGCGGGCATGGAAAAGATGGAGCAGATGCTGCTCGGGGCCAATCTGCTCAAGGGCGATTCGCTCTACGACGTCGAGAACGTGTCGACGGTGCACCACGTCAACCAGGCGCTGCGCGCCCACAAGCTGTTCCAGCGCGACAAGGACTACATCGTGCGCAACGGCGAAGTCGTCATCATCGACGAGTTCACCGGCCGCATGATGCCCGGCCGCCGTTATTCCGAAGGCCTGCACCAGGCGCTCGAAGCCAAGGAGCGGCAGCCGATCCAGCCGGAGAACCAGACGCTCGCGTCGATCACCTTCCAGAACTACTTCCGCATGTACGAGAAGCTCGCCGGCATGACCGGCACGGCGATGACGGAAGCCGACGAGTTTGCGGACATCTACAACCTCGAAGTGATCGAGGTGCCGACCAACATGCCGATGATCCGCATCGACGACGATGACGAGGTCTATCGGACCGCCATCGAGAAATACCGTTCGATCCTGGCCCTGATCGACGACTGCAAGCAACGCGGCCAGCCGGTGTTGGTTGGCACCACCTCGATCGAGAAGTCGGAACAGCTCGCCGAGATGCTGCGCAAGCAGGGCTGGGAGCAGCACGATTTTTCCGATCCCAACGCGTTTGCGGCGTTGTATTCGGGAGACGACGGCGCATCGAAGGTCAAGGTCTTTGCCATCCTCAACGCGCGCTTTCACGAGCAGGAAGCGCAGATCATCTCGCAAGCCGGCGTGCCCGGTGCGGTGACGATCGCCACCAACATGGCCGGCCGCGGCACCGACATCCAGCTCGGCGGCAACCCCGACATGCGCGTCCGCCAGGAGCTCAAGGACGTCACCGATTCCGGCCAGCGCGACGTGCGCATCGCCGAGATCCGCATGCAGGTCGCCCGCCTCAAGGAGAAGGCGCTCAACGCCGGCGGCCTGTTCGTGCTCGGCACCGAGCGGCACGAGAGCCGCCGCATCGACAATCAGCTGCGCGGCCGCTCGGGGCGGCAGGGCGACCCCGGCCATTCCAAGTTCTTCCTGTCGCTCGAAGACGACCTGATGCGCATCTTCGGGTCCGACAAGCTCGACGGCATGCTGCAGCGCCTCGGGCTCAAGGAGAACGAGGCGATCGTCCATTCCTGGATCAACAAGGCGCTGGAAAAGGCGCAGCAGAAGGTCGAGTTTCGCAACTTCGACATCCGCAAGAACCTGTTGAAGTTCGACAACGTCTCCAACGACCAGCGCAAGGTCATCTTCGACCAGCGCGTCGAATGGATGACGATGGATTCGGTCGCCGAGATCGTCACCGACATGCGCCACGTCGCGGTCGACGATCTGGTCGCCAAGCACGTGCCGGAAAACGCCTATCCGGAGCAGTGGGACACCGCCGGCCTCAAGACCGAGCTCGATCGCGTGCTTGGCCTCGATCTTCCGGTCGACCAGTGGGCGAAGGAAGAAGGCATCGCCGACGAGGAGATCCTGACGCGCATCGAGCGGCGCGCCGACGAGCACATGGCCTCCAAGGTCGCCCAGTGGGGCGCCGAGACCATGCGCGCGGTCGAGAAGACGGTGCTGCTGCAGACGCTCGACCACCTCTGGCGCGAGCATCTGGTGATGCTGGAGCATCTGCGCCAGGTGATCGGGCTACGCGGCTACGGCCAGCGCGATCCGCTCAACGAGTACAAGGCCGAAGCCTACAATCTGTTCGAGGCGATGAGCCAGAATCTGCGCGAGCAGGTGACCGGCTATCTCATGCGCATCCAGGTCATGGACTCGCCGCCGGAGGAGACGCCGGACCTGCCCTACATGGAGGCGCATCACATCAATCCGGAAAGCGGCGCGGACTACAACATGACCGACGCGCCGCTGGCGCCGGCGCTGGTGGGCAACGGCGGCGCCGTGCGCGCCGTCGACCGCAATCCCTCCGATCCGACGAGCTGGGGCAAGGTCGGGCGCAACGAGGCCTGCCCCTGCGGCTCCGGCAAGAAGTACAAGCACTGCCACGGGCGGTTTGCGTAACGCGCAGTTGCTCTGCTCGGGTCGGCCAACCCTCGATCCGTCATCCTTCGAGGCCCTCGCTAACGCTCGGGCACCTCAGGGTTACGGATATACAGCGCGGTTGAACGCTTCAGTCTCAAGTCGGGGGAAGTGCTTGTCCGCTCAGCGCCAGGCGCCGAAGCGATTGTCGAAGCTGCCGGTCGGTACGGCCGGCTGGGCGCCGTTGATCGTCGTTTGAGTTGACGAGGTCGGAGGCTGCGTCGCGGCGGCCTGCTGTTCCGCCGGCGCCGGCTCGCTTTTCGGCTGGATGGCGCCCGCATTTGCGGTCTGCTTGGCCGGCTGCTTCTTGTCTTCCGCGGGTTTCGAGCGCGCAGCGGTCTGTTTCGAGGGCGCGGGCTTGGTGGCCTTCGGCGCCGGCGCCGGCTTCTCCGAGGTGCTCGAACCGCCCAGTCCGACCAGGCGCGCCATGCGGTCCATCACGCCGCCGGACGACGATGATTCGCTGCTGCTGCTGCTGGCGCTGCTGCTGCTGGCGCTGCTCGATGAGAACAGGTTGCCGAAGAAACCGCTGCCGCCCGAGGACGGCTGCGCCGCCGCGGTGCGGGTCTCCACACGAACCTGCGGCTCGGAAACGCTGCCGGTCGCGGTCCGGGTGGTTGCGCGCGAGGCGTTCGCGCGTTCGGTCGGGATGCGGATATTGGCAGGGATCGTTCCGGCCCGGGATGAGATCGGGGCGCGAACGACGCCGTCCTCGTCGACATTGTACGACCGCACGGAAGCGAGGAAGGTCGGATGCATGCTGCCGTCGGCAAAGCTGCGCGCCGCCGGCAGGTTGGCGCCGCTCCGAACCAGGTCGGCCACTTGCGCGTCGTCGCGCTGCTGCTTGTTCCTGACCGCGGCGAGGACGTCATCGGGCGTCGTCAATGCCGGACAGCTCGCGGTCGAATTGTAGCGGCCGTTGGTCTCGGTGTTGAACACATAGCGGCGGTCGCAGACGTCGACCTTCGGCTCCTGCCGGGTCACTTCGAAGTGGTCGTAGCCGGTCTTGAGCATCCGCCAGAACGCCATGTGCGGGGAATTGCGGTGCCGCGCCATGTTCTGTGGCGTCATCCGGAACGGAAACGCCTGGATCTGGAACGAGCTCTGGCCGCCGAAGAACGACTCGCGCGCCAGCGCGTAAATTTCCGCGATCTGTTCGTCGGTCATGGCGTAGCAGCCGCGCGACGAGCAATCGCCATGGATCATCAGGAACGCGCCGGTGCGATTGTTCGCCCGGTCATACGCGTTCGGGAAGCCCATGTTGATGGAGAGGTAGTAGCTGGAGTTCGGGTTCATCAGGCTCGGAGTGATCGTATAGAAACCCTCCGGCGCCTGGCGGTCGCCTTCCCTGATCTTCGGGCCGAGATCGCCCGACCAGCGGCAGATCGGATAGGTCTTGAGCAGCGCCATGCGGCCGCTCTGGTCTTCCTTCCAGACCTCGAGCTCAGACTCTTCCTTGAAGATGCGGACGAGGATCGGCGATTCCTTGCTCATATTCCGCCGCTCGATCTCGGTGACCATTTGCGGCGAGAGCGGCTGAAGCGAGCGCAGCGTCGGGGCGGCGGTGTCGGTGTCGCAGCCGCCCAGCGCCACCGCAGCAAGGATTGCCGCGGACGCCAAAAGCGAGCGCACCAGTGGGCGACGATTTAAACCCGAAACTCCCCCGACCAAATGGCTACCCCTGAGCCTTTGAACGTTAATGGTTATCTCTTGAAAGGGATGACCGCAAGGCGACACCCCCCGCATCATAGCCGATTGAGCATGCCGATGGTGAACGGATCGTAAATATTAACAAAGTGTTCCCCGTCGGCCACCGTACGCGCGGGGGAAGACAATCGCCGTCCAGCCCCCAATTCCCGGTAGTCCTGGACCAAAACTTGGGAGATATCGGGGCAGGCGTGTGGATTCCCAGGGAACTTTGGGGGCCGGCGAAATCAGGCCGTCGTTGCAATCGCGGATGGACCTATGCCTCGATAGCCGCCACAATTGCCGAAAAGACCCCGCGCCCGTGCCCCCAGGGCCACGGCGAGAGGTGGGGCCATAAGACGATCCGGGACGAAACCAAGGGAGCGGCCAATGAACACCAGCCATGGATGGATGCTGGGTGCCGCGGCCATGGCGCTTGCCGCGCTGGTGGCCGGGGTGCCGTCGCAGCCCAATGCGCAGAGCCCTGCTGTCGCGATCGACAATGACGACATCGGCGGTGTCGTGAGCGGTCCGAAGGGGCCGGAGGCCGGCGTTTGGGTGATCGCGGAGACCACCGACCTGCCCACCCGATATGCCAAGGTCGTCGTCACCGACGATGAGGGCCGCTACCTGCTGCCTGACCTGCCGAAGGCGAAATACAAAGTGTGGGTGCGCGGCTACGGCCTGGTCGATTCGGCCAAGGTCGATGCCGAACCAGGCCGGCAGCTCAACCTCACAGCTGTGGTGGCGCCGGACGAGCGGGCGGCGGCGGAATACTATCCGCCGATCTACTGGTATTCGATGCTGCGAATCCCGGCGCAGAGCGAATTCCCGGGCACCGGCCCGAAGGGCAACGGCATCAATCCGGGCCAGCGCAGCCAGCACCAGTGGGTTTCCGACATCAAGTCGCTCGGCTGCATGTCGTGCCACGCGCTCGGCACGCCGGGCACGCGGATGATCCCGAAGGAATTCGGCGACTTTGCCAATTCACAGGATGCATGGACCCGCCGCATCCAGGCCGGTCAGGCCATGGGGCAGATGGTCGGCGTCACCACGCGGCTTGGTCCCGACCGTGCCGTTGCCGAATGGGCGCGCTGGACCGATCGCGTCGCCGCCGGCGAAGTGCCAAAGGCCAAGCCGCCGCGGCCGCAGGGCGCCGAGCGCAACGTCGTGCTCACGCTGTGGGACTGGAGCGACCCGAAGCTCTATCTCCACGACATCATCGCGACCGATCGGCGCAATCCGACGGTCAATGCCAACGGCAAGCTCTACGGGACCCACGAGAACAGTTCGGACCTCGTGCCGGTGCTCGACCCGGTGACGCATACCGCGTCATCGGTGCATCATCCGGTGCTCGATCCGAAGACGCCGTCGCACCGCACCGATCTGATGACGCCGTCGGCCTACTGGGGCGAAGAGGCGATCTGGACCGCGCAGGCGAACCAGCACAACCCGCTGATGGACGAAAAGGGCCGTCCGTGGTTCACGGTGCGGCTGCGTCCGCCGGACAATCCGGGCTTCTGCCGCAAGGGATCCGACCATCCGTCGGCCAAAGTATTCCCGATCGAACGGTCGACCCGCGGCGTGTCGATGTTCGATCCGGTGAGCGGCAAGTTCACCCTCGTCGACACCTGTTTCCCGACCCATCACCTGATCTTCGCCGAGGACGCCGACAACACGCTGTGGCTTTCCAGCGGCGTGCAGGGCCCCGGCGTGGCGGGCTGGGTCAACCGCAGGATCCTGGACGAGACCGGCGATCAGCAGCGCGCGCAGGGCTGGTCGCCGTTCGTGCTCGACACCAACGGCAACGGCCGCCGCGACGATTGGGCCGAGCCCAACCAACCGGTCGATCCGGCGAAGGACAAGCGCGTCGCCGTGAACTTCTATAGCGTCGTGGTCAACCCGCAGGACGGCACGGTCTGGGGCCAGTCGTTGAGCCCGTTCCCGGGCTATGCCGTGCGCTTCGATCCGAAGACGCAGCTCACCGAAATCTACGCGCCGCCGCTCCCCGGCTATGGCGGCCGCGGCGGTGATATCGACCGCAACGGCGTGTTCTGGACGTCACTGGCCAGCGGTCATCTCGGTGAGTTCGACCGCCGCAAATGCAAGGTGCTCAACGGCCCAACCGCGACCGGCGATCACTGCCCGGAAGGCTGGACGCTGCACCGCATGCCGGGCCCGGGCTTCGAGGGCATGGACGAGGGTTTCAGCGGCGAGGGCAGCTATTACACCTGGATCGACTGGTTCAACACCGGCGGGCTCGGCGAGAACGTGCCGATCGCGACCGGCAATCAGAACTCGTCGCTGCTGGCGCTGGTGGACGGCAAGTGGCTCAATCTGGTCGTGCCCTATCCGATGGGCTTCTTCACCAAATGGGTGGAGGGACGCATCGATGATGCTAATGCCGGCTGGAAGGGCCGCGGCCTGTGGACCACCACATCGACCCGCACCATGTTCCATCTCGAAGGCGGCACGGAGAACCGCCCGAAGGTGGTGAAATTCCAGATGCGCCCCGATCCGCTGGCGAAGTAGTCGATCCGCTCGCTCTGCAGCGAGCGAAGCGCGTATTGTTGTGTCCTCTCCCCTTGCGGGAGAGGGCCGCTCGGTCGTTCAACGAGAATAAGTGGGTGAGGGGGTCTCTTTGCAACAACGCTTTGGCGAAGAAGACCCCTCACCCAATATGAGTTTGTTGCTTCTGTCTTGAGCCCTCTCCCTCTCAACGGGAGAGGGCACACAAACTGCGAGCCCGCACCTCACGTGATCGTCCGCCCGACCGCCAGGAACTTCTCGCGGCGCTGGCGGCGTACCGTCTCGCGGTCCAGACTCTTGAGCTCGTCGAGCGCATCGGCGATCGCCTCGCCGGCGGCTGCGATCGTCGCCGTGGGATCGCGGTGCGCACCGCCGACCGGCTCGGTCACGATCCGGTCGATGATGCCGAAGCGCACGAGGTCCTGCGCGGTAATCTTCATGCTGGTCGCCGCCTCCTGCGCCTTGGTGGTGTCGCGCCAGAGAATGGACGCCGCGCCTTCCGGCGAAATCACGCTGTAGAAGGAATGCTCCAGCATCAGCACGCGATTGGCGGTGGCGATGGCGATGGCGCCGCCGGAGCCGCCGACGCCGATGACCAGCGCCACGTTGGGCACGCTGAGCTCGAGGCAGCACTCGGTCGAGCGCGCGATCGCCTCGGCCTGTCCGCGCTCCTCGGCGCCGATGCCGGGATAGGCGCCTTCGGTGTCGACCAGCGACAGCACCGGAATGCCGAAGCGGTCGGCCATCTGCATCAGGCGGACCGCCTTGCGGTAGCCTTCCGGCCGCGCCATGCCGAAATTGTGCTTGAGCCGGTCCTCGGTGGTCGCGCCCTTCTCGTGACCGAGAACGCAGATGCTCTCGCCGCGAAAGCGCCCGAAGCCGCCGACGATCGCCTCGTCGTCGCCGAACTTGCGGTCGCCGGCGAGCGGAACGAAGCCGGTGATCAGCGCGCCGATATAGTCGAGGCAGCGCGGCCGCTCGTGATGGCGCGCAACCAGCGTCTTCTGCCAGGGCGTGAGGTTGGCGTAGAGCTCCTTCAGCGTCTGCGCCGCCTTGGCCTCCAGCCGCGCAATCTCCTCGCCGATGGCGGCCGCCGTCTCGCCGGTCTGCAGCGCGCGCAATTCCTCGACCTGGGCCTCGATCTCGGCCACCGGTTTTTCGAAGTCGAGGTAGATGCGCATGGTCCAGGGATCAGTAGTCAGTGATCGATCATCAGAAGGCGTGCGGATTTCGCCTGCGTCTGATTTAAGATGGCCTTGGATGACAGCATCTGATTACTGATATCTGATTACTGACTTCCGATCATCTCACATCCGGGCGCTTGTAGTTCAGGTTGGCGCCGCCCTTCTGCGACTGGAGATAGCCCTCGACGTCGCCGAGCGGGTCCATCACGCGGCGCAGCCGCTGCCCGACCAGCGAGTCGAGCTGGATCGCCTGCGACAGCGAGAGGTCGCGCCCCATCTGCACGGTGATCTTATGATGTTCCAACGGAGCAAGATGCCGGGTCGCGAGGCCGCGTGCGAACGCAATCGTGTGCGCTTCCAGCTTGTCGGCCGGCACCGCCTCGCTGACGATCCCGAGCGCGTCGGCCTCCTTGCCGGTCACGTTCTTGCCGCCGAGCGCGATCAGCGAGAGCTTCTTCACCGGCAGGCCGGAATGCAGGAGCGTCGAGGTGACAAGCTGGCCGAAGCTGCCGCGCAGCACCTCGGGCATGCCGAGCTGCGCGTCCTCGGCCGCAAACACGATATCGTGGCAGTTCATGATGCCGAGCGCGCCGCCGAGGCAATAGCCGTGCACCTGCGCGATCATGATGCGCGGGAAGGCGCGGATGTCCTCGGCGATCTGGATGGTGAGATTGGGCCGGTCCCAATCGAGCATCGGACCGTTCGAGACTTCACGCAGGAAAGTCAAATCGAGCCCCGACGAATAGACCTTGCCGGCGCCGCGGGTGATGACGATCTTCAGCTCCTTGTCGGCGCGGATGATGTCGAGCGACTCGAGAAAAGCGTTGCACAGCGGCCGGTTCCAGCAATTGCGCTTGTCCGGCCGGTTGAGCGTGATGCGCGCGACGCCGGCGTCGTCGAGGCGCTCAAGGTAGAGCTCGGGCCGCTCTTTGAGTTTTGTCCAGGTGTCGGGCATGCGATCCCTCCGCGCGTTGTCGGGCTGTTATGGCGCGGCGGAAGGAGGCATGTAAAGCGGAGTGCAACGTATTCGGATTGTTCCTAAGGAATTGAAATTCGTGACATTTCGGCCGTGATCACGTATATTTATCGCATGGCCAAGGTCAAAGATCGTCTCTCGCCCGAAGAAATCGCCACTGCCCGCGAGCGCCGGCTTGAGGCCATGCATCTTCAGGTGATCGAGGGCAATCCGCTCGACGAAGAAGACATCGCCATGTTCGAGATGTTCGAGCGGGAGGGTTGGGACCACAAGCGGCGACGCGCCTAAATTCTGGCGCAAGCTCGCGCAACGGCCGACGCCAAGTGAGTCGGGACGTCGATCCGTACGTCTATCCAGACACCAACGTCCTTCGCAATCGCCTCGGCATTACCGACGCGCGCAAGCTTGATCGAGTTGAGCGTCGGTTGGTGGGCGATAGAATTGCTGAAGGCGTTCCTTCCGGCTCATTCGACCTGACCCACCTGCGCGCCATCCATCGCCACCTGTTCCAGGATGTTTACGACTGGGCCGGCGAGCTTCGTACAGTCGAAATCTTCAAAGGTGGAAATCAATTCCAGTTCCGTCAGTACATTCCGACCGGAATGGCGGACGTTCACCGCCGGCTGATCCACGCCGGGTTTCTCAAGCGCCTGCCCGCGAGCGAATTTGCGCGCGAAGCCGGAATTATCATGGGTGACATTAATTACATCCATCCGTTCCGTGAGGGGAATGGTCGGACGCAGGCACAATATCTCAGCAGTTGGCTGAACAGGCCGGGCACCGGCTCGACGTCCGGCGCATTGATCCGACTAAGTGGATCGAAGCGTCGAAGGCAAGCCACGCGACCGATTATGCGCCGATGACCGAGGTGATTGGGAAGGCGATCGTTCCTGAGCCCAAGCGGTAGCAACGATCGCGCTAGGTTTCCCCCAAGGGATGCAGGTCGCGCACCAGGCTCTTGAGCCGCTCCTCCAGCACGTGGGTGTAGATCTGCGTGGTCGAGATATCGGCATGGCCGAGCAGCGTCTGCACGATGCGCAGGTCGGCGCCGTTGTGCAGCAGGTGGCTGGCAAAGGCGTGGCGCAGCACGTGCGGGCTCACCTGCTCGGCGCGCAGTTTTGCGCCGGCCGCGAGCGCCTTCAGCTCGCGCGCGAAATGCTGGCGGGTGAGGTGGCCGCTGTCGCCGAATGAGGGAAACAGCCACTTCGACGTCGCGGTCTTCGCCTTGACCGGCTTGTCGTCAGTGGTCCGTCCGCCGTCCGCCAGCAGCGTGCGATACTCCGTCATCGCGGTCTTGGCGGCGTCGTTGAGCGGAACGAGGCGTTCCTTGCCGCCCTTGCCGCGCACCACCAACATGCGCGCGCTGCGCTCCGCCGCCGAAGCCGGCAGCGACACCAGCTCGGACACCCGCAGCCCGGTGGCGTAAACCAGCTCCAGCAGCGCATTGAGCCGCGCCGCCCGCAGGCGTTGGCCCGGCGTGCGCCCTTTGCCGATTGCCGCGCGCGTGGCGGCGAGCAGGCGATCGACCTCCTTGAGGCCGAGCACCTTCGGCAGCGCGCGTCCGCGCTTCGGCCCCTCGATGATGGCGGCGGGATCGTCGCTGCGCTGTCCTTCCGCATAAAGGAAGCGATAGAGCTGCCGGATCGCGGACAGCCGCCGTGCGACCGACGCCGCCGCGAACGAGCGTTTCGCGAGCGACTGGAGATAGCCGCGCACGTCGTCGGTCGTCGCGCCGGCGACGGTGCGGCGCGCGGCGGCGAGGTGGCGTGAGAAATCCCCGAGGTCGCGCCGATACGCCGACAGGGTGTTCTCGCCGGCGCCGCGCTCGGCCGCGAGCATGTCGAGGAACAGCTCGATCAGGGTATCGTCAGAGGGTCGTGCCGGGCGGGCCATCGGCGGCTGCCGCCTTTCGCTCATTTCTGCTTCGAATACCGGTCGGGCGGGACCGGCACCGTGATCTCGCGTTGCGGCGGATCGTAGAACCGCGCGAGCGCCAGCATGCCGCCGTAGACCACGCCGGCCACGATGGCGACGAACGCGAGAAATCGGAACAGGCTGGGCATGCTTGCGCTCGATCCGGCGTCGTCGGGAATCGGGACGCTAGTATCGCATTAAACGTGAAAAAACTACGTCGGACGGGCCCTGACAAGAGGCTCGATCCCCGTGGATGGATGGTCTATTGAGACGGGGCCACGCTAGAATCAATGAGTTGCTAGTGTCCTCCGATTTCGAGTTCGTATAAGAGACCGCTGCGAAATGGTACGAACTTCGGAATTGGGCCACTAGCGGGATTTCGAGCCCATGTCCAATCCGGCAGCGTCCAACCCGGCAGCGCCGCAGCCGGTTGCGCAGCATTCCAACGGCAATGCGGCGCCGGAATTGGCCATCCTGACCGCGCTTGGCGCGCGCTCGGTGGTGCTCGTCGGCATGATGGGCGCCGGCAAGTCCTCGATCGGCCGGCGGCTGGCGTCGCGGCTCGGGATTCCGTTTGTGGACGCCGACGCCGAGATCGAGACGGCGGCCGGCATGTCGATCCCCGATATCTTCACCACCCGCGGCGAATCCGCTTTCCGCGCCGGCGAGGCGCGCGTGATCGCCCGGCTGCTGGAGAGCGGTCCGCAGGTGCTGGCGACCGGCGGGGGAGCCTTCATGAACGCGGACACCCGCGCCACGATCGGCGCCAAGGGCGTGTCGATCTGGCTCAACGCCGATTTCGACGTGCTGATGCGCCGGATCAGGCGGCGCCACGACCGTCCGCTGCTGCATACCGAAGATCCCGCGGCGACCTTGCAGCAGCTCATCGATGCGCGCTATCCGGTCTATGGGCTCGCCGACTTCACCGTCCAGTCGCGCGAAGTGCCGCACGAAAAGATCGTGGACGAGATCATCGCGATGCTGCGCGCAGGGCCGCTGCCGCGCCGCGTGGCGCCCGACGCCGCCACGAAGGGAGACAGCGCGTCATGACCGCGCCGTTGCGGGGAAGCGATCCGATCGTCGTCGACGTCGCGCTCGGCGAGCGCAGCTACGACATCGTGATCGGCCGCGGCCAGCTTGCTTCGCTCGGCGCGCGGATCGCAAAGCTCCGCCCGGGCGCCAAGGCGGCGATCGTCAGCGACGAGAACGTCGCTGCGCGGCATCTCGATGCCGCGGTCGCCGCCGTCAAGGCGAGCGTGTCGCAGGTTTCCACGGTGGTGCTGCCGCCAGGCGAGAGCACGAAGTCGTTCAAGCATCTCGCGTCGCTCTGCGACGACCTCATCTCGCAGCGCATCGAGCGCGGCGATCTCGTCATCGCGCTGGGCGGCGGCGTGATCGGCGATCTCGCCGGCTTTGCCGCGGCCATCGTGCGGCGCGGCCTCGACTATGTGCAGGTGCCGACCTCGCTGCTCGCGCAAGTCGATTCCTCGGTCGGCGGCAAGACCGCCATCGACTCGCCGCAGGGCAAGAACCTGATCGGCGCGTTCTACCAGCCGGTGCTGGTTGTCGCCGACACCGCGCTGCTCGACACGCTGCCCGCGCGCGAATTTCGCGCCGGCTATGCCGAGGTCGCGAAATACGGCCTGCTCGGCGACGCCGCCTTCTTCGCCTGGCTGGAGGCGAACTGGAAGGATGTCTTCGCCGGCGGTCCCGCTCGCGAGCATGCGATCGCGACCAGCTGCCGTGCCAAGGCCGCGATCGTGGCGCGCGACGAGCGCGAGACCGGCGAGCGCATGCTGCTCAATCTCGGCCACACCTTCGGGCACGCGCTGGAAGCCGCCGCCGGTTACTCCGACCGGTTGTTGCACGGCGAGGCGATCGCGATCGGCATGGCGCTCGCCTTCGAATTCTCGGCGCGGCGCGCGCTGCTGCCGAAGGCGGAGGCGGAGCGGGCCATCCGTCACCTTGCGGCGGTCGGCCTGCCGACCCATGTTTCCGACGTGCCCGGCGGTGCGCCGGACGCGGAACAGCTGATGACGCTCATCGCCCAGGACAAGAAAGTGACGCGCGGCAAACTGACGTTCATCCTGGCGCGCGGGCTCGGGAATGCCTTCGTGGCGCCGGACGTCGAGGCGACCGAGGTCCGTGCCTTTCTGGCTGAGAAGCTCGGCTAGTGTGGCGGTTCAGAAGTTCGCCATATCTTGCGGCCGGGTTGGGAGCGAACTTCTGAACCAAAGCCACACTAGAAAGCTATACCTGCTAGTGTCCCCTTTGAATCCGAAGTTCGCATGGACGCTTGCAGCACGGTTGTGCGAACTTCGGATTCGGGACACTAGCCGATGTTGATCGACGACTGGCTATCACTCGCCGCTATTGTGATCTGTCTCTGCTTCTCGTTCTTCTTCTCCGCGAGCGAGACGGCCCTGACGGCGGTGTCGCGCGCGCGGCTTTTGCGGCTGGAGAAATCCGGCCATTGGCGCGCCCGGCTGGTCGGCAATCTGCTCGAGGTCCGCGAGCGCATGCTCGGCGCAATCCTCACCGGCAACAACGTCGTCAATATCGCAGCGACGGCGCTGACGACCGGCCTGCTGCTGTCGTGGTTCGGCGAAATCGGCGCGCTCTACGCGACGGCGATCATGACGGTGGTCGTCGTGGTGTTCACCGAAGTGCTGCCCAAGACGCTTTCGATCAACGCGCCGGAACGGGTGGCGCTTCTGGTCGCCCGCCCGATCGCCTGGACGGTGCGGCTGCTCGGACCGTTATTGATCGGGATCGAGGGTCTGGTCCGATTCATCCTCAGAATGTTCGGCATGAAGATGGGGACCGATCAGGCCTTTCTGTCGGCGCACGAGGAACTGCGCGGGCAGGTGGATCTCCTGCACCAGGAGGGCAGCGTCGAGAAGCAGGACCGCGACATGTTCGGCGGCTTGCTCGATCTCCGCGACCTGGTGGTGTCCGACGTGATGATCCACCGCACCAAGATGATCACTGCCTGCGCCGACGACCCGCCCGAGGAGGTGGTCAAGGAAGTGCTGGAATTGCCGGTGACGCGGGTGCCGCTGTGGAGCGAGCGTCCGGAAAACATCATCGGCATCCTGCATGCCAAGGACCTCTTGCGCGCGTTGCAGGAGGCCAGCGGCGATCCCGCCACGATCGACGTCAAGGCGATCGCGCGGCCGCCGTGGTTCGTGCCCGACATCCGCCCACTGTCCGAGCAGCTCAAGGCGTTCCGCCGGCGCAAGACCCCGTTCGCGCTGGTGGTCGACGAGTACGGCGAGGTGATGGGACTGGTGACGCTCGAGGACATCCTCGAAGAGATCGTCGGCGACATCACCGACGAGCATGATGTGGCGTTGCCGGGCGTGCGGCCGCTGCCCGACGGCTCGGTCAATGTCGACGGCGGCGTGCCGATCCGCGACCTCAACCGCGCCATGGAGTGGAGCCTGCCGGATGACGAGGCGACCACCATCGCGGGTCTGGTCATTCACGAAGCGCGCTCGATCCCGGAGCCGGGGCAGAGCTTCACCTTCCACGGCTTCCGCTTCAACGTGCTCCGCCGCGAGCGCAACCGCATCACCTCGCTGCGCATCACGCCGCTGATGCGCAAGACTGCGAAAGTGGCGTAGCCGCGGCGGTTTCATATCGCAATCCGCGCAAGCGGATCATCCAGGAAACATTGGAATCAACTCGGGCCACGGCCTATCATCGCCGAAAGTCCGAGCGGAGGAGAAACGCCGTGCCGATGCTGCGCCGACGTGTCGTTGGATGTCTTGTCGCCGGATGTCTTGTCGCTGGATGTCTTGCGATCCCATTTGCGTCCGCCGCGCAGGCGCAGACTTATCCCGACCGGCCGATCCGCCTGATCGCGCCGTTCCCGGCCGGCGGGCTCGCCGACGTGCTGGCGCGCGCGGTCGGCGACCAGATGACCAGATCGCTCGGCCAGCCAGTCGTGGTCGAGAACCGCGCCGGCGTCGGCGGCAACACCGGGGCGCGGGCGGTCGCGACCGCGGCGCCCGACGGCTACACGCTGCTGATGTCGTCGGCCGGCATCCTCACCGCCAATCCGTTTCTCTATGCCAAGATGCCGTTCGACGTGGAGACCGCGTTCATCCCGATCTCCAACGTCGCCGAAATGTCGATGCTCCTGGTCGTGCATCCGAACGTCGATGCGAAGACCCTCAAGGACTTTGTCGCGCTCGCCAAGGCGCGGCCGGGCAAGCTCAATTTCGGTTCGCCGGGCATCGGCACCACCGGCCACCTCGGCCTCGCGATGTTCATGCACGCCGCTGGCGTGCAGATCACCCACGTGCCCTATCGCGGCGCGGCGCCCGCGGTGCAGGATTTGATCGCCGGCCAGATCGACGGCGTCGTGGACAATCCGCCGACGGTGATCTCGCACATCGAGAGCGGCAAGTTGCGCCCGCTGGCGGTGGCGGCGAAGTCGCGCATGGCGCTGCTGCCCGACGTGCCGACCGCGGCCGAGGGCGGCGTCGCCAACTACGAGGCCTCGTCGTGGTTCGGCATCGCCGCGCCCGCCGGCACGCCGGGAGCGATCGTCGAGCGGCTGCACCAGGAGATCGTGGCGGCGCTGCGCAATCCGGCGATGCAGGAGCGTTTCGCCAAATCCGGCGCGCGCCTGGTCGGCAACTCGCCGCAGGAGTTCGCGGCGCAGATCAGCACCGAGCGCGTGCGCTGGGGCGAGATCATCAAGGCGGCGGGCATCAAGGCGGAATAGGTCACACAGACATGAGCACCTTTCGGACGATCGCGACCGGCGCTGCGCTGGTCGCAAGCATTCTTGCGTGCACAGTGCGCGCGGATGCGCAGGAGGCCGCTGCCAAAGCGAGGGCCGCGCGCGTCTTCTCGGCGACCGCTACCGCCAACGGCCAGCCGATCGCGCTGCCGCAGGGCAATGCCGAGGTTGTCGTCTGGATGTACGACATCCCGGTCGGCGCGCGGCTGCCGGTGCACAAGCATCCGTTCCAGCGCTACGCCTATGTTCTTCAAGGGACGCTGCGGGTCGCTGCTGCCGACAGTTCCCGCACCTGGGACTACAAGGCCGGCGACTTTATCGTCGAGATGGTCGACGCCTGGCACTATGGCACCAATATCGGGACCGAGCCGGTGCGGCTTCTGGTCATCGATCAGGTCGACAAAGGGCGGGCCAATACGATCCTGCGATGAGAGCATGGGAGACGAACTGATGCGGCGAAACATGCTTTTGGTGGCGCTCGCCCTCGCAGCGATGCTCACCGGCTCCTCACCGGTCGTCGCTCAGTCCTATCCCACGCGCCCGGGTGCGGCCGGGTCGGGTCCTTGACAAATTAGGACGCTTGCCCTAGCCATCTAGGGCGACCGTCCTAGTCCTTTCGCTCGCGCCGGAGACCGACCCATGTCTGCAGGTGTTTCGATCCGCTGCAGCGCGGTGAACCGCTACGCGCCCAGCGCCGGTCTGATTTCATGACCGACAAGACAACCCGCGGTGATATTGTGGAAGCCGCCGACCAGCTATTCTATCGGCGAGGCTACGAGCATACCTCGTTCTCGAACATTGCCGATATCGTGCAGATCTCGCGCGGCAATTTCTACTATCACTTCAAAACCAAGGACGAAATTCTGGATGCTGTGATCGATGCGCGTTTGGCGAAGACCCGAACGATGCTGGAGCGATGGGAAATCGAAGGGAAACAACCCGCGGAGCGCATCCGAAGCTTCATCCATATCCTGATTGCGAATTGTGCCGACATAAAGCGTTACGGCTGCCCGGTCGGGACGCTGTGTGCTGAGCTTGCGAAGCTCAATCATGCCTCCCGAGCCGAGGCTAACAAGCTTTTCACGCTGTTTCGGACCTGGTTGCGCAGGCAATTCACGCTGCTCGGCCGCGAGGCCGATGCCGACGCGCTGGCGATGCATCTTTTGGCCCGCAGCCAGGGTGTCGCCACGCTGGCAAGCGCCTTTCACGATGAGAAATTCATCAAGCAGGAAGTCGAACAGATGTGCGACTGGCTGAGATCGTGCACGGAAGACGCCGCGCAACAGCGTGCGGGCTGAGGACTCGGCCCACCAGGTGAGCGGGAGAAAGACAGCCAGATGTTTATCGTGCTGCTGAGATTTTCCGGCAACAAGAGCCAGGCCGGCCAATTCATGGAAGGCCACAAAGAATGGATCAAGCGCGGTTTTGACGACGGCGTTTTCTTGTTGGTCGGAAATTTGCAACCGCAATTGGGTGGTGGGATCGTCGCGCACAATACGTCGCTGACGGATCTTCAGAGCCGGGTAAACGACGATCCGTTTGTCGCGGAACATGTCGTAAGCGCGGAAATTCTTGAAATCGCCCCATCAAAAGCCGACCAACGGCTGGAGTTTCTGCTCGCCTAGGCAGCGTCCGCCCGTCTTCACGATGCAAGGGCATTGACCATGAGCAAGACGATACTGGGGCCGGACGGAAAATCGCGATGCCGCTGGTGCGCTGCCGCCCCGGAGTTTCTGGGCTATCACGATACCGAATGGGGCTTTCCAGTGGGTGACGACGATCGCTTGTTCGAGAAATTGAGCCTGGAGGGTTTTCAATCCGGACTGAGCTGGCGCACGATTCTCGCCAAGCGCGAAAATTTCCGCGCAGCCTTCCGTGGTTTCGATTTCAACAGGATCGCGCGCTTCAGCGATCGCGACCTCGGTCGCTTGCTCAAGGAAGAGGGCATCGTTCGCCATCGCGGCAAGATCGAGGCCGT
Source organism: uncultured Alphaproteobacteria bacterium (assembly GCA_963720385.1). Lineage (GTDB taxonomy): Bacteria > Pseudomonadota > Alphaproteobacteria > Rhizobiales > Xanthobacteraceae > VAZQ01. The sequence goes on along the minus strand of CAVRFL010000004.1, from coordinate 233,250 downwards.
CATCAATAATGCGCAACGGGCTCAGGAGCTCGTCAAACGGGAAGGCTCGCTGGCAGCCTTCATCTGGCGTTACGAACCTGACGCGAAGCAGCTTGCAAAACCGCAAACCGCATCGACCTCCGCGGAATCGATTGCCCTGTCGAAGGCCCTCAAGAAGCAAGGCTGGAAATTCGTCGGCCCGACCACGGTCTATGCCTTCATGCAAGCCATGGGGCTGATCAACGATCATGTTGAAGGCTGCGTGATCCGAGCCAAAGTCGAGCGGGCGCGCAAGAATTTCAGGCGGCCAGGCCGCTGACGTGAAGTCTTTGGACAATGAGAGGTGCCTGACCTAGCTCGCGTAACGCGACCAGTTGGCGGCGCGCAGCATTTTCATGATTAGCGCCGCCACGGCGGTGCGCTGGCGTCCGGCCACGCCGTAGAGCTGAACCGGCCGGCGCAATTCCAGTCCGTTGATCATGACGCGCGCCAATGTGTCGGGGCTCGACGTGCTTCTCGGAACGATCGCCACCCCCAAATCCGATGCCAGCATGGACATCAGATCGCTTTCGGACGTTATTTGATAGCAGTGGTCGACATCGAGACCATGGGTCCGCAACAGCGTTGCGGTCGGCCCCGCGTGCTCGCAATAGGTCCGAAGCAACAAGCGTTCCTCACCCAACGCCTTAAGCTCGATCGACGGGAAGCGCGCAAGGCGGTGCTGCGCGTTGACCAGCAGGATGAAATCTTCGGTGAATAACGGCCAGCAATCGAGGCGATCCCACCCCTCGCCAAGGTCCGACGCGATGCCCAGCTCCGCTTCGCCGCTTTTCAAGAGCTCGACAACCTCTGCCGCCGTTCCTCGCAGCAGCCTGCAGTCCAGCCGGTCAAAACGACGCCGCACTTCGTTCAAGTGCGGCATCAGCAGATTGATGTCGAAGGTATGCGACAACGCCAGTCGCAATGAAGCGACCTCGCCCTTCTTCATCGACAATGCCAGTTCGCGCGCACTGACCGCGCTGTCGTAGCATTGCCTCAGCAACGGAAGCATGCGCTCGCCCAGCTCGGTCAGCTGCGCCTGCGGACGCTCCCGTCGAAACAGATCGCCGCCGAACTCGCCTTCAAGCTGCTTGATCGCGCGCGTCAGCGATGGCTGGCTGACGTTGCACTCTTCGGCCCCGCGGGTGAAATTGAGGTTCTTCGCTACCGCGAGAAAATACCTCACCTGATGCATTTCCATCGGTCAGGCGCCCACGATCTTTGTCGTCACCAGCGATGGCCGCAATCAGGGCCGGACGACCACTGATCCGCGTTGGCCGGTACAGTCTATCGAGAGTGATAGTAAGGCCGCAAGCAAGGGCCCCGGTGGCGGCAGCCCATCACAGTCCATCACATTTGAGTTAACCCGGTCTGCCGATCGGCGCCGACAAGCCCCTGGGCACGCACATCCGGATAGCAGGACCGTATCGGCACGATAGAGCATCGATATTTCAGTTCGCATGGTTCCTGCCCCACCTTCGCGACTGTTCGATAGGCCAACCGGTTCGGGAGCACCACTGCTCGCGAGCCAGCTAGCGAGGGTGTGATGCAAGCGATGATCGATACGGCGGAACTGACGAGCCGTTCTCTTCGAGGAGCGGGCGGCACGCTGCAGGCGGTGATCGCCAAGGACAAGGTCTTCGCTGCCTTGATGCAGCGCGCGCAGAGCGGAAGCGAAGGAGCGTATGTCCACCTGCTTCAGGAGCTTCGACCGGTTATTGCCAGAATGATCCGGCGACAGATGGCCAGCGCTTCGCCGAGCGACCACGATGACGTGCTGCAGGAGGTGCTCATGAGCATTCATGCAGCGCGCGCGACCTACGATCCCACGCGCCCCTTTATTCCCTGGCTCAAGGCCATTGTGACCAACCGGGCGATCGACTTCCTGCGCCGGCAAAAGCGCAATGCCGCGGGACCGGTCCTGACCGAACAGGCGGCGGCCGATATCGCCGACGATTCGGCGGGCGACGCCGTGGCCCGTTACGATGCCGTTGATGCGGTGCAAAAGGCGATCAGCAAGCTTCCCGCCGGCCAACGCTCCGCCATCGAGCTGCTCAAGCTCCGGGAAATGAGCTTGCGAGAGGCCGCGGCAGTCAGTGGCATGAGCATCGGCGCGCTCAAGGCGTCGGTCCATCGTGCGGTCAGGACCTTGCGCGTTTCGCTTGCCCCGCGCCAGGTCGCATGAACGGCACTGGCATGGCCGCAGCGGAAACGTTATTGATGACATCGCTGACGCGATCCCTGCCTGCGGCACGCCGCCGGGGCCGGGAACCATCGAAGTTTCAGTTCGCCGAATGAACGAGACGCAGGCACAACAAGAGTTACGGCAGGCCTTTGAGCGCCTCAACGAATCGAACTTGTCGTTGGGTGAGCAACTTGACGCCGCATCCCGATCCGTCAAGCAGCGACGGCCGGACTTCGCGGACGCCATCGAGCGAATGGTTGGGCGCCTCAAGGAAGGCGGCGCCGGCGCGAAGGCGCCGCAGGTCGGCGACCAGATGCCGCCGTTCTGCCTGCCGGATGAGCAGGGGCGCATCGTAAGCCTCGACGATCTCACAGCCCGCGGTCCGGTCGCAGTCACGTTCCATCGCGGACATTGGTGTCCGTTTTGCCGCATCAGCATCAACGCGCTTGTGCGGGCGCATGATCAGATCGCTTCCGAAGGCGGACAAATCGTCGCCGTCATGCCTGACCGGGAGCAATTCGTCTCGGACCTCAGGTCAACGTCGAAGGCTCCGTTTCTGGTCTTGACCGACATGGACAACGGCTACGCGATGTCGCTTGGGCTTGCGATCTGGCTCGGTGATGAGCTTCGGAAAATCATCGCGGAACGACACGACCTGACCAGGTATCAGGGCAATGACACCTGGGTGGTGCCGATTCCGGCGACGTTTGTGGTCGGTGAGGACGGTCGCATCAAGGCTCGTTTCGTCGATCCCGATTACCGCAAGCGGATGGCGATCGAGGATTTGCTGGCCGCCATGCGGGCTTGATCGTCGATCTCGCCGTCACCTCGGCAACGGTGCAAATGAAAACACGGCCCGCTTCGTTCGAAGCGGGCCGTGTTTCAAGGGCTCCTTGCGGTCGATGCTTATTTTCCGCCGGCCATGGCCATGCAGCCGCTGATGAAATTCATCAGCGCCCGGCCCTCGAGCTCCTGGTCGTTGGTGCTGTAACCGCGCTTGATTGCAAGCTGTTGACAGGTGTCGTAGGTCGCCGGGTTCTGTGTACGCATCTTGGTCATTGCTGCTCGGGTCGATTCGCTCATTTGCGCGCTCGCCGGGGCGGCAATACTGACGGCGGCCACGGCGGCGATCAGGACGGCAATCATTCGCATGGTGTTTCTCCCTTGAAGGCGGTCGCAGACCATCCGCGATCCGCTGTCCCGGCGAGATCCGATGGTTTCGGGGGGTCGCTTGAGACGCTCGGACTCTGTCGGGAGAGGTCGCTCGATGGAAATGCCCAGTAGGCATGATCTCGATTGCCGCTGACTATTCAGACTTTTTTGCCCGTCGCAAAAAACTCAACAAAGACAGAGCGCTCTGTCACGTCGGCGCGAACTCGGCACGTGCGTTTGGCACACGGTGCCGTGATGGAGTCCAGCGCAACTTTACGACGGGTGCCTTCGAATTTAGGGGCAGATGAGCAGCAGCGCTCATCACCAACCAACCCGTTAAGGAGACAACACCATGAACATCAAGACCAAGCTCATCATTTCCGCCGCGCTCGTTGCGCTTCTCTCGGCGCCGGCCTCGGCGCGCTTCGACGGCGACGAAGGTGGCATCAGCGCCTATCCGCGCTTCACCAAGGAGCGCACGCAGATGGCCGGTCAGCTCGTGAACCGCCCGCATCAGCAGCGCTAAGCCTTCGGACGGACCTTTCGAGCGAACCGAATGAATCTGGCGGCGGGCCTTGGCCCGCCGCCATCGTTTGGCCTAGCCCTGTTCCCCCGGCGCCGAGGCATGGATCGCCAGCGCGTGCACGCCGCCGGCCAGCTCTCGCGCCAGCGCGGCGTTGACCATGCGGTGGCGCTCGATCCGGCTCTTCCCCTGGAAGGCATCCGACACGATATAGACCCTGTAGTGGGTTTCCCCGCCCGGCCGGCTGCCCGCGTGGCCTGCATGCTGGTGGGATTCGTCCTGCACGTCGAGCTGTGTCGGAGCGAAGGCCGCCGTCAGCGTCTCGGTGATGCGGTCGCGGGTGTTCATGACGGGGGCTTACGCGCAGCCCCGCGTTTGGGTCAATCCCGCTGACGGCGCGCACCCAATTCGGCAAAGTCAAGACTTGAAGGTTGCCGCGCCGCGCCTGCATAATGATCGGTCATGTCCAGCGACTCGCCATTCTTCGATCGCATCCGGGTCAAGCCCGACCAGGACCGGCGGCTGCGCGCGCAGCATCCGCCGTGCGAGTGGCCGGGCTGCGCCGGCGCCGCGACCCATCGGGCGCCGAAGGGCCGCAACCGCGAGAACGAGTATTGGCGGTTCTGTCTCGACCACGTGCGCGAGTACAACCACTCCTATAATTTCTTCGCCGGCATGAGCACCGACGACATCGCGCGCTACCAGCGCGAGGCGGTGATCGGCCATCGCCCAACCTGGAAGATGGGCATGAACGGCGGCAAGCCGACCGGGCGCTCGCGCTCGGCGCGGTTCGGACCGGCCTTCGAGGGCGCCAGCGACCCGTTCGGGCTGTTCGGAGACGCTCAAAACGGCGAGCATTTGCGCCGCCGCGAGTCCCGCGTCATCCGCAACGCCGAGCGCAAGGCGCTCGACACGCTCGGCCTCGAAGGCGAGGCCACGACCGCGCAGATCAAGGTCCGCTTCAAGGAACTGGTGAAGCGCCACCATCCCGACGCCAATGGCGGCGACCGCTCCAGCGAGGAGCGGCTGCGCGAGATCATCCAGGCCTACAATTATCTGAAGTCGGTCGGCTTCCGCTGAGCATAGGCTCGGCGTCAGGCTTTCGCCGCAGTGGCCTCGATCTCCAGCAGGAACTCCGGCCGCACCAGTCCGGGCACGATCAGCAGCATGGACGCCGGCCGTGCACTGCCGAGGACACGTGCGCGCACCATCGCATAGGCGGGGATGTCGGACGCGCGCGTGAGATAGTGCGTGACCTTCACGAGATCATGCACCGTCATGCCGGCGCGTTCGAGCACCGCGAAGATGTGGCTCCAAGCCAGCTCAGCCTGGCCCGTGATGTCGGGTGGCAGCATTCCATCCATCCCCAGTCCCGGCGTGCCGGCGGTGAACAGCCAGCGCGCATTCGCCGGTGCTTCCACTGCATCGCTATAGGGGCCGATCTGCCGTGCAATGCCGGTGTCATGACGCGTGTTCGTCATCGCTGCTCGCTCCTCGCCGCCGACAGCGGCGGCATCCAACGGCAGCCTGCCACATTGACCTGCATCGATACTTCGGAAATACTCAAACTATGAAAGACGGTCCTGACATCTCGCAGATCGCCGCGCTGATCGGCAATCCGGCTAATGCCAACATGCTGATGGCGCTGATGGCGGGCCCGGCACTGACCGCGACCGAGCTGGCGCAGGAGGCGGGGTTGATGCTGTCGACCGCCAGCGGCAATCTCAGCCGGCTCGAAAAGTCCGGACTGGTCATGGTCGCGCGCCAGGGACGGCACCGCTATTTCCGCCTCGCCGATCCCGACGTGGTCACCGCGCTCGAGGGATTGATGCCGGTCGCTGCCCGCGCCGGGCACATGCGCGTCCGCACCGGCCCGCGCGACCCGGAATTGCGCCGCGCGCGGTCCTGCTACGATCACCTCGCCGGCGATCTCGCGGTGAAGACGTTCGATCGGTTGATCGACCGCCGGCTGCTGGTGCGCCGCGAGGAGGAACTGCGGCTGACGGACAGCGGCCGCCGGTTCTTTGCCAAGCGGGGCATCGACGTCGATACGCTTGCCCGCGGCCGGCGTGCGCTGTGCCGATGCTGCCTCGACTGGAGCGAACGCCGCTTCCACCTCGGCGGCACGCTTGGCGCCGCGATCCTTGAGGAGATCGTTGCGCAAGGCTGGGCGGTACGTGAGGTGAAGTCGCGGATCGTGCGGTTTTCCGCCACCGGCGAGCGGAAGCTGCAAGCCTGGTGGCCCCGGTAGTTCCGGCCGTGCGGATGAGCCGCGCCGCCATGCGGCCGGTGCAGGCCGGCTGCGCAGCTAATTTTCGCCGATTTACTTGAATTTGTGGCGGTTTCGGCCGATCTCTAGGCAGCTTCCGGACCGATGCCGCATTTGCTAGGTTCGGCCCCGATTTCCGGCCGCATTCTCGAACGATTCGGGTCTCGCGTGTTCCGAGACCACGGAGGAGAAATGACTGTCGCAACACAAGAAGTCGCCGGTCTGCCCGACATGAAGGTGTCGGTGCGTCAATTGTTTGGGATCGACAGCGAGATGGAGGTTCCGGCCTACTCCGAGCCCGATGATCACGTGCCGGATATCGACCAGGACTACCGCTTCGACCGCCCCACCACCCTCGCGATTCTCGCCGGCTTCGCGCACAACCGGCGCGTCATCGTCTCCGGCTATCACGGCACCGGCAAGTCGACCCATGTCGAGCAGGTCGCGGCCCGCCTCAACTGGCCGTGCGTGCGCGTCAATCTCGACAGCCACATCAGCCGTATCGACCTGATCGGCAAGGACGCGATCGTGATCCGCGACGGCCAGCAGGTGACCGAGTTCCGCGACGGCATCCTGCCGTGGGCCTATCAGCACAATGTCGCGCTCTGCTTCGACGAATACGACGCCGGGCGTCCGGACGTGATGTTCGTGATCCAGCGCGTGCTGGAATCGTCCGGCCGGCTGACGCTGCTCGACCAGTCGCGCGTGATCAAGCCGCATCCGGCGTTCCGCCTGTTCGCCACCGCCAACACCGTCGGCCTCGGCGACACCTCGGGCCTCTATCACGGTACGCAGCAGATCAACCAGGCGCAGATGGATCGCTGGTCGATCGTGACCACGCTCAACTATCTGCCGCACGACAACGAGGTCGAGATCGTGCTCGCCAAGGCGAAGCACTACCGCACCGGCGAGGGCCGCGACATCGTCAACAAGATGGTGCGCGTCGCCGATCTCACCCGCAACGCGTTCATGAACGGCGACATCTCGACCGTGATGAGCCCGCGCACGGTGATCACCTGGGCGGAGAACGCCGACATCTTCAAGGACGTCGGCTTCGCCTTCCGGCTCACCTTCCTCAACAAGTGCGACGAGCTGGAGCGGCCGATAGTCGCCGAGTTCTACCAGCGCTGCTTCGGCGTCGAGCTGCCGGAAAGCTCGGTCAACGTGGCGCTGTCATAACCTTTTTACCTCTCCCCGCTTGCGGGGAGAGGTCGCCGCGCGAAGCGCGGCGGGTGAGGGGCGCTTTCGCAGGCGCGGTGTCTTCGGAAATTCCCCCTCACCCCGACCCTCTCCCCGCAAGCGGGGAGAGGGAGCGGAGAGACCGAGATCGCATCATGTCATCGAACTTCAAACCCAAGACGCCCACGCGGGAATCGCCGACCGAGCCGTTCAAGCGGGCGGTGACCGGCTGCCTGCGCGCCATCGCGCGCAAGAGCGAGCTCGAGGTCACCTTTGCCGCGGAGCGTCCCGGCGTGGTCGGCGGCAAGGTGCGGCTGCCCGAGCCCGCGCGCAAGCTCTCGTCGCAGGAGGCCGCGATCGTGCGCGGCCATGCCGAACTCGATCGCGCTCAAGCTCGCCTGTCACGATCCCAACGTTCACCGCAAGCTGGCGCCGGGCGGACACACCGCGCGGGCGGTGTTCGATGCGGTCGAGCAGGCCCGCGTCGAGGCGATCGGCGCGCGCCGCATGTCCGGTGTCGCGAAGAATCTCGGCGCAATGCTCGACGATCGCTTCCATCGCGGCAAGTTCGACGAGGTGACCGACCGCGCCGATGCGCCGATCGAGGACGCGCTCGCGATGTTGGTGCGGGAACGGCTCACCGGGCAGGCACCGCCGGCCGCGGCCAAGCGCCTGGTCGAGCTTTGGCGTCCGCTGATCGAGGACCGCGCCGGCAAGGACCTCAACCGGCTTGAACGGCTGATCGAGAACCAGGCGCTGTTCGGCGACGTCGTCCACGACCTGCTCGATTCGCTCGACATGGGCGAGGACCGCAGCTCCGATTCCGACGAGGAGGAAGGCGAGGAGGGCGATCAGGACCGCCAGAAGGACGAGACCGGCGAAGAAGGCGAGGGCGCCGAGACCGAGGACGCCGAGGCCAGCACCGACGACTCCGCGGCCGCGGGCGAGGACATGTCGGATTCGACCGCCGAGGCGTCGGAGGCAATGACGGCGGAGATGTCCGACGATGCCGAGATGGGCGACAGCGAGGCGCCGGCGGAGGCGCGGCGTCCGGGCCGCCGCGGCAAGAACGAGCCGCGCGGGCCGGACTATCGCCCGTTCGTCACCCGCTTCGACGAGACCGTGGACGCCGACGAATTGTGCGATGCCGAGGAGCTCGAGCGCCTGCGCGGCTATCTCGACAAGCAGCTCTCGCATCTCCAGGGCGTGGTCGCGCGGCTCGCCAACCGACTGCAGCGCCGCCTCATGGCGCAACAAAATCGCGCCTGGGAGTTCGACCTCGAAGAGGGGCTGCTCGACACCGCGCGGCTGCCGCGCGTCGTGATCGATCCGCTGCACGCGCTCTCGTTCAAACGCGAGAAGGACATGACCTTCCGCGACACCGTGGTGACGCTGCTGCTCGACAATTCCGGCTCGATGCGCGGGCGCCCGATCACGGTGGCGGCGACCTGCGCCGACATCCTCGCACGCACGCTCGAACGCTGCGGCGTCAAGGTCGAGATCCTCGGCTTCACCACCCGCGCCTGGAAGGGCGGGCAGTCGCGCGAGGCATGGCTCGCCGCCGGCAAGCCCGCCAACCCGGGCCGCCTCAACGACATCCGCCACATCATCTACAAGTCGGCGGACGCGCCCTGGCGCCGCGCACGAAAAAATCTCGGGCTGATGATGCGCGAGGGCCTGCTCAAGGAGAACATCGACGGCGAAGCGCTCGACTGGGCGCACAAGCGCCTGCTTGGCCGCTCGGAGCAGCGCAAGATCCTGATGATGATCTCGGACGGCGCGCCGGTCGACAACTCGACGCTGTCGGTCAATCCCGGCAACTATCTCGAGCGTCACCTGCGCTGGGTGATCGAGGACATCGAGCTGCGCTCGCCGGTGGAGCTGATCGCCATCGGCATCGGCCACGACGTGACGCGCTACTACCGCCGCGCGGTCACGATTGTCGACGCCGAGGAACTCGGCGGCGCCATGACCGACAAGCTCGCCGAACTGTTCGACGAGCATGCGGCGCAGGAGCTGCGAGCTGCATCGCGTCCGCAGCCGAGTGCATGGTCGCGCGCCTCCGCGCGCTTCCTCGATCCGGCCCACGGGGGGCGGGGATAGGCGACAAAGCCATGGCGACGCGAAGCATCGGCTGCGCCGCCGTCGCGCTGATCGGGCTGCTTGCCGTGACGCTGCCGGCGGCGGCGCAGCGACCGCCGAAGGACGCCGAACCGCCGCCAGCTCCGTCCGCGGTCGAGATCAAGGCGCAACCGATTCAATGGTTCGACCATCGCGAGCCGGAGCGCCGGCGGTTCGGCATGTTGGATTTCAACGGCGGGCTGGTGCTGACCTCGGCGTTCCCGGAATTCGGCGGCCTCTCCTCCATCAATGTCGCTCCCGACGGCGCGAATTTCATCGCCGCGAGCGACCGCAGCTGGTGGCTGCGCGGGCGCATCGTCTACAGCGGCACGCGGCCGACCGGCATCACCGCCGCGGAAATGGCGCCTATGCTCGGCCCCGACGGGCGCACCCTGGCATCCCGGCGCTGGTTCGACACCGAGGCGATGGCGCGTGACGGCGGCACGGTCTACATCGGCATCGAGCGCGTGCACCGCATCGTGCGGTTCGATTTCGGCAAGGACGGCTTGCTGGCGCGGGCGCGGCCAGTCGAGGTGCCGGCCGCCTTCCGGTCGTTTCCCAGCAATGGGAGCGTCGAGGCGCTGGCCTTCGTGCCGCGCGGCGGCCCGCTCGGCGGCACCTTGATCGCGATTGCGGAGCGCGGCCGCGACCGCGCCGGCGATCATCTTGCCTTCCTGATCGGCGGGCCGCGGCCCGGCGGCTTCACGATCAAGCGCAAGAACGACTACGACGTCAGCGACGCCACGATCCTGCCGGGCGGTGATCTGGTCGTGCTGGAACGCAAGTTCGGCTGGACCACCGGCCTCTACATCCGCCTGCGCCGGATTGCGATCGCGGAGCTCCGGCCGGGCGCGCTGGTGGACGGGCCGGTGCTGCTGGAGGCCGATCTCGGCCAGCAGATCGACAACATGGAAGGGATCAGCGTGCACCGCTCGGGCGGCGCGACCGTGCTGACGCTGATCTCGGACAACAATTTCTCAGGCCTGCAACGCACGCTGTTGTTGCAGTTCTCGCTGGCGGAGCCGTGAGACATTTTCCTACCCTTCCTCCACCAATAAGAGCGGTGTATTCTATCGACAGCTGCGCTTGAAATGGGATGTGCCGAAATCCCCTCACTTCAGCGACAGTAACGGTGCCTTCGGCCGGCGCCCATTCCAAGACGCGAAGTAAATCCGTTTCGCCGCAAGCGCAACAGCGCGCGGTCTTTGAATGTCTCCGCCTTCGAGGGAGGGACCGCCATGAAACTTCCCCGCCGCACATTCTTGCATATGGTCACGGGCGCTGCCGCGCTGCCGGCCGTGTCGCGCATTGCGAGGGCACAAGCCTATCCGACGCGGCCGATCACGATCGTCGTACCCTATCCTGCCGGCGGTTTGTTCGATGGGCTCGCGCGCGTTCTCACCGAACCCATGCGGGCGGCGCTCTCACAAGCGGTGGTGATCGAAAACGTCGGTGGTGCGGGAGGCAGCATCGGTGTCGGACGCGTCGCGCGTGCCGCGCCGGACGGCTACACGCTCAGCATCGGCTCCGGCGATCAGTTCGTCGTCAATGCCGCCATCTACCCGTTGCAATACGATGTGGTGAAGGACTTCGAACCGATCGCGCTTTTGGTTAACGGTCCCGCTCTGATCGTCTCCAAGACCGCAGTCCCGGCGAACAACCTGAGGGAATTGATCGCGTGGCTGAAGGCAAACCATGACAAGGTTGTGCAGGGGCACAACGGTTCAGGCGGCGCGCTGCACCTCTGCGGCATCGAATTGCAACGCACTGCGGGCGCAAGCTGGCCGTTCGTACCCTATCGCGGGGCGGCCCCGGCGCTGCAGGACATGATCGGCGGGCGGCTCGACGTGATGTGCCCGTCGCCCGCGAGCTCACTCGCCATGGTGGGTGGCGGTCTTGTGCGGGCTTACGCCGTCACCGGCGGCAGCCGTCTTGCCTCTGCACCGGACGTTCCGACGGTGGACGAGGCGGGATTCCCGGCGATGCACATTTCAGTCTGGGGCGGGCTGTTCGCGCCCAAGGGGACGCCCAAGCCCGTGGTCGCCAAGCTCAATTCCGCCGTCACGAGCGCATTGGCCGATCCGGCCGTGCATCAGCAGCTCGCAAAGCTCGGGCAGGAGATCGTGCCGCGCGAACAGCAGACGCCTGAGGCGCTAGGGGCGTTTCAGAAGGCCGAGATCGAGAAATGGTGGCCGATCATCAAGGCGGCGAATATTAAGGGCGAGTGACCGAGCAGCCGCACATTCCATAAGTCCCGTTCCGCGAATCCATCCGCAAGGTCGCTGACGAATGTGGGGCTGGGTCAAGCGAGCTTTAAATTCGGGACACTAGCCCGCGGCGGCGGCGGATTTCTTCTTGGCAATCTGGCGCTTCAGATCGAGCGCCTTGCGCGAGAGCTCGGAATCCTTGGCCTTGGCCAGGAAGGCATCGAGCCCGCCGCGATGATCGACGGTCTTGAACGCATTGGCCGAGACGCGCAGCCGCACCGAGCGCCCGAGCGCGTCGGACATCAGTGTCACGTTCAGGAGGTTGGGCAGAAACCGCCGCTTGGTCTTGATGTTCGAATGGCTGACCCGGTGGCCCACCTGGGCGGTCTTGCCGGTCAATTCGCAGCGTCGCGACATAACGAAACCCTTAAATCCGGCCCGTCTACGCTCGGTTCGAGCTACGGCGGGTTTGTGTCCGCCGAAGCGCGGAGCGCGAAGGCGGGTGCGCTTGCGAGCGGTCGCCGCGGCAACGGGGCCGTTCAGCGGATAAAGGCTCGCTGGAAGACCGCGGACCTATAGGAATGGGGCCGTGAGGTCAAGCAGCGCTCCGCAGCGGTACCCGGCGGCTTGCCGGCGGCCGCCGCAACCGTGGCTCGGTTCCGGGATTTGCCTTGATCGGGTCATGATGACACGGCAAACGTTGCCGGGGTGCGCACCGGTGGAATCGGGTTGAAGCTCCCCCCGAGGCCGCGCCCAACTCATCCCCGATGGGACCTATACGGGCCGGCACGGCAGCCAGCTCTGGGCAAGGGGTCGTCGTTTTGATGTCACACCATCTTCTCCGGCGTGAGGTGCTGGCGGGCCTGGTCATGGCAGCCGCGCTCGCGTGCGGCGACAGCGACGCCTGGGCGCAGGGGACCCTCGATGCGCGTTATCAGCTGACGCTGGGCGGCGTCTCATTCGGCAAGGGCGCCTGGCACATCAGCGTGAGCGGCGACCAGTTCACGTCGGCGGTCAGCGGGACGACGACCGGCGTGCTGCGTCTGTTCAGCACCGGGCGCGGCGCCAGCGCGTCGCGCGGCTCCGTCGCCGGCGGTGCGCTGAACGCGTCGTCTTATTCATCCAGCATCGCGACCAGCAAGAAGTACGACGAAGTCCGGATGCAGCTCAATTCCGGGACCGTGAAGGACTACATCGCCGAGCCGCCGAACAGTCCGGATCCGGAGCGGGTGCCGATTCAGGACGCCCACCGGCGCGGCGTGCTCGATCCCATGACCGCGGCGATCATCCGTGTCCCGGGCAACGGCGACACCTTCGTGCCGCAGGCCTGCAACCGGAAGCTTGCGATATTCGACGGCCGCATGCGCTACGATCTCCAGCTTGCGTTCAAGCGTCTCGACCGGGTCAGATCCGAGAAAGGCTACCAGGGCAACGTCGTGGTCTGCGCGGTCTATTTCGCGCCGATCGCGGGACATGTGCCGAGCCGAACTGTGATCAAATACCTTGCCGATTTGCGGGAGACCGAGCTCTGGCTCGCACCGATCGCCGGGACACGATTGATGGTGCCGTACCGGGTATCGCTGCCGACCCCGCTGGGGGAAGGCGTGCTGCAGGCGACGCAGTTCGTGACGGTCGCGCAGTCGCCGCGCCCGACGCCGACCAGCGCCCGGCAGCAGTAGCGAACGTCGGATTTTGGACACGAGGCGTGGGTTAGGCGGGGTTAACAACGCAATTCAAATGCGCCGGACCGGCCGGACCCGTTTGACGAGATTTAGTGGCCCTCGATGGGGCAGGCGCGACATATGGCAGTGAACGAAATCTGACTGGGGGCGAGTCACCGATTCGGCCGCGATTTGTTCGGAACTCGTTCCACAGTTTAACCACAGGCTTTTCCCCCGTCGCATTGTGGTACAGAAGAGGCTCGGCAAGGGTGGCGGCCCTTTCCCTTCCCCGGACGTGAAATGGCAATTTCATTCTCTTCGCCGAGCAACCGCGACGCCCGCGCCCGCGGCACGGGTGTCACCGCGGTGCTCGGGCCGACCAATACCGGCAAGACCCATCTCGCGATCGAGCGCATGCTCGCGCACTCGAGCGGCATGATCGGGCTGCCGCTGCGGCTGCTCGCGCGCGAGGTGTACAACAAATGCGTGGAGCGGGTCGGCGCCGAGAACGTCGCGCTCGTCACCGGCGAGGAGAAGATCAAGCCGCCCAACCCGCGCTTCTGGGTCGCGACCGTCGAAGCGATGCCGCGCGATCTCGACGTTGCCTTCGTCGCCATCGACGAAGTGCAGCTCGGCGCCGATCTCGAGCGCGGCCACGTGTTCACCGACCGCATGCTCAACCGCCGCGGTCGCGAGGAGACGCTGGTGCTCGGCGCCGCGACCGTGCGGCCGATGGTCGAGCGGCTGTTGCCGGGCGCCCATGTGCTGACGCGTCCGCGGCTCTCGCAGCTCACCTTCGCCGGCGAGAAGAAGCTGACCCGCCTGCCGCGCCGCTCCGCCGTGGTCGCGTTCTCGGCCGAGGAGGTCTACGCGATCGCCGAATTGATCCGCCGTCAGCGCGGCGGCGCTGCGGTGGTGCTCGGCGCGCTGTCGCCGCGCACGCGCAACGCCCAGGTCGCGCTCTATCAGTCCGGCGACGTCGAATACCTGGTCGCGACCGACGCGATCGGCATGGGCCTCAACCTCGACGTCGATCACCTTGCGTTCGCCTCGGACCGCAAGTTCGACGGCTATCAGTTCCGCAAGCTCAATCCGTCCGAGCTGGCCCAGATCGCCGGCCGCGCCGGCCGCGCCACCCGCGACGGCACCTTCGGCACCACCGGCCGCTGCCCGCCGTTTGAGACCGATGTCGTGCAGGCGCTGGAAAGCCATTCGTTCGAGCCGCTCAAGCAATTGCAGTGGCGCAACACCGCGCTCGATTTCATGTCGGTCGGCGCGCTGCAGGCGTCGCTGTCCGAGATACCGAAAGAAAACGGGCTCACCCGCGCGCCGGTCGCCGAGGACATCCTGGTGCTCGATCATGCCTCACGCGACGACGACGTGCGCGCGCTGGCAACGACGCCGGAGGCGGTGGCGCGGCTGTGGGAGGTTTGCCAGGTCCCTGACTACCGTAAGATTTCGCCCGCCTCCCACGCCGAACTGGCGATGACGCTGTTCGGATTCCTGATGCGGGACGGCAACATCCCGACCGACTGGTTTGCGCGGCAGGTGGAACTGGCCGATCGCGACGACGGCGACATCGACACGCTGTCGAACCGTATCGCGCATATCCGCACCTGGACCTTTGTCGCCAACCGGCCCGACTGGCTCGCCGAGCCCGAGCACTGGCAGGAGCGCACCCGCGCGGTCGAGGACAAGCTGTCCGATGCGCTGCATGAGCGCCTGACCGAGCGCTTCGTCGATCGTCGCACGAGTGTGCTGATGCGGCGCATGCGCGAGAACACCGCGCTCGAAACCGACATCGGCAAGACCGGCGAGGTCGTGGTCGAGGGGCACAAGCTCGGCCGTCTCGACGGCTTCACCTTCACGCCCGACGCATCCGCCGCCGGCTCCGAAGCCAAGGCCTTGGCCGGCGCCGCGCAGAAGGCGCTGGCGGGCGAGATCGACGCGCGCGCCGGCAAGCTCGCGCGTGCGAACAACGATCAGTTCGTGTTGGCGACCGACAACGTAATCCGCTGGCAGGGCCAGCCAGTCGGCCGCATCGTCGCCGCCGAGGAGGCGCTCAAGCCGCGCGTGCGCATCGTCGCCGACGAGCAACTCACCGGCGCGCCGCGCGACAGCGTGCAGACGCGGCTTGATTCCTGGCTCAAGGCCCATATCGAGAAGCTGCTCGGTCCGCTGTTCCAGCTCGCCAATGCCGAAGACGTGACCGGGCTGGCGCGCGGCGTCGCCTTCCAGCTCGCGGAGTTGCTCGGCGTGATCGAGCGCGGCAAGATCGCCGACGACGTCAAGTCGCTCGATCAGCCGGCGCGCGCCAGCCTGCGCAAATACGGGGTGCGGTTCGGCGCCTATCACATCTACGTGCCGGCGCTGCTGAAGCCGGCGCCGCGCGTGCTCGCGACCCAGCTCTACGCGCTCAAGCACGACGGACCGGAGAGCAAAGGCCTCGACGTCATCCAGCAACTTGCCGCCTCGGGCCGCACCTCGATCGTCGCCGACAAGACGATCGCGCACGATCTCTATCGCATCGCCGGCTTCCGCGTCTGCGGTGAGCGCGCGGTGCGGGTCGATATCCTGGAGCGGCTCGCCGACCTCATCCGTCCCGCGCTGGCCTGGCGTGCCGGCGCGCCCGGCCCGAAGCCGGCGGCCGCCGCCGACCGTTTCGGCTTCGTGGTGACGGCGGCAATGACCTCGCTCGCCGGCTGCTCGGGTGAAGACTTCGCGTCGGTGCTGCGCGCACTCGGTTATCGCATGGAGAAGCGGCCGAAGCCGCCGCCGGAGCCCGCGCCCGCAATTGAAGCGCCCGCGAGCGAGGCCGCGCCCGCGGAAGCCGCGACGTCCGAACCGTCACTGGCCGAAACGCCGACTTCGGAAACAGTGACGGTCGATGCGGTGTCCACCGAAGCGCCGATGACCGATGCCGCGGCCGTGGATGTCACGCCGCTGGTCGCGCAGGCCGCCGCCGATGTCGCCAGCGTTACGCACGACGACGCGCCCGTGACTGACGCCGCCATCGCGCCTGCCGTGACGCCGGCCGAACCGGCAGCGCTGGCAGAAACCGTTGCGATTGTGGAAGCGGCGGAGCCGGTCACAGTGGCTGCGGAAACGTCGCCGGAGATTTCGTCCGTGCCGTCCGGAGAGCCGGCCGCAGCGGTGGCACCTGCGACAGCGGAGCCGGAATTCATCGAGGTCTGGCGGCCGGGCCGTCCGGAAGGCCAGCGTCCGCGCGGCCCGCGTCCGCAACGCGATGCCAGGCCGCGCCGCGAGCCGCGCCGGCCGCGACATGCTCCACAGGCCGCCACACCGGCCAACGGCGTGCCGGCCTCTGCCGAGGGCGTGGCTGCCGCGCCTGCTGCGGAGGGTGCGACTGCGCCGGTTGCCGCCGAAGGCGTGCCTGCGGCCGACCAGACCAGGCCGTGGCGGCGCCGCGAGGATCGCAAAGGACGCGAGGAGCGACGCGATGGCGATCGTCCCGAGCGTGGTGCGCGGCCGCCGCGTCCCGACCAGCCCGAGCGCCCACAGCGCAACGATCGCCCGGCCCGTCCGTATCGGGAGCGCGGAGAGCGCGGTGCGCGCGGCGACCGCCCCGACCGCGATCCCGAATTGCGCGCGAAATACATCAAGGGCCGCGAGGGCCGCGAGGGCCGTGACCGGCGCGAACAACAGCCCGATCCCAACTCGCCGTTCGCCAAGCTTGCGGCGCTCAAGGCTCAACTCGAGTCGAACAAGGAATCCAGTTAGGCTTGGATCGCCAGCGCATCGACAAATGGCTGTGGCATGCGCGGGTGGTGCGTACCCGCAGCGCCGCTGCCGCGCTCGCCGCCTCCGGCCACGTCCGTCTCAACAGCCTGCGCATCGATGCGGCGAGCCGCACCGTGCGCGCCGGTGATGTCGTGACGGTCGCGCTCGACCGCAGCGTGCGGGTGCTCAAGGTCGCGGGCTTTGCGGAACGGCGCGGATCGCCCCATATGGCGAAGGGGCTCTACGAGGATCTGGGGCCGGTTCCGGGGCGCCCGGAATCGGAACCTGCGCCGGCCGCCGAGCGGGAACCCGGCACCGGCCGCCCCACCAAACGCGAGCGACGCGCCATCGGCCGATTCACGGGAGAGGACGGCCAATAGCCGCCGAATCGATGCTGTTCGGACGCTGCGTCACTTGCCCGACCGGTTCCCTTGCGGTACTCAGCGCCCGCTAGTCCGGAGTTTGTGATGACCTACGTCGTTGTCGAGAGCTGCATCAAGTGCAAGTACATGGACTGTGTCGAGGTCTGCCCCGTGGATTGCTTCTACGAGGGCGAGAACATGCTCGTCATCCATCCGGACGAATGCATCGATTGCGGCGTCTGCGAGCCGGAATGCCCGATCGAGGCGATCAAGCCGGACACCGAACCGGGGCTTGAGCAGCTCCTCACCTTGAATGCGGAGTTCTCGAAGATCTGGCCCAATATCACGGCCAAGAAGCCCGCGCCCGCGGACGCCAAGGAGTGGGAAGGCGTGCCGGACAAGCTTGAAAAGCACTTCTCGTCCGAGCCCGGAGAGGGCGACTAGTGTCGAGCCTGGGGTCGACTGGTTGCTGCGATGCAGCAAGTAATCGGGCGGGATATTGCTTCGGATTAACCACCTGACCATAATTTAATCGTTGCGCATGACTGAAATACCGTTTTGCGACGCCATAACGCTTTGATTTTTGCGGAAAATGTAGTATATATACAAAAAATGAGTGAAAGCCCCGCATCCGAGCCGCTCCCCGTGGGGAGCGTATTTTTTCGGGGCCAATTCCCGAGGAACCGTCACCAGAAGGCGTGAGACCCACGTGAGTGCCGTGGCAGGCAAAATGCGTCATCGGTCGAAGAAGACCCCCGCTGTGACCAGGCGGACCAAGAAAACCGGCGCTCGCCGGACGACCTCACCCGCCCGCGGCCATGCTCGTGGGAGGGCCCCTGTGACCAGCCTCCGGCGCAAACCGGAGGCCGAAGGAGCAACCCTCGGAATGACCACCAAGAAGACCACCCAACGGCAAGGCTTCAAGACCAGCGAGTTCATCGTCTATCCGGCGCATGGCGTGGGTCAGATCGTCGCGATCGAGGAGCAGGAGGTCGCCGGCGCGAAGCTCGAGCTGTTCGTCATCAACTTCGTCAAGGACAAGATGACGCTGCGCGTTCCCACCGCCAAGGCGGCGTCGGTCGGCATGCGCAAGCTGGCCGAGGGCACGCTGGTCAAGCGCGCGCTCGAGACCCTCAAGGGCCGCGCCCGCGTCAAGCGCACCATGTGGTCGCGCCGCGCGCAGGAATACGAGGCCAAGATCAATTCCGGCGACATCGTCGCCATCGCCGAAGTGGTGCGCGACCTGTTCCGTTCGGAGTTGCAGCCCGAGCAGTCCTATTCGGAGCGCCAGCTCTATGAGGCCGCGCTCGACCGGCTCTCGCGTGAGATCGCTGCCGTGCAGCGCATCACCGAGACCGAGGCGATCAAGGAGATCGAGGCGGCGCTCGCCAAAGGCCCGCGCCGCGGTCCCGCGAAGCCGTCGGAAGAGCTGGTCGAGGACGAGGCGGCGTAAGCGCCCTCCGTCGACGCGAATCAATGCAAGGCCCGGCGGCGACGCCGGGCCTTCTGCGTTTTTGGAACCGCGGGGGAATTGTGGCGATCCGGTGGCCGCTGGCTGAAGCGGCGGCGGGAATTCTGCTCGCAAGGTCCCCCTCGCGGGGCGAGAAAATTGTCAAGGTTAGGTCATACTTAAGCTTGTTTTGCCATCAGTATGCGGGCATCGGGAGATCGCGAACGGGGGTTTGCGTTTGAAAGCAGGTCGATTCTTCGCGTGCCTCGCCATGGTTGGTGCGGGCGCGGTCGCCGGATCACTGTCCGGCGGAGATACCAATGCGGCACGCTCGCCGGACGTCGTTGCCACGGGGGTCGCGACCGACCGCAGCCCCGCCGTCGCGCGGGCGGGTTTCCAGGCCTTCGTACAGAGCACCCAATCCGATACGACCACGGTCAACATGACGGTGGTCAGCATGACGGTGGTCGAGGCGCCGCGCGCTGCGCCCGAACCTGGTCGCAACGAGCCGGCGCCCGCCGCGGTCGTCGCATTGCGCTTCCCGGGGCAATGGCAGCAGGGGGTGGCGCGCGCCAGCACGGACGATAACGATCCGCCGCAGGCAATGGCCTATGCAACCGAGCCGCAGAGCGTTGAACCCGCGCGGCCGGCGGCGGCTTCGTCATCCGGTTTTGCGCTTGCCAGCGTCGATCCCGAACCGGCGCCGATGCCCAAGCGCGTCGCCAGGCCGGCGCCGGCAAAGCCGGCGGTCCTGTTCAACGACGCGCAGCTCGCCAGCATCAAGGCGCGGCTCAAGCTCACGCGCGACCAGGAGCAATACTGGCCGCAGGTGGAGCAGGCGCTGCGCGCGATCTCCTGGAAGCTCGCGACCCAGCCGAACGCGCAACGGGTGGTGCGCGGCAACCAGGCGTCGATGATCGATCCCAGCAGCCCGGAAGTCGCGCGGCTGAAATCGGCGGCGGTGCCGCTGATCATGAGCATGCGCGAGGACCAGAAGCAGGAAGTGCGTCAGCTCGCGCACACCATGGGACTCAAGCAAGTCGCCGCGATGTTCTGAGTTCTCGTGTCCCGGGCGCAGCGCAGCACGCAGTGATGCGCTGCAGACCCGGGACCCGGTTTCTTCGTCAAAGCGCAACAAGATCAGGTGTCAAATCGCGCCATCGCGGATTGGCGTCTTCGATCAATTTGAACTTCCATTCCCGACGCCATCGTTTGATCGCTCGCTCTCGGTCGCGCGCTTCGAGGATCGATCCGAATTCTTCTGCGGCTGGGCAGCCGGCGCAGTAACGACGCACACGAGTGGGAGTGCTGAAATCGCAAACAAGAGATGCTTGAGCGACACGATCGAATGCTCCGACGGCCGACCGATTCTTGGGTGCACCGCTCAACACCTCAGTTGAGGGGAGCCAACTATCGATAGTACGCGGGGATTTCCTGTGCGCAACGGGCGGCATCTCCGGTGCCAAGCAGCATACGGACTACGCTACCTAAGGCGTGTACTCATTAATCGCAGATGTCCGCTTCGGGATCAAAGCGGAAAACATTTGCTCTCTTCGAGCCCTTCCGCTTTTGGCCCGAAGCTGACATCGCTGTGAAGTTTGTCAACCAGGGAATAACGCGCCACGATATTATCGCCGTTGCGGCCTGACGCTCGACCCTAAAACTTATCCAGACATTCCTGTCATGGAGTTGTCCAATGTCACTCACCTACAGGCCTGCCCGAGCGCAGGATTTGGCGACGACCGAGGCGCTGGTGGTTGCCAGTATCAACGACCTTACCGAGCGTCATGGCTTCGGCCCGATGGCGACTGCAAGTCCTCCCAACTTTCAGCTGTTCTCGCTCAAGGAAGACCCCGACGGCCTATGGGTCGCGGAGGACGGCGGCGACATCCTCGGTTTTGCCTGGAGTTGGATGTGCGGGGATGTGTGGTTTCTCGCCCAGCTATTCGTCGATCCCGCCCAGCAGGGCCGCGGCATCGGGAATGAACTATTGAAACTAACCTTGGAGCATGCTCGAAAATCAAGAGCGGCTCACAAGGCACTGATCACTTTCACCTTCAATCGTGTCTCGCAGGGCCTCTACATCCGGCATGGCCTCTTTCCCAAGATGCCGATTTATTTTTTCGCCGCCGCGCGCGAACGGGTGATGGCCGAGTTACCGGAACCGCCATTGCGTAGCGTTGCGATCGACGACACCGCCGCGCACATGAAACGGCTTGCCGAGATAGACGCCCGCGCTGTAGGCGTCGTGCGCGAGAAGCACCACCGCTACCTGCTCAATGACCTGGCGACCACGGGTGTCATGCTCTGGGCCGGCAGCGAGTGCGTCGGCTACACCTATATCGGTTCCAATGGGCATATCGGGCCTCTCGCGGTCACGCGGGCTGACGTCCTTGGTGATGCCTTCACGACTGCGTTGAAGATGGCGGCCGATAGCTCCTTCGAGAAAATATCGGCGTTCCTGCCAGGCACATGCGACAGCGCACTCAGCCTTGCCGTCAATCACGGCATGCGCATCACCTTTCCGATGCTACTGATGGCATCGCCCGGCTATGGCGATTGGACGACTGCGCAGGCGGTCGTCGACGTCGTCTCCGGCCGCATCGACATGCAGTTCGGGACACTGCCGCCGACCGTCGCGCTGATCAAGGATGGTCGCATCCGCGGCATTGGTGTGACCGGCCGCAATCGCGCGGTGGCGCTTCCCGCTGTCCCGACCTTCATCGAGCAGGGCCACCCGAACTTCGAAGCGGTCCTATGGCAGGGCATCGCGGCGCCCGCAGGCACGCCTGCGGCGATCATCGCGCGCTTCAACCGCGAGATGACTGCGGTCCTCACCATGCCCGAGGTCAGGCAATCCTTGCTGGAGCAAGGTTTTGACGCCGAGCTGGAGCAAGGTTTTGACGCCGAGCCGGGCCCGCCGGAGGCCATGCTGGCGCGTCTGAAAGACGACATCGAGAGGTGGCGCGCAGTGGCGGCCAAGGCGAACCTCACAAAGCCGTAGGTGCCTGCCCACAGGCCGCGGCGTGCCGCCTTGCTTTCACTGCCTTCTCGAGCAGCATGGCACATCCCGTCGCAGAATCGGAGGGTACTGCTCGCTGCAGGGCATGTCCGCTTCTCTAATCGGCCGTTTGGGGTCAAGCGCTTTCGGACTATCCACCACCACAGTGTCGATGTCGCTCACGGGCTCGCGCTTCTCTTCGGAATCGGCACCAAGGCCCTTCCATCATGGGATTCGAAGACGAGGCGGAACAATCTTTTGGGCGGCCTTGCCGTCAGCGCTGACGGCAGGTCCAAGCGGACATGCGAACTCACCTCATCCATCGTCCCGCGAGGGACATCATTCCACCGGCTCGGTGGAGCTCGAGTTTCCTCCTATTGGATCTGATCCTGCGCGGTTTTCATGCTGCTGCTGCGGCTTGCTCCCGGGTCCAGCGGAACTCGGTGCCATCAACCCATATGCGGTGCAGGATCACGGCGAGCCGACGGGCCAGCGCCACGATCGCCTTTTTCATCCCGCGGCGCCTGGCGATCTGCATCGCCCAGGCCTTGAGCCACGACCATTTCTTCGAATGCAGCATGCTCTGAGCTGCCTCGTAGAGCATCACCCGCATCATCTCGTCTCCGCAGCGTGATATTCTGCCGTTGCGATCGATCTCGCCCGATTGATACTTGGAGCACGTCAGCCCAAACACCGCCCCGACTGCCTTGGATTTGCGGAAGCGAGCGGGCATGTCGACGGTGGCGCGATAGGTCAGCGCCACCACGGGACCGACACCAGGGGTCGTCATCAAGCGCCGGCACACCTCATCATCCCGGACGATGGCCAGCAAGCGGCGATGCAGGATGATGATCTGTTCGCGTAGCACTCGCCGGACAATGAGCAGCGGTTCGACCAGTGCCGCCAGGTCAGGGAGGTTCTCGACCAGCTCTTTGATGCGTGCCTCGAACTTCACCTTCCCGACTATTCCGACCTTGAGGCCGAAGTTGCGTAAAGTACCGCGCAGATCATTTTCGATGGCGATCGCCTTCGACTGCAGAAGCTTGCGATGGGTCAGCAGCATCCGCAGTTTCTGACTGCGTAACGTCTTCACATGCACCGGACGGTAAAGCCCCACCCGCATCATCTGCGCGATACCGCGCGCATCGTTGCGGTCCGTCTTGTTGATCTGCGCCTTCAGCACCGCCTGCATGTGCCGCGTTTCAACACAGACCACCGGTAACTCGGCTTCGGCGAGAGCGCTGAACAGCCATTGCGACAGGGGGCCGGCTTCCAATCCAATCCGCTTGAAGTGGTAGGCCGGGTTCGACAGCACCGACAGCAGTGCCTCGGGTTCGCTCGCCACCTTTACTTCCCGAACGATCTTGCCCGTGTCATCCACAATGCAGACGCTGGTCTCCTTGACCGAAACGTCCAGTCCAGCAAAATGGTCCATGCTGCGCTTCTCCTTCTGATGCTTGAGGCCGTAATCACGGACCTCGTTTCACCATCAGCCTGAAGCGCAGCACCCAAAATCTTCAGCTATCCACAAGCTGGCCGGCCGATTACCCCATCTTTTGGGGGAAGAGCGGACTCCGAGTTTTATGAGTACACGCCCTAGCTAAATTCGACCTGGAGGTCGGCGGCTTCGGATTACGGTAGCTTGTCGTATTCCCGCTTAAAGGCCTCGTCGAAAATCTTTTCGGCGTCCGGATCGGTCGATTTCGCTTGGCAGTTGCCGCAAGTGCCAACCAAAATGGTGACGCGGCAGTGCACATAACCTTTGTTGCTCAGCTGGCGAAATGCGACTTGTTCCATTCGTTTCGTGACCCGCCCGATTTTGCAGATGGCGCAAATAACGGATTCATCTTCAGTCGCCATTGTCCCGTCCCCGGGCGACGCCCCCAACGAACTCCTCAGTCTGCATGATGTTTTTGCGGGGAAGTGTGAGCTGCTTCACACTTCGGCAGTCCGTTGAATTGACCCGTGCGAACGCTCTTGACAATAATCCTATATGACTATATACCCAGCCCGTCCTGCTCACCGAGGGCGTCTCCGGAGACGAGCTTGAGGCGGAGCGGGATGCGGCGCCTGCGGGCTTGGCTCGTAACCAGCTCCCGGGGGGCCTCGGGTCACTGTCCGCCCCCATGATGAGGGGCCGCCCCTGGTTGGGCAGTACGCCCAGGGCGAGCGGGTGCAAACCCCCCGTGCTCAGGGTCTCGGAAACGGGACCTGCCCTGGTGTCCGAAGCACAGTCCGAGGCCAAAAATTGCCGCGGTGGAGCGCCGAGAGGCGGACGTCCCGCGTCATGGGACGTGAGGCGCCTCGCAAGCGCCTGCGGGCCTACGTCACTGGCCCGCGAACGGGTGCCTCGCAAGCACCCAAAGCGCCTTCCGGCGCTCCGCCCCCTCGCATGTGCGAGAGGGACAATTGGCAAACCTCGGAGGACATTTAGCCTCGCGAGAACGATCACGCATGTGCCGATGCAGGGTGGGCAAAGCGAAGCGTGCCCACCGCTTGCTTTTTCGACCTCACGCGACGCTCGTGGTGGGCACGGCGCGCAGACGCGCCTTTGCCCACCCTACGACGTCTCGTCTACACTGCGGTTTGCCCAGCAAACGACAGAACAACACGGGGACTGCAATGTCAGAGATGAGCGTCACGATCAGCCCGAACGGCGGCGATCAGAAACTCGAACCCGCCGCGGCGCGGCCGAAGACCGCCGGCGCCAATTCGAGCGATCTCGACCTCTGGCTGGAGAAGGTCGAGGCGATGGGCGAGCTCAAGCGCATCACCGCCGAGGTCGATCCCGATCTCGAGGCCGCGACCATCACCTATCTGGTGGGGCTCGAAAAAAGCCCGGTGCTCTTGTTCGAGAACATCAAGGGACATCCCGGCCACAAGGCGCTCTACAACATGATCGGCTGCAACCTCTCGCGCTTCTGCCTGATGATCGGCGAGGAGCCGGTCGATCATCCGCTTAAGGCGGTGCAGGCGTTGCAGAAGAAGCTCGGGCGCAAGATGGCGCCGAAGGAAGTGTCGCCCGACCATGCGATCAGCAATCAGAATGTGCTGACCGGCGACGCCATCGACATCCGCAAGTTCCCGGCGCAGCGGATGTGGCCGCTCGACGGCGGCAAATATCTCGGCACCGGGGATGCGGTGGTGACCAAGTGCCCGGAGACCGGGCGCATCAACGTCGGCACCTATCGCATGATGATCAAAGGTCCGCGCGAGGTCGGTGTCTATACCTCGCCCGGCAAGGACGCGACGCTCGACCGCGAGAAGTGGTGGAAGCTCGGCAAGCCGATGCCGATCGCGGCGTGTTACGGCATCGATCCGCTGCTGTTCCTGGTGGCGGCGACGAGCCTGCCGAAGACCGAGTGCGAATACGACTACTATTCCGGCATCGCCGGCGCGCCGATCGAATTGTTCACCGGCGACGTGACCGGGCTGCCGCTGCCGTCGCGCGCGGAGATCATTCTCGAGGGCTTCCTTTATCCCGACGAGACCTTCGCGGAAGGGCCGTTCGGCGAGTTCACCGGCTATTACGGCCGGCCGAGCGGCGCCACGCCCTACATGCGGGTCGAGAAGGTGCGCTATCGCGACAACCCGACGCTCACCTGCGCGCTGATGGCGGACGGACCGTCGAACGAATGCGGATTGTTCTGGGCGGCGCTGCGCTCCGCCGGCATCTGGGCCGACCTGCAGAAGCTTGGCGTGCCGGGCATCCAGGGCGTGTGGTCGATCCCGGAGGCCGCCGGCTGGGGCATGACGGTGGTCTCGATCAAGCAGATGTATGCCGGGCACGCGCCGCAGGTGATGGCGCTCGCCGCGCAATGCACCGCCGGCGCCTATTTCGGCAAATACGTGATCGTGGTCGACGAGGACATCGACCCGACCAATGTCGGCCAGGTGCTGTGGGCGATGGCGACGCGCTCGCGGCCGTCACAGTCGATCGACATCCTGCGCGAGACCTGGTCGACGTTCCTCGATCCGAGCCTCAATCCGCCGGAGCTGCGGCCGTGGGGATCGAAGGCGCTGATCAACGCCTGCATGGACTACAAGCACATCAAGACGTTCTCCAAGCGCACCAAGCTGTCGAAGCGCTCCTACGACGCCGTGGTGGCGCGCTGGCAGGAGCTGGGATTGAGCGGCACGCCGCCGGCGGTCACCGTGTTCGAGGATGAGAAATTTCCGGACCGCATTGGGTGACGCTTTACGTGATGCACGTCGCGTTCTCAATCGGCCTCATGGTGAGGAGCACGCGAAGCGTGCGTCTCGAACCATGGCCGCCCCATGCTTCGAGACGGGCGCTGCGCGCCCTCCTCAGCATGAGGGCGGAGAGGGAGTCGGCGCCGACTACCGCGTCGGCTGGATGCCGAGCGTCTTGACGATCTTGGCGATATGGGCGCGCTGTTCGGCGATCGAGGCGGCAAATTCCTTGGCGCCGCCGCGCACGGGCGTCTGCGCGGTCGCGTTGAGGCGATCGTCGATCGACTTGTCGTTGGCGACCGCCACGATGTCGGCGCCGATCCGCTCGACCAGCGCGGCCGACGGCGCCTTGCTGGCGAACAGGCCGACATTGCCGTCCATCTCGAGCTCCGGGAAACCGGCTTCGATCCCGGTCGGAATGTCGAGCAGGCTCGGCGCCCGCTCGCGTCCGAACTGCGCCAGCACGGTGATGCGGTTGCCTTCGCGGTGCGGCCGCAGGATCGCATACGACGCGGAGTAGATTTGCAGGCGGTCCTCGGCGAGATCGTTCGCCGCCTGCACGATGTCCTTGTAGGGGACTTTCTGGGTCATGACCTTGGCGTTGTGCATGAAGTAATCGAGTGCAAGCTCGGTGATGCCGGGCACCGCGGCAGAGTTGAACTTGCCCTGCTCGGCGCGCGCGAGCTTCACGAGCTCGGTCACGGTCTTGACCTTCATGGTGACCGGCACGCCGATCCCGAGGATGGTCGAGGAGAAGCGGGCGACCGGCACGATGTCGTTCGGATCGTAGGGCAGCTTCTTGTACTGGAACGGATGCACGATGAAGTTGCCGCTCGGCCCCCACAGGAAAGTGTGGTCGTCATTGGCCGACAGCACGGTCTGGATCGCGATGATGCTGTCGCCACCGGGACGGTTGTCGATCACGACCGGCTGACCCCAGCGCTTCTGCAGGCGCTCCTGGATCAGCCGTGCGCCGATGTCGGCGCCGGCGCCGGGCCCGAACGGAATCACGAAGCGGACCGGCCGCTGCGGCCACGACTGCGCCTGTGCCTGCAGCGGCGCGGCAACGAGGACGAGGCTGCCGAAAACCCCGATGGCGGCCGCAACTCGCAATGACATCGAACGCATCGGATTTCCTCCCGCTCGTTTTGCCCAAGGCTAGGCAAGCGGCGGCCGAAACACAACGCTCAGGGCCTGGGCTTTGCGGTCGCAGCATGAATTGCCGCGACCTGCGCGCGCTGCGCCTTGATGGCCGCGGCGAATTCCTCCGGCGTCCCGGTGCGCGGCACGGTGCCGACCTTGAGCATGCGGGCGCGGAAATCGGGATCGGCGACGATGGCGGCCACGTCGGTCACGACGCGCTGCCTGATCTCCGCCGGCATGCCGCGCCAGCCGTAGACCCCGGAGACGCCCTCGAAGGTGAGGTCGCCGAAGCCAGCCTCCCTGGCGGTCGGGACCTCGGGCACCTGCGGCGAGCGCTCGCGGTTGGTGACGAACAGGAGCTTCGCGGTGCCGGCGCGATGGTGCGCGACCTGCGTCGGCACGCCGGTGCCGATGACATGCAGGCGGCCCTGGTTGAGGTCCTGATAGGCGGGCGCAAAGTCGCGATAGGGGACGTTCGCCATCTCGATGCCGGCGTAGCGCTGCAGCGCCAGCAGGGCGTACACCGGCAATCCCGGCGTCGCCGCCCAGTTGAGCTTGCCCGGCTGCGCCTTGGCGGCCTGCACCAGCTCGGGCAGCGTATTCACCTTCAGCAACGCCGTGACCGACACGCCCAGGAAATTGTCGACCGCCGGCGCGATTGGCAGGAGCTCGCTCGGATCGTAGGGCAGTTTCTCGTGCAGGAGGTGGTTGAACGTGACGATGCCGCCGAACGAGAACAGGAAGGTGTGATTGTCGCGCGCGGAGAAGAACGACGTCACCGCCGGAATGCCGTCGGCGCCCTGACGGTTCTCGACCACGACCGGCTGGCCCCAGTTCTGCGCCAGCCGCTCGGCCACCACGCGCGCGGCCAAATCCATCCCGCTGCCGGGCGGCAACGGGACGATGAAGCGCACGGTGCGTTGCGGCCAGGTTTGCGCCTGTATCGGCGCTGTCATCGCAACACAAGCGAAGAGGCCAACTGCTGCGGACGCTGCGACCGAGCGGTGCAACATGGATACTCTCTCCTACGACGCCGGATGGCCCTCGGGACCGACCTCGTAGCCGGAGTCCGCGATCGAGCCTGCGCCCATCCAGCCCCACACCAGCACGACGTCCTCGTTCGACGTGTTGTTGAAACCGTGCCAGCAGCCGCGCGGCGAATAGACCACGTCGCCTTCGCCCGCGGGCTCGTCGCCCTGCTCGCCGTAGATATGGCCGCGGCCCTTGAGCACGATGAAGAACTCGTCGCAATTGTGATGCCGGTGGCGCTCGTGACGCGCGCCCGGCTTGAGCACGGTCCAGCCGACGACGTGATCGGCGCCGGCGGTCTGCTTGTCGATCAGGAACTGCACCTGCATGTCGACCCAGCCCTCCTTGCGCTGGAGCCCTTCGACCTTGGGCACCTCGCGCAGGTTGGTGCGGTACATCGGCGGGCCTTTTTTGCGCTGCTCCGCGAACTCTTGCGCAATCCTGGCCTTGGTCCCCTTCACAGCTTTGGCCAGGGCGAAGCCGAGTTTTTCGAAGTTCATGATTGGCCTCCCAGGCGGCGGTACACTTGATGCGCGACCACGAAATCATTGGCGTCGATGCCAAGCCCGCGGCAGGCGTTCATGATCTCGTTGGCGGCGGCGGCGAGCGGCACCGGGCTGCCGAGCTTGCGGCCGAGATCGAGCGCCAGCACCATATCCTTCTGCTGCAGCGTGACGTCCGCCAGCGGCACCGCCGGCATCTTGCCGTCCAGGATGAACGGACCGCGATAGCCGAGCACCGGCGCCGCCGCGACGCTCTTGAGGATCGCGTCGACCGCGACCTCGCGCGCGACGCCGCCTTTCTCGGCCAGCGCGACCGCCTCGCCGAAGGCGATGACCTCGACCATCAGCAGCAGGTTGACCGCGATCTTCATCTGCACCGCAAGGCCGTTGGCGCCGATGTGCGTCACCTTCGGCCCGATCGCGCGCAGCACCGGCTCGGCCT
Organism: uncultured Alphaproteobacteria bacterium; assembly: GCA_963720385.1. Taxonomy (GTDB): domain Bacteria; phylum Pseudomonadota; class Alphaproteobacteria; order Rhizobiales; family Xanthobacteraceae; genus VAZQ01. Next base: position 204,070 of record CAVRFL010000004.1, on the reverse strand, counting down.
TGTCGAACGCGGCCTTGTCGCCGCCGACCATGACCGATGCATTGCCTTGCGCCAGCGTGACCGGGCTGCCCGAGATCGGCGCGTCGATCATCGCGAGGCCCTTGCTGGCGAACTCGGCGGCGAGCGCGCGGCTCACGTCAGGAGAGATCGTGCTCATGTCGGCATAGATCGCGCCCGCGCGCAGGCCCGCAATCACGCCATCGTTGCCGAGCGCCACCGAGCGCACCGCGGCGCCGTCGGTGACGCAGGAGAACACGATGTCGGAGCGCGCGGCGGCTTCGCGCGGCGTGTCCGCCCAGGCCATGCCCTTTTCAACAAGGGGCTTGGCCTTGTCCTTGCCGCGGTTCCAGCCGGTGACGGTATGCCCGGCGGCGATCAGGCGCGGCACGATGCCCTGGCCCATCACACCGAGCCCGACGAATCCGAGATTCATGTCTGCTCCGCTTCAGCCACACGTTCACAAGGTGAAATCTATCCGTCATGGCCGCGCTTGTCGCGGCCATCCACGTCTTGCTGCGGGTGCTAAAGACGTGGATGCCCGGCACAAGGCCGGGCATGACGAGCAAATAGGAGGGTGGAGCGCAGCCTCACTCCGTCACGATCTTCACCTGATCGCCCGCGCGCACGCGGTCGGACGGAGCGAGCCCGTTGAGAATGCGGAACCGCTCCTCCTTGCGGTCGGTCGCCATGCGGTTGGCGAGGCGGTCGACCGTGTCGCCTTCGCCGACCTGCACGACCCGGATGCGCAGCGGCTTGGCGGAGCTGGACTCGGCGGTGGTCATGCGGCGGAAGCTGTTGACCGCTTCGCGGAACGCGCGATCGGCCGCCGGCGTCATTTGCTTGGTCGCGAAGATGAAGCGATACACATCACTGCCGAACCGGATCACGAACAGCCGGAACGCCCATTGATCGCCGCGGGCAAGCGCGGTCGCTGCCGGGAAGCCGCCGACTGCGAGTTCCTCGACCGTCGTCCCGTCGATGTTCTCGATCCAGCCGGAATTGAGATAGGCCGGCAATGGCTGCTCGGCCGGCACGCGCACCACATCCATCCGCAGCGCCTGGCTGCCGCCGTCCTTGATGCCCAGCACCGCCTGCGGCGTGTTGTCGAGGGTGAAGCCGTCCGGCGCCATGAAGGTGAAGCCGAGCCGCGGATGCAGGAAACGGCGTCCGCGCACGAATCCCTCGCTCGGGTCCTCGCCGTAAAGCATGCCGTTGATGGCGGCGAGATAGGTAGGCCGGTCGCGGTTGCCGCCGTCGGGCCCGCTGAACTGGCGGGCGTTGATCTGGGCGGTGCGCACGCGCTCGGGCGTCGCCGGATGCGAGGACAGGAAATCCGGCATGCGCGCGTCGGCGGCATTCTGGTTGGCGGGGCGGAGGTCGGCCTGGCGTCCCAGCGAAGACAGGAACCGGACCGCGCCGAACGGGTCGTATCCCGCGCGCGCCGCGATGCCGACGCCGATGCCGTCGGCCTCCAATTCCTGCGAGCGCGAGAAGGTCGCGAGCGCGAGCTTGGACTTGGCCAGCGCGAGCGCATGCACGTCCGGGTCGGCGCCGAAGTTGTCGAACACGCGGCCGACCAGCGCAACCTGGCGGGCACGGTCCTCGCGCATCGCCGCGTGCTGGGCGATCACGTGCGCCATCTCGTGCGACAGCACGGAGGCCAGCTCGGACGTATCGTTGGCGAGCGAAATCAGGCCGCGGGTCACATAGAGATGCCCGGTCGGCAGCGCGAAGGCATTGACCGCGGAGGAATTGAGCACGGTGACGCGGTAGCGCTGGTCCGGGCGCTCCGAGGCGGCGACGAGTTTCTCGACCGCGCTGTTGACCACGGCGTCGAGACGCGGGTCCTGGTAGGCGCCGTTATAGGACGCGAGGATACGGTCGTGCTCGCGCTGGTTCGCCGTCTGCGCCGTGGCGCGCTGCGGCGGCGGATCGGGGAGATTGACCTGAAGCGGCGATTCCGTGGACGGCGTGAGACAGCCGCCGAGCAGCAAGCCAAGCGCGACGGCGGCCGGCGCCGCCAGGCCGATCATCCGGGTCTGTTTGCGCGTCGTCTGCACGGTCTTCGTCAATTCGCTTCTATCAACTCGATCTGCTCCGGACGGCTCGCCTCGATCCGCGGACCATTGCGGACCTCGACCCAGCCACGCACGCGTAGCCGCCTGTTCTCGAGCGCCTTGGGGCTGAGCCCAGCGCCCGTGAAGATGCGCTCCTGACGTTTCGATATCGTGACCGTGAGCGCCTGCGACCATCGACGGCCAAAATTCACATATGTGGTGCCACCGCTGTCGCGGACCGACCACACCTTGCCTTCGACGACCGCGAAACGCCCCCGTCCCGCCAACAGACCCGCCAAGTTTCCAGCCTGTATTATGGCATATTGCGGATCGCCCCACAGGCCAATCTTGGCGGTCCGGGCTACACGCTCTTGTGAGAGGAGTTCTGCGCGGCACGCGGGATCGCCGATCTCCCCGCCCACCCGGGCATGGCCGCCGGCCAGCATTGCTTGGGCGACCGAGCGTGGCGCCTGTTCGCCGCCAGTAAAAGATAGGCCATGGCCGGCCATAGCGGTCGGGCGCGGCCGCTGCGCCACGCAGTTCGACGGTTTCGCCAACCAGCATGGCCGTCAGGGCCGAGCGCGCCGCCTGTCCGGCGGCAGACGCTCCGGCCGCGGCCGGAACCTCAAGCGATACAAGGCGGATTTCGCGCCCGTGGTCGAGCACGAAGCTACGGCCGTCGATCACACGAGCGACGCGTCCGGCCGACATCAGTCGGCGCCGCAATGGGACAGAACATCCGCGGCGCCTGCGTCGAACGCCGCGCCGGACAACACGCCCACAGCAACAATGGGGCCCCACCCGCCCATACCGCTAACGAAAAAGGCGGAATGGGGCGCAACTGCGGCGCTGTGTCGACAATCAAGAAAATGAGCCTCTGTGGGTATCCCGATGCTCTTGCCGGTTGCTTGCACCCTTGCTGAAATCGGCGGACGGTGACGCGCGATAAATTCGGGGAGAAATTGCAATGATTCAGGTCAAGCGGCTCGGGCATGCGACGTTCAAGACGCCCGACCTTGAGCGGATCGTGGATTACTGGACCCGGATCATCGGTCTCACCCTTGTGGACAAGGACAGCAACCGCGCATTCCTGGCGACGAAGTACGGCGAGGAAGCGATCGCGGTCGAAGCCGGCGAGGGCGCCAACCTTGTTCGAGCGGCCTTCCAGGTTGCGCCCGAGAGCGAGCTCGGCGATCTGCAAAAGCAACTGGCCAAGGATGGCATCAAGAGCGAGTTGCGTAGCGACATCTCACCGGGCGTCGCCAAGGCCATCGTCTTCCCCGATCCGAAGGGCACCATCGTCGAAATCTATTCCGATTACCGGCACTGCGGCCGTGACACCGTCGAGCAGGGGGTGATGCCGCTGAAGTTCGGGCACCTGGCCTATCGCTGCAAGGACCCGGTGAAGGTGACGAGCTTCTACACCGACATCCTCGGCTTCAAAGTGTCGGACTGGATGGGCGACCGCTTCTCGTTCCTGCGCTGCGGGCGCGACCACCATACGGTGAATTTCGCCCGCTACGACGAGGAGCGGCTGCATCACATTGCATTCGAGGTCGCCGACATGGCGGAAGTGCAGCGCTCCAGCGATCTCCTGGCCCGCAACGGAATCCATCTGGTGTGGGGGCCGATCCGCCATCTGGTCGGCCACAACATCGCCGCCTATCACCGCAATCCCGACGATCAGCGCGTCGAGATCTTCGCCGAGATGGACATCATGCGCGACGAGGAGCTCGGCTATTTCGAGCCGCGCCCATGGCACCAGGACTTCCCGCAGCGGCCGAAGGTGTGGCCGGCCGATACGCTGCGCGCCTATTGGGGCTTCGGGTCGTTCGGGACGTTCCCGGGCTATCCGTGAGCGGACGCGCGCCCAGTATGCGCGCAAACGACAAAAGCCGCCGCGTAACCGCGGCGGCTGCGTCTCGCCCCCTCAGGGAGGTTAGACCTTGAGGTTTTCCGCGGACTCTTTTCCGCGATTGCTGACGATTTCGTAGGTCACGGTCTGGCCCTCATTGAGGGTGCTCAGGCCGGCACGCTCGACGGCCGAGATGTGGACAAATACGTCCTTGCCGCCGCCTTGAGGTTGAATGAACCCGTAGCCTTTGGTCGGGTTGAACCACTTCACTGTTCCGGTAGGCATCGTCGTCTCCTTGCGCCTTGCCTTGTTGAACTCTCGCCGCGAGAGCCAACATCAGGTCCGAGTTTTGGGGAATGACTTGAGAGCAGCCCAAATGGGAGCCTGGCAAGACAGACCGAAAACTTGGTACCCCCTAGCCTGTACGATTGAGGCGGGCTCGTCAATTAAGAATGACGTCTGTTACTTCCCCTCCAAGATCGCCTTGTAGCGGGCGATCAGCGCAGGCGGGCTCTGCGCCAGCCGCTCGATCATGCCCCGTACAGTGGCACCATCGAGCGGGCTGACGTCGAGGTCGAGCTTTTTTGCCTCCATAAGATAGTCCGGGTCCTGAAACGTTTTCATGAAGGCGGTCTGCAGTATCTGTGCTCGTTCCGTAGGCACATTTGGCGGCGCGACATAGGGGTAGGTGACGCGGAACGGCAGTTCTACGAGTTCGAGCATGGCGCGGTCCTGTGGAGTAGGCGCCAACTCGCGCGCGGTCGGCACGTCCGGCATCTTGTCCCAGCGCGTCTCGCGGCCGAACTGCAGCAGGAAGCGCAGCCGGCCCTCTCTGATATAGTTGCCATAGGCACCGACCTGGAGCGGGGCCCAGCCGATCGCGCGGCCGTCGATCTCACCGCGCTCCATCGCGATCGAGAGGTCGGTGGAGCCCTTGTAGCCGCGAATCAGTTTGAGATTTAGCTTGAGCACGTCCCGGGCGACCAGCACCACGTCGGTGTCGGTGCCGCCGGCACCGAGTCCGCCGATCAGCGCCGGCCGCGCCGCCGGATCCTTGATATCGGCAACCGTCCGGAACGGCGCATCCGCCATTGTGACCAGGAAGTAGGCGCTATCGGCATAGCTCGAGGAGGTACCGAGCCAAGTGTAGTTCTCGGCCTTGTACTTGGCGGCCGCGATGCCGAGGGTCGGCTGCATCGGCGTGGCGCGCGAGAGCACGGCAAAGGTCAGCCCGTCCGGCTCGGCGACCGAGTACATGTAATTGGCCGCGGCCAGCCCGCCGGCACCCTGCATGTTCTTGACGATGATGTTGGCGACGCCCGGAATGTATTTGCGCATGTGGCGGGCGAGCGCACGGGCGGCGACGTCATAGCCGCCGCCAGCGGCATTGCCGACGATCAGCGCGACCGTCTTGCCGTCGTAGAAATTCGATTGCGCATTCGCGGGGTGGCTCAAGGTGGCAACGACCGCAGCAACGCAAACACGGAGTCCGAATTTCACGCGCTGTCCCCTCTTGTGTTCCCCGCACGCGGTGCAGCACGCAGTGGTGCACCGCAGATGCGGGGTCCCGGTATCTTGATGTCAAAAACCGGGGTCCCGGGTTGCAGCGCGTCACTCCGCTTCGCTGCGTGCTGCGCTGCGCCCGGGACACGAGAATTCAGGCGGCCAGATTGCCGAACCGGCGCAGGTTCTCTTTCTGCCGGTCATTGCGCGGCGGCAGCTTGAACAGTCGCGCTGCGTTGCCGCCGAGGATGTTGTGCTTGGCTTTTTCGGAGAGGAACGGCTGATCCCAGATCGACGAGGGCAGGTCGAAATCCCAGTGCGGATAGTCCGACGCGTAGAGCAGCTGGGTCTCCGCATTGATCATGCGGAAGGTGCATTCCAGCGCCCCCTTGTCCACGGCCTCCATCGGCTGCGACGCGTAATACATGTCGCGCATGTAGTCGGAGGGCTTCTTCTTCAGGAGCGGATATTCCGACGGGCGCAGCATGAACTCGTGGTCGAGCCGCTGCATCAGGAACGGAACCCAGGCGAGCCCGCCTTCGATCCAGATCACCGGCAGCTTCGGGAAGCGCTCGCCGATGCCGTTGGTGACCCAGTTGGTCACGTGCAGGATGTTGTAGAACGGGAAGCCGAGCCCGTGCACCGACGCGAAGCGGTTGAGCGTCTTGAACACCGGCTCCGCCGGATTGATGGCGGAGTGGAACGACAGCGGCAGTCCGCGCTCCTCGAGCGCGCGGTAGACCTTCATGTGCCGGTTGTGATGCACCGGCTGACCCCGCACCGAGGTGATCATGAATCCGCCGACGCCCTTGCGGCCGGCAAAGGTCTCGATCTGGCGCATGGCGGCGTCGGGCTCGGACAGCGGCAGGCTCAGCATGGAATAGAAGCGGCCGTCCGCTTCCGGCAGCGCCTTTTCGGTGAGCCAGCGATTGTAGGCCCAGCACAGCTCGACCTCCATCTCGGAGTCGGGATGCAGGCCGATCGACAGCATCAGGGTCGGAAACAGGCAGGAATAATCGACGCTCATCGCGTCCATCCAGCGATGGCCGAGCTGCACGTCGCGCATCTTGCCTTTCTCGGTCTTCTCGGACGAGCGCAGCGGATAGCGCGTGATGCGGCCGCCCATGTCCTGGAATCCGATCGCGCCGCTCGGCACCAGCGAGCCGCGTCCCTTGGCACGGCCGGCGACCGCGAGCTGGCGGATGACGTCGTTCTCGATGAAGGGGAGGATGTCGTCCATGCACTCGTTCTCGTAGTGATGGGCGTCCACGTCCACGATCAGGATGTCGTCGAGCTTGCGCTGCTGCGCCTGCTTCCTGGCGTGCGCCAGGAGTCGCGTGGTGTTGAGCTCTTCGACGGTGACGCGCCGGCCGCGATCGGCGATGAGTTCCATGGCGTTTCTCTCCTAAATCTTTTGATCCGGCAGGCGCTGGCGCGTCGATTTGGGGTGCGACTATAGCGCCGCTGTGTAGGGTGGGCAAAGGCGCGAACGAGGATACTGACCTCACCAAGCGGATGTCACAGCGCCGTGCCCACCATGGGCATTGCGACGTCAGCGTTCGCTATGGTGGGCACGGCGCTCCGTCGGTGTGAGTGGCATGGCCTGCATTTGGAGACCGCGCCTTTGCCCACCCTACTGCGCCCGGGACACGAGGTTGCGCCCTCAATTCCGGTAGCTCGGGTCGATGTTGTCGAGCACGCGCAGGTAGGCCGGCCAGTCGGCGGCGCCGCGGCCGGAGTCGTGCGACTGGTATTGCGCGGCGACCTTTTCGCAGATTTCGCGTGGAATCTCGATCAGCTCGCCGCCGGTCGCTTCCATGCGCAACTGGATCTCGGCCGCGCTCATCAGATATTTCATCAGCACGAACGCCTCGCGCGCATTTTTGCCGACCGTGAGGAAGCCGTGATTGTTCAGGATCAGCGCGCGATTGTTGCTGAGCGCCTGCAGGATGCGCGCGCGCTCGCCGAAATCCTCGGTGATGCCTTCATAGGCGTGGTAGCCGATGCGGTTGTAGAAGCGCATCGCCTGCTGCGACACCATCCGCAGGCCGTGCCTGAGGCCGGAGAGCGCCATGCCGGTCTCGGTATGGACATGGACGGAGCAATTGACGTCGGGACGGCCGGTGAGCACGCCGCCGTGCAGCGTGAAGCCGGGGCGGTTGACGCCGGCGGACTCGTCGAGGTCGTCGCGCATGTCGACCTTGACCAGGTTCGACGCCGTCACCTCAGTCCACAAGAGCTCGTGGCGTTTCATCAGGAATTTGGTGTCCTCGCCGGGCACCCGCATGGCGCAGTGATTGTAGATGACGTCATCCCAGTCATAGTGCGCGCACAGCCGATAGACCGCCGCGAGGTCGATGCGCGCCTGCCGCTCGGCATCGGAAATATCGGCGAGGTTGGTGGCCGGCTTGGTGGCAATGTTCATGGGTGGCGTCCTTCAGCGTTCAAACACATTTCATTCCAGTGTAGCACCTGACGCCTTGATGAGCGCGGACCATTTCGGGATCTCGGCCTTGATGTAAGCGGCAAGTTCCTCCGGCGTCGTCGGCATGATGTCGAGGCCGAGGCTGGTCAGCTGCTTACTGGTCGCCGGGTCCTTCAGGGTGTCCATCATGGCCCGGTGAATGGTCGCGAGCACGTCCTTGGGCAGCCCGGCCGGAGCGACCAGCGCGTGCCAGGCGGTCGCCTCGAAGTTCGGAATCGCGAGCTCCGCCACCGAGCCAATGTCTGGCAGCAGGGCGGTGCGTTTGAGCGTCGTCACCGCCAGCGCCCGGAGCTTGCCGCTCTCGATCTGCGGTTTCGCCGGCGACACCGAGGCGAACATCATCTGCACGTGGCCGGCGATGATGTCCTGCAAGGCCGGCCCGGTGCCTTTGTAAGGGACGTGGACGATGTCGATCTTGGCTTCTGCCTTCAGGAGTTCGCCCGCGAGGTGCGGGGAGGAGCCGTGGCCGCCCGATGCGTAGCTGATCTTGCCCGGGTTGGCCCTGGCATATGCGATCAGCTCGTCGAGCGTCTTCGCCGGCACCGAGGGATTGATCACCAGCACATTGGCCTGCGCGCCGACCCGCGTGATCGGCGTGAAATCCCGCTCGGCGTCGAAGCCGGTGCGCTTGTAGAGGCTGGCATTGGCGGCGAGGATGCCGCTGTTGGCGAGCAGCAGCGTGTAGCCGTCGGGCGCGGCGCGCGCGACCATTTCGCCGGCGATGTTGCCGCCCGCGCCGGAGCGGTTCTCGATGACGACCGGCTGGCCGAGCGCCTGCTCAAGCCTCTTGCCGAAGATGCGCGCCATCACGTCGCTCGGACCGCCGGGCGCGAAACCGAGCACGAGCGTGACCGGCCGCGTCGGATAGGCGGATGCCGGATTGGGCGACAGCCCACCGGCCAGCGCGAGACTTGCGACGAGACTTGCGACGATCCGCATCATTGGCATTCCTCCCGAAAATCGTGCCGGCATTCTTAAGGGCCGTTGCAACACCCATCAAAGTGCGCTTTTTCCAGTGTCCCGGCAAGAACCGCAGTCATGGGTGCGACGCGGCCCCGCCTTGCATCCGGCGCCGCCGGACGCAGAATGGCGTCATCATTCATCGGCGGCCGCCGGTGCTCGGGAAAAGTAGGGAGCGAGTCATGACACTCCGGCAGGCGCTGGTGACGGTCGCGATCGCCGTTGCCGCATGGTTGGGTGCGGACTATTCGGCGCATGCCCAGGACTCGTCTTCATCAAGAGACTATCCGTCGAAGACCATCACGCTGGTGGTGCCGTTTCCGCCTGGCGGCGGCAACGACGCGATGGCGCGCATCATGGCCGACCGGCTCAGTGCCGGGCTCGGCAAGACGGTCGTGGTCGAAAACCGCGGCGCCGGCGCCGGCATCGTCGGGACCCGCTCCGTGATCAAGGCGGCGCCCGACGGCTATACGCTCATGCTCGGGCACACCGGCAGCATCGGCATCAATCCGACGCTTTACGTCAACGCCGGCTTCGATCCGCGCCAGGATTTCACGCCGCTCGGGCTGGTCGCCCAGTTGTCGCTGGTGCTGCTGGTGCACCCGTCGGTGCAGGCCAAGGACGTCGCCGGTCTGATCGCGCTCGCCAGGGCCAATCCCGGCAAGTTCAATTTTGCCTCGTCTGCATTGGGCACCGGCTCGCACATGTGCGCCGAGATGTTCCGGCACGAAGCCGGCGTCGACATGAATTTGATTCCCTACAAGGGCACCAGCCAGCTGGTTACCGATCTGGTGGGAGGCCATGTCCAGGCTTCGTTTGCGGCGATCACGCCGTCGTTCGGGAACATCAAAGCGGGCAACCTGCGCGCGCTGGCGGTGACCAGCCCGCAGCGCTCGTCGCTGCTGCCGGACGTGCCGACGGTGTCGGAGTCGGGCCTGCCCGGCTTCGACGTGATGCTCAACTACGGCCTCTTGGCGCCCGCCGGCACGCCGAAGGCGATCGTCGACAAGATCAACGAAGCGATGCGGGTCGCGATCGCGAACGAGGAGGTGCGCAAGCGGATCGGCGCCGACGGCGGCGAGGCGGTGTCGAGCACGCCGGCAGAGTACGCCGCGATCGTCGATCGCGACATGACGCGCTGGTCGGCGCTGATCAAGAAGCTCAACCTCAAGGTCGAATGATGAAGCGCAGCGACAGCCGGATCCTCACCACCCATACCGGCAGCCTGCCGCGTCCGCCCGACCTGGTGGCGCTCCTCAACCGGAAGGAACTGGGCGAGAGCTATGACCGCGGCGCTTTCGACGCTCGCATCGGGCGCGCGATCGCGGAGGTGGTGCGGGCGCAGGCCGATGCCGGCATCGACGTCGTCGACGACGGCGAGCACAGCAAGATCAACTGGATGGCCTATGCGCGGGCGCGCCTGTCCGGCCTCGAGGAGATCGACGCCCCGGTGAGCTTCCGGGGCGCCACGCGCGATTCCACAGAATTCGCCGACGCCTACGAAGACATGAAGGTGATGCTGGCGGCGCGCTCGGGCGCGATCGTGGCGAAACGCACGGTGCGACCGAAGGCGCAGGTCTGCTCCGGGCCGATCAAATATATCGGGCACGACGAGGTGCGCGCCGACATCGAAAACCTGAAAAGCGCGCTCAATGGCGTGACGGCCGAGGAGGCGTTCGTCACCGCAATCTCGCCGTCGAATCTCGAGCTCTATTACGAGAACCGCTACTACGCCTCCGACGAGGAATACCTCGCCGCGCTCGCCGACGCGATGCACGAGGAATACCAGGCGATCGCCGACGCCGGCTTGCTGCTCCAGATCGACGATCCGCGCATGGCGACGCACTACAACCGCGCACGCGGCGCCTCGATCGAGGACTGCCGCAAGTTCATCGCGCTGCGCGTCGAGGCGGTGAACCACGCGCTGCGCGGCATCCCGGAGGACCGTGTGCGCTTCCACACCTGCTACAGCGTCAACATCGCGCCGCGCGTGCACGATTTCGAGCTCAGGCATTTCGCCGACCTGATGCTGAAGATCCGCGCCGGCGCCTACCTGATCGAGGGCGCGAACCCGCGCCACGAGCACGAATGGCAGGTCTGGCAGGAGGTGAAGCTGCCCGACGACAAGATCCTGGTGCCCGGCGTGGTGTCGCACTGCATCCACCTGGTCGAGCATCCGGAGCTGGTGGCGCAGCGCATCGAGCGCTTCGCTTCCGTGGTCGGGCGCGAGCGCGTGATCGCCGGCACCGATTGCGGCTTCGGCACTTCCGGCGCCGGCGACGAGGTGCATCCGGCGGTCGCCTGGGCCAAGCTCAAGGCCATGGTCGAAGGCGCGCGGATCGCGAGCAAGCGGCTGTGGGGCAGGTGAGGGGCGACAAGCTCTCCGTCGTCATTCCGGAAGCCGCGAAGTGGCTGTCCGGAATCCATACGCCGCAGCAATGGTCGTAGATTCCGGGCTCGCGGGCTGGCGCCCGCGCCCCGGAATGACAAAGGCGAGGGCGATGCGCTACTTCGCCGCCACCGCCGCGACGACGTCGACCTCGAACATCATGCCGGGGCGCGCCAGCTGCACGACGTTGAGCAGCGTGTGCGGCGGCAGCGGCCGGCCCTTGAACACCTCGGTGCGGCACGAGCGCATCTCATCGCGATAGCGGATGTCGGTGACATAGGTCGTGGCCTTGACGATGTCGGAGACGGTCGCGTCGTGCTCCTTGAGCAGCTTGCCAACCTTCTCCCACGCGAACCGGCATTGCGCGAGGAAATCGTCCTTGTGGCGGACCGAACCGTCATCCTCGTCCTCCGAGCCGATGCCGGCGAGGTAGATCATCTTCGCCGGGGCGGTGATGGTCACCACTTCGGAGAACGCACCTTTGGCGAACCTGCTGTAGGTGAAGTTCTTCTTCTCGAAGGTCTGGGCGTTAGAGGCGCTGGCGAGCACCAGCAGGAAGGCGGCAATTGCGGCTATTCGTTGCATGGGAGGCTCCGTGAAATGAACGGGTCTGCACGGGCAACGATAGCGGTCAGGCTGTCCGTCAGGAAGAACGCTGCGGGCACCGGGAAAGCCGTTGCCAACGGGCGCAGCCTGATCCATTTAGGTGGCAAGCGGTCCCGTAGCTCAGCTGGATAGAGCAGCGGTTTCCTAAATCGATTTCGGCCGTGACGCCCCGTCCCTCACAATCCCGAATGCGCCCGTTTCATTGAGCAGTCCGGCAGCGTGTCATCGTTTTCAACGCCGCCCGGATTTCGTCGCCGGTCAAGCCGCGCTCATGGGCGACCAGATTAACGCGATCGCGGGTTCGGTTCACGGCGGCGGACCTCATGACTGCACCGTCTTGTCCGGCGGCCATGTTTCTGATATCAGAAAAGAAATGAGCAAAACAAGAATTTCCGGCATCAAAAAGAAAATTGGTCGGCCCAGGGTCGGATCAGTCGGAGTCATGGTGCGCCTGCCGCCGGATCAACTAGCTGACTTGGACCGCTGGATCAGGGACATAGCTCGGCGTATGCGCTCCAAGCCTACCGGCCGGCCGGAGGCCGTTCGCGACATATTGCAGAACCACTTCGATACGCAGCGGCAGCACTGGGCGCGCGAGGACGTCGACAAGACGAAGTCGGCGACACGCGACAAGTCCGCCGATCTAGCGGGGCGAACTATCGATGCGATCGCCGACCAATCGGCGCCCGCCGAAGATCGCGCCAAGCGAAAGCGCCGGCTCTTGAAGGGTCCCCAAGAATTTCGCGAAATGCGCGATGATTTGCGGAAGCGTCAGGGGCGTCGGCGGTAAAAGCACTGTGCCCCTCGTCCTTCACCGCACCACATGGCCTATCGGCAACAAGCCTTCGCCGCCGGCGCGGTTGAAGCGGCGCGGCAATTGGACTAGCTAGAGCGGGCGTCCCACGCGGTCCCGTAGCTCAGCTGGATAGAGCACCGGTTTCCTAAACCGGGGGTCGCAGGTTCAAGTCCTGCCGGGATCGCCAGCTTAATCAATCACTTCGCAATAGATTTTAGGACGGCCTAGATTCCCAGAAATGGGGCTGGGAAGCACATGGGGATCAGTTCGTGATAGCAAGTCAGAGCGGGGCAGCTTGCCGCAGCACTGACGCGATCAGAACGGTCGCACCTGCCAGCCGCGAGAACAATCAAAAACGGCGGCCACGGCGACTCTGGGAACGCTCCCATCAGCACAAGCAACAGCACGAGCAACGCCCGCAACGTGGTCACTGCCCTAACCATCGGAAGACTCCAGCGAGGCTACGTTAACAAGCGCAAGTTTACAGCGCGGAGGTTTTGTCAGCAAATCCGATTTGTGAAATACTTTGCCCACACCGCAACGGTGGAGACTCCCATTCGGCCTAGTGCGGAAGTCGGATGCTCCCCGAAAGGCAGCCAGCGGTCACCGTCGCGGCACGTTTGCTCATTACCGTCCATGGTTGCCAACTCGCACCAATATCCCCCAGCTAACCCCCCTTGCTGGGGGATAGTGCTTTTGGAAAGCACCGCTACGCTCCAGAGAACGACGACCACGCGCTAGAACACAGCGGCCGTATCAGCGAGCCCCGCACAAGCGCAGCGCATCAGCGAGGCTGTGAGAGATTAAGCAGCGGGCAAGTCTGCAAAAGAACCATGATTGATATTTGTTTTTCTAGTGAATGATTTGGAGAGAGCCAGAGCGTTAAGCAGTTAACAATGTAATGGCGGGCATCGTCGCGGGTGCGCAGCGTCACGTCATCAACACGGTCACGGATAGGGCGGGCGAGCTTGTCGGTCCAGCGCCGCAGCGCGCCATGCGTCATCCCTTATGAGTCGCGAATGATAGCTAATTGAGGGACTGCCTCTGTAGCCTGAACGTCGGCCACCTTCGCGCCGTTGTCGTCCGTGATCTCAATGCCGCTGTATTCAAAAGGCCGCGCACTAAGAATCGCTTCCGAAGCTAATTCCCGCAGGCTTTGCAGCGCCTCAATTTGCGCTTCCTCTAAGTCGGCAAAATCGTGGGGTTCTTGGTCATCAGCGACGACCTCCGGGCCGCGCCTCACGTTCAGATAGAATGAAGGCATTTCGCACCTCCCTAGGGCCTCAGAATGCAATCGGGGATGCTCGCCGGATGATCCCCCAATAATGGTACGGTAACTCAGTCAAAGCTTACTCTGTTCCCCGTAGTGGTCTGCTTTCGTACTCTAAATCGTGAATGTCGCGACGATAGCAACTATGGGGAACGGAGTACCTTCCGATTGCTGCGCATATGCCATCATCGTTGGCAGTAGGCAGAGCAGCCGTTGCTGCCCTTGTTGCGCCTGCCGCAGTCGATCACATGCCGGGCAAGCCAGAGCACGTTTTACATCAGCGCCCCACTGTTGGATCAACGCCGCCTTGTCGATCACTTCCAAAATTTCCGGTGCGGAGATAATCGGCAACCGCTGGAATGAGCGTCCGCCAGTGCCAGAGCATTAGAAGCGGGAAGAATGCCAAAAAGAAGCCTATGAAGCCCAAGAAGATCAGATAACCAAGCGTGCTCCACATGTCAGCGAATAGGAGCAGTGCAGTCTTAAACACTCCGGCACCAGCATCTTATCGAGGTTGCCCCGCTGGGCATTAGCGGGTTAGGTAGAATGCTAGCTGAGTTTCAATCGTCATGAGGGGCTCGTCGATGGCTGGAATCATCCGGATAGCTTTGTTTCTGCTCGCACTCCCATCCGTTGCATTTGGGGAGATGGCCGTTCGGTATCCTCCAGCGACCAAGCCGGGAGAGCCTCCGGCTACGGGACGACAGCAGGGGGCGATCCGGGGCGACCTACTCGAACCCCGGTTCACGGTAACGACAAGCGGTTCGTACGATAATCCGACAATAGTTGGCACCACCAACTTGCCGGATGAGACGGAATTAATGCTAACGGTGTCAAGGCGACAGACTGGGTATGAGGGGCAGGCAAAGGTGAGCGTCCAATCGGGGCATTTTCAAAGCCAGCAGCGCTTCTCTTTCCAAGGTGCCCCTTTGAACGCGGGAGTTTATTCGATTGAAGTCTTGATGCCGTACCCATTTACGCAACCGAGCAATGTAAGGCGATAATCGGCCAGCAGGGAGAACGGTTGACAGGCCCACTTGTTGAAAAGGGGTCGATAGGTGTTACCGTTCGCTTCATGAGCGATTTTACCGTTCCCGGAGCGATTTCCCATGCAGCAGATGCCGCCGTAGCCGACAAAATTTCGAGAGATAGAACAGAATGGGTAAAGAAGGCTTGCGAGATGGTTTATCAGCGAGGGTCAATCAAATTCGACAAATGCAACAGTGACGGTCTGCAAATGATGAAATCAAATGACTTTCACTTTCGCTTCCTCGCACAATGATTTTCAACCGCGCTAATCGTCGCGTCTTGCGACCAATCGCTTTTGCTTTTCCGGATCGGCGATTTTGAAATTCTCTATCGCGGCCTTGATGGCTGACTTTTCATCGGCCACCGTAACAAACCCGACAAGCTCCGCACGGTTGCCGCGGGTGCGAGTGATTCGCCAGCAGTCTGCCCCTTTGGGACGTTTAGGTCATGGTGGCTGCTTATCAAGTAACCAAGCTGATGCCCGATTATCGGAATTCTCAGCAGGATCAGAATGC
This sequence comes from uncultured Alphaproteobacteria bacterium, assembly GCA_963720385.1. GTDB lineage: Bacteria > Pseudomonadota > Alphaproteobacteria > Rhizobiales > Xanthobacteraceae > VAZQ01. The sequence goes on along the minus strand of CAVRFL010000004.1, from coordinate 188,605 downwards.
CGAGTGTCCCCAACAAGGCCCAATAAAATGCCATCAGAGCCGCGCCTATCGCTGGCCTTCCCGTCAGATATGGTTTTCTTTTTCTTTTTTTCTTCAATGAACATGCTGACTGTTGCCAACGCGAGAAAAATCCGCCAAAGAAGCTCCCTACAATGACTAAAAACAATAGCAGGAGACTGATGCAACCAGCGACGAATGAAATGATCGGATTAACTTTCCCAAAGTCTTGGTAGATAAAGAATGCGCCCGAGAACAACGAGCAAAGCACCAACAGGCCGCGCCACACCCGTAGGTCAATTCCATGCGTCTTTAACTGCTCCTTTGTCTCGCGATAGCTAGTCGCAAATGCTTCCCTTATTCGCATAGTCGCCCCCGCGTTTACGTCGCGACCGGATCAGCCTCACGGTGCCTTTCGCTGACCATGGCCGGATTGAACGGCAATTCCGGCGGCATGACCAGCCGCTACATCTGGGGGCTCCGCACACTTAAATCCCCCGGTATAACAGCCGGGAGATTTGCACGAGGATGTGAAGGGCGAGGGTGTTGCTGAAATCAGGACCGCGCCCCGTATCATGTGGGCAGCAACGGCACATGCCGCAACGGTGGGGTCTTCTCCATTCGGTTAGTGCGAGAGCCGGATGCTCCCCGAAAGGCAACCAGCGGTCCACCGTGGCGGTTTAGTGACTCATTATGCCCGTGCATGGTTGCCAGCCCGCACACTTAAGTCCCCCGGTGTAACAGCCGGGGGATTTGCTTTGGCGAGATGCCATCGCAGGGGCGAATCAGTTGGTACTCACTTCTCGATGGCGGGGGTCTTGATGGCGGGGGTGGCGGAGGCGGAAAAGTTTGTGGGGAGCCTCTGTGTTCAACAATCTGATCAGGTTCTCTCGGTTCGCGGCCCGGCGTCAGTATACATCCAGGTGTGCAGTCATAAATATTAGCAGTTCTTCCAATAACTGTTTCAATACGGGTTCCGATGCCTACCAAAGCATGGAATAAGAGACGCTCGTTTAACTCTGTTCCTACCACCTTTTGACCCTGAATTATCAATCGAGTTACTCCCATCGTCGGTGTCGCCTTCAAAAGAACGGTGGTCTCTTTAAATTCTGCATCGAGGAGGTCGGGATCATCAATACTAATCCGCGCTATAGGAAAATCAAAACGGAGAATCCGACTGCCGCCAGGCGAGAGCAGGATGTAGTCGCTCGGTAAGCCGGGAGTGCGCGGGGTTCTTCTCGTTATGTTGTCCTCTTGCAAGTTCGGAGGGACATATTGCTTACCGATTGCGTGCTGACCGATTGCGTTCGATGACGCCCCGAGGACTACTGCCAATACTGCCAAGGCGGAAACAATCAGTTTCCCATGGTTCTTCATCGCTGACTCCAATCGCACTGTTAAGTAAGCCGACCACAAGACGAAAAAAGCGTCTCGTTGGGTCACTATCGTTTACGCGGCATATGTAGTGCGCGGAACGCTCGGATAAAATGTTAATTCATGCCAAACATTTGCTATCAGCCGCCAAAGGGGAGAATTCCAACGCCTGCACCGGGAGAAGGAACACGCCCCGTGAAAGAGCCAAGGCTGCCGCCAAGGCGGCGGCTGGGGGGCAGGTGGTCCACATGGACCACCTTAGACTTCCCCGGCAGGTGTCCACTAATGGACACGTTAAGCGTTAACACGCTGCCAGTTTGTTTTTGTATTTTTGAGTCGTGTGTCTGTCTGATCGTTAAGCAGTTAACATCGCAGATTCTACTTTTGTGATTTTTGGCATAGGCACCTAGCGGCACACGCCAAAGTCAGCACCCCCCTCCCCCTATTCCCCTCGGGGGCTGGGGCCTAAGGGTCCCAGTGAGTCAAACTGGAGAGCGGTCCCTTAACCGGATGGCAGGGCAGGCGGCAGGAGGGTGCTCGCTGCTGTGCTCCACGTCGAAGCGAGACTCGCGCAACAGCAGCCCCTCACAGGACACAGGATGGACAGGCAGGCATAAGGCACTGACAGTGCCAGCACTTCATCAGGCAGCCAGCCAGCAAGCTGGCAAAGCAGCCTGTCTGTGAGGGCGGGCGGAGACATAGTCCGCGCTGTCCTATTGATATTGCTAGGTTATTTGCCCTTTCGGCAATCCTACCCACGCTTCGACCCACGCGGCAAACAAGGGTGCGGGCTTTTTAGTCCTAGCTAGGATGCTGCCCTTTTGTTGGCTGCCCGCTGCATTGCCCTACGGGCTGCCATCCATCTGCGGCGATACTCCCGCCTAGCATCAGCATCACGATAGCGACCAGCACCACCGCTCTGTGAACTACTCGCAGGCTGTGAACTACTCGGCTGTGAACTACTCTTGTGAACTACTGGCTTGTGAACTACGCAGCGGTGAGCTTTGCCCACGAGAGCAAGAGAAGCACCGCAGCGGTGACAGCGTTTCAGGATCGGGAGGCTCGACCCCATAACCGTCTAACTCAATGTTCAATCACCTAGGGCGTGTACTCATAGATTTGCTACGTCCGCTTTACCCTTGAAAGCAGACGTATGAGCGGAAATCGCTTTATGTCCGCTTCTCTAATCGGCCGTTCAGGGTCAAGCGCTTTCAGACTATCCACCCGCTACAGTGTTGATGTCGCCCACGGGCTCGCGCTTCTCTTCTCTAATCGGCCGTTCAGGGTCAAGCGCTTTCAGACTATCCACCCGCTACAGTGTTGATGTCGCCCACGGGCTCGCGCTTCTCTTCGGAATCGGCACCAAGGCCCTTCCATCATGGGATTCGAAGACGAGGTGGAACAATCTTTGGGTCGGCCTTGTCGTCAGTGTAACGACAGGTCCAAGCGGACATACGATCTCACCCCATCCATCGTCCCGCGAGGGACATCATTCCACCGGCTCGGTGGAGCTCGAGTTTCCTCCTATTGGATCTGATCCTGCGCGGTTTTCATGCTGCTGCTGCGGCTTGCTCCCGGGTCCAGCGGAACTCGGTGCCATCAACCCATATGCGGTGCAGGATCACGGCCAACCGGCGCGCCAGCGCCACGATCGCCTTTTTCATCCCACGGCGCCTGGCGATCTGCATCGCCCAGGCCTTGAGCCACGACCATTTCTTCGAATGCAGCATGCTCTGAGCTGCTTCGTAGAGCATGACCCGCATCATCTCGTCTCCGCAGCGTGATATTCTGCCGTTGCGATCGATCTCGCCCGATTGATACTTGGAGCACGTCAGCCCAAACACCGCCCCGACTGCCTTGGATTTGCGGAACCGAGCGGGCACGTCGACCGTGGCGCGATAGGTCAGCGCCACCACGGGACCGACACCAGGGGTCGTCATCAAGCGCCGGCACACCTCATCATCCCGGACGATGGCCAGCAAGCGGCGATGCAGGATGATGATCTGTTCGCGTAGCACTCGCCGGACAATGAGCAGCGGTTCGACCAGTGCCGCCAGGTCAGGGAGGTTCTCGACCAGCTCTTTGATGCGTGCCTCGAACTTCACCTTCCCGACTATTCCGACCTTGAGGCCGAAGTTGCGTAAAGTACCGCGCAGATCATTCTCGATGGCGATCGCCTTCGACTGCAGAAGCTTGCGATGGGTCAGCAGCATCCGCAGTTTCTGACTGCGTAACGTCTTCACATGCACCGGACGGTAAAGCCCCACCCGCATCATCTGCGCGATGCCGCGCGCATCGTTGCGGTCGGTCTTGTTGATCTGCGCCTTCAGCACCGCCTGCATGTGCCGCGTTTCAACACAGACCACCGGTAACTCTGCTTCGGCAAGAGCGCTGAACAGCCATTGCGACAGCGGCCCGGCTTCCAATCCAATCCGCTTGAAGTGGTAGGCCGGGTTCGACAGCACCGACAGCAGTGCCTCGGGTTCGCTCGCCACCTTCACTTCCCGAACGATCTTGCCCGTGTCATCCACAATGCAGACGCTCGTCTCCTTGACCGAAACGTCCAGTCCAGCAAAATGGTCCATGCTGCGCTTCTCCTTCTGATGCTTGAGGCCGTACCACGGACCTCGTTTCACCATCAGCCTGAAGCGCAGCACCCAAAATCTTCAGCTATCCACAAGCTGGCCGGCCGATTACCCCATCTTCGGGCCAGAACGCACAAAAAAAAAAAAAAAAAAAAAAAAAAAAAAAAAAAAAAACTATGCAAAGCTCATTCGTACGCCAAAGTGTCAGACGGCTTTCGTCGGCAATTCAAAATGGAAAATGGTGCCGCCCTTGTTGCCAGCGGTCACCCAAATCTTGCCTTCGTGGCCTTCGATGATCGAATGACAGATGGAAAGACCCATCCCCATGCCATGGTCTTTGGTTGTAAACAGTGGCTTGAAGATTTGATTGAGGTTGGCGGGATCAATTCCCACCCCAGTATCCTCGATTCACACTTGCACACTGTCGTGCCCGTTCAGTTTGGATTTTATTGACATAGTTCGTGGCTGTACCGACCGCATGGCATCGATGGCATTCATGATCAAATTCAGAATCACTTGCTGCAACTGGACTCCATTGCCAAGCACAGGCTGAAGTTGAACGTCGAGCCCCGATTTCAAGTTCAATCTGATGTTTTTGCAAATCGATGTAGACTAACTCCAAAACAGTCCCGATCAGTTTATTGATATCGATCCAAGATTTGTCTTGCGTATCCTTTCTAAACATCGAACTGATATTTACGATGATGTCGTTTGCGCGATGGCCAGCAAACTCAAGTTGGTTCAACGCGGCTTTCATTTTGTCTATATCTGGCTTTTCCCTTTCGAGCCAGCGTCGTGCATCACTGGCCATTGTTACAATTCTCGTCAGGGCTGACCGATCTCATGCGCGAATGAGGCTGACAGCTCCCCCGCTGTCGCGATGCGATTCATACGATTCAGCTCGGCCATGGAATGACGCGCCATGACCTCCGCAACGTGGCGACGTCGATGCTCGTAGATCAGCCAACCGATCAACGCTGTCTGCGCCAGGAGCGCACCGCAGATCCCCAGAATCTGCGCACGATACCGCTCCCAAGCCCTCAGTTCACGAAAGTAAATCTCGCTTCCCGGTGGGAGGTTCTTTTCGCTGATTCCCCAGCGCTGCATTTCTCGCCAGTCGAACTTCGGCGTTGCGAATCCGATGGGTGGGATTTTGATGTCGCCCGCCTTCTCGCCACCGAGGATGCGAACAGCAACAGCGGCTGTCTGTCGGCTGATATCGGCCACCAGGAGAATTGGGCCCCCGACAATCTCGCCGTCCGAAGAAGGACTCGTTATGCGAAAAAATGGGCGCGTTGGCCGCTTTGTGAAGCCTTGCCAACGCCGTATTACCGTCGTGCACAACGCCCGCCGCATCCACGATCATTAGTTCCCAGAAGATCGCGGACCGTGATGGTAGCGCGGCAGCCTGTTTCAGGAGCTCCTCGAATGACAAATGATCGGTCCACGAAAGCGTAAGCTGGTTTGTCAGTGGCTCAGCCGCTTTGGCTATCTCGTCCTTCCAAAACTTTTCAGTGGGAGAAGTACCGGCCACCACCATCACATTTTTGGTGTCCGGCAATACTCGCAACACATTCTCCAGGGCAGCAAAATGGTTGATCCGGGCTGCAACAACGGAGACGTTGTCCGAGAGAACCGAGCGCGGAACTCGACGCTCCTCCACCGCCGTGAACACCATTGGGGTATTGGCAAAGAGGTCATGCCGATGCCGCTGCGTGAAAGCGGCCGCAGGCGCGCCAATGCACACAATCAAGTCGAGCGGATGTTCGGCAAAGAGTGCACCGAGGTATTGAACGAAAGGAACCTTCAGGGTCTTCATTACCGGAGCGGGCTGTAACCAGCGAATGTTCAGTTATGTCCAGAGCCCATGGTGATTGCTGAACCAGTTCGGTGCGGATTTCTCTCGCATATTCGCTCCATGGCTTGAAATCTCGGCCGAAAGAGTGAAGCACCATCACTCGTTTCGGTTCGGCTGCCCACGCGGTCGCACACGCAAACAACGTCACAAGCGAAACGACCCCCGCAATCGCGAAGATAAGGCGGCGGTTTGGGCTCCATGCCGTCATGCTTAGGCAAGCCCCTCTATCGGGAAACTATTGAAGCACAACCGTTGGGCGATTTAAACGCGAGTATTCGGTTACTCTCGTTACTTTTGTTGGTCGTTGATGCCGAATGCCGTTTTCTCTTCTATGGCTGATCGATAAGCCGTATGATAATGACAAGCTAAATATGCACCAATCTGCAGAAATCAGAATGGTGCTCGCCATGCCACTTCTATTCGTCGTGTTGTCGATGCTATCCATTGTCTTAGCCGTCACCTTCGTGGTGATGTTGTTGTGGCAATTGTTCTGGCAATAGCATCTCAACTAACGCGCTCACGCTGGGAAGCATGATCGCTTTGGGCCCACACCGTGCGAAAACTCGAGCGACCACCGCGCGCTTAGAACATCTCTGAGAAATTGCGCATCATGAGAGACTAGGGCCTGTCTTCGTTGGGGATTCCCAAATCAGCAATTGAGTGATTCATGGGCGGTCGGCCTAAGGAGGGGCTGACCGATGCGACGCTACGCGCTTCGAGACGACCAATGGGATCGGATCAAGGATTTTCTTCCAGGCCGCGAAGGCCATGTCGGCGGCACCGCAGCGGATAATCGGCTGTTCGTCGAAGCCATTCTATATCGCTATCGAGCCGGCATTCCTTGGCGCGATCTGCCGGAGCGTTTCGGTGACTGGAAAATCGTTCATCAGCGCTTCAGTCGGTGGGCGAAGAGTGAAGTTTTTGAGCGCATCTTCAAGATGTTGGCCAGCGACCACGACAACGAATACATGATGATCGACGCCACCATTGTGCGGGCTCACCAGCATAGCGCCGGGGCACGAAAAAAACGGCGAACAAGCGATCGGCCGCTCGCGCGGCGGATTGACCACCAAAATCCACGCTCTCGTCGATGCGCTCGGCAATCCCGTCCACTTGATGCTCACGCCAGGCCAAGCTCATGATCTGGCTTGCGCAGAGCCCCTCATTGATGCCGCCGATCCCGACGCCTTGATTGCCGACAAGGCTTACGATGCCGATCCGTTCATCAATGCCCTCACTCGAGCGAGCGATCACTCCAGTCATTCCGCCGAAAGCCAACCGCAAAAACCCGCGGGATTGCGACTTCGCACTCTACTGCGAGCGCAATCTCATCGAGCGCTTCTTCAACAAGCTCAAGCACTTTCGAGCTATCGCCACACGCTACGACAAGCTCGCCAGAAATTTCCTCGCCGGCGTCCAGCTGCCTCCGCTATGATTTTGCTCAACTGAAGACAGGCCCTAACTCATACTGCCTGCATCCAGCTCGATACCGTGTTGGAGAATCTGTATTCTCCGCATTTCGCCGATGTATGAGTTTTCACACAGCCTCGATCAGAAGCAGACATGACGTCCTCGTTTTTGGATGTCTGCTTTGCCCCCGAAAGCGGACCTGCTCGCCACCCATGCGTGTCCGCGTCGAGGCGATGAATGTGATGCGATGGTGTGCGTGCAGCAACGATGCGGCGCTCGACACCGTGCCCCCTCTGTGTTTTGGGTCCTTCGAGGGCCGGAATGCAAACGCGGTGACCGCGCAACGGCGATGGTTCCGCATATTCAGGTTTCTGGAAAACCGTGGTTCCGTTGCGGACCAGACGTGTATGCTGGCGCGCAGGGAGAACCTGCCATGACCGAAGTGGTGAGGACGACGCACGATGATCGACCGAAGCGGCGCGACCGGGCGGCGCGCGATCCTGCGTTGGTCAGCGCAAGCGCATTGGCGACACATCTCGGCTGCACCCGGCAGTACATCGCAAAGCTGACAGCGGAGGGCGTCATTGAAAAACGCGGCGGCGTTTACGATCAGGACCAATGCCGGTTGCGCTACTTGACGCACCTGCGCGAGGAGCATCGGCGGTCGCCGCGCTCGGAGGCGGATGCAGAACATGCTTCGGCCAAGGCGGCATTGCTGCGCATCACGGATCGAGGAGAAGCGGCGCAACCTGGTGCGGCGTGAGGATGTCAACGAACTGCTCGACGCGATGTGCGGCATGGTCCTGACGCATTTGTGTGGGATGGCGCGCGCGTTGCTCGCGTGACATGGTGGTCAGGCGCAACATCGACGCGGTGGTGACGCAGATCAGGCGCGACATGAGCGAGGCGTGCAGCAAGATGGCGGACGAACGCGGTGAGCCGCCGCTCGATGAGCAGGACTGATCCGCCCCCGGTCAGGCGGTGCGCGAGTGGCACATGGTCGAGCGTCGAGGTCGTGATCTTCATTGCGCTGGTCGCCGTTCTGCCCGCGTGATCTTGCGCCAGCGGTTTCCAGTAGCGCGGCACGTCAGTCTTATGCCTTTCCCGAAGCTACATAGTGGAAATACCTGATGAACACTTCACTCATTGCGGTCCGGTCCGGCTCGTCCGGCGGCAGAAATTTTACGGCCACTTCCGCAAATGCGATCAGCACCAAATGTAAGTCTGGGTTCTCTCTGTCGAGCGTGGCCATAAGAGCGCGCACCAGCTTGACGTGCTGCTCGTGCGCGATCTTCCATTCGCCTTGGGTCATGGTCATCGTTGTTGCTCTCGAATGGCGTGGCGGATTTGCGCGATGGTGTTCTTCTGCGCACGGTCAGCCAAGTTCGTGTAACCCTTGGTCTTGGGCAGGATGGCGGCAAACTGGTTGCCGACGATCAGCCTCCCGCCGTTGGTGGCGTTTCGACGTTCGAGTTCATTCATGTCAAAGCAGGGTGACGTAAGAGATTGAACGTTCGAGTAAGTCATTCGACCGCCGCAGAACCTCCACCTGAGAAAGGTCGTCGGTGACAACATGCTGCAATGCATCGGCTGCTGCCGCGTCAATGACTGACATGAGCATCAGCGGCAATCTGCCCATGAAGTCTTTCTGGCTGACATGGTGCTGTATGTGAGCCCAATTCACGGTCCGCCTGACCAGTTCTTCCATCTTCGTATCCATCAGCTTGCTCCCCTTTTGCTCTCGGCGCGTGGATCATCATGCGGCTTCCTCGTCCAGCACCGCCTTGTAGAGATTGTCGCTGGCGATCTTCTCCAGCAGGTCGCTGACCAGCCGCGCCGTGCTGTCCTTGCCCATCGCTCGCGTGGCCTCTCGCAGCGATCTCATTGCGTCCTTGCTGAGTGGCGGCAGCAGGTGGGAACGCTTGGGCCTTGGCCCGCCTTTGCGCAGCGATATGCCGCGCCGACAGCACTGCACCTTCAGCGTGCCGAGTGTGACGCCGTACATCGCGGCGATGTCAGCCGTGGTCATGCCCTGTTCCAGCAGGGCCGGAATACGAGCATACATCTCGTCGGTGATGCGTGATTTCATTCCGGGTTTAGTGGGCCGGTCTAGTAATTCCATTTGCTTGCTCCTTAGCTGGTTGTGAACCGCCGGGAGGGGCTTCGTACTGCGGCCCGCAGGCCGCAGGGTCGAAGGGTCATCGTTCGCTGATGCTGACGTTGAGCACCGTTTGGGTGCGCAGATCGTATTGGCAATCGACGCGCGAGCGCGCCCACGCACCGTAGCCATTCTGGACCTCGCATCGCGTTCGATCAGCGTCGCGATGCCGGTGCTGTAATCGGTATCGCGAGTGGCCGATGAGAATGGCAGGAATGGCCACTGAGGCGTGCCGTACCTTGCAAGATCATTCGCTGCGAACTTGCAGTCGACCTGTGCGCGGGACCAGCCACCATAATTATTCGCCATGTCGCTGTTGTCCGCGCATAGTGTCCAGTCAGACCGACAAGATGGTGTGGTATCGGCCTTCCCCCCGAACAGAAAGATCAGATATAGCGTGACAAGGCCGGTGGTTACGAGATGCCGAGAGTATTTTTCGCGGTTGACATTTGCTTGCTCCGTTTTTGAAATGCCGGGATTGGCGCTTCGTGCCGCGCACCGGGAGGCGCGGTGTCGAAACGACGGTGGTCGCAAGCAGTGCTCCGGCAATAACGATGCATTTCATTTGCTTGCTCAATATTCCGAGGCCAATCCGGTCAACACGGCGGCCACTCAACCAGCAAGACGAAAAACGTGCCTCGTTGGGTAAACTCTCTATCGTTTTCGCATCACATATAGGAGGCGGACGCTCGGAGCCACATGCGAATTCATGCCAAAATTTTGCTATAAGTGGCCAATGCGGCTTGGGCTAAGAAAGCGTTGTTGCCAAAAGCAGAGCTTATGAATTTCAATCGCGAATATTTCTCGCCCACCAATGTGGGGTAGCTTTTTTCAGGGAAATCGAATGCTTCGGCCAGATCGTTTCATTGCCTCTTGCGCCTCTTGGAGCGAGTTCTGGGAAGGCACCAAAAGACTTTCATCCACTAGCGAGAAGGGCGTTGTGTTTGAACGCCTGACCCAACTCTATCTTCAAACCGTCCCAGAATATCAATCAGAGCTGGCACACATCTGGACCCTTCGCGAAGTGCCGCCGGACGTGCGCAAACTTCTCGCCCTTCCAACCCTCGATGAAGGCATCGACTTCATAGCCCGAACGCGTCACGGGAAATACTGGGCAATCCAGTCAAAATTCCGCAGCCAGCACGACAAGCCCTTAACCCGCAGAGAGCTGGGCACGTTTTCGAGCCTTGCTTTCAATACATGCAGCAATATCGAGTTGGCGGTTGTCGCACACACGGCATCAAAACCCGTCAGCAAACGCCACCTGATGCGCAACACGACGGAGATTGGCCTCGACCGCTGGCAGTCTCTCGATCAAGAGGCTTGGAGCCTAATCGTCGGAAAACTGAAAGGCAGAAGCGCGGCACCGAAGGCTCGAACGCCGAGGCCCCATCAGAGCGCCGCCGTCGCGGCTGCAAAGACCCACTTCGTCCGTGATGGCGCGGCACGTGGTCGGCTGATCATGCCGTGCGGGACTGGCAAAAGCCTTACAGCCTATTGGATCGCTGAGGCATTAAAGGCCAAGACCATTCTCGTTGCCGTGCCAAGCCTCGCCTTGGTGCGCCAGAGCCTCACCGATTGGACCCGTGAGTTTCTTGCGCACGGCATCAAACCAGATTGGCTTTGTGTTTGCAGCGATGAGACAGTCGGCAACCTTGAGCGCGACGAATTTGTTGGCGAGGTCTATGACCTCGGTCTGCCCACGCACACTGACACTAATGAGATTGCGGCACTGCTTCGCGCCCGCTCCAGTGGACCCAAGATCGTATTCACGACCTATCAAAGCAGTGGCAAGCTGGCTGCGGCGGCACGAAAGGCTCGCATAAAGTTCGACCTTGCCATCCTTGACGAAGCGCACAAGACTGTGGGTGTGCATTCCAAGACCTTTGCGACACTTCTGAGTGACAAGAAAATAAAAATACAACGTCGTGTCTTCATGACCGCGACCGAACGAGTGTTTCGAGGCGACCGCAGCGATGTCCTCTCTATGGATAATGAGAAGGACTACGGAGCGAGGTTCTTTCAATTATCGTTTAAAGAAGCGATCAAGCAGCGCATCATCACCGACTACAAAATCCTGACCATGACGGTCAGCGACGGTCACATTCGGGAGTTGATCGATCAAGAACCGTATCCTCAATCTGAACTCACGCGACCTGGATGAGGCCGAGGCCCAAGCCATTGCTGCCGGGATTGCGCTCAAGCGGATTTACAAATGGCACGGCGTCAAACACGCGATTTCATTTCATCGGAGCATTCGCGGGGCAGATCGCTTTCGGGAACAGCAAGACGCGCTCAATCGAATGGGCAGCTTAGGCCCAAAGACGACCAACCTTCATATCTCGAGCAAAAAGACAGCGGGGCAGCGCAGCGACCTATTACGGGAGTTTGTGGTTCACAAGCGCGCGCTCATGACTAATGCGCGCTGCCTGACTGAGGGCGTCGACGTTCCCGCAATCGACTGCGTCATGTTTGCTGATCCCAAGCAGAGCCGCGTTGACATCGTTCAAGCTGCGGGGCGCGCACTGCGGCGATATGAAGGGAAAGAATACGGCTACATCGTTGTTCCGCTCGTTGTGCCCGAGAAAATGGATTTTGAAACATTCGCCGAGACAACGGCATTCCGGCAAGTTGCACAGACCACTCACGGCCCTCTCAACTCAAGATGAGCGCATCGCGGATGAGTTTAGAGCGATTGAAAACGGGCGTGTATCTAGCGGCAAGATTGTTGAGATTGAGGGCGACATCCCGGTAGGGATGAAAATGAAGCTTGGCGATTTTGCCGAAGCCATTTCGACACGGATTTGGGAAAGCGTTGGACGCGCGAATTGGAGAAATTTTGAGGACGCTCGCGCTTTCGTGCGCGGCCTTGGTTTGAAATCTTTCGCCGAATGGAGCGAATATTCTAAGTCGGGCAAGAGGCCAAACGACATCCCGGGTAATCCTTATAGGATATACGCGGACGCTGGTTGGGCTCGGCTGGGGCGACTGGCTCGGGACTGGCACGGATCGCCGACCAGTTACGTCAATATCGATCTTTCGAGAAGCCCGCGCCTTCGTGCGCCGCCTCGGTTTGAAATCTAGTGCCGAATGGCTCGACTATTGTAAGTCAGGCAAGAAGCCCACCGACATTCCGGCTTATCCAGATCTAGTGTACGCGGAAGCTGGCTGGTCTGGCATGGGCGATTGGCTCGGGACTGGCAGGGTTGCCCCGGCTACGTCAATATCGCCCTTTCAAGAAAGCGCGCGCGTTCGTGCGCAGTCTTGGTTTGAAATCTCGAGACGAATGGAACGACTATTGTAAGTCCGGCAAGAAGCCCGCCGACATCCCGGCTAATCCGAACACAGTCTACGCGGAAGCTGGCTGGGCTGGCATTGGGCGATTGGCTCGGGACCGGCGCGGTCGCCGACGCATTTACGTCAATATCGATCTTTCAAGAAAGCGCGCGCGTTCGTGCGCGGTCTCGGTTTGAAATCGTAGCATGAATGGAGGGTGTATTGTAAGTCCGGCAAGAAGCCCGCCGACATTCCGGCTCATCCGCACACAACATACGCGGAAGCTGGCTGGGCTGGATATGGGCGATTGGCTCGGGACTGGCACAATCGCGCCTAAGCTACGAGAGTATCGATCTTTCAAAGAAGCCCGCGCGTTCGTGCGCAATCTCGGTTTGAAATCTGCAAGACGAATGGATCGACTATTGTAAGTCCGGCAAGAAGCCAAACGACATTCCGGGTAATCCAAATAGAACATACGCGGAAGATGGCTGGTCCGGATAGGGCGATTGGCTCGGGACTGGCACGATTGCGCCTCGGCTACGAGAGTATCGATCTTTCAAAAAAGCCCGCGCCTTCGTGCGCCGCCTCGGTTTGAAATCTGAACACGAATGGCGCGACTATTGTCAAGTCAGGCAAAAAGCCCGACGACATTCCGGCTGATCCACGCGGTACATATGCGAAAGCATGGTTGGGCTGGCTTGGGCGATTGGCTCGGTACCGGGGAGGTCGCCACGTTCTTACGTCAATATCGATCTTTCAAGAAAGCGCGCGCTTTCGTGCGCAATCTTGGTTTGAAATCTCACCGTGAATGGTCCGACTATTGTAAGTCCGGCAAGAAGCCCGCCGACATCCCTGCTGCGTCCAGATAATATATACGCGGACGCTGGTTGGCCCGGCTGGCGCGACTGGCTCGGGAGCGGCAGCGGTCTCCACACGCTCACGTCAATATCGATCTTTCAAGAAAGCGCGCGCGTTCGCGCGCAATCTCGGTTTGAAATCTCAAGACGAATGGATCGAATATTGTAAGTCAGGCAAGAAGCCCGCTGATATACCGGCCAAACCCTATCGAACATACGCGAAAGCGGCCCCGGCACGCACCAAAGCAGCCGCCCGATGACCTGTGCCCACGCTTTGGCGTTGTCAATGTCGGCGTCCCATTCCGATTGTCCGATCATTTCGATCTCTCCCTGCGCTCGCCGGTCATTGCACCCGCCCGCGCAGCAGGCCCCACTCTTCCAGCCTGCGCAGCGCCGCATCGAGCCCGACCGCGACGGCGGTCAGGACTCCGGCTCGCTCCATGTCGGCCAGAAATTCCCGCTGCGCTGCACTGGTGCGACCGTTCTCGGCCTTCAATTCCAGCGCAAAGGACCGGCCTCGATGCCACAGCAGCAGGTCGGAAACACCGCGACGGACACCCAAACCTACGAAGATCGCCGCCTCGGTCTTCGATCGGGAGTCCGCCGTTCGGACAGTGAACGTACACAAGGTTCGGCACTCCGCGCCGACGAAGGTGCTCGATGATGGCGCGGTAAATCGTCTGTTCAGAAACGATGTCTGGCACACAGACATCGTTTCTGGCGCAATGTGTCTGGACGCCAGACATATTCACGGGCTCCAGTTCCGTCCGTCGCATGGGTAAAGTGTTTCGAGGTCTGCGGCTTCGCCCAATTGCTCCAGCACGAGCCTGAGCCGTTCGCGCTCCGCCTCGGTCAAATTCCAGACCTTGTATTGCTCCGGCATGATCAGCGTCGTTTTGCAATTTGGATTCAGACAGCGGTACCAGCGCGAATAATAAAACGGTTGCCGCCTTGTGTGTTTCTCCGTGATCGCCGCATGCTCGCGTACCTGCGTCGCTTGTGAGCAGCGCGGACACGGCGGACCGGCTTCGTCCAGCACGATGTATTTCATTTGGGCCGCCTTCCTGCGGCGGCACGCGCATAGTGCTCCGCAACCTCGACGGATGGGGACTCTTACCTCCCAGCTATATTATTGATCACAAAGGCAATTACCGGACGCCGCAGCCTGCCCCAGATGTTCTCGATAGTCTTCTCGCTGATGTTCGTGCGACGCCGACCAAAGGCGGCGGAAACGACGCTAGAGCCTGATAGCTGCCCTGCACGTCTCTGCTCCCGGTTCCGTGTGGAAGACAGCCCGAAGTGTTCGCTGACCAAAAAGACCAGCACCGCGATGCCGATATCGCGCCGCCAATGATCGAACCATGTATGCGCCCCGCGCCCGCGCCTGACCGGACCGTGCAGCACCGCCCTGATCCCGTACGCCTTCAGCGTGGCGGGCGGCTCTTCGCCCCGGTCGGACATTTCGGCGTACACCCGCCGCAGCGCCGCGTCGGCAATTTCGTCACCGTCATCGGCCGCCTCGATCAGCTTCAACGTTTCGATCAACCCCTCTTGCAGGCAATCGCACGCCATGGCTTCCAGCCATTTGCGCGAATAGCTCGCGCTCATCTGTTGCTGAACGACCGCAAGCTTCTGGCTGGCGAATTCGATCATCTCGTTTTCGTTGATCGTGAATGCAGCAGGCAATGTCGTCATCGCTGTCAACCTTTCGTGGGATTAGTTCGACGACGGCTGCATTCCTTTTCGTAAGCCAAATGCCAGTCCTCCTGCGTTGCGTAGAGTTTGACGGTCGGGCCCAGAAGGCTCCGCTTCCGGCATCACGCGTACTTCGGTCGGGCTGCCATCGATCCACGAAAAGAGTTGCACGACGTAGCGGCCTCCGGGACCTCCCGGATGATCCGGAACTGATACTGGATGCAGGGTGCGCCCTCGGGATCGTGCGGGTCGCGTTCGTAGGTATGTCCGAACAGCCCCTTCAACCCGTCAGTCCACTGCGTATCCGGCGCGGATTTTGTTTGCAGCTTCGTCACCTTGGCCATGACGTTATCCTCTCTGATCGCTTTGACAGTCTCCAAATCAATCGTAGGCGCAGACGCTCGCCCACGTTTGTAACCGCGGCTGAAAGCCTATTGCGCTCAGTAAGCGCGCTTGCGGGGGGTTGTGCGCGTAAGTGCTTGATGCTGCACTAACTGACCACTTCTGCCGGGATCGCCATTCGTCCTGCCGTCCGCCTCGTCTCACAATCATCGAAGCACGCCAGCCAAGAAAACCAACAACAATGGAATTCCTCTTCACGCCGGAGATCGGCCCGCTCCTGTTCGCCGGCCTCACCGCAGCATCGTTCGTGTCGGCCTTCATCGGCGTCTTTACCGGCGCCGCCGGCGGCGTGCTGCTGCTCGCCTTGATGGCGATGGTGATGCCGCCCGCCGCCGTCATCCCGGTGCATACCGTGGTGATGCTGGGCACCGGCTTTGCCCGCACGGTGACGATGTGGCGCAACGTCATGCACGGCACGCTGCTGCCGTTCCTGATCGGCTCCGCGATCGGGGCCGCCCTTGGCGCCAAGGTGTTCGTGGCGCTGCCGATGACGTCGCTGCAGGCGATCCTCGGCGCCTTCGTCCTCCTGGTCACCTGGCTGCCCAAGCTCGGGCGCTTCGGCGCCGAGCGCGGCCGCTTCGCGTTCCTCGGATTCGGCACGACCTTCCTCGGCGTGTTCGTGAGCGCGACCGGCACCCTGCTGGCGCCGTTCGTCGCCAGCGCCGCGACCAGCCGGCATAATCACGTTGCCACCCTCGGCGCGCTGATGGTGATCGCGCATATCGCCAAGCTCGTCGCCTTCGGCTTCATCGGCTTCGCGATCGGCAGCTTCGTGCCGCTGATGGCGGCGATGATCACCACCGGCGCGGCCGGCAACCGGCTCGGCGAGGCGGCGCTGAACTACACCAGCGAGCAGCGCTTCCGGCTGATCCTGCAGCTGGTGCTGACCGCACTCGGGCTGCGGCTGATCTGGATGGCGGTGCCGGAGTTCGGCTGGTTTTGATTTCGTTGCTTGTGTCCCGGGCGAGCGCAGCGAGACCCGGGACCCAGCGCAAGAGTTGCGAAGAGTTCTTTGCTTGTCGTGCAAATGTTCTGGGTCCCGGCTCTCGCTCCGGCTTCGCCGTCGCGTCGGCCGGGACACGAGAACGGAATCACAGCCCCGGCACGTTGTAGCGCGAGAAGTCGTGGCCTTCCTTGACCACGAATTCGAGCAGGAACGGCGAGCCCTTCTCGGTGACCGTCACTGCCTCCTTGATCGCGCTCACGATGTTCGCCGGCTTGTCCACCCGCAGCGCCGGCACGTTCAATCCTTCGGCGACCTTGGTGTAGTTGCCGCCAACCGTCATGGTCCCGTATTTCTTGTCCGAAATCGGCAGCACGTCGCGCTCGGCGCCCATGACGCCGTTGTTGAACACGATGGTGAGGATCGCGATCTTGTTGCGCGACGCGGTCTCGATGTCCATGCCGGTCATGCCGATGGCGGCGTCGCCCATCACATTGACGCAGAGCTTCTTCGGCTCCGCCAGCTTCGCGCCCATTGTGATGCCGAGCCCGTAGCCGAGCTGCGTGGACTTGCCCCAGCCCATGTAGGAGCCGGCCTTGGTGGTCTCCCAGAACGGTAAGAGCTGCTCGCGCGGACTGCCGGAGTCGTGGGTGATGATGACGTTGTCGCGGTCCATGGTGCGCATGAGATCGCGGATCACGCGGTACTGGTTCATCGGCGTCTCGTCGCTGTCGAGATGCTTGGCCCATTCCGCCAGCCACGCCTTCTTGACCGATGCGATCTCCTCCTTGAGCGAGGCGAGCGCGTTGCCGCCGCGGGCGGCGCCCTTCTGCTTCTCGACTTCCGCGATCAGCGCGTCGAGCACGAGGGCGGCATCGCCGACCACCGACAGATTGGCGCGGTACTCCTTGTTGATGTCGCTCGCGTCGTTGGTGGAGTGGATGATGGTCTTGCCGGGCGGCACGCCGGGGCCGAAATTGGTTTTGGTCAGGCTCGATCCGATCGCCATCACCACGTCGGCCTTGGCCATGAACTCGGCGAACATCTTCGAGCGCGAGCGGGTCGAGCCGCCGAGCGCGAGCGGATGCGCGTCGGGGATCGCGCTCTTGCCCGGATTGGTCGCGACCACCGGCGCGGGCAGGAGCTCGGCCAGCGCGGCGAGCCGGTCGCCGGCCTCCGCGTAATGCACGCCCTGTCCCGCCCACAACAGCGGGTTCTTGGCGGCAAGCAGCATGCGGGCGGCTTCCTTGATCGCGTCCGGATCGGGCGCCGCGCGCTGCACCGGCACCGGCGTGTAGTCGATCTCACCCTTGAACTCGGCCTCGAAAATCTCGTTCGGCACCTCGACCATCACCGGGCCGCCCTTGCCGCTGCGCATCGCCTGATAGGCGCGGCGCATCAGGTCGGGCAATTCCTGCACGCTGTGCGCCAGCCCCGCCCATTTGGTCACCGGCCGGTAGACGTCGGCGGCGCGGAACGTCGGCTTCAGATAGTGCTTCGACAGCGGCAGCCCGGCCGGGATCATCAGCATCGGCACGTTCTCGGTATAGGCCTGCGCCACGCCGGGGAACGCGTTTTCGATGCCGGGGCCGGCCTGCGCGGCGAACACGCCGTTCTTCTTGCCGCGCTTGATGCGGCTGTAGCCGTCGGCAAGGCCGACGCCGACGCGCTCCTGCCGGCAGAAGATCGGGCGGATGTTGAGAGCGGCGCAGGCCTCGATCAGCGGGTTGCGCGGATAGGCGGACAGGAAGTCCGTGCCTTCGCGGCGGAGGATTTCAGCGACGACGTCTGCGCCGTTCATGGATCAGGTCCCTTCCCGTATTGTGCGATGGGGGAGTGTACCGATAAATCAGGCTTGTTCTACAGTCGTCCGGTCCTCACGCGATAGGAGCTTTCATGATCCGCACGCCCGTCTGCGCCCTGATGGAGATCGATCATCCGATCGCGCTCGGCGGCATGGGCTCGGTCGTTTCGCCCGACCTCGTCGCCGCGGTGTCGAACGCCGGCGGGCGCGGCGCCATGGGCTGCCATTACATGAACCGGGAGCAGATCCGCGCCAACACCGCGGCGCTGCGCGAGCGCACCAACAAGCCGTTCGCGCTCAACTTCCTCCTGTTCGACATCCTCGAGGAGGGGTTCGCCGCCGCGCTCGCCTTGCGCCCGAAGGCGATGGCGTTCGCCTGGCCGCGGCCCGAGCAGGATTTGAAACCGTATGTCGGCCGTGCGCACGACGCCGGCTGCAAGGTCACCTTCATGGCCAACGGCGTGCCGGAGGCGGTGAAGGCGGCCGAGGCTGGCGCCGACGTCATCATCGCGCAGGGCACCGAAGGCGGCGGCCATGTCGGCTGGGTGGCGAGCATGGTGCTCACGCCGATGGTGGTCGACGCGGTCGCGCCGATCCCGGTGCTGACCGCGGGTGGCGTCGCCGACGGGCGCGGGCTTGCGGCCGCGATCGCGCTTGGCGCCGATGGCGTGCTGCTCGGGACGCGCTTCCTCGCCAGCGTGGAATTGCCGCTGCACCAGAACTTCAAGCAGGCGATCGTGGACTCAGACGGCCACGACACCGCGCTGTCGGAAATCCCCGACATCGCGGCCGGGAAAGTCTGGCCGGGCGCGATGTCGCGGTCGCGGCGCAACCGCTTCATCGAGCGCTGGGCGGGCCGCGAATGGTTGTTACGCTCCCGGCAGGCGCAGGCGCTGGCCGCGATCCAGGCCGCGCGCAAGAGCGGCGACGTCAACGAGGCGCCGCTGTCGATGGGACAGGACGCCGGGCTGATCAATGACGTCCCGGCGGCCGGCGAGATCGTGCGGCGCATCGCGCAGGAGGCGGAGCAAATTCTGACGAAGCGGATGCCGGCCACGCTGCGGAACTGATAGCGTCGTCATTCCGGGGCCGGCCGAAGGCCGGAGCCCGGAATCCATACTCCCGGCTTGGTTGATCAATTCCAGGCTCGCCGCTTCGCGGCGCCCCGGACTGACCGCGAAAAGCCCGCCGGTTACTTGAACTTCATGCGGAAGTCGCGGCTGAGCAACTCCTGCAGCCAGGCGATCGACGCCGCGTCCATCCTGCCGATCGCGGCGATATTTGCTTCGAGCTGCTCGCCGGTGTTGAAGCCGTAGCCTTCCAGCACAGCCTCGGCCGTCTTGAGATACTCGGGATCCTTGATCATCGCCTCGATGGCGCGCTTGACCGCCGTGCGTGCCGCGGCCGGCGCATCGCTGTGGATCATGAGGATCTTGCCGCCGTTGCCGATCGCGCGCGCGACCGCCTTGTAGGACTCCCATTCCGGCCCCGACGGTTCAACCCCGTGGATGTCGCGATAGGCCTCCGCGACCGACGGCACATCCGGCGCCGCCGGGTCGCGCACCAGCCGGTCGCCGTCCATGAAGCCTTGTGCGAACAGCGGGATCGCCTGGCCGTCCTTCACCGTCGGCCGCACGCTCTGCTCGAAGATCGGCGTCGCCTGCGAATCGAGATTGATCTCATTGCGCAGCAGCGCGAGGCGGACGTCGCTCTTGCCGGGATAGCCGGTGATGGACCGGAAGTTCGCCTTGAGCACCGTCAGCCCGAGCACCGCGTCGATGGTCGAGATGACTTCGGGCACGCCGAGGATCAGCGGTTCGCGCGGATGGAGCAGGTCCTTGGTGGACTTGAAGCCGGTTGCCGGCGAGGCATAGGTGATGCGCCCCATCGGGGTCGCGACCAGCGCCTGCAGGTCGGAGATTTTCGCGCGCGCGCCGTCGAGGCCGAGCAGCAGTCGCACCAGCAACTGGCCGGTGCCGACGAGCACCGTGGTGCCGTCGCGGGCGACCCGGTTGGCGTAGTTGTTCATGGCGATGACGCTGCCGGCGCCCGGCTGGTTTTGCACCACCACGGCGGGCTTGCCCTCGACGTGGCGCGCCAGTCCGTCGGCGGTGACGCGGCCGTAAAGATCGCTGCCGCCGCCGGGCGGAAAGCCGACCAGCACCTTGAGCTGCTTGCCCTGATAGAACGGCGCCTGCGCGGCCGCCGGACTTGCGGCGAGCGCCAGCAGCAGCGCGAGGGCGGCGGTGCGGACCGGCATCGGCATCGATGGCATCCTTCCTCATTCGCGCGGAGGCGCTCGTCGGCCCTTCCGCTCGATTGCAGGTGTCATGTAGTCTAATCCGAGAGCTGCAGGAGGGACATGCCGAATCCCTCGTGGGCTGCAGAGTTGAGCGCCATCGGCCGGCAGCATTCCTCGTGTCGATCGGGAATCGGTTAGCGATGCGCGCGTCACTGACAGCGTTCTATCGATTGTATTTCATGTGACAGGAAACGCCATGAAACTTCTGCGTCGCCGATTTCTGCATCTGGCAGCGGGCGTTACCGCGCTGCCGGCGGTCTCGCGCATTGCACGCGGGCAGGGCTATCCATCACGCCCGATCACGGCAATCGTGGCATTCGCTGCAGGAGGCTCGGGCGATACCATCGCTCGCATCCTGGCCGAACACATGCGAAAGACGCTCGGGCAGACCATCGTCATCGAAAACGTCGGGGGCGCCGCCGGCAACATTGGCGTCGGCCGGGTCGCGCGCGCGGCAGGCGACGGTTACACGCTCAGCTTCGGCAACTGGCCCACCCACGTCCTCAACGGCGCGATCTACTCGCTTCCCTACGACGTGCTGAATGATTTCGAGCCGATCGCGATGCTGGTCACCGAATCGATCGTGATCGTGGCAAAGAAGGTCATGCCGCCGAACGACCTGAAGGGATTGATCGCCTGGCTGAAGGCGAACCCGGACAAGGCGTCGGCCGGGACCACGGGCGCCGGCGGGGTCGGGCACGTTATTGGCGTTTTCTTCCAGAAGGAAACCGGCACGCGATTCCAGTTCGTGCCCTATCGAGGCCTCGGCCCGGCGATGCAGGATCTTGTGGCTGGACAGATCGATCTGATGTTCGACACGTCGGCCAATTCGCTCCCGCAGGCGCGTGCTGGAAGCATCAAGGTCTACGCCGTCACGTCCAAGAACCGTTTGACAGCGGCGCCTGAGATTCCGACGGTGGACGAGGCGGGACTGCCCGGCTTCCACATTTCGAATTGGCGAGGGCTTTGGGCGCCCAAAGGCACGCCCAAGGACGTGATCGCCACGCTCAATGATGCCGTGGTGCGCGCGTTGGCCGATCCAACAGTGCGCCAGCGGCTCGCCGATCTCGGGCAGGAAATTCCTCCGCGCGAGCAGCAGACGCCGGAAGCGCTCGGCACCTACCAAAAAGAGGAAATTGACAAGTGGTGGCCGATCATCAAGGCCGCGAACATCAAAGCTAACTAATTCCCCCACGGAGCGCTATTCGGCCGCAATCAGCGATTCGGGAGACGCCTGCTCGGCGAAGATCGGCAGGCCGACGAGCAGGACCTCGATGCCGTCGTCGGAGCCCAGCGAAAAATCCTCCCGGCCCGAAAACGCCGAGTATTTGCGCAACGCCTGCCCGTTGACGGTGCCGGCGCCCTGCCGCACGAAGCCGACCTGGATGCCGCCGCGCGACGGCTGAACGCCGCGCGCGCCGGGCTCGAGCTTGATCACCGAGAATTGCAGATTGCGTTCGGAGAACGCGCAGAGATTCTTCTTTGCAAAACCCGGCTGGCCGTCGCACGCTTCCCACTCGAAACCTTCAGGCTTGATCAAGATCGCTTCGCCGTAGCGCGGCTTCGGATAGACGAGCTTGCGCTTGTTGACGTGCTCCCAGATCGCTTCATAGCTGTCCTGGTTGCGCTTCTCGCCCGGCGCCAGCTGGCCGATGCGCTTGAAGACGCCCTTCTCGAAGGTGCCGAACTCCTTCATCTCGTCCATCGCCTGTTGCAGGCGAGCCGAGCTGACGAAGCCGTTGCGGCTGGCGCCGCCGAACTGCAGCGTGACGCTCAGCCGTTCGGTGTTGCTCTGCTCGGGACCATAGGGCGTGCCTTCCGGGAAATAGGCGATCTCGCCCGGCGCGATCCACTTGCCGTCGCCGTAGTTCTGCTTGCCGCCTTCCAGGCACATGCGGATCTGATCGAAATTGTGCTTGTGACGCGGGATGTCGACCTCGCCCTTCTGCCGCACGAAGTAGAGCCGGAAGTTGTCGAGCGCGCCGTCCTCTCCGATCAGGAGCGTCTTGAACTCCCGCTCCTTGCCGCGAACGCTGCTGATCTGCGTTGAGTCTTCGGCATGGGCCACTTGCATGGTTGCGTTTTCCTTCTTGGATCGCTCCGGTCTCCGGCGCGCCGGCATGGAACCTTAGCAGGCTGCTGAAAATCTCTCCATCGCCATTCCGGCCGAGGGTGGCAGCGCGGATGGCCGCCATGTTATGCTGCGGCACGCGTTCAGGACGCGTTCCGTCCACGGAAAGGGAACCTCCCGCCTGACCTCTGCACGGCCTGACGACGACGACCCTTCTTTCCGCCCGCCTCGTGGACACCGGGCATAACGTGAAAGAAGGTCAGTCATGACAGAAGCCTCCCGCAAGCCGGACGCGCAGCGTTTCATCGAACCGTTGCCGCCCAATCCCAATCTCGAAAAGCAGCGAAAGCTCGCCAAGGCGCTGGCGCGTGACTACTGGCGCGGTGACGAGCAGGCGGCCGCCCGCGTCCAGGCGCTGCACCCGCAGCCGCCCGCGCCGGACAAGTTCGCGCTCGCGGACGCTCAACTGGTCATCGCGCGCGGCCATGGGTTCGCGAGCTGGGCCAACCTCAAGAACAAGATCGACACGCTCACCAAGTCTCCGGCGGAGCTTTTCGTCGCCGCAGTGAAGGATGCCAACGTCGAAGACGTACGCGCTCTTCTGAACGCGCATCGGGATCTCGCCGTTCGCATCAACGAACCGCTGTTCGACTTCAAGCAGCCCGCGATCCAGCGCGCCATCGACAACCCCGCGATGCTCGATCTGCTCATCGCGCACGGCGCCGACATCAATGCGAAATCGAGCTGGGAGATGGGCGGTTTCGGGATTCTGGAGAATGCAACGCCCGAGCAGATGCCCGCGCTGATCGAGCGCGGGGCCAAGGTCGACGTATGGTCGGCCGCGAAGTTCGACATGACCGACCGGCTGCGCGCCTTCCTCAAGTCCGATCCGTCCCTCGTCAACGCCAAGGGCGGCGACGGCAAGCGGCCGCTGCACTATGCAGCGAGCGTTGAGATCGCGGAGCTTCTGCTCGATCACGGCGCGGAGATCGATGCCCTCGACGACGACCACCATTCGACGCCGGCGCAATATCTTGTCAGCGACCGGCCCGAGGTCGCGCGATTCCTGCTCGCGCGCGGCGCGCGCTCGGACCTCCTGCTCGCGGCCGCGCTCGGCGACCTCGATCGCGTTCGCCGTCATCTCGACGAGGACGCAGGCTCGATCCGGATGCGGGTCAGCCAGGACTGGTTTCCGATGATCGACACCGCATCGAACGGCGGACACATCTACCAATGGACGCTCGGCTTCTACGTCTCGGCGTTCGACGTGGCCCGCAAGCACGGACATCAGGCGGTGCTTGATCTGCTGCTGGCGCGGGCGAGCCCGCTCGATCGCGTGCTCGACGCGCTGTGGAACGGCGACCTCGCCGCGGCGGACGCGATCCTCGCGGTATCACCCGCGCTCATCGAGCAAGCGCCGGGCAATGCGTCACGGCTTGTGGCGGACGCCGCGCGCAACAACAAGGCCGCGGCCGTCGAAGCCATGCTGGTGCGTGGCTTCCCGGTGACGGCTCGCTCGCAGCATGGCGCCATGCCGGTGCACTGGGCCGCCTGGCACGGCAATCCCGTCATGCTGCGCGCGGTGCTCAAGCATCATCCACCAATCGATGCGCGCGACCGCGATCATGACGGCAACCCCATGGGCTGGCTGATTCATGGTGCGATCGAAGGCTGGAAAGGCATCGCCACCGGCCGGCACGACGAATGCGCGCCGCTGCTGCTGGACGCCGGCCTCACCGTCGATGAGGCGGCACTCCCGACCGGGCACGACGCGCTCGACCGTGTGCTGCGCGATTGGTTCGTGAAGCGAAAGTGATGCGGCGGCGAACTTACTTCGCCAGCGCCGGTTCGCGCGCCGCCGTCGGCGGCGCCGGATCGCGCAGCCCGAGGATGCGCCGCGCATTGTCGTAGAACAGCTTCTGCTTGTGCTCCGCCGACAGCTTGAGCTCATCGAGGAGCTTGAGCGTCTGCGCCGGCTCCCAGCACGGATAGTCGGTGCCGTACATTACGTTGTCGATGCCGTAATACTCGATCGCGAATTTCATCCCGGCCGCGTGCGGCGACACGGTGTCGGTGTACATGCGCTTGAGATAGGTGCTGGCGGGCTTCGGCAGCTTCGCCTTCGGCGTGTTCTTGTCCATGCGGCCGGACTGGTAGGGCAGGGCGCCGCCGGTGTGCGACATCACCACCTTCAGCTTCGGATGCCGCTCCATCATGCCGGAGAGCACGAGCCGCATCGCCGCGACGCTGACCTCGATCACCCGTCCGAGGCTCAGGTGCAGCGAGCCGTCATAGCCTTCCAGCATGTCCGCGAACACCGCGTCAGTCGGATGCAGGAACAGCGGCAGGCCGAGCTCGGCGACGCGCGCGTAGAACGGCTCGAGCCGCTCGGCATCGATGCGCGGATCGGCGCCGATCGAGCCCGGCATGTTGACGCCCATCAGGCCAAGCCGGCCGACCGCGTCGTCCAGCACCTCGATGGCGATCCGCGTGTCGGTGAGCGGCACCGCCGCGCTCGCCCAGACCCGCCCGGGATATCTCTTCTGCGCGCCCGCCATCTCCTCGTTCCAGTGGATGGCGGCCTCGCGGCCTTCCTCGCCCGGCAGGTCGGAGAAGAACACCGAGAACGGACCTATTGAACAAACGACATCGATCTGGTGGCCGAGCCCGTCCATGTGCTCGAGCTGCTTGTCGAGATCGAACCACTCGGTCCAGCTGTTGAGGATGTAATCGACGCCGTCCTGGCGCAGGTAGGTGTAGCCGCCGCGGTCGTTGGCATGGGCATAGGGGAAGGTCTTGCGCCGGCAGAAGCGCTCGGACACCGAGCGCGGCCACCAGTGGAAATGCGAGTCGATGATGTGCATGGCGGAGAATCCCCGGGCGCGAACTACGGTTCCATCCTAGCGCGCCCGCCACATTGCTGCCACCCGGCCGGCGCGGTGAATCTAAAGTTCCATTCCGGCTCCGCCGAAAAGCCCGTTAACCCGGTAATAACGTTCACCACAGATTAACGGTATCACTGCAATTGAAACGGTCGTCGCGCCTCATTCCCGCCCGCCTTCCCTGCAATCTGCGCCGAGGGGTACCCAGAAACGGTATCGGTCTGAATGCGAGCGTCCCTCGCCGAGCCATCGGCTGATCGGATGTCCAGCACCGTCACGCGGTTTGCGTGGGGGCTGGCAGCGGTTTTCTTTATCCTCGTGGCGCTGCCGTTGGCGTCCTCGCCCTATCCAACGCCGAGCCGCCAGGGATGGTTCGCCCAGCAATCGCCCGCGCCGATGACGCGCGCATCGGCGTCGACATACTCACTGGCGTCGGCCGCCGCGATTCCGGCGCCATCGGCTGCGGCGGAAACTGTTCAATTGGTGAAGACGGTGCGGACGCTGTCGATCCGGCGGCCGATCGGCGATGAGCCGGAGCCCGATGCCGACCGTGCGATCGTGACCGCGAGTCTCGGCGGCCCTGCAACCGCCGAGCCGCCTTATGGGCCGCGAATGGCCGCAGCGCCTGCGTCGACCAATCATGCGACGGTGCCCGTCGAAACACCCGCCGCGCCGCTGTCGCGCGCAAGCCCGACCACGGACGAGATCGACCGGTATCTGTGGGAGGTCTATCAACGCCAGCCCATGAAACGCGACCGCGGCGGCGACTTCAGCTGGAAGGATCCCGCCGCCGCCGACCGCATGGGCAAGACGTTGCAGTCCTATGTGATCGCCGGCATGGACCCCGATTTCCGCGAGCTGGTCTACCACGCCGGCAAGGCGATGGACGCGGCCGGAATCGAATGGACGATCGTCAGCGGCTTCCGCGACGACTGGCGGCAGAGCATCGCCTCCGGCCTCAAGGCGCGCACCGGCTTTTCGCGTCACGGCGGCTCGCGCGCGGTCGGCGGCTACGGCTACGGCCGCGCGGTCGACATCGGCCATGTCGACCGCGAGCGCAGCTCCGAGGTGTTCCGCTGGATCGACAGCAACGGCGCGAAATACGCCCTGCATCGCCCGTACCGCTTCGATCCGCCGCATGTCGAGCCGCGCGTCGAGTGGCGCCGCCTCGCATCGAGCTTGCGCCGCGAGCGCACCGGTGTCGCCGTCGCCAACGCGGACATGGAGACGCGCGAAGCGGTCGAGGACGCGCGGCCCGGCGCGCGACGAAAAGCACGCTTCACGCACGTGGCGCAGGCGCGCAGCAGCCGCCCGGCCCGCGGCCGGCGGCACAACTGATCCGAACTTTAGCTAATTCCGCAGCGTCCGGCCTGTGCATCAGGCCGGAACGCGCGCCTTGACCGCATTCGCGCGCGCTGAACAGACGATGCTGCCATCGGCGCCGGCGGGCAGTGCTTCTTGCACTACGTCCTGTAGTCGCCCACGTTCGGTGTCTGACAGCGCCATGATCATCTTGGTTGCCGGAGTGAAGCTTGGTGTTTGCGAGGTCCAGAAGTCTTTGAAATCGGGAAAGGTCATCGATACGTCGATGGCGCGGGTGGCGATGTCTTCGAGTCCGGCGCGCCCAAACAGCGCGCCCAGAGCGTCGAGACTTGAGTCCTCGGTGCCGGGCACCGGAGGCGGTTCGAGGCCGATGTCGCGCATGGCGAGGCGTAGTGGCGAGGCCACTGTGCGTTCGCCATCGAAGTCCCAGACATAGCCGGCGACGATGCCACCCGGCCGCGCAACACGGCGCATCTCCTTCAGCGCCTGTGGACGATCGGGGATGAAATTGATGACCAGCGCGGAAGCGACGACATCGAACGTGCCGTCCGGAAACGCCATAGACTGTGCGCCGGCGACGTGGAATTCCGCCCGCTGTCCGACGGGCTGGTAGCGGGCATGTTCGATCTGGGTGTGTGAGGGATCGACGGCGGTCACCGCCGAGGGCGAACACGCGTTGAGAATGAGCTCCGTGAACACGCCGGTGCCGCAGCCGACGTCGAGCCAGCGCGCGCCCCGCGGAGGCGCCAGCCAATCGAGGAAGGCCGTGCCGACCGCACGGCTCCAGCGACCCATGAAGCGCTCATAGGCCTCGGCGTCGTCAAAAGTGATGGCGGATTCTGCCATGGCGCGATCCTTCGAACGGTGACCCTTATTCCGCCGCCGCCAGCGCGGTCATCCGAACATGCTGTTCCATGGTCGCGGCGAACGACGCGCCGGCGGGCGCCTTGTAGCGCGCCGAGCGCACGCGCCAGCTTTTCGGATCGGCGCCGGGCAGCGGTTTGCCGGCGGCGTGGTCCTTGAGCGTTTGCAGCAGCAGGCGCCGGATCTTCACGATCGCGGTATCGCTGATGCCGAGATGCTCGATGGTGCGGTCCGCGATCGGGCCCATCAACTCCTGGATCGCGCAATCCTGGATGCCGAGACCCTGCATGCCGGTGAACGAGCCGCCGCGCGCCTGCAATTCGCGGTCGATCAGGTAGTCGTTGTCCCGGTTCTGGATGGCGCGATCGGTGCCGGGGATGTTGTCGGTGTGGATGCCGTTGTGCGCCTTGGAGCGCGTGAGATCGGCCTCGGTCAGCGGCCGCTCGGCATTGAAATCGACGCTGTAGAGCATCGTGTTCTGGTCGTCGATCGGCGCCCAGACATGCGCCGCCATCGGGTTGGAGGCGATGATCTTGTGGAACGGCATCAGCATGACATTGGCGGTCCAGAACACGCCTTCCTCGCCCGAACCTTCCGCGCTCATGTCGCGGCCGCTTCCCGCGACAAAACCGAAATCGGTCGGCACCACCTCGTAGCGTGTCGGCACCACGCGCATCTCGCTGTGCGCGGAGCCGCCGTGCAGGAAGGAGAGGTGGCTTGAATCGAAGCCGCCTTCGAGCCCTTGCAGCCAATTGCATTCCTGGATGTGGCGGGTGGCGTAGCGGTGGGTCGGCGGGATCAGCGTCCATTCCAGATCGGGAAATTCCGGCTTGTACTCGGCGGGACCCATATAGGCCCAGATCAGCCCGCCGCGCTCGACGCACGGATAGGCCTTGGCCTTGACGCGCGCCTGCAGATTGTAGTCGCGCGGCTCGCTCGGCAGGTCGACGCAGTTGCCGTCGACGTCGAACTTCCAGCCGTGATAGACGCAGCGCAGGCCGCATTCCTCATTGCGGCCGAAGGACAGCGACGCGGTGCGGTGCGGGCAGCGCTCGTCGAGCAGGCCGACGCGGCCTTTGCTGTCGCGGAACATGACCAGCCGCTCGCCCATCAGCTTCACGCGCACCGGCGGGCCATCGGGCGTGGCGACCTGGTGGGCGAAGCCGGCCGGGATCCAGTAGCGACGCATCAATTCGCCCATTGGCGTGCCGGGCCCGACGCGTGTCAGCCGATCATTGTCTTCGCGTGACAGCATGGTCCACCTCAATCCATCGATATGCCGCTCGCCCTGATCGGCGTGGCCCATCGGTCGATCTCGCTCTTGAGGAATGCGGCGAGATATTGCGGCGTCGTGCGCTCGTCTGACACGACGGACGAGCCGCTCTCCAGAATGCGCTCGCGCACGGCCGGCGTGTGGATCGACTGCAGCACCGCCTTGTTAAGCGTCTGCACGATCGCCTCAGGCGCGCCCTTGGGCAGGAACAACGCCGTCCAGGCATAGGCCTGCACGTCGATGCCCTGCTCGAAGGCGGTTGGAAGGTCCGGCATGATCGGCGAGCGCTCCTTGGACAGGTTTGCGATCCCCTTGATATTGCCGGCCCGGATCTGCGCTCTCGACGACACGAGCTGTTCGCACATGTAGTCGAGGCGGCCAGCGAGCAGGTCCTGTGTCGCCAAGGCCGATCCGCGATAGGGCACGTGGGTGACCCTGATCCCGACGATGTGGTTGAGCACCACGCAGCCGACATGCGAGGACGATCCGGCGCCGCCGGAACCAAACTGCATCTTTGCCTGATGCTCTTTCGCGTAGTCGACGAACTCCCGGAGATTGTTCGGCGGCAGATCCTTGCGCATGACGAGCGTGACCGGCGTCTCGGCGATCAGTGCGACCGGGGTGAAGTCGGCCACTGCATCGTATCGCGGCTTCTTGTAGAGCGACTGGTTGTGCGCGTGCGTGCCGACGCTCCCGATCCCCATGGTGTAACCGTCCGGCGCTGCATCGGCGACGCGCTTGGAGCCGTTCATGCCGCCAGCGCCGCCGATGTTCTCGATCACGATCTGCTGGCCGAGGATTTCGCCTATGCGCTGCGCCATCAGGCGGCCCAGCACGTCCTGAGCGCCGCCGGCGGCAAAGGGAATGACCATCGTCATCGGTCGCGCCGGAAAGGTCTGCGCGGCGGCCGGGGCGGTCGCGGCGATTAGCGCGGCGGCGATCAACCTGGCGTTTGACATCTTGGTCCGGTGTTCCTTCGCAGTAACGCTAATCGAGCTTCAGGATACCTTTGAGCCGTCGCCACTGTCGCGTCGGAAGTCTCGAGAATCTGCTCCGCGAGCTTCTGCTGCACCTGCCAGGATACCGGATTGACGGGCAGATTGCGCTTCGTGGCGTCGGCGAGAAACGCGGGGTCGGCCATGGTCCGGGCATAGGCCTCGCGTAGGGCGGCGAGGCGATCCGGCGGGATATCGCCGAACGCGATCCAGGCGCGGCCGAGCGCCGCCGGCCCGGCAAGCAGGCGGACCAGGGTGAAATCGTCGTCGGATTTGACCAGCTCCGCCAGCGCAGGCACCTGCGGCAGATCGGGCTCGCGCTCCATGGCGACGGTCACCAGATTGGCGATCAGGTTCTTGTCGACCCATTCCCGCTTGGTCGCGGTGATGGTCGGCCACGACGCGGCCTGGCCGTGAATCTCGCCGCGCTCCATGGCGAGGTTGATGAGATTGATCCCGCCGTAGCCGACCACCGGCTTGAATTTGGTGCCCAGCACGGCATTCAGGGTGATCGGGACAATATAGGTCTGGCCCGATCGTCCGCTCGCCCCCATCAGCACCTCGCGCTGCCGGGCGTCCTCCAGAGTGTGGATGCCGCTCGCACGCCAGACGCTGACCGTGGTGCGCGTCACGTCGGCGCCGCCGAGATAGTGCACCTGGCGGGCGTCGTATTTCACCGCCGCGATGCCGATGCGGGCGTTGAAGATCAGGTCCTGCAGCGGATGGCCGATGACCGTGCCGTCCTTCGGCGCCACATTGTGCAGGTAGTTCGGCGCCAGGTTGCCGCCGGCGCCCGCCATGTACTGGATCACGATATTGGGGTTGCCGGGGACGTGCCGCCGGAAATGCTGCACCAGAAGCTGCGCATAGGTTCCGTGCGCGCCGCCGGCCTCGCCGGCGCTGACCAGGATGATGGTCTTGTCCTTGTAGAAATCGGCGACCGCATCGGCCTGCGCGGACGCGATCGAGAGGCCTGTCGAAGCCGCCAGCGCGATGAGGCCGCGTGCGATCATTGGCTAGTCGCCCTTCTTGTCGGTGCCGAGCGCGGCGCGCGCCTTCGCCACGATATTCGGCGGCGCGTTGACCGTGGCATTGACGAGTTGCGTCACGCGCTCGGCGCTGAGCGGGTTCATATCGAGCCGGACGCGGTTGCCCTCGGCGACGTAGTCGGGGTCCTTCATCGTCGCCGCGAATGCCGCCCGCAGCGCAGCAACCTTGTCGGCCGGAACGCCGGGCGGCAGGAAGAAGGGCCGCCCCAGCGCCGCGGGCGACGAGATCAGCTCGAGGATTTGCCGTTCCTCGTCGTTGCGCCCGAGTTCATGCATCAACGGCACGTCGGGATATTCCGCTTCCTTCTCGGCGCCGGTCTGCACTAGCATGGTGACCAGCTTCTGGGAAACCCACTGCGGCCGCTCCTGCTTGACACCGGTGAGCGTCATGCCGCCACGCGCCTGCACCTCGCCGCGTTCGATCGCCAGATCGACCGAGGCGGAGTCCTTGTAGCCCATCACCATCTTGAACCTGGCGCCGAGGATGACGTTCATCGCGTTGGTGTAGATGTAGGTGCCGGAGCCGACCCCGGTGACGCCGGTCAGCAGCTCGCGCTCGAACACGTCCTTGATGGTCGTGAAGCCGGACGTGTGCCATGCCATCGTCATCAGATTGGCGAAGCCGGTGGAGCCGAGCCAGATGAACTTGCCGGCGTCGAAGCGCACGCCGCGGCCGTCGATCACCTGATGGGTCGGGATGCTGTTGACCACCCCGCCGATGGTGGTGCCATCCTTGGGCGCCTGCGTGTACATGTAGTTGGACATCAGCACGTGCCCGCCGCCGGGCATGTTGCGCACCACGATGGTCGGATTGCCGGGAATATGCCGCGGCAGGAACCTCGCCACCACCCGGCAGGCGAGATCGATCGGGCCGCCGACCCCGCCGCTGGAGATGATGGTGACGGTCTTGCCTTTGTAAAAGTCCGCGATGGCGTCGGTCTGCGCGCCCGCGTTTCCGGGCGTAAGGCCGAGCGCAAGCATGACCAGCAAGGCGTGCGTACGGGATTGCATTGTCTTGTCGGTCCTCCGGCGATCTCGCGCGAAGCATAGGTTCAAAGCGCCGGGCCAGCAATTGCGCGGCGCTGCGGCAGTTTGCGCAGCGCAATGTCGCAGCATCGTGGATGTTGAATGACGCGAGGGGGCGGACCGCATTCGCGGGCGCCGCTTGCCCATCTCACGCCAGTTTCAACAGCTTCTTGGCATTGCCGGAGAACACCTTGGCCTCGTCCGCAGGCGCAAGCTTCAGGTCGCGGACCATCTGGATGCCGTCGCCCTTGATCACGGTCAGCGGCGGCGCGTCGGTGCCGAAGATCACCTTGTCCGCACCGACGGTCTCGACGATGCAG
The DNA here is from genome assembly GCA_963720385.1 of uncultured Alphaproteobacteria bacterium. Classification (GTDB taxonomy): domain Bacteria; phylum Pseudomonadota; class Alphaproteobacteria; order Rhizobiales; family Xanthobacteraceae; genus VAZQ01. The sequence continues at coordinate 156,141 of CAVRFL010000004.1, read as the reverse complement.
CGCGCCGCCGGCAGGTGGTAGCAGACCGTGTCGAGGTAGCACATCTTCAGATAGTGCAGCGGCGGATGCTTGATCAGCATCGGCTCGTAGGAGCCGAGGAAGAAGGCTTCCTCCTGCAACGTGTAGGCATAGTTCATGCGGCCGATCACCTCGCAGATGCCGCCGCCGAGATGGGTGACCACCAGCTTGAGCGCCGGAAACTGTTCGAAGATGCCGCGCACGATCAGCCGCGCCAGCGCCAGGCAATTGTCCTGCGGCCGGCCGACGCTCGACGCCAGCCGGTAGTCGTTCATGCTGTCCTCGCCGTAGCCGACCGGCGGCGGATGGATGACCACGGGGACATCGAGGTCGGTGCAGAGCTTGAAGAACGACTTCGCCTGGTCGGCATCGGGATAGGCGTGCTGATGGCTGGCGCGGATCATCACGCCCTTCATGCCGTCCACCTTGATGGCGCGCTCCAGCTCCTTGAGATAGTCGTCGCGCCCGTTCGGGATCGAGCAGGCGAGCGCGTAAATCTTGCCGGCGTGCTTGTGCTGCTGCTCGGCCAGGAACTTGTTGATCTCGCGGTGCTCATCGAGAATCTTGTCGAAGTCGGCGTGCCGCAGATAAGGCGTGTGATTGCTGATGACCGAGGCGTCGACACCGTGTTTGTCCTGCGCCGCCAGCACATTCTCGATGGTCATCGGGCACTTGCCCTTCCAGGAGGGCGCCGCCAGCTGCTTCGGCGGATAGACGTGGGTGTGGAAGTCGATGATCACGTTTTTGCTCCCCGCTCGTAGCGCGACGGTTACTTGGATGTCCGTGTGGCCTTCCAGCCCTGCGGCGCGATGCCGTGGATGGTGTCGTTCTCGACCCGCCCGCGGAACACCCGCGGCCCGGCGCCGAGATCGACCGCGAAGCCGATCTCGGTGCCGTTGAGCCGTCCGTCGCGAATCTGCGTCGTGTGCGCCTCGACCACCGTCGGCAGCGTGCGCCGTTCGACGTGCGCCGCGGCGCGGAAGGTCTGGAACGCCTGATCAATGTCGAGGGCGAAGTTGCCGTCCTCGCTCTCGACCTGCCAGCGCCCGCCGGCCTTGGCCGGGATCACCCAGGAGAACAGGACGCGCCCGCGGATCGTGTCGGTGGCGTCCGGCCACCAGTCGCCCATGTGGAAGGCGTGGGTGACGAGCCGCGCGCCCGGCCGCATCTCATCGAGGAGTCGCGGGCGCAGGTCCATGTTCACCAGCGGCAGCAGATAGGTCGTCACCACGTCGGCCTTGCTGATGTCGGTGTCGAACAGGTCCTTCACCGCGAAGGTCGCGCGATTGCTCACGCCGGCCTTGGCGGCGTTGGCGACGCCGTCCTTGACGCGCTCGGGATTGAGATCGACGCCATAGGCGCGTGCGCCGCGCTGTGCCGCAGCGACGACGATGCGGCCGTCGCCGGAGCCGAGGTCGATCAGGTATTCACCGGGCTTGATGTTCGCCATGTCGAGCATGCGCTCGACCACGTCCGGCGGCGTCGGCACATAGGGCGTGTCACGTTCGAACAGGATGTCGTCGGCGGCAAGGGCGCTGCCGAGCCACAGGACAACCACAGCCGCGCTGAGGAACGCGCGGGACGGCGAGCCGACAATGTGCATGGAAACTCCGGGAGACCGAAACGGACGGCGTTTGGCAAGCATGACAGGCGGTGTTGTCGCTCAAAATCGGACGATTGCAAAGGAGGAGCAGTCCTGTTTGGATCGCATGGCCGGCAGTTGTCGGCAGGGCGATTGAGACCATGGACGCATCCCCCAACAAGTTCGGCATCGGCCAGCCGGTCCGCCGCGTCGAGGACCAGCGCTTCATCACCGGGCGCGGCAGCTATGTCGACGACATCGACCTGCCGCGGCAATGCTACGGCGTCGTGCTGATGTCGCCGCACGCGCATGCGCGCATCGTGAGCATCGACACGTCGCAGGCCGCGGCGGCGACGGGCGTGCTTTGCATCCTGACCGGCAAGGACGCGGCGGCCGAGGGGATCGGCATGCTGGTCGGACCGATGCCGGAGGACATGGGCGGACCGAAAGGCTATCGGGCCCCGCGTCCGCTGCTCGCGGTCGATAAGGTGCGCGCGGTCGGCGACCGGGTGGCCTTTGTCGTGGCCGAAACCTTGCGGCAGGCGCAGGACGCCGCCGAGCTCATCGCGGTCGACTACGAGATGCTGCCGGCGGTGACTTCGGTCGAGGACGCCGTGAAGTCCGGCGCGCCGGCGGTCTGGGAGGAATGCCCGGGCAATGTCTCCTTTACGCTTGCCTTCGGCAACAAGGATGTGACCGACGCCGCCTTCGCCAACGCCCGCCACACCGTCGCGCTGCGGCTCGAGAGCAACCGCCTCAGCGCCAACGCCATCGAGCCGCGCGCGGCAATCGGCGACTACAACGCCGCCGACGACGGCTACACGCTCTATGCGACGTCGCAGAACCCGCACGGCAACCGCTCACAGCTCGCCGGCAACGTGCTGAAGATTCCGGAGACCAAGCTGCGCGTGATTTCGCCCGACGTCGGCGGCGGCTTCGGGATGAAATGCGGCGGCTATCCCGAGGACGGGCTGGTGTTGTGGGCATCGCGCCGCGTCGGGCGGCCGGTCAAATGGAATTCGACGCGCTCGGAAGCCTTGCTGGGAGATACCCACGGGCGCGATCAGGTCGTCCACGGCGAGCTCGCGCTCGACGACCAGGGGAAAATCCTCGGCTTGCGCGTCAACTCGATGCACGCGGTCGGCTCGCACATCTTCGGCTCGACCATGGTGAACATCTTTTTCGCCATCAAGCTCGCGCCCGGCGTCTACGACGTTCCCGCGCTGCACGCGGTGGGGAAGGGCGTGTTCACCAATACCGGCCCGGTGCATCCCTATCGCGGCGCCGGGCGGCCGGAGGCGACCTATCTGATCGAGCGGCTGCTCGACCGCGCGGCGTCGGTCATCGGCGTCGATCCGGTCGAGATCAGGCGGCGCAATTTCATCCCGCCGTCGAAAATGCCGCACAAGACCGCGACCAACACCACCTACGACAGTGGCGACTTCGCGCAGGTGATGGACGCGTGCCTCAAGCTCGCGGAGTGGACCGGCTTCGGCAAGCGGGCCGCCGCGTCGAAGAAGAGCGGCAAGCTGCGCGGGCGCGGCATCTGCTATTTCCTCGAAGAGGCCTCAGTGTTCAACGACCGCATGACGCTGGGCTTCGATCCGAGCGGAACGGTGACCATCGTCGCCGGCACCCATTCGCACGGCCAGGGCCATGCCACCGTCTACGCGCAGATGGTGTCGGAATGGTTGGGCGTTCCGTTCGGCAGTATCCGCTTCGTGCAGGGCGACACCAACGCGGTGCCGATCGGCCGCGGCACCTACGGTTCGCGCAGCATGCAGGTCGGCGGCAACGCGCTCAAGAAGGCCGCCGACGCCATCATCGACAAGGCGAAGCCGATGGCGGCGCACCTGATGGAGGCGTCCGCCGGCGACGTGGAATTCAAGGACGGCCGCTTCGGGATCGTCGGCACCGACCGTTCGATGGCGCTGACCGACGTCGCCAAGGCGTTCTACCGGCCGATGCTTCTGCCGCCGCAGTTCGAGGTCAGTCTCGAAGCCGCGGGCTCGTTCGCCAGCGAGCCGCCGAACTATCCCAACGGCTGCCACGTCTGCGAGGTCGAGGTCGATCCCGACAGCGGCGCGGTCGCGGTCGTGCGCTATGTCGCCGTCGACGACGTCGGCCGGGTGATAAATCACCTGCTGTGCGAAGGCCAGATCCACGGCGGCGTGGCGCAGGGTGTCGGCCAGGCGCTGATGGAAGCCGTTATCTTCGACGGCAGCGGTCAGCTGGTGACCGGCAGCTTCCAGGACTACTGCATGCCGCGCGCCGACGATCTGCCCGAGATCGTGTCGGAGCTCACCGAGATTCCGTCGACCACCAACCCGCTCGGCGTGAAGGCGGCGGGCGAGGCCGGCGCCACCGGCGCGCCGCCAGCGGTGATCGGCGCGATCCTCGATGCGCTGCGGCCACTTGGCGTCGAGCATATCGATATGCCGGCGACGCCAAGCCGCGTCTGGGCGGCGATGCAGCGCGCACAGGCGAATGCCAAGTAACACAGCGGTCGTCGGCGCCGGACCAGCCGGGCTGATGGCTGCCGAAGTGATGGCACGCGGCGGCGTCCGCGTCACGGTGTTCGACCGGATGCCGGCGGCAGGGCGGAAATTCCTCCTGGCCGGCCGCGGCGGGCTCAATCTCACGCACGGCGAACCGCTCGACACATTCCTCCGGCGCTACGGCGCCGCGATGCCGCATCTGCGCGACGCGATCGAAGCGTTTCCGCCTGACCGGCTGCGCGCCTGGTGCGAAGGGCTTGGCCAGGAGACTTTCGTCGGCTCCAGCGGACGGGTGTTTCCCAGAAGCCTGAAGGCGTCGCCGCTGTTGCGCGCCTGGCTCAGGCGTCTCGATTCCTTGGGCGTCGTATTCAAGCCGCGTCGCCGCTGGATCGGCTGGACCGACGGCGGCGCGCTCATGTTCGGGACGCCAACGGGCGTCGTGACGGAGCGGACTGATGCGAGTGTCCTGGCGCTGGGCGGCGCGAGCTGGCCGCGGCTCGGATCCGACGGCAGCTGGGTCGAGATCATGACGCGCGCCGGTATCGGCATCGCGCCGCTGCGGCCCGCGAACGCCGGCGTGCTCGTGAGCTGGTCGCAGGTGTTTCGGGAGCGCTTTGAAGGTGCGCCGCTCAAGCGGATCGCACTGTCGCTCCAGAGACACAAAGTGCGCGGCGAGGCACTTGTCACGCGCACCGGCCTCGAAGGCGGCGGCGTCTATGCACTGTCGGGTCCGATCCGCGACGCAATCGACGCAAGGGGCGAGGCCATCCTGCACATCGACCTGCGGCCCGACCTTACGGTCGCGGCCTTGACCACGAAGCTTTCTGCGCCGCGTGGAAAACAATCGCTGTCGACGTTCCTGCGCAAGGCCGCGAATTTCGCGCCGGTCGCGATCGGGCTGTTGCATGAGGCGCAAGCCGGGAAACTATCCGCGATGTCGGCTGACGGGATGGCCGATCTCATCAAGGCGGCGCCGGTGCGGCTGACCGGCATCGCAGACATCGCCCGGGCGATCTCGACCGCCGGTGGCATTGCGTTCGACGAGATCGATGCGCATTACATGCTGCGTCAGAAACCGGGCACTTTCGTTGCCGGCGAGATGCTCGACTGGGAGGCGCCGACCGGCGGCTACCTATTGCAGGCGTGCTTCGCCACTGGCGTCGCCGCCGGGCAGGGCATGCTCGCGTGGCTCAGAGCATGATCCCGAAAAGTGGCAACCGGTTTTCGGAAAAGATCATGCTCAAGACGTACGAAGCTAGAGGCCGGGACCTGATCGCTCGTCAGTTAGCGTCGGGCCGACCCGTTCGGCGCCGCGCCGTCCTTGAAGAAGCGGTCCTCGATCTCCGAGTGGATGCGGTGCATCCATTTCTCGGCGCGGGCGGCGCGCTCTTGGTAGTGACGGACGTCGCCCTCCAATTGCGCGATGCGGTCCTCCGCCGCGCGCAGCTGCAGCGACAGCTTGTGGGCAATGTCCATGGTGCGCTCGCAGTTCTGCTTCGCGACGTCGACCGCCTCCTGCAGCATCGTGACAATCGCCTGACCGGAACGGTCGAGCGGATCGGCTTCGTTCTGCCGCTGTTCACGGAGGGCTGGCGCGAACGGGACGACTTTATCGGGGACGCGCTGGTTCATGGCGGCGGTCTTCTGATTGGGATTGGCGTTGATCGTTCAATCGATACCGGCCGGCGATTGCAAAGAAAAGATGACACGCAACAAATGTCCACCCTGTGGCCCACCAGCAACGGCGCAGCGGCATGCAAATGTACGATTGAATTCCGTTCAATGCGGGCACACGTCGCTTGCCAAACCGGTGGCCTGCGCCAACCGGAACCCCGGTCTGGTGGCATCGCAGCGGCGGCCCTAAGATGCCGGCCGCGATGGTTTTCCCTGAAGGAACAAAACGATGCGATTTCCGACCGGCGCGGTTCTGCTGGGCCTGACGACCTTGTTGTCACCGGGCGCCGACGCGCAGGTCGCGCCGGCTTACCCGGCCAAGCCGGTCTCGCTCCTGATCGCATTCCCGCCGGGCGGACCGAGCGACGTGCTCTCCCGCATCGTCGGCAAGAAGCTCGAGCAGATCCTCGGGCAACCTTTCATCATGGACAATAGGCCGGGCGCCGGCGGCAACATCGCCGCCGAGGCTGCCGCCGTCGCGCCGGCCGACGGCCACACGCTCCTGATGGGCAACAACAGCATCCTTGCCACCAACGCGGCGCTCTACAAGAAGGTGAACTTCGATCCTGAAAAGGACTTCGTCCCGATCAGTCTGGTCGGCTCGCAGGCGAACATCCTGGTGGTCAATCCCGACGTGCCGGCGAAGTCGATGACGGAGCTGATTGCGCTCCTTCGCGCCAATCCCGGCAAGTTCAACTACGCCTCGTCCGGTCACGGCGCCGCCGCGCATCTCGCGGCCGAGCTGTTCAAGGCCGAGGCCAAGGTCGACATCGTGCACGTGCCCTACAAGGGCGCGGCGCCGGCGCTGACCGACGTGATCGCTGGCCACGTGCAGATCATGTTCGCCACCGCCGCGTCGGTGGTGCCGCACATCCAGAGCGGCAAGGTGCGCGCGCTGGCGGTGACGACGCCGAAGCGCACCGCGGTGTTCCCGGACCTCGCCACCATCGACGAGCTCGGCCTCAAGGATTTCGACGCCACCACCTGGCATGGCCTGGTTGCGCCGGCGAAGACACCGCGGGACATTGTCTCCCGATTGCATCGCGCGACTGTCGAGGCGCTCAACGATCCGGCGGTGCGCAAGTCGCTTAACGATCTCGGGGTCGATATCGTCGGCAACACGCCGGAGGAATTCGCCGCCTACATCAAGGCGGAAATCCCGAAATGGACCGCGATCGTGCGGGCGTCCGGCGCCACGCTGGATTGACCGCTGGCGTCATTCCGGGGCGCCGCGAAGCGGAGCGCCCGGAATCCATAGCCATGGTCCGCAACTTGGGGCACGATGGTTCGAACAAATGTGGTTATGGATTCCGAGCCCGCGAGCTTTGCTCGCGTCCCGGAATGACGACCGAGAGCGAGGAGCGCATGTCATGAACGTCGTCGAGCGATCCAAGTCATCCATGGCCCGCAACGTCCGCCGGCTCGGCCATATCGACCTGCCCGGCGCGGGACAGGTCTGTGTCGCCGGCTCGCACGCCTATGTCGGGCACATCCCCAACAAGGACCACCTCGGCACCTCGATCGTCGACATTTCCGATCCCGCCAAGCCGCGCGTGGTCGCCACCATCACCCTCGACGACCACGCTTCCCACAGCCACAAGGCGCGCGTGGTCGGCGACATCATGATCGTCAATCATGAGCGCAACCCGACCGCCATCGGCCGCCGCGCCGACGAGCTGCCGCGGGTGGTGAAGGAACTCACCGCCGCCAAGGGGCGTGCGCCGACCCATGCGGAGATCGCGACCTGGCTCGGCGTCGAGCCGCAGGACGTGGCGGAGATCGAGGCGGAGGCCAAGCGTGGCTATCACAGCGGCGGCTTCAAGGTCTACGACGTCTCCAACCCGGCGAAGCCGAAGGAGATCGCGCACCAGAGGACCGGCGGCATCGGTGTGCACCGTTTCGACATGGACGAGCGCTACGCCTACATCTCGACCGAGATGGAAGGCTACATCGGCAACATCCTGGTCATCTACGACATGTGCGATCCGGCGAAGCCGCAGGAAGTGTCGCGCTGGTGGATGCCGGGCCAGCATATCGCGGGCGGCGAGACGCCGACCTGGCTCGGCCGCCAGCACCGGCTGCATCACGCGCTGCGCTTCGGTACCGAGATGTGGGCGAGCTGCTGGCACGCCGGGTTCCGTATCGTCGACGTGTCGGACCTGTCGAAGCCGAAGACCATCGGCGGCTACAACTATCATCCGCTGTTCCCGGAGCCGACGCATACGGCGATGCCGGTGCCGAAACCGATCAACGGCAAGCGCATCGCACTCGCGGTCGACGAGGAGGACCAGGCGCAGAGCGCCAACGAAGAGCAGATGCGGCGCGGCAGGGCGCATGCCTGCATCCTCACCTTCGACGTGACCGACCCCGCCGATATCAAGCCGCTCGGACAATTTCAGGTGAGCGAGCTCGACTCGCCGTTTTCACGCACGCCCGGCGCCCGCTTCGGCGCGCACCAGTTCTGCGAGCGCATGTCGGGCACGATCTGCTTCGCGACCTGGTTCGGCGGCGGCTTGCGCGTCGTCGACGTCGGCAATCCGCTGTCGCCGCGCGAGATCGGGCACTTCATTCCGGAGCCGGCCGGCGGACGGGCGGCGCCGCAGACCAATGACGTCGCGCTCGACGGCAAAGGGCTGGCCTACATCGTCGACCGCTATGTTGGCTTCGATGCGCTGGAGTTTCGGGGCTAGTCCCTAACGCTCGACCTCGTAGAAGGATCGGGCATCCCTGGTGAAGCTCAGGCGTAATTCATCGTCGATGTAGAACATGTGACCGCCGCGGTAGACCTTGAGTTGGGCGCGCGAGGGGTTCGGAAAATCGGGCAGGTGATCGAGCAAGTAGCGGCTCACCGAATAGGGCGTCACCATGTCGGTATAGCCGTGCACGACCATGAGGCGGAATGACGGATCGAGCGTGAGCAGCGTGCGCAGGTCCTCATCGACGCTGGCGTTATCGCGGCCGCCGCCGCGCCCCCAGTCCCATTGGTTATTGGCGTCACCCGACAGCAGCACGTAGGTCATATCGGTCTTGTATCCGAGTTCTTCTCGCACGTAGACGGCCATGGCGCCGCTATAGGCCCGCGACACCGTGTCGAGCAAAGGGTCAGGTCCGCGCGCCGTCGCGCTTTCCGGGTGCGGATCCGGGCTGGTGAAGTTTGCATCATAGCGGCTGACGATCAGTCCTTCGGCGGCGCGCAAATGCTTCACGTAGTTCTCGCGGATGAAGCCGCGCGTCCGGGTTACGATGTCGAGCGGCATGCCGGTGATCTCGGCGACGCGCGCATAGAACGCGCGGGCGGCGTCGCCGCGCGGCGGCGCCCCGGCGAGCGTCGTGAGGTATTCGCCGAGCGCGAAACGTTCGGCTTCGGCAATCCGCTCCGGCGTGAACGCACCGCGGCGTTCAAGGTTGGCGGCGGCGAGCGAGGGGATTTGCATGGCGGCGCCAAGCGCGAAGCGCGTGCCGCCGAATGTGAACGAGCCCTCCATCAGCGGCGACATCATCGTGATGCCGGCCACCGCGATGCCGTGGTTGCTGCGCAATGTGCGCGCGACCTTGGCGGCGCGGAAACCGCCATAGCTCTCGCCAAGGATGAATTTCGGCGAATCGGCACGCTGATTGTCGGCAACCCACAGCGCGATCACCTTCGACAGCGCTTCGGCGTCGCGTGCAACGCTCCAGAACGCCTTGCCGCCGTCGGCCTTGACCGTGCGGCTGAACCCCGATCCGACCGGGTCGATCATCACCAGGTCGGTGAACTGCAGCCAAGTGTGCGGATTGTCGTGGAGCCGCGGCGGCCGCTCGCGACCGGCGCGGAATTCGGCGAGGCGCGGGCCGACGAGGCCGAGATGCAGATAGGCCGACGCCGCACCGGGACCGCCGTTGAACACGAACGTCACCGGCCGCTTGATCGACGCGGTCTTGTCGGCGACATAGGCGACATAGAACACCGCCGCCACGCGTTCGCCGGACTGGTCGTAAAGCGACAGCGTGCCCGCGGTCGCGGTGTAGCTGATCGGCCCGCTGTCGGTGACGATGTCGTGGCGCGTTACAGAGGTTGGCGGTAGCAGGCGCAGCACGCCCTTGTCGCCGACCTGGCCGGGCTCGGCCGATGGCGCCGCAGGCTGCTCGGTCGTCTGCTTCGGCTGTTGCTGCGCCGGTTGTTGCGCTTCCTGGCTGTGCGCGCGCTCGGCCTGCGGCATCGCCACCGCCGCGGCGGCGAGCAGCACGACGGCGAGGGCGCGGGTCGGTCCGGGCATGGCGGGGAAATTCATCGCGGGCGATCCTTCAGGTCCGTATCGCCCCCATGCCGCCAAGCCTACTCGATCCGGCGCGGCCGTTCAAACCGGGCGCTTCACGATTGGGAGAGCGAAGAATGAAGGATTCAGTTTTCGCCCAACGCGTTTTTCGTCTGACTGCCCGCTGAATACCGTTTAGAACGAGGATCTTCTAGCGACCGATATCGGCGCATGACACAGGGGGTGAATGGGATGAACAGCATTGCGCGAGGATTTCTGATCTCGGCGATTGTCTATGGCGTGCTTGGGATGCTGCTGGGGCTCGAGATGGGGATCACCCACAACCACGGCCAGATGCCGACCCACGCTCACATCATGGTCATCGGCTGGGTGAGCTTTTTCCTCTTTGGGCTCTACTACCTGCAATTCGGAAAGACCACGTCGCGCGCACTCTCGCTTGTTCATTTCTGGCTGGCGCAGTGCGCTTTCGTCGCGCTCGTGACCGGACTCTGGCTGATCTATTCGGGCCGCAATCAGTTCGAGCCGGTCGCGGCCGTCGCCTCGACCGCCTACGCCATCTCGTTCCTGATCTTTGCCGCCGCCGCCGTCCCCGTTTTTTGGTCGCGCCGGGACTAGCCACTTTGCCGGATCGGCGTGTACGACACACATCGACGGTTCTAACAGCCGACGCGAGGGAGGAGACGAAACGATGTCCGAGGCGCTCAGGAGAAAACTCACCAATGCCGGGCGCGTCCTGGCGATGCAGGACCAGGGCGATTTCGTCGCCGGGCATGTGACCGTGCGCCTGGAGGAGGACAAAAGTCGCTTCCTGATGAAGCCGGCCACCATCGGCCTCGAGGAAATGACACCGGCCAACATCATCACCGTCGATCTCGACGGCCAGCGGGTCGGTGGCTCGATGCCACGCCACAACGAGGTCTTCATCCATTCCGAGGTGCTGCGCGCGCGCTCCGATCTCAACGCGGTGATTCACACCCATGCGCCGCACGCGGTCGCGTTCTCCTCCCTCGGCAAGGAGCTCGTCCCGGTCAACAACGAGGCCGGCTACTTCTACAAGAAGCTGCCGGTCTTCTCGGAGACCACCGACCTGATCGTGACGGCGGAGCGCGGCAAGGCGGTTGCGCGCAGCCTCGGCGACCGCAATGCCCTGCTGTTGCGCAATCACGGCATCGTCGCTGCGGGACGCACGCTGGAGGAAGCGGTGTGGGTCGCGCTAAAACTCGAGCGCGCCTGCCGCGTGCAGCTCATGGCGGAGTGGGCCGGCGGGCCCAAGCACATCGCCGAAGGCGAGGACCTCGCGAAGAAGAACCAGCGCGGCATGCGCCAGGATCTCTTCACCAATGTGTTCAATTACCTCGTGCGCTCATGGTGTCGTGTGCACGGCAAGGCTGACGACCCCTGCTGCGCCGAGCACTACGAGACCGATCTGAGCGGGTACAGAGGGTAGCGCAACTCCCTCAGCCTCATGCTGAGGAGCCCGCCGAAGGCGGGCGTCTCGAAGCATGGCCGCCCTCATTCCTTCGAGACGCGGCTTCGCCGCTCCTCAGGATGGAGGCGGAACTACCGCGGCTTGAGCACGGTATTGGTCCAGAGGTCGTCCCACTTCTTGCGGTTGTCGAGCATCTCGACCGGATCGATCATGGTGAGATCGATGCCTTCCGGAAGCGGCCGGATCTTGGGATTGGTCGGCGTCATGTCGCGCTTGGCCATGATCTCCTGGCCTTCGCCGATCATGAAATCGTGGAACAGCAGCGCCGCATGCGGGTGCGGCGCGCAGCCTGACACCGCCGGTCCGTAGCCCAGCGCGACGACCGGGCGAAGATACAGCGGCTCGACCGGCGCGCCTTCGCGCTTCTGCTGCTCGGGCTTGTAGCTGTAGACGGTGAGCGCGAGCGGCACCTCGCCGGCCTGGACCAGATTGGCGAGCAGCGTGTGGCCGCGCCGCACCGACATGCCGTTGGCCTGCACGATGTCCCTGAACAGCTTGACGCCCTTCTCCTCGCCCATCTTCATCACGATGGTGCCGAACCAGTCGAAATCGGCGGCCTCGACCGCGAGCCGGCCCTTCCAGCGCGGATCGCGCAGGTCCTCGTATTTGCGCGGCGCTTCCTCGCGCTTCACCAGGTTGGTGTTGAAGGCGGCCGAGAAGATGTTGAGCCGCGTCGCCACCCATTCGCCATGCGGGCGGAACGCCAGCGGTGCAAGATCGGCGGTGGCCGGTGTCTTGACCGCGAGCAAGAGCTTCTCGCGATGCAGTGTTTCGAGTTCCGCGGCGACCGTCGCGAAGGCGTCGACCGCGCAGCGGCCGGCGCGGTGCTCGTTGACGGCGCGCTGGACGAGCTGCTCGGAACTGGCGCGCCAGTATTGGAAATCGATCCCGTATCGCTTGCGGAAGGCGTCGCTCACCGGCCGCATATCTTCGGCGACGGTGGACCCGTAGACCGACACTACCTTCTCTTTCTTGGCGCCGGCGATCAGCCGCTGCGTCCGATCGGCTCCCTGATAGGCGGCGACTTCGGCGACGGTCGGCGTCTGCGCGGACGCCGGAACTATGCCGAGGGCCAGCGCGGCAAACGAGACCAGCGCGAAAGACTTCGAGGAACTCCCGACGGTCACGCTTTTCTCCCTGCCGACGTCACGGGCCTCCGCACGTTCGCGGTCTCGGCATTCGCCCGACACGATATCGCTCTAGATGACGCCGAGAGGTGCCGCAACGAGGCCCAATGCCGCGCTTGGTTCCTCGGTAGACATTGACCGCAATATCAGCAAAGTTCTCCCTCCCGGCGATGTCCCGCCGGGGGAAATACTTACCCCTCGCAGGTCAGGAAAATGCCGGTTCCCAGGGCTTCGCGCGCGCTCAGCCGTTTCACAGTACTCGACCTGACCCAGGTGCGGTCGGGGCCGACCTGCGTGCGTCAGCTCGCCGACTGGGGCGCCAATGTCATCAAGATCGAGCAGCCGCCCGCCCTCATCAGCGGCGAACCGCCGGGCGGCCCGCGCGAGGGGCCGGATTTCCAGAACCTGCATCGCAACAAGCGGGCCATCACGCTCAACCTCAAGGCGCCGGAGGGGCTGGCCGCGTTCAAGCGCATGGTGAAGAAGGCCGACGTGGTGGTCGAGAATTTCCGGCCCGACGTGAAGAAGCGGCTGAAGATCGACTACAAGGATCTCAAGAAGGTCAACCCCAAGATCATCCTCGGTAGTATTTCGGGGTTCGGTCAGGACGGGCCCTATGCCGGACGCCCGGGCTTCGACCAGATCGCGCAGGGCATGGGCGGTTTGATGTCGGTCACCGGACTGCCCGGGCAGGGGCCGGTCCGTGTCGGCATCCCGATCGCCGACCTCTGCGCTGGCCTGTTCTGCGCCATGGGAATCCTGGTCGCGCTGCTCGAGCGCGAGAAATCCGGCCAGGGTCAGCATGTCGCGACCTCGCTCTTGCAGGCGCAGATTTTCATGCTCGACTTCCAGGCGGCGCGCTGGCTGGTCAAAGGAGAGGTCGCCGGCCAGGCCGGCAACAATCACCCCACCAGCATGCCGACCGGCGTCTACAAGACCGCGGACGGCCATATCAACATCGCCTCGACCGGCCAGAAAATCTGGGAGCGGCTGATCGGGGCGTTCGGCGCGCCGGAGATGCTGAAGAATCCCGACTATGCGAATGCCGCGACGCGCTCGAAGCACCGCGACAAGCTCAACGACGAGATCAACCGCCACACCGTGAAGCGCACCAGCGCCGAGTGGATCGAGCTGCTCAACGAGGCCGGGGTTCCGTCCGGGCCGATCTATTCCATCGACCAGATGTTTGCCGATCCGCAGGTCAAGCATCTCAAGATGGACCCGGCCGTGAAGCGCAAGGACAAGTCGATGATGAAGCTCGTCGGCCAGCCAATGACGCTGTCGCGCACGCCGAGCAAGCTGGTCGTGCGGCCGCCGGCGATCGGCGAGCACTCGGACTCGGTGCTGAAGGAATTCGGATTCAAGCCGAAGGATATCGCGGCGTTACGCAAGGCCAACGCAATTTAACGCGCAAAGCTGCGCGGGAGACCAGCCATGGATGACAAGACCAAAACCGACAAGATGCTCTCACGCAAGGAAGGCGGCGTCGGCTACGTGATCTTCAACAATCCCGAGCGCCACAATGCGGTGTCGCTGGACATGTGGGCGGCGACCACGGATATCCTCGAGGGCTTCCGCAACGACCCGGAGGTGCGCGTCGTCGTCGTCACCGGCGCGGGCGGCAAAGCCTTCGTCTCGGGCGCCGACATCTCGAAATTCGAGAGCGAGCGCTCGTCGATGGAGGCGGTGAAGCACTACAATGCGATCGTCGGCAAGGCCAACCAGACGGTCTACGAATTCCCCAAGCCGACCATCGCGATGATCAAGGGCTATTGCATCGGCGGCGGGCTCGGACTGGCGCTGTGCTGCGACCTGCGGATCGCCTCCGACAATTCGAAGTTCGGCGTGCCGGCGGCCAAGCTCGGGCTCGGCTACGCCTACGCCGGCCTCAAGCGGCTGGTCGACGTGGTCGGTCCGGCTTTCGCCAAGGAGATCTTCTACACCGGGCGGCAATTCGACGCCGCCGAGGCGCGCGAGATGGGCCTGGTCAACCGCGTCGTGCCACCCGAGGAGCTTGAGACCTACGTCAAGACCTATGCCGACACCATCGCCGCAAACGCGCCGCTCACGCTCAAGTCGGTGAAATTCATTGTGGGCGAGACGGTCAAGGACGAGAGCCAGCGCAACCTCGCCCGCGCCAACGAGTTGGTGGAGAACTGCTTCACCAGCCAGGATTACATCGAAGGCCGCCGGGCGTTCATGGAGAAGCGCAAGCCCGTATTCACTGGGAAGTGACGAATCCGCCGTTTGCCAGCCTCCGCTTGTGCCGGGAGCGGGAGAACAAGGCGGCAAGCTGTCGCGGACGCGGTTGCAAGTTTCACTCAATAAACCACGGCGGGAGCGGTACAATCCGGTCTCGTCGTTACGGGAGGTTATGGCGTGGCGTCGGTTGAATTGCGCGGCCTGACAAAGCATTACGGACCGGTGGCGGTGGTCGACAACGTATCGTTGACGATCGAGCATGGACGGCTCGTCTGCCTGTTGGGGCCCTCGGGCTGCGGGAAAACCACGACACTTCGCCTGATCGCCGGCTTCGTCGAGCCGTCCGGCGGCGAAATCCGGGTCGGCGACCAGGTTCTGTCCTCGCCGGCGCGAACCGTGCCGCCCGAGCGGCGCAACATGTCGATGATCTTCCAGAGCTATGCGCTGTGGCCGCACATGACGGTGGCGCAGAACGTCACCTATGGCCTCGAGCTTCGGAAGCTCGACAAGGACACCATCGGCCGCAAGCTCAAAGCGATCCTCACCACCACGCATCTTGCGAATCTCGCCGACCGCTATCCGGGCGAGCTCTCCGGCGGTCAGCAGCAGCGCGTCGCGCTGGCGCGCGCTTTGATCGTCGAGCCGGAAACGCTGCTGCTCGACGAGCCGCTCTCCAATCTCGATGCCAACCTGCGCGAGGAGATGCGCTTCGAAGTGCGCCGCCTGCACGACGAATACCGCTACACCACGGTCTACGTCACCCACGACCAGTCGGAGGCGATGACGACCGCCGACATCATCGCGGTGATGAATCTCGGCAGGATCGAGCAGGCGGGCTCGCCCGAGGACATCTATGAGCGTCCGCGCTCGGAGTTCGTCGCGCGTTTCATCGGCATGAGCAACGTGGTGCGCGGCAAGGCGCTCGACGGCAACCATATTTCGGTCGCCGGCGAGACGCTGCGCTGTATCGGCGATCGCCTCGCCGCCGGCGCCGACGCAGCGGTGTCGGTCCGCCAGCACGTCATCAGGCTGTGGGCGCGCAAGCCGGATTCGAGCGAGAACATCCTGCCCGCCACGGTGGTGAGGCAAGTGTTCCTGGGATCGAGCCGCGACTACATGGTCGAAGCCGCGGACGGCACGCAGATCCGCGTGGTCGCGTCGCCGGCCGAAGACGTGGCGCCGGGATCGTCGGTCTGGCTGCATCTGCCGCCGGAACGCTGCCGCGTGCTCGCGGGTTGAATGACGGACGTTGCCGCCCGGCGCGCCCGGGCTTTGACAAGGAGACGACAATGAAGCTGCCGAAGATTTCGAGGCGCGAGGTCCTGAAAGGATCGGCCGCGGTTGCCGCCGGCACGTTCGCGCCGTCGGCCTGGGTGCTGGCGCAGGCTCCGCCGCCCGCGGCGATCACGCCCGAGCTGATCAAGGCGGCCCAGAAGGAGGGCCGGGTGGTCTGGTACACCTCGCTCGACCTGCCGGTGGCCGAACGGGTCGCCAAGCAGTTCTCGGCGCGGTACCCGGGCATCGCCCCGCGCGTCGAGCGCACCGGCGCCGAGCGCGTGTTCCAGCGCATCGGCCAGGAATACGGCAGCAAGATCCATGCGGTGGATGTCGTCCAATCGTCGGACGCCGCGCACTTCATTGTCTGGAAGCGCAACGGCATTCTTGCACCCTACGTTCCGGAGGACGTCGCCAAGCATTGGCCCGCGGAGCACCGCGATCCCGACGGCCAGTTCGCCACCTTCCGCGCTTGGCTCTGCTGCCTCGGATACAACACCAGCATGCTGAAGGCGCCCGACGCGCCGAAGAGCTTTGCCGATCTGCTCGACCCGAAATGGGTCGGCAAGATGGTGAAGGCGCATCCGGGCTACAGCGGCACCATCATGACCGCGACGTTCCAGATCACCCGCGAGCTCGGCTGGGAGTATCTGGAGAAGCTCGCCAAGCAGAAGGTGATGCAGGTGCAGTCCTCGGCCGATCCGCCCAAGAAGCTCGCGCTTGGCGAGCGCGCGGTGATGGCCGATGGCAACGAATACAACATGTTCCAGGAAAAGGAGGGCGGCCGGCCGGTGGAGATCGTCTATCCGGCCGAAGGCACGCCGCTGATCATCGGCCCCAACGGCGTGATGAAAGCCGCGCCGAATCCAAACGCGGCCAAGCTGTTCCAGAGCTATTGCTACACGGCGGAGTGCCAGCAGCTCCTGATCGACGTCGGCGGCCTGCGCTCGCTTCACCCCGACACCAAGGAGAAGCCCGGCCGCACGCCGTTCGCAAGCATCAAGAAATGGAAGGACGACCCGGCCGGCGTCGACAAGTCGGCCGACATGATCAAGAAGCGCTATAGCCAGTTGTTCGGCGTGTGATGCGGCCGGATTGAGCGGCGCTTCCCACTGTCGCAACGAGGAGGAACAACCATGATCAAGCGTCCAATCTCGCGACGCGCGGTGCTCAAAGGCTCCGCGGCGGCCGCCGCCACCGTTTTCGCCTCGCCGGTGCGCGCGCAACTGCCGCCGGCGGCGCCGCTCGACGACGCGCTGATCGCGGCCGCCAAAAAAGAAGGCAAGCTCGCCTTCTACACCGCCATGGACCTCGATTTCGCGCAGCGCCTGGGCAAGGCGTTCGAGGCGAAGTATTCGGGCATGTCGGTGAAGGTGGAGCGTTCCGGCGCCGAGCGCGTGTTCCAGCGCATCGGCCAGGAACATACGTCCAAGATCTATGCCGTTGACGTCGCCAACACCTCCGACGCGGCGCATTGCATCATTTGGAAGCGCAACGGCTGGCTCGCTCCGTACCTGCCGGAGGAGGTCGCCAAGCATTACGACAAGGCCTACTACGACCCGGATGCGCTCCACATCGTAACCCGCATCCTGGTGTCGCCGATCGCCTACAACACCGACCTGGTGAAGAAGGAAGACGCGCCCAAGAGCTTCAAGGATCTGCTCGACCCGAAATGGGCCGGGAAGATGGTCAAGGGGCATCCGGCCTACAGCGGTACCATCATGAACGCCACTCACCAGATCGCGCGCGATCTGGGCTGGGATTATTTCGAGAAGCTCGCGAAGCAGAAGGTGATGCAGATCCAGTCCGCGACCGACACGCCGAAGAAGATTCAGCTCGGCGAGCGCGCGGTAATGGTCGACGGCGCCGGCTATCTCGTCATCCGCTACAAGGAGGAAGGCAGCCCGCTCGAAATCGTCTATCCGGAGGAAGGCACGCCGCTCGCGACCGGTCCGAGCGTCGTCTTCAAGTCGGCGCCGAATCCGAACGCCGCGCGGCTGTTCCAGAACTGGATGCACTCGCGCGAGGCGCAGCAGTACCTGGTCGACTGGGCGCGCCAGTATTCGGCGCATGGGCAGACCGTGGAGAAGCCGAGCGTCCGGCAGCTCCGGGACATCAAGCTGATGAAGGAAGACCCGGCCGCAGTCGAGAAGGAGGCCGAGTCGATCAAGAAGCGCTACGCGCAGATCTTCAAGGTGTGACGTGCCGCGCCTGGGAGCATGATCCCGAAAAAGCCTGCCCCGGACTTGATCCGGGTGGGCACCGGTTTCGGAAAAGATCATGCTCAAACAAGAAAACGCTGTGGGAGGACGGCCATGACGCAACGAAGGCTTTCGCGCCGCCACCTGTTGGTTGGGGGTGCGGCGGCGGGCCTGTTGGCGGCGCCGGCGAAAGTGCTGGCGCAGGCGCCAGCCGCCGCGGCGGTCACGCCCGCGCTCATCGAGGCGGCGAAGAAGGAGGGCCGCGTCGTCTGGTATGCCGCGATGGACCTGCCGGTCTCGCAGCGCGTCGCCCAGGGATTCGAGGCGAAATATCCGGGCATCTCGGTGCGGATCGAGCGGACCGGCTCGGAACGGCAGTTCCAGCGCCTGGCTCAGGAATACGGCTCGAAAATCTACGCCGCCGACATCATCAACGCCTCTGACGCCGCCCACTTCGTCGCATGGAAGCGCAACGGCTGGCTCGCGCCCTACGTGCCGGAGGATGTCGCGCGCTTCTTCCCGGCCGAGCACCGCGACCCCGACGGCCTCTATGCGAGCTCGCGCATCTATGTGGTCTCGCTCGCCTACAACACCAACATGGTGAAGCCGGAGGACGCGCCGAAAGGCTTCATGGACCTCTTGCATCCGAAGTGGGTGAACCGGCTGGTCAAGGCGCACCCGTCCTACAGCGGCACCATTATGACCTCGACCTACCAGGTCGCGCGCGATCTCGGCTGGGACTATTTCGAGAAGCTCGCCAGGCAGAAGGTGATGCAGGTGCAGTCGTCGGTCGATCCGCCGAACAAGGTTGCGCTCGGCGAGCGCGCCGCGATGGCCGACGGCAACGACTTCAACGTCATCCTGCACAAGGAGGCGGGGCGGCCGGTCGAGATCGTCTATCCCGCCGAAGGCGCGCCGCTGATCGTGTGCCCGAACGCCGTGCTGAAGGCGGCGCCGAATCCGAATGCGGCGCGGCTGTTTCAGAGTTATCTGTTCTCGCAGGAAGGCCAGCAGTTCCTGTGCGACTTCGCCGCCCAGCACTCCGCCCATCCGGAGGTCAAGCCGAAGCCGGGGCGCAAGGCGCTCAAGGAGATCAAGGTGATGAAGGACGACCCGGTCGCGGTCGAGGCCCAGGCGGTCGAGATCAAGGCGCGCTATCAGAAGATTTTCGGCGTGTGATGATGTCTCCGCAATGCAAAGCCTCTCTCGGCCTCATGGTGAGGAGCGCCCGAAGGGCGCGTCTCGAACCATCGGGGCCGCCCCCATCCTTCGAGACACTCGCTTCGCTTTCTCCTCAGGATGAGGGCGGAGCATCGTGCGGAGTATGCTTGTGACGATCGCATTGCCGGCGGAGTCAGCGGTCCAGCGACGGCCGTTCAGGATCGACCTGTCCTGGCCGGTGCTGCTGGCGTTTGCGGCGCTGCTGTGCGTGCTGATCGTCCTGCCGATGTCGTGGCTGGTCTATTACAGCGTGGTCGACCAGGCCGGCGCGTTCACGCTCGCCAATTTCGCGACGCTCCTCACCGAGCCCGAATTCCGCGCGCCGATGGTGACCACCCTGATCCTGGCGACCAGCGCCAGCATTTTCTGCTGCCTCGCCGCCGCGCCGATGGGCTGGCTGGTGGCGCGCACCGACCTGCCGTTTTCCAAAGCGGTGCGGGCGCTGGTGACGGCCTCGTTCGTGACGCCGCCGTTCCTCGGCGCGATCGCCTGGGAGCTGTTGGCCGCGCCCAACTCAGGGCTGCTCAACAAGCTCTACCGCCATGTCACCGGCGCGGAGATGGGCGAGCACATCTTCAACATCTATACCCTGACGGGGCTGATCTTCGTCGTCTCCTGCTACACCTTCCCCTACATCTTCGTGCTGATCGCCAATGCGCTCGACCGCATCCCGGGCGACCTGGAGGACGCCTCCTCGATGCTCGGAGGCCGCACCTGGACGACGGCGCGCCGCATCACCATCCCGCTTGCGCTGCCGGCATTGCTTGCCGGCATGCTGATCGCCTTCCTGCAGGCGATGACGCTGTTCGGCTCGCCGGCGATCCTCGCGCTGCCGGCCGGCTTCCACACCATGACCACCAAGATCTGGAGCCTGTTCCAGTTCCCGCCCAAGCCGGAGCTCGCCGCGGCGGCGTCGCTGCCGCTGCTGGTGCTCACGGTGATGCTGCTGCGCGCCCAGCACATGATCCTCGGGCGCAAGGGCTATTCGGTGGTCGGCGGCAAGACCGGCGATCCGCGGCTGATCCGGCTCGGCGTCTGGAAATGGCCGGCGGTCGTCTTCGTCTTTGCCGTGCTGGCGCTGCCGGTGTTCCTGCCCTATTTCGCGTTGTTCAACGCGGCGTTCGCGCCGGTCGCGACCACGCTGGTGACGCCCGAGAACGCCACGCTGAAGAATCTCTGGTTCACGTTCAACCTGTCGTCGACGAGAATTGCATTGCAAAATACGTTTATCCTCGGCGCGATGACCGCAACCTTGGGCACCGTGATGGCGCTGGTGATCGGCTACATTGTCGTGCGGCGGGCGGTGGTCGGCCACCAGGCGCTCGGCTTCCTCGCCACCGCGCCGATCGCGATCCCCGGCATCGTGCTCGGCGTCGGCCTGTTCCTGGCCTACACCCAGCCGCCGTTCGTTCTCTACGGCACGCTGTGGATCCTCCTGCTCGCCTATCTCACCATCGAGCTGCCGGCGGCGTTCCAGCAGCTCTCGTCGGCGTATCGCGCCGTAGGCTACGATCTCGAAGATGCGAGCCGGATTCTGGGCGCAACGCGCCTGCAGGCGCTCCGCCACATCACCGCGCCGCTCTTGCGCACCAGCGTGATCGCGACCTGGTGCTTCATCTTCGTGGCGACCATCCGCGAGCTGTCCGCCGCCATCATCCTGTTCACATCCGACACCAAGGTGGTGTCGGTGCTGATCTTCGACCTGAAGGAAAGCGGCGATCTCGGCGCCATCGCGGTGCTCGGCATCATGATGCTGCTGCTGACCTTCGCCGTCGTCATCGCGATCAACCGCATCCCCGGCTTCGGCGCGGCGCAGCGCCTGCGCAATACGTGAGATTGACGTTTGTTCTCTCTCGGCCTCATGGTGAGGAGCCGCGCGAAGCGCGGCGTCTCGAACCATGGCCGCGCACATCGGGGCCGCCCATCCTTCGAGACACTCGCTTCGCTCGCTCCTCAGGATGAGGGCGGAGCGACGCAAGCGCTGAGGTAAGAAATCGAAATGGACGCTGCCCTTCCGAAAACCTCCGTCGCCGAGCACCTGGCGAACGCGATCGTCAAGCTCGACGCCGGCACGCTGCCGGCCGCGGTGCGCCGCACCTGCGAGGACCTGCTGGTCGATGTCGCCGGCCTCTGCGTCACCGTGCGCGACGCCGACTACATCAAAGCTTCGCTGGCGGGCTGGGAGGACGACGGGCCCTGCACCGCCATCGGCCACGCCCGCACCATGAGCGCGGCCGGCGCCGCCTTCGTCAACGGCACTGCGGCACATGGCGAGGATTTCGACGACACCTTCGAGGGCGGTCCGGTGCATGCCGGCGCGGTGATCGTGCCGGCGGTGCTCGCGGCCTGCGAGCGGCACCATCCGGACGGCCGCGCCGCGCTCCTCGGCATTGCGGCCGGTGTCGAGATCATGTGCCGGCTCTCGCTGGTCGCACCGATGAAGGCGCACAAGGCCGGCTTTCATCCGACCGCCGTCTACGGGGCCATGGGCGCGGCCGCCGGCGTCGGCGCGGCGCTCGGCCTCAATCAAAAGCAGATCGTCGACGCGCTCGGCGTCGTTGGTTCGATGGCGTCGGGCATTATCGAGTATCTCGCCGAGGGCGCCTGGACCAAGCGCATGCATGCCGGCTGGTCGGCGCAATCGGGGATGCGCGCCGCGCTGCTCGCGCGCGCCGGCTTCTATGGCCCGCGCACGGTGTTCGAAGGCGTGCACGGCCTGTTCCACGGCTTTGCCAATACGCTCGACGGCAACTACGACGAGATGATCAGTGATTTCGGCAAGCGCTGGGTCACCGAGACGATCGCGTTCAAGCCCTATCCCTGCGGGACCATGGCGCATCCCTATGTGGATTGCGCGCGGCGGCTGGCGGCGAAGATGAAGGCGCAAGGGCTAAACGAACAAGCCATCAAGGAGATGGTCTGCGACGTCGGCGAGGGCACCGTGCATCGGCTGTGGGAGCCGCTCGCCGCCAAGCAGAAGCCCGCCAATGGCTATGCCGGAAAATTCTCCTCGCCGTACTGCATCGCGGCCGGATTCGTGCGCGGCAATGTAGGCTTAAGCGATTTCACCGACGCCGCCGTGCGCGATCCGGCCGTGGTCGCGCTGGCGCAGAAGGTCAGCTACCGCATCGACCCGCAAAATCCCTATCCGCGCGAGTTCACCGGCCATATCCGCGCCACGCTCAATGACGGCCGCGTGATCGAGGAACGCCAGCCGCACTTCCGCGGCGGCGCGAAGGAACCGCTGACGCAGGCCGACATCGAGGAGAAGTTCGTGCTCAACTGCCGCCACGGCGGCTGGGACGCGGCGCGCGCCAAGCGGGCGATCGCGCTGCTGCGCAAGCTCTACGACGGCCGGATCGACCTCACGCCGCTGCGGGGATGAGCGCGAAGCCGACCGCGCGCTGACTGCTCAGGAATTGTGTTCATTGCCTTCACGTTCCGCGATTGCAGTTGAATCCGTGCCGGATATGATCGTCCTCCGGGATGCTGGCGGAATGGTCAGCCGCGCCGCGGCGGCAGGGGCGGAATGAACGAGAGGCAAAGAACGGCAATCCACGCAGGCCAGTCGTCGGTGGTACGCGCCGCGATCATCGGCATGGGCGGCTGGGGCCAGAACCTGGTGAACAGCGTGCAGGGCAAGAGCGGCGTGATTGAGTTCGTCGCCGGCGCCACACGCACGCCGGCCCGTGCCGAGGAATTCAGCCGCAGGCATGGCATTCCCGTGCAGGCGAGCTTCGAGGCCGTGCTCGCCGATCCGTCCATCGATGCAGTGGTGCTGGCGACGCCGCATTCGATGCACACGGAGCAGATTGTGGCCGCCGCGCGCGCCGGCAAGCATGTGTTCACCGAAAAGCCCTTGGGCCTCACAACCAAGGAGTCGGCGGCAGCGGTCAAAGCCTGTGCCGAGCACAAGGTCACGCTCGCGGTCGGCTACAACTGGCGCTTCCAGCCGGCACTGCAGGAGATCAGGCGCATGCTCGCCGACGGGCGGCTTGGCAAGCTCTTGCACGTCGAAGGCAATTTCTGCGGCCCCAGCGCCTACCGCTTCGGCCGCGACCACTGGCGGCAGGATCGCGACGAGGTGCCTGCCGGGGGGATGACCGGCCGCGGCGTGCATGTGGTCGACGCGATGCTCTATCTCGCAGGCGCGATCGAGCAGGTCTACGCACAGAGCTTCCGGCTGGCGCAGGATTTCGGCGCGGACGACACGACGTCGATGCTGTTCCGCTTCAAGAGCGGCGCCACCGGTTATCTGGGCACGGTCATCGCATCGGCCGAGACATGGCGCATGCAGGTGTTCGGCACCGGGGGATGGGCGGAGGTCGGCGACGTGGAGCACCTCACCACGTGGCAGATGAAGGTATGCACCTTCGACCCGGCGAACCCCATGCTAAAGCAGCAGCCGCGGCAGATGACATTCGACAACACCAGCACAGAGCGCGCGGAGCTCGAGCACTTCGCGCGCGCCATTCAGGCCGGCCAGCCGCTGGCGGTCCAGGGCGGCGACGAGGTGCACAACGTCGCCGTGCTGGACGCCATCGTCGAGTTGGCGCGCACAGGCGCTCCCGTTTCCATTCCAACCTGAAGAAAGCCCCATGAGTTTGTCCCGTCGCAGTCTCGGTTTCGTCATAGCCCTGTTCATCGCGTGCGCAGCGTTGTCCGCGCAGGCGCAGCCGACGTCCGGCTATCCCAACAAGCTGGTCCGCATCATCGTGCCCTCGCCGTCGGGCGGGCCGCCCGACCAGATCGCGCGTATCATCGCGAACAAGTTGCAGATCGCGTTCGGTCAGACGGTGATCGTCGAGAACCGCGCCGGCGCCGGCGGCCTGGTCGGCACAGCTTACGTCGCCAAGACTCCTGCGGACGGCTACACCGTGCTGATCACCACGGCGTCGCACACCGCCATTCCGGCCTTCACGCCCAACACGCCCTACGATGCGGTGAAGGACTTCACCCACGTCACCCTGCTCGCCGAAAACTTCGGGCAGGTGCTCACCGTTCGCCCCACACTGCCGGTGAAGACGGTGCAGGAACTGGTGGCGATGGCGCGCAAGCAGCCGGGCAAGCTCAGCTACGGCCAGGCCGGGCTGGGAACGGCGAGCCACATTCCGGCGGAGGTGATGCTCGGCGCGGCGAACATCGAGATGTTGCAAGTGCCCTACAAGGGCACACCTGCCGCCATGACCGACTTGCTGGGCGGCCACATCGATGTGTTCTTCATCGGCACCCAGATCGCGCTGCCGCTGGTGCAGGAGGGCAAGATCCGAGCGCTCGCGGTGACCGGCAAGGAGCGCTGGAAGGGCATGCCGGACGTGCCGACCATGCAGGAGCAGGGCTTCAAGGACTACAACATCGTCAACTGGTTCGGCGCCTGGATGCCGGCGGGTGCGCCGCCCGAGATCGTAGCGCGGCTGCACGCCGAAATCGCGCGAGCGTTGAAGGATCCGGAGGTCGAAAAGGAATTCGATACATTGGGCCTGCGCGGCGTAGGATCGACTCCGGACGAATTCGCGCGATTTGTCGCGAAAGATGCAGCGACGATCCAAGAGGTCGCCCGCCGCATCGAAGGACGCCAGAAATGAGCGGCAAGAAGGGGAAGGAGCCCTGGCAGTGGGACGAGGCGCAGTGGCGCCGCGTCGTCGATCATGTGCGGGCCGGCCGACCGTTGAAACCGAAGGCGTGGAAGGACGGCGCGCGCTGCGCGATCGCCTTCTCCTTCGACTCCGACCACGAGACCAACGAGCTGCGCGACGGCGGCGAGTCCATCAGCAAGCTGTCGCAAGGCCAGTACGGCAATCGCAAAGGCGTGCCGCGCATCCTCGACGTCCTCGGCCGGCATCGCGTGCCGGCAAGCTTCTATGTGCCGGCGGTGGTCGCGCTGCTCTATCCCGACGAGCAGCGCCGCGTCGTCGCCGAAGGCCACGAGGTCGGCATCCACGGCTGGATTCACGAGCGCAACGCGGTGCTGCCGCTCGACGCCGAGCGCGACCTGCAGATGCGCTCGGCCGACACGCTGGAGAAAGTGACCGGCGCGCGCCCGGTCGGCATCCGCACGCCGTCGTGGGACTTCAGCCCGAACACGCTCGCGATCACGCGCGACATGGGCCTTGAATACGACTCCTCCATGATGGCCGACGACGACTGCTACGAGCTCCTGCTCGACGGCAAGCCGACCGGCGTGGTCGAACTGCCGGTCGAGTGGATCCGCGACGACGCCGTCTATTTCAACATGAACCGGTTCGCCGGCTTGCGGCCGCATATGGGGCCGGCGGATGTGTTCGACATCTTCCGCCGCGAGTTCGACATGGCCTGGGAGGAGGGCGGGATTTTCCAGCTCACCATGCACCCGCACCATTCCGGCTATCGCTCGCGGGTGTGGATCCTGGATGAGCTGATCCGCCATGCCAAGGCGCGCGGCAGCGTCTGGTTCGCCACCCACGCCGACATCGCCCGCTTCGCGCGCGACAACGCGCAATAACTTTCGTTTGCAATGGACAACTTCTCCCGCACCCAGATCATTCGCAAGGCGGTGATCCCGACCCGCGGCGGCGTGGTCGCCGCCGCCCACCGCCGCGCGGCCGAGGTCGGTGCGACCGTGCTCGATGCCGGCGGCGACGCGGTCGATGCCGCTGTCGCCGTCTCGTTCGCGATCGGCGTGGTCGAGCCCTGGATGAGCGGGCCGGCCGCCGGCGGCGCCATGGTGCTGTGGCGCGCCGGCGAAGGCCGCGCCCGCGTGGTCGACTACGGCATGCGCTCGCCGATGGGGCTCGACCCGGCCGACTATCCGCTCACCGGCAGCGGACCGGCCGGCGACCTCTTCACCTGGCCCGCCGTGCTCGATGACCGCAACATCCAGGGCGCCACCGCCGTCGCGGTGCCGGGTGTGGTCTCCGGCATGGGCCTCGCGCATGCAGAATACGGCCGCCTGCCGTGGCGCGATCTGCTCGCGCCTGCGGTGAAGCTTGCGAAGGAAGGCCTGCTGGTCGACTGGTTCGCCACCCTGCTCATCACCTCGGTGGCGCGCCAGCTCGCGGCCGATCCCGACGCTGCGCGCATGTTCCTCGACGACGGCGTCTGGCCGATCTCCGGCGGCTGGACCGCGCCCTGCGACCGCCATCTCGACCAGAGCGCCATGGCAGTCACGCTCGAGCAGATCGCGCGCAACGGCCCGCGCGAATTTTATGAAGGCGAGGTGGCGCGCGCGCTGGTGCGCGACTTGCGTGCCAAGGGCAGTGCGATGGCCGAGGCCGATCTCGCGAGCTATCAGGCGCGCATTGTCGGCGCGCGGACCGCGCCTTATCGAGACGCACGCATCCATGTCGCGCCGGGCCTGACCGGCGGGCCGACGCTCGTGCAGGCGCTCGGCATTCTCGAAGCCGCGTTGAAGCCCGCGCGCGGCACGCCCGGCGCGTCCAGCTACGTGGCCTATGCCCGCGCGCTCGATGAGGCGTTCAATACGCGGCTTGCGGGCATGGGCGACGCCGCCGGCCTCGCCGAGGCCGCGCAGGCGCCATCGTGCACCACGCACTTCAGCATCGTCGATCGCCACGGCAACATGTGCTCGGTCACGCAGACGCTGCTCTCGATCTTCGGTTCGCGCGTGGTGTCGCCGTCGACCGGCCTGCTGCTCAACAACGGCATCATGTGGTTCGACCCGGAGCCGGGCAAACCCAATTCGCTCGGGCCCGGCAAGCGCTGCCTCGGCAACTTCTGTCCGGTCATCGGCGAAGCCGGCGACGGCCGGCGCTTCGCGCTTGGCGCCTCGGGCGGGCGCAAGATCATCGGAGCGGTGCTGCAGATCGTCTCCTTCATCGTGGACCACGGCCTGACGCTGGAACAAGCGTTCCATCAGCAGCGCATCGACATGAGCGGCGCACGGACGGCCACAGCCGACCGCACGCTGCCGCAAGCTGTCATCGATGCGCTAAAGACGGCCTTTCCCACCACGACGGCCGTGCGCACCAACTTCCCTTATGCGTTCGCCTGTCCGGCGGCGGTGCTGCGCGAGGGCGACCTGAACATGGGCTGCACCGAGATCATGTCGCCCTGGGGCGATGCGGTGGCTGAAGGGGCGTGTTCGTGAGCTGAGCACGCGCCGTCGCGCGAACGACCAGCAGCGCGCAAGCGCGCTTTGGTGCGTGGCGAATTCGTCATGACGAAGCGCCGCAATAGTGCTACGCCTTCGCCGACAGCTCATCCGCGTAACGAGGCCCACCATGTACACCGATCTCGCGCTTCATATCGACGGCCAGTGGCTCAATGGCGACGGCCGCGCCGGCGAGGACGTGATCAATCCCGCGACCGAGAAACCGCTCGGGCGACTGCCGCATGCGAGCCCGGCCGATCTCGACCGGACGCTGGCAGCGGCGAAGAAGGGTTTCGAGGTCTGGCGCAACACGCCCCCCTATGAGCGCGCGAAAGTTCTGCGCAAGGCCGCGAACCTCGTGCGCGAGCGCGTGGACAAGATCGCGCGCATCATGACCCAGGAGCAGGGCAAGGTCCTCGGCGAGGCCCGGCTCGAAGCCCTGGTCACCGCCGACATCATCGAGTGGTATGCGGAGGAGGGCCGCCGCAGCTACGGCCGCATCGTGCAGGGCCGCCAGAAGACCGTGCGGCAGATGGTGCTGCAGGAGCCGGTCGGCGTGGTCGCGGCGTTCACGCCGTGGAATTTCCCGACGCTGACGCCGGCGCGGAAGATCGGCGGTGCACTCGCAGCCGGATGTTCGCTGATCCTCAAGGCCTCGGAGGAGACGCCGGGCAGCTGCGTCGAGCTGGTGCGCTGCGTGACCGAGGCCGGCGTGCCGCCGGGCGTGCTCAATCTCGTGTTCGGGGTGCCGGCGAAAGTGTCCGAGCACCTGATCCCGTCGGACATCGTGCGCAAGGTGTCGTTTACGGGCTCGATCCCGGTCGGCAAGCATCTCGCCGCGCTGGCGGCCAAGGGCGTCAAGCGCACCACGCTCGAACTGGGCGGACACTCCCCGGTGGTGGTGTTCGGCGATGCCGACCCGGAAAAGACCGCCGACACCATCGCCGCGTTCAAGTATCGCAACGCCGGCCAGGTCTGCATCTCGCCGACGCGCTTCTATGTGCAGGAGCCGGTCTACGACCGCTTCCTCAAGCGCTTTACCGACTTCGCCAACGGCATCAAGCTTGGCGACGGACTAGAGGACGGCGTCACCATGGGCCCGATGGCGAATGCGCGCCGGCTCGACGCGCTCGAAAGCTTCGTCAACGACGCCAAGAACCGCGGCGGCAAGATCGTTACCGGCGGCAAGCGGCGCGGCAACCAGGGCTATTATTTCGAGCCGACCGTGGTCACCGACATTCCCGACGACTCCAAGGTGATGACCGAGGAGCCGTTCGGGCCGATCGCGCCCATCGTTACGTTCAAGACCTTCGACGAGGTGGTGGCACGCGCCAACTCGCTGTCATACGGGCTTGCGGCCTACGCCTTCACGTCGTCGACCGCGACTGCGACCGCGATCGGCGACGCGCTGGAATCAGGGATGGTCGGCGTCAACTCAGTCGCGATCTCGACGCCGGAGACGCCGTTCGGCGGTGTGAAGGAGAGCGGCTACGGCAGCGAGGGCGGCGTCGAGGGGCTCGAAGCCTACACGGTGACGAAGTTCATCTCGCAGGCCTGAGCGTCGATGCAGTGTTTCGCCGCGTAAAGCCTTTCGGTCAGCGGTTCAGGGAGTGCTCACAGTGGTGACGAACCCGCCGACTTCATCGACACCGTCCGCATGGCTCGACCGGCGCGCGGCGCTGTCCTTGCTCCTGACATTGCCGGTGACTGCGTCGGCCTTCGCGCAGTCGTATCCGGATCGTCCCATCAGGATGATCGTGCCGTTCGCGCCGGGCGGCATCACCGACGTCTCGGCGCGGCTGATCGCGCAGCTGATGTCGGTCTCCGTCAAGCAGTCGATTGTGGTCGAGAATCGTGCCGGCGGTGGCGGCACGATCGGTGCGACCGTCGTGGCAAGGGCAGAGCCAGACGGCTACACGCTTCTGGTGTCGACCTCGGCGACGAACGCAATCGTGCCGGCCATGTATGAGAAGCTCGACTACGATCCCATCAAGAGCTTTCTGCCTATCGCCCGGATTTCGAGCGCGCCCTACCTGCTGGTCGTAAATGCCGACATCCCGGTGCGAACCGCGCGCGAGCTTGCCGATTATGTCAAAGCTCATCCGAAATTCGCCTTCGCGGCGCCGACCGGAACGCCGCCGCATATCCTTGCCTTCGTTTTCAAGGAACTGACCGGCGTGGATTTCACGGTCGCCTTGTACAAGGGCGGCGGTCCGGCCATGACCGACCTGTTGGGAAACCAAGTGCAGGCGATCTTTCAGGCCACGACCATCATCCTGCCGGTCCTGAGCGACAAGCGGGTCCGCGTCCTCGGCATCGCGGCGCAGGAACGGTCGACCCTGCTGCCCGATGTGCCGACCCTGGCCGAGCAGGGCTTCCCGCTGCTGATTGCCGATTCCTGGAACGGGCTCGGCGCGCCGGCGGGCACTTCCGCCGACATCGTCCGCCGCCTGAACCATGAGGTCAATGAAGCCCTGAAATCCGCGGAGCTGAAGGCGACTTATGCCAAGCTCGGGATCACGGCCAATATCGTCAGCCCTGCCGAGTTCGGCGTGTTCGTGAAGGAAGAGGCCGTCCGCTGGGAGGCGCTGGTCAAGGCCTCGAAGCTGCCAAAGGTCCGATGAAGCCACTCGCCATCGCGCAACGACATAGTAAAAACGACACAGAAAATGGCCGGGCAAAGCCCGGCCATTGCATTTCTTGAAGAAGAATGCCGCCTTCAATCCAGCGGCTCGACCCTTACGATCGAGGCACCGTGGTTCGACCCGACTTAGAGCACCGGCTGCGGGCCGGTCTCTTCCAGGAACACGCGGCCTGCGGTTTTCGCAGGCGCCGATGCAACTGCCGCATCTTGGGCGACCATTCAGGGCGGGGTTCTGTTGCCGCAAAATCGAGCTAAGCACAGCAAGAACGGCACGGCACGTAACGGTTGGCAACCTTAGCTCAATCCAAGCGCGCCGTGTCGCTCACCGGACTGAATAGGTCTGGCCGCAGTTCCAATCGACCCTCGACCGAAGGGGCGGTGGTATTCAAGGCGAAAAACGAGGCACACATGATCAGCCTACCGTTCCGCGCTTGCGTCCCAACCTTTATTCTGGCTCTAGCCTGCGTCGCGTTTGCCGGGACGGCTTTTGCCCGCACCGCCTATGATGGCGACTGGAGCGTTCTCATCATCACCCATAGCGGTGCTTGCGAGCCCACTTATCGTTATGGCGTACAAATCGCCGACGGAATGGTTATCAACAACGGCGGCAGCGCGGTCACGATGCAAGGACAAGTCACCGCACGGGGGGCCGTGAGAGTCATCGTACGGTCCGGCGCACAACAGGCCGACGGCTCTGGCCGTCTCACCAAGAACCGCGGCGGCGGCGTGTGGAAGGGCCAAGGCATGAGCGGCGCCTGTGCCGGAGCCTGGGTGGCGGAACGGCGCGGATAGGCTGGCGCGGCCATCGCGCCGTATCCATCAGCCGCAGTCGGTCGATCCACGAGTCGTGCGCGTCTTACGGCGCAATAGTGGCTTGGACGTCGCGGGCGCCGCAATATCCAGAACTAAGGCAGCGCCGCCCCAAATCTCAGCAATGGCGACCAAGCCATTGTCCAGCCGGACGAGCGAATGCTCGGCCCAGGAAAGGTGCTCACCGAGCGACGGCCAATCACTTCTTCTTGCGAAGCTTGACACATGAAGCGGAGCCTGCGGTCATGAAGGTACACGCTATTGAGCACTATGCCGTTGCCACGCGTTAGCCCGCGATCGGTATGAGGAGAGATGGATGACCAAGATCACCTATGAGATCGTCCAGCACGATGGCGGTTGGGCCTACCGCGTCGATGGAGTGTTCTCCGAGACGTTCCCGTCGCACGACTTAGCCCGCAAGGCGGCGGAACGCGCAGCGAAGGAACAAGTCGTCCCGGGCGAGACAACCGGAATCACGTACGAAGACAGGGATGGACGTTGGCACAGTGAAGTGGCGTCAGGTACTGATCGGCCTGAGACCGACGTCGAGGGCTGAGGAACCGCGCCAAGCGGTCTCTTCGCAAGAGTGCTTCTGACGAAGATACCCCTCACCCAATTTGCGTTCGTGGGTTCTTTCTTCAGCCCTCTCCCCAGTCGAAGTCGGATGTTTCCGACTTCGACCGCTCTTGAATGCCGAACTCGGGTAAACCCGAGTTCGGGCGGGAGAGGGCGCATTAATGACCGCCGTCACCCGTGGCGCGCTGTTCAATCCAGCGGCTCGACCCGCACGATCGAGGCGCCGTGGTTCGACCCGACCCAGAGCACCGGCCGCGGGCCGGTCTCTTCCAGGAACACGCGGCGGATGTTGGTCGTCTTCGGCAGCAGGTACTGCACCATGTCGCCGGTCTCCGGGAACAGGCGCGTCACCAGGTCGGTGTGCATGGAGCCGGTCCATGCTTCGCCGTTCTTCGCCGGCACGACGGCATAGGGATTGTCCCACTTGGTCGGCGTCATCCATTCCTTGATGGTGTTGGTCTTGGGATCGAACATGGCGATGCCGCCGTGGTATTCAGCGAACCACAGCCGGTTCAGATGAT
Source organism: uncultured Alphaproteobacteria bacterium (assembly GCA_963720385.1). GTDB lineage: Bacteria > Pseudomonadota > Alphaproteobacteria > Rhizobiales > Xanthobacteraceae > VAZQ01. The sequence continues at coordinate 123,958 of CAVRFL010000004.1, read as the reverse complement.
CGACGCCGCCGCGCCGCGGTCTCGAATTGGGGAACGGCGTCCGCCAGATCTCGACCTCGAGCGTCTTGGCGTCGCGCCGTCCGATGCTGGTGCCGCTGAACTCGAGCAGATACAGATTGTTGTCGAGGTCGGTCGGAATGCCGTAGGCGCTGATCTGCCGGCCGTTCTTGTCGACCGCCTTGCCGGTGTTCTCGAATTTCCCGGTGGCGACGTCGAGCCGGTAGTATTCGCGGGTCTCCTGGTTGTTCGACCACACCTTGCCGTCGACGTGCCAACTCTTCGGCGCCACCATCGAAGCCTGGGTGTTGAAGCCGAGCCACTCCTTCGGATAGGGATAGACCGTGAGCTTTCTGGTCTGGCGGTCCATCTTCGCGATGGCCGCCTGGTACATCATCGCAATCCAGACATTTCCGTCACGGTCGAGCTGGAGATCCAACGTGCCTTTTGGCTGTTCGGGCCGCACGACCGGAATGTCGTAGTCCGTGACCTTTCCGGTCTTGGGATCGAGCACGCCCATGACCTGCGAGCCGAAGTCGGAATACCAGGCGTGCCCGTCGGCATCGACGACGACGTCGTGCGGATAGGCGTTTTTGCGCGGCAGGTCGTATTCGGTGATGATCACGCGCGTGGCGCGGCCGGTCGGGCGCGGCAGCGGCTTGAACTCGTATTCCTTGGCGTCCGGATTGGTCAGGCTGACGTCGACCAGGAACTGCGCCGCGGCCTGCGCGACCTTGGGGTCGACGCGCCCGCGCTCGCTGCGCGGCCCGCCGCTGACCAGCAGTTGCGGCTGTGACGGCGTCGAGCCCGGATAGTAGCGGCCCATCCGGTTGAAGACCTGGATCCACTCCTCGACGTCATGCTGCGCGGTGAAGATGCGCTGCAAGGTGTGGCAGCCGGTGCAGTTCGTCAGGAACTGCTTGTCGCGATCGGTGCCGGGCAGGCTCGCCATCCATTCGGCGTTGGAGAGCTGAAGATGGATATTGCGCGCGCGGTTGAGCTTGAGATCGGCGGTGGCATTGCCGGCGGCCGGGATCTCCACCGACTTCGGACCGTCGAGGATGTAGCCGACCGCGCGGATCGAGATTGCGTACTTGCCCGGCTGCACGCGGTCGGCCGGGAAGCTGTAGCGGCCCTCTTCGTTCGTCACCACGGTGGTGGTGATGGTCGAGCCCTCGCGCTTCAGATTGACCAGGACGCCTTCCATCCGGGTTTCCTGGGTCGAGGAGACCTGTCCGCTGAGTGCGGCCGGGGCTTGTGACATTTGGGTTTGAGCGTGTGCGGCGAGCGCACCGAGCAGGATGCTGCCGACGATCGCCCACAGGCTGAATCGATTGAATCGCATGCGTCGCCTCCCAAGACGAGATTATCGCGACCCGCCTTTGCCGCCGGATTCGCGAGCAGCGCGCAGTATCCGTCCTGCGACGGGATGCCGCAAGAGGTTTGCACGCCTCACGCGCTGTGGGTGCGAATGGCCTTCCAGACCTTCTCCGCCGTCGCCGGCATGTCCATCAGCGCGCCCGGCGCACCGGCAATGGCGTCGTCGACCGCGCTCATGACGGTCGCGATCGCGGCCGTGGTCGCGGCCTCGCCCACGCCCTTGACGCCGAGCGGATTGGTGGTCGCGGGAACCACGTGCATGGCGTCCCGGATCACCGGCATGTCGACCGCGCGCGGCATCGCGTAGTCCATGAACGAGCCGCTCAAGAGCTGGCCGCCGTCGGGGTCGTAGACGATATTCTCGCCGATCGCCTGCCCGAGACCCTGCGCCAGCGCGCCGTGGAACTGTCCTTCGACGATCATGTGGTCGAGGATGTTGCCGCTGTCGTCAACGGCCGTGTAGCTCACCACCGCCATCTGGCCGGTGTCGCGGTCGATCTCCACCTCGGCGACATGGCAACCGTTGGGGAAGGCCTGCGGCGTCTCGGCGGTAGTCTTGGTGTCGAGGTCCTCCCCGATCTCGCCGCGCTGTTTCATGTCCTTGGCGCGCGACGCAAGCTCGAACAGCGAAATCCGCCGGTCGGTGCCCACCACCTCGAAGCTCCCATCCTGGTAGGCGATGTCGGCTTCGGCAGCTTCCAGCACCGTCGCCGCTATAGTTTTCCCCTTGGCGAGCATGGTGTCGATGGTCTTGACGATCGCGCTGCCGGCGGTGATCGCGGAGCGCGACGCGACCGAGGCGAAACCCGGAATCTCGTTGGCGGAATCGCCGTGGCGGTGAACGACCTGTTCGGCGGAAATGCCGAGCCGTTCGGCGACCACGCGCGGGAACACGGTGGCGTGACCCTGTCCGGTGGACTGCACGTTGAGCGCCAGGATCAGGCCGTCGCCGCCCGGAAACCGCAGCGCCGCGCCCTCCAGCGGTGCGCCGCCGGAATGTTCGAGCAGGCAGGAGATGCCAAGCCCGCGCAGTTTGCGGCGCTTCAAGGATTCCTTGCGCCGCTTCTTGAAACCCTCGACGTCGGCGAGCTTGAGCGCCTTGTCCACGATCACCGGGAACTCTCCGGAATCGTACGTGGTGCCGACCGCGGTCTTGTAGGGGATCGCCTTCGCCGGGATCAGGTTGCGCTTCCGCAGCCTGACGCGGTCGATGCCGGTGATGCGTGCGGCCTCGTCGATGACGCGCTCGATCACATAGTTCGCCTCCGGCCGGCCGGCGCCGCGATAGGGCGAGGTCGGCGCGGTGTTGGTGAACAGGCACTTCACGCCGACATCGATCGAGCGGATGTCGTACATGCTGGGAAAGCAGCGCGCGAAATTCAGCGTCTGCAGATTGGCGCCGACCGAGCCGACATAAGCTCCTAAGTTAGCAAAATGCCGTATCCGCAAGGCGAGGAAGCGCCCGTTGTCGTCGAGCGCAAGCTCCGCCTCGGTGACGGTGTCGCGCGCGTGGGCGTCGTTGAGGAAGGCCTCCGAGCGGCTCGACATCCAGTGCACCGGGCGCTTGGCGAGCTTGGCGCCGACAAGCTGGGCGATGTATTCCGGATAGGCGCCGGTCTTCATGCCGAACGCGCCGCCGACGTCCTCGGTGATGACCCGGATCTTGTCCTTCGGGACGTTCATGACCGCAATGGTGTTGTCGCGCATGGCGCCCGCGCTTTGCGAGCAGACGCGCAGCCGGTAGCTGTCGTTTGCAGGATCGTAGCTCGCGGTCGCGCCGCGCGGCTCCATGGTGGCGTGCGTCAGCCGCTGCTGGGTGACGCGCACGCGTGCGACATGCTTGGCGGCGGCGATGATGCGCTCAACCTCGGCCGCGTTCGCCTCCGGGTTGGGATGGGTGCCGGGCCAGTCGATGGCAAGATTGCCCGGCCCCTCCGGCCACAATTGCGGCGCGCCGGATTTCTGGGCCGCGGCGATGGTGATCACCGGATTGAGCGGCTCGTAGTCGACCTCGACCAGATCGGCGGCGTCCTGCGCGGCGAACGCGGTCTCCGCGATCACCATCGCGACCGTCTCGCCTACATACATCGCCCGCTCGCGCGCCAGCGCATGCCGGTGCGGCATCACGAGCTTGCTGCCGCCGCGGCCCGCAAGCGGCGGATGACGCGTCACGCTGCCGACGCCGGCGGCGTCGATGTCCGCGGCGGTCACGATCGCGATGACGCCGCGCACTTTTTTAGCGGCATCCACGTTGATGCCGCGGATGCGGGCGTGGGCGTGCGGCGAGCGCACGAACGCCGCCGTGGTTTGACCCGGCTCGGCGGCATCGGCGATGAAGCGGCCGTTGCCGCGCAGGAGATAGTCGTCCTCGACGCGCGGATGATGGGCGTGGGTGTCGGCGGTCTTGCTGTCCATGCGAACTTCCGGGGAGCTTTCGCGGGCTGCGTTTATAGCGCAAACGGCGGGGCAGGACAGGGCTTTCGCCACCGTCCGCAATCTGCAACAAACGGCCACGCCGCACGACGAAAAGACGCGGGACGAGGCGAGCCATGGACCAGGTCAGTACATCGTCGAGAGTACCGGCACCGACGATCGCCGCGCTCATCACGGATTCATTCAAGGCGGTCGGCCTGCCGGGCGCGGACGCCGCCAAGTGCGCCGAACTGATGCTCGAGGCCGACCTCACCGGCGCCGACGCCCATGGCGTGTTCCGGCTGCCGCAATACGTGAAGCGGCTGCGCGCCGGCGGCGTCAACGCCAGGCCGAACATTCGTGTCGAGAAAACCGCGGCGGCGACCGCCTTGGTCGACGGCGACAACGGCATGGGCCATCTAGTGATGGCGCGCGCCGCCGAGACGGCGATCGCGCTCGCCCGCGATGCCGGCGTCGGCTGGGTCGGCGCGCGCGGCTCGAATCATGCCGGCGCCGCCGGGGTCTATGCGGCGATGCCGCTCGCCCACGGCATGGTCGGGATCTACGGCGTGGTCGCCAGCGCCAATCACATGCCGGTGTGGGGCGGCATCGAGTCGCTGCTCGGCACCAACCCGGTCGCGATCGCGATTCCGGCCGGCGAGGAGGCGCCGATCGTGCTCGATATCGCCACCTCGGTCGTGTCCTACGGCACGGTCAAGTCGCATCGCCTGCAGGGCAAGCCGATGCCGGAAGGCTGGATGGTCAACACCAAGGACGGCACGCCGCTCACCGACGCGGCGCGCAGCAGCGAAGGCGTGCTGCTGCCGATCGGCGGCTACAAAGGCTCGGGGCTGGCGCTGATCCTTGGACTGCTGGCCGGCCCGCTCAACGGCGCTGCTTTCGGCCGCGAGGTGTTCGATTTCAATTACAACGACACCGACGTCTGCAACACCGGCCACTTCATCATCGCGCTCGACGTCAAGCGCTTCACGCCTTTGGACACGTTCAAGTCCGAGATGGACCGCCATCTGCGCGAACTGCGCACCTCGAAGCCGCTGCCGGGATTCGATTCCGTGCGCCTGCCGGGACAGGAGCGCCGCAGCCGCCGCGCCGACCGGCTCAAGAACGGCGTGCCGCTGCCGCGCGAGCTGATTGCGCAGCTCGATCAATTCGCCGGCGAACTCGGCATCAAGCCGCTGGGGGAGCGGTAATCCGCCCTCATCCTGAGGAGGCGCGAAGCGCCGTCTCGAAGGATGGGGCGGCCCATGGTTCGAGACGCGCCTTTGGCGCTCCTCACCATGAGACCGAGAGGGATCTCACCAGAACAAGCAACTATCGCGGCGGCTCCAGCGCCTTGCGCACCCGCGCCGCGACCGGTTCCGGGGTGCTCAATACCCTGGCGATCACCTCCTGCGCCTGCTCGCCGGTGATCGGATCGATCTCGAGGCTCAGCTTCTTCGCGTCGGCGAGGAATTCCGGATCCTTCATGGTGGCGTCGAACGCTCGGCGCAGCGCCTGCACGCGATCGTCCGGCACGCCCGGCGGCACGAAATAGGGCCGGCCGTATTCCAGCCGCGCGATCAGAAGCTCGAGCGCCGCACGATCCGCGTTGGTCTTGGCCATGTCGAGCACCATCGGCACGTCGGGCAGGTCGGTATGCTTCTTCATCGCCCATTGCGCGATCACATTGACCTTCTTTTCCGTCACCCAGCTGCCATTGAGCGAGAGCAGCGTCGTCCAGTTGGTTGCGCCGTTGCCATGCACCTCGCCGCGTTCCATCGCCAGGTGAATCGCCTGTGTGCTCTTGTAGCCGCTGACGACCTTGAACTTGGTGTTCAGCACCGCATTGGCCAGCAGCGGGTAGTCCCACTGCGTGGTGCCTGCAGCCTGGGCGCCGGTCACCACTTCGGTCTTCAAGGTCTCGGCGAAGGTCTTCACCGGCGCGGTGTGCCACATATAGCTCACCTGCGTTTCGCGATTGGTGCTGCCGAGCCACATCATCTTCACGGGGTCGAACCGCACACCGTCCGGCTGCAGCAGCGGCGCTGTCGGCAGTCCGTTGAACGGGGCGCCGATCACGGTGCCGTCGAACGGGCCGTTGCCGACGAGCTGGTTCACCATGGTCCGGCTGCCGGCGCCCGGCTGGTTTTGCACGATCACCGTCGGATTGCCCGGAATGTATTTGCCCCAATGGCGCTGCAGCGCGCGCGCAGTGACGTCATAGCCCGAGCCGACATCGATGCCGACCACAATGCGGACGGTCTTGCCTTTGTAGAAATCGGCGACGCCCTGCTGCGCCAGCGCCGGCGTGCAGCATCCGGCAACGAAAGACAGAACCAGCACTGCACGTTTCATTCTGACGTCTCCCCTGTAGCCGCCGTTGCCGCCGTTGCTTCGTCAAAGGGCGCTTGAGCCCGGGCGGCCTATCGTCGATATAGTAGCACGCCTGCCGCCGCCACCGTTGCGACCTCCCGCCGCGCGTCCGCGCATCCGGCATAAAGGACAATGATGACCCGGCCCCGCACCATCGATATTCACACCCATATTCTCACCGAGGAGACGATCGGGCTCTTGGCCAAGGAGGCGCCCTGGGTCGCGCCGAAGCTCACCCCGGTCGACGCGGATTTCGCGGTGCTCGAAGTCGCCGGCACGCCCTATCGCCCATTCCCGCGCGGCGGCTGGGAGCTCGAGCGCCGCTTCAGCGACATGGACGCGGCCGAGGTCAATGTGCACGTGCTCTCGGTGACCCCGCAGACCTATCTCTATGACCAGGACGCGGCGCTGACCGCCGCGACCTCCACGCTCCAGAACGACCAGATCGCCAAGCTGGTAAAGGCGCATCCGGATCGTTTCATGGGGATCGCGACACTGCCGATGCAGGCACCCGAGCGCGCCGCTGCGGAGCTAGCCCGCGCCGTGCGCGACCTCGGCATGCACGGGGCCATGATCGGCTCCAACATCGTCGGAAAGAATCTCGACGATCCGTCGCTGGAGCCGGTATGGGCGGCGGCGGCCGAGCTCGGCGCCTTCATGCTGATCCACCCGGCCAATGTCGCCGGCGCCGAGCGGCTGCGCTCCTACTATCTCACCAATCTGATCGGCAATCCGCTCGACACCACGATCGCGGCCGCGTGCCTCGTCTTCGGCGGCGTGCTGGAGCGGCATCCGAAGCTCAATGTCTGCCTCGTCCATGGCGGCGGCTTCGTGCCCTACCAGGCCGGACGCTGGGTGCACGGCTGGCACGTGCGGCCGGAGCCGAAGGTCAACGTCAAGAAGTCGCCGCAGCCGTGGATCGACCGGTTCTATTACGACACCATCCTGCACGCGAAGCCGCAGCTCGAATTTCTGGTCGCGTCGATGGGCGCGTCGCGCGTGCTGATGGGCAGCGACTATCCGTACGACATGGGCACCGGCGAATGCGTGCGCCAGGTCGATGCGCTCTGGATCGACGATTCCGAAAAGGCGGCGATCCTCAACGGCAATGCGGTGACGCTGCTCGGCGCCGCCTGACCGTCGGGCGGCGAGTTCGTCGCTGGCCGATGAATGCTATTGAATGTACCAAAAGACGAATGGGCTCATAGCAGCTGCGAGAATTAGTGCCGCAACTCCAACCCAAAGCGCTGCCAATAAACCCTCGGCCATCTTTGCACCTTATGTGTTCCGCGACCACCGCGAGCGGCCGACCAGCCGTACTGGACGATTGTTCATTGACCCAACAAACGTCGCTCCAGCTCCAGGCCGAACTCGGATCGGTACAAGTCATGAAGGATTGACGAGAAACGCAGAATCTCACGGTCTGCTTTGCGCTGTTGTGCAGCCACAATCGAGCGGATCAACCGGCTGGTGAATGACTGCTTCGGTTGGTCATGCGCGGTGAAGAGGTGGCTGGTCACCGGAAGCGAACTGGCTTGAGCGGTCATGACATGCTCCCGTTTGGCTGACGGTTCAAAACGGCTCTGCGACGGAGACGACCGGCAAATAGGCAATGGCGGCGCTGGCATGCAGAGCCGAGACATCAATTCCGGCCCCATGCATGGCGCTGTGTTCGCTGTTGCCCGTCCCAACGGGGACCGCGACCGCAAACGCCGCCGTCACGACGATCGCGAATACGAACTTGAAGGCATACCGAGAATTCGTTTGAGAAATCATGGTAGGTCCCCTTGCTTGGCGTCCGTGTGCGTCTCAATAGCTCACGCGGGCGATGGGGACCTGTGACGCATTTCACAGGTGCGCCGAAATATTTGAGCCTTTTTTTCGTAGGTGCAGGGCGCACCCATACCCTTTTACCTGCCGCTTCCTTCAAGGCTTTGCGCGAAAGCTCTTCTGGCGCTGGCCGACGCAGATCATTGACTGGCTAAGTTATCGGTCGTGGTCGACGACGAACGACGTCTGCACTGATGGATAAGCGGACTTGTTTGCTCAGATGGAACCTTCCGCTTTGGAACCCGAGCAGACACAGAACGTCATCCCTCTGACATCTACACCCGCATTTCCCATGGTTCCCTAGGAGCCCCGCCGCCTGCTATCGTCTATCCATTCCAGAGTTCATAGGAATGTCGGTTACATTCTCGGCCTAATTCTGTCGCGAGTTGTGGGCCAATAAATAAGCAATGGGAGAGGAAGGGTCATGGCGACATATAACTTTCGCGTCAATGGCGCGTCCCGCGCGGCCGAATCGGACGATCCTGACAAGCCGCTTCTTTACGTATTGCGTGGTCTCGGCCTCACCGGCGTCCATTTTGGATGCGGTCTCGGTCAATGCGGCGCGTGCACCGTGATGGTGGATGGGCAGGCGGTGCGGTCGTGTCAGACGCCGGTATCGGCGATGGCAGGAAAATCCGTGACGACGATCGAGGGGCTCGGGTCGGTTGCGGCTCCGCATCCCATTCAAAAGGCGTTCATCGATCACCAGGTGCCGCAATGCGGTTACTGTACCGGCGGCATGATCATGAGTGCCGCGGTGCTCCTCCAGGGCAACAAGAAACCGACCGAAGCCGAAGTCCGCTCCGCACTCGATGGCAATCTCTGTCGTTGCGGCACGCATGTGCGCGTCGTCGCCGCGGTGATGGACGTGGTGCAGGGAGGCTGACATGGACGCTTCGATCAAATCGCTGCAGGTCTCGTCGTCCCGCGTCTCCCGCCGCACCGTTCTGAAATCGGCGGCGCTGACGATCGGGTTTGCCCTCGCGGCTCCGAAGGCTGTTCTTGATGCAGCCGCGCAGGCCGTGACCGGGCGCGTCCTCGACTCGAAGGTGGTTGATGCGTTTCTCCACATCAACGCGGATGGGTCCGTCACGCTGTTCAGCGGCAAGGTCGATCTCGGCCAGGGTCTTCGCATCGCGCTGCGCCAGATCGTTGCCGAGGAGCTGGGCGTTCCGATCGACCGCATCGACATGATCGAAGGCGACACCGCGTTGACCCCCAATCAGGGCCGGACGTCCGGGTCGAACGGCATCCAGCAGGGCGGCGTGCAGATTCGACAGGCGGCTGCGACGGCGCGCCGGGCTCTGATCGAGCTGGCGTCAAAGCGGCTGAACGTCCCGGCGGGCGAACTGATCGTCGTGGACGGCGAGGTGCGTCCCAAGTCCGGCGCCGGTGTGAAATTTGTCGATCTGCTCGCGGGTAACAGGTTCAACCTCGCACTCGATCCCAAGGCGCCGCTCAAGGATCCGCGCACCTACACCATCGTCGGCAAGCTTCTGCCGCGGCCGGACGTGCCGGCGAAGGTCACCGGCAGTCACACCTATGTCCATGACGTGACTGTTCCCGGCATGCTGCATGGCCGGGTCATTCGTCCACCGGGTATCGGCGCCGAACTGATCTCGGTCGATGAATCGTCGATCGCGAACCTGCCGGGCGTGAAGGTGGTCCGCATCAAGACCTTCCTCGGCGTGGTGGCCGAGGATGAGTGGACCTGCGTGCGTGCCATGCGGGCGCTCAAGGCGCAATGGAGCGAGTGGAACGGGCTGCCGACGCAAACGGAACTGCTGGCGTCGCTGCGCGCCGGCCCCTTTGTCAGCAACGAGGCCATCGTCAAGAAGGGTGAGGCGAGTGCCGCACCGCCGGCCGATGCGATTGCGCTGAAGGCGACGTACTATTGGCCGATTCATACGCATGGTTCGATCGGCCCGTCGTGCGCGGTCGCCGACGTCAAACCCGACAGCGCCACGATCTGGACGGCATCGCAGGGAACGCACGGCAACCACGCGTCCTTTGCGCGCTTCCTCGGCCTGCCGAGGGACAAGGTGCGCCTGATCTACGTCGAGGGCTCGGGCTGCTATGGCATGAACGGCCACGAGGATGCCGCTGCCGACGCCGCCATCCTGTCGCGCGCCGTCGGGCGCCCGGTTCGCGTGCAATGGATGCGCCACGATGAACACGGCTGGGATCCCAAGGGCCCGCCGCAATTGCTCGATCTTGCGGCGACCGTCGACAACGACGGACGCATCGTCGACTGGCGGACCGACACGTACATTCCACAGGCGACGCGCGGCCTGCCCAATATTCCGCTGCTCGGTCCCGAACATGCCGGCATGGAACAGCCGCGCGGCATCGGCACCGGGCAAATCCAGCAAAATCTCGATCCGCCCTATGCCGCCAGGTCCGTCAATGCCATCGCGCATTGGCTCAAGGACACGCCGTTGCGGCCGGCGCCGATCCGGTCGCCCGGCAAGCCGGCGAATTGCTTCGCGGTCGAGAGTTTTGTCGACGAACTGGCGGCCGCGGCAAAAATCGATCCCGTGGCCATGCGGCTGAAATCGCTCAGCGATCCGCGTGGCGTCGAAGTCATCAGGCGCGCGGCGGCCATGATGAAGTGGGAGGCGCGGACCTCCCCTCGACCGCGGACGTCGGACGCGATCGCTCGCGGCCGCGGTTTTGCCTACCTCCACTACAAGCACTCGGAAGCGTATGTGGCCATGGGGATGGAAGTGTCGGTGGAGCGTGCGAGCGGCCTGATCCAGGTCGAGCGCGTGGTTTGCGCCCACGACTGCGGCTTGATGGTAAGTCCGGACGGCGTGCGCTCGCAAGTCGAGGGCAGCATCCTGCAGACGCTTAGCCGCGTTCTCATGGAGGAGGTGACGTTCGATCGCGCGCAGGTTACCAGCGTGGATTGGGCGAGCTATCCGATCATGCGGTTTTCGCAGGCACCGAAACTCGAAATCGAGTTGATCGATCGTCCGACCGAAAAGCCGGTGGGTGCCGGGGAGGCGTCGTCGGCGCCGGTCGGCGCCGCCCTTGGCAACGCCGTATTCGATGCGATCGGGGTGCGGCTGCGCACCATTCCGTTCACGCCGGAGCGCGTCAAAGCGGCGTTGGGTGGGCAGTCTATCTGAGCCTAAATAGAACGACGATGACAGAAATGAATGGTTAAGCCGCACTGCATGCTGCGCATGCGGTGAAACGGCCAGACTGCTGCGATGTCTGCTCGCACGCCTGCCTGCTTTCGGGGGAAAAGCAAACTCTCTGTGCTCGCTTTGAGGATTTCCGCTTGTGACCCTTCGCGGACACGATATGCGGCTATTTTCGAGTATGCTGCGTATCGTCAGCCACTAAGATTCCACCAGCGCTGCGGGCTCGTGCGTGGCCAGAGGCGATAGGCCTCCGGGTCCTGATCGCGTGTCCGCCGATGGACTCTCAGGCCTTTGGAACTTCGCCGAGCACGCACCAAGCCTTCGCTTTCAGCGTGAATGAGCCATCTTGGCGATCACCGAGCAAACGCTTGCGCATACGAGCTTCGAGCTGCTGGCGACGATCTTCAGACAAAGAGACGACGTAAGCACCGCCAGGGCCTGCACCGCTAGTAAACGGACTCCAATAGTCGTTGAAGGATGAATACGCCTGGTCGATTACGAGGGAGTCCTCCTTGATGTTGCTGAGTCCCGCCTTCCTCCAAAGTTCGCCCAGCTGCCCCTGGCGGGAAAGCTTCATGTGCCGCTCGTCCTTAGGCTCAATCGCAGGATCGAGCGCCACGACTTCGTCCCAGAAAAACCTAAGCATCTGCATGCCCGCGTCGTAATCCCATACACAGGCACTCACGAAGCCTTGCGGGCGCGTCACACGCCGCATCTCGGCTATTGCCTTGTTGTGATCAGGAACGAAGTTCATGACGAGCAATGCCAAAGTATTATCAAACGAGGCGTCCTTGAATTTTAGGGCTTGGGCATCGCCAACTTCATAGCGCACACGCTTCGTCTTGGCATTCTTCTGTGCATACGCGAGGAATCCTTCCGAGGGGTCGATGGCGACGATCTCGCTTGTGGGCATTCTGGCCTCCACGGCTGAGGCAAGCGACCCGGTTCCAGTGCCAACATCGAGAACGCGGTCGCCGTCCTTGACGCCTGAGAATGCAATGTAAGCGGGCGCGAGCAGACGGCTCCATCGGCCCATGAAGCGCTCGTAACCGGCACTCATGGCGAACATCTTCGCCTCAGCCTGGGTGAGATTGCTGGTTTGAGCGATTGCGCCGCGCGGCAGGGTTGGCAGCGCGGCAGCGCCTAGGGCCAGATGCAGTAAGTGTCTGCGGTGGGGAAGATTCATAATGCTACCTCCCTGGAATGCGGGTGACAAAGCGAAGCGCCCACGGATGTGCGCGCTGCTGTTCAACCCGGGACCGGCATTTCCCGCTGGCAGCGCTCTATTCAATTACCGCACTTGCCAGGGCAGCGGAAGGGCAGCATGTCCGCTCCTGGCCCCAAGCGGACGTGCCAATTCCTCGTTCCGATGTCCGCTCTTGAGGGAAGAGCGGACTCTCTGTGCTCGCTTTGAGGATTCCGCTTGTGACCAAAAGCGGACATTCGGCAATTCCGCCGGGCTTTCACAACCGCGCACCGCCCCGTAATCTCATGTCATCGTTCGTGGCCGGTCGCATGATCCGGGGGGCGTCGGGAGGATGCGCTATGGAAACTAGGATCGACGAGATTGGTGCCAACGTATATCGCCTGTCTGTTTTTGTGCCCGATGTCGCTCCGCCTGCCGGCTTTACCTACAATCATTTTCTGATCCTCGGCGATGAGCCTCTGTTATTTCATTGCGGGCGCAGAAAGATGTTCCCCCTAGTATCCGGCGCTGTTGCCAAGATCATCCCCATCGATCGGTTGCGCTGGCTGACCTTCGGCCATTTCGAAGCGGACGAGTGCGGATCGATGAACGAATGGCTTGCGGCGGCGCCGCAGGCGCAACTTGCACACGGCATAATTGGTTGTCGTATATCTGTTGCTGATATGGCTGACCGCCCGCCGCGCGTGCTCTCGGACGGCGAAGTTATCGATATTGGCGGCAAGCGCCTCCGCTACATCGACACGCCGCATGTCCCCCACGGCTGGGATGCCGGCGTTATTTTTGAGGAGACGACGAATACGCTGTTCTGCGGAGACTTGTTCGCCCATCTCGGCAATCCCCCCGCACTCACGTCGAGCGATATCATCGGACCAGCCATGGCCGTTGAAGATCTGCTCCACCCAACGAGTCTTGGGCCGACAACCGCGCCAACCATTCGCAAGTTGGCCGGAACTCAAGCCGACGCTCTTGGCCACCATGCACGGAGCATCTTTTTCAGGCGATGGGGCTGCTGCGCTGAAAGCTTTGGGTGACCACTACGATATCCGCCTACGTGCGGCGCTTGGGGGATAGCTGGTTGAACTAGCGCCCAACCGTAGGCGTGCCAATCTTCGGTGTGATGTCCGCTTCTGGCCCTAAGCGGACATGTAGGGTTGCCTTCGCCATGTCTGCTCTTGAGGGGAAGAGCGGACTTGATTTGCTCAGCCTGAGCTTTTCCGCTTCTGATGCTGTGGACGGCGCCCACTCTGCGGCATCGATGTGCCAAAGGGTGGTTGCGTTAAAGCAACCACTACGAGGGGAGCCGTCCATGGGCGAGGTTAGCACAATTGGTCTCGATATTGCGAAGTCGGTATTCCAAGTGCACGGCGTGGATGTTGATGGCGCGGTGGTGATCCGCAAGCGTGTGAGCCGCGCCAAGGTGTTGGAGTTCTTCTCGACTTTGCCGCCCTGCCTGGTTGGCATTGAAGCATGCCCGAGCGCTCATCATTGGAGCCGAACGCTTCAAGCGCTCGGCCACACGTGACCCAATGCGGACACCCGAAAGCCTAAGAGGCACCCGACAGTAGTGATGCTGGCGACTCAATGTGCCCGGCGCGAACGGGGCCGAGCCTTCACGCCCGCCCAGCTACCGCTGAAAAAAGGACGGGCCGCCCTGCCACTGATCGTACGGGCCGCGCCGGCGCGTATTGTCAAATTGGGGGTCGCGCCGGCGAACGAAGTCGAAGAAGCCGCCGTCCCCGTCGCGCGCAACGCTGAGCTCGGGCTCCGTGCGCGGGCGCGTGATGAGGCCGCCCTGTGGTTGGTTATTCAGTGCAACGACGAACTCCGTGCGATAGTTGGTCTCGCGGTGCAGCGGCTCATCCGAGATGATGATCGCAGATCGCGGCAAAGCCGTCGGCGCGAAGCGATCGATCACCTCCTGCGGGATGGTGATGCGGTCGAGCGCGCCCTTGGCGTCGCCCGCGCCGTCGACGGTGACCGCGGTCCAGCGCAGGCCCCCGTCGGTGCTCGCCACCGCCGTGATCACATGCGTGCCGATCGGCTGGCCGGGATTGCGGATGGTGACCGGAACCTCGATCGCATCGAACATCTCGCCCCCGTCCGACAGCCGCTCTTGCGTGTTGCGCCGAACGTAAAGCTTCTGCGTCGCGCGGCTGATGAACACCGAGACCGGGACGAGCGCGAGCTTGGCCTCGCGCGCTGCTTTGGCAGCGTCGAGCTGCGTGCGCAGCTCCGCGGCCCTTGCGGCTGCCTTCTGCTGCTGGTCCTCGGCCTTGGCCTTGGCCTGGTCTGTCTTGGCGGCGGCGAGCCTTCGTTCAGCAGCCGCAAGCTCAGCCTTTGCCCGAGTGTTGGCCTGTTCCAGGTTGCGCAGCGACGCCGTCTCGCGCTTCGCTGCGGCGGCGTTCTTCGCCTGTTTGGCCGTCTTGGCGGCCACGTCCGCCTCGCGGGCGAGTTTTTCGGCGCGCGCCCGCGCAAACGCGAGCGCCTCCGGATTCGGCACGAACAGGACAGGATGGGAAAACTCCATCGGCTCCGCGTCGTTCGGCGAGATGATGATACGCGTGTTCATGCGTATCCTGTCGAACAGCTTTTCGGCGAAGCCAAAGGGCATGCGCACACAGCCGTGCGAGGCCGGATATCCGGGCAGCGGGCCGCCGTGCAGCGCGATGCCATTCCAGGTGATGCGCAGCATGTGCGGCATCCAGGCGTCATCATACATATTCGAGCGGTGGTCCCTGTTCTTCTCCACCACTGCGAAGATGCCGGCTGGCGTTTCGCGTCCTTTCGTCCCGGTCGACACCGGTGCGCTGAGGATCCAGCCGTCGGCGTCGTAGATGGTCACCTTCTGACTCTTGATCGACACGATCGCCATGATCGCCTCGCCGGCTTGGCGCGGGGCGGTCGCCTCGGCGGACTGCGCCGGACGCGCCTTTTGGGCCGCGGCATCGGCGGGCGGCGCCGCGGTCAGCCCCCACAGCGCGGCCACGGCCGCGAGCCTCACAATGGCAGAAGGCCACCATAGCCGGATTGCCCCCGTAGATTCTGCCGTCGCGAATTGATCTGTCATGCCATGCCCGCCTTTGAATGCGTCCGCCGGACGCTGCCAAGGGAGAATTGCGACATAATATCTCTGAACGGGTAAATAGTTCCATTTTACGACCAGCCGTCAACAAATCCGTTCGCAAGGGATTGGGCAGGATTGGGCAGAATTGGGCAGAACTCGATGGCCGACATCGCCGCGGCGATCGCGGCCATGGTTCGATATTGCGGACTGGTTCAAGCCTATGGCGCGACGCCTTAGGCGAAGCCGGCACCATGTCGGCTTTTGGCGGCGAGTTCAACCGGTCACTGCAACACCGCTCGTAGTCTATCGGCTGGAGTTTCAAATCCCAAGGTCTTCCGCGGGCGTTGGTTGAGCCGGCAGAGCGATCTTGTTCAGGTCGGCCTGAGAGAAACGCGAGAAATCTGTTCCTCGCGGGAAATACTGTCGCAGCAAGCCATTCGGTGTTCTCATTGCTGCCACGCTGCCAAGGACTGCGTGGATCGCAGAAATAAACCTGCACCTTGGTGGCGATGGTGAAGCTCTTATGGTCAGCCATCTCCTTGCCTCGATCCCAGGTCAATGAGCGGCGCAGCTCCCGCGGCAGTTTGCGCACGTGTTTACCGAGCGCGGCGACCACGAGTCGCCGTGTCCTTGCTTGGGATCTTGAGAAGCATCATAAAGCGCGTATGGCGCTCGACGAGCGTCGCGATGTGCGTGTTGTTCGCTCCAGCGAGAAGGTCTCCTTCCCAGTGGCCTGGCACAGCGCGATCCTCGGCCTCGGCCGGCCGCTCGCGGATGGAGACCGTATTGACGATCTGTCCCAGTCCGCTCTTCGTGGTACCGCCCTTGGCTTGGCGCATCTGCCGCGCCGTACGCAGGTGTGCCATCAGCTCCTTTTTCAGCACGCCGCGTGTCTGAATAAAGAGACTGCGATAGATCGTTTCGTGAGATAGCCTGCATGCCTTGGTCGGCAGGGAATTGCCGCTTTAGCCATCCAGAGATCTGCTCCGGCGACCACTGGAGCGCGAGTTTCTGCGCGACGCGCCATCGTAGCCCCGCATGGCGCGCCAGGCGACAAGGCTTCGGGCGCAACGCCCGCTCCCAGGCGTGCGTATCAGCCTCGACTTGCGCGGTAAGCGCTGCAGCCGCCGTTACGCCTGATCTCCCGACTTACCGTCGACGGCGCTCGGCCGAGGCCCTGTGCGATCCGCCGTATCGACCGACCAGCGGCAATGCCACGCGAGATCTCTTCGCGCTCCTCAAGCCTCAGCGCTACCGGACCTCTCCGGCGTGGCGCTGGAGCGATTCCTCCATTGAGCAGCCAAGATCCGATAGACGCCGCTCTTGTTCCTCCTCTCAAGCGCTCGAGCGATATCCGCCACACATTGACCGCTCCTCCATCGCTCCCAGAGCTCTGCCCTCTGCTTCGGCGTGAACCATGTCCGCGCATGTCCCCTCCATCCGCTCACCTCCCATCTAGCAAGATTAGAAGGTGTTGCGTCGATCGGTTGAACTCACCGCCCAAATCGGACGTGCCGAGATGTCCGCTTTTGCGCCGCTTATGGGGGTGGAGCGGACGTACCCTTTCACGGCGGAAAGTGACGCGATTGACTCATAGCAGTCATCGGGGACCACGACCGACTGGACAGGACGGACGGGCCAACGATGCTCAAAAACATGGCGCGCAATTACGAGGAACGACGGATCGGTTTGATTTAAGGAATCGCCGTCCGTGCCGAATAAAGCGAGCATTAGGGCGGAGCGCGTAGGTAGATGCGCAAGTAGATCCCATCAGCGAATTTCAAACCAATGACTTCAAATGCGCCGCCGGGATGGCGGGACGCAATTGAGCGAGCGGCAGCGTCAGACGCGCGTTGGTTGGATTACGTGCCGGCCGGCGGGAACCTTGCGGTTGCTGCAAACGTTCTAGGTTCGCCGTGATTGCGCATTGCGTCTTCGATCGGCGCTCCTTGTGATGCCAGTTGCGGCAGCTGCCGCCGCCGACGGCGGCACCACGGGAGCTCGAAGATCATGAGCATCAAGCGCATCCTGGTTCCGCTTCCCGGCTTTGTCGATCACTTCAGCGAAGTCGACATGGCCATGTCAGCGGCCAAGGCATTGGCCGCGCATGTCGAGGTCATGTTCATCAGCGAGCCGCCGCCGGTGACGCGCGCCGTCGCCCCGAGCGAGATGAGCTACGGCGGCGCAATGGTCGCCGCGGCTCAAACCAAGTACGCAGAGGAACAAGAAAGGCGCGCGCAGCAGGCGCGCGAGCGGTTCGCGCACGCTTGCGCCGAAAATGGCATCCGCATCCTCGGCGCGAGCGAAGAGCTGTTCACGCTGCCGGCGGCATCCTGGCGTGAAAAAGAGGGGTCCTATGTGAGTCTCGCGGCCAATCGGGCCGCCGCCTTCGACTTGATGGTCGCTGCCAGCTCCGCCGTCGTGGAGTCGCTCCGGGAGGTTGCGGAGGAGTCGCTCCTGCAGACGCGCCGCCCTGTGCTGCTTGCGCCGACGCGCCTGCAAACCGATTTCACCGGCGTCGCGATGATCGCCTGGGATGAGAGCCCGGAATGTTGGCGCGCGGTTTCGGGCGCGATCCCGTTCCTGACCATCGCCAATTCGGTGCAGGTGGTGAGCGTCGACCGCGAACCCGAAAGCCGCCGCGCATCGCAAGCGGAGGTGTTAGCCTATCTGCGCTGCCACGGCATCGCCGCGACGGCTCGCGTGGTCGCGCCGCATCTACGCTCGGTCGGCGATACCCTGCTCGTGGAGGCGCACGACAATCATGTCGGGCTTCTGGTGATGGGCGCCTATTCGCACAGCCGCTTGCGCGAGTTGCTGCTGGGCGGCGCGACCCAACACATTCTCAAGAACGCCGCTGCGACGCCGGTGTTCATGGCGCACTAGCTGGTGCCGTTGTGTGTAGAAAACTGGAGCGAGCTACGGCGAAGCCGCCGTTGCTCGCAATACGTTTCAGCCGGCTTAGGTTGGGTTCCCGGACGGGCGCTGCGCGATAGTAGCTCCTGCTGGTCAGAAGGTCCGGTTATGGCCCTTCGCGACAATTCTGTCTGATCCATTGAATGGTCGCTATCGGAGTGTGAGTTCAACCGATCGACGCAACACCTTCTAATCTTGCCAGATAGGAGGTGTGCGGATGGAGGGACATGCGCGGACATGGTTCACGCCGAAGCAGAGGGCCGAGCTCTGGGAGCGCTGGAAGAGCGGTCAATGTGTGGCGGATATCGCTCGAGCGCTTGAGAGGAGGAACAAGAGCGGCGTCTATCGGATCTTGGCTGTCAATGGAGGAATTGCTCCAGCGCCACGCCTGAGAGCTCCGGTAGCGCTGAGGCTTGAGGAGCGCGAAGAGATCTCGCGTGGCATTGCCGCCGGTCGGTCGATACGGCGGATCGCACAGGACCTCGGACGAGCGCCCTCGACTATAAGTCGAGAGATAAGGCGTAACGGCGGCTGCAGCGCTTACCGCGCAAGCGAGGCTGATACGCGCGCCTGGGAGCGGGCGTTGCGCCCGAAGCCTTGTCGCCTGACGCGCCATGCGGGGCTACGATGGCGCGTGGCCCAGAAACTCTCGCTGCAGTGGTCGCCGGAGCAGATCTCTGGATGGCTAAAGCGGCAATTCCCTGCCGATCAAGGCATGCAGGTATCTCACGAAGCGATCTATCGCAGTCTCTTTATTCAGACACGTGGCGTGCTGAAGAAGGAGCTGATGGCACACCTGCGTACCGCGCGGCAGATGCGCCAAGCCAAGGGCGGTACCACGAAGAGCGGACTAGGACAGATCGTCGATACGGTCTCCATCCGCGAGCGGCCGGCTGAGGCCGAGGATCGCGCCGTGCCAGGCCACTGGGAAGGAGACCTTCTCGCCGGAGCGAACAACACGCACATCGCGACGCTCGTCGAGCGCCATACTCGTTTTACGATGCTTCTCAAGATCCCGAGCAAGGACACGGCGACCGTGGTCACCGCGCTCGGTAAACACGTGCGCAAACTGCCGCGGGAGCTGCGCCGCTCCTTGACTTGGGATCGAGGCAAGGAGATGGCTGACCACAAGAGCTTCACCATCGCCACCAACGTGCAGGTCTATTTCTGCGATCCACGCAGTCCTTGGCAGCGTGGCAGCAACGAGAACACCAACGGCTTGCTGCGACAGTATTTCCCGCGAGGAACAGATCTCTCGCATTTTTCTCAGGCGTACCTGAACAAGATCGCTCTCCGGCTCAACCAACGACCACGAAAGACCTTGGGCTTTGAAACTCCTGCCGATAGACTACGAGCGGTGTTGCAGTGACCGGTTGAACCCGCCGCCCGAAGCGGACATGCGGCCATGTCTGCTATTTGGCCGCTTTCGGGGGTAAAGCGGACTCGCTGTGCTCACTCTGAGGATTTCAGGTTCTGACCCATACCCGACATTAGGCGCGATCGTTCATTGCGCCCTTCCGAGCGGTTTGGTGATTTGGCAAGCCGTCTCAATGAAGATTTTGCGACCGGGCTCAGAATTCGTCTCAGGTGCCATCGGCCGCCCAAACTCCACAAACACTGCGTGCCCTCGCGGCCTTAGCGCCGCAGCTTGACCACAAAAGAATGGTGCGATTTCCCAGACGAGCGGGGGAGACTTTGACGGCCAGCGGCACGGTGAGAAGATGGTAGGCGCTGCGTACGATGTGGAAATAAAGCGTTTCGGCGCCCTTCCGAGCGCCGTCGGGACGCTCACGAGGCTTGCGTGCGCGCAGGCAAAAGCGGCGGGCGTTGACGTCGGCCCACTCTTGGAAAAGGCGGGTATCACACAACAGCAAATTGATGATGCGAGCGTGCGCCTCAACGTCCGGGACCAAATCCGCTTTGTTAATCTGGCCGCCAGCGCCCTGCAGGACGATTTTCTTGGATTTCACATCGCACAGCTAGCCGACCTTCGAGAGCTCGGATTGCTCTACTACGTCGCGGCGTCGTCCGAAACGCTGAGTTAGGCCTTGCAGCAAGCGGCGCGATACGCATCGATCGTCAACGAAGGCGTTTCCTTGAAATATGTGAACGACGACGATGGGGTCAGAATGGTCTTCCGCTATGTCGGCGTCAGCCGGCATCTGGATCGGCATCAGATGGAGTTTAATGCGGCCATCCTAGTCCGCATGTGCCGGCACCTCACGGGCCAGCACGTAAAGCCCATGCGAACGAGATTTACTCATCCCTGCAATACGGTCAGTCCTGACGTTCTTGAATTCTTCGGCCGCGACATGGAATTTAACGCATCGGTCGATGATCTTACATTTGCTGCACCGATCCGGCTCTTGCCGGTCGTCAATCCAGACCCTTATCTCAACAGGCTCCTGGTCAAATATTGTGAAGAGGCCTTGTCGCGCCAGTCGGCGAACCTCGGGTCTTTCCGGTCAGCCGTCGAGAATGCCATCGTGACGCTACTGCCGCACGGGAGGGCGCAGGCTGGCGAGATTGCACGCCGGCTCGGCGTAAGCCAACGTACCTTCGCGCGACGGCTGTCGGCGGAAGGCGTGACGTTTTCAGAAGTGCTGGAAAGCACAAGATCGCATCTCGCTCGGCGCTATCTCGCCGACGCGTCCTTGTCGATTTCCCAAATCGCGTGGATGAACGGCTATCAGGAGGTCAGCGCATTCACCCACGCATTCAAGCGCTGGACCGGCAGAGCCCCACGGGACGCACGGTCTGAGCTTTCCACTTCCAACACGGGTTTTGGATCACATGGCGGGTGACGGACTTCCGCTATTGGCCCAAAGCGACATGCGGCAATGTATCCGCTCTTCGGCCGCTCTTGAGGGCAAAGCGGACATTGCCCTGGTTATCGTCCCGACCTTTTCGAAACAGGTGCGGATGGCCCCGCCCACAGTCATTAATTGCGCCGCTCCTCACGCCGCTTCGTGCGTCCTGTGCGCCGCTCCTGACGCCGCTTCGTGCGTCCTGTGCGCCGCTCCTGACGCCGCGCTGTGCCGGGCGTTCCAGCGGTCGTGGGCGCTGGGGTGGGTGCGGGGGCAGGCTGCTGGGCCTCAGCCTCTGACACCGTTAGCAGCGCGGGGGCCGCTGCGAGGCTGAATAGAGCCGCCAGTCCGAGTGAAAGAGCCTTTCGACGCGAGATCACTTCAGATTCAATCATGTCAAAACTCCCGGTGACTTGGTGGACCATCCCACCGCACTTCCAACTCTTCAACCTAAGTACTGGCAGATGAACGCTTGCTGAACAGGTCAGCGGCAACTCCCTTGCCAAAGGGGGTGATCACCGTCGCTATCGGGTCTTGGCCGTGCGAAAACTCCAGCGCCGAGTTTTCACGCAGCCAGGGTCCTAAGCGGACATGTAGGTTTGCCTTCGCCATGTCCGCTTCTGAGGGAAAAGCGGACTCGCTGTGCTCGCTTTGAGGATTTCCGGTTCTGACCCATCACGGACATTCAACAGTCGCAGGGTCAGCACTTCATGTGCCGGGGCTCTTTAGGTGACGGCCTAACCACTCATAGACGACAGTAAAGAAGGTACCGGCAGCGGCTTTTTCCAGCCATGGATAGTGGCCGCAACGATCCAGCTCTCGGTATTCAAGTTGAGGCAAATGTTGCCGCAGACCTTCCAAAATGAGGCGACCTGGAAGTGGGTCGAATGTCCCGTGAACCATCAGGATGGGCCCTTGATCGCTATGAATGCCGCAGGGTAAATGCCTTCTAACTGCAGGCGTACCATGTCATTCCACGTCTCGTGATGCGCTCGCGCGTCAATCCTATCTTCTTCATGCGGCGAGGCCGTTAGATCGTACGAGTAGATCGGTATCATGGCCTCCACACTCGCCTTCAGACGTTCGTCCCCATATCGAGTTGATCCGCGCATTTGAGCTTTGAACGAATTTCGTCATTCATCCGTTCGGCGATGGTTCTTTGCAGCTGGGCGCGCGCAACCGGATCGAAGGTTCCACACCCGACGAGGATCAGCGGTCCGGCTGAACTGGGATGTGTAGCAGCATACGCGAGCGCCAGCATTGCACCCCAGGAGGCACCTAGTAGAGCGGGACGGCAATCTTCTGCATAGAAGGTGATGACCTCATGCAAGTCCGCCACATGCCTTTCGACGGTAAGCCGCTCGCCGCCACTTCCCCGTTGGAAGGGTTCGACGACGCGGCACGAGTCCGCCAATCCACGCGCCACCGGCGCCATATGGCCCGACGCTCCGGGTCCGCCGTGCAAAACGATGACGCGTGGTCCCGAGCGTCCGTACTCACGAGCATGAAGCATTTTGTCCCCATCGCGGGCTGGGCATTTACCTTCCTCATGCGCCGTCCACTATGACTGTGTGGTGTGTTGACTCTCAACCCGACTAATGGCCGCTCCTGGCCCAAAGCAGAAGTTGTGCAGTCCATTTTCACTACGGCCCTATCTGGGGGCACGCAAAATATGATAAATTGGGTGTCTGATCATTGAGGTTGCCATTCCCATGATGTCGAGGGACTTTTTCGATCTGTGAGCTGTGATGCGCCGCAAGTCTCCTGACCAGGGCGGTTGTGGAACGTCATTCGTGTGCACTCGATTCTCCCCGGGCGCGTGATAGTTCACTTAAATCAAGCAAGAGCCCTCCATGGTGTCCTCATCTGACGCGCAAACCGCGCCTATCACCGATTTCGTATCCGAGCTCGATGCACTCGTCGCCGACGCGATGAGCGAGTGGCAAATTCCTGGCCTAGCTATTGCCGTCGTGCAAAACGGCGAGGTGGCGCTGGTCAAGGCTTACGGCCTACGGGATGTCGAGGCCGGCTTGCCGCTAGCGACCCAGACCCACTTCATGATCTGCTCGATCACGAAGTCGTTCACCTCAACCGGCCTTGCGCTCCTGGTGGATGAGCGGCGCCTTGATTGGAAACGACCAGTCCGGGATTACATCCCGGAATTCCGGCTGCATGACGCCGCGGCGACCGAGCGGATCACGGTGCGCGATCTGCTCTGCCATCATTCCGGGCTTCCGCGCCACGACTGGATTCACATGCCGGGCGACTGGACACCTGCGCAAATGTTCGCAGCCATGCGCTATCTGGAGCTGAGCGACGATATTCGCAGCACCTTCCAGTACCAGAACCTCGGCTATCTCGTCGCCGGCATGGTGGCCGAACGCATCAGCGGCCAGAGCTGGAGCGAATTCACCCGTGCCCGTCTGACCGACAAGCTGCACATGACGGTGACCTTCACCGCGGAAGACCTCGTTGCAACCACTGATGCCGCCGTGCCCTATTCCATGGATGGAGACACTCGCCTGCGCGCGAAGCTCTACCCGATCCGGACCACCGCCGCGGGCGGCGTCAACACCTCCATCGCGAGCTTTGCGAACTGGCTTCAGCTCCATCTCAATGAGGGCGAGTTTGAGGGGCAACGTCTACTGTCAGCGAATTTGATCCACGAACTGCGGACACCGCGCGTCCATATCGCGGCGCCTGAGTTCTCCGAACTGGGCGATGCGCATTACGGCTTGGGCTTCGGCGTGCAGACTTATCGCGGCTTGGTGGCCCAAAGCGGACGTGCGGAAACGTCGCCCCGATGTCCGCTGTTGACCCAAACGGAACATTGAGTGGTTACCTTGTTCGCCGCTGTCGGGCGGTGTGAGGTTCGCGTCTCATGTAAAACTTGCGTCCATCCTCATGAGTAATTTGAAAACCGAGCCTTCGATAGAGCTGCAAGGCGGGGTTCGTTTTGACTACGCCAAGGGTTACGCCCTGGCCTGCGATTTCTGCCTCACCAATGATCCGCTTCATCACCTCACTACCGATGCCTCGTCGTTGAAACGGAGCATCCACAAAAAGTTGCGCGAGAAACAATGCTCCAGCCTCTGTTCTGGTCTGCAGCCAGCCTACGTCAGCTCCATCCAGGGTGATTATTCGAACCTCTGTCAGCTCTAACTGCTGCCGGAAATTGGCGGCGTGTTTGTTCATATCCAAGTTTAACTCCCGGATCGTCCGCTCCATTTCGGCGAAGTAGAGATTTTTGCAGTAGTTGAAATCTTGCGGATGAGCGTTGCGAAATGATAGCCGCGCCACCGGCTGATCCTCTTGCATGTTCGCGCCTCTCTGATCTTATAACTAATACATATCCACGCGGGTTTGCGATTGGCAGTGGTCACTCTCGATGGGGCCGCTTATGACTCAGACCGGACATCGTGGCTCGCTCATCAAGATCGTTGATGTCAGTTCACGCCATGTAGCCACCATCGATTGCTAGGACAGTGCCGACAGCAAATGAACCGGCATCGGAACAAAGCCAAAGAACCGCAGCCGCGACTTCCTCCGGACTGCCGATCTGTCCACGCGGTGTCTGTTTAATAACAGCTTGAGCAACTTCTTTGTTGCGTTTCATCCAATTCGCCACTGGTGGCGTGTTGATCCACCCCGGGCAGACGGCACAGATGCGAGGCCCGTTGGCCGCGTGTTCGAGCGCCGCACTGCGAGTAAGACCGACTACCCCATGCTTCGCCGCCGAGTAGGCTGCACCCCCTGGAAATGGATAACCTCGCAACCCATCGACTGAAGCATTGTTGATAATCACACCAGTGCGAGACGTTTTCATCGCCGCAATTTCTGCACTCATGCACAGGAACACAGATGTCAAATATCCATCGATAGTCCTGCGCCAAGCCTCCTCGGGCATCCTGGCAACAGGGGAGAGAGGCCCACCGCTGCCACCGTTATTGAACGCGTAGTCAAGGCGACCGTGCGTGCCCACGACTGCCTTGATCAAACGCGCAACAGATTTTCCGTCGGCGACATCTACCGGATGCCATTGTACGTCGCCCTCTCGCATAAGCTGCTTGAGGGCCGTTCTAGCCGTCGCTTCTCGTCGGCTTGCGATGACGACTTTGGCACCTTGACGCGCAAATGCACTTGCACAAGCAAGACCGATCCCGCTGCTGCCGCCGGTCACGAGCGCAATCTTACCTTGCATGTCTGGATAAACCGGTGCGTTGGCATTCCTCTGCCGAAGGCTGGTTGCCACGGATCACTCCATCAAAAGGGACGACTAGGGAATATGTCTTAGGAGGGCCGTTTTCGATATGTCGGAAAATGATTTTTCTAACCCCTGCTGCGCGTAGGGTTGAGTATTTCGTCCATGTCTGCAATTGGCCCGCAGCGGACATGGATTGGACGGCGATGCTGCCGTGCAGCACCTATGCTATCATGTTAGTGGAAGGAACGGGACGAGGACGGCGATGCCAGAACTGAGACGGCCCCGAGATCAGGTCGAACTCGCAGAGATACATGATCTGCGAGATGCGTGTCTTTTCAAGGGACGTGGCCGAAGTGGATATGATCGGCACCATCCCGACGATCAGTCGCCCGATAATCATTTCATGGGATTCTGGCAGGACGGCGAATTGGTGGGCACGCTACGGATCGATTTTCTAGATGATAAAACAGCGGCGTTACGATTAGTCGCGATAGAGCCGCGTTTTCAAGGACGTGGAAT
Organism: uncultured Alphaproteobacteria bacterium; assembly: GCA_963720385.1. Lineage (GTDB taxonomy): Bacteria > Pseudomonadota > Alphaproteobacteria > Rhizobiales > Xanthobacteraceae > VAZQ01. The sequence goes on along the minus strand of CAVRFL010000004.1, from coordinate 98,100 downwards.
GGGCCGCAACATGATCGTAGCTGCCGAACGGTTTATTTTGGCGGCAGGCCATCGCCGCGTTGTGACCAACGCCGCCATCGATGCAATTCAGTTCTATTCGCGACTTGGATACGACAAGGGCACTGGGACGACCCAGGTGAAGGTGCTGGCGAACCAATCGTTCCGATGCAGAAACGGCTGAGCCTTTGAAACTAAGTCACGGCGGGCCAAAGTGGCTACAGCGGGACACGAGGACAGTCGCGACTCCGGCTCACTGACCAGCCGATTGCGGCATGTCTATTGGATCGGCGGCGCCAGCGGCTCCGGCAAGTCCACGATCGCGCGCCGCCTGGCCGACAAGCATGGGCTGCAGCTCTATTCGACGGACGAGGCGATGGGCGACCATGTGCGTCGATGGCTGCCGGAGGACTGTCCGTACCTGGCGGAGTTCGTGAAGATGAGCATGGACCAGAGGTGGGTCGATCGCTCGCCCCAGACCATGTTTGAAACCTTTCACTGGTTCCGGGGCGAGGGCTTCGGCTTGATCATCGAGGATCTGCTGGCGCTCCCGCCGGATCAAGGCGTCATCGCCGAGGGCTTCAGGTTGCTGCCAAACCTCGTGAAGCCGCTGCTGCATGATCCGAGCCGTTCCGTCTGGCTCATCCCCACGCCCGAGTTCCGTCTGGCCGCGTTCGAAAGCCGCGGCACCATGTGGAGCATCCCCAACAAGACCAGCAATCCGAAACGCGCCCTGAGCAACCTGCTGGAACGCGATCGGCTCTTCACTGAGCGTCTCCAGGGCATGGTCGAGACGACCGGTCTGCCCGCCGTCGCGGTCGACGGCCGCCTGACGGAGGACGCGCTCGAGAGCTGCATAGCCGGGAAACTTGGCCTCAATGGACGAGGCTCCGGATCCGGGCCGTAAAGCCAGGGTCGCCGCCGCGCCTCATAGGAGAGCAGGCTGCTCGTCAAAGCAGTAGCAAGTTCTATGGTGACCTAGTTGGCTGTTTGCTGCGGTGCATAAGTCCGCTAATGGCCGATAGTGTTGAAAAAGTCTCCGCAAAGAAACTGTGGAATAGGAATTTGAAATAAACAAATCCGGGCAAACGGTTTTTTGAAGCATCGGCCCAAAGCGGACGAAAAACAATGTCCGCTCTCATGTCCGCTGTTGAGGGATAAGCGGACTCGATTTGCTCAGTCCGAGCCTTTCCGCTTCTGACCCGGACCGGACGTCAGACGCTTGAGCGTGATGATCATGCTCGAGTTCCGCCAGCTTGATATTGCAAGGTGAGCGCATTCGCCTCATTGCACTCGGCCCCCAAAACCCGCGAAACTTACTGAGACAAGGAGAGCAGGGCCGACGCGCTCCGGCTCCACCATTGGCCGGCAGTGACAGCGGAGGAAACATGATGTCCATCGCTCTGAGATCGGCATGCCTTGCCGCCGTGCTCGGACTTGTGACCGGCTCGGAGGTCACCCAGGCCGACCCCGTGGCCGAGACGAGAGGATCCCGCGGGTCGTCACGGGGGTGATCGTGACGGGCGATGCGTTTGTGGCATCTGCCGCGCGGTACGCAGGTGTGCCATCAGCTGCTTCGTCAGCACGCCGCGTGTCTGAATAAAGAGACTTCGATAGATCGTTTCGTGAGATACCTGCATGCCTTGGTCGGCAGGGAATTGCCGCTTTAGCCATCCAGAGATTTGCTCCGGCGACCACTGCAGCGAGAGTTTCTGGGCCACGCGCCATCGTAGCCCCGCATGGCGCGTCAGGCGACAAGGCTTCGGGCGCAACGCCCGCTCCCAGGCGCGCGTATCAGCCTCGCTTGCGCGGTAAGCGCTGCAGCCGCCGTTGCGTCTTATCTCTCGACTTATAGTCGAGGGCGCTCGTCCGAGGTCCTGTGCGATCCGCCGTATCGACCGACCGGCGGCAATGCCACGCGAGATCTCTTCGCGCTCCTCAAGCCTCAGCGCTACAGGAGCTCTCAGGCGTGGCGCTGGAGCAATTCCTCCATTGACAGCCAAGATCCGATAGACGCCGCTCTTGTTCCTCCTCTCAAGCGCTCGAGCGATATCCGCCACACATTGACCGCTCTTCCAGCTCAGCTCGGCCCTCTGCTTCGGCGTGAACCATGTCCGCGCATGCCCCTCCATCCGCACACCTCCTATCTGGCAAGATTAGAAGGTGTTGCGTCGATCGGTTGAACTCTCAGCCCAAAGCGGACCTACCGAGATGTCTGCTATTTGGCCGCTTTCGGGGGCGAAGCGGACAACATTTGCTCGCTGTGAGCCTTTCCGCTTATGACCCACAAGAGACATTCTTATGTTCAGCAGAAGACTGGCACTCGCTTCCCGTTCGTTCCCTATGGCGGCGGTCCGCCGATCGTTCAGGATTTGGTTGCCGGGCACATCGACATGTGGCTCGGCGGGACGATGACTACCTTCGGCCAGGTCCGCAGTCGAAAACGGGGAGCCCTTCGTCCAAGCGACCTTTGCGGATAGGGCTATCGGGTCCCTTGTCCTGTGGTCGTGGCTTGGATGATGGAGCCGCTCGGAAGCGACGAGAACGCGATGATGCCAACTCCGAGCATGACCGCGACTGCCAGCAGCGTCGATGCGATGGCCATGTCAGAAGGGCGGCGTTTACGAGGAGAGCTGGTGACAGGCGTCGGGTTGTCGTTCGGGTGAATGCTCATTGTGAAACTCCTTCCTCATCGCAACAACGCCCGAAGCTCATCGTTCCATCAGCTGCAAACGAAAAGCTGCTCCTCTCGGAGCAGCTTACCAACGTAGGTTATCGATCTAAGCGAAGGCGCACGGTGACGACGCCCAGGATATGTCAATCGGGTAAGGAAAGCAGAGGCAACGGAAGGCAATCGGGATATTAGGGCCGATCTTTAAACCCCATCGGCTTCACTGCCGCTCAAGACTTGAGGCTCCGGCGAAGTGGTCTCTCCCGGCTCAGCAGTACGCCGGTTCTTTTCTCGCGCCTGGGCGCGTATCAGCCGCTTCACCGCTGCCTGTGCAGTCATGGCGGGCCAATATTAGCCAATATTAAAGGACCCCACGGGTACGCAACTCGCGGGATCCTAGCAGCTCCCGGCGGCGTGGGTCGGGCCGGGAGTACTCCCGCCCATCACATCTAGTGTACGAATAAACCCCTCCGAAATTCGCTCTCTCGACTTCAACAAAACCGGGCATTTCCACAATCGTATTTGGCGTACCAAATAGCACTTGTTTTTCCATACGCCCCGTAGTATGAATTAGGGCATCAAACGGGAGGGTTTTGCCCATGAAACGCGCTGCCATCTATCTGCGGGTCAGCACCATCGACCAGACCACGGCCAATCAGGAGCGCGAGCTGCGGGAGATCGCCGGCCGCGTCGGCTATGAGATCGTCAAGGTGTACAAGGACCACGGCGTGAGCGGCGCCAAGGGCCGCGACGGACGCCCTGAGTTCGATGCGCTATGCCGGGACGCCACGAAGCGGCAGTTCGACGTGGTGATGGCCTGGTCCGTCGATAGGCTCGGCCGCAGCCTGCAAGACCTTGTGGCGTTCCTGTCCGAGCTGCACGCGCTGGGGATCGACCTGTTCCTGCACCAGCAGGGCATCGACACCACGACGCCGGGCGGCAAGGCGATGTTCCAGATGATGGGCGTGTTTGCCGAGTTCGAGCGGTCGATCATTCAGGAGCGTGTTCGTGCGGGCCTGAGGCGGGCCAGGAGCGAAGGGAAGCGCCTTGGCCGTCCGACCATCGCCCCCGATCTGGAGGCCAAGATCAAGGCCGCGCTGGCGAAGCCTGACCGTCCCGGTGTGCGCGTGATTGCCGAGCAGTTCGGGGTTAATCCTGGCACGGTGCAGCGGATCAGCCGCCCTTTCGAGGAAAGCGCCGCCGCGTGAAGCACAAATGAAACCGCCCGGTGTCACAGCCGGGCGGCTGCAAGTTTTCGGATCGGGATCCGAAAATCAGTCCTCGTCATCAATCGTCGGGAGGAAGCCAAGCCCCAAAAATGACAGCGACGGGCAATCACGCGACATTTTAGCCCCATAGCCCCTTAACATTTGGCCCGGTGAGCGCCCCGTTACTCACAACTTGGGCATCCATTTGACGCGTGGTAGTGGAACATTATCGCGCCGAAAATGTTCCGGCCCGATGAGTGACCTACACACCGCAATAAACGAACTCGTCGAACAACCGTCTCAAGCAGGCGTTACGGACTGGCGAGACGATCAACCTGCCGGACTGGGTAGACGGCTTTGCCGCAAGCTTCGCTGACATGATTGCCAAGCTCCAGTTGCTCCACCTCCGGGGCGCCTTGCACACCCGCCGTCGCCTCTCGGACGGGGCAACCGTGCTATCTATTGCGGCGAGGACCAACACATCTAGGGAATTCCATTATGGCATTAACCGATCAAGATCAGACAAGGTTGGCGCTAGCCGGCCTGTTCGTTGCGCTTGCACGGACGCTTGGCGAAAAGGACAAATCCTTTCCAATGCTGTTCAACGCAAACATTCAGCGGGTCTATCGCGAGATGGAGGGTTATCCGACCCCGCCCCTAGGGGCGCTAGAAACCCTCCGGGCGGCCAATGCGCTTCTACGACCTCGCACTATATGAATTTGGCGGAGACTCCGTCGCCTCTCGGCTAACGGTGGCGAAGCCGTGGCAATTCCCCTTTGCAAACTCGCCCACTGAGCCGCCCGGTTTAAGCGCGACTCAGCGCGAGGCGTGGTGGACGGCGGCGCTTGAGGCTGAATTAGAGACGGCACTAAATTGGTGATGCAGATGGATAGGGCGGCCGCATCGGCAAGGCGGAAGAAAGCTGGGGCGCGATAAGGGTGATTGCTGGCTGCGTAGGGGGGAGCTAACCTGCCGGGGCGTCGAATTAGGATTTTGGGAGGGGAGGCTGTGCACGCTCGCAACATTGCAATGGTCATCTGCTCTTTGATGTTCACCGGATCAGCCGCGCATGGCGACTGGCAGTACACCAGATGGGGAATGAGCCCCGACGAAGTACTCGCGGCATCGAAGGGGCAGCTGAAGCGATGTGACCCCAAGGCGTGCTTAGGCCGGGACACCGGGTCAGACCAAGCCCTTCTGTTTGGCAGCCACTCCTCGGGAGAATTCAAGTTCGACGCGTTCGCCAATTTCGATAAGGCCAACAAGCTGAGCCGAGTGCACCTGAACCTAATAAATCCGGAGCTGGGATCGACCCTCGTGGACGCGCTTCGTTTACGATATGGCGAACCTACCAGGGAGAGCGCCACCACTAAGCCCGTGAGGCTGTTCGTGTGGCGTCAGGAGACCGACCAAATATCCGTCCTCATGGTTGGCGAGGACACCGTAGGACTCATGTACGAACCTCGATTGACCAACTCGAACAAGGGTCTTTAGGGGGCTGGATCGCGTCGCCTGCACCTTTTAGCGAAAGGGCCGCCGTTGGCAGCAGCGCGCATCATAAGCCATGGCACAAAGGCGGGCCGCCTTGGTTGCGACGTGACAGACCAGCCAAAAACCAAAACTATGTGTGGGAACGGCAACGTGGTTGGGTTGACCAGTACGGTCGCCGCGGCGAGTACCGCGTCGAGGAATGGACTGAGCGCCGTCACAGGGAATATCGCTATTATTCTTACTGAGTTAGACCGTTAAATCTGCGCTGTTATCCGCCTGCTGGCGGCGCCTTGGCGAGGCCCTCCCGGGTGTTGGCAATTGGTGCCGCTTCAATTTCTAAATCAATGCCGCGCTGCCGCTCGATAAGCTCGTCGGCCTCCCAGTCATCGGCCGCCGCTAAAGCCTTGGTCGCCTCTCGCCATCGCGAGGTGAGTGACGCGAAGCGGTCCGCGCCCTCTGCCGATGCGAGGGCGGCGGGTAGGGCGAGCATCGGGGCAGCAGCGGCGCCGGCTAGGATTGAACGGCGGGATGGTGTGGTCGCGATAGTCATGATGGTTAGCCCTCCAATGTTGGAGCACCGGGCTAAGGCGTGAATCGTGCCGCCGTTTCTGGTAAGGGTTTCTGGGGCATGACGCGCTTAACTCGACCAGTGCGTTGCGCTCAAGTGGCGGTCGGGCGTGCATCGTTAGAACTCCGGTCCCATGCGCGCGAATGGACATTGCTGCCATCCCCGACTTCAAAAAAAGTGCTAAAGTCTGCGCGCGCCGGTTTAACTTCGCTTGCCAGCGAGTAGCCAAGCGCGATCCACTTCTAATTGCTCAATGGAAGGCACCTTATGTCAATCGACGTGTCGATCGACTGGGCATCGGTGAACTGGGGTTACGTCGCGCTCTTATCCGCATTCACGTTTATCGCGGCGCTCATCGCGAACATAGTTACATTTGGTCACCGCTTAGCTGCTGCGATTTTGGCAGCTTTGCTGTTCGCAGCGATCTTTGTGGCTGCGACCTATTATCCGCACGGCATTTCTCTGCCGACGTTAACATCGCGCGATAAGCCGAAAGCGCTTCTCCCTCCGACGTCAACAATACCTCAATCGAGCGATGCGACGGGAGCGCCTCCCGCGTCGGCGACAACGCCACTTCATTGGTTGTGCAATGTCGACCCTGGGGCGTGTCAGAAGTAAACGTCCCTCCTATCGCTGTATATGGCGATTGCCACCATCCTCTTCAAAAAAGCGCTAAAGATGGCGCCGCGCTACCCTAACGGCCTAATCACCCTTTAGGCGCTTCGATAGTTCCTTGACGAAACCATCCATATCGTTGCGCAGGCGCTTGTTAAACTGTCTCGTCTTTTCTGCATCTCGTGCATTTTGATTTTGCTCCGCTTCCCTGCGGCCGGGCGACGGCACCGGCCGCGACGCCCGCTTCGTTTGCGAGGCCTTGGACAGACTAGGACCGTTCTGGGGATGCTTCCTGCTCATGCGCTCTCTCCTCAACATCAATTTGCCTTTCATCGCCGCGAGGATCATCAGCGCGTCCACATCTACCGACGTCGAGAGAGCCCATTTGGACGATCCCGACGAGAACGCCTACGTCACAGCCGCCCGGCTGCGGCCGACTGATCGTCCGTACCAGTTGCGGCCATGCCCGCCGGAATTAACGCTGGGAGCAGCCACGCGGCATGACCTTTCCCCGTCAGGACATCGTCGCGCAGCTTCTTCGGATCGATCCCGAGCTTCGCGGCGCGCTCGCTGATCACCTGCGCAAGCAGTTCACGTTTGAAGCGTCCACCGGGTGTCGACGCCCACATGCACCTTTGTATTTTAACATGACACGTTTGCATAATCGACGGCCGAGCTTTCCCGTCGCATCATGTCGACCATGGGTACAATTGTAGAGTTCAGGCGTGAGGGCGCAGCGCTCAATCCGGACGACATCCGGGTGATGTCGATGGCACTGGACGATGTCTGCAAGACACTTAGCATAGACCGGCACCGGGACCGCAAGATCATCGCCATCCGCATCATCGAGCTTGCACGTCGCGGGGAACTGCGCCCGACGAAGCTACGCGACCGCCTCCTAGCGGAGGCAAATAGCGGAACTGGCTCTTAGCCCACTTAGACCCGCGCTCGGCTCGCGGTGAAGGTGAGCTCGCAGTTCCAGACTTTCGGTCACTGCCGTCAGCGGACGGACGGCGCATTGGGGGGCAGATAGGCGGTGGCCAATGCCTCTGCTTAGCTATTTTGTCGTCGTTGGATGGGCGCTGGTCGGGCTGCTGTACCTTGCAAACGCAGTCCTGCCGCACGATACCCCGATCCATAGCAGCAACATCAAAGCCGCGTCACAGCCGCCACGCCAGCCGCAGCATGCAGCTGCCGTGCCCCCTTCAAGTCCACAACCCACGATGTCGTTTGCCGCAGTTCCTGTCGCGGCACCGGGACATGTCGAGGAGCCGACGCAGAAATTCAATGCTCCACCAGCGCCGGTGGCGCGGGACGCGCCCCCGCAGAAGAAGCGCAAGCTCGTCCCCCGTAAGCGCGAATGGCGGGACGATTTCACGCAGGCCAACAGTTGGTCGCGCGACTACCGGTGGACCGACCGGAGGCGACGCAACGACGGTAGGCGCGACCATGGTTGGCGCGGTCCGGTTTGGGGCTCGAACTGGCGAGGGCCGGGTTGGCGTTGATAGTTCACGCTCGTGAAGCCGCCATCAAGGCTGCGCTGGCGAAGCCCGGCCGCCCCGGTGTGCGGGTGATCGCAGCGCAGTTCGGCGTCGATCCCGGCACCGTGCAGCGCATCGCGCATCGCCCTTTCGGGGAATGCGTCGCCGCGTGAAGCATCGGTGACGCGGCAGCAGGCTCACCGGCTCGCTCGCCGGGGGGAAAAATCGGGCCGTCATCGTGGTGCTGCTACTGCACACATGCACTTCCCGCTTGGATGTCTCGGACGTAGAATTTTTTTTTGGCGTGAGATTTTCCCCCCGGGGCTGCCGCAGCGACCGTGGCGTGATCTCGCGATGCGGCGGAGCGTTCTTCAAGACGTACAAGTTGTGCGTGCGTTCGATGTAGGGTCCGAGAGCATCAGCATTGTCCCAAACCGTACCGAAAAAAGGAGATGACGCGGCTTTAGGAGCACATTACAGTTAAGTAACGGCCCTTCGGGGGACGGCTCTGTTCGGGGGAGGACCCGCCCGGGGGCTGAGGCGGGTCACTTTTGTGGTTCATGGACAGCGCGCGCCTTCCTTCGGCTCAACCAAGGGGGAGACGTTCCATGATTACCGACATCGCCTTATCAGTCGCCTTGGCCACCTCAATCTGCGGCATTTTCGTCATCGTGTTCTTCGGATGAATCAAACGGATAGCTTAGTTTGCAGGTCGGCAGCACGGCCACGCAGCCGGTAATATCGCCTGCGGCGCATTCCCGGTGGGCCCTTTGGAAACGTGATGTGCTGGACGTTCAGATAGCGTGATGGCCGGTCATCGATCCGCAAGCACAGTTGTACAAGGCGTGCCCTTTGTCTGTTACGGGCGCTCTTGCGTTGGCAGGCGTTACCAAAGGCCCAGGCATGTGCGGCGACGATAGCCTACGAAGCCGCGAGCGGACATAATTCGCGGACATCAATTGGTAGCGCTAACTGAACTAGGTAGCGTACTCATTAATCGCAGATCGGAAGTCATAGGTGATGTCATGAAACGGATCACGGTGATGGGTGCGGGTCTAGCCCTTTTAGCCGGAGTCGTGGCAGTGGATGCTCAAGTCGGATACGGGCCGGGGGTTAATCCATCCAACCCCCAAGACCTCAGGGGTCGCTCAAACCCCCAGGATCTGTCAGCGCCCGGCGGCAGCAATCGGCAGGATTTGGTCCGTCGCCCTCCGGGTGCGACTTCAGTTGTCACGTCGCCATCGCGCACGACCACGCCACGGTACACTGGAAAGACCAAACCAAAGCAGAAGCCTCGCCGCTCCGCTCCACGGCGCTGATGGCAGTGGCACTGACTCCAACGCGTGGATTGCGAGTTCCGCTCTTGGCCCAAAGCGGACGCTCGGGCTCGCTGCCTTCCATGTCCGCTTGTGGCTCAAAGCCGACATTAAGCGATGTCTGCTTTTACTTCTGGCTTCGGGGGTAAAGCGGACTCGCTGTGCTCGCTGTGTGGCCAGCAGCGCACTGGTTTCAACGCGCAAGAGCGCCAACATCCCAAGCTTGATTGAATGACGCATTGGACTCCCTCCGTGAATACGTAGTCGTTCGAGCGCCACCATCTGTAGGTATTGCACGCCCAAGCCAGAGATTTGTCAAAAAGCTATGGAACTCCGCCCTTCGGATTCCACGACCTGTTCGTGAAGTCTGCTTCTGGCCCAAAGCGGACTAACCGAGATGTCTGCTATTTGTCCGCTTTCGGGGCAAAAGCGGACTCGGTGTGCTCGCTCTGAGGATTTCCGCTTCTGACCCACAGCGGACGAAACTGAGCAGGGTTCCAAAACTGCTAGATTTGAAGCAGCTGCGCGCCGTTGGTCCACAGGAAATGCTGGAACGTGCCCTCTGTTGCGCGTCGCTCATTGAGCCCGGGGGCATGGCTGCAGCGTGCCGAGTATGCGCAGGCGTAGACGAGGCACGCACATGACAGTCGCCGTTCTTCCACCGACAGCGCGCTGCCCCGCGCCTCTTCGTAGTCGCTAATGAACGCCAGCGCCTCGGGCAGCGTTGGCGCCTGCGCGCGCATCTCACGCGACCAGTCGGCACAGAACGCGTGCGCTGCGGAACCCAGCAACGCAGGTTCGAGATCACAGCACAGGCTGTCCCAATCGAAGGCGGCCACAGGCTCCTCTCCAACAAAGCGCACGTGCTCCTGGCGCCAATCGGCGTGACCAATGACGCGCACACCGGCGGGCACCATACGCTCCCGAGCGCGCGAGGCGAACTCATCGATCCATTCGGCGCCCCGAGCGGTAACCTCGAAGTCGAACAACTTGCTATGGGGTTTGGGCCACAGCTGCGCTGCCGACCATGAGACCAGGCCCGGACCGAGCGATGTCGATGGGACAAGGCTCGCACACGTTGAAACAATCAACCAAAGCCCCCGCGCGAGGGAGCGCCGAATCTCGGGGCGGTGCGCATCGGATGTCGCACCGATTTCAATGAAACTCTCCACCATCGCGTGCCCCTGTCCGAGCGCCAATGGGCCAGCGACGATCCTAGGCGCGAATACCCCCCTTTCGGTGAGATGCGACTGGACACGCCCGATCTCGGCGAGAAAGTCGTGCGTCCGGTCCGGCTGGTGGGCTTTGATAACGACCCTGCGTTCGTCCTCGAGTTCGACGCCCGTGACGCTGCCGATGCTCGATCGGTGAAATATCCCCCGCGCAACGCGGGCACCCAAACGCTCGAGGCAGAAGGCGTCGATTGCGCGCGCGATCAGCAACGCATCATCACTGTCGAAAATTGCCAGCTCGACAAACGGCGGCGACGGATCCCATTCGCGCAAATGGGCCGCAATGATTGAAGCGAGATGCGAAACACTATGTTCCATGCGCAAGCGCGGCCTTTAGGCGGTTTATTTTAGGCCGGAGACCAGGGCAACACGCCGCCTTCATGCCCGGTTCCGGCCTACTGCGGAAGTGGGTAGACCTCCTGCCACCTAATCCTTAGTCGCGCCGATGCCCCCTTAATACGTGCGCGACATGATCAATATGATTGAGGATCGCGTTCGCAGCTTGTTGTGGCGACAGAAAAGTCGTTTCCAAATCAAGCAGGTGCGGGTGGACAATGGGAAGAAGTGGGCGCTCAGCGATTAGCTTTTCCAAACGCCATGGTTGAGCGTCTTTGTAGTGCTCGGCTCGATCGGGAGCGGCGACCCGCTTCAGATGCTCCTGTTTTTCGCAATGAAGGACGACGGGAACGAACAGGCTCCCTCGTTGCGCGGCGAGGCTTCTGACCTGCTGAAACAGGGCGCTGTCGCCTTCGTCATGGAGCAGAACATTCGTCAGTACGTAGCTGAACGTGCGCGGCGCCACGTGTAATATTGTGTCGAATAATACGTCGCGAACAGCTTTCACTCGATCCCAGGCTGCCTCTGGAATGGCAACAATGCGGTCCGCGCCAATAATGCTGAAGATCGGATTGTTGGCCATGTGATTATCGACAAGCTTGGCACCGGTAAGCTGACACAATGCTTTGGCGATTGTGAGCTTCCCCACGCCTGGATATCCGATCAGGTACACAATGGTGTTGTGCATAAAAAGGCCTGCTCGCGACTACTACTTGGGTTGGATCGAGTTCGAAGTAAACTCGAGCGCTTGAGAGGAGGAACAAGAGCGGCGTCTATCGGATCTTGGCTGTCAATGGAGGAATTGCTCCAGCGCCACGCCTGAGAGCTCCTGTAGCGCTGAGGCTTGAGGAGCGCGAAGAGATCTCGCGTGGCATTGCCGCCGGTCGGTCGATACGGCGGATCGCACAGGACCCGTACGAGCGGCCTCGACTATAAGTCGAGAGATAAGACGCAACGGCGGCTGCAGCGCTTACCGCGCAAGCGAGGCTGATACGCGCGCCTGGGAGCGGGCGTTGCGCCCGAAGCCTTGTCGCCTGACGCGCCATGCGGGGCTACGATGGCGCGTGGCCCAGAAACTCTCGCTGCAGTGGTCGCCGGAGCAAATCTCTGGATGGCTAAAGCGGGGATTCCCTGCCGACCAAGGCATGCAGGTATCTCACGAAACGATCTATCGAAGTCTCTTTATTCAGACACGCGGCGTGCTGACGAAGCAGCTGATGGCACACCTGCGTACCGCGCGGCAGATGCGCCAAGCCAAGGGCGGTACCACGAAGAGCGGACTAGGACAGATCGTCGATACGGTCTCCATCCGCGAGCGGCCGGCTGAGGCCGAGGATCGCGCCGTGCCAGGCCACTGGGAAGGAGCCTTCTCGCCGGAGCGAACAACACGCACATCGCGACGCTCGTCGAGCGCCATACTCGTTTTACGATGCTTCTCAAGATCCCGAGCAAGGACACGGCGACCGTGGTAACCGCGCTCGGTAAACACGTGCGCAAACTGCCGCGGGAGCTGCGCCGCTCCTTGACTTGGGATCGAGGCAAGGAGATGGCTGACCACAAGAGCTTCACCATCGCCACCAACGTGCAGGTCTATTTCTGCGATCCACGCAGTCCTTGGCAGCGTGGCAGCAACGAGAACACCAACGGCTTGCTGCGACAGTATTTCCCGCGAGGAACAGATCTCTCGCATTTTTCTCAGGCGTACCTGAATAAGATCGCTCTCCGGCTCAACCAACGACCACGAAAGACCTTGGGCTTTGAAACTCCTGCCGATAGGTTACGAGCGGTGTTGCAGTGACCGGTTGAACCCGCCGCCCAAAGCGGACGTTCTGAAATATCACTCAAGTCCGCTTACGGGGGAAAGCGGACTGCTGTGCTCGCTTTGAGGATTTCCGCTTGTGACCCCAAGCCGACATGCGGCGGTCCGGCGTACGCGTTGCAGTCCTAGCGAACCCTGATCGGCGCCTGCAAGACCCACTCCCCGTTTCCACGGCGCACCTCCAGCCATAACTGTTGCCCCGCTCCGGCTGAATTTCGAAGTCATAGGTCTCGCCGAACCACAGTTGCCGTTTGAGTACCCCAAGACCTTCGGATGATTTACCGCGAGCATGGATGGCCAGATGATTGAGGACTTTCAATAGGGAAGTGAACGGCAATGAACCTACCCAAACTAGATCAAGGCAATCGTTGTCTCGTGTGCGGTACGGCGCTGCGGTCTGAGAGGTGCGCCTCCTGTGACGGGACGGGCACGAGGTGGAAAATACTTACTTGCAAGAGTTGCGGCGGAAGCGGCCAGAGAAAATGTGCCCTGAGCGCGCCTCGCACTTGGCTCCCTTTTCGATACCGCGCTCGCGAGTTGATCGCGGCCGGAAGGGGCGTTGAATGTGCGCAGCGGCCGGGCGCATGTCACACCCGACCGCCACTTGAGCACAACGCACTGGGGCTGGCGAGTCGTCTTGCCCCTTTGTTGGCGGGCGATCCACCAACCGCAAGCGATCCACCAACCGCAAGACGACGCCCCGCTTTGATTCCTTTCTCCGGACGGCACGCAACATCTATCGCGTTCACTAAGTGGTTCAGCATCGTCGGAGCCTGTGGCCCGACATACCAGTAGAAATTCCTCTGGAAGATTCTTCAGCATAGGCGTCAATGGTGCGCGCTAAGTTTTCGCGCGCCTCTGGACTGGCCGACCTGATTGCGGCCTCGACCGCATCAAGCAATTCGAAAGGTCCCGATAGTTCTTCACCACTCTTAGCCATTGTCACCCTCCGCTGTCAGGGCCGCGTACCGTTGCCCGAGCGTCAGCGTAGCGTGTGCGGCCTCGAATATCTCGATCCGTGCGGCCTCGACGCGGGCCAGCTCGTCCACGATGTTGCGGGCCAGCCTAGCCAGCGCAGCGCCGTACATGTCTTCAACGCCCTCGGCGAGGTACATAACCGCATGGGCCAGCTCACTAGCGGCCAGGACGTGGCCTTCCATGTCGCAGATCGACCGGAACACGTCTGTAGCTCCAGGGTAGGTGATTTCTGCTCATCAGTCATGGGTAGCCCTCCAATGGTTGGGGCCTATAATGCGCGGGAGCGGGACACGACGGAGCATTGAGTAGGCGTGGGGGGGCGTGGCGGAGTTGGGGAGGGATTAGAAATGAAAAAGAGACGGGCAGCCAAAAGGCGCGGCGACGTGAAGCGCGGCGACGCGACCTATGTTGCTTACGGCCACCTTCAGGAACGCGATCAAAATTACGGGCTGTCGGTCAACTGCTACGTCTGCGGCGCGCCGCACAAGGCTTTCGGCGTCGCCCGTATACGAGACAAATCCGGCACCATCCACGTCCCGCTATGCGAGGCGTGTCTTCATAGCGACTTGCACGAACAAGCTATCATGCGGAAATTCTGGAACGCGCCCAATCTCGAAATCAGCGAGGGGGGCGAGGCGACGACCGAACAGGTCATGGCCGCGGCGGAAAAGCAGGACAAGACGGAGCATTGAACGAAGGCCAAGCGTGGCGATGGGGGCTGCTGGGCAAGGGCAGCCCCTTTCCTATAGTCTGACATTCGGCCGCGAGTTCTGACCGCTAAGGGGAGGTTTTATGCCTTTCGTTTACTACAGAGAGGCCCGCGGGATCCACTAGACAGCACGCGGTGAGCGGCGAGACCGTGAAGCCCGAAGCGGCCCAGGTCGCGCCGGAGGTTTCTTGCGCCTTTCGGCAAAGTTTGCGCGGTTCGCTGTCGATTGCGGATGATACTGATCGGGAAACGAGAAGGGAGGCGGAGGAGCCAGCCTTTCGCTGTCTTCTGAAGCTGGGAGAGGCCCGCTGCGAGTGAGCGTCGCCTGACTTGAGCCTTGCCCCATTGTCAAGACGGTCTCAACTCCCCGGAGTTCAATCCCGCCACGGCGAAGCCGAAGCAACCCATCAGAAGCAAGGTGGCGATCAGGGCCCAGCATCCAATCAGCAGGAGTTCAAAAAGGCTGTCGGTGTACATCTTGCGCCGCCGCGCGGTTCCCTATTTGGAAACGCGGATAGATGCTAAGCCGTTCCAATTGGAACCCTGGGACCCACCCCCTCACACCCTCGTGGCGGGTTCTTTTTGGGGAACTGGGAGGGGCCTTAACGGTTAATAGGCCGGAGCCCTTCCTTTTGGTGCCCCCCCGCGACTGGGCTCCAGAGTGCGAAACCCCGTGTGGCACAAAGCACGGGGTTTCGCTTGTTACCCGCCATCCTTCCCGGAGTCGTCGAGGGCGCGCGGGGCGCGGCGACAGTCGTCTCCGCGGCTTATACACAGGCCCTAATCGGTGGATGACGCGGCCATTCCCCGCGGAGTGTTCAAAATTAACTAGCCTTGCTGCCGCAAGAGGTCCAGAATTCCATACATCACCGGCCGAGGGTATACGCTAAAGGCCCGGTGACAGAGAGACCAATTGCGCTCCCGCCTGAGAACGGCAAAGGAGACTGCCATGGTCCATACCGATCAAACTCGTATTACGCAAAACGGCAAGCAAAGCAGCCGAACGAACACCATAGCCGAAATTGAGGTCCTCATTCTTCGCCAGCAGCAACTTGCGGCGAAACTCGCCCGCCACGATCACAACCACGGAGAAGCTCGGGCCGCACGTAACAAATTATTTGGACTCCTGAATCAGCTTGATCGGATGCAAGAAGGCCAATCACAAGCCCAAGGGGTAGCAAGAGGTCCAGAGTTCCGTCTATCACCGGCTGAGGGTATGCGCCAAAGGCGCCGGTGACAGAGAGACCAATTGCGCTCCCGCCTGAGAACGGCAAAGGAGACTTGCCATGGTCCACCCCGCTCAAACTCGCATTATGCAAAACGGCTCCGGCTGGTATTGGGAGGTCGTGACGTATAACCAGGAAGTCGTTGCTCGCGGAATTGCTGACACGCACTCCCAGGCTCGCCTGCAAGCAAGGCGATGTCGCAAGAAACAGAGACCTGGAGAGCGGCCTAGGACCTCAACCGATGAACTCAGAAGATAAAGAGAAAAAGGACGACGAAAAACGCATCTTCTACGTAGCCGCATTTATCCTGTTTATTGGTGCAGTCTTCGTCGGCGGCCTCATGTACCTCAATTTTTCGAGAGGTCATGGGTTGTTGGGAGACAGCTTCAATTGAGTTGGAAAAATATCCATCACCGTTTCTCCGCTTTCTCCCATGCGGCCTTGAAAGCAGCCATCGCAGCCCCACGCGAGTTCATGGGCGCTATGTAGCGTAGCGGTGTGAGTACGGGGATGGAGGGGGCTGCTGGCAAACGGCGGCCCCTTTCGCTTGTCAGGCTGCGCGCCACTTTTGCGTATCGCTGTGGTGATGGCGCGACAGTTTGTCAAAGAGCTGGCTGCGTTGGATCGGCGCTAAACCCGCGCGCTTTCTGATAGAAGGCTTGCGGGGCATGACGCGTTCCGCTCACACGTTGCGTTGTGCCCAAGTGGCGGTCGGGGGTCGGCAACAACCCCGACCGCTGCGCCGAATCGGAACCACGGACTGTCCGCTATTAGCGTGGCGTGAGGCTGTGGCTTGGCGTCGGGGGCTGCTGGCAACGGCGGCCCCTTTCTCCGTTTAGGCGTGCCCGCCTTGCTCTGCCATTTCGTTTCGGCATTCTGCGATGAAATATCTCAGCCGCTCCACTGCGTATTCCGCAAGCTCCAGTTGCTCCTCCTCCGGGGCGTCTTGCACAATCATGTCAGCGAAGCTTGCGGCAAAGTTCGTCTACCCAGTCCGGCAGGTTGATCGTCTCGCCAGTCCGCAACGCCTGCTTGAGACGTTGTTCGACGAGTTCGTTTATTGCGGTGTGTAGGTCACTCATCGGGCCGCGCCGCCAAGCGCCGCTGCTGTTCTGGATTGTCGATCTTGTATTCTTTGATCGCGGTCTTGATGGCCGACTTTTCATCGGCCGCCGGCACGGTGCCGACCAGCTCAGCCTTGTTGCCGCGAATGCGGATCACACGCCAATTACTCAACTTCTTACGCATGGCCCGAATATAGGGCGCCCATTCAACCCTTACCACCTTGCGAGGGGGCGCTGGAACAGCGACGGACCGTAATCGTTTACTATTGCGGGTGCCGCCTCCTTCGGCTTCTCTCGGGCGGCCCTGTGGGGCCCCGGCAGGCGATCATCCGGGGCCTCGGTTTAAGACAATTGTATGCGCACCTTGAGGGAGCAAACCACCGGGTAGCCACTGGCCGTGCGCCGCCCGGTGGCCATCAGCGCATAGACTTGCGGGATTTCGTTTTGCGCCCCTTCTCAGCCTGCGCCGCCTCCAATGCCCGCAGCGGGTCAGGATCAAATCGCGATACACCCGCCTTCAACATCCTTTGAAGCACCCGCAGCTCATCGTCGGCCGGCGAACACGGGGGCGATTCCCACAGCTTCAGCCGCAGAACATCGCCCTGGACGCAATAGGAAGCGAATTGCGCCACCTCGAGCCATGGGCGATCCTCCAACATGCTTTCTAATTGTTCGGCGCGGAGGGGGTCACGCTTTGCAATCTACATGCACTTGCGCAGCGCATCCATGTCGTCATCTGATAAATCGGCCTCAGCTATTTCAGTCATTATCAAACCCCATTAATTCATAAGCGAATGGTTTCGCGCCCGATGCCTTCCGGGCGGCCGATCTCGCATCGGCTCGCGCTTGCGGCGCCAGGCGAAGGCGAGCGGACAGTGCAACGGCGGAACGATGCGCCTTTTCCAAAACGACAAGCCACGGCGAAGCCTTGCCGTCTATCACCGGGCCTTCCGTGGCAAGTTTATCGTAGGCTTGCCGCGCGAGTAGGATTGCCTGCGCGTATTGCTCGAGCAGCGGCGCGTCGCTTGGCCGAAAGTGATCCGCCGCGACAGACGAGACTAGTTCAATAAAGATCGCCGCACGGCGGGCGGGCAGTCATCGCGGGGTCGCAGTACGGATGGCTTGCCGCCAGTCGGGCGGGTAGCGAGTGAGTCACGGATTTACGTGGCAATATAACCTCCTAAGAGCGGATGCCAGTTAGCAAGGGAAGGGGGCGGCGGTCATTATCCGAGCCGCTGAGCAACATTTGCCCACGCCCCCCCTAAATCATTGAAATGATTTAGACCTCAGCGGTGTGATGATTGGCCCCGCCCATTTTCCGAACTCCCCGCGCGGTATGATTTTGACGCCTTTCGAGGCTGAAACGATTTCCGGTGCTGTTCGTTAATAGCGTAATTAGGATTACGTAAGTCTCTTACCGGGGAAGCATCCGTGGAATGGGTAGGATCACTCAGGTTTCTATTGCACTGTTCGGTTTTTACGTTGGCTATTTCGGCACGCTTGTATTGATGGCGTAGCTGACGCCGGGGGCGCCCTAGTGCCCTTTTTTTCCACCCCGTCCTCGAGAGGCGATCATCGAGCCGCGTCTCGAGCGAGGAACGCGGTGCTCGAGCACGGACCGTGTAGACCGTGCATCGGCGCCGACCTCGCTTGCGGCTTCCGGCGCCAACCAGTCGGCGGCAAGCAGCGCCTCGAGCATTTCGCCAGTGCCGGCATCGTCAAGACGCTGTCGCCTCGCGACGCTTCCCCGGCGCTTCCCAGCACGGGTCATTGGGAAGCACGAAGGCGATAAGTTTGGTGATTACAAACACATACAACGCATTTCGTTGCCACCGCCGCTGTTGAGGGATAAGCGGACTCATTTGCTCACTCCGGGCCTTTCCGCTTGTGACCGATACTGTTGAAAAAGTCGCCGCGGAAATTCTGTAGAATAAGAATATGCAACAATTGAATCATGGGCGCTGACTTCTTGAATTGATCTTGCGCGTTCGATGCTCGTTTTGAATCAATGTTGCTCGGGGTCCCCCCTCAAAATCCTTTTTCAACAGCATCGACCCACAGCAGACATCAAAGATGCGCAGCGACAGTCGTGCAAATGCAGCCGCCACGCACGGGACCGCGCACACCGGAGGGCAAGGAGCGCAGCCGGATGGCGAGTTGGAAGCACGGCCGACGGTCACGCGCCTACACCGAGGCTCGCCGAGAGGCGACGCAAGCGGTGCGGCTGTTGCGGCAAGTGCTGGCCGAGTGGTGACCTTAACCGGCATGTTCATCGAACGGCGGAAGGTCGAGACGACTGCCGATCTCAACAGTATGCCGAACTGTGGGTCAGCTGGAGGCCGAGTTCATCAAGGAGCTTGGGCCGGTGGCGGGACGCAAGGCCTTCCAAGATCGGATTGCAACGAGAGCATCGAGCGCACGCGCCGCCTGACCGGCATGCCGAGAGAGGAGATCGTCCGCCGCGGCATCATCGGCGGCGAGATCCCGATGTATGGCATACCGGCTGGCGTGGCGCTCGGTTCCACGTTCCCGCCCGAGGGTCAGTAGCCCCAGGCGAACGGGTCGAGGTCTTCGATCATCGGCCCGGCTTCTTCGCGCGTGTGGCGCAGGCCTGCGATCTGACGCAGCGCCATGCGGCGCTCGGCCGACCCCTCGGGGGCGGCGTTCTTGCGGTCGATCAGCTCGATCAGGATTTTTTCGAGGTCTTCGAGGTCATCCATGACCGCAACTATACCGCGCCGAAGCCGTAGGCAAAACCCCGCGAACGGGCGTCGACACCCGGTGGGCGCTCCCAAACCTGAACTGCTGGCGCAGGCGATCAGCGAGCGCGCCGCGCGCCTCGGGATCGACCCGAAGAAACTGCGCGACGACGTGCTGACCGGGAAGGCACACGCTTCGTGGCTGCTCCCAGCACTAGTTCTTCCGGGCATGGCAACAACTGGTATGGAAGGGCAGTCGGCCGCAGCCGGTCAACTGTGACGTAAGCGTTCTCGTCGGGATCGTCCCAGCGGATCGTGATCCGATCGCCGAGGCCGTCCAGGCTCCAGACCGTGCCCAGCGTGCGCCAGTGGCCCGGGTGGATCAGTTCGACGTGATGATCCCAGACGTCTGCGGTGCGATTGTCGATTTAAAGAATTGCCGCAGGGGCACGACCCGCTCTGGCCTTTAGCCGTAGCGCGGCGCACCCGCTAGCCCCCGGATGGCTGCAGCCCACGCCACAGTTCTGGCGGCGATGAACAAATGTTTGGCGAACAGCAACAAATCCCGCACGGGAGAACAAGCTACTAAGAGGAGGAATGCAATGAACAGGGCAGGTCCCCAGTTGGCCGGCCGTAAGCAAAGGGAGGGCGGGCTTGCGTTGTAAGCGCACTGATGAGCCGCCCAAAAAACTGGAGCAATGAAAATGACTACGCAGTTCCCTTAGTCTGTCGCCGTGGCGATTGGCACCTTGGCCTTCGTCGCGTTCTTCGTGTTGTTCGGCACCATCATCAACACCAGGGCTGCCACCTTCGGCGAGGACGAGGGTGGTCAAATGTTCACCCACAATGGTTCGCTCATGCGGATGGTGACCTTGCCTTACGGTAGGGGCATTGAAATCCGTTACGAGGAGCCACGGCCCGGTTTGCAAGACGTTGGTGTGCGGCAGGGCACGGTGCTCTTCCGTGGCAACTGGCGTGGCAACACGTTGGTCGGGCAAGCGTTGACGTTCCCCAACGGGTGCCGGTCGGTGCCGTACGAAGTGAAAGGCTATGTCGGTCGCTATGGTGAGATCATCCTCGAGGGGATGGCACCTGTGTTCCGGCCGTATAGCTGTGTGTTCGTCGGCTGGGAGCGCAACCACAATTCCTACCTGCGCTTCGACCCTGCGGATTGAGCAAAGGCGAAACATTGCCGGTCACCCAGGCCGGCAACGTCTGGGCAAGCCGCACTGATGAGCCAGCCCACAAATGGAGCAATACAATGAACCTCAAGACCCTATTTGCAGCGGCAGCTCTATTGCTTGCCGTTGCTCCTGCCTACGCGGCAACTCCCGTCCCAGTCGATCTACTCCCATCCGCTATGCTTACGAACTACAGGGAAGGAGAAGCCGAAGGCGAAAATAACAAGTACGATCTCTGGTGCTACATCGACGAGATCAAGGCATACCGCCGCAAGGACTGCCGCGACGAGCACGGCTTTACCGATGGCTGGATGAGCATCGACGTCCTTCAGCACAGCGGTCACGAGTGGGCCTGCAGCGTGAAGCAAATCTGGCGGCTCGCCAAGGGTCGCACTTATCGTTTCGATCTCAGGTGCAGCGGCTTGGCGGAGTTCTGGGATGAGCGCGTCGTCCTCTCGCTCTCCGCCGACAAGAAAAAGCTTTACGTTAAAAACGAGTGGCGGAGCAAAACTCGCGAGGAAAAGTCAGAGGACTAAGTTTGGCGAAACGGCGCAGCGTTGCGCCGTCTGCGACGTTGGGCAAGCCGCACTGATGAGCCAGCCCACAACAAATGGAGCCACTACCATGAAGGCAACCTTATTAACCGCGCTGGTCCTGCTGGCAGCAACGCCAGCTTGGGCCGGTAATATGCCAAAAGAACTTTTAGGAGAATGGTGTCATGCCGAGACCCACGACAATACACAAATTTAGTCGAGCCCCATCAACCAATTGCAATAAAAAGTCAGTCCTGAAATTGTATATTTCTGACGTAGGATTGTTGCTGCAGGGCAAGCCGCCGGGAGTTATTTGCGCCGCCCCTCGTGATTTTGAGGACGGCGTAAAAACAGGGACACACTTCAAAGCAGACTGTGGATTTAATGACAATTCATCGTCTGTTCACACATTTAACTTTTTCATGTATCCAATGCTGAAGAAAAGTCTAGGAGTAGTTATTAGCTCCAATAACTAGGCAAGGCGAAACGGCGCACACGTTGCACCGTCTGCGGTGCAGGGCAAGCCGCACAGTGCGGCAGCGGCGGGGTCTTCCGCCAGCAACGCTGCACGCTTCGCCTCGAAGGCGTTGGATAACTACCCGGCAACGATCAAGAACAGCACCCGGGCGCATGTCTGCAAGAGCATGAAGTACGGCATGCGCTACGAGTACAACTACCGTGACACCAAACGGCAACATCTGCTGACGTTCGTGCTGGCCTCCGCCGACTGCAGGTAAGGCATGGCTCCGCTACAGGCGTATGCCTTGCGCAAGCGGCGGGGACCTTCGGAGATCATGACGCTAAGTGTGAAGCCTAGAGGGTATCCAATGGCAGCGCGCCTCGGAAATGGCAAGCCTGGCTATGCTGCACACCTCCCGAGTTTTCCGATATCCTCCGGCCAGGCGTAAAGGGCAAAGCTATGAAAAGGCAGGCTATCTTATCAATAGGGCTCATGATCGCGTGCGGTGTCGCCACTCCATCGTTAAGTCAGCCAGTTCATCTAACGTGCGCTGGTAAAGTATTTGCAGAAAGTCTCGGCGGCGAGCGCGCCACGACGTCCGGCTCGGTGACGATCGATTTCGATCGCAAAGAGATCGAGACGCCCACCGGCTCCTATACGATCGTGCGGGTTACGGACACGACCGTTGCTTTCAGTGATTTGAGCGGTCGGGACAAATCGCTACTCAAACGTGGGGATTTAGATCGTGTCACAGGTCAGATGAAAATCTGGTGGTGGCAGCCAAGCGAGTATGCGAAAATGCAGGCTGGCCAGAGCGCAAAATTTTCGATGTTGGCTGAGTTGAGTTGCACGGTCGCCAAGCGTTTGTTTTGAACGGGACGGCGCGTTGATCATGCCGCGACTTTCGCAGCGGTTTGAAGTCATGGGAGCTAGTCCGGCGATCCGGTCCGATGACGACAGGCCACCGCCTATCGAGCGCGCCCTGGACGAGGCACGATCACGGCAGTTCACGCCCAAGAGTTGATTGCCCTCGGCGCCCGCGAACCCCACTATCCCCTTGGCTACGCAGATGTCGCGGCGGCAATCGACGGCACCCACGACAAGCCCTCGCTCGGCCAGTTGCGGGACTTCATCGCAAGGGCGGTGAGAAACCATTCGGGCTGGCCGCCGTTCGTAACGATTGACCGCGCGCCACATGCACCAAGCCCGTCGATGGAGCGGTGGAGTTCTGGCGCGGTCCGGAAGAGGGCAGTAGGGGGCCCCAGGCCGGAAGTGTGGGTCTAGAATTTTTTCGACAGCCGCAGTTGCTTGGCTTGGGGCACAACATCGACGTTCATGACCTACGTTCCCCAAACGCTCATCCAAGAGCCCTCCGGCGTAAGTGAGCACGTTCAACACCGTGAACGTGCAGCGAACATCCTCCTCGCTTCCTCCTCACTTTCGTGTGCATGGAGATGCGTGGAGGTGCTGGTTTGTTCTAGGAGGGGTGTTGCTAACCCACTGAAATTATGGTGGGCGCTGTAGGGATTGAACCTACGACCTCTCCCGTGTGAAGGGAGCACTCTCCCGCTCCTTGGAGCGGTTGCGGGCGTAGCGCTCGCTGAGGTCGGCCCCTCGGCTATTCGCGAAGCTTAATGCTACCCTGGGAGTGCCGCTACGATTCATTGCAGCGGCAATTGTTTCGGAAATCTTATTGGCCGCCGCAATGAGCGCGGCGTCTGGCCGCCGGATGTAGTGCGTTGCTGTTACGCCTCTGCGAGCGTGGCCAAGCAATTCGGCGATTGTCGCGTCGCTGTACCCATGATCGGCGCCTATGCTGGCGAACGTGCGTCGCAGGTCGTGAGACCGGGCATTGCTTAGCCCGGCGGCATCGAAAATTGCGGCTATCGATTTTTTCAGGTCGGCACTTCCGCTGTCGTCTCGGTTGGAAAACACCCATTTCTCCGACGATTTGACTTTTTCCAGTTGACGTAAAAGGGCCGACGCAGCAGCTCCGATGGGTCGGGTCGAGCGGCCGGTCTTAGTCCGCTCGAGGCGCACGCAATGGCCCACTGTGTCGACTTCAGACCAACGCAGCCCGCACGCCTCTTCGCGCCGCATCCCTGTCATGACAATTAATCGAAGTGCGGCTACTGCTGCTGGAGACTTGGCTTCTGCAATTTTCAGGGCTTTGCCAAGAATCGCCAGCTCCGATCTGGTGAGCACCCGATCTTTGGCCTCGCCGCGCGCGGTTTCGATGCCTTTCGTCGGGCTGGGGCCAGGCACGAGGCCGCGCTTTTCCGCCCATGAATAGATGCCCCCCAGAAGCCCCACGACTCGTGCAGCCGTGCCAGCGCCTCCAGTTACTACTGCTTTGCCACGAGCTTTGCCCTTGAAAACGCCTGAGGTCTTGCCCTCGGTGATCTTGTCTACCATGCGCTGCACGTCCGTCCGGGTTACGTCGCGCGCCCGGAGCGTACCCACGAGAGGCTTGATGTGGCGAGATATCCGCCCGTCGTCGATTGCCAACGTCGCTGCGCGCTTGGGCCGTCGGAACCTTGTTGCTACTAGCCCTGCATGCGCGGCCCGTAGGTACTCGTCGCACATTTCGGCAACAGTGATCGCGGAGCGGGCTTCGGCCTTCTCACGTTGTGGATCCCGCCCTTCAGCGACTATTCGCGCGATCTCATCCGCTCGCTTACGCGCCTGCTCAACGGTGTAGGCTCCATAAGCGCCGATTTTTATCCGCCGCGTAGAACGTCCAACGCGCACTTGCGAAATGAAGACCTTCTTTCCGGAGGGATAGATGCGCAGGCCAAACCCCGGAGTGCTCCCGCACCACTGGAAGTAATCCTGTTCCTGAGGCCTTGCAGCATCGACCGTACGTTTCGTCAGACGGGCCATCTCAATCTCCCTCTACCGGAAGCAAACCGGAAGCAGCCGGAAGCAATCCAAGGGAACTTCCATAAAGCCCCAGCAATCCGGGATCAACCAGAAATGGCCGTTTCTAGAGACCTTTGTAATTTTCGGTAACAGTCGGAATGCCTAGGAAATCTCATTCCCTTACCTGACATGGTAGGGGTCACAGGTTCGATCCCTGTCGCGCCCACCATCACCTTCAGATTTGAAGCATGCTTCGCGCGCCATTTCGGCCGGGGCCGCGCATGTAGTGCAGCTCGGGCCGGTACGGATCGAACAAAGGGGCCCTCAGCCGGTGCCATCGCTGGGCGCTCATGTCGAAGCGGCGTGCCGGCGCAAGCAACACCCTCAAGACGTACGAATCTGAAATTGCACTCATTTCGAATCTCCCTTCGATCGGCGGCTCAGCTACGTTGCCTGAGCTCTTGCGCAAGAGGCCGACCAGGGGCGCTGTCGTTGGGCACATGCCTACCATCCGATGCGCGATCTGTTCGCGTGACCTCCGCGGCCTCGATGCAAACCAAGAGTGCTCGGCAAAAGCTAGGCGGTACGGCCTAACTGCCACGGCGCCTTCCTGGGCGTCGTCTTCTCTCTGATCACAATAACTGGATGAGGACCGACAGCTCTATCCTACGGAGATTGATCCGCCCGATGAGTTTGTTTGATGCGCTCATACTTAAGTTGGTCTCGCGCTGCGGGAATGCTGCGTATTGATTGATCTTGCGACAAGCAGCCGTGCTTTCGACCTTCGCCCCTTCTCCGGCGCGGCGCTCAACCCATTTGCTCCAGCATCGCGGAAAGGAATGGGTCCTGGTCCGCAGTGTACGAACAGGAGACATGATATCATGACGACGAAAGTTATTACCGGCATTGCGTTGGCCTTGGCGACCTTCGTGGCGTCGCCAGCGTTTGCGCAATCTGGCCGCAGCCCCGTGAACCAGTACGGCGCGCCTTATGATGCCTATGCACAGGAATACGGCCCGGCGGACGAAACGGTTCGCCATCAGGCACAGCCTGAGGCCCATCGGAACTGGGACGTCTATAACACCAACGGTCTGTTGGTTGGCCGCGATCCGGATCCGAACGTTCGCGACATGATCGCAAGGGATCACCAAGAGCAAGGCGGGGGGTTCTAACGCCACCCCTCTTGCGAGAATCCACTCACATCGAGAGCCCCGCGGTCGACGCCGCGGGGCTTTTCGTTAAGGCGCACTCTGTGCGGCAGCCTCACGTCAGGTGCTCGACCATCATTCCCTTCGGGAAGATGTCGTCGACCTTGGCGTGGCGGTGGGCGATGCCCTGCTCGTGGGTGTAGCGCATGAATTGTTCCAGCGTCGGCCGGTTCTCGTCGATGCCGTAGGGGAACGGATCGCCGTCGAACTGGTCGCGCATGCGGCGCGCATAGGTCGTGAGCCACGGCAGCGGATAGCGCGACACGGTCACGTCGGCGAGCCGGCCGATGCTGCGCTCCTTGGATTCCACGAAGGCGTTGTAGAGGCTGCCCGCGACCCAGGGGTCGCGGTCGAGGATGGATGTCTTGATCGCGATCACATGCATGATCGGCCACACCTTCGAGCGCGCGTAATACTCCTCCTCCATCTCGAGGTAGTTCGGAAACAGCCGCACCACGTCGGGATGGCCGCGCATGAAGCAGTCGGGCGGCCGCGCCACCAGCGCGCAATCGATCTCGCCCTTGGCCAGCATGTCGGAGAGCGACCTGTCCTCGACGCGGGTGAGCGTCACGCCCTGAGGGATCGACAGCTCGACCTTCTCGGCGCGGCCGGGCTGGTTCAGGCCGGCCTGCACCCAGTGCACGTCCTTAAGCCTGACGCCGCATTCGTCGCCGAGCCAGCCGCGCATATAGACCGCGGCGGTGTGCGCCCATTCCGGCGAGCCGATCTTCTTGCCCTTGAGGTCCTTGGCGCTTTTGATCCTGCTCTTCGTGTTCACAAAGAACGCCGAGAAGCGGAAGTGCCGCGAGCAGACCACCGGCAGCGCCAGGATGTCGGGGTTCTTGCGCGTCACCTGGGCGGCGAATTTCGCGAACGACAGTTCGCTCACGTCCCATTCGCGGTTGGCGGTGAAGCGCGCGAAGATTTCGTGCAGCTCGGGCATCAGCCAGGTGTGCTCGATGCCTTCGGCGCGGACCTCGCCGGTGCGGAAGTCGCGGAAGTGGTCGTAGTCCTGGGTGGCGATCGTCAGATGCAGCTTCTTCATTGCTTGCGCTCGGTCGTGTCCCTGGGCTCCATCGCGGCCTTGGCCTTCGTGACGATGTTCGCCGGCGTGTTGATGAAATCGGCGACGATCTTCTGGATCGCGACGCCGCCGACCGGCGAGATGTCGATGCCGGCCTTCTTGGCGTCCTCGCGGAACGCCGGGTCCTTCAGCAGGCTGTCGAATGCCGCGCGCAGCACGGCGACGCGCTCGGCCGGCACGCCCGGCGAGGTGACGAACGGACGGCCGATCACGACGTCGGTGGAAAAGAAACGCAGGATCTGGCGCGCCTCGTCGGTCTTGGCGAATTCGGTGATTAGCGGGAGGTTGGGAAAATCCGCATCACGTTCAAGTCCGACTTGTGCGAGCAGGTTGATCTTGCCGGTCTTGAGCCACTCGCCGTGTTCCGAGGTCAGGCTGTTGAAATTGTTGCCGGCGCGTCCCTCCACCTCGCCGCGCTCCATCGCGATCGCGATCTCGGTCGTGCTCGGGTAGCCGGTGACGAGCCTGAATTTCGTGCCCACCACGCTGTTCAGCACCGTCGGATAGATCACGTTGTAGGAGCCGACGCCGGTGCCGCCCATCAGCACCTGCCGTTGCATCGCGTCTTCCAGCGTCTTCACGCCGGTGGTGTGCCAGACATAGACCGTCGAATTGCTGGATGAGGTCGACACCAGCCATTGGAAGTTCGCGGGGTTGAACTGGATGCTCTTGCTGCGTTCTAGCACCTGCGCCATCACGAAGATCGGGATGAACGTGCCGATCGTGGTGCCGTCCTTGGGCGCCTGGCTGAACACGTAGTTGGCCGCGCGGATGTGGCCGGCGCCCGGCATGTTCCTGGCCACGATGGTCGGATTGCCCGGGATGTGATTGCCGAGATGGCGCGCGACAATTCGCCCATTGGTGTCGAGGCCGCCGCCGGCGCCGGTCGAGATGATGACCTCGACGGTCTTGCCCTTGTAGAAGTCGGCTTGCGCCTGCGCCGGACCGGCCGCGGCGGCAAGCCCGATGAGGGCCGGCGCGATCAGGATCATGCCGGGCCGAAAGACGTGCATGCGCGTTGCTCCGTGGATGCGCGGGCGACGTTGCCAACCGCGCCGGTAAGCGTCAAGTAAGGCTGGCATTCCAGGACGGCATTCGCGGGGCTTGTCTTGACCGCAAGTCCGGCTCACCATCGGGCTCGAGAACGGCGCCATTGCGCGGTGCCCCGACGGAACCCCAGGAGCTTCGATCATGCTCACCTCTGCCAAGCCGGCCGCATCCTCAATTCCGTTCGACAGCAAGCGGCTCGACGGTCTGATGGAGGACGCCGGCATCGATGTGCTGCTCGCGAGCTCGAAGCACAACGTGCAATACCTGCTCGGCGGCCATCGCGCGTTCTTCTTCGATTACATGGATGCGATGGGGCTGAGCCGTTACCTGCCGATCGTGGTGTATCCGAAAGGCGCACCCGAGAAGGCGGCGTTCTTCGGCCACCGGCTCGAGAACCACCAGCGCGAAGTGAAATCGTTCTGGACGCCGGAGGCGAATTGCACGTCGTCCGGTTCCGTCGACGTGATGAAGAAGGCGGTCGAGCACGTCAAGAAGACCGGACCGGTGCGGCGCATCGGCGTCGAGATGGCGTTCCTGCCGATGAACTCAGGCGCCGCGCTGCGCAGCGGGCTCCCTAACGCGGAGATCGTCGATGCGCTGTTCGTGCTGGAGCGACTGCGCGCGCGCAAATCGCCGGCCGAGCTGGACATGGTGCGGGTCGCATCCGAGCGCGTCATCGAGTCCATGCAGGCGGTGATCGCGAAGCATGGCGCCGGCACCACCAAGCAGGAGCTCGCGGATGCGCTCAAGGTCGAGGAAACCAACTGCGGGCTGACGTTCGAATACTGCCTGATCGCGGCCGGCGCGAGCCACAACCGCGCGCCGTCCGCGCAGCGGTGGGAGGAGGGCGACGTGCTCTCGGTCAACTCCGGCGGAAACTTCCACGGCTACATCGGCGACCTTGCCCGCATGGCGATCCTGGGCGAGCCCGACGCCGAGCTCGTGGACTTATTGGCCGAGATCGAGGACATCCAGCGCGCGTCGATGAAGCCGGTGAAAGCGGGCGTCATGGGCGGCGAGATCTATGCGTCGGCGGATGCGCTGGTCGCCAAGTCCAAGCACCACAATCACATGCACTTCCTGGCGCACGGAATGGGGCTGGTGAGCCACGAAGCGCCGCGGCTGACGGCGACCGGTCCGGTGCCCTACGATGCCTACGACGCGACGCGGCCGCTCGAGACCGGCATGGTGGTGTCGGTGGAGACGACGCTGATGCATCCCAAGCGCGGCTTCATCAAGCTCGAGGACACCATCGCCGTGACCGACACCGGGTACGAGATTTACGGGGAAGGCGCGCGCGGCTGGAATCGCGGCGGCGCCGCGCGGGGGCGGTAACGAACCGTCATGTCCAAAGCGTCGCTGACCAGCAAACTTGCCGTCGTCGCGCTCGCCGCCGTTGCGTTCACGCAGCATGCACGCGGCGAGGACGCCGAGGAATTTTTCAAGGGCAAGCAGATGTCGCTGATCGTCGGCTACAATCCCGGCGGCAGCTATGACGTCTATTCCCGCATCGCGGCATCCATCCTGCCGAAATATCTGCCGGGCAATCCGGTGATCGCGGTCAAGCACATGCCCGGCGTCGCCAGCGTGAAGGCGGCCAACTATCTCTCCACCCAGGCGCCCAAGGACGGGCTGACGATCGGGATGGTCGGCCAGCAGCTTGCGCTCACCCAGGCGCTGCGCGATCCGGCGGTCGCCTACGACATGCGCAAGTTCGGCTGGCTCGGGCGCTTTACGCCGATCATCGAGGTCTCGCTGACCTGGCACACCTCGCCGACCAAGACGATCTCCGGCGCCATGCAGCGCGAGACCGTGATGGCCGCGACCAGCGCCGGCGCCACCACGGAAATCATGCCGAGCCTGATGAACAAGCTCGCCGGAACGAAGTTCAAGATCGTCAAAGGCTATCCCGGCACGACCGGGACGATCCTGGCGATGGAGCGCGGCGAGACCGAGGGCGCGCACGCGACGCTTGAGAACCTTCTGTTCGGAAAGCCCGCGTGGCTGCGTGAGAAGACGATCAACGTTCTGGTCCAGTACGCGCAAGTGCGCCACCCGCAGTTTCCAGGCGTGCCGGCGATGGTCGAGTTCGGCGCGACCAACGAGGACAAGCAGGTGCTCAACCTGTTTGGCAGCACCGCGGAAGTCGGCCGCGCGCTGATGACGCCGCCGGATGTCCCGGCCGACCGGCTTGCCGTCCTGCGCCGCGCAGTGGCGGCGATGCTGGCCGATCCCGCCTTCAAGGCCGAGATGGACAAGCGCAATCTCGAATTCGGTCCGATGTCGGGCGACGACCTGCAGAAGGTGATCGGACAGACGCTCGACGTCTCGCCGGACGTCGTGACGCGATCGATCGCATTAGCGAGGCCATGACCATGTTCGCCAAGATCAATCACATGGCGATGATCAGCCCGATCTATCCGATGCTGGCCAATTTCTATGAGGCCTATTTCGGCCTCAAGCGCTCGGGCAAGACCAGCCGGCCGCTGAACGCGGTGACGGTGGGCGACGGCTATGTCGGGCTCAACATCAATCCGCTGCGCGACGGCTACGTCGGCGGGCTCGACCATTTCGGGCTGGTGGTGGACGACATCGACACCGTGCTGCAGCGCGCGCGCGACAAGTTCCCGCAGGCCAACATCGTCAAGCGGCCGTCGACCCGGCCGTTCGCGAACTACAGCGCGCACGATCCCGACGGCAACGTCTTCGATCTTGCCCAGAAGGACAAGGGCGACAAGCTCGTCGGCGTCTACGCAGAACAGGCGGCGGCCGGCTGGAGTCAGGACCGCTATCTCTCAAAGTTCGCCATCCGCACCATGAGTCCGGAGAAGTGCGCGGACTTCTATCAGCATGTTTTCGAGCTCAAGCCGGTGAACCGGAACGGCGGTACGTCCGGTCACCACCTGACCGACGGCCGCGTGACGCTGTCGATTCTGCCGTGGTCGATCTCGATCTTCGAGAACATGTCGATCAAGCGTCCGGGGCCGGATCACATCGGTTTCAAGGTCGAGAACGTCGACGCGTTCAAGCAGCACGTCGAGACGACCTCGGGCATGAACCCCTATGTCGCGCCGATGCGACTCGGCGGCAGCAAGGAGGCCGACGCGCGCAAGGCGTTCTTCGCCAAGGAGGCTGGCGGAAAATTCCAGTTGGCCGATCCCGGCGGCGTGTGGATCGACGTGACGGACGAATGATCAAGCTCCGCCCTCATCCTGAGGAGCGCACGAAGTGTGCGTCTCGAAGGATGGCCACGCAAGCGCGCGCGGCCATGGTTCGAGACGCGCGCCTGCGCCGCGCTCCTCACCATGAGGTTGAGCACCGGACGGCGAAACGTAACAGGACATGAAATTCGGTGTTTTCGATCATCTCGACCGCAACGATCTGCCGCTCGCCGCGTATTACGAGGCGCGGCTGAAGATCATCGAGTCATACGACCGCTTCGGCTTCTACGCCTATCACGTCGCCGAACATCACTCGACGCCGATCGGGCTGGCGCCGAGCCCGAGCGTGTTCCTGTCGGCCGTTGCGCAGCGGACGCAGCGGCTGCGCTTCGGGCCGATGGTCTATGCGCTGCCGCTCTATCATCCGATCCGCATGATCGAGGAAATCTGCATGCTCGACCAGATGAGCCACGGCCGGCTCGAAATGGGTTTCGGTCGCGGGTCGGTCGGCATCGAGCTTGCCTATTACGGCGAGGACCCGAAGCTGGCGCAGGAGGTCTACGCCGAGGCGCTCGAGCTGGTGCTGAAAGGGCTGACCGAGCCCGTGCTCACCTTCCACGGCCGCTTCTTCAACTTCGACAACGTGCCTATGGAGCTGACCCCGCTTCAGAAGCCGTATCCTCCGGTTTGGTACGGCTTGCATGCTCCCGAAAGTGCCAAGCGCGCCGCCCGCAAGGGCTTGCGGGTCGTCAGCCTCGATTCCGTTCCCGCGACGCGCACCTCGTTCGAGGCGTTTCGCCAAGCGTGGCGCGACGCCTGGAGCGACGCGCCATTGCCGCTGATGGGGCTGGGCCGTTTCATCGTGGTGGCCGAAACCGACGCGGAGGCGTTCGCGCTGGCGCGCCGCGCCTATCCACGCTGGCACGACAGCTTCACCTACCTGCACCGCCTGCACAATTATTCGGCCATGCATCCGCGTCCACCGGACTTCGACGGCATCGCGGAGGTGGGGCAGGGTGTCGCGGGCTCACCGCGCACCGTGGCCGCGTTCCTGCGCGAGCAGCTTGCCGCGACCGGCAGCAATTATTGCGTCGGCCAATTCGCGTTTGGCGATCTGTCGCTGGCCGACACGCAGCGCTCGATTGCGCTGTTTGCGCGCGAAGTCATGCCGGAATTGCGATCGGTCGCACCGGTGCCGGTGGTTTGATCTTCGCCGTTTCGTCCCTATAATCGACCGAAACGACAACATTCCGGACGGACGCGCCTATGGCAACGACCCTTTCCGCCGCTGCGCAAACGCGGTCGTCGGCTCCCGCATTCGCGGTCCGTGCGCTGTCGCCGGCGATCGGCGCGGAGATTGTCGGCGTCGATCTGCGCAACGCCATCGACGACGCGCTGGCGGCAAGGATGCTCGACACCTGGCATCAGCATCTTGTCATCCTGCTGCGCGGCCAGGAATTGACCGAGAACGACCAGGTCCGCTTCGCCGAGCGTTTCGGTCCGCCCGCGAAAATCCACACCAAACAATTCGTGCGATCGCATCCGGCTGTGATGCTGATCTCCAACATCCGCGAGGACGGCAAGGCGATCGGCGCGCTGCCTGACGGGGAGATGCAATTCCACACCGACCAGTGCCACCAGGAGATTCCCGCCAAGGCGTCGATGCTGTATGCGATCGAGGTTCCCAGCGTCGGCGGCAATACGCTGTTTGCGAACGCCTACCTCGCCTACGAAACGCTGCCCGCCGACATCAAGCGCCGCATCGACGGCCGCAAGGCGCTCAACGCCTACGACTACGACACCGCCGCGACAATCCGCAAAGCCGAGGTGCCTGACGGCGCGCCGTGCTACGCCCACCCGGTGGTGCGGACCCACCCTGCGACCGGGCGCAAGGCGCTCTACGTCAACCGGCTGATGACGCGGCGGATCGAGGGGCTCGACCCGCAGGAGAGCGAGGAGCTGCTCCGGTCCTGTTCGATCACCAGGAGCAGCCGCAATTCATCTACGAGCACGTGTGGCGGCCCGGAGACATTTTGATGTGGGACAACCGCTGTACGCTGCATGCTCGCACCGATTTCAGCGCGGGCGAGCGCAGGCTCTTGCGGCGTGTCACCATTCTCGGCGAGAAGCCGGTGTAGTTTACCGGCTGGACGGGGAAGTCCCTGGGAGGAACGTTGATGCCTCGGTTTCAGAAGCGCAGTTCGATGGTTGCGGCACTGGTTGCGGCGGCGCTCGTGAGCGGACCCGCGTCGGCGCAGGACGCGCTCCGCATCGGCAAATCGGTGCCCAATTCCTGGGCCTTCGCCGCGACCGACGTCGGCGTGCAGTCCGGCATCTTCAAGCAGGAAGGCATCGACCTCGCGATCTCGAGCTTCAAGGGCGACGCGCAGATGCAGACCGGCCTCACCGCCGGAGCGGTCGATGTCGCGCTCGGCTCCGGCCCCGGGCTTGGTTTCCGCGCCAAGGGCGTGCCGGCGATCGGAGTGGCGGCGATGTACGGCGCGCCGTCGAATCTTGCCGTGGTAGTGCTCGCCAAGTCGCCGATCAAGACGGTCGCCGACCTCAAGGGCAAGCGCATCGGCGTCACCACCGGCGGTTCGCTGACCGACTGGCTGAGCCGCGAGCTGGCACGCCAGCAAGGCTGGGGCCGCGACGGCATGCAGGTGATGCCGCTCGGCTCGATGCAGGCGCGGCTCGCCGCCATGGAGCGCGGCGACCTCGACGCCATGGTGATCGAGTCCGCCAGCGGCTTCGAGCTGGAAGAGTTGAAGCGCGGACGGATCCTGGTCGATTTCGGCGAGATCGAGAAGAATTTCTATACCCACGTCATCTACGCCACCGACAACATGGTGGAGAAACGGACCGATGTGTTGCGACGCTTCCTGCGTGGCTGGTTCAAGACCATCGCGTTCATCCATGCCAACAAGGACGCGACCGTGAAGATCACCGCCAAGGCGATCGACGTGCGCGAAAGCGTGGTGATGCGAATCTACGACGCGCAGATAAGCGGCTTCTCGCGCGACGGCGCATGGGACCCGGCGGCGATCGAAGTGATCCGCAAGTCGCTCAAGGAGCTCGGCATCCTCAACTCGCTGCCGGACGCGCGGACGATCTACAACGACCAGTTCGTGCCGGTGAAGCTCTGACGTGACGGCCGGGGGCAACGCAAGCGGAGCGACGGCCGCGTCGGCGCGGGTTGCGGACGCTCAGGCGCCGGCGATCGCCATCAACCATGTCTCGATGATGTTCGCCGGGCGCGATGCGAGCCAGCGCGTGCACGCACTCGACGACGTTTCGCTCGATATCCGCAAGGGCGAATTTGTCTGCCTGCTGGGCCCATCGGGCTGCGGCAAGAGCACGCTGCTCTCGATCATCGGCGGCATGCTCGAGCAGACCGCGGGCAGCGTGACCGTCAACGGCACGCCGGTGTCGAGCCCGCGCCCGAACGAGATCGCCTATGTGTTCCAGGAGAGCACGCTGTTTCCGTGGTTCACGGTGCTCGAGAATTTCCGCCTCGCGCTGAAATTCCGCGGGATCGAGGAGGCGAACTGGCGCGATCGCGCCATGCAGTCCCTGTCCGCGGTCGGCATGGAGCAGTTCGCCCACCATTATCCCAAGCAGCTCTCGGTCGGCATGAAGCAGCGCATCAATCTGGCGCGCGGTCTCTGCGTCGGATCCGAGGTGCTGCTGCTGGACGAGCCGTTTGCGGCGCTCGACGAGCAGACCCGCATGGTGCTGGGCGAGGACCTCTCGATCCTGCTGGCGCGCCGCGGCAAGACCATCGTCTTCGTCACCCATTCGCTGGCCGAGGCGGTGTTCCTGGCCGACCGCATCGTGGTGATGACGGCGCGGCCCGGCAAGGTGAAGGCGAGCATTTCGGTTCCCGAGCCGCACCCGCGCTCGCCCGACTTCATGCTGACCGACGCGTTCCAGGACATTCGAAAGGAGCTATACGGCCTGTTGCGCGACGAGATCAGGCAGACCGTGGCCGCGATGCGCCTCGCGCGCGACGCGCAGGCGTGACGGCGATGATCGCGCACTTCTTATTTTATTGTGTCAGACGAAGCGTAGGGCGCGCATTGCCGTGCCCTCTCCCCCTTGAGGGAGAGGGCAGCCCGGTATTTCAGCAGTGAGGATTGGGTGAGGGGGACTCTTCGCCAGAAGAGTTGTTGTGAAGAGACCCCCTCACCCGAACGCGTTTGTGGCTTCTTTCTTGTGCCCTCTCCCTCAAGGGGCGAGGGCGCATCAACGAGCATCTCGCTCGCGGCTTCGCTGTCGCTGCTTCGCGGTGCGGCGATGATCGCGCAGGACAAGCTCGCCATCCGCACCATCCAGATCGGGATATTCGTGGCCTTGTTCGGCGCGTGGTACCTCGCGACGCGGTCGGGCGGCACGTTGAAGCTGTTCCTGCCGGCGCCGGAGCTGGTCTGGCGCGAAATCGGCGTGCTGGCGCGCTCCGGCCAGCTGTGGTCGTCGCTCTATGTGACCATTGTTTCGATCGCCAAGGCCTATGTGATCGCCGTCGTCGTCGGGATCGCCGTCGGCTTCGCGGTGGCGCGGTCGCGGACGCTGGTGCACATGTTCGAGCCGGTGCTGTCCGGCATGTTCGCGGTGCCGCTGACGATGTTCTTCCCGCTGTTCGTCCTGTTCTTCGGGATCGGGCCGGACTCGAAGGTCGCCTATGGCGCGACCTACGCCTTCTTCCCGATCGCGCTCAACACCATCGCGGCATTTTCCAATGTCGACGAGCTCTATCTGCGGGCGTCGCGCGCCATGGGTGCGTCGCCCTCGCAGCAGTTCCGCTACGTCTACATGCCGGCGGCGCTGCCGGTCACGCTCACCGGCCTGCGCATCGGCTTCTTCATCTGCATCGCCTCGGTGCTGGGCGGCGAAACGCTCGCCGCCACCGCCGGCGTCGGCCGCGCCACCGCGCTGGCGGCAGAATTGATGGAGACGGCGAAACTCTACGCCTGGATATCCTTCGTGGTCTGCCTGTCGGTGATGCTCAACCTGCTCGCGCTCGCGGTCGAGACGCGCAGCGAGCGGGAGTGAGCGGCATGTCACCGAACACTATCCGTTTGGTCCGGCTCCTCCTGATCCTCGGCGTCATCGTGCTGTGGGAGTTCTATGCACGCGTGTTCGCGACCTCGTCGCTCGCGGCCGCGCCAAGCCAGGTGCTGGAGCAGCTCTGGCCGAAGGTGCTGGGCGAGCCGCGCGTGCGGCTTGCCATCAGCGTCACGCTGATCGAGCTCGTCGTGGCGTTCGTGATGTCGGTGGTGTTCGGGATGCTGATCGGCGTTCTGGTCGGGCTCACTGATATCGGCCGGCGCAGCTTCTATCCGATCGTGCTGCTGCTCTACGGCATACCGCAGGCGATCCTTCTGCCGCTGTTCGTGCTGGTGTTCGGTCTCGGCCCCGCCAGCAAGATCGCCTTCGGCTTTACCCATGGCGTGTTCCCTGTGATCGTCAACACCATCGCCGGCATGCGCAACGTCAATCCGCTTCTGATGCGCGGGGCGGCCGCCATGGGCGCGACGCGGTTCGAGCAGTTGCGGTACGTGGTGTTCCCGCACATGGTGACGGCGGTGTTCACCGGGCTGCGGCTGGCCATGACCATGACGCTGCTTGGCGTACTGCTCGCGGAGCTGTTCGTGTCGCAGGGCGGCATCGGCTTCTTCACGCTGCTCTATGCCGAGACCTTCAATCCGGCAGCGCTGATCGCACTGATCCTGACGCTCGCGCTGCTCGCGATCGTCCTCAACGAGCTGGTGCGCATGGTCGAGGCCCGTTTTTCGCGCTGGAAGGAATGACGGAGACCGATGTGACGGTGTTCACCGACCGCAGGACGCGGCTTTTGCAGGAGATGGCGGGCGAGGGGGTCGACGTCCTCCTGCTCTACGGCAACGCCTGGCAGAACGACTACCTCCGCTACGCCACCGATTTCGGTATCCTCGAGGGCCAGGCGCTCGCCATTGTGCGCGAGGACGGCATCACGCTCCATCTCGACAGCGCGCTCGAGGCCGACCGCGCGGCATTGGAATGCTCCGGCATCGAGGTCGTGCACGCGCCGGATCTGATCGGCCAAGTGGACAAGGCGCTCAATCGCCTGAGCAACCGCCGCATCGGCACGGCGCCGGCGCGCCTGATCCCGCGCAAGATCGCCGCCCGCGCCAAGGACCTCAATCTCGGCGACCGCACCGCGTTCCTCGACCGCCTGCTGATGGGCAAGCTTGCCTCCGAGGTCGACGCCATCCGCCGCGCCTGCAAGGTCGCGGACGAGGGCTATGCGGTGTTCCGCGACGCCGCGCGGCCTGGCCGCGCCGACTACGAGCTGATCGCCGAGACCGAGGCGTTCTTCCGGTCGAAGGGCGTCGACGACAATTTCCAGATCATCGGCGTGGGCGGACCGGAGGTGCGCGGCATGACGCCGCCCAGCGGCAAAAAACTCAAGGCGGGTGACCTCGTCACCACCGAGCTGACGCCCTGCGTCGACGGCTATTACGCCCAGATCTGCCGCACGCTGGTGGTCGGCGCGCCCAATGCCGAGCAGAACAAAGCCTTCGCGCTCTACCGCGAAGCGATGGAAGCGGGCATCGCCGTGGTGCGCGACGGCGTCACCGCCGCCGACATCGCGCGCGCCGAGAACGACATCTTCCGCCGCGAGGGACTCGGCGACTACGTCACCGATCAATACACGCGCGTGCGCGGGCATGGCGTCGGGCTGTTCGCCGACACCAAGCCGCACATCCTGGAAGACGTGACGACGCGGATCGACGCCGGGATGACGCTGATCGTGCATCCGAATACCTATCATCCGGTGGTCGGCTATCTCGTGCTTGGCGACGTCGTTGCGGTGACCAAGACCGGCTGCGAGGTCTTCACCGGGACCGCGCGCGAACTCTTCGGCACGCCAGCGTGAAGGTGGAACCATGCGTCGCGGCTTGATGGGATGGAATGCAGAGGAATTGCCGAAGGCCGCGCTCGAGGCGCGCATCGCGCGCCTGCGCGCGGCGATTGAGCGCAACGGTCTCGACGCCGCGCTGTTCTACACCAACCTGGTGCAGCCGAGCGCGGTGACCTGGCTCACCGGCTTCACGCCGTACTGGTCTGACGGCATGCTGCTGTTGCCGCGGCAGGGCGCGCCGGTGTTCGCCACTGCGCTGTCGAAGCGCGTCGCCAACTGGATCCGCACGACCGACACGCTGAGCGAGATCGTCAACACCCCGAAGCCAGGGGCCGCCGTCGGCCAGCGGATCGCGGAGGCGGGCTGCAAGCGCGTCGGCGTGCTGGAGTATGACAGGCTGCCGGCCGGGCTTTACGACGAGATCGCCGGCGCCGCGCCCGCCGTCGAGCTTGCCGACATGAGCGGTGTGTTTGCCGATGCGCGCCGCGGCATCGACGACGCCGAACGCGGCCTCATCGGACGCGCCGATACGCTCGCCCGCACTGTGTTCGACCCGATCGATGCGGACACGGCGGCTGATGCCGGCGAGGTTGCGGGGCTGGTTGAGAAGCAGGCACGGCTTGGCGGCGCCGAGGAGGCCTATATCGCGGTCGCGCCCGATCTCGACGCCGAGCGGCGCATAATCCGCGTCGCCGGGATGCGGCCGATCGCCGGGCGCTTCGCAGTACGCGCCTCGGTCGCCTACAAGGGTGCGTGGGTGCGGCGAACCAGGAGCTTCGCCCGCGACAAGGCTGCGCGCCGCCCCTATGCGGAGGCCGATGCCTGGCTCGCGCGGGTCGCGTCCTCGATCGAATCCGGCAAGCCGCTCGCCGCGCAGCTCGAGGCTCGTCTCAGAGAGCTGGCGGGGGCAACGCTGCGCAATTGGATGGCGGAAAGCTGCGTCGGCAGCTATCCGCTCGAAGCGGTGGCTGCGCCGGCGGACGCGTCGTGGGTACCTGTCAACGGGAGCTTCCTTGTCCTGACGACCGAGCTTTCGATCGACGGCATCCCCTGGCTCGGCGCCTCGCCGGCGTTCGTCGGCCGAAGCTGACGGCCTATAAATGGTATAATGTTACTGCCCCAGTTGGGGGTAGTCTCAATCGGCCCGCCCCCCACCCGCGCCTGGATTCGTGCAATTGACGGCGCCGCATGGCCCTCTTAAGTAACGCGCACCCCAAACAACCCGAGCCCCCGCCGCGCGGGGACAACCGGAGCACGTCATGAAGGTCCGTAATTCCCTGAAGTCGCTGCGCGGCCGCCACCGCAACAACCGGCTCGTGCGCCGCAAGGGCCGGGTCTACGTGATCAACAAGACCAACCGGCGCTTCAAGGCCCGCCAAGGCTGACGGCCCTGCCTGGCCGGCGGAGCGTTTTGCCGTCACGCTGCCTTGATCCCAGGCTTTGCTGCACGACGGTGAACCGTTAAACTCCGTCGCATGAACCACCGATTCCGTGCGCCTCTGGCCTTCGCGTTCATGGCCCTCGCCATGACGTTGGCTGCGCCATCCCAGGCGCAGACGCCGGAGATTGCGCCGCCCGGTACGGAGCCGCCGCAGCCGGTCGAGCCGCCGCCCGATCTGCCGCGGGCGCAGCGCGGCGACACCACGCAAAATCTCGATCGCCTGTTCGCCGCGCTCCGGGTCGCACCGACTGCGGAAAGCGCGAAATACATCGAGGGCCGCATCTGGGCGACCTGGGCCGCAGCCGGCGGGGACACTGCCATGCTGCTGATGAGCCGGGTGCGGACCGCGACCGAGGGCAAGGATTTTGAGCTCGCAATCAAGCTCCTCACCGCGATCATCGACATCAAGCCGGATTACATCGAAGCCTGGAACCGGCGCGCGACGCTCTATTTCCAGCAGCGCGACTACACGTCGGCGGTGGCCGATCTGCGGGCCGTCCTTTCACGCGAGCCCCGGCACTTCGGAGCCTGGGCCGGACTCGGCATGATCCTGAATGACATCGGCGATGAACCGCGTGCGCTCGCCGCGTTCCGCCGCGCGGTCGAGTTGTATCCGCACATGGAGCGGATCCCCGACTTGATCAAACGGCTGACCGAGACCGTCGACGGCCGCGATATCTGAGCGCGCGTTACAGCGCGCGGCCCTCGTCGGCGCCGACGAAAGCAATCCGCAGCATGTTGGTCGCGCCCGGAGTGCCGAGCGGGACGCCCGCAACCACGATTACGCGCTGTCCCGCCCGGGCGAATCCGTCCTTGAACGCCAGCCGGCAGGCGCGCTCCACCATGTCGTCCTGATCGCGGGCGTCTTCCGCCACGACGCAGTGCACGCCCCAGGTCAGCGACAGCCGCCGGGCGGTCGCGACATTCGGCGAGATCGCGACGATCGGCGGGTTCGGCCGCTCGCGCGCCACGCGCAAGGCGGTCGAGCCGGAAAACGTCCAGCAGATCA
The DNA here is from genome assembly GCA_963720385.1 of uncultured Alphaproteobacteria bacterium. GTDB lineage: Bacteria > Pseudomonadota > Alphaproteobacteria > Rhizobiales > Xanthobacteraceae > VAZQ01. Next base: position 57,797 of record CAVRFL010000004.1, on the reverse strand, counting down.
GCGCCGACAGTTCGAGCGTCTCGGCGATCTGCCGCGCCGCCGCTGCGATCGCATCGGCGCCGGTCGCCTCGGGATCGGCGCGCTGCGCCTGGATGATGGTCTGGTGGAGCGGATCGTTCTCCACCTCCTCGGCAATGCGGTTCATGGTGGAAACGGCCTCGACCGGAAATTTGCCGGCGGCCGATTCCGCCGACAGCATCACCGCGTCGGCGCCCTCGAAAATCGCGGTGGCGACGTCCGACACTTCAGCGCGTGTCGGCACCGGGCTGTTGATCATCGATTCCAGCATCTGCGTTGCGACCACGACCGGCTTGCCGGCGCGGCGTGCCGTGCGCGTCATGAACTTCTGAATGCCCGGCACCCGCTCCAGCGGCATCTCGACGCCGAGATCGCCGCGCGCCACCATCAGCGCGTCCGCGATGTCGAGGATTTCGTCCAGGCGGGTCACCGCTTGCGGCTTTTCGATCTTCGCCATCACGGCGGCGCGGCCGCGGGTGATCTTCTTGGCCTCGGCAATATCTTCCGGCCGCTGGATGAACGACAGCGCCACCCAGTCGATGCCGGCGTCAAGCGCGGCTTCGAGATCGGACCGATCCTTTTGCGCCAGTGCGGAAAAAGGGATCGTGGTGTCGGGCAGGCTTACGCCCTTGCGGTCCGACAGATTGCCGCCGACCTCGACGCGCGTGACGATCTTTCCCTCCGCCACCTCGGTTGCTGTCAGACGCACCTTGCCGTCGTCCAGCAACAGCGTGTGGCCCGGCTCGATCGCCTCGAAGATTTCTTTATGCGGCAGGTGCACGCGCGAGGCGCTGCCCGGTGCGGTATCGGTATCGAACGTGAAGCTGCCGCCTTTCGGCAGCGCGACCGGACCGGATTCGAACTGGCCGACCCGAAGCTTCGGACCCTGCAGGTCGACCAGGATCCCGATCGGCCGTTCGAATTCGTCCTCGATCGAGCGGATCGTCGCGACCAATTCGCGCATGCGGTCATGCGAGGTATGGCTCATATTGATGCGGAAGACGTCGGTGCCGGCGCGGAACAACGCGGCGATGACGGAACGCTCGGACGACGACGGACCGAGGGTGGCGACGATCTTGGTACGGCGCAGACGACGCATCAGTTCTTGCGCGCAGGAAATTGCGGTGCTGTGTTCTTACCGCCGGTTGTCGAAGGCACAGGCATCAACGGCACGCGCGATTGCAATGGCTGCTGCGGCGCCTGATCCGCCGAGTCGGTGAGCTGCACCGTCCAGGACGGCTGTTCGCCAGTATCGACTTCGAAGAAGCCGGTGCGATCATAGCCGCGCGCGAGGCAATCCTCGGTGCCGCGGATGGTGAATTCCTTTTCACGCGTGCACATGTACGCCCTGCCGGCCCATTCGCCGCTGCGATCGTAGTCGACCGCGTAGACGTAATAGTAGCGTGCGGCCAGGGTTCCCCGCAGAATTGTTTCGCAGGTCCGGGCGGACAGGTTCCACCAGCCTTCGGTGGTCCAGTGCTCGCTGTCCTTGTACCCGAGCGCAACGCCGACCCGGCTACCGGTATTGTTGCAAATCCGGAAATCCGCGGCCGCAATGTCGGCCTGCAACACCGTCGCGCCGGCGATCAGGGTGCCGAGAATCCCGGCGCCAACGCCAAACATGCGCCGTCCCGGCCGGTCGGGCCTCGTACACGCAACGGTTGGTTCCTCGGTCATTATGCCCGTTAACTCCCCCGGCGTCGGGATATCGCGTGAAGATTCAGGGGCTGTCAACGAGGATAGACCGGAAGTCGCTGACGTTGGTGCATGTCGGGCCCGGTTTCAGAAGATCGCCAAGCTTTTCAAAGAATTCCGTCGAATTATTGGCATCAAGAAAAGCGGCGGGATCGAGACCGAGCTGGCGCGCCCGGGCGAGTGTGGTGGAATCGACAAAAGCCCCCGCCGGGTCCTCGCTCCGCCCGTCGCCGCCGTCGACGCCGTCGGTGTCGGCAGCCAGGGCGGCGATCCCCGCGGTGCCCTCGAGGGCGATCGCCAGCGCCAGCATGTATTCCTGGTTCGGGCCGCCGCGGCCCTTGCCACGCACGGTGACGGTCAGTTCGCCGCCCGACAGGATCACCACATTCTTGCCTTGCGCACGAAGCTCAAGCGCGCGGCGCGCGTGCTCCGCGGCAACCGTGCGGGCTTCGCCCTCGATCGTGGTCCCAAGCAGGATGCAGTCATGGCCGGCGGCACGCACGGCCGCTTCGACCTTGCCGAATGCAACGGACGGCCGGGACGCCAGCGCAAACGACGAATTCGAGAACACCGGGTCACCGAGCTTCGGCGTTTCGTTGGCGGGGTCGGCAAGGGCTCTCGCCACCGCCGGGGACACGTCCAGGCGATAGCGCGCAATCGTGGCCTGCGCATCCGCGAGCGTAGTGGGATCGGCCACCGTCGGTCCCGATCCAATGACGGCGAGGTCGTCGCCCGGGACGTCGGAAATGGCGACCGTAACCAACCGTGCCGGACTGATGCGCTCGGCAAGACGACCGCCCTTGATGCGAGAGAGATGCTTGCGCACCGCGTTGATTTCGGAAATCGAAGCGCCCGATGCGAGCAAAGCCCGGGTCAGCGCCTGCTTCTCGGTGAGCGAGAGGCCGCTCGCCGGAGCGATCCAGTTGGCCGACGCGCCGCCCGACATCAGCACCACGACAAGATCGTCCGGACCGGCGGAATCGGCCAGCGACAGGGTTTCGAAGGTCGCGGCCAATCCTGCCGCATCGGGGACCGGGTGCCCGGCTTCGATCACCGGCACCTGCCGGGTAGGACGGGCATAGCCGTGGCGGGTGACCGCGAGGCCGCCGATCCGGCTCGCGGGCAGACCGCGGTCGTCGAGATAGTGCCGTTCCGCGATTTCGGCCATCGAGCCCGCGGCCTTGCCGGCGGCAAGGATGATGATGCGTCCGGACCGGGGCGGCTCCGGCAGATGCGGCGGCAGGCAAGTGCTTGGATGCACGGCAGTGACCGCCGTGGTGAACAACCCCTCCAGGAATGTGCGGCTTGGTCCGGCCACGATCGAAACGTCCTGCCGCTTCTTTTGCCGCGACACTCTTCACACGGCGAGCGAGTTTACCACCAGTTTCTTGGAGTGGCCGACGTCGGTGCGGACCCGGGTGTGGATTTTCACACAACCAAGCAGAGAGCGGGATCAGCCCCGCTGCTGCCGATAGGGCCGGCGCACGTTGTTTGGCCCGCGATTGTCGAATAGAACTCCTTCTAAGAATCCGAAACGGATCGCGAACGAGGGAGGAGTTCGATGGCGGCTTTCGCATTCGCTATCAATGGCCGGCAGGCCAGCGTGGACGTGGCGCCCGATACGCCGCTTTTATGGATCGTGCGCGAGCACCTCAAATTGAGCGGCACCAAATACGGGTGCGGTACCGGGCTATGCGGCGCCTGCACCGTCCATGTGGACGGCAGGGCGGTGCGTTCCTGTCAGGTCACCGCCTCGCAGGTGCAGGGCAAGCGCGTCACCACCATCGAGGGCCTGTCGCCCGACGCCAGCCATCCGCTGCAGCGCGCGTGGGTCGCGGAGCAGGTGCCGCAATGCGGCTATTGCCAGCCGGGACAGATCATGCAGGCGGCGGATCTGCTGGCGACCAACAAGAAACCTTCGCGCGAACAGATCATCGCGCACATGGACGGCAATCTCTGTCGCTGCGGCACCTATCCGCGGATCGTTCGCGCCATCGAGCGCGCTGCGCGGGAGGTGTGACATGGCACGTCATCGCAGCAATGCCGCGCGCGGACTGAGCCGCCGCGAGATGCTCGCTGGTTCGGCCGGCCTGTCGTTCGCCTTTGCGCTTAACGCGCCGTCGCTGTTCGGCGCGGGCGGCGCACTGGCGCAGTCCGGCGGCAGGGTCAACGCATATGTCACGATCGCGACCGATGGCGCGATCACGATCATGATGCCGGCGCCCGAAATGGGACAGGGCGTCAACACCGCCTTGCCGCTCATCATCGCCGAAGAGCTCGACGCCGATTGGGCGAAGGTGAAGGTGCGGCAGGCGCCCGTCGATGCGGTCTACAACCACCCCGTCTTCAAGCAGCAGTACCAAGTCGCCAGCCTGACCACCCGCGGTTATTGGATGCCGTTGCGCATCGCCGGCGCGCAGGCGCGCCGCGTGCTGCTCGACGCCGCCGCCGCACGCTGGGGCGTGCCGGTGGATGAGCTGACAACGCAGCCTAGTACGGTTGTTCACGCCGCCTCGGGCCGCAAGCTAAGCTACGGCGAGATTGCGGGCTTTGCCAAGGCGCCGGCAGAGCTTCCGGAGATCAAGCCCGACCAGCTCAAGCCGGTGAAGCAGTTCCGGCTGCTCGGCAACGACGTGCAACGCATCGACATGGTCGAGAAGTCAGCAGGCCGGTTGATGTATGCGAGCGACGTGTGGGTGCCGGGCATGCTGTACGGCATCATCGCGCGCGCGCCGGTGCGGGGCTCCGGCCCGACTTCGTTCAATCGCGACGAGCTCAAGGCGATGCCGGGCATCGTCGAGGCAATCGCGCTCGACTACGGCGTCGGCATCGTCGGCAACACGGTGGAGGCCGTGTTCTCGGCGCGCCGCGCGCTGAAGGCGCAATGGCGCGACGTGAAGGGTTCGAAGATCAACACCGAAACGGAGCGCCAGCAATTTCTCGCCGATGTCCGCGACCTCGGCAAGAAAGGCGTTGCCGTGCGCCAGACCGGCGATGCGGTATCTGCCATTGCGAGCGCGGCGAAGGTCATCACGGCCGAGTTCACCAGCGACTGCATCTATCATGCGCAGATGGAGCCGTTGTCGTGCACGGCCTCGCTAACCAGGGACGGTGTGGAGGTCTGGGCCGGCACGCAGTGGCCGACGCGGTCGGTGGCGGAGGCTGCCAAGATCGCCGGGGTCGCTCCCGACAAGGTGAAATTCCACACCTTGCAGATGGGAGGCAGCTACGGCCGGCGCGCCTACGTCGACTACGTCATCGGCGCCGTGGAGCTGTCCAAGGCGATCGGCAAGCCGGTGAAGCTGGTGCAGACCCGTGAGGACGACGTGCAGTCCGGCCGCTTCCGGCCGCTGACGGCACAGAAGCTCGACGTCGGCCTCGATGCCGGCGGCAAGGTGGTCGGCTGGCGGCATCGTCTCGCGGCCGAGCCGGTCGCGCCCTACCTCTACGGCCAGGCACGGCTCGACGCCGACAAGGGAATCGATCTGATCGTGATCTACGGCGCCGACGTGCCCTTCTATGACGTGCCCGCGCACCTCGCCGAGCACATCTACGAAGATCGAGGCGCGCGCGTTGCCAACTGGCGTGGCATCGGCTCCGGCTACACCAATTTCGCGGTCGAGGCGATGATCGACGAGCTCGCGCGCAATGCTGGCCGCGACCCGCTCGACTACCGGCTGGCCTTGCTGAAGGATCCGCGCGCCAGGAAAGTCGTGGAGCGGGTGGCCCAGCTTGCGGACTGGAGCCGCAAGCGCGAGGGCCGCGCACTCGGGATCGCGTTCGGCAAGTACGGCTTGCCGCCGGTCGGCTTCTCGATGACCGGCACGGTCGCGGAGATTTCCTTCGATCGCGCCAGCGGCGCCATCAGGTGTCACAATCTGTGGTGCGTCGCCGACGTGGGATTGCCGCTGCAGCCGCGCAATGTCGAAGCCCAGGTCGAGGGCGCGTTGATCTACAGCCTGAGCGCGGCGCTCAAGGAGCGCATCACGCTCAAGAACGGGCAGGTCGAGCAGTCGAATTACCACGACTACGAGGTGCTGCGCCTGTCGGAAACGCCGGAGATCAAGGTCGAAGTCATCCGCAGCGGCGACATTCCGCTGCCGGTCGGTGAGCTTGCGATCGGCGGCACGGCGCCGGCGGTTGCCAATGCATTCCTGGCTATGACCGGCAAGCCGCTGCGCGATCTGCCGTTCACGCCGAACCGCGTCAAGACGGCGCTGGCCTGAGGCCCGCGCTCATATATTCATTGTCAGACCGCCTGGGAGGGACCATGAGCTCGCGCCGGAAGTTCCTGAAGATGTCCGCCATGTGTCTCGCTGGACCGGCGCTTGCTGGAATCGGCCAAGCCGCGGCGCAGGCGTATCCCAATCGGCCGGTGCGCTGGATCCTGGGATTTGCGCCGGGCGGGCCGACCGACATCGTGGTGCGCCTGCTCGGCCAATATCTGTCGGATCGGCTTGGGCAGCAATTCGTCATCGACAACCGCCCGGGCGCCGGCGGGAATCTCGCGACGCAAGCCGTGGTGACCGCGCCCGCGGATGGTTACACCATCCTGGCGATCGCTCACGCCAATGCGATCAACACGACCCTGTACCAGAAGCTGCCGTTCAACTTCACCCGCGACATCGTTCCGGTGGCCGGCATGGTGCAAATGCCGAACGTGCTCGAAGTACATCCGTCGGTCCCCGTGAAGACCGTCCCGGAGTTCATCGCCTACGCCAAGGCCAATGCGAGCAACATCAGCTATGCCTCGGCGGGCAACGGCACGTCGGCGCATCTTGCGGCCGAGCTGTTCAAGGCGATGACCGGCGTGCCCATGCAGCATGTGCCGTATCGCGGTTCGGGACCGGCGCTGGTCGATCTGATGTCCGGGCAGGTACAGGTGATGTTCGACACCGTCTCGTCCTCGATCGGATACATCCGCTCGGGCAAGCTGCGCGCTATCGCCGTGACCACCGCCAAGCCGAGCGACGCCTTGCCGGAGTTGCCCACGATTGCGGCCACGGTGCCGGGCTTCGAGGTGACGGCCTGGTTCGGCGTGGGCGTTCCCAAGGATACGCCGGCTGAGGTGGTCGAAAAGCTCAACCGCGAAATCAATGCCGGCCTCAACGACCCCAAGATCAAAGCGCGGTTCGAGGAACTTGGCGCGGTGCCGTTCTCGGCGACGCCGGCGCAGATGGTTGCCTTCGTCGCCGCCGAAACCGAGAAGTGGGGACGGGCGGTGAAATTCTCCGGCGCCAAGGTGGACTAGCACCCGCTACCGCAGACGCAATGCGTTTGACCAAGGATGCGGCATGTTCCGCGCGCGCTTGCGCGCCCCGGAGGGATGTGCACGCTCGAAGCCGCACATTGACGACTTGGAGCAACTGAATGACGTGGCGCTTCCCGATCATACGAATTTCGATCGCTAGTCTCGGCGTTCTCGTTCTGGCAGGTGTCGCGAAAGCCCCCGCCCAGGACTATCCCAACCGGCCGGTGCGCTGGCTGATCGGCTTTGCGGCCGGCGGTCCGAACGACATCCTGGCGCGCTTCATGGGCCAGCACCTGTCGGAAAAGCTCGGCCAGCCGTTCGTGATCGAGACGCGGGTGGGAGCCGGCGGCAATCTCGCGACCCAGGCGGTGGCGAGCGCGGCCCCCGACGGCCACACGCTCCTCGGCATGGGTCATTTCAACGCCATCAACACGTCGCTCTACCGGAACCTGCCGTTCGACTTCATCCGCGACATCGCGCCGGTCGCCGGCATCTCGCAGGCGCCGAACGTGCTGATGGTCAATCCGTCGCTTCCGGCGAAGACCGTGCCGGAGCTCATCGCCTACATGAAAGCCAATCCGGACAAGCTCAGCTACGCGTCGTCGGGCAACGGCACCTCGTCGCATCTTGCCGCCGAGCTGTTCAAGGCGATGACCGGCACGTCCATGCAGCACGTGCCGTATCGCGGCACCGGACCGGTAATGATCGATCTCCTGGCCGGGCAGGTGCAGGTCTACTTCACCTCAACGGTGGGATCGCTTCAGTACATCCAGGACCGCAAGCTGCGCGCACTCGCGGTGACCGGCGCGAGCCGCTTCGACGCGCTGCCGGGGGTGCCGGCGGTGGCGGAGACGGTGCCGGGCTACGAAGTCACGACCTGGCTTGGCGTCGGCGCGCCGAAGGCGACGCCGGCCAAGATCGTGGCGCTGCTCAACCGCGAGATCAACGCCGGCCTCAGCGATCCGAAGATCAAGGCCCGGCTTGCCGACCTCGGTGGCGCGCCGCTGATCGCGACGCCGGCCGAGCTGGTCGAGCTGGTCGCGGCCGAGACCGAGCGGTGGGGCCGGGCGGTGAAATTCTCCGGCGCAAAGATCGATTGAGAGCCGCGGCGACCGCCTTCACCGGCGCAAGCGCCCGGAGCGAGGCCCTTCAATCCAGCCGCCGCAATGTCTATCTTCGCAATGAAGACACCCGCGAGGAATTGGCCATGGACGACAAGACCCGCACCGAGCTCGAAGCCGCCGCCTTCCGGCGCCTGCTCGATCATCTGCGCACGCGCAGCGACGTGCAGAACATCGACATGATAAATCTCGCCGGCTTCTGCCGCAATTGCCTCTCCAACTGGATGAAGGAGGCGGCCGACGCGAAAGGCGTGCCGATGAGCAAGGACCAGAGCCGCGAGGCGATCTACGGCATGCCGTTCGAGGAATGGAAGGCGAAGTACCAGAAGGATGCCTCGGCCGACCAGAAGGCCGCATTCGAAAAGGCAAGCCAGAAGCACTGATTGTCCAGAGCTATTGTCGCCCTTGTGGATGACCGGGTGGATGAAGCCGTCCGGCCTTGACCAGCGAGCCCAACTCCCCGCCACACTAGTCGCGCAATGTTGCGTGGATGGAGGAGTTATCGATGGCGACCGCTGCCGCTGAAACAGAACAGGATCAGCCTGCAACCCGGTTCGCGAAGGACCATCTCAAGGCCTTCGTGGAACGGATCGAGCGGCTGGAAGAGGAAAAGAAAGCGCTCGCGGGCGACATTCGCGACGTCTATGGCGAAGCGAAATCCACCGGCTTCGACGTCAAGGCGCTGCGCACCATCATACGAATGCGCAAGGAGGACACCGACGAGCGCAAGGAGCACGAGGCGATCCTCGAGACCTACATGCATGCGCTCGGCATGCTGAATTGACGACTTAATTTCGGCTGCAAGCATGGACATGCCCGCGCCTGCCGCGGGCATGTTTGTTTCGGGGTTGCGCAAGCTCGTCATTGCCGGGCTTGACCGGCAATCCATCGGCGTTCGCAAGAAGATGATGCCCGGGTCGAGCGCGGCAATGACGACTGGGCTTCAGCGCAGCGCCGCGGTGCGCTGCCGGAAGGTCACGGTCGCGACGAACACCACCGCGTTGCCACGGAACTGCTCGGACGACATTCCGAGATGCGGATCATCCGAGAACGTCATCATCACCGTCGCGGCGGGCTTCTGCAGGTGCGGCCTGAGCGAAGCGGTGTCGGGCGCTCCGTAGAGCGACGTATTCATGAAATCGAGTGCGCTCGGCGACACGATCATCGCGCGCATCCAGGGATTGTTGAAACGCTCGCCGATCCTGACGCTCGGGCCGGATGGGCGGGCTGCCTGCTTGGTGGTGCCGGTGCCGGTGTCGCGCTGCTGCGACGCCGGGAGGCGGGCGACGACGCGGGCCTTCGAGGCCTGACCCGGACGGGATTCGACCGGCTCGTTCGCAGGTGCGTAAGCAAGGGCGTCGCGCGCCGGTGCGCGTTCAGGCGTCGGCCACGGCGCCAGGCCGCCGCGCGCGACGCTGCCGGTGATCGGCGCCTCTGCGGCCGCGGTGCGGGTCTCGGGAATGTTCGCCGGCGGTACCGGCCGCTCGGACGTTTCGGCCAGGCCCTCCCAGTAGCCGCGCTGGTTGATGATGTCGTTCGCAGACATGGACGCCTGCGGGACGAGGCTTGCGGCCTGCGATGGACGCGGCGCCGCCCGCACCGGCTGCGATGACGCCGAAGCAAGGTTGAAGCCCGACGACGCGGACTCAGGCGCCTGCGCCTCGGGCGCGCGCACCGACTGCAAAGAAGCGGAGGCGAGATTGAATTCGGATTGCGCCGACTCAATCGTCGCCGCAGGCCGCGACTTCGGCATCGGGACCGCCGCAACGATCGCTGCCACCGTCTCCTGGGGCGCCACCGACGCGGTCACGCGCGACCGCGACGTGGGCCTCGCGATGACCTCGGCATCCTCGTCCTCATCGCGGGCATTGCGTGACGCGACGACGGTCGCCGCCCTGGATTTCTGCTTCTCCGCCCCCGGGTTAGCGGACGCCAGGCGGGTCAGCGGGCGCTTGGACATGATGCGCGCGAGCTGGGCCTCCGGCATCCGCGGCCAATGGCGCACGCTGCCGACGTCCATATGGACGAAGGGTGCACCGGACGAGGGATAGAAGCCGACGCCGCCGCGCTGCAGGCGCAGACCGGCATCACGGATCGAATCCAGCGAGACGTCCGGGATGTAGAAGTCGACCGCCTTGCCGAGCATGTGCTGGCTGAACTTGGCGACCCCGCTGGAGCGGCGGCGGAGCATCTCGTTGGTGGCGGGCGAGCGATAGCCGCCAATGACGTGAATCGGTTCCTGGGCCCCGGTCTCCCGATAGACCTCCCAGAGCGCATCGATCAGGTGGGGATCCATGTTGGTGGGCTGGCCGGTGCGCCAGTCCCGGAGCGCCTGATTGACCTTCTGAAGGGCGGCTTGGTCGTATTTGCCATTCACCTTGTAGGTGATGGTGGTGTCTTCCTTCAGGTGGATGTGGTGGAAGGTGATGGTGCGAGTGTCGCCGTTGGCGGTCGCGTTTTGCAGGGATTCGGCGCCGAACAGGACGACGAGGGCGGCCACGCTGCCGCAGGCTCCGGCCCGAATGGCCTTCAAAAGCGTAGAAGTTGTGCGCCCGTGACTGACCGGCACTAGCATCTCGCCATAAAGTTGCACACATCGCTGCTCGCCACGACTGGCTGTCGCGGCAAACATGGTGAACGCAGACTTAATGGGGATGGGTTAATGCGCGGTAAGTGCGCGCGTGATAGCCCCGTCCCCCCCGATGTCCTTATGGCTACAGGGGGACTGTGGCGAAAAGTGGCCGCGATAACCCTAATGGCAGGCCCGATGGTTAATGGGCACCACCGTGTGGACAACGGCGGCCCGGACCGGGGCCGCCGCCGGGAAAAACCGATTAGCGGACCCGCGCTGCCGGCCTCGGCGGGCTCGCCGTGTAGCCGCCGCCGAACAGAGATTCGAAGAAGCCGACGGTGCGCGGCTGATCCTTCGGACGCGCGCGCTTGACCTGGGTCGCGCTCGCAACCGCCGCCGGGCTGCGCTCCGGGGTCGGCTCGACCACGCCGCGCTCGCTGCGGATCAGGTTCCGGGTCTTGGCGTCGATCCCGTAGATGTCAGGGCGTACCTGCAGCGCGCCGGCGTCGTCGACGAAGGCGGTCTGGTAGGTGATGTGCACCGGTATCGGGGTCGGGAAGTTGATGTTGTGCTCGGACGGGCCATAGAGCGAGCGGATGCGCTGCTGCGTATAGCCGCCGTTGGGGATTGCGATCGACAACAGCACCTCGGCGTATTTCAGGGGATCCTGAACCCGCATGCAGCCGTGGCTGTAGGCGCGCTTGTCATGCGCGAACAGGTGCTTGTCCGGCGTGTCGTGCTGATAGACCAGGAAGCGGTTCGGGAAGTTGAAGCGCAGGCGCCCGAGCGCGTTGTTGTCGCCCGGCGGCTGGTAGATGTGCACGCCGCCCTCGCGGTTGTTGGTTACGATGAGGCCCATGCGTGAGAGCACGGTGGGATCCTGCGCCAGCGCCGGCAGGTATTCGTTGTGCACGATCGACGGCGGCACGTTCCAGGTCGGGTTGACGGTGATGAACTTCATCGTCTCGGTCAGCATCGGCGTCGGTGTCGACGGCTTGCCGACGACGACCCGCGTCTGCCAGACCTCGGAGCCGTTGTTCATGACCCGCAGCGTATAGTTCGGGATGTTCAGCACCACATGGGTCTTGCCGAGATCGCGTGGAATCCAGCGCCAGCGCTCCATATTGGCGATGACCGTGTCGATCACGTCGCTGCGGCGCGGCGCCGAAACGGCGTTGAGGCTGCGCAGCGTGGCCGGCCCGATCATGCCGTCGGCGTTCATCTGGTTGGACTTCTGGTACGCCTTGACCGCGGTGGCGAGCGCGTCGTCATAGCGGAGGTTGGTCTCGTCGCCGGCGACGTTGAGCCGCTGGCGCAGCAGCGGAACGCGCGCATCCTCGGCGCCGGGCCGCAGCATCGGACCTTCCGGAATGCGCACGACCTTGGTTTCTTCGCCGGTCGCGCCGCGCAGCTCGGCGAGCTTGGCCTTGAGCGCGCGATAGCCTGGTTGCGGCGGGCTGAATTCGTCGATCGCGGCGGCGACGTTGGCCGCGTCGGCGAGCTTGGCGAGCGCGGCCGCCACGTCCGGCGGTTCCTGCGGGTACATGATTTCGCCGCCCATGCGCGCGTAGGGGAAACGGCCGGCCTGCAAGTGGCGCGTGAACGTAATCAGCGTCGCGGTGAGCCGCAGCTCGGCGTCCGCCTGCGCGTCGGCCGATGCCGCCGCCGCCGTCAAATCCGGAATCTTATATTCGGCCGGGATCAATCCGTCGGCCGATGCCGCATGGATGCGGGCGATCGCAGCGTTGGTCCGCGCACTGACGGCGCCGCGCTCGAACCACACCGGCGCGTAATTGCGCTTCTGGTAGAACGCCTCGACCGCCAGCCGCTCCCTGCGGCTTGCGAACGTGCGGTCGGCTTTCGGCAGCAGGTCGCGCAGCCGCTCGCCGATCGGGCGGTCGGCCGGATCGAGCGATGCGAGCGGATCGGGCGGCGGCGCTTCAGCCGGCGTGACGGTGGCGGTTTCCGCCGGCGCAGCAGCGGGCTCGGCCGGAGCGCGGTCGGCGGGCGTCGTGGTGGCGGTCTCGGCGGGTGTCGCAGGAGCGGTCTCTGCGGGCGTCGTGGTCGTGGCCGGAGCGGCCGCGGCCGGCGGAGGCTCAGTGGGGGTCCCGATCCCCTCGGTCCCGGACGGCGCGGCGGTATCAGCCGCGGTCGGCGGCGCGAGCGTCGCGGCCTCCGGCATCGGGACGGCGGATTCGATCGCCGCAGGGGACTGGGTGTTGGCTTGGGCGTTGGAAGCGGGGATTGCTAGTACAACTGAAAGTGGCATAGCGAGGATTGCGCCACTCATGAAGCGGTCAAACCGAAGGCCGCGCATTGCAAAAGTCTCCCGAATTCTTCCGGACTAGCCAATCAAACAGGCTACTCCGCTGTCAAAAGTCCAGCCATGCGAACGGTTCCGACCAGACTTCAATTTTCCCGATCATGCAACATGAAGTGGAACGGGATCACGCGGATTTTGGTCGATTTTTCCCCGCGTGTTACCCGGCGACAACGGGGTCTGTGTCGTTTTCTGTCATGCGCTGCTGCAAACCCAGCGCATCGAGCTTGCGATAGAGCGTCGAGCGGCCGATCTGGAGTCGCCGGGCGACCTCCGACATCTGTCCGCGATAATGCGAAATCGCGAACCGAATCACCTCGCCTTCGAGCTGTTCGAGGGCGCGGACCTCGCCCTGAGCATCGAGGAGCGACAGTGTGAATCCCGGTTCCGGCTGCTGCTGCGGTGCGATGCTACCGACCGGAGAGGCGATTTCCGGCAGCGGCGAGGCAGCGACCGGCGGCGGAGCCTCCAGGGGACGCGGTGCCGTGGCCGGGGATGCCACCGCCAGCGGCGTCATCGCCTGCGATGCCAGGGGTTGGCCGTGCGCGAGCGCGAGTATCTGCGGGAAATCGGCAACGCCGACCTCGTCGCCGTCCGCGAGCACCACGGCACGAAACACCGCATTCTCGAGCTGACGCACGTTGCCGGGCCAACGGTAGCCGGACAGCAAGGCAAGCGCGTCGCCATCGATCCGGCGGATGCGCTTGCCCTCTTCGGCGGCAAAGCGCGCGAGGAAGTGGCGCGCAAGTTCGGGGATGTCCTCGGGCCGTTCGGCGAGCGACGGCACGCTAATCGGATAGACGTGCAGGCGGTAGAACAGGTCTTCGCGGAAGCGGCCGTCCTTCACATCCGCGATAAGGTCGCGATTGGTGGCGGAGATCAGCCGCACGTCGACCTTCACCGGCTTGCGCGCTCCGACCGGCTCGACCTCGCCCTCCTGGATCGCGCGCAGGAGCTTGACCTGCGCGGCCGGCGGCAGCTCCCCGATCTCATCGAGGAACAGCGTCCCGCCATGGGCTTCGACGAACTTGCCGGTATGCCGATCGGTCGCGCCGGTGAAGGCGCCTTTCTCGTGCCCGAACAGGATCAACTCGACGAGGTTGTCGGGGATGGCGCCGCAATTGACCGCGACGAAGGGTCTTGCCCGCCGCTCGCCGCTGCCATGGATGGCGCGCGCGATCAGCTCCTTGCCGACGCCCGAGCGGCCCTCGATCAAAACCGGGATCGCGGAGCCTGCCGCCTTCTCGGCCTGGCGCAGCACCGCGTGCATGCGCGGGCTCCGGGTGACGATGTCCTTGAACGTCAGCGTGCCGGCGTGGCTGCGTTTGAGCCGTTGAATTTCACTTTCGAGCGCCTTGACGGCGAGCGCGTTGCGCAGGCTCACCTCCAGGCGCTCGGCGCCGACCGGCTTGACCACGAAGTCGGTCGCGCCCGCGCGCATCGCCGACACGACATTGTCGATGCCGCCATGCGCAGTCTGTACGATCACCGGGATCGTCAGCCCGGCCTCGCGAATGCGGGCGAGCACACCGAGACCGTCGAGATCAGGCATAACGAGGTCGAGCACCACCGCATCGATCGGGGCGGCACCAGCGCCGGTCAGCAGCGCGGTCGCCGCATCGCCGCCCTCGGCGATGACGACGTCGTAGCCGCTGCGTGCGATCATGCTTTGAAGGAGACGGCGCTGCACCGGATCGTCGTCGACGATGAGAACCCGCTCAACCATGTGCGCACCCACTCACTCGTGTACCGATTTGGGGCACTGTGCCGCAGCAGGCTTAAGGGGGTGTTAAGGCTGCCCGCGCCTCGAACTCCGTCCAGGTAACGTGTGAGACGCCAGCCGCGGAACGTCCAAGCTCGCCAGCCCGCCGCGTCTTTCAAGTGTGCGGTTGCGAGCTGGTTTCGGAGGAGGGGGAAGTAGGAACGCTTCGGCACCGCATGGGCGGCGATGTAGCGGTCGAGGGCAGGAACAGCCTGCGGACCAAGAGCGGCCAGATAGGTGAGATCGACCGGGACCCCCGCGTTCGCAGCGTTGCGACCATGGGAGACGTTGTAGCTCGCGACGAGGTTGGCGAAATTGACAAAGCTGCACACGTAGATCGTCAGCGCCAGCACGACGAGATTGGCCGAGATCAGCCAGGCGTTGGAACGGTACGTCACGATCCGTACCACGATCAGAACCAGGCCTGCGGCGACGATCAGCATCCAGATGAAGGCCGCGACCCGCCAATAGGTCAGCAGGTAGGTCGCAACGTAGAGATTGAGGCGCAGGATCGCGGACGCGACCAGCAGCACGTTCTGACCGACCCAGATGAAGACCAGCGCCCGCATGGGCGGCGAGCGCTCGGCGTCGCTGCCCGGCCGCATCGCGACGATGACGAAGGCTGCAGTCAGCAGCGCGGTGACGATTAGTGGATAGGCGCCGCGGTGGGCGTAGCTCGCGTAGCTCATGCCGTACGGCAGTGCCGCGCCGCGCCACAGGTAGTTGATGTCCATGACGGTCTGCACGGCAAACAGCAGATTGAACAGGACGAGCGATCGCGTGATCGCGGCGTCGTTGAAGATGAGATTTGAATAAGTCAGTGGAGGAAGGTCGGCCACCGCCGTGGCCACGAGCTCACCACGATTGGGGAGCGCAAATCGCCGGCCGACGCACACGAACGTCCAAACGGCGATGATCGCGCCAAGCCAGAACGTCAGCCGCTGCATGTCGAGTTGCTTGAGCGATTCGCCGACGCTCCATTGCGCGAACCAGTTCGCGATCAGCGGATTGGCCGCGGCGAACAGCGTCATAAAAATCGCGCCAAGTGTCAGGGGGACAATCCAGCCTTTCACAGCGGTCATGCCCGCTGGCGCGCCGTGTTGGCGCATCCATTGCTGGAGAAGCGGCAGATCCCGGAAAAACTGGAACGGCCCGCTGAGCAGGAGCCATCCGACGGCAGTCAACCTTTCGTTCAGGTTGCCCCGAAGAGCCGCCGTTGCGCCGAGCGCGAAGCAGCCGGTACCAAGCGCTGCGATCAGCGCGGACATGACGTTGAAATCTTCGAGGCTTGGCAGGACCGCGACGACGAGAATGCCGGCATAGAGCAGCATCTCGCGACGGCTCGCTTCGATCTGGTTCGCCAAAAGCACGCCCGCGGCGACCGCCAGGACGAACAATGCGAGCGACACCCCGACGACATGGCGGAAGAACAGCCAGTCGGCCAGCGCCGCCAGGAACGCGACAATAATAATTCGCCACGGCCAGCTGCCGCGGACAGGGAGAATGGAACTGGTGGCAATGACGCTGGTGTCCGTCATGGGCGGCCTCCGTGAGACATTTGTTGCAATGATCAGCGTGCTGTGGCGGCGACGGGCGAAGCGGCATGGCCAAGCCCCCCGAAACGGCGCTCGCGGCGGCGGAATTCACCGATAGCGTCCTTCAGATCGTCGACGCCGAATTCAGGCCACATCCGGTCGGTGAACCAGAGCTCGGCATAGGCGCTTTCCCACAACAGAAAGTCTGACAGCCGTTGTTCCCCGCCGGTTCGGATCAACAAGTCGACCTCCGGCGCGCTGTCGTCGTCCACGGTCGACTGTGTGATGAAGCGGCCGAACGTGCTGAGTGACGACGCGGCGGCGCCCAGCGCACATGCCGCACGGATGATGGCGTCACGCGCGGAGTAGTCGAGCGCAATCCGAAGCCTTAGTCCTTGTCCCGCCGCAGTGGCGAATTCGGCAGCGGCGATATTTTTAACGAGTGGTGCCGGCAGCCGGTCGCGACGTCCTATGACGGTGAGCCGCATGTCGTTTTCGACCAATCGATCGACCTCGGCATCGAGATAATTCTGCAACAGCGTCATCAGCGCGCCGACTTCGTCGCGTGGGCGGCGCCAGTTGTCCGAGGAAAACGCAAACAGCGTCATCTTGGTGATGCCGAGGCCGGGCGCGGCCTCGGCGATGCGGCGCACGGTTTCGACGCCGGCGCGATGACCGGCGATGCGGGGCAGGGCGCGGCGGGTGGCCCAGCGACCGTTGCCGTCCATGATCATGGCGACATGAAAGTCGGGATTGGTTTTGGCTTTCCAGTCACGAGTACTTTGCATCGTAAAGTCTCCGGACAAAAAATTTTGGCGCCGCTCATCTCCACTGTCATGCCGGCTGCAGTTTCCGAAGATTGGGTCCGGACGCTTCAGTCCCTACAGCGCCGGCGGCGTCGCGCACGACCTGTTCGAGCACGGCGAGGTATTCGAGATAGCGGACGCGACCCTGTCTGGTAAGGCGACAGACCGTCTGCGGCCGATTGCGATCGAAGCCTTTGGAGACTTCCACCAGACGGGCGTCCTGGAGCACCTGAAGGTGGCGGCTGAGATTGCCATCGGTCAGGCCGCAAAGCTGTTTGAGATCGCCAAACACCAGGCCCTTGGGATGGGTGACGAGAGAGGTCAGCACGCTGAGCCGTGCCTTTTCGTGGATCACGCGGTCAAGGCCGTCATAGGCGAACCGCCCGGCGGATTTGGCGTCACGCTTCGCCATCGCCGCCTCCGAAACTTCGTTTCAGCAAGAAAGCCGCGAGCAATTGTCCGACGAAGAAGGGAACGCCCATGGCCCAGGGCGAGAGCACATACTCGCCGGCTGCAAGCGCAAGGCAGGCAAGACCCGTGGCAAGATACCAGATCGCGACGGCAATCATTGGCCGGGGCAGGGAACGGCACGACGCAAACACGCCGAGACTGAATAGAATCTGCCATAGCCCGGGCAGCATCCACACTTGCGCCTCGGCAGTCCGTACGAGCACGAGCGTCAAAAGCATGCCGGCGACCGCCGCCGGCAGGAATTGTTCCGCAGCGGCGCGCAGCATGTCATCGGCAAGCCCGTCATGGATGCGTCGGGAGCGTCTAATCGCTTCGCTGGCGACGATAAGCACGGCGAGCGCGGCGGTTACGATCCACAAGGTGAGATAGGCACGGGTGTCGCGCAGGGGATCGTCGATCCAGTGGGACTGTACGACCGCCGCGAGCAGCGCCAGCGATCCGGTGGCGGCGAGCGCCGCGGGCCCATAGCCGCGAAACACCGTGCCCCGGGCCATCTGGCCACGGATCGCCGATATGTCGGCCAATGCCCGGTGAAGGTCCTGCATCATCCCCACACTTACTTTACAATGTAAAGTATACTGGAATGCAAAGGCAATGCAAGAGTGATTTTGGCGGTGCCTATGGCAGCGTTCGCGGAGGCCGCTAATCTGTCAGCGCGCCTGACGCAACGAGCGCCCCGTAATCCGCAAAGGTTCGATACGACAACGAGGGGGAACGCATGCATCGGTTTCTGACAAGTGGTTGTGTCGCCGCGATTGCGGCGGTCGTGCTCGTGATACAGCTTTGTGCATTGGCGCCGCCCGCATTCGCGCAACCGCCCGCCCAGCCGTCGGCTCAAGCCTGGCCGCAGCGGCCGGTCCGCTTCATCCTGCCGTTCGGCGCCGGCACCGCGACCGACGTCGCCGCTCGTCTGATGTCGGAGAAGCTGTCGGCGCGCTGGGGTCGGCCGATCGTGATCGAGAATCGTCCCGGCGCCGACGGGCTGCTTGCGATCAACGCCTTCACCTCCGCCAACGACGACCACGTGCTGCTCTATGCGTCGACCGCGTCGTTCATGGCGCATCCCTATACGCTCGATAAAATGCCCTACAGTCTCGAGCGCGATTTCGCGCCGATCGCGCGCGTCACCGACACCATTCTGTCCGTTGCCGTGCCATCGTCGCTGAAGGCGAACACGCTCAAGGAGTTTGTCGCGCTCGCCAGGGCGCAGCCCGGCAAGCTCAATGCTGCCGGCGCCGCCGGTGTGCCCGATTTCACGCTCGGCTATTTCCTGAAGGTCGAGAACCTCGACGTGACGCGGGTACCCTACAAGGACGTCGTCCAGGCGGCGACCGATCTGAGTTCCGGCCAGATCCAGTTCCTGCTGTCGTCCTACGCCGTGGTGCGCGCGTCGGCAGAGGCGGGGCGCGTGAAGGTGCTGGCCATCGGCGGGCGCGAACGCACCTCGTCCTCGGGTGACCTTCCGACCGTCCATGAGGCCGGATTCCCGTCGCTCAATACGGAGACCACCTCCGGCTTCTATGGTCCGCGCGGCATGGCGAAGGAGTTGCGCGAGCGCATCGCCAAGGACGTGATCGCCGTGGTTGCCGAGCCCGAGATCACCAAGCGGCTGGTCGCGACCGGACAGGCGGTGCGGACCGGCGGACCCGAAGACTTGGCGCAGACCCTGCGCGAGCAGGCCGACCGGACCGCGACAATCGCGCAGGCGCTGGGCCTCAAGGCCGGAAAGTAGCGACAGCCGCGGCCGGCGCATCGCAGCCGTGCGGCATCGCGGTTGATCCGGCGATCCGCCGACACGATATGGTGATGTTGCCCGTTTACAGTCCCAGGCCGTCCGGCCACGGCTTCGCCACAGGTGCGGGCTTTTCTGCGTACCCCATTGCCGAGCGATTGACCAAAGATGCCAGCACAATCAAGCCGCGCCACCGTCCGAAAACCCGCCAAACCTGCCGTTACCAAGCCTGCCGTCAAAGGCCTCGGCAAATTGCCCGAATGGGATCTGAGCGCGCTCTATGCCGGGATCGACGATCCGGCGGTGAAGCGCGATCTCGACCGCGCCGACGGCTACAGCGTCGCCTTCGAGGAGGATTTCAAAGGCAAACTCGCCGCGCTGGCCGACGGCCCCGACGCCGGCAGGAAGATTTCCGAAGCGGTCAAGCGGTTCGAGCAGCTTGACGATCTGCTCGGGCGGCTCGCCTCCTATGCCGGATTGATCCACGCGCAGAACACGGTCGATCCCATCCGCGCAAAATTCTACGGCGACGTGCAGGAGCGCCTCACCGGCGCATCGACCCACCTGCTGTTCTTCGTGCTGGAACTCAACCGTCTCGACGATGCCAGGCTCGAAGCGGCGATGGCCGATCCCGAACTCGGCTACTACCGTCCCTGGCTCGAGGACATCCGCAAGGACAAGCCCTATCAGCTCGAGGATCGCGTCGAGCAGCTCTTCCATGAAAAATCGGTGACCGCCTATTCCGCCTGGAACCGGCTGTTCGACGAGACCATCGCGCGGCTGCGCTTCAAGGTCGGCACAAAGTCGCTGGCAATCGAGCCCACGCTCAATCTGCTGCAGGATCCCCATGCCGAGAAACGCAAGGCGGCGGCGCAGGCGATGGCGGTGACGTTCAAGGAGAACCTCCGCCAGTTCACGCACATCACCAACACGCTCGCCAAGGACAAGGAGATTTCCGACCGCTGGCGCGGCTTCGCCGACGTCGCGGATTCGCGGCATCTGTCGAACCGCGTCGAGCCCGAGGTGGTCGATGCGCTGGTGACAGCGGTGCGCGCCGCCTATCCGCGGCTCTCGCATCGCTACTACGCGCTCAAGGCGCGTTGGTTCGGCAAGAAACGGCTGGCGCATTGGGACCGCAACGCGCCGCTGCCGAAGGTCGCGACCCGCACCATCACCTGGACCGAGGCGCAATCGACGGTGCTCACCGCCTACGGCGCGTTCTCCACCGACATGGCGGCGATCGCGGAGAAATTCTTCAAGAACAACTGGATCGACGCGCCGGTACGGCCCGGCAAGGCGCCGGGCGCGTTCGCGCATCCGACCGTTCCGTCAGCGCACCCCTATGTGCTGCTCAACTACCAGGGCAAGCCGCGCGACGTGATGACGCTCGCACACGAGCTCGGCCACGGCGTGCACCAGGTCCTGGCGGCGCCGAACGGTCCGCTGATGGCGCCGACGCCGCTGACACTGGCGGAAACCGCGAGCGTGTTCGGCGAGATGCTCACCTTCCGCAAGCTCCTCGCCGGCATCACCGAGCGCAAGCAGCGCAAGGCGATGCTCGCCGCCAAGGTCGAGGACATGATCAATACGGTGGTGCGGCAGATCGCGTTCTACACCTTCGAGTACAGGCTCCACACCGAGCGCCGCAAGGGCGAGCTCACCGCCGAGCGCATCAACGAGCTCTGGATGGAGGTGCAGCGCGAGAGCCTCGGCCCCGCCATCGATCTTCGGCCCGGCTACGAGACGTTCTGGGCCTACATCCCGCACTTCGTGCATTCGCCGTTCTACGTCTACGCCTACGCGTTCGGCGATTGCCTCGTGAACTCCCTCTATTCGGTCTACGAGCGCTCGAACCAGGGCTTCGCCGAGCGCTACCTCCAGATGCTCGCCGCCGGCGGCACCAAGCACTACTCGGAGCTGCTGGCACCATTCGGCCTCGACGCCCGCGACCCGGCCTTCTGGCAGGGCGGATTGGGCGTGATCCAGGGCATGATCGAGGAGCTGGAAGGGTTGGAGTAGGTCCGCCTTCAAGGCTGCGAGATGATCCGCCACTTGATGTTGATCGCAGCCCGGAACGGGATGGTGGCGGGTGGCGAGACCTGAACATTGGGTGTCGCCTGCCGCAGCGCGGCCTCGGACCCGAGATTCTGCGCCAGGCCGTCGAAGATTTCCAGAATCTCGCCGAGCTTGACGCCGGCCGCGTCGGCATAGACTTCGGCCTGCCGGCGGGCGTTCTTCACCGCCGCGCGGCGAGCGTCGTCAATAGCGCGTTCCTCGTCCTTGATGCCGTATCGGATGGTTCGCACCTCGAACAGGCCGGCGGTGGCGATCGATGAGACCGCTTCGTTGAGCGAGGCGAGTTGGTTGACCTTGAGTGCAAATGTCGTGATGGCGCGATATTCGAGCGGAGATTGCTTCTGCCCGGCGGCCGGCCGCGGCGCACGATTCTGTTCCAGGCGAAACGACGAGCTTTCAACACTCACACTGTGTTTTGCCATCCCGCGCAGGACCGCGACGGCCTTCGCCGCGCGTTCGGTATGCTGCCGCGTTGCGGCTTCAAGGCTCTCCGCGCGGGTGACGACGTCGGCGAAGAATTCCGCAAAGTCCGGCGCGATGTTCGCACGGCCTTCGCCGGCGACGGTGATGGACGCCTCGCGCACCGGCGCGGTTTGAGCATACGCTACCCCGACGATCATCGCCAACATCAAGGCAGCTGCGATCCGCATGGCCAAGATCTCCTGCCAAATGTCTCCTGCCGGACGCCGAATCATCGTTTGGCGGCACGGCGGTTCTATGGCGGCTACGCCGGCCTCGTTTTGGCCGCGGCGCCGCATTATCTCTGGATCATGACCGACACCGAACGCAACCGTCTCTCCGCCCGTGCCGCCCGCTATGCGCGGGTCGGCGCCAATGTGGGCGGGGTCGCGGCGCGCATCGCCGGTGCGCGGTTCTTCGGCATCACCCTCGATCGCGGCCGCAACGCGATGGAGCTTGCCGCTGCGCTCGGCGGCCTGAAGGGGCCGATCATGAAGGTGGCGCAGCTCATGGCCACCGTGCCCGATGCGCTGCCGCCGGAATATGTCAACGAGCTGAGCAAGCTGCAGAGCCAGGCGCCGCCGATGGGCTGGGCGTTCGTGAAGCGGCGCATGACCGCCGAACTCGGACCGGACTGGCAGGAAAAATTTGTGGACTTCGAGCACCATCCGGCAGCGGCCGCGTCGCTCGGGCAGGTGCATCGCGCACGGGCGCACGACGGCTGCAAGTTGGCCTGCAAACTGCAATATCCCGACATGCAGTCGGCGGTTGAAGCCGATCTCAGGCAGCTCAATCTGATCTTCGCCATCCACCGCCGCATGGATCCGGCAATCGACACCACCGAGATCGCCAAGGAGATCGGCGCGCGTATCCGCGAGGAGCTCGACTATCAGCGCGAGGCCAAGCACGTCGCGCTCTACCGCGCGATGCTCGCGGACATCGACCTCATCCGCGTGCCGCGGCCGTGGCCGGAGCTATCGACCGGGCGGCTGCTCACTCTGGACTGGCTCGACGGCGCCCCGATGCTCGCGCACAAGGACGACGCGCTCGAGATCCGCAACCGGCTCGCGCAGGCGATGTTCACGGCCTGGTGGTTCCCGTTCAGCCGCGTCGGCGTGATCCATGGCGATCCGCATCTCGGCAACTATTCGGTGTTCGCTCGCGACGGCGAACCCGGCGGCATCAATCTGCTCGACTATGGCTGCATCCGCATCTTTCCGCCATCGTTCGTCGGGGCGGTGGTCGACCTCTATCACGGCCTCATGGCCGGCGACGACGCGCGGATCGTCCACGCCTACGAGACCTGGGGCTTCAAGCGGCTCAGCCGCGACCTGATCGATACGCTGAACATCTGGGCCCGCTTCATCTACGGGCCGCTGATGGACGACCGGGTGCGCAGCATCGCCGACGGGGTCAAGCCCTCCGAATACGGCCGCCGCCAGGCCTACCAGGTCCATACCGCGCTCAGGGAAAAGGGGCCGGTGACGGTGCCGCGGGAGTTCGTCTTGATGGACCGCGCGGCCATCGGGCTCGGCGCGGTGTTCCTGCATCTGCGCGCCGAGCTCAACTTCTACCGGCTGTTCAACCAGGCGATCGAGGATTTCTCGGTCGAACGGGTGGCCGCCCGGCAGGCGGGGGCCCTTGCGACGGCCGGGCTCGATCCGGCCCCGCCACAATAGCGCGGCAATTCGCTCGATTCCGCAGCCGTCCGATGTTGCCCTGCCGCTGCATTTGCGCTAATTCCCGCGCACTAGTGGAGTGGATTTGACATTCGCGACCCACCTGGCGGCTGTCTCGCGACGCGAATGTCAAATCCAAACTCCACCAGCAGTTTATATTTTGCTAGTGGTCCTTTGATTCTAACATTCGCAAAGTCGTCCGCTGAAATGGGATGCGAATGTTAGAATCGGACCACTAGTGTGATCGATCGGAGGACGCGATGGCTGACCACGGCCAGGTCGAATACGCGACCGCGGCGGGCAACGACCTGCCCGCGCACGAATCGACCTACAAGAATTTCGTTCTGCTGGCCTATGTTGGCTGCTGCCACATCGCGAACATCGTGATCGGACTTGCGATCGTCGGCACCACGTCCCACTGGCTCATTGCCATCGGCCTCATGCTGCTGGCGAGCATTGTGGCCGTCCACGGTCTCGCCACCGGGGCCAAGGCGCCCAGCGCCGTCATGCTCGTGATTTCGCTGCTTGCCCTCGCGCTCACCACCGCCGGTTAGTGTACGCCCACCCGTCGTTGCGTTCGCCGTCAAACTGAAGGAGGCGGGGAGTATGCGCATTGCAGTCGCGCGCGAGACCGATCCGGCCGAGGATCGGGTCGCCGCAACGCCCGACACCGTCAAGAAGCTGAAGAGCCTGGGCGCCGAGGTCGCGGTCGAGTCCGGTGCCGGCATCAAGTCCGGCATTCCCGACGATGACTTCTCCGCCGCCGGTGCAACCATCGCAGCCGACGCCGTGAAGGACGCCGATGTGGTGCTCAAGGTGCGGCGTCCCGGCGCGAGCGATCTCGTGCAATACAAGAAGGACGCGATCGTCATTGCCATCATGGACCCGTACGGCAATGAGGCCGCGCTCAAGGCGATGGCCGACGCCGGCGTGACCGCTTTCGCCATGGAGCTGCTGCCGCGCATCACCCGCGCGCAGTCGATGGACGTGCTGTCGAGCCAGGCGAACCTCGCCGGCTATCGCGCCGTGATCGACGCCTCCGCGGAATACGGCCGCGCGCTCCCGATGATGATGACCGCCGCCGGCACGGTTCCGGCCGCCAAGGTGTTCGTGATGGGCGTCGGGGTCGCGGGCTTGCAGGCGATCGCGACCGCGCGCCGGCTTGGTGCCATTGTCACCGCGACCGACGTGCGTCCGGCGGTGAAGGAGCAGGTCCAGAGCCTGGGCGCCAAGTTCATCGCCGTCGAGGACGATGAATTCAAGCAGGCCGAGACCGCCGGCGGCTACGCCAAGGAAATGTCGAAAGAGTACCAGGCAAAGCAGGCTGCGCTGGTCGCCGATCACATCAAGAAACAGGACATCGTCATCACCACCGCGCTGATTCCAGGCCGCCCCGCGCCGCGGCTCGTGAGCAAGGACATGGTGGCGTCGATGCGGCCGGGCTCGGTCATTGTCGATCTCGCGGTCGAGCGCGGCGGCAATGTCGAGGGCGCCAAGCCCGGCGAGGTAGCCGCAGTCAACGGCGTCAAGATCGTCGGCCACCTGAACGTGGCGGGGCGGCTCGCCGCCACCGCGTCCGCGCTCTATGCCAGGAACCTCCTGACGTTCCTTGAACTGATGATCGACAAGTCCGCGAAATCGCTCGCGGTGCCGTGGGACGACGAGATCGTCAAGGCGACGGTGCTCACGCGCGGCGGCGCCGTCGTCCATCCGAGTTTTGCGCCCAAAAGCGCGGCCTGAGGAGTTTTCACCATGCCGATGATAGCACCCGCCGGTCTTGCAAACGCGGCACCCGGCGACGTCGTGCTTGCGCAGCTCGACATCATCTCGACCGCGACCGGCGGCGCCTTGCGGGCCGTCGGCGCAGATGCCGTCGATCCCTTCGTATTCCAGTTCTCGATCTTCGTGATGGCGGTGTTCGTCGGCTACTACGTGGTGTGGTCGGTGACGCCGGCGCTGCACACACCGCTGATGTCGGTCACCAACGCGATCTCGTCGGTGATCGTGGTCGGCGCGTTGCTCGCCGTCGGAGTCCCGCTGGTCGCCAACGACTCCGGCCCATGGTGGGCACGCTCGCTCGGCTTCGTCGCGCTCGTCTTCGCTTCGGTCAACATCTTCGGCGGCTTCCTGGTGACGCAGCGCATGCTCGGCATGTACCAGAAGAAGAAATAGGGACGCGCCGATGACCCCCGACATCACTGCGCTGCTCTATCTCGTCGCCGGCGTCCTGTTCATCCTGGCGCTGCGCGGTCTGTCGAGTCCGGTGACCAGCCGGCAAGGCAACATGTTCGGCATGATCGGCATGGCGATCGCGATCGCCACCACGCTCGCGTCGCATCCGCCGGCCGGCATCGGCGCCTGGATCCTGGTGGCGCTGGGGGTCGGCACCGGCGGCAGCATCGGCGCGGTGATCGCGCGGCGCGTGCCGATGACCTCGATGCCGGAACTGGTCGCGGCGTTCCATTCGCTGGTCGGCATGGCAGCGGTGCTGGTCGCGGCCGGCGCGCTCTATGCGCCCGCCGCCTTCGGCATCGGGTCGGTCGGGCACATCCACACCGCAAGCCTGATCGAGATGTCGCTCGGCACCGCCATCGGCGCCGTCACGTTCACCGGCTCGGTGATCGCGTTCCTGAAACTCTCCGGCCGCATGAGCGGCGCGCCGATCATCATGCCCGCGCGCCACGCCATCAATATCGCGCTCGCGGTCGCCATCGTGCTGCTGACGGTCTGGTTCGCGCGCACGGAACACCATCTGGCGTTCTGGCTGCTGGCGCTCGCGTCCTTCACATTCGGCGTCCTCATCATCATCCCGATCGGCGGCGCCGACATGCCGGTGGTGATCTCGATGCTCAATTCCTATTCCGGCTGGGCGGCGGCGGGCATCGGCTTCACGCTCGGCAACACCGCGCTGATCATCACCGGCGCGCTGGTCGGCTCTTCCGGCGCGATCCTGTCCTACATCATGTGCAAGGGCATGAACCGCAGCTTCATCTCGGTCATCCTTGGCGGTTTCGGCGGCGAGGTGGCCGCGGCCGCCGGCGGCGCCGAACAGCGGCCGGTGAAGATCGGCTCGGCGGAAGACGCCGCCTACATCCTGAAGAACGCGTCCAAGGTGATCGTCGTGCCCGGCTACGGCATGGCGGTGGCGCAGGCGCAGCACGCGCTGCGTGAAATGGCCGACCACCTCAAGAAGGAGGGCGTCGAGGTCAAATACGCGATCCATCCGGTCGCGGGCCGGATGCCCGGCCACATGAACGTCCTGCTCGCCGAAGCCAACGTGCCTTACGACGAGGTGTTCGAGCTCGAGGACATCAACTCCGAATTCGCGCAGGCGGACATCGCGTTTGTCATCGGCGCCAACGACGTCACCAATCCGGCCGCCGAAGAAGACAAGTCGTCGCCGATCTACGGCATGCCGGTGCTGCAGGTGTGGAAGGCCGGCACCGTGATGTTCATCAAGCGCTCGCTGGCGTCCGGCTATGCCGGCATCGACAATCCGCTGTTCGATCGCGACAACACCATGATGCTCCTCGGCGACGCCAAGAAGATGACGGAGAGCATCATCAAGGCGATGTGATCACTTTGTCCGCTGTACTCGATCGTGACGGCGTACTCATTTGTCCCAACGTGCTTTCGCGCGAAGCCGTTCGTTGGCTGCATCGTTATTTCGATCGTATCAATCGCGAGCGCGCCGGCGCCCGCAGTTTTGACCTGCCCGAAGAGATCAGTGGCCTGATTGGGCCACGAGCCCCGTTAGGCGCGCTTGCCGCTGAGGCAGCGGGAGAAAGCGTCAGGCCTGTGCGCGTCCTGTTGTTCGACAAGACGCCATCGGCGAACTGGGCGGTTCCCTGGCACCAAGATCGCACCGTTGCGGTCAGGGCCCGACATGACGTTGCCGGCTACGGACCATGGAGCGTGAAGGACGGCGTTGACCACGTCGAGCCGCCGATTTCGATCCTCGAAGACATGCTGACGCTGCGTTTGTTCGTCGACGATTGCGGTGACGACAACGGGCCGCTGGAGGTCGCGATCGGGTCGCATCGTTTTGGCCGCCTTCCGGGCGCCGAGATGTCGGCGGTTGTGCAGCGCGCGACGGTCTTCGTCGGTGTCGGCCGGGCAGGGGACGTGCTAGTGATGAAAACGCTCGCTATTCATAGTTCCAAACGCGCCCTCTCGCCCGAGCATCGTCGCGTCCTGCACGTCGACTACGCAGCGAGTGAACTGCCTGGTCCGCTCGAATGGATGCTGGACCAGAGCACTGTTGCGTGAGCGCAGCCCGCACCCGCGCCTCTCACGGTATGTCTTCGTCCACCGCGTAATTGTCCTGTTCAAATCAAAGCACTCTCGCGACCGCGCGGACACCTTATGACCTGCCGGAGTCCCGCCGCGGCGCTTCACGTTTGTCCGATGTCGCCTAGCGCGCGTGGCGGCGTACATAGGCCCAGAGCTGGTCGAGTTCCTGCGCACTGACCACACCCTGCCATGCCGGCATCTGGCCGCGTCCCTCCAACACCATCTTGTCGAACTTCGCCCGATCGCTTTCGCCGAGCTCCCGCAGATCGGGGATCGCCCCGGCGTTCCTGAGCTTCTCGCCGTGGCAGGACTGGCAGTGCTCTTCATAGACCCGCTCGCCGTTCGCGGCCTGGTCCTGCGCGGCTGCATTTGTAACCGCCGCTGCCAGCACACTGGCCGCGAGCCAAATCAGAAACGTGTTGTGCATCCATCATCCCCGTTTTCCGGCAATTAGTGCGGCAAAGGCGGCGGATACGCAATCGCCATCGGTGTCGCGACGTCCTTGTCAGCGGGTTTGGCATTTGGTCTAGTTCTTCGGCCGGCGAAGTCCCGCGCGGCCACAACACTGCCGGAACGAAATAAACAGACAAACGGGGAGGTATTCATGGCCAGAGTCTCGACCTGCCTTGCGGCCGCGTTGCTGAGCGTCATCGCATCTCACGCCTCGGCGCAAGTGAATGGATTCGAGCCGGTGACGCGGGACGTGCTGATGAATCCGCCGCCGGGCGAATGGCTGATGATCAACCGCACCTATGACGAGCAGCGCTACAGCCCGCTCGACCAGATCAATCGCAACAACGTCGCCACGATGCGCATGGCATGGTCGCGCGGTTTGCCCCCCGGCACGGTCGAGTCGACGCCGATCGTTTCCCAGGGCGTGATGTATCTCATCGCGCCCGGGCCGAGCGTGCTGGCCGTCAATGCCACCAGCGGCGACACGGTCTGGGAATATGTCCGCGATCTGCCCAAGGATCTCGGCCAGTACATCCGCAATGCGCAGGGAGCGCGCGGCAAGTCGCTGGCGATCTTCGATGACTTGATCTTCTACGAGACGCCGGACGGATTCTTGGTCGCGCTCGACGCGCGCACGGGCAAGCTGCGCTGGGAGACCAAGGTCCAAGACTACAAGGACACGACCGAACACACGTCGGCGCCGATTGTCGCCGAGGGCAGGGTGATCACCGGACGAATGTGCGAAAAGCGCGTCGGTTGCTTCCTCGCGGCACACGACGCCAAGACCGGCAACGAGCTCTGGAAGTTCTACTTCACCGCCGCCCCCGGTGAGCCGGGCGGCGATTCCTGGGGCGACGCACCGCTCGAGATGCGTGTCGCCAGCTCGTGGGGCCTGCCGGGCTCCTACGACCCTGAGCGTAAGCTGCTCTATTGGGCGATATCCAATCCGAAGCCCTATACCCGTCTGGGCCGTCACGGCAGCGCCGACGCCATCTCGCGATCGGCGCCAGCCGAACTCTACAGCAATTCCACCGTTGCGATTAACGTCGAGACCGGGAAGCTCGAGTGGTACTACCAACACCTTCCCGGCGATGATTGGGACCTCGATCACATCCACGAGCGCACGCTGCTGCGCACGACGATCAATCCCGATCCAAATGCGGTGAAGTGGATCAACCCGAACGTCAAGCGCGGCGAGCAGCGTGACATCGTCGTCGCCGTCGGCGAGTTGGGCGGCATCTGGGCGCTCGACCGTTCCAACGGTCAATTCCTTTGGGCACACCCGTTCCCGCTCGACGTGCCGGACTTCCATCTCTCCGGCATCGACGTGGAAACTGGTCGCACGCACATCAACTTCGACAAGGTGTTTAAGAAGGACGGCGACCGCTCGCTGGTCTGCTTCCACAACACGCGGAGTTACTGGTCGACCGCCTACTCGCCGAAGACCAACTCGCTCTACGTGCCGTATCACAACTCCTGTCTCGACATGACCGCAAACCTGAAGAACCCGCAGGGCTGGGGCCCGCGGCGGGCGGTCATGCGTCCGGGGATCGATCCCAAGAAATACCTGCAGATCGCCAAGATCAATCTGACGACCGGCAAGATCGACAACATCTATTCGCAACCGCAGCCCGGCAACGGATCCATCCTCGCCACCGCCGGTGACCTGTTGTTCTGGGGCGACATGAACCGCCGCCTGCGTGCCTTCGACGCCGAGACCGGGAAAGTCCTGTGGGAGATCGTGGTCGGCGGCATGATTCAAACCAGCACGATCACGTATGCGGTCAACGGCAAGCAGTACGTGGCGGTGTTCACCGGCGACGGCCAGTCCGGCACCGCCGGCCCACTCGCGCTGGCAAAGCTGCGTGCGGTCCGCGGCCACAACGCGATCTACGTCTTCGCGCTGCCGGATCGCCCGTAGTCCCGCCAAC
The DNA here is from genome assembly GCA_963720385.1 of uncultured Alphaproteobacteria bacterium. Classification (GTDB taxonomy): domain Bacteria; phylum Pseudomonadota; class Alphaproteobacteria; order Rhizobiales; family Xanthobacteraceae; genus VAZQ01. The sequence continues at coordinate 27,623 of CAVRFL010000004.1, read as the reverse complement.
TCCGACATCATCGTGAGGCCCGCGCTTTGCGCGGGCCTCAATGCGTGCCCGGATCTGTTCCTGGGCGGCTTGACACGCCGCTTTTAATAACCTAATAGTTATAAAACTGATAGGTTATATTAAATGACCACCACGGACCGCCTCGACGCGACCTTTGCCGCCCTTGCCGACCCGACGCGCCGGGCGATCCTCGCCCGGCTGGCCTCCGGCGACGTGTCCGTGAACGAGCTGGCCAAGCCCTTTGCCATGAGCCAGCCCGCAATCTCCAAGCATCTGCAGGTGCTGGAGCGCGCCGGGCTGATTTCGCGCCGCCGCGATGCGCAGCGGCGGCCGTGCCGGCTTGAGGCGAAGCGGCTCGCGGAGGCCACCAAATGGCTGGAGCGCTACCGCCGGTTCTGGGAAGGCAACTTCCAGCGTCTCGACACGCTGCTTGACGAGTTGAAACAGCGGAACAAGTAGCGGGTGCGAGTGTCACATCAGGGGAGTCAGTCCGATGCCAACGGTCAAGCCGTTCCTGTGGTTCAACGGAAATCTCGAAGAGGCGATGAATTTCTACATCTCGGTCTTCAAGAACGCGAAGATCGTCAGCGCGGATCGCTGGGGCGAACCGGGCCCCGACGGGAAGCCAAAAGTAAAATCGGGCACCTTCGAGATCGAAGGACAGACCTTCATGGCGCTCGACGGGGGACCTCAGTTCACGTTCTCGCCGGCGATCTCGCTGTTTGTGAGCTGCGAAACGCAGGCCGAGGTCGACGAGCTCTGGGACAAGCTTTCCGCAGGTGCCCACGAGCAACAGTGCGGATGGTTGAAGGACAAGTTCGGCTTGTCGTGGCAGATCATTCCGACGGTCCTCGGCAAGCTCCTGCACGACAAGGATCGGGCAAAGTCGGGTCGCGTCATGAACGCCATGATGCAGATGCGGAAGATCGACATCGCGGCGTTGCAGAAGGCCTACGACGGCTAACGCGGCCGGTACGGCCCCAATTGCTTTACCGCCTGCTCCACGAATGACGTGTCGATGATGCGTTCGACCGTCATGGAGGCGTCCTGGATCAGCTTCTGCTCCTTGAAGAACGCGAGGTCGTTGCGCAGGCCCGCGAGGCTCAAGCGTCCGTCCGGATCGATCGCGGCGGGCGTGATCGAGCGGTGGATTTTTGGGTCCTTGATGAAGGTGTATTCGGTCAGCACCGAAACCACCTCGTCGCATTGGGCCCGGCGATCCGTCCGTTCGCCAGCGCATCGTTGTATTCGCGCACGGCCCGGATATAGGCGCGCATGAATTTCAGCGCATGGTCCGGGCGCGTGCGCCCGAAGATTTCAGAATAGAGCACGACCGCGGTTTGCTGTGCCGGATAGATCTCGTCGTTGCCGGCGATGCGCACCGCGAGCTCGGCCGACACCGCGCTAGTTGAGGTCGGCTCGTTGGTCATGCTGGCCTCGATCGCCTTGTTCTGGAGTGCGACCATGTGTTGCGGAAATCCAAGCTGGACGACCGACGCGGCGTCCGACCACTTCAGGCCGCCCTTCTTGAGCGCCTCGTTCATGGCCGAGGCATTGGCGCTGCCAAAGGTGCCGACCGCGAGCTTCATGCCTTTGAGGTCGGCGTAGGACTTGAAACGTCCGGAGTCGACCAGGTCTTTGCGCACCAGAAGGCCGGAGAAGCCGTAGCCAGGCCGCATCGAGCCTTTGTCGGCGACCGCTCGGATGGCGATGTTCTGCGCCACCGCGTTGTAGAGGCTGGCCGCGACCGTGCCGGCGCCGACGTCGAGCTGTCCCATGCCGAGCGGCCCGATCATCGCCGGCGCATTGGCCATCTGCGAAAGCTCGATGTTCAAGCCTTCCTCGCGGAAGTAGCCCTTCTTGTGGGCGAGGAAGAAGCCGATGTCGCTGGCGATCCCGGCCGACGCCACCTTCACCGTCGGCAAGGTCTGCGCTCGGGCGGGCACGCGCCCATGCATCGCCGCGAGCGTCGCGGCCGATCCCGTTCCGATCAGCAATGCACGGCGACCGATGCGAGCCATGTGACCTCCATCCTACACGGACGCGCACATTGCCACGTTGTGTTATGCTCCCCTAGTGTCCCGATTCCGAAGTTCGTACGATTTCTCGGCGACCTCCAATACGAACTTCGGAATCGAAGGACACTAGCAAACTCATTGATTCTAGGGTGGCTTGGGTTCAGAAGTCCGCAATTCAGACTTGCCGCAACAGTGTTGCGGACTTCTGAACCGCCACACTAGTGCGTCAATGCGTACCATGAACCGACCAAGCAAGAGACAGGAAGCATGTTGAACCCGGACGTCACGAAAACCCGGCTCGGATCGAACGAGCGGCTGCCGGACGTGCGCGATATCGTCGATTATGCCGACCGCATCGGCCAGCTCGCGCGCATCGATGGCGCCGACTGGAATCTCGAGATCGGCGTGCTGGCGGAAATCTTCGCGCATTCCAATCCGGGCCGCTCGCCGGCGGTGCTGTTCGACCGCATCAAGGACTATCCGCCCGGCATGCGCATCGTCTCCGGCCTGCACAATTCCTGCCGGCGGGTCGCCTTCTCGTTCGGCTTTCCCGACAGCGACGATCCGACCACGGTCGTGAAGGCCTACCGCGACCGGATGAAGAACAATTTCCAATTGATCCCGCCGGTGACGGTGACGAGCGGGCCGGTCCTCGAAAACATCGATCGCGACGTCGCCGTCGATCTGTTCAAGTTCCCGGTACCGATGATCCACGAGAAGGACGGCGGCCGCTACATCGGCACCTATTGCGTCGTGATCATGCAGGACCCGGACACCGGCTGGGTCAATCTCGGTACCTACCGCACCGTTGCGCACGACCGGCACAATGCCGGCGTCTGGATTTCACCCGGCAAGCACGGCCGCCTGATCCGCGAAAAGTATTTCAAGCAGGGGAAGCCCTGTCCGGTGCTGATCTGCTGCGGGCTCGATCCCGTGCTGTTCCTCGCCGGCAGCCACGAGATCAAGCACGGCACCACCGAATATGCCTATGCTGGCGGCCACCGCGGCCGTCCCTACGAGACGATCGCGAGCGAGCTCTACGGCCTGCCGATGCCGGCGAACGCCGAGATCGTGCTCGAGGGCGAATTCCGCCACGACGAGACCCGGGCGGAAGGCCCGTTCGGCGAGTTCACCGGCTATTACGCCAGCCACGTGCGCGACGAGCCGGTGGTGCGGGTGCGCCGCGTCTATCACCGCAACGATCCGATCCTGACCATGGCGTCGCCGATGCGGCCGCCAACGGATGTATCGTTCGCCAAGTGCATCGTGCAGTCCGGAATGATCTGGGACGAGATCGAGAGCGCGGGACTGTCCGGCGTGAAGGGCGTGTGGTGTCACGAAGCCGGCGCCATCCGCATGTTCACGGTCGTATCGATCGAGCAGATGCACCCGGGCCACGCCCAGCAGGCCGGTATGCTGGTCGCCGGCTGCCACTCCGGCAACTACGCCGGACGCTGGGTGGTGGTAGTCGACAGCGACATCGATCCGACCAATCTCGACGACGTGATCTGGGCAATGTCGACCCGCTGCGATCCGGTGGTCGATATCGAATACATCAAGCGCGCGTGGTCGACGCCGCTCGATCCGATGCTGCGCGAGCCGCCGTGGGAGAACACCCGCGCCATCGTGAACGCCTGCCGTCCGTGGGCCTGGCGCCACGAATTCCCGGAGGTAGCATCCGCCAGTCCCGAGCGCCGCAAGGCGGTCGAGGAGAAATGGGCGGATGAGATCGCGAAGGCGACGGGGCGGCGGTAGCCCCGAAGCTTATCAGCCGTCATTGGCATTGCTCACGGCTTCAACGAAGGCGGTAAGTTCGGAATTCCAACGTTCCCGTACTTTAGAGTCACGTTCACCACGCCGTCCAAAGTACAATGAATGCGGGGTTCCCCGCGCGCCGCAAGCGTAGCTTTCAGACAAGGGAAGGACGCTTCCATTTCCATCTAACCCTTCAAAATCAATTCTTAGATTGCGAGGATCGCCCACGCGTTTCATATCCCAACTGGCGGAAATCCGGCGATCATCGCCGGGCAATTCCGCCGCGACCCGCCAGCCACGCTTCTCCAGCGCGGCGCGCAATTCAATGAGATGCCAATCCGCCATGACTCAACTATAGCGCTGCAGCGTTCTTCTCGCACTCCGCCGCGCGTTTCAACAATAACGCCCGTTCGCGTTCGTTGCGCGTCAATGACGCCGCGCGCTCGAACTCGGCGCGCGCCTCCTGGTGACGGCCGAGCTTGACCAGCAGATCGCCGCGCACGCCCGGCAGCAGGTGGTAGTTCTGGAGCGCCGGCTCCTTGCCGATCGCATCGACGAGATTGAGCCCGGCTTCCGGTCCAAAGGCAAAAGAGAGCGCCACCGCGCGATTGAGATCGACGACCGGGGAGGGCGCGAGTTCGGCGAGCGCCCCGTAGAGACCGACGATCCTGAGCCAATCGGTTTCCTCCGCCGTGCGCGCCCGCGCGTGGCAGGCCGCGATCGCGGCTTGGAGCGCATAGTTCCCGAGTTGCTGCCCCGCGGCGCGCACTGTCGTTTCGGCCTGGTCGAGCGCGGCGAGGCCACGGCGGATGAGGAGCTGGTTCCAGCGCGCGCGATTCTGATCGAGCAGCAGCACCGGCTCGCCCGACGGACCCGTCCGCGCTCCGAAGCGCGACGCCTGGATTTCCATCAGCGCGACCAGGCCATGCACCTCCGCCTCGTCGGGCGCGAGGCCGGCCAGGGTACGTCCGAGGCGCAGCGCCTCCTCGCAGAGCTGCGGCCGCATCCAGTCATCGCCCGCGGTCGCGGTGTAGCCCTCGTTGAAAACGAGGTAGAGGACTTCGAGCACCGACGAGAGGCGTTCAGCCCGATCCGCACCGCGGGGAACCTCGAACGGAATGCGCTTTTCGGTGAGCGTCCGCTTGGCGCGAACCAGGCGTTGCGCGACGGTCGGCTCCGACACCAGGAAAGCGCGCGCGATTTCGTCGGCGGTGAGGCCGCCGACCAGGCGGAGCGTGAGCGCAACACGCGCTTCGGTCGATAAGACCGGATGACACGCGGTGAATATGAGCCGCAGCAGGTCGTCGCCGATATCGTCGTCGATCGCCTCGTCGATGGTCTCGAGGACCGACTCCTGTTGGGAATCAAGCTCACGGCCAATCTCGGCGTGCTTGCGTTCTGCGAGCTTGTGCCTCCGCAGCTGGTCGATTGCGCGGCGCTTCGCGGTGGTCATCAGCCACGCGCCCGGCTTGTCCGGAATGCCCGAAGCGGGCCACTGCTCGAGCGCGGCGACCAGCGCATCCTGCGCAAGTTCCTCGGCCAGGCCAACATCGCGCACGATGCGGGCGAGACCGGCAATCAGCTTCGCCTGCTCGATCCGCCAGACCGCGTCGATTGCGCGATATGGATCGGTCGCGGATTTATTGGTCGGCGGTGTATCGGCAGCCATGGCGGCTACCGATACACCATCGTCACGGCTCAATCACGCGGGGGCGCCGGGCCGTGCCGACTACTGCTTCGCCAGCTTCTTATCCATGTCCTGGCGCCACGCCTCTTCGCGTGCCGCCTGTTCCGGCGAAAAGGCCTCGGGCGAGAAGTCCGCGGGATCGAAGATCGGGCGCAACTCGCATTCGCCTTCGCCCAGGACATCGAGGAAGCGCTTCGTCCACAGGATCGCCTCGTCCATCGAGTTGACCTGGAACAGGGCGTAAGAGGCGACCAGCTCCTTCGATTCCGTGAAGGGACCGTCGGTGATAGTGACCTTGCCGTTCGCGAGCTTCACGCGCTTACCCTTGGAGCTTGGGGTGCAGCCCGTCGGTCGCGAGCAGCACGCCCGCCTGCATGACTTCGCCGATGAAGGTCCCCATCCGCTCCATGAGCTCTTTGCTCGGCGGGGCGCCGGCTTCGGATTCCTTGGTGGCTCTGAGCATTCCTAAAATACGCATGTCTCTCTCCTGATGGCTTTCAGTTGCGAGCGAGCCTCGTCAAGCACGGCTGGCGAGCCCGCTCTATGGTTCACGTCGAATGCAGGCTTGGTGGATCGACACGTGACGCGATTTTTGTGACTGAGATTTTTCGGCGTGAGTATCGCAGCGCGTGAACGCTATTTTTTGACGGCGACGCCCATCTCGCGAAACCGGTCGATGGCTTCGCCCGGCGTGAAGTCTTCCAGCTCGAACATCTGGCGGACTTCGATCTCGCCGTCGACGATGCCGGGATTGGGGAAGCGCTTGGTCCATTCCAGCGCTTCTTCCTTCGACTTCACCTGGATCATCGTGTAGCCCGCCACGAGTTCCTTCCCCTCGGTGAACGGGCCGTCGGTATAGGTCTTCTTGCCGCCCGACCATGTGAACCGCCAGCCCTTGGAGGATGGATGCAGCCCGTTGCCATCGAGCAGCACGCCAGCCTTGGCCAGTTGCTCGTGATAGTCCGCCATGGCGGTCAGCATCTCTTGTGACGGCATGACGCCGGCTTCGGACTCCTTACTGGCTTTGACCAGGATCATGAAACGCATTGCCGTATCTCCTTCTCTGTTGGGGCCCCGGTCAGCGAACCATTGCCGGGCTATACCGTCACGACGAACAGCAGCCGGCAAAATCGACACGGCACGCAAAATTTTTTCGAATTTTTTGAGCCGGGAGAATGGGCCCGAAATCAGCCGGTTAGCGCGGTCCGACAGCCGTCATGAAAGCGTCGCGAAAGGCTATTACCCGCCGAGGCTGTCCGGCTCCAGCATGCCGCGGTTGCGAAAATCGGTGCGGGCATGGTGGTCGTGCAGGAACAGGGCAAGCTGGTGCCGCATCCGCTCCCCGAGGCAGGTGATCGCCTCCTCGAACAGTTCGTGCTGGATGTCCGGCGGCAGATGACTCCAGATTTGAACGACGCCGGCGCCCAGGGCCTGCATCAGTTGCTCTTCCGTTCCCTTCACCATCGTCGCCATGGCATCTTCCTCTTCAGAAGAGAGAACCCGTAAGCTAACGCCCGCGCTCGGAAGCGGGTTCCTGACAGCGCAGGATATCATATGGCCGGATGGAAGTGGCTCCTGATTTTCCTGGCGACCGGCTACACCGCGCTGGTGGCGCTGATGTATGTGACCCAGCGCGGGCTGATGTATTTCCCGGAAACCTTCCGCACGCCGCCGGCCGACGCGGGCCTGGCGGAAGCCGAGGAGGTCGTGCTCGACACGCCGGATGGGGCGCGCGTGATCGTCTGGCACATCCCGCCGCGCGGCGATCGCCCGGTCTGGCTCTACTTCCACGGCAATGGCGGGGCGCTGCGCTATCGCGTCGACCGCTTCCGCGAATTGACCGCGCAGGGCGAGGGCCTCGTCGCGCTGAGCTATCGCGGCTATGCCGGTTCGACCGGCCGCCCGACCGAAGCGGGACTGATCGACGATGCGCGCGCCGCGTACGACTTTGCGACGAAACGCTATACGCCCGACCGGATCGTGCTGTGGGGCGAGTCGCTCGGCTCCGGTGTCGCGCTCGCACTCGCCGCCGAGCGGCCGGTTGCACGCATCGTGCTGGAAGCGCCCTTCCTCTCAGCCGTTGATATTGCCGCTGGGGTCTATCCGTTCCTGCCGGTGCGATGGCTGATGAAGGATCAGTTCCGCTCCGATTTGCGGGCGGCCAAGGTGACGGTGCCGGTGCTGGTCATGCACGGCGACCGCGACGAGGTCGTGCCGATCGTCTCCGGCCAGCTTCTTTATAAGCTCATCACGTCGCCCAAGCGCTTCGTGCGCCTTGCCGGCGGCGGGCACGAAAATTTGGGATCGTTTGGCGCGGTGGAGGCGGCCAGGACGTTCGTGGCTGAAAAATTCGACTGATCCCGAAAACGACAGCGCGGGCCGTGGGGCCCGCGCGTGAGAAAAATCTCGTGGGATAGCTCAGCCCGAGCGGCGTGGAGCGCCGCGGCCCGGTCCGCTACCGGGGACCACCTTGGGCTTCATCGGGAGCAGGCCCTCGCGCTGCAGGCGCTTGCGGGCGAGCTTGCGGGCCCGGCGGATCGCTTCCGCCCGTTCGCGGGCCTTCTTCTCGGAGGGTTTTTCGTAGTGGCCGCGGAGCTTCATCTCGCGGAAGATGCCCTCGCGCTGCATCTTTTTCTTGAGCGCCTTGAGGGCCTGGTCGACGTTGTTGTCACGGACGAGAACTTGCACGCGGCGTTGCCTTTCAGATCGAGCGGGTTGAGTTCCTGGTGCGGCGGCGTGGATCAAGGCCACGACACACCGCTTCTGGGGCGCGCAAATACCAGAAAGACCTCGGGAAGTCCACTGGACCGCTATCTTGATGGCGGTACGGTCGCAGGCGCCTCCGGCGGGTTCGGCGGAGCGAGCGGCGGCGGTGGCAGATAGGTCCAGACCAGGCCGTAAAGCACGAGCAGGACGGCGAGCCCCATCATCATGCGGTTGGCGGCGCCGGCGGCATTCGCGTGCAGCTTCCTGGAGGCGGCGCCGCCGAGCACCAGGCCGCCGGCCAGGATCACCAGCACCGCCGCCGAGATCATCGACTGGAGAAACCAGATCACCGCGCCGGCGATGGTGAGGCCGCCGACCCCGGCCACGGTCAGCAGCAGGATCATCCCGGGCGTGCCGCGGAAGATGCCGGGCCGCTCCTCGGCGCGAAACAGCGCGTCAGCGGCCGCGACCGACCAGCCGGCGGCAAACGAGATCAGGAAACCGAGAATCATCACCATGGTCGGGTCGCGCGGCGCCGTCACGGCGCGACCGGGTTATGGCATCCGGCAAACCGGCAGGGCAACGTCCGGCGCGCGCGGATGCGACCGGCGCTGGTGGTGACGCGCCGGTCGCACTTGATCAGGACGCGTCAGTATCAGTAGCCGCCGTAGCCGCCGTAACCGCCGTAACCGCCATAACCGGCGTACGCCGGGTAGTAGCACAAGTTAACCAGCCGCCACTGCGGTCCGACGTACGTGGGAACCAGGCGCCAGCGGTAGCAGCCGCCGTAGCCGCCGTAGCCGGCGTAGTAGGGATAGGCGCCCACCAATCCAATGCCCAATCCAACGCCAGCGAACCGGGCGAAGCGCCGGTGTCCCCACCAGCGGGGACCGCCGGCCCAGCGGGCGCCGCCGGCCCAGCGCGGGCCGCCGACAATGCCGGCGCGGCGGATTCCGACTGGGCCGCCAACGATGCCGGCGCCGCCAACGCGGTGGAGTCCCGGACCACCTCGTACGCGCTGTGCATCAGCATTGGTAGCGAAGCCGGCAACCATGATCAGAGTAGCGGCGAGCGATAACAGAACCTTTTTCATCGGGCATTCCTCCTTGCACGAGTTCTAGGTCCCAGCCCCCCGACTGCTGATCATTGAACCCCTGTCCTGTGGCAAAAAAGTGCCCGAAAATAACGGGTTTCTGACGATCAGTTCATGGCGGGCTAAACGCGGGTTCAGGAATCGCGGATCGCACGAGAATTCGAAAGCTGCGTGCTCGCGTGACCAAACGTGTCACGCAAGTTTGAATACGGTCGCGTTACCGGGTCAGCTCGACGACCTTGTCCTTGATCGGCTTGGGCGTCGCGGCCATACGCTGCATCAGCGCCGTGAGATAGTCTCCGTTCTCAGGCCGCAGATCAAAACCGAGCTTCTTCGCATCGGCGGCGAATTCGGGGTCCCGCATGGTGCGGTCGAACGCGTTGCGCAACATCGCCTGCACCGCCGGCGGCAGGTCGGGCGGCGCGAAGAACGGCCGCCCGATGCCTTCCGCGGCATAGAGGAACTCCAGCGCCAGCCGGTCGTCGGGATTCTTGGCGTGGTCGATGATGAAGGGCACGTCCTTGAGGTCGGGATTGGGCGCAGCGCCGCCCTGCAGCAGCAGCGTGATGATTTTCTCCGGAATCCAGGTTGGCCGCTTCGCGATCACGCCGTCGATGCCTTCGCAGATCGCCTCGACCTCGCCGCGCTCCATGGCGAGATAGATCTGGTTCGAGCCGGCGTAACCACCCACGAGCCTGAACTTCAGCCCGAGCAGCGCGGCGAGCGCACGCGGATAGGCGGTCGCCACGGTGCCGGCGCCAAGCGATCCGACATGCAGGTCCTTCTCGTAGAGGTCGTTGACCGACCGCACCTGAAGGCGCGGCGAATTGTAGGCGAAGCAGACGCTGGTTTCGGTGAACGGCGTGCCGAGCCAGGTGATCCGGCTGGCGTCGAAGCGCGCCTCCGGCACGCCCGCGATCGCGGCGCCGGCCACGCCCTTGTTGGAGATGGCGATCGCGGTGCCGTCCTTGAGCGCGACGTTGTAGATGTGGTTGGCCGCCACCAGGCCGCCCGCGCCGGGCATGTTCTGCGGCACCACCGCCGGATGGCCCGGCAAGTGCCGGCCGATGTGGCGGGCGACGGCGCGGCCGAGCAGATCGTAAGTCCCGGGCTAGTGCCCCGATTCCGAAGTTCGCACGATTTCGCGGCGGCCTCCAATGCGAACTTCGGAATCGAAGGACACTAGCAACTCATTGATTCTAGTGTGGCTTAGGTTCAGAAGTCCGCAATTCGGACTCGCCGCAACAATGTTGCGGACTTCTGAACCGCCACACTAGTCGCGCTGCCGATCACCATGCGGACGGTCTTGCCCGCGAGGTTCGGCTCGCCTTGGGCGAACGCCGGCGCCATCCCAGCCAGCAAATAGACCGCTCCCAGCACCGCTAAGCGCATTGTTTCCTCGACTGGTTTTCTTGTTTGGCCATCCCATGGCCCGCTCGGGTTCCCAATAAGTAGGGGTATCCCGCTGGGATTGACACTGTCCTGATTCTCTGAGAATGAACGTTCATTCTCTAATTGCTGCTTTGCAAAATCGGGGGCTAGCCGCCATGTCACGCGCCGCCGTGCCGAGCGCTGAAGTCCGGGTGAAAGAGCCCCGGCCCAAATCCGACCGCCGGTCGGAGATTCTTGCTGCGGCCCAGCGCTGTTTCGTGCGCTCGGGCTTTCACGGCGCCTCGATGCAGGACATCTGCCACGAGGCCGGCATGAGCCCGGGCAATCTCTACCGCTACTTCCCCTCGAAAGAGGCACTGATCGCCGGCATCGCCGAGCGCGACCGCGCCGAGGTCGCCCAGGAATTCGCCAGCGCCGATCTGTCGCGGGGCTTCTTCGCCGTGCTTGAGGGCATGGCCTATCACCATTTCTCCGAACGGCCGGACGAGCAGGTGAAGCTCTGCACCGAGATCATGTCGGAGGCCCGGCGTCATCCGGAGATCGCGCGAATCTCGGCCGCGTTCGACGCCGACGTGAAGAAATGGCTGATCGATCTTCTGCGCGCCGCCGCCGACCGCGGCGACATCGCGCGCGATCTCGATTTCGATGCCGCGGTGACCATGCTGATGGTCATCGCCGACGGCGTTTGGTGGCGGCGCGCGCTCGATCCGGGTTTCGACGCCAAGGCGCTGCTGCCGGTCTTCATGGATATCACGCGTCACATGCTCGGTAGCCGCACCCACAACCAGGTGCGCGCCAAGGAGGGGGCAGAATGAAAGCAAGTCGTATCGCCGCGGTCGGCATCGTCGCCGCCGCGGGTCTCTGGATCGCGTCCGGGCACTTCCTGCCGCACGAGACCGCCGAGAGCCGCGCTTCGGTTCGCAGCGACGGCGCGGCCAAGAAGCCGTTCCGCGTCGCCGTCATCGAGGCGAAGGTGGTCGAGCACGGCCGCAAGCTTGTGCTGGCCGGCCGCACCGAGGCCGACCGGCGCGTGACCGTAGCCGCACGCTCGGGCGGCGTGCTGACCGAATTGCGCGTCCGCCGCGGCGCGCGCGTGCAGGAAGGCGACATCATCGCCGTCCTCTCCGACGACGCGCGCAAGGCCCAGGTGGCGCAAGCGGAATCGCTCGTAATCCAGCGCCGGACCGAGCTTGATGCCAAGCGCAGGCTGATCGCGTCGGGTGCGGTGCCCAAGCTCGAACTGGTCAATCTCGAGGCGCAGCTTGCGGCAGCCGAGGCCACATTGGCCGCGGCCCAAGCCGAGCTCGAGCGCGGATTTGTGCGCGCGCCTTTCGGCGGCATCGTGCATGACGTGACGGTCGAAGTCGGCGGCGCCGCGCTTCCGATGATGGGGCGCGAGATCGCAACGGTCGTCGCGCTCGATCCGATGCTGGCGGTGGTCGAGGTATCGGAACGCAGGCTGGCCGGCCTGCGCGTCGGCGACACCGCAGAGGTCAAGCTCATCACCGGCGAAAAGCTGTCGGGAAAGGTCCGCTTCGTCGCCAAGACCGCGAGCCAGGGCACACGCACCTATCGCGTCGAGATTGAGCTTCCCAATCGCGACGGCGCGATCCCCGACGGTATCACCGCGGAGGTCGCCATTCCGGTCAAGCCAACGCCGGCGGCGCGGGTGCCGCGTTCCGCGCTCACCATCGCATCGACCGGCGACATCGGCGTGCGCACTGTCGGCACCGACGGAACGGTTGCCTTCAACCGGGTCAGCGTGGTCGAGGACGAGCAGACCTACATGTGGGTCGCCGGCCTTCGCGACGGTGCGCAAGTGATCGTGCAGGGCCAGGATTTCGTCCGCGAAGGCCAGACCGTCGAGACGGTGGTCGCAGCGGCCGAGGTCACCGCCACGGTGAAATAACAAAAACGAGAATGGTGAGATGTCCCGCTTGATCGATTATGCCATCAATCACGCGCGTCTGACGATCGCGACGCTCGTGTTCCTGTTGGTCGCGGGGGCGGTCGCCTATGTGACGATCCCGAAGGAAGCGGAGCCCGACGTCCGCATCCCGATCATCTTCGTGCAACTCACGCAGCGCGGCATCAGCCCGGAAGATTCCGAGCGGCTGCTGCTGCGGCCGGTCGAGACCCAGCTCAAGTCGGTCGGCAACGTCAAGGAGATGCGCTCGACCGCCTATGAGGGCGGCGGCTACGTGCTGCTCGAGTTCGAGGCCGGCTTCGATTCCAAGGCCGCGCTCGCCGACGTGCGCGCCAAGGTCGACAACGCCAAGCACGATCTGCCGCGCGACGTCGACGAGCCGCAGGTCACGGAAGTCAACCTCTCGCTCTATCCGGTGCTGGTGGTCGGGCTGTCCGGCGACGTGCCGGAGCGGACGCTGCTGCGGATTGCGCGGGCGGCCAAGAACGCCATCGAGCAGGCGCCCGGCGTGCTGGCGGCGGAGCTGCGCGGCGCGCGCGACGAGGCGGTCGAGATCATCATCGATCCCATGCAGATGCGCAGCTACGGCATTTCCCTCGATACCCTTGGGCAGATCACGCAGTCATTCAACACGCTGATCGCCGCCGGCGCGATCGAGGGCCAGAGCGGGCGCTTCTCGGTCAAGGTGCCGTCGCTGTTCGAGCGGCCGCAGGACATTCTCAAGGTGCCGCTGGTCGCGTCGGCGAACGCGACAGTGACGCTCTCCGACATCGCCCAGATCAAGCCGACCTTCAAGGACGCGACGTCGGTTACGCGGGTCAACGGCCGTCCGGCCATGACCATCGAGGTGTCGAAGCGCACCGGCGCCAATCTGATCGAAGTCGTCGATACGGTGAAATACATCGTCACGCAGATGCAGCGCACCTGGCCGGAGGCCGTGCACGTCACCTTTACGCAGGACAAGTCGAAGGTGATCCGTCAGATGCTCGGCGATCTGCAGAATTCGGTCGCGACCGGCGTGCTCCTGGTCGCGGTGATCATCCTGTTCGCGCTCGGGTTCCGCGCCTCGCTGTTCATCGGCATCGCGATCCCGGCCTCGTTCCTCGCGGGCGTGCTCGGGCTCCAGCTCGCCGGGCTCACCGTCAACATCGTGGTGCTGTTCTCGCTGATCCTCGCGGTCGGCATGCTGGTCGACGACGCCATCATCGTGTCCGAATACGCGGAGCGGCGGATGGCCGAGGGCATGCCGCCGAAGGAGGCGTATTCGCTCGCCGCCAAACGGATGTCGGGTCCGGTGATCGCGGCGACGCTCACCCGTATCGCGGCGTTCTCGCCGCTGCTGTTCTGGCCGGGCGTGGTCGGCCAGTTCATGAAATACCTGCCGATCACGCTGATCGCGACGCTGTCGGCCTCGCTCGCGGTGGCGCTGTTCTTCACGCCCACGCTCGGCGCCATGCTTGGCAAGGCGGCGCCGATCAGGCGTGACGAGCGCACCAAGGACACCGGGCCCTATATGCGCACGGTGAAGCTCGCCTTGCGCCGTCCCGGCATGACGATGGCGCTGGCCGCGCTGCTCCTGGTGGCGGTGCAGATGGCGTACGGCAAGTTCGGCCGTGGCGTCGAGTTCTTCCCGAACGTCGAGCCCGACTACGGCCAGGTGGTCGTGCACGGCCGCGGCAATCTCTCGCTCGACGAGAAGGACCGGCTGATCGCCGAGGTCGAGAAGCGCGTGCTCGCGTTCCAGGGCCTCGCCACCGTCTACGCCCGCATCGGCGAGCAGCCGCGCGGCATGGGCGAGCTGACCGAAGACACGATCGGCGTCATCCAGTTCGAATTCGCCAACTGGCAGACGCGGCGGCCGGCGCACGAGATCATGGATGCGATCCGCGAGCGCACCGCGGACATCCCCGGAATCCAGGTCGAGGTCACGGCGCCGCGCGCCGGCCCGCCGACCGGCAAGCCAATCCAGGTGCAACTGGCCGCACTCGATCCGGCGGCGCTGCCGGCGGCCGCGCGCAAGGTCGCGGCGCTGCTTGCGGCCCGCGGCGACATCCGCGATCTCGACGACGGCCAGCCGCTGCCCGGTATCGACTGGACCATCCAGGTCGACAAGGCGGAGGCCGCCAAATACGGCGCCGGCGTCAACACCGTCGGCGCAGCGGTGCAGCTCGTCACCAACGGCCTCAAGGCGACCGAATACCGCCCCGCCGACAGCGACAAGGCGGTGGACATCCTGGTGCGCTTCCCGCCTGAGCGGCGCAGTCTCGACCAGATCGACGAGCTGCACATCCAGACCCCGTCCGGCCACGTGCCGATCGGCAATTTCGTCCAGCGCGTGCCATCGCAGCGTGTCGGCTTCATCCATCGCGTCAACGGCAACCGGGTGACGACGGTGTCGGCGAACGTCGCCGAAGGCGTGCAGACCGCGCGCGTGCAGCAGGAGATCCAGCACGAGCTAGCCAAGGCCGACCTCGGTCCCGGCGTCTACTTCAAGCTCAAGGGCGAAGACGAGGAGCGCGAGAAGGCGTCCGCGTTCCTGCTCAAGGCGTTCGGCACCGCGATCTTCCTGATCTTCGCGATCCTGCTGGCGCAGTTCAACAAGCTGACCTCCGTCGGCCTGGTCCTCACGGCGGTGCTGCTGTCCACATTCGGCGTCATGCTCGGCATGCTGATCATGGGACAGCCGTTCGGCGTGGTCATGGCCGGCATCGGCGTGATCGCGAACGCGGGCGTGATCGTGAACAACAACATCGTTCTGATCGACACCTACGACCGGCTGCGGCGCGAGGGCGTCGCTGCCCATGACGCCATCCTCGAAACCTGCCGCGAGCGCGCGCGGCCGGTGGTGCTCACGGCGGTCACCGCCATCCTCGGCGTGCTGCCGATCGCGTTTGGCATGAACATCGAGTTCATGACGCGCGAAATCACCGTCGGCGCGCCGGCCACGCAATGGTGGATCAACCTCTCCACTGCCATCGTGTTCGGGCTCGGCTTTGCGACCGTGCTCACCTTGATCGTCACGCCCGCGATGCTGATGGCGGTCGAGAACATGCGCGAATGGCGCATCCGCGGGTTGGCGCGGTTGCGCACTTGGATGCCCACGCGCCGCCAGTCCCGGACTGCGGCGTAATTTGACCATCGACATGCGGCCGCTATCCTCCCGAGACGATTCGGGAGAGTGGTGGCCGATGCCGAAAGGCAAGCCGGACAGGCGCGTCAAGACAAAACCCGCAACCAAGCCTGCGCGCGAGCGCACGCAAATGCCGGAGCGGCGGCAGCGTGTGCCGGCGGAAGGTGCGAAGACCGCGCGGCGCCCCAAGGGCTCCGACGTGACGCTGCTGGCGGTTGAGGTCAAACGTCTCGAACAGCAACTTGCGGCGGCGCGCGGGCAACTCGCCGCGCTCAAAGCACGCGCCGACATCGATCCGCTGACCGAACTCCCCAACCGCCGCGCGTTCGAACGCGAGCTCGCCCGCTCGCTCGCCTATGTGAAGCGCCACGGCACCGGCGTCGCATTGCTTTATCTCGACCTCGACGACTTCAAACGCATCAACGACCGCCATGGGCATTCCGCCGGCGATGCGATGTTGCGGGCGGTGGCGAGCGTCCTCAGACGCCACGTGCGCGCGTCGGACATCGTGGCACGCATCGGCGGCGACGAGTTCGCGCTGCTGCTCTGGAACTGTGACGAAGCCAACGCAGTTGCCAAGGCGCTGACGGTGGAGGCCTCGATCGGCCGCACCACCGCCGCGCATGATGGCGCGGCGCTCACAGTTAGGGCCTCCGCGGGTTCCGCTTTGTTGCTGCCGCTCGACCAGCCGGCAGAGACGATCGAGCGGGCCGACCGCGCTATGTATGCGCGCAAGGCGGTACGACGCGCCGCGCATGCGGCGGAGTGACCTCGACCGGCCTGATTAATTTCTCGTGATGGTCGTTCGGAACTCGCACTGACGACGCCAGGTTCCGCGATTTTGCCGGCCCAGGCGCAATGTGCCACATTCGCAGGAAGCCGGAGATCGACTATCGGAAAGCCGAACGCTTTCCGTCCGATGGAGGTTTTGATGCTGAAACAGCACTCGATCAGGCGCGTC
Organism: uncultured Alphaproteobacteria bacterium; assembly: GCA_963720385.1. Lineage (GTDB taxonomy): Bacteria > Pseudomonadota > Alphaproteobacteria > Rhizobiales > Xanthobacteraceae > VAZQ01. The sequence continues at coordinate 10,954 of CAVRFL010000004.1, read as the reverse complement.
GCCCTGCTGGCCGTCGCCGGCGCGCTACTGGCGCTCGCGCCGGTCCGCGCCCAGGATCCGGCGGCCGACTTTCCGAACCGGCCGGTCAGGATCATCGTCTCCAATCCGGCCGGCGGCGGCATCGATACGGTCACGCGCGTCGTCGGCGACAAACTGGCAGTGAAGCTCGGACATCCGGTGGTGATCGAGAACCGCGGCGGCGCCGGCGGCAATATCGGCGCAGAAGCCGTCTACACCTCGGCGCCCGACGGCTACACGCTGCTGGCGTCGGTGCCGGCGGCGCTTACGACCAACATCTTCATGTATAAGAAGCTCAACTTCGATCCGTCGAAGTTCGAGCCGGTGGCGGTGCTCGGCACCTTTCCGAACACGCTGCTGGTGAAGAACGATTTCCCGGCCCAGACGGTGCAGGAGTTCATCGCCTACGTGAAGGCCAATCCCGGCAAGGTCAATTATGCCTCGCAGGGCATCGGCACGACCTCGCACCTCACCGCCGAGCTCTATAATTCGCTCGCCGGCGCCAGGATGGTGCATGTGCCGTATCGCGGCACGGCTCCGGCGCTCAACGATATCGTCGCCGGCCATGTCGACCTGATCTTTATGCAGCTCTCGTCGGCGCTGAAACTGCATGAAGGCAAGCGAGCGCGCATCCTCGCGGTTACGACCGAGAAGCGCCTCGACGTGCTCAAGGACATCCCGACCATGATCGAGGCCGGTATCCCCAATTTCGTCTCCGACACCTGGAACGCGATCAGCGCGCCGCCCGGGACGCCGCCGGCGATCGTCGCCAAGCTCAACAAGGCGATCAACGACGCCATGAACGATCCTGAAACCGAGAAACGGTTCACCGACCTCGAGATCATCAAGGTTGGCGGCAGCCCCGCCGACATGCGCAGGCTGATCCAGGAGGACACCCAGCGCTGGGGTGAGGTGATCAAGCGCGCCAAGATCACCGCGGAGTGAGCTTGGCGCTCACGCGATGATGTCGGGCGTGAGTTGGTCCTCGATGAAGGAAATGCGGTCGCGCAAATAAAGCTTGCGCTTTTTCAGCCGCTGTACCTGGAGCAGGTCGGAACCCGGCGTGTCCTGCAGCGCCTCGATGGCGGAATCGAGGTCGCGGTGCTCCTGTAGGAGCCGCGCCAGTTGCTCGCGCAACTCACGTTCTTCCTCTGGGGTCATCGCCATCGTTGGGCCGAGCGGTCGCCCCCCGAGGGGGCCCACAACCTGGGAAATTATCCCGGTTTGTTCCTTATGATTCAAGGCGACGCAAGGCGATTGCACGTTGGTAACTCACCGGGGGATTGCTGCGATGCACAACTCAAACGAGCGTCGAAGTTCCGCTCCGGCTGGTGTACAATTTCGGGGTCAGGCAGCCAATCTGACACAAGGAGAGAAGCCACATGGCCATTCAAGCGCATCTTGCGGAACTCGAACGACGGCACCGGGCGCTGGAAGACGAAATCAACGAGGCGCTCACGCATCCGTCGACGGATGATCTGAAGGTGGCGGAATTGAAGCGTCGCAAATTGCAATTGAAGGACGAGATCGCGCGCCTGCGGCAGGATGCCAGCGTCCATTAGCGCGCCCCTAGCGTAGAATTCCTCCCAATCAAGCCGCTCAACCGCCATAGCGCGGTTGAGATGGCTTGGCCGTTGCTTATGAACCAGAAATCATGGAGGGGGCGATGACGCGCAAGCTGGCAGTTGCGGCGGCGGGTCTCCTGGCTGCGCTGGCGGCAAGCGCGTCTACGCCGGCTCAAGCGCAGGCGTGGCCGTCGCGCACCGTCACCATCGTGGTGCCGTTCCCGCCGGGCGGCGGCGTCGACGTGCTCGCGCGGATCGCGGCCGAGCGGCTGTCGGCCGGCATGAAGGCGACTGTCGTGGTCGAGAACCGCGCTGGCGGCGGCGGCACCGTCGGCACCCGCGCGGTCGCGAAGGCGGCGCCCGACGGCTATACGCTGATGATGGCGCACACCGGAACCATTTCGATCAATCCAAGCCTCTATGCGAACGCCGGTTACGATCCGCGTAAGGATTTCACCGCCATCGGCATGATCGCCTCGATGCCTGTCGCGCTGATCGCGCATCCGTCGTTTCCAGCGAAAACCGTCGCCGACGTAATTGCGATCGCCAAAAAGGAGCCGGGCAAGCTCAATTTCGGCACGTCGGCGATCGGCACCGGCGGCTATCTCACCGCGGAATATTTCAAATCCGCAGCCAATCTGCAGATGCAGATCGTGCCGTATCGCGGTACCGCCCCGCTGATGAACGATCTGATCGGCGGCCACGTTCCGGTCTCGTTCGGCGTGCTGCCGCCTGCCATGGCAACATCCAGAGCGGCACGCTGCGCGCCATCGCGGTGACCGGCCCCCGGCGCTTCAGCCTGTTGCCCGACGTGCCGACGGCCGCCGAGTCCGGGCTGCCGGGTTTCGACTTCGTCCTGCTCTATGGCCTGATCGGACCCGCTGGAATGCCGGCGTCGATCGTCGAACGCGTGAACAAGGAACTGCGCGCCATGGCGGAGACCGATCTGGTCAAGCAGCGGGTCCAGGCCGAAGGCGGCGACGTCTTGACCTCAACCCCGGCCGAGTACGCGCAGAGTATCGACCAGGAAGAGGCCAAATGGTCGGCGCTGATCAGGAAACTCAATCTGCGGGTGGACGCCGGCAATGACACGCTGCTTGGCGGTTTCGATCACGATACGATCAATGGATTCGGCGGCAACGACACTCTGCGCGGCGACGACGGCAACGACACGCTGAACGGCGGCGCGGGCAACGACAAGCTGGTCGGCGGCATGGAAAACGACCTGCTGCTGGGCGATGCCGGGAACGACACGCTCGACGGGGCCGGCGGCTCCGACGACGACACGCTGAAAGGCGGCGTCGGGAACGATTTCTACCTGGTCGACAGCTTGTTCGACGTGGTGGAGGACGGCGTTGGCGGCGGCAAGGACACCGTCCGCGCCACCACCACCTATCAGCTGTCCGACGCCCAGGAAATCGAGAGCCTGATCCTGGATTCGAGCGGCAGCATCACCGGCACCGGCAACGGCCATGGCAACCTCATCACCATGGTCGGCGCCGGCCAAGCGACGATGTACGGCCTGACCGGCAACGACACCCTGAAGGGTGGCGGAGACTTTGATGTGTTGTATGGCGGTGAGGGCGACGACATCCTGACCGGCGGCGACGGCGATGACACCCTCGCCGGCGAGGGCGGCGCCGACAAGATGACCGGCGGCAAAGGCAACGACTACTATCAGCTCAGCAGCGTTGCCGACAAGATCGCCGAGCAGGCGGGGCAGGGCATCGACAACGTTTTCAGCCCGCTCGTCAGCTATACGCTGGGCGCAAACTTCGAGAACCTTCAGCTCGGCGTGACTGCGCTCGACGGCACCGGCAATGGTCTGGGCAACTTCATCGTAGGCAATGTGCTTGCCAACAAGCTGAACGGAGCTGCCGGCAAGGACAGCCTCTCCGGAAATGACGGCAACGATACCCTCGATGGCGGAACCGGCGACGATACCTTGAAGGGCGGCTCCGGTGCCGACAGCTTGACCGGCGGCGCCGGCAACGATGTCTACATCCGGGAAGACACGGGCGACGTGATCGCCGAGCTGGCCGGCGGCGGCATCGACACGGTGCAGACCTACCTTGGCGCCTACGTCCTTGCCGCCAATGTCGAGAACCTGACGCTGATAGGCTTCGCCTTCTCGGGCACGGGCAATGGGCTGGCCAATGTGCTGACTGGGAATATCGTGGACAACGTGCTGACCGGCGAAGCAGGAAACGACACGCTGGACGGGGGCGCCGGCAATGACACGCTGAAGGGCGGTGTTGGGAACGACCTCTACCTGGTCGACAGCTCCAGCGATGTAGTCGAGGATATCGGCGGCAAGGACACCATCCGCGCCACGTCCTTCTATCATCTGTCCGACAGCCAGGAGATCGAAAGCCTTCTCCTCGACTCGGACGGAGAGATCGGCGCGATCGGCAACAGCCAGGGCAACCGGATTACCATGGTCGGCGCCGGCGAGGCGCTCATGGAGGGCTGGGACGGCAACGATACTTTGACGGGCGGCGTCGGCAATGATGCCATGCTTGGCGGCAAGGTGATGACATCATGGCCGGCGGCAAGGGCGACGACTTCTATGTCGTCGACAGCACCGGTGACAAGATCTCGGAACTGGCAAAGCAGGGCTTCGACAGCGTCAATTCGTTCCTGGCGGACTACACTCTCGGCGCCAATCTCGAGCGCCTGCTCGCCAATGGCTTCAGCGGCACCGGCAACGCGCTGCACAACACCATCGAAGCCAGTGGGCTTGCCAACAAGCTGAGCGGGGTTGCGGGCAACGACTCGATCTTCGGAAATGGTGGCGACGATACGATCGATGGCGGGACCGGCAACGATACGTTGTTCGGCGGCGCCGGGGCGGACAGCATGACCGGCGGCGCCGGCAACGATCTCTATGTCTTGGGCGCGGGCGATGTGATCGTCGAACATGCCGGCGGCGGCATCGACACGGTGCATGCCGACGGTGAAGGCTATGTCCTTGGCGCCAACGTCGAGAACCTGACATTGGTCGGGGTGCCGACCATCTCGGGCACGGGCAACGGCCTGGCCAATATTGTGATTGGGAATTTGCAGGGTAATGTGCTGAGCGGCGAGGCCGGCAACGACACGCTGGACGGCGGCGGCGGCGCCGACACGCTGAAGGGCGGTTCCGGCAACGACGTCTACCTGGTCGACAATGTCAGCGACGTGGTCGAGGAGGGCATTGGTGGCGGCAAGGACACCATCCGCGCCACGTTCACCTATCAGCTCAACGACGGCCAGGAGATCGAGAGCCTCATCCTAGACTCGAGCGGGGTCATCGGCGGGTTCGGTAACAGTCAAGGCAATCTGATCACGATGGTCGGCACCGGCCCGACGTCCATGTTCGGCAACGGCGGCAATGACACGCTGACCGGCGGTGTGGGGATCGACGAGCTCCACGGTGACGCCGGCAAGGATGTGCTCTCAGGCGGCGGTGGCCTCGACGTCCTGGTCGGCGGAGCAGACGGCGATACGCTGAAAGGCGGCGCCGGCGACGACGTGCTGACGGGCGGCCTTGGCGCCGATGCCCTGTTTGGCGAAGCGGGCGCCGACTGGTTTTCTTACTCCATTGACCTCGCCTCGCAGCTGGCAACCCTTGGCAACGACAAGATCGCCGGCTTTCAGAAGGGCGTCGACAAGATCGACCTGCGCGACCTGATCGCGGACTTCGGCATCGATGCGGACAATGCGTTCGCGGGCAAGTTCGTGATCCTGAGCAAGTCGGGCGCCAACACCATCGTCCAGTTCGATCAGGATGGAAGCGCGGGTGGCTTGGGACCCGTGACGCTGGCGACAGTGACAAGCGCCACGGTGACGGCTGCGGACTTCATCCTGGAGACCAGCTAGTCCGCCGCCACCGCGCGCCGGCGCAGGCGGCGTTCCTCGCGCGTCACCAGGTGCATGGGGAACTGCAGGTGGATTTCGGAGCCGCGGCCGCTGGTGTTGACCACCGCCAGCTGGCCGCCGATCGAATCCATCAGCGCGCGCACGATCATCAGGCTCATGCCGGCGGCCTCGTCGGCGCGCGAGATCATCAGCGAGCGGTGATCGTGGGTGCGGCGCGCCGCGCTGCCGGTGCCGAGGGTGGGATTGGGTCCAGTGTCGCGGATCGACAGATCCAATCGACCATCCCCGCCGAACCCGACCGCCAGGATGATGGCGCCGCCGTCGGGCGTGCGCATGGCGGCGTCCTTGATCAGCTCGCGCACGATCTGGCGCATCAGCAGCGGCTGGACGCGGATGCCGACGTCGAGCTCCGGCATGCGGATGCCGAAGGTCAGGCGCCTGGCGGCGAAGGTCGCGACCGCCCAGGTGTGCGCCTCGCGCAGCACGGTCGCAACCGAAGTCGCCTGCTCCGCCGGCTTGGCGATCGAGCCCTCGACCCGCGACAGCTCGATGATGTCGGTGATGCGCGCCAGCAGCTGGCGGCCGGCGCCGATGATCTGCTGCGCGGCCTCGCGATAGGCGGTGCGGCCGATCGCGCCATACATCTCGCGCTCGATCATCTCGCCGTAGCCGAGGATGGTGGTCAAAGGCGTGCGCAGATCGTGTCCCGCTTCCGCAAGGAAGCGCGACTTGTCGGCATTCGCCTGGTCGGCATCCATGCGTGCGCGCTCGGCGCGCAGCAGCAGGGCCTGCGCCTCCTTGCGCACGGCGTCCTGCGACTGGGCGTGGCGCAGCAGGCGCAGCACGGCGACCACCAGGCAGATCGACGTGGCCGCCACCAGCACCAGCACGATCCAGTGCAGAAGCGTGAGTTCGGCGACCTCTCGCGGCGTGGCCGCGGAGGCGACCGACAGCGCCGCTGCGACCTCGCTCTGCTGGCGCAACAGCAGCGGAATGCCGATCACCAGTACGGCCCCCAGCACGCCCGCCGCCGCCAGCGCGATCGCCTGCGTCAGGATCAGGGCACGCGGGCCGGCCAGGCCCGCCTTCGGGGCGGGCGGCGCCTGGTCAAGCGGTGGTGGCAGCGGTTCGGGCAGCATGATGACAGGCTATACGGGACGATGCGGGGTGACAACGAGCGCTTGCCTTCACGGCGCCGCCGGCGGCAGTTCCAAGGTCATGGTGGTGCCGCGGCCGGGCTGGGTCACCACGCGGATCTGGCCGTTGTGCAGCTCGATCAGCGCCTTGGTGATGGCAAGGCCGAGGCCGACGCCGTCCTGGCGCTGCGTGGTCTGGGCGGCGCGGTGCGCGTAGGCCTCGAACAGGTGCGGCAGCACCTCTTCCTCGATGCCGGGGCCGCCGTCCGCCACGCTGATCTTGGCGCCGCCCAGGCTGGACGGCTCGAGGCGAATGTCCACCGTGCCGCCGGGCGGCGAAAACTTGACCGCGTTGGACACCAGGTTGATCACCATCTGCGTGACCGCGCGGCTGTCGCAGTTGGCGCTGAGGTCGGCGCCGTTGGCATGGAACTTCAGATTGACCGAGCGGCGTTCCGCGATCGGCTGCGCCATGCGGATGCTGCGCTCGATCAGCGGCGAGAGCACCTGGCGCTCCAGCTTCAGCGCCTGGCGGCCGGCCTCGATCTTCGACATGTCGAGGATGTCGTTGATCAGCGACAGCAGATGCTGGCCGCTGCGCTGGATGTCGTCGACATAGCCGACGTAGCGATCGTTGCCGAGCGGCCCGAACATCTGATAGCGCAGGATCTCCGCGAAGCCGATGATGGCGTTGAGCGGCGTGCGCAGCTCGTGGCTCATGTTGGCGAGGAAGTTGGATTTGGTGCGGTTGGCATCGACCAGCGCCGCGTTGCGGTGCTGCAGCTCCTGCTGTGCGTTGGTGAGGTCGCGGTGCGAGTTGGCGATGTAGTCCGCCATCGCATTGAAGGCCTGGCTGACATCGCCGATATCATCGGCGCGATCGATTGTCGCGCGCGCCTCCGTCCTGCCGGCGGCAAACGCGCGCACGGCGTCGGCGAGGTGGCGGATCGGCCCTACGATCTGGCGCTGCACCAGCAGATGCGTGACCGCGACCACCAGCACGATGGCGACGGCGGCGGTCAGCCCGAACAGCAGCAGCGCCTTGGAGGCGCTGCCGGTGATGCTGGCGATCGGCGTCACGACATAGTAGCGCCAGCCGGTTTCGGGCAGCGTGCGCATCAATACAGATACTGTCGTCCCGTCCAGCTCCGCGCGCACCGCCGCGCCGTCCTCCGCGCGTCCGGCGAACGCCGCCTGCAGGCTTTGGATCGTATCGTCGAACGCGCTGCGTGTCTCGCCGGTGAGCCGGTTCTGCTGCAACGCGTCCTGCCACTTGCCGGCGATGATGGGATCGCCGTCGGCATCCACCAGGAAATGCTCGGTACCCGGCAACTGGTCCGGACCCACCAGCCGCTGCACCAGCTCGCCGACAAACAGATCGTGGCCGATCGTTCCGATCCAGGCGCCATTCAGATCGAGGGGACGAACTGCGCTGACGATCCAGGTGCGCAGCACCGGGTCATAGCCGGCGTGGGTCCACCGTATCGCGCGCTCCGGATTGATCTTGGGATCGCCGAGGGTGATCCATTCTGATTCCAGGTGATTGTTACGGGTGGTGGCGCGATAGATGAACTCCGGATCGCGCGGCATGTAGATGACTGTGGTGAGATCGCGCGTCAGCAGCCACATGGAGTCCAAAGGCGGCACCACGGCGCCGGCATAGATCGTCATCAGGCGCTGTGCCCGGGCATGGAGTTGGTAGACCTCGTCCGTGGTCGGCGCTTCCGGATGGAACAAGACACCGGCCTGCGTCTGCCCGTTGAACTCCTTTCGGCGGGAGACCAGCATGCCGGCACTGTTGGGCTCCAGCACCGAGCGGAAGCGCGAGACTTCCTCTTCTGTCCCGCTGAAGGCAAGGCGGTCGCGCAGCATGAGGTCGAACCGCGCCAGGCTCGTATCGGCGAGGCGCAGCGTGTAGTTCAAGCCCAGGACACGCCGATCCGCTGACGTGGCGGCGAACTGTTCCGCGTCGGCGATCGCGGCGTCGCGCGTAAAGAAATAGAAAACCAGGGCCGCCGGCCCGGCCACCGCGATCACGCTGGCCGCCAGAATCGCGAGCATGCGCTGGGACAGGGATGGCGACCATGATTTCGCGGGCGGCAGGCGCGTCATGGAATGACTGCTATTTGCTGGCTAAATTGCCCTTCCACGCCAGTGTAACCCGGCCTTTCCACCGGGCTGCAAGCAATCCTTTCATGTGCTTCGCAATATTGCGGAAATTCGTGATGTTAACGAATTATTGCAGAGCGGTTGAAATACAGCCCGAGTTCAAGCATTCTTCGGCTCAAGGTGGGTAAATTGGAATGGTTCTAAGTATGAGCAGTCGCGGACTGGCCGCAGCCCGTGAGCAGGGATTCGCTGATCTGTTGGGACGCGTCGAGACCGGCGTGACCAACGCGGCGGACGCCTTGGCGCGCCTGCAGCAGCCGGACGGCCATTGGGCGTTCGAGCTGGAAGCCGACGCCACCATTCCCGCCGAGTATGTCCTGCTGCGCCATTTCCTGGGCGAGCCGGATGATCCGGTGCTCGAGGCCAAGATCGTCCGCTACCTGTGGTCGATCCAGGGCGAGCATGGCGGCTGGCCGCTGTTCCACGGCGGCGACTTCAACATGTCCGCCAGCGTGAAGGCCTACTACGCGCTCAAGATCTGCGGCGAGCATGTGAACGCTCCGGTCATGAAGCGGGCGCGCGAGGCGATCCTCTCCCGCGGCGGCGCAAAGGAATCCAACGTCTTCACCCTGGCGCAGCTCGCGCTCTACGGCCAGGTGCCGTGGCGCGCCGTCCCGGTGATGCCGGTCGAGATCATGGCGCTGCCGCGCTGGTTCCCGTTCCATCTCGACAAGGTCAGCTACTGGTCGCGCACGGTGATCGTGCCGCTGCTGGTGCTGATGTCGAAGCGCCCGCTGGCGCGCAACAAGCGCAAGGTCGACGTGCGCGAGCTGTTCGTGACGCCGCCCGAGCAGGTCAAGGACTGGTACAACTACAATCGCAAGGGCGCGTGGGCCTCGTTCTTCCGCGGCGTCGATCGCGTCCTTCAGCGCACGCAAGGCTTGTTCCCGAAGAAGCTGCGCGAGCGTTGCTATGAGGACGCGGTGAAGTGGGTGACCGAGCGGCTGAACGGCGAAGACGGCCTCGGCGCGATCTATCCCGCGATGGCCAACTCGGTGATGATGTTCGACACTCTCGGCTATCCCGAGGATCATCCCGACCGCGCGATCGCGCGCGGCTCGCTCGAAAAACTGATGGTGCTGAAGGACGGCATGGCCTATTGCCAGCCGTGCCTGTCGCCGGTGTGGGACACCGCGCTCGCCGCGCACGCGATGATGGAGGCCGGCGGCGAAGCGGCGGAGCGGGTGAAGCCCGCGATGGATTGGCTGAAGGACCGGCAGATCCTCGACGTCTACGGCGACTGGGCGGTCAATTCTCCCGGTGTGCGTCCCGGCGGCTGGGCGTTCCAGTACAACAACGCGCACTATCCCGACGTCGACGATACCGCCGCGGTTGCGCTGATCATGGATCGCACCGACCGCGAGCGTTATCGCGAGAGCATCGAGCGCGCGACCGAGTGGATCTTCGGGCTGCAGAGCAAGAACGGCGGCTGGGGCGCCTTCGACGCCAACAACGAATACTACTATCTGAACCACATCCCGTTCGCCGATCACGGCGCGCTGCTCGATCCGCCGACGGCGGACGTGTCGGCGCGCTGCCTCTGCATGCTGGCGCAGCTCGGCTACACCCAGGAGCATCCCAAGGTGAAGGCGGCCGTCGATTACCTGCTGCGCGAGCAGGAGGCGGACGGCGCCTGGTTCGGCCGCTGGGGCACCAACTACATCTACGGCACCTGGTCGGTGCTGTGCGCGCTCAACGCTGTCGGCGTACCCGCCGGTCATCCGGCGATGCGCAAGGCCGTTGCGTGGCTCAAGGCGAAGCAGCGCGAGGACGGCGGCTGGGGCGAGGACGGCGCATCCTATTGGAACGACAAGCCGCGCGGCGAAGGCAAGGAGTTCAACGGCGTCGCAGACCGCCTGGGCCGTGCTGGGCCTGATGGCGGCCGGCGAGGTCGACGATGCGGCGGTCGAGCAGGGCATGCAGTATCTGGCCGCGACCCAGACCGAAGATGGGGTGTGGAACGAAGAGCATTTCACCGCCGTCGGCTTCCCGCGCGTGTTCTACCTGCGCTATCACGGCTATCGCGCGTTCTTCCCGCTGTGGGCGATGGCGCGCTACCGCAACCTGAAGCGCGGCAACGCGACCAGCGTCATGCATGGGATGTGACGCCCGTGCTGGGCGTCGTCACCGGCCTCAAGTCCGAAGCAAAGCTACTCAAAAGCCTGGGCCTCGCCTGCGTCAGCACCGGCGGCCAGGCGCGTGAGG
>CAVRFL010000003.1:0-30349 GCA_963720385.1 uncultured Alphaproteobacteria bacterium | reverse complement strand
TTCAGAAGTCCGCAACATCGTTGCGGCGAGTTCTGTGTGCGGACTTCTGAACCAAAGCCACACTAGAATCAATGGAGTGGTAGTGTCCTTCGATTCCGAAGTTCGTATACAAAAGTTGCCGCAAGATCGTACGAACTTCGGAATTGGGACACTACTCCCCTCGTCAACCGGCACCGGCAAGTAGTTCGCGCGCCCGCTCCAGATCCTCGGGCGTATCCACGCCCAGCGGCACGCTGCCGACAACGGCGACGTCGATCCGCATGCCGGCCTCGAGCGCGCGCAGCTGCTCGAGCCTTTCGCGCAATTCCAGCGGCGAGGGCGGCAGCGCCACGAAGCGCGCCAGTGCGGCGCGGCGATATGCGTAGAGCCCGATGTGATGGTAGTGCGGACCATCGCCCGCCGGCGCCGTTGCGCGGGTGAAATACAACGCCCGCAGCCGCTTTGGCGAAAGCGGCGAGCCGACCACCTTCACCACGTTCGGATCGTTTCGTTCCTCCGACCGCACGATCTCGGCCGCCAGCGTGGCGATGTCCACGGCCGGGTCGGCGAGCGGCGCCAGCGCGGCGCGGATGTCGGCGGCATCGATGGTCGGCAGGTCGCCCTGCACATTCAGCACGATCCCGCAGCGGCCCTCCGGATCGGCGCTCGCGAGCGCCTCGAAAATGCGGTCCGAGCCCGAGACGTGATCGGCGCGCGTCATGACCGCGCGCCCGCCGGCCTTCTCGACGCAGGCGAAGATCGCCTCGGAATCGGTCGCAACCACCACCGGCCCGGTCCCGGCGGCCTCCGCGCGCCGCAGCACATGCACGATCATCGGCAGGCCGGCGATGTCGGCCAGCGGCTTGCCCGGCAGCCTGGTCGAGGCCATCCGGGCGGAATGACAGTGATGACCTGCGCGTCCGCCATGGGTCTGGATTCGGCCATTCGGTCAAGCTGCTGGTGCGGCCGGAAACCGCAAAAAACCACGCGGGTTGGCCAGTTATTGGCCGGTTATACGGGTTGCCAGAACCCAGGCAACCGGGTTATCCATCCGCCGCCGCACGGTCGCTGCGGCATTTCCTCGCCGCGTTTGGAGCCTCGACGCGATGAACTCGTTTGAACTCAACAAGATCATGGGCGCCATCCTGGGCACGTGCCTGGGTCTCTTGTCGCTGAACATCGCGGCCAATGCAAACTTCCGTCCTCGAGAAGCTGGCCAAGCCGGGCTACGAGATCGCCGTGCCCGAAACGCCGGCGGGCGGTGGCGACAAGGCCGCGCCTGCGCAGCCGGATCCGCCGGTCGCCGAGCTCCTCGCCAATGCTGACGTCAAGCGGGGCGAGGTGTCACACAACAAGTGCATCGCCTGCCACACCTTCGACAAGGGTGGCCGGAACTTGGTCGGCCCCAATCTCTACGGTGTGATTGGCCGCGAGAAGGGTTCCGTGCCCGGTTTAGAACTATTCGGCGGCATTCAAGAAGTCGATGAAGGGGGCCTGGACGCCGCAGGAGATCAGCGACTTCGTCAAGAACCCGAAGGCCATGGCCCCCGGCACCAGCATGACCTTCGCCGGCATCAATCGTGCAGCCGAGCGCGCCGACCTGATCGCTTTCCTCAACACCAAGTCCGACAATCCGCAGAACCTGACCAAGGCGGCGCAGGCGCCGGCCGGCAGCCAGTCCAGATGACGGTTTCGTAAGGGCAGCGCGACGCCCGGCCATGACCGCGTGCGGTCATGGCCGATGAGTTCCCGGCCACATATTTGTGATGCTCGACCGCGCGCTTTCGCCCGCGCGCTGAGTGGGCGAGGGTCCGGATTTCGGACATAATCTGTGCCAACGGTGTCGTCCCCCTTTCATTTGGAGCATGCATGACGCTTTCCCGCCGATCCGTCCTCCGCGCCAGCGCCGCTGCGCTCGCGGCGCCCGCGCTCGACACGCTCGGTCTGTCGTCCCTGGCAACGCCGGCCGCCGCCCAATCGAGCGCCGAAGAGCCGGCGTCCGGGGAGCAGGTCTGGCGCCACGGGCTCTCGCTGTTCGACGAGGTCAAATATCCGGCGGGCTTCAAGCATTTCGACTTCGTCAATCCGCAAGCGCCCAAGGGCGGCACGGTGCGGATGATCGCGGTCGGCACCTTCGACAATTTCAATATGGCGGTGTCCGGTGTCCGCGGTTCGCTAGCCGGGGAACTCAACCTGCTCTACGGCACGCTGATGACGGAAGCGCTCGATGAGGTGTCCACCGAGTACGGCCTGCTGGCTGAATTGGTCAAGCATCCATCGGACTTTTCGAGCGTGACCTATCGGCTGCGCGCCGATGCGCGCTGGCATGACGGCCGCCCGGTTCCGTCGACGACGTGATCTTCTCGCTCAAGTCGTTCAAGAAGTATCATCCGCAATACGCCTCGTATTACCGGCACGTCACCAAGGTCGAGAAAAGCGGCGAGCGTGAGGTAACATTCACCTTCGATGGTCCCGGCAATCGCGAGCTGCCGCTGATCGTCGGCCAGCTCTACGTGCTCCCCAAGCATTGGTGGGAAGCCGCCGACGCGAACGGCAACAAGCGCGACATCGGCGCAACGCGGCTTGAAGCACCGCTCGGTTGCGGCCCCTACCGGGTCAAGAGCTTCATCGCCGGCCGCACCGTGATCTACGAACGGGTGAAGGACTATTGGGGCAAGGATCTCAACATCAATGTCGGCCGCGACAACTTCGAAGAAATCCGTTTTGAGTATTTCCGCGACACGACCATCGCGCTGGAAGCCTTCAAAGGCGACAATATCGACTGGCGCACCGAGAACAGCGCGCTCAATTGGGCGACGCGTTACGACTTTCCGGCGCGCACCGAAAAGCGCGTGATCCTGGAAGAATTCCCAATCCGCAATCAGGGCGCGATGCAGGCGTTCGTTTTCAATACGCGGCGCGCGAAATTCAGCGACCCGCGGGTGCGCCGCGCGTTCAATTTCGCGTTCGATTTCGACGAGATGAACAAGCAGCTTTTCTTCGGACAGTACACGCGCATTGCGAGCTATTTCGAGGGCACCGAGCTGGCGTCGCGCGGATTGCCCAAGGCGAGGAGCTCGCGATCCTCGAGACCGTGCGCGGCAAAATTCCGCCGGAGGTCTTCACGACGCCCTACACCAATCCGACCGGTGGCAATCCCGAACAGGTGCGCGCGAACCTGCGCGAAGGCGTGCGGCTGTTGAAGGACGCCGGCTGGGAAATCCGCGATCGCCGGCTGGTGTCGGTGAAGACCAACGAACCCATGACGGTGGAATTCCTGATCGATAGCCCGACCTTCGAACGCGTCATCCTGTTCTACAAGCCGGCGCTGGAGCGTCTGGGCGTTACCGTGAGTGCGCGCACCGTCGACGATGCCCAATTCGAGAACCGGGTGCGGTCCTGGGATTACGACGCCACCATCGGCTCCTGGGGCCAGTCGCTGTCGCCGGGCAACGAGCAGCGCGGCTTCTGGGGTTCGGCCGCGGCCGACCAGCCCGGCTCGCGCAATCTCATCGGTATCAAGGACCCTGCAATCGATGCGCTGATCGAGCGGGTGATCTTCGCAAAGAACCGTTCCGAGCTGGTTGCCGCCACCAAGGCGCTCGACCGCGTGCTGCTCTGGCATCATTTCGTCGTGCCGCAATGGACGTACGGCAAGATGCGCACCGCCCGCTGGGACCGCTTCGGCCATCCCGAAAACATGCCGCGCTACGGGGCCGCGGCGTTCCCCACCATCTGGTGGTGGGACGCGCAGCGGGCAGCCAAGGCGGGATCCCGTCAGTGAAGCGCCGCTCCGGTCTCACGCGCCGCAACGCCTTGGCGCTCGGAGCCGGAGCGGCGGCGACCTTGGTCGTCCCGCCGGTTCTCACCTCCGAGGCGCTGGCGCAGGACGCCGAACGCCACGGTATGTCCGGATTTGGCGACCTGAAATACCCCGCCGACTTCAAACAGTTCGAATATGTGAATCCGAACGCGCCGCGCGGCGGCCTGTTCTCCCAGATCGGCTCCACGCGGCAGTTCAACCAGAACTTCCTTACCTTCAATTCGCTCAACAGCTACATCTTCCGAGGTGACGCCGCGCTCGGCATGGAGCTCACCTTCGCGACCCTGATGAAGCGCGCCGGCGACGAGCCCGACGCGATGTACGGGCTGGCGGCGCGGGCGGTGCGGATTTCGGCGATGGCCTGACCTATCGCTTCCGGATGCGGCCGGAGGCGAAATTCCACGACGGTAGCCGCATGACGGCGCACGACGTCGCGTTTTCGTTGTCGGTCCTCAAGGACAAAGGCCATCCGATCATCATCCAGCTCATGCGCGATGTGTCGGGTGTCGAAGCGACCGATGACGCGACCGTCGTCGTGCGCTTTGCAGCCGGGCGCGGCCGCGATGTGCCGTTGTTCGTGGCGTCGCTGCCGATCTTCTCGCGGGCCTATTATTCAAAGCGTCCGTTCGACGAGACCACGCTCGAGATTCCGCTCGGCTCGGGCGCCTATAAGGTCGGCAGGTTCGAGGTTGGCCGCTTCATCGAATACGACCGGGTCAAGGACTGGTGGGGCGCCGACCTGCCGGTGTCGGTCGGGCACGACAATTTCGACGTCGTCCGCTACGAGTTCTATCGCGATCGCGACGTGGCGTTCGAAGGGTTCACCGGCCGCAGCTATCTCTTCCGCGAGGAGTTCACGTCGCGCATCTGGGCGACGCGCTACAATTTCCCGGCGATCAAGGACGGCCGCGTCAAGCAGGACGTGCTGCCCGACGATACGCCGTCCGGCGCGCAAGGCTGGTTCTTCAACACCCGGCGCGAGAAGTTCAAGAACCGGATGCTGCGCGAAGCGTTCATCCTGGCCTTCGACTTCGAGTGGACCAACAAATCGATCATGTACGGTTCGTATGACCGGACCCATTCGGTGTTCCAGAACTCCAACATGATGGCGGCGGGGCGTCCGGGCGCCGATGAGCTCGCGCTGCTCGAGCCGTTCCGCGACAAGGTGCCGGAGGAAGTGTTCGGCGAGCCGTTCGTGCCGCCGGTCACCGACGGTTCCGGCCAGGACCGCGGCCTGCTGCGCCAGGCCAGCGCCACGTTGCAGAAGGCCGGCTTCCCGATCAAGGACGGCCGGCGCGTGATGCCCAACGGCGAGCGGATTTCGGTCGAGTTCCTGATCGACGAGCCGTCGTTTCAGCCGCATCACCTGCCGTACATCAAGAATCTCGGGACGCTTGGCATCGACGCCAGTCTCCGCGTCGTCGACCCCGTGCAGTTCCGCAAGCGGGTCGACGAGTTCGATTTCGACATCACCGTGCAGCGGTTCAGTTTTTCGACCCTGCCAGGCGACTCGCTGCGCAGTTATTTCACGTCGCAGGCGGCCGCCATCAAGGGCTCGCAAAACCTCACTGGCATCGCCGATCCTGTGGTGGATGCGCTGGTCGACAAGATCATCGCGGCCGAGAGCAGGCCGGCGCTGGTGACCGCCTGCAAGGCGCTCGATCGCGTGATCCGCGCCGGCCGCTACTGGGTTCCGCACTGGTATAAGGCGTCGCACTGGATCGCCTATTGGGATATTTTCGGACGGCCGCCGACCAAGCCGCGCTACGCGCGCGGCATCCCGGAAACCTGGTGGTACGACCGCGAGCGGGCGGCGAAGACGCAGCGAGCAGGATGAAACAATCGTAATGAATGACGGCCGCAGCGATATTTCGCTTTGGCGGCGGCCCTCCCGCAAGCTACTGGTATTCATGCCGCCGGCCGGCGCGCCTATGCTAACCTCTGCAAGGCTGCAGCCGCCCCCGAGACGATGATTGAAGACACCACAGGATCGGTCGAATGACGGCCTACATCATCCGGCGCCTCTTGCTCATCGTCCCCACCATTTTCGGGATGATGCTGGTGACGTTCGTCGTCGTGCAATTCGCTCCGGGCGGGCCGGTCGAGCGCGTCCTCGCGGTGTTGTCGGGCGCCGACACCGGTGCGGGTTCGCGCGTCCCCGGCGGTTCGCAGGGCGGCGATTTCGGCGCGCGCGGGCAACCCGGCCAGGGGCAGTTCGACGGGGGAGCGGCCGCAAAATACCGGGGCGCGCAGGGCCTCGATCCGAAATTCATCGAGAGCCTGGAGAAGCAGTTCGGCTTTGACCGGCCGGCGCACGAGCGCTTCTTCCTGATGCTATGGAACTATCTGCGCTTCGATTTCGGCCGGAGCTATTTCCGCGACGTGAACGTTCTCGAGCTGATCAAGGAGAAGTTGCCGGTCTCGATCTCGCTGGGCATCTGGCTGACGCTGCTCAGTTACCTGATTTCGATCCCGCTCGGTATCCGCAAGGCGGTGAATGACGGCTCCCCCTTCGACGTGTGGACGTCGGGCGCCATCATCATCGCCTACGCGCTGCCTGGATTCCTGGTCGCGGTGCTGCTGATCGTCGTGTTCGCCGGCGGATCGTTCTTCGCCTGGTTCCCCTTGCGCGGCCTGACCTCGGAGAACTTCGCGTTCATGCCGTGGTGGCAGCAGATCCTCGACTATTTCTGGCACATGGTGCTGCCGATCATCTCGCTCGGGCTGGCCGCCTTCGCCACCATGACGTTGCTGACCAAGAACTCGTTCCTCGACGAGATCCGCAAGCAATACGTCCTCACTGCGCGCGCCAAGGGCTGCAGCGAGGGCCAGGTCCTCTACGGGCATGTTTTCCGCAATGCGATGCTGATCGTCATCGCCGGATTTCCGGGGGCATTCGTGCATGCATTTTTTGCCGGCGCCCTGCTGATCGAGGTGATCTTCTCGCTCGATGGTCTCGGACTGCTCGGCTTCGAAAGCATCATCAATCGCGACTATCCGGTGGTATTCGCGACGCTCTATATCTTCGGCCTGCTCGGCATGGTCGTCACGCTGATCTCGGACCTGACCTACACCTGGGTCGACCCGCGCATCGACTTCGAGAGCCGGGAGGTCTGATGGACGATCGCACGACCATTCAGGTCCAACCGCCGCGGACCACGGTATCGGTGCCGCCGCCGGTCGAAACCCCGCTGCCGAAGCGGGGCTGGCTGTCGCCGATCAACCAGCGGCGCTGGCAGAACTTCAAGGCCAACCGGCGCGGGTATGTCTCGCTGTGGATTTTCATGATCCTGTTCGTGCTGTCGATGTGCGCGGAATTCATCGCGAACGACAGGCCGCTGATGATCCGATTCGAGGGCCGCACTTATTTCCCGGTGTTCGTGAGCTATCCGGAAACGGCGTTTGGTGGTGAGTTCGAAACTGCCGCCGATTATCGCGATCCTTATCTGCGCAAGCTAATCGCCGAGAAGGGCGGCACCGTGATCTGGCCGCCGATCCGCTATTCCTACAACACGCACAATCTCGATCTGCCGACGCCCGCCCCGTCAGCCCCGACCTGGATGTTGACGGAGGCGCAATGCCAATCGGTGGTGCAGAAAAAGGGCCTCAGCGGTTGCCGCGACCTTGAATACAATTGGCTCGGTACCGACGACCAGGGCTTTGATGTCGTCGCGCGCCTCATCTACGGATTCCGCATCTCGGTCCTGTTCGGACTGATCCTGTCGCTGATTTCGTCGGTGGTCGGAGTCGCTGCGGGTGCGGTGCAGGGCTATTTCGGCGGCTGGACCGATCTCCTGTTCCAGCGCTTCATCGAAATCTGGACGTCGGTGCCGTCGCTCTATCTCCTGCTCATCATCTCGTCGGTGCTGGTGCCGGGATTTTTCGTGCTGATCGGGATCCTGCTGCTGTTCTCCTGGGTCTCGCTGGTGGGACTCGTGCGCGCCGAATTCCTGCGCGGCCGCAATTTCGAATACATTCAGGCCGCGCGCGCGCTCGGCGTGTCGAACGCGAAGATCATGTTCCGCCACCTGCTGCCAAACGCCATGGTGGCGACGCTGACGTTCCTGCCATTCATCCTGTCATCCTCGGTGATGACGCTGACGGCGCTCGACTTCCTGAGCCTCGGCTTGCCGCCCGGCTCGGCCTCGCTCGGCGAGATGCTCAAGCAGGGCAAGGCCAATATCCAGGCGCCGTGGCTCGGCATCACCGCCTTCATGACGGTGGCGGTGATGCTGTCGCTCCTGATCTTCATCGGCGAGGCGGTCCGCGACGCCTTCGATCCGCGCAAGACCTTCCGGTAGCCCATGGCCGCGGAAAAACTGCTCGACGTCAGCAATCTCTCGGTCGCCTTTCATCAGGCCGGCCGCCAGACCATCGCGGTCGATCGCATCTCGTTCAGCGTGAAGCAAGGCGAGACGGTGGCGCTGGTCGGCGAGTTGGGCTCCGGCAAATCGGTGACCGCACTGTCGGTGATGAAGCTCCTGCCGTATCCGTCCGCCAGCCATCCCTCCGGCAGCGTCAAGTTCGAGGGCCGGGACCTGCTGCAGTTGTCCGAGCGCGACATCCGCCAGGTTCGCGGCAACCAAATTTCGATCATTTTCCAGGAGCCGATGACGTCGCTCAATCCCCTGCACACCATCGAGAAGCAAATCGGCGAGGCGTTGCTGCTGCATCAGGGGCTCACCGGGCCGGCGGCGCGGGCGCGCACGCTCGAGCTCCTCACCCAGGTCGGCATTCCCGAACCGGAGTCCCGGCTTGGCAGCTATCCGCATCAGCTTTCCGGCGGCCAGCGCCAGCGCGTGATGATCGCCATGGCGCTCGCCAACGAGCCCGACCTCTTGATCGCCGACGAGCCGACCACCGCGCTCGACGTGACGGTGCAGGCGCAAATCCTCTCGCTGCTCAAGGATCTGCAGAAGCGGCTCGGTATGGCGATGCTGTTCATCACCCACGATCTCGGCATCGTGCGAAAGCTCGCCGACACGGTCTGCGTGATGAAGGAGGGCAAGATCGTCGAGCAGGGGCCGGTCGAGGGCGTGTTCACCGCTCCGCAACACCCCTATACGCGGGCGCTGCTGGCGGCCGAGCCAAAGCCGGATCCGGCGCCGCTGCGGCCCGACGCGCCGGTGGTGGTCGAGGCCAAGGATTTGAAGGTCTGGTTTCCGATCAAGCGCGGCGTGTTACGCAAGATCGTCGGCTATATCAAGGCGGTCGACGGCGTCGACGTCGCGGTGCGCAAGGGCGAGACGCTCGGCATCGTCGGCGAATCCGGGTCGGGTAAAACCACGCTCGGGCTTGCGATCCTGCGGCTCATTTCGTCGCAAGGACCCATCGTCTTCCTCGGCAAGACCATCGCGGGCCTGAAATTCAAGGAGATGCTGCCGATCCGGCACAACATGCAGATCGTGTTCCAGGACCCCTACGGCTCGCTCAGCCCCCGCATGTCGGTGTCCGACATCGTCGAAGAAGGTCTGTGGGTGCATCATCCGAAACTGGACGAGGACGAGCGGCAGGCGCGTGTGATCCGTGCGCTGCGCGACGTCGGCCTCGACCCGGAGACACGCTTCCGTTATCCGCACGAATTCTCCGGCGGCCAGCGCCAGCGCATTGCGCTCGCCCGCGCCATCGTGCTGGAGCCGACCTTTGTCGTGCTCGACGAGCCGACCAGCGCGCTCGACATGCTGATCCAGGCGCAGATGGTCGATCTCTTGCGCGATCTGCAGAAGCGGCTCAATCTCACGTACCTCTTCATCTCCCATGACCTGCGCGTGGTGGCGGCGCTGGCGAGCCGGCTGATGGTGATGCGCCACGGCAAGGTGGTCGAGGAAGGCCCGGCGGTCACGCTGTTCGCCAATCCCAAGTCCGACTATACGCGCGCGCTGTTCGCGGCCGCGTTCAACCTGGAAACCGCGCCGGAGGGCGTAGTCGCGCAATAGGTTGTCGCGGGGCGGGCCCGGCAGGATTTTGATGTCTGCGATCCTACTTGCCGTCATCGGCTGGGACCCCAAGGGTTGGAACCATATTTTCCGAGCGCTCGCGCCGCAGCGCGACGTCCGCCTTTGGCCGGAGGACGCGGGGAACCCGGACGACGTCGCCTACGCCTGCGTCTGGAAGCCGCCGCACGGACTGCTGGCCGACTATCGCGATCTCAAGGCGGTGTTTTCGCTCGGCGCCGGCGTTGACGACATCCTGGCCGATCCGCAGTTACCGGACGTGCCGATCGTGCGGGTCGTGGATGCCGACCTCACCATGCGGATGACCGAATACGTGGTGCTGCACGTGCTGGCATATCATCGCCACCAGCGGCTCTATGACAGCCAGCAGCGCGTGCGGATGTGGCATGACCACGAGCAGGCGGCGGCAAACGACGTTTCGGTCGGCGTCATGGGCCTGGGCGAGCTCGGCCACGCCGGCGCGATCGCGCTGCAGCGGTTGGGCTTTCGGGTGCACGGCTGGAGCCGCACGCAGAAGATCATCCCGGGCGTGGAGACCTTCCACGGCGCGGTCGGGCTTGAGCCGTTCCTGCGCCGCACCGAGATCCTGGTCTGCCTGCTGCCGTCGACGCCGGCGACCCGCGGCATTTTGAGCCTCGATACGTTCCGGCGGCTCAAGTTCAACGGCGCCCTGCGCGGCGCCTATCTGATCAACGCCGCGCGTGGCGACTTGCAGGTCGATGCCGGTATCGTAACCGCGCTCGAGGATGGCACGCTGGCGGGCGCCACGCTCGACGTGTTCCCGACCGAGCCGCTGCCGATCACCAGCCCGCTGTGGACGCACCCGAAGGTGACGATCACGCCGCACAATGCGGCGCAGTCGTCGCCGCGCGCGATCGTGTCCAACATCCTGCGGCGGATCGACCGGTTCGAGGCCGGCATGCCGCTCGAACACGTGGTGGATCGGCGCCGCGGCTATTGAGCAAGACCTTCGATCCGCCGCACGCACGAAAAGTCGATGCCGCGCGAGCGGCTGTATTTGACGGCATCCGCGACCGGCTCGATCGCGACCGCCATGTGGTTGGCGTTGGCGTGAACGAGAGTCGCGTTGTCGCGTGCGATCGCGACATGACCCTTCCGGAACAGGAGGTCACCGCGCACCAGATTGGAAAAATCGTCGGCGGGGTCGATCGATGAACCGAGCGTTTGTTCCTGCATATCGGTGTCGCGCAGGCAGGGCACGCCGACCGACGTCAGCGCAAGCTGCACCAGCCCGGAGCAATCGAGACCGAGGCTGGTCTTGCCGCCCCAGAGGTAAGGTGTCCCGACAAAGCGTTCGGCGACCGCGACGAAATCGCGCTCCCGATAGGCGGCGTCGCCGAGATGTTGCTGCGGGACGAAGCCGTTGTCGGTCGTCACCGCGAATGCCCTCCTGTGCGCGCGCGATACGCAGCTTGCATCCAAACGAGAGCGTTTCGATCGGCGTCAATTTGATTGAAGGGCCGGGGAAAACGAATGTCCGCAGCGCCGACGACGGTGTGGGTCGGCGGCGCGCCGGCGGGACGCAAAGCATCCGTTGGCAGCCAGCCGACATAGCCGTCATTCTGAAGCTGGCCCCACGACCAGCCTTCCTCATTGGTGTCGTACACCATGACGCGCTCGCCCTTGAGCGCCTCGGTGTCGAGCATGGCATCCAGACGCGGCTCTTGCCGCAGCGGCGCCTGCGGCGCCACCACCTCGCGCAGCTCGCCTTCGACATAGCGCGTGGCTTGGACGTGGCCTTCAAGGTGCTTGGCGGCGAGGTCCGGCCGCGCCGGCATGAGGCGGGGATTCGACGGTGGGCCGTCAGCCATAGCGCTTCACCAGCAGCGCGTAGAGCGCCCGCGCCGCCTGGCACTCGGCGCCTTCCGGCCGCCCGGGCCGCGTGGTCTGGTTCCAGGCGTAGATGTCGCAATGCAGCCAGGCCTTGGCCTCGGCGGTGAAGCGGCGCAGGAACAGCGCAGCGGTGATCGATCCGGCAAATCCGCCCTGCGACACGTTGTTGGTGTCGGCGACCTTGGACTCGAGCATCTGGTCGTAGGAGCGCCAGAGCGGCAGCCGCCAGAGCGGATCGTTCTCGGCCCTTGCGCAATCGGCCAGTTCGGCCGCGAGCGCGTCGTCGTCGGTGTAGAACGGCACCACCTCGGTCCCGAGCGCGACGCGGGCGGCGCCGGTCAGCGTCGCCATATCGGCGATCAGCTCGGGCTTTTCTTCCTCGGCAAGCGCCATGGCGTCCGCGAGGATCAGGCGGCCCTCGGCGTCGGTATTGCCGATCTCCACCGTGATGCCCTTGCGCGAGCGGTAGACGTCGCGCGGGCGGAACGCCGATCCCGAGATCGCATTCTCGACCGCGGGGATGAGAACGCGCAGGCGCAGCTTGATGCCGCGCGACATCAGCATGTGGGCGAGCGCCAGCATGGTGGCGGCGCCGCCCATGTCCTTCTTCATGTTGAGCATGCCGCTGTCGGACTTGATGTCGAGCCCGCCGGTGTCGAAGCAGACGCCCTTGCCGATCAGCGTCACCTTCGGATGCGAGCCGTCGCCCCAGGTGATGTCGATCAGGCGGGGCGGGCGGTCGGCGGCGCGGCCGACCGCATGGATCAGCGGGAAGTTCTCGCGCAGAAGATCCTCGCCCACGATCGCGTTCACGCTGGCGCCGTGCTCGGTCGCCAGCGCGCGCGCGGCGTATTCGAGCTCGGCCGGTCCCATATCGTTGGCCGGCGTGTTGATCAGGTCGCGCGCCAGCCAGACGCCCTCGACGATCCGGCTCACGTCGTCGCCGTCGACGCCCGCGGGCAGCTCGAGCTGAATGGTCTTGCCCTCCGCCGGTCGGTAGCGGGTGAAGCGATAGCCGCCGAGCGCGATCGCGAGCGCGGCCAGGCGGGGATCGTGCGGCGCATTGGCGAAGCGGTAGGCGCCCGCGGGCAGCGCGGCGGCCAGCGCACCGGGGCGGAAGTTGTCCCTGAGCGGGTCGTCGGCGCTTTCGAGGGCGAACAGGACGCCGGCCAAGCCGCCGTCGGGCGCCGGCAGCAGCAGGTGCCGTCCGGCCTTCGGCTCGAAGCCGGCGGCGTCGGCGTAGGCGCGGGCGCGCGGGTCGAGTTGCGCCTGGTGCTGAGCCCAGTTCGCCGCCGTCACGAAGGTCACGGGGATGGCCGGCGCGGCGCCGCGGGCGAGGAAGGCTGGATGCATCGGAAGACCCCTGAACAAGGCTCAGCTACCACGGCCACCCCCCACGGTGAAGGCGAGCCGAGAACGCCCCGCCCGGTATGGATTAACCACTCATTAGGGTTAACGCTTTATTGCTCGCGTATCGCAGCACCGCTCGACGGCATGATCGCCATGACATCGCATTCGCAAATCGGTTCGACGCGCCGGCTCGCCGCGGTCGCGATTACGATCCTGGTTGCGGCCGGCGGCGCCGGCTGCGGCACCCTGCAACCGGCAGCCACGACCACCGGCTCGGTCGCCGAACCTGCGCCGGGAGGCGACCCGCGGCAGGCATCGCAGGTCTGGGGCGAGCGCTACCGCGCCGACCCGCGCGATCCGGTGGCGGCGATCAACTACGCACAGGCGCTGCGCGGCCTCGGGCAACGCGCGCAGGCGGTCGCGGTGCTGGAGCAGGCCTCGCTCCACAATACGTCGAACATGGAACTTCTCGGTGCCTATGGCCGCGCGCTTGCCGACGTCGGCAACCACGAGCAGGCGCTGGACGTGCTCAATCGCGCCCACACGCCGGACCGTCCGGACTGGCGCATCCTCAACGCGCAGGGCGCCGTGCTCGACCAGCTCGGCCGGCACCAGGACGCGCAGCGCTATTATGCGACCGCGCTGCGGATCGTCCCGGAGGAGCCTGCGGTGCTGTCCAACCTCGGACTGTCCTACGCGCTGTCGAAGAATCTGCCGGAGGCCGAAACGACGCTCAAGCGCGCGGCCGCCGGGAGGAGCGCCGATCGGCGCGTGCGGCAAAACCTCGCGCTGGTGGTCGGGTTGCAGGGACGCTTCGCCGAAGCGGAGGCGATCGCGCGCGCCGACCTGCCGGCCGAGGAGGCCGCCGCCAATGTCGCTTATCTGCGGCAGATGCTCTCGCAGCAGAATGCGCTGCAGGCACAGGGCCGGCCCAAGCGGCCCGCGGCACGGCCCTCGAGCTGAACGGGCACCACTCCACCCGTCATTCCGGGCTCGCGACTTCGTCGCGCCCCGGAATGACGGCGAGCGAACCTCCGCACAAACATCATCGTGCTCGCGAGGCACATGCTCCTCCGAGGTTTGGCTGGTTCCCATCTCGCGTTAAGCGAGGGAGGCGGAACGCCGACAGGCGCTCGGGTGCAGCGGCACCCTTACGCGGGCCAGTGACGCAGGCCCGCAGCGTTTGCGAGGCGGCTAACGTCCCGTGACGCGGGACGTTCGCCCCTCATCTGCGACGGTCAACGCAATCGCGTCCTCCGCCTGATAGGTGATGACCGTGTCGGCTCCGGACTGTGCGAAAATCGAGGTCCCGAAGGCTAGGCGTGTTGAGGACCTATGCGCCTCGACTGGCACGTTGCAACGCGCCCCGGCAGAGTGAGCTGATACGACGCATGTTCTGGCGCAAACAACTGCGCACCCGATCTCGATCGGGAATGGCGTGGTTGCACACCCTGAAGGCATCTTGTTGACAGGCCCACCTTTCGGCAGGCGTTGCTTCCGCACGCACAACGGTTGGCAGCATCAGGATACCGAGAACGAAAGCGAGCCCCAGCATTTTCCGCATCGGACGCTCCCCTTATTGTTGTGGGTAGAACCTATCGCTTCGACGCGCTCATTAGCCAGCCGTCCGCGCTTCGCAGGCGCGAGGATGTGGTGGATAACCTTGTGAGGCGTCCCGTGCTCACGTCGTAGTCCGCGCACGCTCCCGTTCGGCAACTGCTTGTACCGGAATTTCGGTTTCGCTCGCGTGGAGCCATCAGCGCATTTGCGCTGCGCACGGCCGCCGGGTCACTTGAACAGGCCCATCTCCGACACCCGGATGCCGGCCGGCCCCAGGATGACGACGAACAGCACCGGCAGAAAGAACAGGATCATCGGGACGGTCAGCTTCGGCGGCAGGCCGGCCGCCTTCTTCTCGGCTTCGTTCATGCGCATGTCGCGGATCTCCTGCGCCATCACGCGCAGCGTCTGCCCGAGCGGCGTGCCGTAGCGCTCCGCCTGCTGGAGCGCCATGCAGACCGATTTCACGCCCTCGATGTTCGTCCGCTTGGCGAGGTTCTGGTAGGCCTGCCTGCGGTCGGGAAGATAGGACAGTTCCGCCGTGGTCAGCGTCAGCTCCTCTGCCAGCGCAATGGACTGGGATCCGACTTCGGCCGACACCCTCCTGAAACCGGCTTCGATCGACATGCCGGACTCGACACAGATCAGCAGCAGGTCAAGTGCGTCCGGAAACGCCCGCCTGATCGAAAGCTGGCGCTTGGCGATTTTGTTCTTGAGGAACAGGACCGGTATCTTGATGCCGAGATAGGTCGCGGCGATGCACATGCCGACCTTGACCGATGTCGGCTGGTCAAGCTTGAGGACGAAGAACACATAGAACGCCGCGACGGCCAGCGCGACCACCGGCATCACCAGCCGGAAGAACAGAAACGTCACGTAGGGCGCCTGGCCGCGGTAACCGGCCTGCACCAGCAGCCCGCGCACCTCTTCCTGGCCGAGCCACTTGTTCAGATTGAACCGCTCGACGACGGTCTGCATGTACTGCTTCGGTGACTTGCGCAGCGACACCTTCTCGCCGCGCGCGAGGCGCTCGCGCTCGCGCTGACGCATCTTTTCCCGCTCCAGCGCCACCGATTTCATGCGTTTGCCCAGCGTATCGGTTGCCAGCAGAGGCATCGCGAACGTGAGCACGGTCGCGGCCGCCGCGACGGCGGCGAAAATCATCGCCAGCACGCGGGTGTTGGTCAGGTTTTCGGCGATCAGCTCGAACATGGCACTAGTGTCTCAATTCCGAAGTTCGTACTATTTTGCGGCGGCCTCCGATACGAACTTCGGAATCGAAGGACACTAGCAACCGATTGATTCCAGTGTGGCCTAGGTTCAGAAGTCCGCATTCGGACTCGCGGCAACAATGTTGCGGACTTCTGAACCGCCACACTGGTATCAGAAATCGAAGTTGATCATCTTGCGCATCACCATGACGCCCATAAGCATCCACACCGCGCATCCGGCAAGCATCATGCGTCCTGTCGGATGGATCCACAGCAGCTCGATATAACGCGGGCTGGTGAGGTAGACGATGAGCATCACCGCCAACGGCAGGCAGGCGATGATCGATGCCGAGGCCTTGGCCTCCATCGACATGGCCTGGATCTTGGCTTTCATCTTCTTGCGGTCGCGCAGCACGCGCGTGAGGTTGCCAAGCGCTTCCGACAGATTGCCGCCGGACCTTCGTCTGGATCGTGATGACGATGGCGAAGAAATTGGCCTCGGCGATCGGGATCCGCTCATAGAGTTTCGCGCAAGCCTCGCCGACCGGCATGCCGATCGCCTGCGTTTCCATGATGGCGCGGAATTCGCTGCGTATCGGCTCCTGCGCGTCGGCGGAAATGATGCGCATGCTGTCGAGCAGCGGCAGCCCGGCCTTGATGCCGCGGACGATGGTGTCGACCGCATCCGGAAACCCGTTCAGGAACTTCGCTTCGCGCCGCTTCTTGAGATACTTGAGCAGCCAGAGCGGCATGCCGAAGCCGGCAGCGAACCCTATGGCGAGCGCCGCCCACAGGCCGGCCTCGATCAGCAGGAAGAGCAAGAACGCTCCCAGGCCCATCACGGCGCTGACGAGAATGAACTGCCGCTTCGACCAGTTCAGTCCCGCCTGCGCGATCTTCAGATGCAGGGGGACGGATTTTTGCTTGGCCTGGCGCGCTTCGAGGTCCTTGAGCGATCCCTCGACCTGCTCGCGCCGGGTCTTTTGCGCATTGCGCGCCGAGCGTGCCTGCGCAACCGCGCCGGTCCTGGCGACCGTCTCCTTGCGCCGTTCAGCGTGTCGTTCGCCGGACAGCAAAGGATAAATGAAAACCCACGCGACGCCGCCGAACGCGACGGCGACCATGAAAAAGACGGCGAGTGATTGCATGTCCATCGCCCCGTCAGCTCCGGTCCGGTTCTGGGGCCTCAGAGGCGTCGAGCGCCGCTGCCAGGCCGATTCTCCTCGTTGTAGTAGCGTGCCCGGTCCCAGAACTTGGGCCGGCCGATGCCAGTCGAGCGGTGCCGGCCGAGCAAATTGCCGTGCGCGTCTTCACCGATGATGTCGTAGACAAAGAGGTCCTGCGTAATGATGACGTCGCCCTCCATACCCATGATTTCGGTAATGTGGGTGATGCGGCGCGAGCCGTCGCGCAAGCGGGCGGCCTGAATGATGACATCGATCGATCCGCTGACCATCTCGCGGATGGTGCGCGAGGGCAGCGAATAGCCGCCCATGGTGATCATCGATTCGACGCGGGACATGGCCTCGCGCGGCGAGTTGGCGTGCAACGTGCCCATCGAGCCGTCGTGGCCGGTGTTCATGGCCTGCAGCAGGTCGAATGCCTCGGGTCCGCGCACCTCGCCGACGATGATGCGTTCCGGCCGCATACGCAGGCAGTTGCGCACCAGGTCGCGCATGGTGATCTGACCTTCGCCCTCGAGATTGGGCGGACGGGTCTCCAGCCGGACCGTGTGCGGCTGCTGGAGCTGCAGTTCCGCCGCGTCCTCGCAGGTGATGATGCGCTCGTCGTGCTCGATAAATTCCGTGAGGCAGTTGAGCAGCGTGGTCTTGCCGGAGCCGGTGCCGCCCGACACCAGCGTGTTGATGCGGCAGCGGCCGATGACCTTGAGGATCTCCGCGCCCTCCGGCGAGATGCTGCCGAAGCGCACGAGCTGGTCGAGCGTCAGCTTGTCCTTCTTGAACTTTCGGATGGTGAGCGCCGGGCCGTCGATCGCGAGCGGTGGCACGATGACGTTGACGCGGGAGCCGTCCGGCAAGCGCGCGTCGCAGATCGGCGACGATTCGTCCACCCGGCGGCCGATCTGGCTGACGATGCGCTGGCAGATGTTCAGCAGCTGCTGATTATCGCGAAACCGGATGCCGGTCTTCTGAATCTTGCCTTTGACTTCGATGTAGGTGGTGCCGGATCCGTTCACCATGATGTCGGCGATGTCGTCGCGCGCCAACAGCGGCTCAAGCGGTCCGTAGCCCAGCACGTCGTTGCAAATGTCGTCGAGCAGTTCCTCCTGCTCCGAGATCGACATCACGACGTTCTTGATCGCGATGATCTCGTTGACGATGTCGCGGATTTCCTCGCGTGCGGCATCGGCGTCGAGCTTGGCGAGCTGGGAGAGGTCGATGGCTTCGATCAGGGCGCCGAAGATCGAACCTTTTGTCTCGTAATAGTGCTCGTCATGGCGCGAGTCGACGGCGGTGGGCGCGAGCGGCTCCTCGTTCGGCATGCTATTGCGCTTGCCCGGCGTCGGGGGGCTGAAGATCGGTGCCCCGAGGCCGGCCGATGGAATTGACGCGAGGCTGCCGTCAGCGCCGGCCGAAGGCGGTGCCGGTTGCAGCGCCGGCGCCGGCGCTGGTTGCAGAGATGGCTGCAGCGCGGGCGCCACTGGACGCGGCGCGGGCGCAACCTCGTGCTGGTCGCGGCTTTCAGCTGCGTTACGCTTTCCGAACACGTGTACTTACTCCAGATACGTCAGACGAAATTCAGGCCCGTTTCAGCAGCTTTCCCAGAAGCGGCGAAAACAGGCTCGGCTTCGACTTCTTGGTCTCCGAACGGCCCGTCAGCAGCTGGGCGAGCTGACGGAACAATTCGGCGGTGCGGTGGCTGGCCGACATTTCCGCGATCATCTGGCCGTTGTTCGCCGCGGCGCCAAACACCTGCGGCTCGAACGGGATGATCGCGACCGGTTGATCGTCGAGCGCTTTCGCAAAATCGGCACTGCTGATTTCGGGGCGCTTCGGAACGCCGACATTGTTGAGGAGATAGTAGGGGCGCCGGTCGTTCGGGCGCGATGCCTTGAGCAGGTCAAGCATGTTCTTGGCATTGCGCAAATTGGCGAGGTCGGGGGTCGCGACAATCAGGATGTCGTCGGCCGCTATCAGCATGCGCCTGGTCCAACCCAACCATTGATGGGGGACGTCGAGCATGGTGAAGGGCATCGTGGCGCGCAACGCATCGAGAATCGAATCGAACGACTCGGTCGAAAAGTCATAGACCCGATCGAGCGTCGCCGGCGCCGCCAGCAGGCTCAGGTGGTCGGTGCATTTCGAGAGCAAGCGGTCGACGAAATTGTTGTCGATGCGGTCGGGAGAGAATACCGCATCGGCGATCCCTTGCGGGGGATCCTGATTGAAGTCGAGACCCGCGGTGCCAAAACCGAGGTCGAGATCGGCGACACGGTATCGAGTTGCAGGTCGCGAGCGATTGCCCAGCCGATGTTGTGCGCGACTGTCGATGCGCCGACCCCGCCTTTGGCGCCGACGACGGCAATCACGCGGCCCACCGGCTTGGCATCCGAGGCCGAGAACAGCCCGCAAATCGAGCGAACCACGTCGAGCGTGCCGACCGGGGCGATCAAGTAGTCGCTGACGCCACGTCGTGTCAGCTCGCGATAGAGCAGCACGTCATTTTGCCGGCCGATGACGACCACGCGGTGCCGCCGTCGCAAACTTCGGCGAGCGAATCGAGACCGGTGAGGATTTCGTCGCTGCGCCTCTCGGTCTCGATCATGACGACGTTAGGCGTGGACGAGCCGCTGTAGGCTTCCATCGCCGCGGTCATGCCGCCCATCTGGATCTTCAGATGGGCCCGGCCCAGACGCCGATCTTCACCGGCGGCCTGGACGGCGGCGGCGGTTTCGACCGTACCTGGACGGAGACGCGCGGCGCCGGTGCGATGTGCTCGCCGTCTGCCGCCGTTTGCGTGGGCTTGATGGGTGTGTTTGTCATCATTGTCCAACGTCGCTGACTTTGCCCTTGGCGGCATCGGGGTAGACGGTCGCGGTGCTCTGGCCCTGGCGGTACTTCTCGAGAACGGTGGTGCGCCGGGCGGTGTAGGCCGGGACCTCGCCGCGCGGCTGCACGAGATCGGCCGGATTGTCGACCATGGCCGCCATGTTGCGCTGGGTTGCGCAGCCGAGATTGTAGTACTCGCGGTTCTCGTAATGCTCTCGGTCATAGGTTGGGCCAAGATCGTACGGCCACAGCCCACATGGGCCGGCATCGGCCATCACCCTCGGGTAATGCAGACGCAGCGTCGCGAGCTTGCGCGGATCGCTCGTGGTGTTGGGGCGCGTCGCCACCGCCTCCGGCGGCACGCCGGCGCCTGCAAGGATCGCGCGGACCTCCTGCAAGGCGGCCGCGGCGCTGCGCTCATTGGGCGTGCGGCTCGGCACATCGATAAGGACGCCGCCGGTCGCTTCGTGCCGCCAAGCCGCGGCGAAAGCGAGCACGTCGGCGCGCTGGGCGCCGGACAGGTGACCGCGCCGGTTGCCGATGAAGAGCTCGACGACGCGCGGCCCTTCCTTGAGCACGATCGGATGGCGCTGACGATAGTCGTTCGGGATCGCCTCCACCTTGATTGCTTGGGTCGAATAGCAACCGGCGAGGACAGCCGCCGCGGTACCGAGCACAAGCATCCGAAGCCCGGCCGCGACGGAGCGCCTTGCGACGTGAGACGGATTTGAGTTCATTGCGGTTCCCCCACGCTGCATCGCTTAGTCGAGAATGAAGCCGTAATTGCCACGGTAGGCGTTTTGAACGTGCTGATCTTTCGGCTTCGCCACGCCGTAGATGCGGTTGAGTCGCCCCAGAAGGATGGTCGCCGGATCGCTCGCATCGGCGAAGCCGTCGTCGGGACGCGACAGGTCGCGCCGCGCAACCGCTCGAACCACGTAGGGGGTGACGATCACCACCAGCTCGGTCTGCCGATTGACGAAATCGCGGCTCCTGAACAACTGGCCGAGCACCGGGATCTGCATCAGGCCGGGAACGCCGTTGATCGCCTGCTTGGTCTGCTCCTGGATCATCCCCGCCATGGCAAGCGCGCCGCCGGACGGAATCTCGACCGTGGTGTCGGCGCGACGCACGCGCAGCGACGGAATCGTAAGCCCTGCAATCTGCACGGCCTGGTCCTGCGACAGTTCCGACACCTCAGACATGACCCGGAGGCTGATCCGGCCTTCCGCCAGCACGACGGGCGTGAAGTTCAAACCGACGCCGAATTTCTTCCACTGGATCTGGTCCTGGCAGATTCCCGTTGTCGGATCGCACGTGCGTCCCGATGGCACCGGAAATTCGCCGCCCGCTAGAAAGCTTGAACTTTCGCCGGAGATCGCAGTCAGGCTTGGCTCGGCCAACGTACGGATGAGGCCGGCGCGCTCCATGGCGCGGATCGTGGCGGTAACGCGGTTGTTGCCGCTGCCGAAGCTGGGAATGATCTTGGTGCTGCTCAGCAGATCACCGTGCGCAGTAAAAGGATTATCGGTGTTGAACGTCAACATCGAGTTGCCGCCACCGACTTGCCCGGTGAGATTGATTCCGAGCTGCTTGATGACGTCGCGCTGCATTTCGGCGACGGTGACCTTCAGCATGACCTGATCGCGGCCTTGAATCGTGATGCTGTTCACGACCTTGCGGCCGTCGTCCACCAGGCGTGACGCGAGGTCGAATGCGGCTTGCGAGTCGATTGGACTGGTGACGTTGCCCATCAGCACGACGCCCTCGCCCAGGCCTTCCACGCGGATGTCGAGATGCGGCAGCGCCTGCCGGATCGCGGCCCGAAGTCCGTTGAGATTGCGCGTGACGGCGATGTCGAGACCGACGATTTGCCGGCCGCTGTGGTCGAAGAAGAACACATTGGTCTGCCCGACCGCCGAACCGATGATGTAGGCGCGCCGCGCCGACCGGACGACGGCGTTGGCAATCTTCGGATCGGCGACCAGCACGTCCTTCACGTCCACCGGCAGGTCGATGACGACCGACTTGCCGATTCCGAGCGGAACGAAACGCGAGCCGGCATCGCTCGCCGCCACCTGGATCACCTGCTGCTCCTGATCGGCTGCGGGCGCGCGGCCGGCGGCGGCCAGGCCGAACGCGACAATCAAGGCTACAAGCAACGCGGTGCGGATCAGCGGCGATTCGCTCATGTCATGTCCCCTCGTCTTGCCCTTCTACCTCGGCCTCGTAATCGTGGTGACGCCGTACCGGACAATGCTGACGCCGATACGCCGGCTGCCGGTCTCTTCGGTGTCGGTGTCGGTGCTCTCTCCGGACGCATCGACAAGGCTGCGCAGCGCCAGTGACACCTGGCCCATCGTGCGCGACACCACCAGCGTCTCGGCCTGGCGTTGCGTCAGTTCGAGCGTTGCGGTCTTGCCGACGACGACGCGCTGGCCGCCCTTCTCTTCGACGGTCTGGTCGATCGCCAGCACGCGCACGTTCGACAGGATCGTTTCGCTGACATGGACTTCGACGCCGCCCTCGCGGTCGCGGCGCGACAGGATGACGTCGACGCGGTCATTCGGCAGGATGAAGCCGGCCGCGCCGGTTTCGGGCGTGACGTCGGTCGAGACCGCGCGCATGCCCGATGGCAGGATCGCGGCCATGTAGCCCGACCCCTGGGCCTTGATCAGCCGGGCTTCGCGGATCGGTTCGCCGGTCATGAACGGGGAGCGTGCGATCGAGCCCGCAAGCTGGTTGATTGCATCGGGCCGATCGTTGCGGCGGATGAAGTGCGCGCCGGCGGCGGCCGTCGGCCAGGCCTGCCAGCGAAGCTCGTTGCCGGAAATGGTTTGACCGAGACCGATATCGCTTCCGGCGATCAGCACGTCCACGGTTTCAAGGGATGCGACCGGCGCCGGTATGATCTGTGGGCGGTCCGAACGCCCGGCGAGCAGGGCGGCAACGCCGCCGGCGGCGAGCGCAATAAGCAGAACAACGATACGCGCGGGTTTCATACGCTTCACTTTCCACATGACGCGGCGACCGACGTTCGCCGACACTTCGACACGATGCCCCCACCCGAATAGGTGGTTTGCGCACTCTGGATTTCAGCAGCTAAACGTCAAAGCATGGTTAATGAGCGGTATCTAAATCGAGTTAATAGTTGGTTGATCAAACGGGGCCGTGAGAATTCGGACGTCGTACGCGCTGCGCCGATCCATGCGACGACACGGCCGGATCACGACGGAGCTCGGAGATCTCCAGCAACGATGGGCGGCGCGCTCGGCGGCCGCCAATCAGCCTGCGATCATTCGCATCCAGACCGTATCCGGATAGACGACGAGGGCGGCTGCCGCGAGCGCGATGCCGTAGGGCACGCCCGAGTCCCTGCGATGCAGACGCTCCGCCCATTGCTGGCCCAACAGCAGGCCTGGCAGCGGGTAGGCGCGGAGCTTGATCAGCGCGAGCGTCAGCAGGCCGCCGAACAGCGACGCATAGAGCAGGTAAACCACCAGATGATCGAAACCGAACCAAAGCGCGGTCGCGGCTGCAAGCTTGGCGTCGCCGCCGCCGATCCAGCCCCGTGCGAAGAAGACGAAGACCACGACCAGCACCAGGCCGGCGGCGCCGATATGCGTCATGATGACCGCCGGATTCATGCCGACCACCAAGGCCATCACAAAGAAACCGCCAACCAGGACGATCGACACCCGGTTCGAGATCGTCATGGTCAGGAGGTCGCTGGAGGCTGCGAACGCCATCAGCGCCGGAAACAGCATCAACCTGACTGCATCGGCAAGCATGACGGTAGGAACCCGATGACGCGCCGCGCTGCGGCGCCTGATTGCAGCCTGACTTTTAGGCTGCGTCTCCTTGCGGTTCGGTTAGCACGGCCGGCAAAGGCAGCGCCCGCCGAAGCGACTTCGGCGGGCGCAGACACTCAGACTGTTGCCGATGCACGTGTGGACGCAGACGGCATCAATTCGCCTTGAGAGCCGTATCGACCTTGGTAAAGGTGGCAACCAAGCTCGAACCGACCGACACCACGATGGTAAGGATCGCGACGGAGATGCCAGCGGCAATCAGGCCATACTCGATGGCGGTGGCGCCGCTTTCGTCGCGGAAGAAACGGAGAAACGTCGACATTTAAGACTCCTCACTCTGGTTTGAACACAACGTGCCCTGCACGTCGCGTTTGTAACTCATGACATTTGAACGGAATGTGCGCTGAATGATTCAAATTGTCTGGAAACAAGCCGAAATTTTGCGGATGCCCGATGTTTCGAAAAGGGACAGCGCCCCGGCAGGTTCGTGCGGCTGTTGGCGACGAAATGACAAGGCTCCGGCAAGTTATCGGAGCCTTTGGGCAGGCTGTCGGAACAGGACGCTATTTGAGCGCATCCTGGACGTTGATGAAGGTCGCGTTCAGTTTCGAGCCCAGGCCCTGCACGACCGCGAGGATCGCAACCGAGATGCCGGCGGCGACCAGGCCGTACTCGATGGCGGCGGCGCCCAACTCGTCCTTTACGAAGCGCGCAACCAGATTCGTCATAGTCAACTCCACAAGGCAGGGATCCGGACCGTGCAAGAAGGCTAAAACCTGCTGACTTGCATCAAGGTTAATCTCATCAAATGAAACTCAAGTTTTAAATAGAATATGTTCTGTAGTTAATAACAACTTTATTGAAGTTATTGGTGGTTAACAGTGTATTGATGCCAATAATAGCGAGACGGTACGTTTGTAATCTTGCGAACGCAAGCGCAATTCTCAATGTATACGCAGGAAGTCCTTAGAGGGCGCCCAGTACAAATCTGGTTTCCATGAAAATCGTCTGTGGCCGACCCTGTTCGCCGGACGGGAAACAACGGGCTGCCGGCTTGTGCAAACCCGTTTAACATTGGACGGATTCGCAGCATTCACAGCATCTTAACTGCGCCGGCCCGATATCCCGACATGCGCCGCCGTGTGCTTTCGGCGGGCATTGGTTTTCAGGGGCCGGGTACGAGTCATGTTGGCAGCGATCATTGCCGTCGTTCACAACATCAGCATGACCGCGATGAAGCTTTTGCCGATCTTGCTGGTGCTCGGCGCGGTCTTTGCAGTGCTGAGCCACTTCTGGGCCTGCAATCCGGGCCGCCCCTGGTGGCGCAAGCGCGAACTGGTCACCGACCTGTGTTACTGGTGCATCATCCCGCTGCTCACGCGCTACCTTCGCATCGGCCTCCTGGTGCTCAGCGCCGCTTGGCTGTTCGGCATCAACACCCTGGAAGGGCTGGTCGCGTTCTACGGCGACGGCCACGGCCCGCTTGCGCAGCTGCCGTTGTGGCTGCAGGCGGCGATCTTCCTGGTCGCTTCGGACGTCATGATGTACTGGGTTCATCGCGCTTTTCATCGTCCCGCGATGTGGCGCTACCACGCGGTTCATCACTCCTCCGAGCACCTCGACTGGATTTCGGCGGCGCGATTCCATCCGGTCAATGTCTTCCTGGGCAGCGTGCTGGTCGACGTCGTGCTGCTGCTGGCGGGGATTTCACCGAACGTGCTGGTCTTTCTCGGGCCGTTCATGATCGCGCATTCCGCCTTCGTGCACGCCAACCTCAATTGGACGCTCGGGCCGTTCAGATACGTGATCGCCGGCCCGGTCTTCCACCGCTGGCACCAC
This sequence comes from uncultured Alphaproteobacteria bacterium, assembly GCA_963720385.1. GTDB lineage: Bacteria > Pseudomonadota > Alphaproteobacteria > Rhizobiales > Xanthobacteraceae > VAZQ01. The sequence goes on along the minus strand of CAVRFL010000003.1, from coordinate 4,957 downwards.
ACCACCGCGGAACGCGGCGGCGAAAAGAACTTCGCACCCACGTTCCCGGCGCTCGACCTCATGTTCGGCACGTTCCACATGCCGAAGGATCGGGTTCCCGACACCTACGGCGTCGCCGACCCCATGCCACAGACCTTCGGGGCGCAGATGCTCTATCCGTTCCGGCGGTGACCGGCATTTGCAGTTGATTCACGAATTTCGCGTCAACTTGGGCGGCGAGACCTGCCCATTCGGCGGCCGTGTGTTGGCCGGCTGATGGTCAAGGTGCGGGGAGTACAAATGCGTTTGTCCTGTGTGCGTGTGCCTGCATTCTGCCTTCTCTTTCTCCTGGCCGCTGGCGTCTTCGGACCTTGGGGCGCCGCGCAGGCGGCCGATATCGGCGTGATCCTGGATCAGGCACGGCTGGTGAAGCTGCCGGACCGGGTCACAACGGTCATCATCGGCAATCCGTCCATCGCCGACGCCGCGGTGCAGTCCGGGGGCTGGATGGTGGTCACGGGGAAGGGCTACGGGTCGACCAACATCGTCGCGCTGGATCGCAGCGGCGCCATCCTGATGGAAAAGACGGTCGAAGTTGCGGCGCCGCAGGATGTGGTGGTGGTCTATCGCGGCGTCGATCGCGACACTTACAGCTGCACGCCGGATTGCTCGCGCAGGCTCACGCTCGGCGACGGCAATACCTTCTTCCCGGTCACGGCCGGCCAGATCGCCGCCCGCAACGGGCTCGCGGCCGCCACGGCACAATCGCGCTGAGCGTCCCGCGTATCGGGTGACGGGAATTCGCGGCCTCGTGCCCACATGATTAGCGGGGCGTTAACGCTTAACTCGCCTTTGTCGGCGATCAGCGCAACACTACGCCAACACCTATTCGCTATTGCTCCATCACCTGCTGCAAAGGTCGGGTGCAAAGCGATGCTCCAGCTCATGAACAAACGATTCGCCAGACGGCGCCTCCTGGCGATCCGCGCCATGCGCCGCCTCGCTCGCAAGCAGGACGGTACGGCAGCGATCGAATTCGGGATGGTCGCCGCGCCGTTCCTTCTCCTCGTCTTTGCGATCATTGAAACGGCACTGGTGTTTTTTGCCGGTCAGGCGCTCGAGACTGCGGTGGCGGATTCGGCGCGCCTGATCATGACCGGGCAGGCTCAGAAGCAGGGATTCGACCAAACGGCGTTCAAGAATGCGGTCTGCGCCAAGGTCTACGGGCTGTTCGATTGTGCAAACGGCGTCAAGGTCGACGTCAAGACCTATGCGTCGTTCGGCGCGATCAACCTCGCGCCGCCGCTTGACCCCGATGGAAATTTTCAAAACACCATGAACTATCAACCGGGCGGGCCGGGCGACATCGTGGTGGTCAGGCTGTTCTATCAATGGCCGGTCTTCGTGACGTTGCTCCAGAACATGGCTGGCAACAAGCGGCTGCTGATCGCGACTTCTACGTTCCGGAATGAACCGTATAACTCGAGTGGCCGTCATGAAGAATTTCGCATTCCTGGCCGGGCTGTCGCGACGGGTCTCCTTGCTCCGCCGCGATCAGCGCGGCGTGTCGGCGATCGAATTCGCCATGCTGCTGCCGTTGATGGTCGTGCTCTATCTCGGCTGCGTCGAGGTCTCGCAGGCCGTGGCCATCCAACGCAAGGTCACGTTGACGGCCCGTACGATTGCCGACCTCGCTTCGCAGGTCACGACCATCAATAATACCGACATGACCAACATGCTGAGCGCGGCGGCCTCGGTGGTCGCGCCCTTCAGCTCGAGCGAAGTCAAGGTGACGGTAACGGCCGTGTCCGTCGACGCGAAAGGCGTCGCCAAGGTCACCTGGAGCGATACCCTCAACGGCACCAAGCACGCGGAGGGTACAGTCGTGACGCTGCCGGCCGCGCTCAATGTCGCGAATTCGAATGTGATCTGGAGCGAGGTGCGGTACGACTACGTGCCGACGATCGGCTATGTCCTCACCGGAACGGTCAATCTGTTCGACCAGATCTACATGCGCCCGCGTTTGGCCGACTCGGTCACCCGCACCAATTCGTGAAGTCTCAGGGAATCGGGAGCGCCGTCGTCGCCTTGATCTTCTCCATGGCGAAGCGCGACGTGACGTTCTTGAGCGGCACCGAGGCAATCAGCTTCTTGTAAAAAGTGTCGTAGCCCTGGATGTCGGGCACCACGACCCGCAGCATGTAGTCGACGTCGCCGGCCATCCGGTAGAACTCCATCACCTCCGGCATGGCGCCGACCATGTCGGCAAATTTCGACAGCCAATCCTGCGAATGGTCGCCGGTCTCGATCGAGACGAAGACCGTAATCCCGAGCCCGATTTTGTCCTGATCGACCAGCGCGACGCGGCGCTGGATGACGCCGTCGGCCTCCAGCCGCTGGATCCGCTTCCAGCACGGGGTCGACGACAGGCCGACGCGGTTGCCGATCTCCGCCACCGACAGCGAGGCGTCTCCCTGCAGCAGGGACAGGATCTTGCGATCGGTGAGGTCCATCTTTGGAAGGCGTTCTTTGGAAGGAGTGGTCATGAGGATGGCCTTTGAAGAAAAGTTCTTTCTAAAATGGCGAATATATTCTATTTACAGAGAATTTCTTGCTATTTCAAGCCGGCGCCGTCCTGGAGGAAGGCTTCGACCTCCGCCCGCATGGGGGTGCCCGAAATACCGCCGAACCGCGTGCATTTGAGCGCCGCCGCCGCGGCGCCAAACCGCATGGCGGCGATCTCGTCCCGGCCCTCGGCCAGCGCCAGCGCGAAGCCGCCGTGAAACGAATCGCCGGCGCCCAGCGTATCGACCGCCTCGACCGCAAACACCGGCAGCCGCCTCAGCGCGCCGCGCTCGATCCACAGCACGTCGTCCGGGCCGTTGGTGACGGCAAGAAAGCCGCGGCTGTGCGCGGCGATGCCGAGCAGGGCCGCGCCGAGGTCGGCGGTGCCGCTGGTCGCGGTCAAGGCCTCCGATGAAAAAATGAGGTGCGAGGCGGTCGCCAACAGCGGATCGGCTGCCGTCGTCGCCTTGTCGACGTCGAGCACCACCGGGATGCCGCGCGCGGCGGCGGCGCGGCAGATCGGCCGCACAAACTCCGGAAACCGGTTGTCGACGAGCAACACGTCGACGTCGGCGACCAGCGCCGCCGCATCCGGCGGCGTCGCGCCGTCGAGGCCCTTGCCGTGCAGCGTCGCCACCATCTTCTCACCGTCGCGGTCGATGAAGATCCCGGACACCGGGATCGAGCCGCCGTCGACGCACACCACGCCCGCCGGATCGACCCCGGTCTTGGCCAGCGCGTCGAGGAAGCGGCGGCTCGCATCGTCGGTCCCGACCGGTCCGGAAAATCGTGCGCGCCCGCCGAGCCGCGCGACCGCGACGGCCGCATTGGCGGCGCAGCCGCCGGTGGTCGCGACCAGATCGCTGGCGCGCACCTTGTTGCCCGGTGCGGGAAAGCGGTCGACCTTAAACAGGAAATCTTCCACCGCGATGCCGGCGCACAGCACCACCGGCGTATGGCTAGTGCCCCGCTTCCGAAGTTCGTCATCCATCGCAACACCCCTGACACGAACTTCGGAAGCAAAGGGGCACTAGTGTCCCAATTCCGAAGTTCGTACGATCTCGCAGCGGGCTCATTCACGAACTTCGGAATCGAAGGACACTAGCAACTCTTTGAATCTAGTGTGGCTTTGGTTCAGAAGTCCGCATTTCGGACTCGCCGCGAAAATGATGCGGACTTCTGAGAGGGCTTTTTTATTGATCTTATTGACTTATCTCCATCCGTGTCGCATGCCTGTCGCGCTCCCATGTTCGCACATGTTGGGAGATATTCGTATTTATTAGAATAGGAGGCCGCGGTGTCGGTACGCAAGCGGACTTGGAAGGCCCCCGACGGGGAGACAAAGAAGGCGTGGGTCGTCGATTACGTCGATCAACGTCGGCAAGCGCCACCTCAAGACGTTTGAGAAGAAGCGCGACGCCGACGTCCGATCACGCCGTCGTCGCCGTCAACGGTCCGGGCCGGGACCCATACCCCGGATCGCAAGGGTGACACGGTCGCCAAGGCCGCCGCGTTGTGGCTTGAGAGTTGCGAGGCGGCCGGGCTGGAACGCACGACCATCACCGCCTACCGGCAGCATGTCGATCTGCGCATCACCCCCGTGCTTGGCACGCTGCTGCTGGCGCAAGCTGACCGTCCCGGTGGTGCGCCAGTTCGAGGACCGGCTGCGCACCGATGGCTGCTCGGCGAGCATGGTGCGCAAGGCCCGCCGCACGCTCGGCGGCATCCTCGCCGACGCCCAGGAGCGCGGCAGATCGGCCAGAACGTCGTCTACTCGATGCGCAAGCACCGCCGCATGCGGCGCGCGGAGAGTAACGGCAAGCTCAAGATCGGCATCGACATCCCGACGCCGGACGAGGTCCGCACCATCGTCGGCAAGCTGGAGCACGCCGGACGGCATCGCGTCCTGTTGCTCACCGCGATCTTTACCGGGCTGCGCGCCAGCGAGTTGCGCGGGCTTCGATGGGCCGACATCGACTTGAAGCGCGGCGAGTTGCATGTCCGCCAGCGGGCGGATCGCTATGGCAAGATCGGGCGGCCGAAGTCGGAAGCTGGCGAGCGCACCGTGCCACTGACGCCGATGGTGGTCGCCGCGTTGCGCGAGCATCAACTGGCCTCACCGAGCAATGCGCTCGATCTCGCCTTCCCCAACAGCAAGGGCAACGTCGATCACCGCAACAGCATCGTCTATGACGGCTTCCAGCCGGCGCAGCTTGCAGCCCGCGTCACCGCCCCGGTGCTCGACAAGGACGGCAAGCCGGTACGCGGCGACAATGGCAGACCCGTCATCGCCGCCAAGTATCCAGGGCCTACATGCGCTGCGCCATTTCTACGCCTCGTGGTGCATCAACCGGCGCGTTGATGGCGGGTTAGAGTTGCCGCCCAAGATAGTGCAACAGCGGCTTGGCCACGC
>CAVRFL010000002.1:0-66316 GCA_963720385.1 uncultured Alphaproteobacteria bacterium | reverse complement strand
CGCTTCAACTCTGTCGCCGTATCGCCAGATCAGTCGGTTTGGGCTGTCACGAACCGCTCGTGTATTACGCCCTCCAAGGGGCGATGCTGACGGTTAAGGCAAATGCCAATTCTAGGGTGCCGTTTGCGCGCCTTGGGCCGCGGGCGGCTTGGTGATCTTCGGTTTACTTGAGTTTCTTTGCGTGCTCCAGGTGCTCTTTGAGCGCCGGCAAATTTTTGGCAGCCCACGCCTGAAGTTCAAGGTCATTGCCGCTGTTGAAGTATGCCTCGAATAGCGTGACCGCTAAAGTACCGCGCAGATCATTCTCGATGGCGATCGCCTTCGACTGCAGAAGCTTGCGATGGGTCAGCAGCATCCGCAGTTTCTGCGACTGCGTAACGTCTTCACATGCACCGGACGGTAAAGCCCCACCCGCATCATCTGCGCGATGCCGCGCGCATCGTTGCGGTCCGTCTTGTTAATCTGCGCCTTCAGCACCGCCTGCATGTGCCGCGTTTCAACACAGATCACCGGTAACTCGGCTTCGGCGAGCGCGCTGAACAGCCATTGCGACAGCGGCCCGGCTTCCAATCCAATCCGCTTGAAGTGGTAGGCCGGGTTCGACAGCACCGACAGCAGTGCCTCGGGTTCGCTCGCCACCTTCACTTCCCGCAGGATCTTGCCCGTGTCATCCACAATGCAGACGCTGGTCTCCTTGACCGAAACGTCCAATCCAGCAAAATGGTCCATGCTGCGCTTCTCCTTCTGATGCTTGAGGCCGTAACCACGGACCTCGTTTCACCATCAGCCTGAAGCGCAGCACCCAAAATCTTCAGCTATCCACAAGCTGCCGGCCGATTACCCCATCTTTGGGCCATACCCTGACGTTCGCCACCGTATTGATAGCGAGGCAAGGCGGGCCGTCTACCATCCGATCGACACCTGACACGCAAACCAGAGAGAACTCACCATGAACACGACCGCGGAGGCTATGCGCGAGTGACGTTGTCCCGCGTGATCTGGTTGACGTTCAGCGCGCCCACCTGCCGCATGATCGTGATGAACTCATCGTCCAGGATCTGGAGCACGCGGTCCACGCCGGCCTCGCCGAACGAGGCAAGCCCCCACACGTAGGGCCGGCCAATGCCAACGGCGCTGGCACCGAGGCCAAGCGCCTTCAGGACGTCGGTGCCACGGCGCACGCCGCCATCGATGAGCACCGGGATGCGGCCGTTCACCGCGTCCACGACTTCGACCAGTACGCTGATCGTCGCCTGTCCGCTCTCTTCCGCGCGACCGCCGTGGTTGGAGACGATGAGGCCGTCCGCGCCGTGGCGCAGCGCCTCCCTGGCATCGTCACCGGTCATGATGCCCTTCAGCACGAGCTTGCCCTTCACGATCTTGCGCAGGCGATCGATGTAGTCCCACGTCATGCCGGTGCCGTAGAGGTTCGTCACATTCGAGACGTCGATATCGAAGAAGTTGGCCTTGCGGCTGACCTCGTTCTTGAAGCCCGGCGTGTGACAGCCAGTGCAATCGCGGTCGTCCAGGCGCCGCGCGCGGAAAAGGTCCTCTGTGTTGCGGCCGCCCTGCCGGTCGACCGTCAGGACGATCGCCGGTGAGCCCGGCGCCCTCGGCGCGCTGCACCAGCGCCTGCGTTACGTTCCAGTCGTCTGTCGGATACAGCATGAACCAGGCGGGGGTGCCGTGCGCCTTGTTCACGTCGACGATGCTCGCGTTGTCGACCGTGGAAAGCATCATTTGCTGCTTCCGCTTAGCCGGCGGCGCGCGCCACCGCGACCCCCGCCTCCGGATCGAACGCTTGCCGAGGCTGCTGACCGGGCAAAGGAAGATGGGGCTGGCCCAAGTTTCGCCGAAGCCCTTCACGCTGGTATCGACCTTGCGCGCGTCGATGAGGCGACGCACGCGGATGTTGTAGCGCGCGTAGGCGGTGTGGTTGGCGTCGCGCGTCACGTTGCCTTCCACGCCGCTCTCGAGGTAGCCCCAGTGCGCCGGCGCACCCTGGCTGAGCAAGGCCTTCTTCGCCGCCGGCTCGAACTCGAACACGTTCAACGCATCGGTCGGAGCGGTGATGATGCCGTCAGGGCCGAGCGCTCTTCGAGCGCCGCGCAGCACATCGTAGCTTTGCGCGAACACTTGATGCGAGCCAGCCGCCAACAGGGTGGCGATGGTGCCGGCGGAGGTCGCCGCGAGAAGGGGGCTGCCGGCAAGAAAACGCAGGAATTGGCGGCGCGCGATCGCTTTGCGCTTCGAAATTTCCGGCTCATTGCACGTAACTGGGTCATGAGTATCTCCATTGTGTCCGCTGAGATGTCGGGAAATGGCCATTTGCGTCATCGCGACCGAAGTAGGGCACTTAGTTAGGCCGTGTACTCATCAATAAGCCGATGTCCGCTTAGCCCCAAGAAGCGGCGGAAAAGCGGACGTGCCGGGAGGTCCGAGTTGGGTCAGAAGCGGAAAGGCTCGGACTGAGCATATCGAGTCCGCTCTTCCCCTAAAAGCGGACATTTTGCGGCGATTCCCGCATGTCCGCTTTGGGCCAAAAGCTGACCAACCGTAGTCGTCAACTAATATCTCGTCCCACCTGTGAAGTAGGTCACACGCACCATCGCCGACATGGACTATTTGATACACCAGCACCGACGTTGCCAATTTGCCAGTGATCCACGTCGCAGAGCCGTTTTGATCATTAGCTGACGGAGGATGTATCATGATCGCTCAAGGCAAATCGCTTCCCGCGTCCAGCGAGCACTTGGTTCAACCAAAACAGTCATTCGGAAGTCGGTTGGTCCGTTCTATCGTGGCTGCCCGGCAGCGTAAAGCCGATCGCGAGATTCTGCATTTCTCGTCAATTCGGGACGACTGGTACCGAGCCGAGTTCGGGACGGAGCTTGAGCGGCGTTTGTTGGGTCAGTGAGCATTTTCAGCCGCGCGGTTGCTCACCGTCAGCCGCTTGGGTGCATGGGCAGGCGCCGACCGATTGTCAGAGTTTCAACGACCACTTGGCGCTCGGTTTGGTGGCTGACTGCACCTCTCGCTTCAAACTGTATCTAATTGCCCTTCGCTACTACCTTCGAAAATGACGTAGATAGGCCGTCATCCACCAAACGAGGCCACATAGATAAACAACAACCATCGTGAGGAAACGACCGCTGGCTAGCACCGGTGGAGATATTGCATTCGCTCGCACGATTGAAATGTGCATTCCATATACGACGGCAACTGTGAGGCAACCTAGCCAACAGGCGTGGGCTATCAAAAACCGTTCCGTTTCCTGTCGCCGTTCCTGTGCGAACCAGTATTCGCTGTTCGGAATTTGCCCTTTGCCATTCGTAAGCCGTGGAAGTCCTGCCATCAGCCAAACAAGTAGCAACGGTAGTACGGTCATATGAGACAATATAAGAAAACGATAGCTCTCCCGGCTAATCCAACCATCAGCGACACCGTCCGCCCCAAAATGGATGGCGACCCGTTCTGGTAAATCTCCAACGGTATTGAAGGTATGGAAAGTAGCCGCGACCAGTAGGGCAGAAAACAACACGAGCGATAATTGGTTCATAGGTCCTTTATCGATTGGTTTCGTGGCTATCATCGACCCAAGGCTCCTGCCGCGCAAGTCCGATTGACGGCTTTCCTTATAGCCAGCGCCGGTCTGTCGCACGATGAATGGTTGCGAGCGTGAATGCTCGACTCTAAAGTCGTTGACGTTCTGGGGAGGGTTTCGTGCCAATGGTTTTAAGGCTTTTCTTTTGGCAGCCAAGGGGGCGGCTGCGCGCTTTTTTTGCAATATCAGCGCTGGCGTTGATGCTCACTGTGCTGACGTCTCCGGCACTCGCCGCGGCAGCAGAGACCACGACCGTTAGGCCGGTCTTTGTCCTCGGCATTCCGGTCGATTTCATCCTGTTCGGCCTGACGCTGCTCGGCGTCGCGCTGTTCCACCACTACACGCTGCAAGTCGCGCTGACCGGGCTCGCGGCGATCACGGTCTACAAGTTCATCTTCACCGGATTCAAATTCGGCACGGGTCTCACCGGCTTTGCGCTGCACATGCAGCACGAATGGGTGATCCTGGCCAACCTGTTCCTGCTGCTGATGGGGTTCGCTCTGCTCTCGCGCCATTTCGAGGAGAGCAAGGTGCCCGATGCGATGCCAGCGTATCTTCCCGATGACTGGAAGGGCGGCGTTACGCTGCTCGTGATCGTATTCGTACTGTCGAGCTTCCTCGACAACATTGCGGCGGCGCTGATCGGCGGCACCATGGCGCGTCATGTGTTCCGCAGCAAGGTCCATATCGGATACCTCGCCGCGATCGTTGCAGCCTCCAATGCGGGCGGCTCCGGCAGCGTAGTCGGCGATACCACAACCACCATGATGTGGATCAGTGGGGTCAGCCCGCTCTCAGTGGTGGAAGCCTATGTTGCTGCGATTGTTGCCCTTGCGGTTTTCGCCGTTCCAGCGGCGCTTCAACAACACCGTCATTCTCCGATCGTCAGGGAAGCGCCCGCCGGCCTGCGGATCGAGTGGGTCCGTGTTGGCATTGTCGCCGCAATCCTAATTATCGCGATCCTCGCCAATGTCATTGCTAACCTGCGTTTCCCGGCGCTGCTTGACGTCATTCCCGTGATCGGGTTGGCCGTGTGGGTGGTGCTCCTCGCCGCCGCGCCGTTGCGATCGCCAGACTGGAAGGTCATGCCCGAAACGTTCAAGGGCACGATCTTTCTACTCGCGCTGGTCACCTGCGCCTCGCTGATGCCAGTGGAGGAACTGCCGGTTGCGTCGTGGCAGACCGCGCTCGGCTTAGGCTTCCTGTCAGCCGTATTTGACAACATCCCGCTGACCGCGCTCGCGCTCAAGCAGGGCGGCTACGACTGGGGCTATCTCGCCTACACCGTCGGCTTCGGCGGCTCGATGATCTGGTTCGGGTCTTCCGCCGGCGTCGCACTGTCAAATATGTATCCGGAGGCAAAGTCCGTCGGCTTGTGGCTACGCCACGGCTGGCACGTCGCAATCGCCTATGTCATCGGCTTTTTCGTGATGCTCGCGATCCTGGGATGGAATCCCGACGCCGACCATCGCAAGCGCGTCGATCTGCCGAGTGGTGAGGTATCCAACGTCGTTGCAGAAAGGCCAGCGTAACAACAGCAGTAGACTAACTTGCCAGAGAGGCGGGCGGCGGCGGCATGAGTTATGAGTTCGACAGTCACCTGTCCGAGCCTGGGTAGACCATCACCGGAATTTTGGCGTGGGTCAAAACCCGCTGCGTTTCGCTGCCGAGCAAGACGCCGCGTATACCGCGCCGGCCATGCGTCGCCATCACGATGAGATCGCATTTCTTTTTGGTGGCAGTCGCCAGGATGGTGTCCGCTGGATAGTCGCTGGTCACCGTGATGACCTCGCATCGAACGCCGGCCTTCTTTGCGGCCTGCTCGATGACGCCGAGATAGCGCGCCGCGCTATCCTCGATCATTCGCTGGTGATCCGCCGGCATTGAAAAGCCGACGGGCACATTGTCGCGGTAGAGGATGGGTGTCGCCGGCGGCGCGGCAAAGATGCCGGTCACCTTGGCGCCGACCAGTTTGGCAAGTTCGACGGCACCGGCCACGGCCTTGCGGGACTGCGGTGAACCATCCGTTGGAATGAGGATGTGCTTGTACATGAACCGCCCCCTATGCCGCACCTGCGAGCAGTTTGATTTCATCGACGTGGCGGCGCAGCGGCGGCTTCGCGCGGCCCCGCCGTGAGCTTCATGGCATGTACGGCAGCACCCAAATCAGCATGCCAAAGACGTAGCAGATCAGCGACGCGACGATCGTGAAAGGCACGCTCCAGGACAGGAATTCTCGCAACGAGACCTTGCGGTCTTCCTCCTTCTCGGCAAGGCGCAGCGCGACGTAGAGCGCTGGAGCGCCGGCGATGGTGAGATTGCTGCCGAGCGTGCCGGACCACAGGATCATCCACCACAGCGGCCAGGGTGACACGCCGGCCGACGTGCCAAGCTCCTTGATCGTATGCAGGAAGGTCAGGATGTAGGCGTCGTGCTCTACCAGCCCGACGATCGGAATGGTGATCCAGTAGAGGATGGTGGCGCCCAACGCGTAGTTTGCGACGAACAATCGGCTTCATCGCGTTGGCAAGCATCTCGATCACATGCGCTTTCTCGAGGCCGCCGACCAGCGCGAACAGGGCGATGTAGAAGAACACCGCGCGCCAATCCACCTCCTGCATGATCTCCTCGAAGCTCGGCGCGTGGGTGAGCTTCTTGGCAAATACTTCGAGTGCCAGCACCAGCGAGACCGCGCCGGTCATTGCGATGAATCCGAGTTTGACATCGAAAACTTCGCGGAACGCCATCGCCAGCACCGTCCCCAGGAACGCTCCGACGGTCAGGAATGCGAACAGCGGATCGGAGATCTTGGCTTCGATCTTCACTTCGCTGAGCGGGATCTGCTTGCCGATCCTGCGGAAGCCATAGAAGTACATGAACGCAAGAGTCAGGATGAATGTTGCCATCAGGATCGGAAACGATGACGGTCGGCCATGCTGCCAGATGAAGTCGAAGAATTCGGCGCCGGACACGCTGTGCAGCATCTGCGGCGGCAGGTCGCCGAGCAGCATCGCCGTCCCCATGAAGTTGGCGGAAAAGCCGATCATCAGCACCAGCGGCGTCGCTGGGATGCCGAAGGCGCGCGCCAGCGGCAGCGCAACAGGCGCCATCATCAGGATGGTCACCACGTTGTCGACGAACATCGAAATGACGCCGGACAGCATCGAGAGGACGATGACGAGCGGACCCGGTCTGCCGCCGGATAACTTCATCGACTGCACGGACAGCCAGCTTGGCACGCCGGTCTTGCCGAAATAACCGGCGATCACCCAGATGCTGACCAGGATCGCCATCACGTTCCAGTCAACCAGCAGGAACGCTGCGGTCTCGGTCATCGTGCCCGATCCAGATCATGACCGTGACGCCGATCAGCGCCGCCGCCGTACTGTCGACCTTGTTGATGACGACGAACAGGATCGTCACCGCGAAGACCGCGACTGTGAGCCACTGAATTAGTTCCACGATGTTCTCCCCCTGGATTGATCCCTCAAGCCGATGGTCCGCGCGGGAAGGCTCCGCCACCGGGTTCGCCTTGCTGCGACCGGCTTGACGTGACTGTAAGTGACGTTCGGAGTTGGAGTGGAGGCGACGGTTAGAATGCAGCGCCGCACCGGGTTGGTGCGCTGCTATTGGCTGTGCATGATCGAAAGCGCGACGACTGCCGCGTATCCACAGGTCCAAAGGGCCACTCCCTGATTTCCAGTCCGACATCGCAGCTTGTTGGGCTGCCAGAGGGGCCCGGCCTGGTCGTTTATTCTCTCGCTCTCACCGTCGTTGCATGCTCGGCGAGATAGCTCACTTGTTCCGGATTGCTCAGCATTGCAGCGGCACAGCCAATGAACGCCAAGGCACCGGCAACATCCCACGCGGTGACGTTCTGGGAGTTGCAAGCGCACCGCGTCTCCATGCAACGAACGACACAACGGCCGCCCCGGCGATTGCGACGAGGCAGAGCGTCGGAAGCACCAGCGGGCGTGGAAGCAGCGACGCAAGCAACAACAGCGGCAGCACAGCGATCGCGGCCATCGCTGCGAGCTTGATCTGGATGTGCAGCGGCTCGGGTATCCGCCATTGCGGATGGACAGCGGCCGACTTCGGGCGCTGCATACGCATTCCATCTGGGACGGCATGTCCCAGCATGAATGCTAGTGAGACTGAGAGCCGCGCGGCAGCCGTAACGATTGTCTGGTGATTTTACGGTGCGACCCGGCCAAGCCGGATCGCCTCCCGGTACCAATACACCGTGGCGCTTTCCCCTCTTTTCCTCAATTTGGGCGCGCACTTTCGACCCTAAAAGTACCGTGGTATAAATACCAAACTTCGGACAAGATCGCTCGTTTCGGGTGTACGAACGGGTGAGGGGAAGGTCCGCGGCGTGGTTTGGCTAGAGAGGGAGAAGGCCATGCAAACCTATGTCTTACTTGCGGCGGCTGGCGCGTTTTTGCTGGTCCTGTTTGCGTGGCGGATCGACCAGCTGAAAAAGCTGCACGCCGGAACATCGATCGACCCGGCGCCGGCGATCCTTGGACCTAAGGAGGTCCATCGGCACCGGCTGTAACAGTGGGCGCGCGCCCACAGGCATCAAGCCTCCTTCCTATCAGCCGGCGCGCCCCGGTGGTGCGCTGTCGTCGTTTGGCCGGCGTCTGCAGCGGAAACTGTTGTTTTGGAATTTGAAGCCGACCGAATTGCCGCTTTCAGAGTTCTGATCGACGCGACGACTGCCGCGTATCCAAAGGTCCAAAGGGCCACTCCCTGATTTCCAGTCCGACATCGCAGCTTGTTGGGCTGCCAGAGGGGCCCGGCCGGGTCGTTTCTCTCTCCCTCGGTACGGCATGTCCCGCCTGAAAGAAGGCTATTGAGACCGCGCGCCGCGCGGCAGCGTAACGATTGAATGGTACATTCTACGGGGCGATGCGCCCGAGCCGGATCGCCTGCCGGACCAGCACGGCGACATTCTCCGCCTCCATCTTTTCCATGATCTGGGCGCGGTAGCTTTCGACGGTCCGGATGCCGATATCGAGTGTCGATGCAATAGTTTGGCTGGTCAGTCCGCTGGCCGCCAGGTCGAATATTTCCACTTGCCGGGGCGTAAGGCGCAAAAAAAGTTCCTCCAGCGCACGGATCGATTGTTTCGCGACTTGTTGATCGAAAGATCGGGCCATCCCCCTGTTGATCGCCGCAACCAGCCGGCGATCGTCAATGGGCTTCTCGATGAAATCTTCCGCCCCAGCCTTTACGCCGGCAACAGCCATCGGAACGTCCGCATAGCCAGAAATCAGCACCACCGGCAACGTAATCTTGCGGCGGCCGAGCTCCTGCAGGAGTTCAATGCCGTCCATGCCTGGCATGCGAACGTCGGCGACGATGCACCCCCCCTTGGCGGGGGTGATGGCTTGCAGAAAACTCTGCGCTGAGCTGTACAGTTCGACTGTAAATCCAAACACTTTTAGCATTTCGCCGAGCGCGCGGCGGACAGATGCTTGATCGTCAATCAAAAAAACGGCGCTCATCAATTTTCCGCGCTATGCTTTCTCAACGAACCGATTAGTGTGCGCGTTGGATTTATAGCTAATAGCCCGGACTTGCAAGAAGCGGCACCAGGACGCTCGCTTGGCGCGAGCGGGCGCAAGCGAAATTTATAGCTCTCCCTGTTTGCCCAGCGCTTGCCGCCCGCGGTCTTGAGTTACTCGTCGCTGGCGTCTGTAGCTTCATTGCCACACGCAGCGGTCGACACGGCACGGCTTCTCGGGCGTTTTCATCGAACCCGATCTGGGTTGGAGGCAACATGCGAACGTGGGGAGCCCGATCCTCTTATCAGGAAGCCGACACCGGGAAACCTGTTTAGCGGGCACTCAGAAATGGGCACTTCGCATCCTGCCTGCTACCGTAGGCGCATGAATGACCAGCAATAAGGGCCGTTTTGGCCGTTCTCACAGTCATCATCGCGGTTCTCGCCCTCTTGGCCACACTCGTGTGGAACCTCTTATGAACGGGCTTGTAGTGGCCGGATTGGTGAATTGCGCTGTCTCGCTGGCCCGACGGCAGCCTCTACGGCGGCGCCGCCTGAGTACTCCTGCGGGCCCGTGGGTTTCCGTGCTCTGGTCGAACATTCCCGATGACTGCTTGGCCACCCGCATTGATGTGAACGTCCTCGACCCGCACGAACTGCGAACCCCCGTTCTTTAGCCGGCGATACACCTCCAGCTGCGCAGGTCTCGGCATTGCTCTGATCAATTCCGTTGTGCGGATTTCGCGCGAGAGGTTTCGAGCGGCTGTGGTCGTTCACCATGGGGCGCCGATCGGGCGATGGACGGTCGTCGCTTGGAACCGACAACGTTTCCTACCGCCCTACCCGGAGCAGTTCGTGGAAGAATTGATCCTACGCTGCCGGCGTGACTATCCGGGACGGGAGTTGGTCAGGAGAGCGCCACCACCGCGCTGGCGAGAGGAAGGCCCGCGCACTACGTCGGGCACACGATTGATCAGGTTTGCGCCCCGTTGTGGGCGCGCGGATAACACAAGGAAGCCAAAGGGCGCGCTGAGCTTTCAGGGCTACAGCGCTCCCTTCCGGCAACTGAACAAATGTGTTCTAGGCATCATCGCCGCGCGCCGAAGGGTTTGACCCGCAGGCCACTAGGGCCTCGATCCATTCCTCAGCGGTGCTGACAGAAACCTCCCGACGCGCCTTTGGCTTGCCCCTTGTGAACTCGAGGAACAAACGGGCCGCCTTAAGCCGGATAATTTGATTGAGGGCGCTGCGCATGATTGCGAGGGTCACAATCAAGGCTTCACGAGCGTAGGGATGCAGCGGATCATCACTCGCGTCCTCTAGCGCCTTTACGCTTGCCTCAGCGGACGCCCGACACTCAAGCCACATTAGGTCCGCTTGTTCACGGGTGTACCCGTTGGGAACGCCACGACGTGTCCAAGCCTTGGTGGGCTCATTCCTGCGCCTTTCGGAGCACACGGCCCTTTTTGCTCGATAGTCAGGCTGTTGCCATTTCAGCTTCATCGCTTGGGAAATGTTTTCGCTGCGGAACGATGCCGCAGAACTACGTTGAGTTACTTGAGTTTCCTTAAGGCTGCATAAGCCACTGAAAATGATGATGAAATTAAATGCGGGAGAAGCCCAAAAGAAGCTATTGTTCTTAGGGCTTTCCCTGCATTCGGAGGCTGGCGAGAGTAGTCGAGAGTCCACACGCCGGTCCCTTGGGTACCCGTTGCCGCCGCAATGGTCGGTGCAGTGGCGCAGGAGATTGGCGAGCTTGGTGTAGCTGCCGTGGATGTCGCCGATCGCATAGGTCAGGACTGCCGCCATCCAATATCCCCAAGCCTATCAACGCCCGGCCATCTGCTCATCCTAATCTGCCATTCATGTGGTCGAAAAGTTCGGCGGCAGCGCTCTCGGCGTGCGTCAGGCCGGGACAGATCGTAGCAACGGCCTTGTGCCGGGCCGGTATGGCCGCGTACCTTTGCCGGACGGTTCAAAAAATCGCGGACGCCCCGGTTATCGCGTCGAGATGCCGGCGGGTCCAACAGGGAGGAATGCCATGATTTCAAGGCGGAAACTGCTGCGGGCCACGGCGCTGGGCGCCATCTCGTCCGCGGCGTTGAAGGCTTTCGGGGGCCGCGCGCTCGCGCAGAGCTATCCGGCGCGGCCAATGCGCTGGGTCGTGCCGTATCCGCCGGGCGGGGCGACCGACATCGTGGCGCGCATCGTCGGCGCCTATTTGACCGAGCATCTCGGCCAGCAGGTCATCATCGAGAACCGCCCGGGCGCCGGCAACAATCTCGGGACCGAGGCCGTGGTCAACGCCGCGCCCGATGGGCATACCTTCCTGCTGGTCAATCCCGCCAATGCGATCAACGCGACGCTCTACAAGAAACTCTCGTTCAACTATCTGAGGGACACGGTGCAGGTTGCCGGGATCATCCGGGTGCCGAACGTGATGGAGGTGAATCCATCGGTGCCCGCCAAGACCGTCGCCGAGTTCATCGCCTACGCCAAGGCAAATCCCGGCAAGATCAACTGGGCGACGTCGGGCAACGGCACGTCGGTCCATCTGTCCGGCGAGTTGTTCAAGATGATGACCGGCGTCGAGCTTCTGCACGTGCCCTATCGCGGTTCGGCGCCCGCGCTCACCGACATGCTGGCCGGCCAGGTGCACGTGATGTTCGACAACATGCCGCCCTCGCTGCCGCACATCAAAGCCGGCAAGCTGCGCGCGCTCGGCGTGACGACGGCGCAACGGTCGCAGGCGCTGCCCGATGTCCCGACCGTCGGCGAGACGGTCGCGGGATACGAGGCCAGCGCGTTCTTCGGATTGGCGGTTCCCAAGGGGACGCCGGCGACGATCGTCGAACGGCTCAACCGCGAGGTCAACGCCGCGTTGAAGGATCCCAAGGTCGCTGCGCGCCTGGCCGATCTCGGCGGCATTCAGATCGGCGGCACGCCGGAGGACTTCACGAAGTTGGTCGAGGACGAGACCGCGAAGTGGGAGAAGGTCATCCGGGTCGGAAAGGTCACGCTGGAGTAACGCGCGGGGGCATAGTGATTGACTGCGACCGCCCGAGCGCGCATGTCCTCGCCGCATGAGCGACGACATTCCCTTCGACAAGACTTTCGACCTTCCGCCTGGCAAGGTCGAGGAGGTGGCGCCCGGCATCCGGCGCCTCCTCTGCAACAATCCGGGGCCGTTCACGTTCAAGGGAACGGTGAGCTACATCGTCGGCCGCGGCCGCGTCGCCATCATCGATCCGGGCCCGCTGGATGAGGCGCATATCGCGGCGCTGCTCGATGCCGTGCGCGGCGAGACGGTGACGCATATCCTCGTCACCCACACCCATCGCGACCATTCGCCGGCGGCGGCGCGGATCAAGGCGGCGACCGGCGCGCCGACCTTGGGCGAAGGGCCGCATCGCCCGGCACGTCCGCTCAACATCGGCGAGGCGCGGCCGCTCGACTCCGGCGGCGACATGGATTTCCGGCCCGATCGCGTGCTGGCAGACGGCGACGTCGTCGACGGTGCCGGCTGGTCGCTGGAGGCGATCACCACGCCCGGCCATTGCGCCAACCACATGGCGTTCGCGCTCAAGGGTACCGATATCCTGTTCGCGGGCGATCATGTGATGGCGTGGTCGACGCCGGTCGTCGCGCCGCCCGACGGCTCGATGAGCGACTACATGGCGTCGCTCGACAAGCTCGCGCGCCGGGCGGAGACCACCTATTTCCCGGGCCACGGCGGCGCGGTGCGCGACGCGCCACGCTATCGTGCAGCATTTCATCCGTCACCGCCGCGCGCGCGAGGCGGCGATCCTCAACCAGTTGAAGGCGGGCGAAACCGATATCCCGTCGATGGTGCGCGACATCTATGTCGGTCTCGATCCGCGGCTCACCAAGGCGGCCGGCCTCTCGGTGCTCGCGCATCTCGAGGATCTGGTTGCGCGCGGCAAGGTCACGACCGAAGGCGCGCCGTCGGCCGGCGGCCGCTATCGATTGGCGGGTTGACGACCGGGCGGTCAATTCTTGGGCGATTTCGGCGGAGACTTCTGCTGAGCCTTGGGCGCGCCCTTGGCCGGCCCTTTCGGACGCGCGACCGGCGGCGGCTCGTCCGGCGCCTGGTTGGCGAACTCGGCCTCGATGTCTTCGAGCAGGCTGCGGATGCGCGCAGCATTGGCGCCGAAATCGAACGAGCCGTAACGGGACGAGGAACGGATGTCGACGCGGGCGCCGCCCTCGAACGGCCGCACCCGCACGATGACGTCGTCGCGGAAGCCCATGATCGCCGTTCGCGCCACCGCTTCGATGCGGCCCTCCGGCCGTCCCTGATCGGGAGCGCGCGCCTCGACGACGCGCCATCGGCGCCGGTTGATGACGGTCAGCGCGGCATTGTAGGCGGAGCGCGTGTCGATATCGGCGTCGAGCGGCTCGATGTCGGGATAGGCTTCGAGCTGCTGCTCCGCCGCGGTGAGGCCGGGATAGACGATCGGGATTGGCGTCGCGCGGCCGCGCCTTGGCGAGCGTGTCATAGCGCGGCGGGTCGATCGGGTCGGTGGTGATGTCGTAGATCCAGGGCAGGTTGCGCGCCTTCACCGCGATGTAGGTCGGATAGGCCAGCAACAGGATCGCAATGCCGATCGCGCCCAGCGACGCGCCCATGCCGAGGAGGCCATCCTTCCAGATCGAGACGAAGCCGGCAAACGCCAGCAGCAGCGCCAGGATCGCGAGCGCCAGCGAGGCGCCAAACGTCACCAGCGCGGGGCGAATCTCCAGCAGGCCGGAATGCACGATGATGATCGACAGGACGGCGGCCGCCAGCGAGAACAGCGCGAGGCGCCGCGCCCACAGCGCCAGCCGGGAGGTACCCTGGTCAAAGATGATACGCCGCGCCATCCCGGACCGATAAAGCCAACCGACCCCAGTGGCAATACATCGCAGCGCACCCCGGGCACATTGCAGGCTTCTCGGAAAGGGCTGGTTGCGGCCGCTTTCGGCGCGGCTTTAGAATCCGCCCGGCATCGCGCCGCTGGGATTGTCCAAGCTCGGGAGACATTGGAATGCTCCATGCCAGGTATGACCACTTCAGCAGGGCGTGTCGTTTCGCTGCTGCCCGTGGCCGCCGCGCTCGATGGCGGCAGTCGCTCCGGCCGGCGCGCAGCAGGATTTCTATGCCGGCAAGCAGATCACCTTCATTGTCGGCGCCGGCGTGGGCGGCGGATACGACCTGCAGGCGCGCACGGCGGCGCGCCATCTCGGCAAGCATATTCCGCGGCAATCCGACCATCGTGGTCCAGAACATGCCGGCCGCCGGCAGCATCGCCGCCACCAATTTCATGTTCAGCACCGCGCCGAAGGACGGCACGACGATCGCGCTGATCCAGCGCGGCATGCTGCTTGCCAAGCTGACCTATCCGGCCGGCACGCGGTTCGATCTCGAACAATTCGGCTGGGTCGGCAGCCTCAACAGCGAGACCGCGGTCACGCTGTCATGGAATGCAACGTCGCCGCATCGCACCGCGAAGGACCTGTTCGAGCAGGAACTGATCGTCGGCGGCATCGTCAGCGTCGATCCCGAGACGACGCCGCGGCTCTACAACTCGCTGATCGGCACCAAGTTCAAGATCGTGTCGGGCTACAACAGCACCGCGCAGATCGCGCTTGGCGATCGAGCGTGGCGAGGTGCAGGGCATCGCCGACTGGTCATGGTCGAGCTTCAAGGCGGTGCGACCGGATTGGATCCGCGACAAGAAGGTCACGATGCTGATGCAGGGCGCGCTGCAGAACGATCCGGAGCTCGCCGGTCTGCCGAACGCGCTCGACTTCATCAAGAACCAGTCCGACCGCCAGGTGATGGAACTGCATTTCACGCAG
Source organism: uncultured Alphaproteobacteria bacterium (assembly GCA_963720385.1). Classification (GTDB taxonomy): domain Bacteria; phylum Pseudomonadota; class Alphaproteobacteria; order Rhizobiales; family Xanthobacteraceae; genus VAZQ01. The sequence continues at coordinate 51,341 of CAVRFL010000002.1, read as the reverse complement.
AAGACGGCGGCGCGGCCGGTGATCACGCCGTCCGGACGTGCCGGCGGAGCGGCTCGCCATGTTGCGCCAGGCGTTCGCGGCGCTTGGCCAGGACAAGGACTTCCTCGCCGAAGCGGCCAAGAGCAAGGTCGAGTTCAACTTCGTGTCCGGGCAGGAGGTCGACAAAGTGGTGGCGCTGATCGTCGCGACGCCGCCCGACATCGCGGAGCGCTACGCCAAGGCCTTCGCGCCCGCGCAATAGCAGCCGCGCCGCACGCGCACATCGGCCGCCGAGCATCGGTGCCCGACGGCCGTGTTGAGTGCGAATCGCGCGGTTAGTTCGCCGCGAAGCAGTAAAAGAGGCCGTTGCCGCCGGTGCTGACCAGCGCCTTGCTGGCTGCAGCCCTTCGTGGGATGCGACGAATTCCAGGACGTATTCGCCGGTGGCGCGTGCTCGATGCCCTGGCGGTCATGATGGCCGACGATGGCCGAGCCAGCATCGGCTGCTGGTCCAGTTGGCGCAGGTCGTGTCCTTCTTCGCCGCGAGACCGCCCGGCCTTCAGCGGTCGAGCCAGTCAGGATGTCGTGCATGTTCGGTTTGTCGCCGCAGCCGTTGACCACCTGGCCGGTCTCGGTGAGCGCGGTCTCCTTGTTGAGATTGTTCTTGTCGCTGTGGAGGTCGTCGAGGGTGCGGGCAATGACGGCGCCCTTCGCGTTCTGCCAGGGCCCGCGGCCGATGCGATCACGCGCATTCACGGATTTCGCGCCGGTGGTGCTGAGGTAGGCGCGCCAGGTCTTGGCGCTGGCGCCGGCAGCCTGGGCCAGACTTCTGGCAAATCGCATCGGCGCCTTCGAGCCCGCCAAGATTCGCCGCCATTGCCGGATCCCGCACTGGTGATGAAGAAGGTCATCGCGCTTTGCTGCGCGTGCAAGCCGGCCGTCGTTGTCACGGCCGCAAGCGCGACCGAGGCGGCGAGGGCAATTTTCACCGATCGTTTCATTGAAATCCTCCTTTTCAGCTCAGTGTTATATTGTTCAGGCGGGGCCGGCGTGTCCGGCATGATCCGCTAACAAACCAATGCCGAATTTCTTCCGCGGCGAGGCGGCCGAAATGATTTTTTTTGCGTCCGCGGATCGTCATCCGAACCGGTCGATCCGAAACCGCGAAATGTCGTGCCTGGGCGGCAACCCGCTGGCAAGATCGGCTAGAATTTCGCCGATCACCGGCGCGAACTTGAAACCATGACCGGAACAGGGTGATGCGACCAGGATCGAGGCTGCGCCGGGGAGCCGGTCGATGATGAAATCGCCGTCGGGCGCGACGGTGTAGAGGCAGGTCTTCGCATCCATCAGCGGACCGTTCGCGCCCGGCAGATGTTCGGCGACCGCCGCGCGGATCAGCGCTTCGTCTTCGGCCGAGACACGTCCGGTCGTAGGAATCCGGGTCGACCGTTTCGTCGCGATGGTGATGTTTCGCGACCTTGATTCCGGCACCATGCGGGGGAAATCCATAGTGGATGCCGTGCGCGGCTTTCGATCAGGAATACGGGGAAGCGGCCGGGTGCGAATTGAGCGGGTTCCTGCGGGGCGAACCAGCCCATGACCTGCCGCGTCGCGCGCAACGGCAGCGTGGCGCCGCCGAGCAGTGATCGGGTCCACGGCCCGGCGGCGATGATGGCGGTACCGGCATCGATGGTCGCGCCGTCGGTCACGATGCGCACTCCGGCTTTTGCTGGTTCGATGCGCGCGCACCGGTTCGCCAAAACGAATCTCTGCGCCATGCCTTCGCGCCAGCGCGAGCATCGATTGCACGGACGCCTCGGCCTCGATGAATCCTCCATCCGGCTGCACCACGCCGACGAAGTGCGGCGGCAGCCGGAACGCCGGATATCGCCGCGTCAGTTCCGACGCCGCGACGAGCTCATGCGGAATGTCATGCAGTCGCGCGGCGGCCAGCGTCCCGCTGACCAGCGTGCCGTCGGGCGGGCCGATCTCGGCGATGCCGGTGATGTGAAGCAGCGGACGCGCGGCCTCGACCTCGAGTTCGCGCCACAGCTCATAAGCGCGGCGCATGAGCGGCACATAGGACGGATGCTCGAAATAGGCGAGGCGGATGATACGGGTCTCGCCGTGCGACGAGCCGCGATCATGGCCGGGCGAGAAGCGATCAAGCCCAAGCACGCGCCGGCCGCGGCGGGCCAGCTGGTAGAGCGCGGCGCTTCCCATGACGCCGAGCCCGCACACCACGACGTCGTATTGGGCCATTGCAATCGTGTCCGAACCCGAAAGCCGTACCGCCGTGCTGGTCTGCAAGCGTCGACGCAAATCTCAGGCGCGAGGGGTCATAGCACGTATCGATCGCTGGTGCGGCCCAGTCGGTTGCCTCGTGCGAGCAGGATGCTCTAGCTTGTCGGTTCGATCCATTCGCACCGACAAGACACGTGGCGGACGCATTCGGAGGACCCCGGCCGGTTGTCGCGCTGACCGGCGCGACCGGCTTCATTGGCCAATACCTGCTCAGGGAGCTGCCGAAGCGCGGCTATCGCCTGCGGGTGCTGCTGCGCCGACCCAGCTCGATCCCGCTCGAATCCGCAAGCGCGGTGATCGGCGACCTCGCGCGGGCGCAGAACATGTCGGAGGCGCTTGGCGGGCGTCGACGCCGTCATCCACTCCGCCGGGATCGCCCATGCGATGTCCGGCGTGCCGGAGGACGACTATCGGCTGCTCAACACCGACGCCACGATCCGCCTTGCGCAGGCGGCGCAGCGTGCCGGCGCGCGGCGCTTCGTGTTCCTGTCGTCGATCCGCGCCCAATGCGGCCCGGTCGAGGATGCGGTCCAAACCGAACGCATGGAGCCGAAGCCGGCCGATGCCTATGGACGGTCGAAACTAGCCGCAGAGCAGGGGCTCGCGGCCCTCGATCTCGATTGGGTGGCGCTGCGGCCGGTGCTCGTCTACGGCCCGGGCGTCAAAGGCAACATGGCGGAGCTCCTCCGCCTCGCGCGCTCGCGGCTGCCGCTGCCGTTCGGCAGCCTGACGGCGCGCCGATCGCTGCTGTCGCTCGACAATCTGGTCGCAGGCGATTGACTGCGTGCTGTCGGCGCCGTCGCCGCTGCGGCGGCCGCTGGTCGTCGCCGATCCGGAGCCGGTGACGCTGCCGGAAATGGTCGCGGCCATCCGCCGTGGCCTGGGGCGCCGGCCGGGTCTCGTTCCGGTGCCGTCCGCGATGCTGGCCGCCGCCTGCCGGCTGGCTGGGCGCGAGGAAGCCTACCGGCGGCTGGCAGGCTCGCTGGTAGCCGATCCGGCGGCGCTGCGGCGGCTCGGCTGGACCCCAACGATTGCCACGCCGGAAGGATTGGCATCGCTGATGCGATGAGTTGCGCAGGCGCACGTGCGCCGGCACAATCAGGCTCCAAAAAGCCGCAATTTGTGCAGAAGCCGGTCACGTGAAACGCAGTTGCGCCATCATCATTGCTCTCGTGACCTTGGCCGAAGTTGCGGCGGCGCAAACCGTTCCACTGCCGCGTCCGCGTCCATTTTCCAATACCGAAACGGCGCCCGCTCGCGCGCCGGCGCCGAAGCCTGCACCGTCCGCGTGCCGGGTCCGGCTGACGGCCGAGCGTGCGATTGCGCCTTCGGTCGACGACATCGACGGGCCTGGCGAGTGCGGCGGCGTCGATCTGGTGCGGCTTGAGGCGGTGGTGCTTGTCCGACAGCAGCCGGGTCGAGATCAGCCCGCCGGCGGTGCTTCGATGCACCATGGCCGAAGCGATCGCCGACTGGGTACGGGATGACCTGGCGCAGCTTGCCGCATTCAATCTTGGATCGCGGCTGCGCGCTGTCAGAAATTACGCCGCCTATCACTGCCGCAGCCGCAACAACATCATCGGCGCGGTCATGAGCGAGCATGGCAAGGGCAACGCGCTCGACGTGCGCTGGATCACGCTGGTCAACGGCAAGACGGTCGATCCGACCGACCCGCATGTGTCGCAGGACTTTCGCGAGAGCTGGAAGAAGAGCGTATGCGCCCGCTTTTCGACGGTGCTTGGCCCCGGCTCCGACGGCTATCACGAGAACCACATCCACGTGGATCTGATGGAGCGCCGCTAGCGGCTATCGCAGCATGTGCCAGTGGGACGTGCGCACGCCCGAGACCACACCGCCGCCCGACGTGGTAAGCGCAGTCCCGCTGCCGCAGCCGCGACCGAAGATCGACTAGTGTGGCGGTCCAGAAAGTCCGCAACACTGTTGCGGTGAGTTCGAATTGCGGGCTTCTGAACCTGAGCCACACCAGAATCAATGGGTTGCTAGTGTCCTTCGATTCTGAAGTCCGTATGTGAGGCCGCCGCAAGATCGTACGAACTTCGGAATTGGGACACTGGTCGGTGGCACGCAAATAGCGGCACTTTTCGGGACCATGCCACGGGCGGTATGATCGCCCATGCCCAGCAATCTCGCCACCCGTGATATCGAATCCCTCATCCATCCCTACACCAACCTCGCGGCGTTCCGCGACACCGGCCCGCTGATCATCGAGCGCGGGCAGGGCATCCATGTCTACGACACCGCGGGCCGCGCCTATATCGACGGCATGGCCGGGCTCTGGTGCACCGCGCTCGGCTGGGGCAACGAGGAGCTTGCCGATACGGCGGCGGCGCAGATGCGCAAGCTCGCGTTCGGGCATCTTGTTCGGCGGCAAGAGCCACGACGGCGCGATCGAGCTGGCCGAGAAGCTCAAGGAGATCGCGCCGGTCCCGACCTCGAAGGTGTTCTTCTGCAATTCCGGCTCGGAGGCGAACGACACCCAGATCAAGCTCGTCTGGTACATGAACAACGCGCTCGGCCGCCCGCGCAAGAAGAAGATCATCAGCCGCCGCAAGGGCTATCACGGCGTCACCGTTGCAGCGGCCTCGCTGACCGGGCTGCCGGCCAACCAGACCGACTTCGATGTGCCGATCGCCAACATCCTGCACACCGGCTGCCCGCACCACTACCGCTTCGCGCAGGACGGGCGAGAGCGAGGAGGAGTTCGCGACGCGGCTTGCCGCCGAGCTCGACGCACTGATCCAGCGCGGAAGGGCCGGACACGGTCGCGGCATTCTTTGTCGAGCCGGTGATGGGGGCGGGCGGCGTGATCGTTCCACCCGCGACCTATTTCGACAAGGTGCTGGCGGTTTGCGCGAAGTACGACGTCTACGTGATCTGTGACGAGGTGATCTGCGGCTTCGGCCGGCTCGGCACGCAATTCGGCTGCCAGGCATTCGGTTTCGAGCCGCATTCGATCACCGTCGCCAAGGCGCTGACCTCGGCCTACGTCCCGATGGCGGCGGTCACGGTGCCGGAGGTCATGTACCAGGCCATGCTCGACGAGAGCCGCAAGATCGGAACCTTTGGGCACGGCTTCACCTATTCCGGCCATCCGGTGGCGGCCGCGGTGGCGCTCAAGACGCTGGAGATCTACGAGCGCGAGCGGCTGGTAGAGAAGGCCGCGAAGCATGGCGCCGCAATTCCAGGCGCGGCTGGCGGCGCTCGCGGCCCATCCGCTGGTGGGCGAGGCGCGCGGCTACGGCCTGGTCGGCGCCGTGGAACTGGTCGCGGACAAGGCCACCAAGCGCTCGTTCGATCCGAAGGCGGGCGTTGGGCGCGCGCGGCGGTGTCTCATGCCGAGGCGGAAGGACTTCTGCTCCGGTTTCTCGCGGGCGACGTGATTTCGGTCTGCCCGCCGCTCGTCATCACGCCGCAGGAGATCGACGAGCTGTTCGACCGGCTGGCCCGTGCGCTCGACCGGACTCTGGACTGGGCGAAGCGCGAGCGCATTGCTTCACGCCTGATCCGGAAACGGCAACGGCGCCGGATCTGGTCCGGCGCCGCTGCAATTTGAACTCTTCGATCAATCGCGCTGTCAGTTTGACGTTGCTCATCTTGAGTTGCTCATCGCCACGCGCGGGTTGATCGGCGTGTCGCCCTGCCGTGGCGCCAGCACCACGACAATCGCGCCCATCTTCACGCGATTGTAGAGATCGATCACGTCCTCGTTGGTCATGCGGATGCAGCCCGACGAGATCGCCTGCCCGATATATTCGGGCTGGTTGGTGCCGTGAATGCGGAACAGCGTGTCGCGGCTGCCCTGGAACAGATAAATGCCGCGGGCGCCGAGCGGATTATGCGCGCCGCCTTCGACGCGATCCGGAACATCGGGCATGCGCCGCTTGATGTCGGCGGTCGGAACCCAGGCCGGCCACTCTTCCTTGCGGCCGACCTTGGCGACGCCCCAGAACGACAGTGCGTCTTCGCCGACGGTCACGCCGTAGCGGATCGCCTTGCGGTTGGGGAGCACGTAGTAGAGATAGCGCGCATCGGAATCGACGACGATCGAGCCCGGCGCTTCGGCGCGGTGATAGTCGACGATGTGGCGCTGATAGGCCTGCGGAATTGTCGCCTGCGCATACGGCGCATTGGCGAGCAGCTTCCTGTCGCGCGGTGTGAAATTGGCTTCGGTGGCAGGCTCGAGCGTTGCCTGCATGCAGCCGCCGAGCATCAAGCCGACAATAAGAAGAAGCGCGCTGTTACGCACTGCCATGACCAACCCTATCCCGCGATATGGCGCGGCCCGAACCCTGCGATTTCGACTCGTCCCTTGATAAAAATAACTGAAAAGCACCCGCTGCTTCCAGACCTTTGGACGTCCCCGCAGCATAGTCGCCGGCGCCTGTTGCAAGAATGCCGCACTCGGCGTCTGAACCTGTGAAAATCTTCCCTTTCGGGACGGGCGGAGCGGATCGTGCGTCCGGCCCATGACCAAATCCGAGCATAGACAGAGACAGTTAACCACGGATTTACCCATCATTGCCGTTATAGGCGGCGGATGCGCGGTTCCGGCGGCAAATGTCACGATAGCTCACGATTTGCCGCCCATTTCCGCCCCACTCGCTACTTATGTTGAGGAAGTTCCGACAACTATCCAAAAACACGAAGAAATCCCCAGGAGTGAGATAATGAAGTCGAAGGATGCGGCCACCTTCAAGCGCGCAGCGAAAGGGCGAGGACCTCGACGGCCGCTACGGCAAGATCGGCATCCCGGCGGTCGCCGCGGCACTGCCCTATCAGAGCGACGCCAAGAACCCGGCCTATGCGCCGGTCGTCCCGCGCGACGAGGAATGGCGCTGGCGAGATGCCAGCCGCCTGATCCCGTCTGCGCAACGCAGGACCGAATGGTGCGGACCCGTCCGGCAGAGCGAGCCGGGCGGGTCCGTTCCTTATTGTGCGCGCCGGCCCACATCAAAACGTCTTGCAAGACTCGCAGGACATGGGCCATCACTGACTCGATCCGGTCGGGCGATCGGGGCCGGCTCGTCATTGGGGCGTGCGCGCGGGAGGGTCCATGCTCTCGGTCTATGTGCCCCATGGCGCGTGCCTTGAACGCACGCGACGCCGCGTCCGACCGGCTCCGCTTCCTGAAAACGGCATCTGGTTCGACCTCGTCACCCCCACGATGGCCGAAGACAAGCTGCTCGAACGCCATCTCGGCATCGCGGTGCCGACCCGCGAAGAGATGCAGGAGATCGAGGTCACCAGCCGTCTCTATGTCGAGAACGGCGCGCGCTACATGACCGCGACCATGATGTGCCAGTCCGACACGGACACACCGAAGACGACGGCCGTCACCTTCATCCTGTCCGGCCACCGGCTGGTCACGGTGCGCTACGACGATCCCAAGCCGTTCCAGATCGTCGGCAACAAGCTGTGCCGGACCTCGCCCGTCCGGCGCGACCGGCGAAACCGTGCTGATGGAGCTGCTCGACGCGGTGATCGACCGCGCCGCCGACATCCTGGAGCGGATCGGCGTCGACGTGGACCAGGTGTCACACGATATCTTCGAGCCGGAGCAATCGGAGACGTCGAGCGCGCGAAACTACCGGAGCATCCTCAAGGCCATCGGGCGCAAGGGCGACCTGACCTCCAAGGTGCGGGAAAGCCTGGTGTCGATCGGCCGCGTGCTGCTCTACCTCGCCAACGAAGCCGACAGCATGAAATGGGCGAAGGACACGCGCGCGCAGCTGCGCGGCATGCAGCGCGACGTCCATTCGCTGTCCGACCACGCCGCCTATCTCTCCAACAAGATCACGTTCCTGCTCGACGCCATGCTGGGCGTGGTCAATCTCGAGCAGAACAACATCATCAAGCTGTTCTCGGTGGTCGCCGTGGTGTTCATGCCGCCGACGCTGATCGCGTCGATCTACGGCATGAATTTCAAGATCATGCCGGAGCTGCAGTGGGAATACGGGTACTACATGGCGGTCGTCTTCATGATCATCGCCGCCATCGGGCCGTTGGCCTATTTCAAATGGAAGAAATGGCTTTGATCGGGGCTAAGTTGCTCTGCCGCGTCTACGCCTAAACGTGCTGGCCGCCGTTGATGTGGATTTCGGCGCCGTTCACGTAAGACGACATCTCGGTGCACAACACGTAGATGATCTTCGCGACCTCGTCGGGGTGCCGAGCCGGTGCATCGGAATCTGGTGCGCGACGATGTCCTCGGTGCCGGGCGACAGCATCGCGGTGTCGATCTCGCCCGGCGCGATCGCATTGACGCGGATGCCGAGCGGCCCGAAGTCGGCGGCCATTTCGCGGGTCAGCGCCGCCAGGGCCGCCTTGGAGGTGGAGTAGGCCGCACCGGCGAACGGATGCACGCGCGAGCCGGCAATCGAGGTGACGTTCACCACCGCGCCCTGCGCCGCTTTCAGTTCGTTGAGCAGTCCGCGCGCCAGCATGATCGGCGCGAAGAAGTTGACCTGGAACACATGCTGCCAGACGTCGAGCGTGGTGCCGATGGACGTCAGCCGCCTGCCGGCGTCGGCCTTGGGCGAGATCGCGGCATTGTTGACAAGCGCGTGCAGAAGCCCGTTGTCGAGCCGCTCTTTGATCTCGCCGATTGCCGCGACGGTGCTCTCGGGATCGGCGAGATCGAGCTGGATATGATCCTCCGGCCCCATCTCCCAAGGACAATTCTCCGGGAAGGCATGGCGCGAGCAGGTGATCACGCGCCAGCCGGCGGCGGAAAAGCGCTTCACCGTGGCGTGCCCGATACCGCGGCTCGCTCCGGTCAGGAGCAGCGCGCGGCGCGGCTGGTTGTCATGCGGTGTTGCCATCTGACGTACACTAGCTCAAGGGTAAAGCCGCGTCTTGCTCCACGGCTCGTGCGCGGCTGCGCGCCGGAACTCGACCCGGTCATGCAGCCGGTAGGGGCGGTCATGCCAGAACTCCATGACCAGGGGCATGACCCGGTATCCCGACCAGTTTGGCGGGCGCGGCACGGTCCCGACGGCGTATTTCGCCATCGCCAGCGCGATCGCCTTCTCGAATGCCATGCGGCTCTCGAGCGGCGCCGACTGCTTGCTCGCCCAGGCGCCGATCTGCGCCAGCCGTGCGCGGGTGGCGAAATAGGCGTCGGCCTCGGCGGGATCGACCGGCGTCAACGGTTCCACGCAGGCGCACCTGGCGGTTGAGCGACTTCCAGTGAAACACCAGGGCGGCTTTGGGATTATGATCGAGTTCGCGGCCCTTGGCGCTTTCGAGGTTGGTGTAGAAGACGAACCCGCGCTCGTCGAAGCCCTTGAGCAGCACCATCCGCGCGTTCGGCAGTCCGTCGGCATCGACGGTCGCAAGCGTCATCGCGCTGGCGTCGGAAGGCTCCGACCGCTTCGCGTCCTCGAACCACGCCGCGAACAGCTGCAACGGCTCGTCGGCCTCGGTGAAATCACCGGCCGTTAACTGATTTGGGTGTTGTATCGGTGGCGAGTTGGCCATCCCGGAGTACCCGTTGGTGCTTTGTTCCTGGTTGCGGCAGTCCGGTTATAATGGAAGTGCTTTCGCCCGGCCATGCTGCCGCCTGGCACGGCGGGTGCCGGCCTGGGGCGCGGCGCTGTCGCTTGCGCTGATGTCGGGCGGCTGCAGCTTCTCCTATCAGCTCGACTCGATGTTTTCGCGCCAGCGCGACGCCGATGTCGAAACCAGCGGCTCGCTCCGGCCGACCGCGCTCCGCCAGCAGTCTGTCGCCGCCGCCACGCCTCAGGATGGTGATCTCGCCGCCGCACGCGGGGCGGTGAGCGAGGCGCTCGGCAAGAGCGGCCGGGACGCCAGCGTTCCGTGGGAAGATCACGCCACCGGCGCGCGCGGCACGGTCACGGCCCTGTCGAACGCCTATAGCCAGGACGGCGCCACCTGCCGCGATTTCCTGGCAAGCTATGTCCGCAACGGATCGGAATCCTGGCTGCAGGGCGAAGCCTGTCGCGGCGTCCAGGGGCGCTGGGAAGTGCGCCACATTCGGCCTTGGCGGCGGACTTAAACCGCTCTGGCCCGCGAATGCGTTGCGCGGCGCCGCGCCGCTCCCCACATTTGTGCCATGAACGGCTGGGGGATACCCACGATAAAGAGGCCCGGAGGGCATAACGATGCGCGACCCCTATGACGTCTTGGGGGTGTCCAGGACGCGAGCGCCGCGGACATCAAGAGCGCGTATCGCAAGCTCGCCAAGAAGCTTCATCCCGACGCCAACAAGCATGACCCGAAGGCGGCCTCGCGGTTTGCCGAGCTGAATGCCGCCTACGAGATCGTTGGCGACGACGACAAGCGCAAGGCGTTCGACCGCGGCGAGATCGACGCCGAGGGCAAGCCGCGCTTCCAGGGATTTGAGGGCTTTGGCGCCGGCCCGCGGGGCGGGGCAGGGGCCCGGCCGGCGGTCAGGAGGGCGTGTTCGAGACCTTCACCTGGGGACCGGAAGGCATGCAGCGCTCGAGCGGCGCGCGGCGGTGCGGCCCGGGGCGGCGGCTTCGAGGATGTCCTGCGCGACATGTTCGGCGGTCTCGGCGGCGCCGCGCGCGGGCGGCGCGGCGGTGGCGGCTTCCAGTTCGAGGAGGAGGAGAATACGCGCAGGCTCCGGGTCGCGATGTCACCGCGACCGCGACGATCACGCTCGAAGAAGCGGCGAAAGGCACGACGCGGCGCGTCCAGTTGCCGACCGGCAAGGAGCTCGAGGTGAAAGTCCCGGCCGGCCTCGCCGACGGCCAGCAGATCAGGCTCAAGGGGCAGGGGCTCGCGATGCCCGGCGGCAAGGCCGGCGATGTGCTCATCACGGTGTCGATCGCTCCGCATCACCTCTTTCAGCGCGATGGCAATGACTTGCGCATCGAGCTCCCGGTGACGCTGTATGAAGCGGTGCTGGGCGCGAAGGTGCGCGTGCCGACGCTCGACGGCGCAGTCGAGCTCTCGATCCCGGCCAACACCAGCTCGGGCCGCATCTTCCGGCTCAAGGGCAAGGGCGTTCCTGCGAAAGGCGGCGCCGGCGATCTGATGGCGACTGTGCGCATCGTGCTGCCGGACAGCGGCGATCAGGCGCTCGACGAATTGATGACGTCGTGGCGCGAGCTTCGGCCCTACGATCCGCGCAAGGGGATGGGCTGACCGGCGCGACCGCGACTGCATCCTTGATTTCGATTTCGTGTATTTCCAGTCACGATCCAATCAGTCGGATCATTTGCGATTTCGTAAATCACGTTGATGCATTGGCAATACGCACTCCGAAGAGGGACAATTCACAACGTTGATCGCAACCGCAATTGACGTGGAACGCAAGACTTCGACGAGCGTTAGCATCTGAACGAATGTTTAGGTGTGAGAATGCTTGCTTCTCCGGTTCCAATCTATCTGGGCTGTGCGGGCTTGATCGTCGGCAGTCTCGGCCTTGGCGCACAACATCTGCTTGGCGGAAATTCCGTCTCGGCGACAAACGCGACGCCGGAACAGCCCTTATTTGCGAAATCCGTTGAAGAAGCCGCGCTGCCGGCTGCGCGCTGGCCTTCGCAGAATGTCGAGGTCGCGTATTACGAACCGATGGTGGAACTCTTGACGTCGCCGACACGATCAACGCACTGCATCTGCGCCGGCGACTGTCGCTCAGCATGAGCAAGAGAATCCGCCCGTGGCCGATCCGCGCGAGGTCGTCCGTGATCTTCCTCAGCAACAGGCGAAACCATCGAAGCGCGTGAAAAACGCGCGTGCAAGGAATGACGCGCGTGCAAGGGATGACGCAACCGCGTCGACCGAGCAACCTGATCCGCGAGACAGTCGCGCACAGGATCGGCAACGCACTGCAGCGCAGGTCGATGCGGAAGGACGAGAGGCCGGATCTCGCCGCTTCGAGCGCCGATCCCGCGATCGGGAGGAGTCCGAGGCAGTGGATATTCGACCTCGCGCAGACCGTCGGCAGCGCGAAGCGGCGCCGCGCGCAGTCGTACGAGAGGAAATGAGGGAACCGGAGCAACGCTTCGGACAAGGGCCCGAACGCCGCGAAAGTTTCGGATTCAGCCCGTTCCGGCTGTTCGGCATCTTCGACTAGCCGCGTGACATCCTACGATCCCTTCTTGGAAATCAGCGGGAATGCGGCGCCGCGCGCGGGCGGGTTTTCCATCTGCTCGTAGACGGTTTGCGCGATCTTCGCGAGCCGATCGCGGTCGTCGGGTCCGCTGACGACATAGCCGATCTCGCTCTCGACCCAATGCATCGCCGCGACGTCGCCGCCGGACTGATAGCGCAATGCCGTGCGCGCCTTCTTCGAGCGCGAGCAGTAGATGGTGAAGCGCTCGCCGCTCGGGCTCTCATACATGAACAGCGCCGCCGGGCCGATCGGGCCCGGAAGCAGCCGGCCGCCAAGAAGCTTGAGCGAGTATTCCTTCAGGTCCGGAATCCGCAAATTGGTGCCGACGCGCTTCGAGAGCCAGGGAATGAGGTGCTGCTTCGGCCGCGCGCACCTCGATCGGATGGCGGACCTCGGCGATGTAGAGCTTGTGGGCGCTGAGCGCCTCCGCGATGATGATCTCGACCGACGTCGGGCGCCGCGGCGTCGGATGCGGCGTGCCCAACCCAGCCGGCGACGCCGCCGACGGCGGCTGCGAGCATCGCCGCCGCGGCGATCGTGCGCCACGGGATGCCTGCGAGCGCGCGAGCTTGGCGAGGTCGAATCGCGCCGGCACCGGCTCCTTCGGCGACCGAGCCGTAACGGTCGCGCACCACCTCCGCCAGCGCGCGCCACTCGGCGACACGCGCGGCGTCGTCGGGATGGGAGGCAAGCCACGCTTCGACGGCGCCGCTTGCGGTCGGCCGGAAGCATGCCGTCGACATAGGCATGGAGTTCGTCGGCGGTCACGGGTGAATCACGGTTGGTCATGGTGATGTCCCTCGACTTTTTCTCGTTCCAGTTTCATCTCGTTTCGGCTTCATTCATCGGCATTCACACCACTCATTTCACGCGGCGCAGCGAAGGGCGCGCGCCGTCGAGATAGGACTTGATCTGGATGCGGGCGCGGGCGAGCCGCGACATCACCGTGCCGATCGGCACGCCCTGTATTTCGGCAACCTCGCGATAGGTCATTCCTTCGAGCACGACCAGCAGCAGCGCGGTGCGCTGGTCGTCCACCAGCGAGGCGAGCGCGCGCTCGATGTCGCGACCGCCGGCCTCCGGTCCCGCCGCGTCGGGCGCGTCGTTGTCCTCGATCGACGTGTGCGCCGGCCGGCGCGCCAGCGAGCGCAGCCGGTTGCGGTTGAGATTGGTCAGGATCGTATAGAGCCAACTCCGTACGTCTCCGCCGTGAAACAAGTGCTCCGAACGCAAGGCACGCACCAGGGTGTCCTGCACCAGATCGTCGGCAAGCTCGGCGTCGTGCGTCAGCGCGCGCGCATAGCGCCGCAATGCCGGTATCGCCGCCTCGACGCTCGGCCGAAATCCACTCACGTCTACCCCTCCACCGGTTGGCCGGACGCTTAACGCCATCCGGTCCCATCGCCGCAACCACGGAATGGTAGCCTATCTGCCGGGCGTCTGCGCGCCTCGTCGCTCACGCCGGCACGCCGTCAGGCACGCGGCAGTGCCTGACTGAACAAACACTTGCGCGCGGCGGCTATTCCCGGCCGCGCAGGGCGCGGATTCGACGCTGCTTGAAGGGCCTATGACCCTATGCCATAGGAGGCCGCTCCCCGGGGCGGAGCGAGGAAAATATGGACGCGTCCGGTCTCATGCGCGGCAAGCGCGGCCTGGTGATGGGGGTCGCCAACAACCGCTCGATTGCCTGGGGTATCGCCAAGTCCTGCCGGGCGCAGGGCGCCGAGCTAGCATTCACCTATCAGGGCGATTCGCTGAAGAAGCGGGTCGAGCCGCTGGCCGAGGAGGTCGGCGGCCTGGTCGTCGGCCATTGCGACGTCACCGACCCCGCGACCATCGATGCGGTCTTCGACGAGGTCGCCACGCGCTGGGGCGGGCTCGATTTCGTCGTGCATGCGATCGCGTTCTCCGACAAGGAGCAGCTCACCGGCCGCTATGTCGATTGCACGGCGGAGAACTTCTCGCGCACGCTGCTGATCAGTTGCTACTCGTTCACGGCGATTGCGCAACGCGCCGAGAAGCTGATGCCGAACGGCGGCTCGCTGCTCACGCTCACCTATTACGGCGCCGAGAAGTGGATGCCGCACTACAACGTCATGGGCGTCGCCAAGGCCGCGCTCGAGGCGTCGGTTCGCTATCTCGCCGCCGATCTCGGCGAGAAGAACATCCGCGTCAACGCGCTGTCGGCCGGTCCGATCCGCACGCTGGCGGCCGCCGGCATCGGCGACTTCCGCTACATCCTCAAATGGAACGAATTGAACTCGCCGCTGCGGCGGACCGTGACCATCGAGGAGGTCGGCGACGCGGCGCTCTATTTCCTCTCCGATCTCGCGCGCGGAGTGACCGGCGAGGTTCATCATGTCGACGCCGGCTATCACATCGTCGGCATGAAGCATCCCGACGCGCCCGACATCAGCGTCGCGAAGGACTGATGTGCGCGCCCCACGCTCTACTACATCCGTCATGGGCTGACCGACTGGAATATCGAAGGCCGGCTGCAGGGTGGGCACGACATCCCGCTCAATGACCGCGGCCGTGGCGCAGGCGGTGCAATGCGCCGACATCCTGCGCGATCTGTTCGCGCGCGACGGCCGCGCCGCGGCCGACTTCCATTACGTGTCCAGTCCGCTGGTGCGCGCGAGCGAGACCATGGACATTGTCCGGAAAGCGCTCGGCCTCCCGCCCGACGGCTATGCGCGCGAGCCGCGGCTCAAGGAGATCGCCTTCGGCGACTGGGAGGGGCTCACCTATCTCGACGTGCTGGAGCGCGACAAGTCCGTCGTGGACCAGCGGGAGTCGGACAAGTGGCTGTTCCGTTCGCCCGGCGGCGAAACCTATGAGGAGGTCGCGCGCCGCGTCGGCGAATGGTACGCGACCCTCGACCGCGACGCCGTGGTGACCGCGCATGGCGGCACGGCACGGGCGCTGGTCGGGCATCTCGGCATCGCGACGCCCGAGCAGGCCGCGCACCAGCCGATCGAGCAGGGTGTGGTCTATCTTTTCGCCGACAAGCAGCTTACGCGGTATGCCTAACGTGACAGCCATTTGACCCCGGCCCGCGGCGGGGCTACGACCACGGCGCAGTCGGTGAAATCCAGACCGTTCAATAAGATGTCGTTCAATACGTTCGGCCATATGTTCCGGGTCACGACCTTTGGCGAAAGCCACGGGCCGGCGATCGGCTGCGTGGTCGACGGCTGCCCGCCCGGCATCCCGCTGACCGAGGCCGACATCCAGCCCTATCTCGACAAGCGCCGGCCGGGGCAGTCGCGCTTCACCACGCAGCGACCAGGAGCCCGACCAGGTGCGGATCCTCTCCGGCGTGTTCAAGGACGAGCGGATGGACGCGCAGGTCACCACCGGCACGCCGATCGGATTGCTGATCGAGAATGTCGACCAGCGCTCGAAGGACTATTCCGATATCCGCGACAAGTACCGGCCCGGACACGCCGACTTCGCCTACGACGTCAAATACGGGCTGCGCGACTATCGCGGCGGCGGCCGCCAGTCGGCGCGCGAGACCGCGATGCGGGTCGCGGCCGGCGCGATCGCGCGCAAGATCGTGCCCGGCATGACGGTGCGCGCCGCGCTCATCCAGATGGGAGCGGAGACGATCGACCGCGCGCGCTGGGATTGGGACGAGGTGGACCGCAATCCGTTCTTCTGCCCGGACGCGCAGAAGGCGAAATTCTTCGAGACCTATCTCGACGGCGTCCGCAAGAAGGGCTCGTCGGTCGGCGCGGTGATCGAGGTCGTGGCCGAGGGCGTGCCCGCCGGTCTCGGCGCGCCGGTCTACGGCAAGCTCGACGGCGATCTCGCCGCCGCGATGATGGGCATCAACGCGGTGAAGGGCGTCGAGATCGGCGCCGGCATGGGCGCGGCTGCGCTCACTGGCGAGGAGAACGGCGACGAGATGCGCATGGGCAATGACGGCAAGCCGGTGTTCCTGTCGAACAATGCCGGCGGCATCCTCGGCGGCATCTCGACCGGGCAGCCGATCGTCGTGCGCTTCGCGGTCAAGCCGACCTCGTCGATCCTCACGCCGCGGCGCACCGTCGATCGCTATGGCAGCGAAACCGACATCAGCACCAAGGGCCGTCACGATCCCTGCGTCGGCATCCGCGCGGTGCCGATCGGCGAGGCGATGATGGCGTGCGTGGTGGCGGATCACTATCTGCGGCAGCGCGGGCAGGTGGGCGAAAGCCCGGCCTGGCCGTTCGCGAAACCGCGCAGCTAGGGAAGGCAATACTTCGTGGACGAAACCCACCAGCGCGTCGAGGCTGCGGTTGCCGCCTTTGCCAAGGGCGAGATTGTCGTGGTCGCCGACGACGACGACCGCGAGAACGAGGGCGACCTGTTCGTTGCGGCTTCGCTGTGCACGCCCGACAAGATGGCGTTCATCATCCGCAACACGTCGGGCATCGTGTGCGCGCCGCTGGCGTCGGAGGAGGCAAAGCGCCTGCATCTCGATCCGATGGTGGCGCTCAACGACGCGCCGCTCGGCACCGCCTTCACCGTGTCGGTGGACGTGCGCCATGGCCTGACCACCGGCATCTCCGCGGAGGAACGCAACAACACCGTGCGCGGCGCTTGCCAACGGCAACAGCGGCGCCAACGATTTCGTGCGGCCCGGACACGTCTTTCCGCTGGTCGCGAAAGAGGGCGGCGTGCTGATGCGCTCCGGCCACACCGAGGCGTGCGTCGACCTCTGCCGGCTCGCCGGGCTGCCGCCGGTCGGCGTGCTCGCGGAGCTGATGAACGACGACGGCACAGTGATGCGCGGGGCCGACGGTCGCCGCGTTTGCCGAGAAGCACAAGCTCAAGCGGCTCTCGATCGCCGACGTGATCGCCTACCGGCAGGTGCGCGACAAGCTGGTCAAGCGAATCCGGCGAATTTCCGGTAAAGAGCGAAATCGGCACGCTTGCTGGCTACGCCTACGTCACGCCGTTCGACAACGTCCATCACATGGCCTTCGTGCACGGCCGCATCGGCGACGGAGA
This sequence comes from uncultured Alphaproteobacteria bacterium, assembly GCA_963720385.1. Lineage (GTDB taxonomy): Bacteria > Pseudomonadota > Alphaproteobacteria > Rhizobiales > Xanthobacteraceae > VAZQ01. Next base: position 33,928 of record CAVRFL010000002.1, on the reverse strand, counting down.
GGACATCCTGGCGCGGCTGCACCGCCCGAACATCATCCGCGACGTGTTCGGTGGCGCCAATCCGGTGCACGCGGTGCTGCGCCGGTTCAAGGCCGAGGGCCGTGGCGTGCTCGTCTACCTGCGCGACGGCGCAGCGGGTGTGCCGACGCACGAGATTCCGCAGGCGGGCTCCACCAATTCGGAAGCTGTCGCGCTCGCGGCAATGGCGCGAGATCGGGCTCGGCGCGCAGATCTTGAAGGACCTCGGCATCTCCTCGATCCGGCTGATCACCTCGCGCAAGCTGAGCTACGTCGGGCTCGCCGGCTTCGGCATCGAAATCAAGGACATCGGTGCCGCTGGAAGGGTAAGTGCGGCCGCGGATCGTCAGGCCGACCTGATCTTAAATTTAACGCGATTGTAGGTGCCGTCGTTTGAATAGCTCAATCCGTCGGCATAGGCTTGGACGAGCACGAGCCCCCGCCCGCCCTTTTCGGAGGGCGGAAACTTGGCTGTGGCTGGCTCGCGGTCGGATCAAAGGGCTTGAGAGAATCCAGAAACTCTATCTCGATGCCGTCGCCAGCGCGGCTAAGCATGACGACGATGTGATCGCGGTCAGACTTCGGACCGCCGTGTTCAAGGACATTGGCCGCGAGCTCAGCAATACAAAGACGAGCCTTGAATGCGGCCCGTTCACTCGCGTTCCAGCTGGCGGCGACTTGCTCAATCCAGTTGTCGATCGCAGTAACATCTTGCGTGCTGACGCCGAAGGTTCGGATCTCTGCGGCAGCACTCACGACCATATGCCCGGCTCAAGATGCCGTCTGCGCGAAGGCAGCTCTTGCTTCATCTTCCGATCGCACGATTGGCAGGAAATCGCCAAGTCCAGCGGTCGTAAGCACGTCCGTCACCATTGGATTCGGATCGAGCAGGATGAGCTTGCGGGACGCACGCGCAACCGTCTTGGCGGCCATCACAAGATGTCGAAATCCCGATCGATGCAATAAACTCGACCCCAACCATATCGACGACGATGTTGGTCTTCGAGCCGGCAACGGTCGCCAGCGGCAGTCCGATCTGTTCTGCTCCGGCGATGTCGAGCTTCCCGGTCAAGACGACCTTTTTTGCCGCATCGCCGAACTCGGAAATAGTGATTTGCATGAGCACTCCTGCGCCACCAATGAATGAAGCCCATGACAGACTAGGATACTTTTCATGACAGTTTTGTGACTGTAGCGGACCGGCATGCATTTACTATCGTTTTTGAGGCGAGCGAGAATTCATCGGCTTTTGCACGGATCTGGGAACGGCGGAGTTGACGATGCTGATTGGCGTGCCCAAGGAGATCAAAGACAATGAATACCGCGTCGGGCTCGTGCCCTCGACCGTGCGCGAATTGACCGCCAAAGGCCATCAGGTCCTGGTCGAGACCAATGCCGGCATCGGCGCCGGCCTCACCGACGACGACTACAAGGCTGCGGGCGCGACGATCGCGACCAATGCCGATGACATCTTCGCCCGCGCCGACATGATCGTGAAGGTGAAGGAGCCGCTGCCGCAGGAGCGCAAGCAGCTTCGGCGAGGGCAGATCCTGTTCACCTACCTGCATCTCGCGCCGGATCGCGCCCAGACCGACGGACCTGATCGCCTCCGGCGTCACCGCCATCGCCTATGAGACGGTGACGAGCGCCGCAGGGCACGCTGCCGCTGCTCACGCCGATGTCGGAGGTCGCCGGCCGCATGGCGCCGCATGTCGGCGCGCGCTGCCTCGAAAAGGAGAACGGCGGGCGCGGCGTCCTGCTGGGCGGCGTACCGGGCGTGCCGCCGGCCGACGTCGTGATCCTCGGCGGCGGCGTCGCCGGCACTCACGCGGCGATCATCAGCGTCGGGATGGGCGCGACGGTGACGGTCGTCGACCGCAATCCGGAAGCGTTGCGCCGCATCTCCAACCAGCTCGGCGCGCGCGTGCGCACCGTGTTCTCGACCCGCGACGCGGTGGAAGCGGTCTGCCGCCGCGCCGATCTGGTGATCGGCACCGTGCTCATTCCGGGCGCCGCCGCGCCGAAGCTGATCTCGGCCGCGACCGTCAAGGCGATGAAGCCCGGTTCGGTCATCGTCGACGTTGCGATCGACCAGGGCGGATGCGCGGAGACCTCGCGCCCGACCACGCATTCGAACCCGACCTATCTGGTGGACGAGGTCGTGCATTATTGCGTGACCAACATGCCGGGCGCGGTGGCGCGCACCTCGACCTTCGCGCTCAACAACTGCACGCTGCCGTTCGTGCTTGAGCTTGCCGACGACGGCGCCCGCCGCGCGCTCGGCGAGGACGCCAACCTGCGCAACGGGCTCAATGTGCACGAGGGCCTGGTCACCCACCGCGCGGTCGCCGACGCGCTCGGCCTCAAATACACGCCGGCCGAGCAGGCGCTGCGGTTGTGACGCGCCGCGTCCACGGCAACCGCACAATTTCGGCACAAAAGATGCCTAGCTTGCTTCCATAGGAATGCCGGCCGTGCCAGCATTCGCGAATCAGGGAATTGGAGGCACGCATGCGCTTTCGGTTCTTGACCATCGCAATCGCCGCTGTGTTCGCTGCGGGATTGCTTGCAAGCTTCGGCCTTGCCGCGCCGTCGCGGCTGCTCCTGGCGCAAACGCTCCGCCATTCCGGTCGACACCGAACTCGTGCTCGCGGTGGACGTGTCCTATTCCATGGACCCGGAGGAGCAGCAGATCCAGCGCGAGGGCTATATCGACGCCATCACCTCGCGCGAATTCATGGCCGCGATCCGCGCCGGCAGCCACGGCAAGGTCGCGATCACCTATTTCGAATGGGCGGGCCCGGAGGACCAGAAGATCATCGTGCCGTGGCGGCTGATCGAGGGGCCGGAAACCGCCGACGCCTTCGCCGGTGAGATCGCCCGCGCGCCGTACCGCCGGGCTTCGCGCACCTCGATCGGCGGTGCGCTGATGTTCGCAAAGCCGCTGTTCGCGGCGTCGGGCTTCCGCGGGCTGCGCCGCGTCATCGACGTGTCGGGCGACGGGCCCAACAATTCAGGCCCGCTGGTCGTTCCGCAGCGCGACGATCTCGTGGCGGCGGGGATCACCATCAATGGGCTGCCGCTGATGCTGAACCGGCCCAACAGCTTCAGCATGGATATCGCCAATCTCGACATCTACTACGAGGATTGCGTGATCGGCGGGCCCGGCGCCTTCGTCATTCCGGTGCGCGAGCGCGCCCAGTTCAAGGAGGCGATCCGCACCAAGCTGATCCTGGAGGTCGCGGAGCTGACGTCCAGCGCGCGCGTGCAGCGGGTGCAGGCGCGGCAGCCGCGCGTCTCCTGCACCGTCGGCGAGCAGATGTGGCGCGACCGCTGGGGAAATTGAGGGTCGTTATTTCTCCAGCCGCGCCACGATCTCCACATGCGGCGAATAGAGGAATTGGTCGATCGGCGTGACGCGCGTGAGCCGATAGCCGCCGTCGGCGAGGATGCGGGCATCGCGGGCGAAAGTCGCGGGATTGCACGACACCGCCACCACGACCGGCACGGCTGAAGCGGCGAGCGCGCGCGCCTGCGCTTCGGCGCCCTGGCGCGGCGGATCGAACACGACGCAATCGAACGGTTTCAGCTCGTCCGCCGCCAGCGGCCGGCGGAACAGATCGCGCGTCTCCGCCGCGACCGGCTTCAGACCCGGCGTCGTCTCGGCGGCGCGTTTGAGCGCGGCGATCGCCTCCTTGTCGCTGTCGGCGGCGGTGACGCGCGCGCGTTCGGCAAGCCGCAGCGCGAACGGTCCGACACCCGCGAACAGGTCGGCAATTCTGTCTGCCTTGCCGCAATGCTCGAGCACCAGCACCGCCAGCGCGGCTTCGCCGGCCGCGGTCGCTTGCAGGAACGCGCCCGGCGGCAGCACAACGCGTGCGCGGCCCATGGTTACGGTCGGGGGCGTCGCGTTGCACGACGATCTCGCCGTGACGCGTGAGCCGTGCCAGCTTGTGCTGCTCGGCGACGCGCGCCAGCGCCGTCGTCGCCGCCGCCGTCAGCGGTCCCGATCCGCGCAAGTCGACGTCGAGGCCGCTTTCGGTTCGCGGTCACCTGGATGTCGAGCGGCTTGCGCATGGTCTTCGATCGTCTCGGCGATCGCCCAGGCGGCGGCAATCGCGCCGTCGAGCGCGGGCGCGAGGATCGGACAGCGATCGATGGCGACGATCTGGTGCGCGCGCGGCGCCGCGAAGCCGACCTTGAGCACGTCGCGTTGTCCGCGGCGCGCATGCAACACCACGCGGCGGCGGCCGTCGCCATGGGCATCGATCAGCTCGTCGACCGGTGCGTCGAGCCCTGCCTGCGACAGCGCCTCCAGCACGAGGCCGCGCTTCCAGTCGCGATAGCGCGCCGCCGTCCAATGCTGGAGCGCGCAGCCGCCGCAGGTGCCGAAATGCGGACAAACCGGCGCGATCCGCTCTGGGCTCGCGCTGCTCGATCTTGATCGGCAGCCGGCGGTCGGGATGGCCGGGCCAGGCTTCGGCTTCAACGGTTTCGCCGGGCAGCGCGAACGGCACAAACACCGGCCCATCCGGCGTATCGGCGATGCCGTCGCCCCGCCGTCCGAGACGAGCAATCGTCAGACGTTCGACCATGGCCTGCGATTAGAGCATGATCCTGAAAAGTGGAAACCGGTTTTCGGAAAGGCATGCCCTCGGGCTAGACCCAAGGGATCAGGCTCAAACGCATGCCTGAGCGGGGCCGCCGCGTCCAGATCACGGCGCCGCCGGGAGATGTCCGCGCGCAGTCAGATTGCTGAAATCGCACGGTCAACAGCAGGGCGAACAGCCACAGGCTCAGCGAAAAGCCGATCCATACGCCGAACACGCCGAGGCCGCTCCAGAACGCCAACGCATAGGCGCTGGTGAAACCGACGAGCCAGAAGCTCAGCGCCGCGTACAGCATCGGCACGCGGGTGTCGTTCAATCCCCGCAGCGCGCCGGCCGCGATGCCTTGAATGCCGTCGGCGATGAACCAGGTCGCGCCGACCAGCAGCAGGCCGCTGGCGAGCCGCGCCGTCTCGCCGGCTGCCGCGACGGTGTCGCCGAGAAAGAACAGCGGAATGACGTTTCGGAACACGACGACGATCAGGGTCAGGGCGACCATGATCGCGACGCCCAGCGCCAATCGCGGCGAAGCCCGCCCGGCGGGTCGCGACCGGATCGCCACGGCCGACCGCATGACCGACGCGCACGGTCGCGGCGAGCGAGATGCCGAACGGAACCATGAACAGGATCGCCGCGATCTGCAGCGCGATCTGGTGCGCGGCAAGCGCCGTGGTGCCGATCCAGCCCACCAGGATCGCGGCCGACGAGAACAGACCCCATTCGAGCAACATCGTCGCCGGAAATCGGCACGCCGATCACGATCAATTGCCGCATCAGCTCCCAGTCCATCCGCCAGAAGCGGCCCAGCACGCGATATTTCTTGAACGGGCGGCAGGCGTAGCAGATCCACACCGCCGCGACGCACATGGCGACGTTCACGAACGTGGTCGCGAGACCGGCGCCGAGCAGGTCGAGGCGCGGCAGTCCGTAGTGACCATGAATGAGCGCGTAGGCGAGCAGCGCATTGACCGGGATGGCGACCAGCGTGATCCACAGCGCCGGCTCCGGGCGATTGACCGCGCCCATGAAGTTGCGCAGCGCGATGAAGCACCAGGCCGGGATCATCGACCAGGCGAGACCGAGCAGATAACGAGCGGCGAGCGCGGCCGCTTCGTGCGTCTGTCCGGCGGCGATGAGGATGTCCTCGCCCCACAACTGAATGACGTTGATCGGGACGCCGAGGATCACCGCCGCCCACAGGCCCATGCGCAGCGAACGGCGCACCATGCGCGGCTCGCGCGCGCCGTAGGCCTGCGCCGCCAGCGTCGCCACCGCCGAGACCAGGCCCATGCCGAAGACGAAACCGAGGAACAGGATCAGGTGCGCGAGCCCGACCGCGGCGACGGCGGCATCGCCGAGCCGGCCGATCAGCGCGAGATCGGTCGTCATCATGGCGATCTGGCCGAGCTGGGTGAGCGCCATCGGCCAGGCGAGCTTCACCGTTTCGGCGATTTCGGTTCGCCAGACAAAACGCTCGCCCTGCGGCGCGGACGCGGCCGCCGTCATCGTTCCGGGTAGGGTCATGGCGCGGCACCATAGCGGATGCCGTGGCAAGAGAAAGGCGTTGCTCAGCCCCGCCGGGCGGCGATCAGGAATTCGTGATTGCCGTCGCCGCCCGCAATCGGGGACGGAATGACGCCGAGGACGGTCCAACCCAGCGACGTGATCACTGCCGCCACGTCCTCGCACACCTGCTCATGGACCGCCGGGTCGCGGACCAGGCCCTTTTTGACGTGGCCAGGCCCGGCCTCGTATTGCGGCTTGATCAGCACGACCGCCTCAGCCGCCGGCCGCGCCAGCGCGAGTGCGGCGGGCAGCACCAGCTTGAGCGGGATGAAGCTCACGTCGACGGTGACAAGATCAGGCGGCTCTCGAGCCGCGCGGGCTCGAGCTTGCGGATGTCGGTCGCCTCGATCGCTACCACGTCGGGGCGCCCACGAAGGCTCGCGTGCAGCTGACCACGCCCGACGTCGACCGCGTAGACGCGTCGGGCGCCGCGCGCGAGCAGCACCTGCGTGAAGCCGCCGGTCGAAGCGCCGACGTCGAGGCAGATGCGGCCGGCTCGGGTCGATCCCGAAATGATCGAGCGCCGCGGCGAGCTTCACGCCGCCGCGCGACACCCATGGATGCGCCGGCGCGGCCTGCAAGAGCGGCGTCGGCGGACACTTCCTCCGCCGGCTTGGTTATGGTGGCGCCGTCGGCCGTCACCAAGCCGGCGGCAATGGCCTGCTGCGCCTTGGCGCGGCTCTCGAACAGGCCGCGCTCGACCAGCAATCGGTCAATGCGCACGCGTTTTGTCATGGTTGTTTCCAATAGCAACTTGCACGCGCACCGGCGAGGCCGATGGTTAAGGCCGGCCTAATGCTGACGTGAACGATGGAGTAACGCCGACGCATTATCTTGCGAGCCGAAACGTGTCTGCGGCGTTGACCTCGGGTCCGCCGAATTCGACAGGAGAACCGCGATGGCGGAGCGCCGTTCGGTCCTCACGACAGAAAAGCTTTCTGCAGGGACGCATCTACTTCAACAACCGGCGATCGAGCATCGATTGCCTGATCCGCGACTATTCCGAGACCGGGCGCGCGCGTGAAGTTCTCGGAATCCGCCACCGTGCCGGAAGCGATGGAGCTCTACATCCCGAACAGGGAGGAGACGCATCGCGCGCGGGTCGAGTGGCGCAGCGGCAACGAGATGGGCGTCTCGTTCGGCGATGAAGTCCGATCCCCTTCGATTGCACCCGAAGCGGCGCAGGGCGATCTGCCGGCACGCGTGCAGAAGCTCGAAGGCGGAGGTCGCCGCGCTCAAGCGCATCGTCAACGACTTGCGCGCCGAAATCCGCAAGCGCCACGGCGAAGTGGCGTAACGCGCGCCGCGACGGCGGGAACCCGAGAACCGGACTCTGCGTTGTCTCCCGAGGATCTCCTCGGGAGGGCGCGTTTTGCGTTTTCGCGTCCGCGGCGTGTAAAATCCAGACGATGGCGCTCGACGTCTACCGCAAGAAACGGAAATTCGGCGTGACGCCGGAGCCGCGCGGCCGCAAGGCGCGCGTCAAGGGCAACCGTTACGTCATCCAGAAGCACGCGGCGACGCGGCTGCACTACGATCTGCGGCTCGAGCTCGACGGCGTGATGAAGAGCTGGGCGGTCACCCGCGGCCCAGCCTGGTGCCGGGCGAGAAACGGCTTGCGGTCGAGACCGAAGACCATCCGGTCGAGTACAACGCGTTCGAAGGCACGATCCCGAAGGGCGAATACGGCGGCGGCACCGTGATGATCTGGGATCGCGGCACCTGGACGCCGGAAGAGGATCCTCACCGCGGCCTCAAGAAGGGCCATCTCGATTTTTCGCTGCAAGGCGAGAAGCTCGACGGCCGCTGGCACCTCGTGCGCATGCACCGCCGGCCCGGCGAGAAACGCAACAACTGGCTCCTGATCAAGGCGAACGACGAGGCCGCGCGCACGGCGAAGGACGCCGACATCCTGGAAGAGATGCCGGACTCCGTCGTCTCCGGCCGCTCGATCGAGGAGATCGCCGCGGGCAAGGGCAAGAAGCGCGTCTGGCATTCGAACCGGAGCGTCGCGGACAATGTGAAAGCCGGCGCGACGCGCGGCGGCGTAAGGCCGGCGAAAAGAGCGGCCGCGACGGGCAAGAGCGTAGCCGCAAGAGCAGCAAGCAGAAGAAGCGCGCATCGCACGGCGCTGCGCTGCCCGACTTCGTGCCGCCATCGCTGGCGACATTGCACGACACGGTGCCGAATGGCGCGCGGCTGGGTGCATGAGATCAAATTCGACGGCTACCGAACGCAGGCCCGGCTGGATCGCGGCAAGGTCAAGCTGCTGACCCGCAAGGGCCTGGACTGGGCGGCAAGATTTCCGAATATCGCGGCGGACGTTGCGCGGCTTGCGGCCGACACCGCGCTGATCGACGGCGAGATCGTGGTCGAGAACGACCGCGGGGTTTCGGATTTCTCGATGCTGCAGGCGGCGCTCAGCAACGGCGAGCGCGACAGCTTTGTCTACTATGTGTTCGATCTGCTCCACCTCGACGGCGAGGACTTGTCCCGCCGGCCGCTGGTCGAGCGCAAGGCGGCGCTGAAGCAGCTCCTGGACGAGACGGGCGACACCGGCTCGATCCGTTACAGCGAGCATTTCACGGAAGACGGTTCGGTCGTCTGGCAGCAGGCGTGCCGAATGAACCTCGAAGGCATCGTGTCGAAACGCGCGGATGCGCCGTATCGTTCGGGCCGTTCCGACAGCTTCATGAAGATCAAATGCGCGACCGCGCAGGAGTTGGTGGTCGGGGGCTTCGTGCCATCCACGGTGACGCCGAAGGCGATCGGTGCGCTGGTGGCGGGCTATTATCGCGACGGCAAGCTGATCTACGCCGGCCGTGTCGGCACCGGCTACACCCGCGCGACCGCGAAGGACTTGTGGAAGCGGCTGCATCCGCTGGAGATCGCCGAAGCCGCCGTTCGACGAGATTCCGCCGGTCGAGGCGCGCGGCCGTGACGTGCGCTGGGTCGAGCCGAAGACGGTGATCGAAGCCGCATTTCCGCGGCTGGACCAGCGACGGCATCGTGCGGCAGGCCGCGTTCAAGGGCGTGCGCGACGACAAGCCGGCGAAGGAGGTGGTTCGCGAGCTTCCGGCCGAGGAGGCGAGCTCGCAAAAGAAACGCAGCGGGCTGCCGCCAGATCGTCGACCTCGGTCGCAAAGAAATCGAAGAACGCTGCGAAAGCGACAAGCCCTTCAAAAGCTCGTGCAAACAAGGGCAAGCGAGTGGAGCGGGACAGTTCGCCAAATGAAGGCGGCGTTCGCTTCACCCATCCGGATCGCGTCTACTGGCCCGATGTCGGCGTCACCAAGCAGGATCTCGCCGACTACTACACCGTCGGTGTGGGATCTGGATGGCGCCGCAGGTCGTCAACTGTCCGCTCAGCCTGCTGCGGTGTCCCGACGGCGCCAAAGGCGAATGCTTCTTCCAGAAGCACGCCTCGGCCGGGCTCAACGACGAGATGCTCAGCAGCGTTATCGACAGCAAGCGCCGCCAGGTGATCGCGGTGAAGGACCTCGACGGGCTGTTGTCGCTGGTGCAGGCCGGCGTGCTGGAAGTGCATGTGCGCGGCTCGATGATCGACCGGCTCGATCTCTGCCACCGCATCGTGTTCGATATCGATCCCGGGCCGGACATCGGCTGGACCGACATCGTCAGGGCGGCGCGCGAGGTGCGCGAGCGGCTCGCAAGCCATCGATCTCGAAAGCTTCGTGAAGCTCTCCGGCGGCAAGGGCGTGCACGTGGTGCTGCCGGTGCGCCGGTCGATTGGGAGACGGTCAAGACATTCGTTCAGGCGTTCGCGCAGGCGATGGCGGCCGACGATCCCGAACGCTACGTCGCGAAGATGACGAAGTCGCTCCGCAAGGGAAAAATCTTTGTCGACTATCTGCGCAACTCGCTGGAGCAGACCGCGGTCGCGGCCTATTCGACGCGGGCACGCGACGGCGCGCCGGTGTCGGCGCCGGTGACCTGGGATGAGCTCGGTCGCGTCAAATCGGCGAACCAGTACACGTTGCTCAATATCGGCAAGCGCATCGGCTCGCTCAAGCGCGATCCGTGGGCCGATATCGGCCGCGTCAAGCAGAAGCTGCCGAACCTCGCGACCTTGCGGAAGCGCTGAGCGCGCCAACCTCGCTCACTCCGGCAACGGAATGAACTCGCTTTCGTCGCCCGGCACGGTGTCGAAGCGGCCGGCCTTCCAGTCGGCCTTGGCCTGCTCGATGCGGTCCTTGCGCGAGGACACGAAATTCCACCAGATGTGTCGCGGGCCGTCCATTGCCGCGCCGCCGACCAGGACGACGCGTGCCTCGTTCGCCGCCGTCACCGTGATGGCGTCGCCGGGACGGAAGATCAGCAGCCGCCCGGCCGCGAAACGTCGCCGGCGATGTCGATCTCGCCGTCGACCACGTAGAGCGCGCGCTCCTCGGTGGCGGCGTCGAACGGGATCGTCGAGCCCGCGGCAAGCGTCGCCTCCGCGAACAGCGTGTCCCACAATGTCGGCACCGGCGAGCGCGCGCCGAGCAGGCTGCCTGCGACCACGCGCACGCTCCTGCCGTTGTCGGTCACGATCGGCAGCTCCGCGCTGCCGACATGCGCGAAGCCCGGCTCGGTTTCCTCGTCGTTTGCCGGCAGAGCGACCCAGCACTGCAATCCGTGCAGCGGCTCGCCGCCCATGCGGCGCTCCGGCGCGGTGCGCTCGGAATGCACGATGCCGCGCCCCGCAGTCATCCAATTGACCTCGCCCGGACGGATCGGCACCGCAGTGCCGAGGCTGTCGCGGTGCATGATCTCGCCGTCGAACAGGAAGGTGACGGTGGCGAGCCCGATATGCGGATGCGGCCGCACGTCGATGCCCTGGCCGCTGCGGAACTCGGCCGGCCCGAAGTGATCGAAGAAGATGAACGGGCCGACCATGCGCCGCTTGCTGTGGGGCAGCGCGCGGCGCACCGAGAAGCCGCCGAGATCGACGCTGCGCGGAACGATCATCAATTCGATGGCGTCGCAGGCCGCCGCGTCGCCGGCATTCGGGTCCTTGTCGGGGGCGAAGCTCATGGGCTAATCCTTGATGTGCCTTAGGACATCGTGCTTGAGACATTGTGCCGCGCCGGGCGGCCCGCTGCGGGCCGGCAAATGTATCGGCCTTTGACCGCACGCTATAGACTTGCCTTCCTATGGCAAGCATTCATGACCCGAATTGGGCCGACCCATCCTTCGAGTATCACGCCATGAGCAACGTCATCTTTGCGCTGCGCACGTTCCTGAGGCTGGCGCTGCCCTATTTCCGCTCGGAGGATCGCTGGCGGGCGCGCGGCCTGCTCGTGGGCGTGATCGCCTCCGAATTGTTCGTGGTCTATGTCGCCGTCAAGGTGACCGAGTGGAACGCCGCCTTCTTCAACGGCCTCGAAGCGCGCAATTGGGACGCGGTGCAGTTCCAGCTCCTGGTGTTCCTGCTGATCACGCTCGGCGCGATCCTCTCCGGCATGGGCCAGTACTGGTTCGGCCAGACGCTGATCATCCGCTGGCGGGAGTGGATGACGAACCGCTATGTCGACCTGTGGATGGCGGAAGGCCGCCACTACCGCATCCGTTTCGTCGACCAGAGCGTGGACAACATCCATCTGCGCATCGCCAACGACGTGTTGATGTTCATCCGGCTCACCCATGAGCTCGGCACCGGCTTCCTCAACGCATCGTGTCGCTGTTGTCGTTCGCATTCGTGCTGTGGGGCCTTTCGGCGCTCGCGCCATTGCCGCTGTTCGGCGTCGACCTCTCGTTCCCGGGCTATCTGATCGTGCTGGCGATCGGTTACGCTGCGCTTGGCACGTTGATCGCGCATACGATCGGCAAGCCGCTCATTCCGCTGCAATTCCGCCAGCAGCGCTACGAATCGGATTTCCGCTTTGCGATCGCGCGGGTGACCGACCATGCGGAGTTGGTGGCGCTGATGGGCGGCGAGAAGGTCGAGCGCCACGAATTGAAGCGGCGCTACCGCGCGCTGCTGCGGAACTGGGTCGCGCTGGTGCGCCGGCAGAACGGACTGAATGGATTCATCTTCGGCTATTACCACGTCTCGACGGTGTTCCCCGTGCTGGTGGTGACGCCCGCTTATCTCGTCGGCGCGATCCCGCTTGGCGTCCTGATGCAGGCGTCGCTCGCGTTCCAGCGGGTCGAGGCGGCGTTCGCGTTCTGCGTCACGTCCTACGCCAAGATCGCGGAGTGGAAAGCGGTGATGGATCGCGTGGCGCAGTTCGAGGCCGCGATGGGCACCGTCGACGTGCCGGGACCGCAGGGCGCCGATATCCGCATCGCGAGCGATGCCGGTCCGGGCCTATCGGTCGCCGAATCTGATCGTGAAAGCCGCGAGCGGCGAGCCGATCGCGTCGGTCGCGAGCCTCGCGCTCGCGCCGGGCGAGCGCGTGCTGGTGCGCGGGCCGTCGGGCTCCGGCAAGTCGAGCCTGTGCCGCGCGCTGGCCGGGATCTGGCCGGTCGGGGAGGGGCAGATTCGACTGCCGCAGAACGCGCGCCTGCTCGCGCTGCCGCAGCGGCCGTATTTCCCGCTCGGCACGTTGCGGCAGGCGCTGACCTATCCGACACCGGCCGAGGAGGTGGACGACGCCGACGTGCGCACGGCGCTCGCCGCCGCCGGCCTCGGCCATCTCGCCGATCGTCTCGACGAGGAAGCCGAATGGAATACGCTGCTCTCGGGCGGCGAGCAGCAGCGCGTCGGCTTCGCCCGCGCCCTCATCCACCGTCCGGACGTGCTGTTGCTGGACGAGGCGGTCTCGACCCTGGAGGACGCGGAAGCGCGCGACCTCTATGCCCTTCTGAGCGAAAGACTGCCTCAGACGATGGTGATCTCGATCGGCCGCGCCGACCGCCCTGGTGGCGCTCCACCAGCGGATTGTCGACATGACCGGCGCATCGGCGGCGAGCCGGTCGCCGCGTTCGCGCCGTTTTGGCGCCGATGCCCGCTTAACCGCTATACTCGATCAATACCCCTGGAGGACCCGATGCTGAAGATGAATTACTGGACCGACAAATGGGATCTCGACGTCGACGTTTGTCCGTGCGACTCGCATTTCAACGACTGGGTCGCCAAGAACAAGATCAAGAACAAGCTGATCTATCATTTCGGCACCGGCACCCACCACCTGATCGGGATCAAGCAGGCGACCAACAAGTCCGGCAACGCCGTGCTCGCGATCACCGCCTCGAAAGAGGAATACGAGGCCTATATCCAGCTTTCGACCGAGAAGGCGCAGGTGTCGAAATCCTATGTCGCGTATTTCGGCGACATCTATCTGACCAACCCGAAGCTGCTGCCGGACTTCGACGTCGTCACGATGTTCCATCTGTGCGAGTTCTTCTTCCCGAACACCGCCAGCAAGTCTTACGGCGGCATGACCGACGAGAAGCTCCTCGACCTGTTCACCGCCAAGACGAAGAAGGGCGGCCACATCCTGTTCTACATGGGCTCGATGGCCTGGAACAAAGCGCTGCCGATCGTCCAGAAATGGGAGAAGCGCGGCCGGTGAAGCGCGTCGGCGAGTTCAAGACGCTCCTGGTGTTCCGCAAGACGAAATAGAGCGCTACCTTCGGCTTCGCCGCGGTGTTGGAATGGCACGCGCGGTCGGAGGTCGGTGCCTGCGATCGCAGCTCCTCAAGGATCGAGCCATTCATGATGGCCTCGAGACGGGCCAGGATCGTCGGCAATCTCCAAACCGTCAATCACGCGATGATCCATGATGATTCGAACCGGGACCCGGCCGTCGGATCCGAATACGCCGAACGTCAGCAAGCTGGTGGTCGGATTGGGAAGGTGGAGCAGCGTCCGCACCCAGGAACGAAACGGCCGTGACACTGAAGGTCCCGAAATAGTTTGCCCGCTGGCGCGGCAGACTATACGCAAGCCACATCAGCGGGCCGCCGCAGGATGCCCGGCAAGCTTGCGATTGCCATGGCGCGCCTGAAATCGCTGAGCTGTTCCATTGGCAGCTCTTTCGTACTCATGGATCATCCTGGCGATGACCGCGAGCGACAGCGCGGCAGGCTCCTTGATGATCCGCGGCGCGACGCACGGCTCGCCCCGGTACTCGCGATCGACCGTGATCGCGGCGACGCTGTCGTGATATTCGTAAAGGTAGGGCCAGGGCCACTTGAAGTAGGCCCGCCGATCTCCGGGAATTCTTGCGCGGTCAGCGCAAAGGCCTTGGCAAAGATGCCGACCCAAGGTGGACGATATCGCACGACATTGCGACGGGCAGCGATGACGGCGCCAAGATCCATCAGACGCTCAACGGGCACGCCCGGAACGGTTGCTGCTAGCGCATCATGTCGGTGATCAGGCGGCGGGGAGGTGACAGAGCGTATTCGCTTCCGCATGCATCTCACGCTCTTAATTCGACGCAACATCATACCAGTGTCCATCGGAATATTGCGGGCAACGAAAGACAGATCTGTGGCGGGCCGTTGGCAGTGAACTGGCTGCTGGCGATCAGGAGACGTCGAGCGGTCCGGTGCCGGTCGGCTTGCCGGCGGCGTCGAGCGTGATCTTCTCGACCCGTGCCTCGGCCTGCCGCAGCAACTCCTCGCAGCGGCGCTTGAGCGCCTCGCCGCGCTCGTAGATCGCGACCGATTCTTCGAGCGGAACCTTGCCCTCTTCGAGCCGCTTGACGATCGATTCAAGCTCCTCGATCGCCTTCTCGAAGGTCAGTTTCGGGACGTCGCTATTGGTCGTGTCGGCCATGCTGCTTCCGGATGGACCCGCGAGTTCGCGGTTCTCTCTATTGTATCTAGCTTTGACGGCCTGATTAACCCCGCATCAAGGCCGTAACATGGGCCGCGACCGAGCCGGCGAGGCCCTCCAGATCGTAGCCGCCTTCCAGCACCGAGACCACGCGGCCCTGCGCGCTCTTGTCGGCGATCTCCATGAGCTGCTGCGTCGCCCATGCGAAATCGGCCTCCACGAGATTGAGATTGGCGAGCGGGTCGCGGGTGTGGGCGTCGAAGCCGGCCGAGATCACGATCAGGTCGGGCTTGAACTCCCGCAGCCGCGGCAGGATGCGGGTCTCGAACGCGGCCCGGAACTGGCTGCCGCCGTCGCCCGGCCGCAGCGGTGCGTTGACGATGGTGTCGTGCTCGCCGCTCTCGGAGACCGCGCCGGTGCCGGGATAGAGCGGCATCTGGTGGGTCGAGGAATACATCACGCTCGCGTCCGACCAGAAGATGTCCTGCGAGCCGTTGCCGTGGTGGACGTCGAAATCGATGACCGCCGCGCGCTCGGCGCCATGCTTGCGCTGGGCGTGGCGCGCCGCAATCGCCGCATTGTTGAACAGGCAGAAGCCCATCGGACGCGCGGTCTCGGCATGGTGACCGGGCGGGCGGATGGCGACGAAAGCGTTGGCGGCCTTGCCGGTCATCACCTGGTCGACCGCGTGGACCGCGCCGCCGGCGCCGCGCAGCGCGGCCTCGAAACTGCCGGGCGACATCGAGGTGTCGGCGTCGATCTGCACCAGGCCCTGCTGCGGCGTGGCATCCTGGACGGCGGTGACGTAATCCATCGGATGACAGAGCGCGATGGTGTCGAGGCTCGCGGCCGGCGCCTCGACGCGAATCAGCGGCTTGAACGCATCCGCTGCAAGCGCGCGCTCGATCGCGCGCAGCCGATCCGGCCGTTCCGGATGACCGGACGGGGTACGGTGATCGAGGCAGGCGGGGTGGGTGATATAGAGTGTCGGCATCGCACAGACTTAATCGCTTCGGACGGAGCGGCGAAAGACTGTTCATGCCAAGGCCGCCTCGCTGGTATTCACGCTGGCGCCGCCTTCCGTCACGGTGCGTTTCAAGCCCGGCGGCCGCGACCGCGATGTTTTCCGCAAAGAATCGCGCCAGCGCGATGCGGGCGGGAGCGGAACCGTCACCCGCCATGCGTGCCGCGGCAAGCGCCTGCTCGGCGAGCAGCGCGCCGCCGGCGGCATTGGCGAACATGCGCAGATAAGGTGTGGCGCCGGCCAGAGCCGCCTCGCTCTGCGGCTCCTTGAGCAGCCATTCGGTGGCCCGCTCAAGGCTGTCGATCGCGTCCGCAAGCCGTGCGCCGGTTGCGCCGAAAGCCGGATCGTTGGCGGCCTTGACCGCATCGGCGGTGCGCCGGAGTTCGCCGATATATGCCCGCACAGCTGTTGCCGCCCGACATCGGCAATTTGCGGGTGACGAGATCGATCGCCTGGATGCCGTTGGTGCCTTCATAGATCGCGGCGATGCGGGCATCGCGAAAGTGCTGCGCTGCGCCGGTCTCCTCGATATAGCCCATGCCGCCGTGCACCTGCACGCCGAGCGAAGCGACCTCGCAGCCGACATCGGTCGCGAACGCCTTGGCGATCGGCGTCAGCAGTGACGCGCGCTCGTTCGCCGCCGCACGTGCCGCCTCGTCGGTGCTGCGATGGGCGCGGTCGATGGCGACGGCGGTCGCGTAGGAGATGGCGCGCGCCGCGCCGGTGAGCGCGCGCATGGTGAGCAGCATGCGCTTGACGTCGGGATGCATGATGATCGGGCTCATGCCCTCCTTTACCCCGGCGGCGCGGCCCTGCTTGCGCTCGCGCGCATAGGCCAGCGCCTGCTGGGTCGCGCGCTCGGCGACGCCGACGCCTTGCAGCGCGACCGCGAGCCGCGCCTGGTTCATCATCGTGAACATGCAGGCGAGGCCGCGGTTCTCTTCACCGATCAGGTAGCCGATGGCGCCGCCCCGATCGCCGAACACCATGGTGCAGGTGGGTGAGCCGTGGATGCCGAGCTTGTGCTCGATCGAATGCGCGCGCACGTCGTTGCGCTGCGCCGAGCGACCCGTCGGCATTGGGCAGAAATTTTGGCACCAGGAACAGCGACACGCCGCGCGAGCCGGCGGGCGCGTCGGGAAGCCGCGCCAGCACGAGATGCACGATGTTGTCGGTCATGTCGT
This sequence comes from uncultured Alphaproteobacteria bacterium, assembly GCA_963720385.1. Lineage (GTDB taxonomy): Bacteria > Pseudomonadota > Alphaproteobacteria > Rhizobiales > Xanthobacteraceae > VAZQ01. The sequence continues at coordinate 16,798 of CAVRFL010000002.1, read as the reverse complement.
GCTCGCCGTAAGTGATGAAGATCTTCTGCCCGGTGAGGCGATAGCGTGCCGTCGCCCGCGCGCTCGGCCTTGGTGCGCAGCGCGCCGACGTCGGAGCCCGCCTGCGGCTCGGTCATCTGCATGGTGCCGGTCCACTCGCCGGAGACGAGCTTCGGCAGATACGCGCGCTGGAGTTCGTCGCTGCCATGGGCGGTGAGGGCGTCGACCGCCGCCATGGTCAGCACCGGCCCGATGCCGAACGCCATGGCGGCCGAATTCCACATCTCGAGGCAGGCGACGTTGACCGCCTGCGGCAGGTCCTGGCCGCCCCAGTCGGCGGGCGCGGCGAGCCCGTTCCAGCCGGCTTCGGCCCAGGCGCGATAGGCCTCCTTCCAGCCCGGCGCGGTGGCGACGGCGCCGTCCTTGAAGACGACGCCCTGGCGGTCGCCGACCACATTGAGGGGCCGAGCACCTCGGTCGCGAACTTGCCGGCTTCTTCCAGCACGGCGTCGACGACGTCTTCCGTGAGGTCGCCATAGATGCCGTCATCCAGCGCCTGCTTGAAACCCGGCGGCGTGCTTGAGCGCAAAGGCGATGTCGGAAACCGGAGCCCGGTAAGTCATCTCGCGCCTCCGTGCGGCAGCGGCGGCTCGCTTCGAGTCGCTCCGGCGGAAGATTAGGCGAAAATGACCGCAAAAATCGACCATGACCAGCGAGGGCCGCGTTGATCGGGCAGGGGCGTGCCGCTATGGTCCGCGCGCGTCCGACGCCACAGCGCGGCGGAGCACACCGACACGCGTCGCGATGGGGCGTAGCCAAGTGGTAAGGCAGCGGATTTTGATTCCGCCATTCCCTGGTTCGAATCCTGGCGCCCCAGCCACTATTTCAATGACTTAGCAAAAGCCGGTGTCACGCGCTCGGGCCGTATGTCGCATTTATGTCGCGTCCAGGACAGCGGTGTCAGTTCAGCAGTGCACTTTCAGCCTCGGCCAGACGCTTGTGAGCGTCTTCGTCTGCTGGGAACAGATGGCCGTAAGTGTCCATCGTCATCACGATCGATGAATGCCCGAGCAGTTGTTGCACCACTTTCAGCGGCAAGCCTTGTCCGCCGCGATTGTGTGGATTGATGCACCACGACGCATAGAAATGGCGCAGCGCGTGCGAGTCCGGCGTACTTCGGCTCGCCATTGGAATTGATCAGCCCGGAGGCGCGCACTGTCGCCGTGAGTGCGCGCACGACGTTGTTGTGAAGTGCAATGCCGCCGCTCGGTGTCGGGAATACGAGGCCCGCTTCGCCCTTGGGGCAGGCGACCTTCCATTCCCGCAGCGCGTTAACGACCTGCGGTCCGAGCGGTACGGTTCGGTGGCCGGCCTTCGACTTCGGCTTGCCGATGACGCCGTAGCGATCGGCGCGTTGGCGCACGTGAAGCACACTCTTCTTGAAATCGACGTCCTGCCAGCGTAGGCCGCGCAGCTCCGATGAACGCAGCCCAGCAAAGATCGCCGTGAGTAGTAGTGGCCGCGATCGCCCGGCGGCAGCGATGATCGCCTTAATCTCGTCGGTAGTCGGAATGTCGATGCCGACTTCGGGCTTTTTCTTGTCGCGCGAATTGGTTTTCACTTTGACCGCCAGCGCCACATTCTGAGCGACATTGCCGCGACTTTGAGCGTGGCGCAGCAGGGACTTGAGACTCGACATCACTTTGCGCGCCATCGCCCGCGACATCTTCGTCAGTAGCTCATCGCGAAACGTATTGAGGCCGGGGGCGGTGAGACTGGCGAGCTTCTTGCCGCCGATGCGATCGGTGATGTGTTTCGCGTGTTGCCGATACTGGGCCAGTGTTGAGGCCTCGCGGCCCTCCAGTGCGACGGATTTAATCCAATCCTCGGCCGCCTGGACGACGGTGATGCTTTTGCTCGGCGCAGTATGGAGGCCTTGGCGCACGTCTACCTTGACGGTCGCGTGATATTCGTCGGCCTCCTTCTTGCGGCTAAAGGTTTGAATGTGGCGCTCGCCGCTCTGGTCGGCGTAATCGACCAGCCAAGCCTCTTTCCTCTCGCCCCTCGAAGTTGTCCATGTGCGCTTGCGGACAGCCATTAGCCCCTCCCACCATGTAGCGCCGCCTGCAACTTGCTCACTTCGGCAGTGAGATTGCGGACTGCAAACCAACCAGGTCTTTCATTGTTGAGCAAACTCACGATGTTGTCCAACTCGTCCCTGAAACGATGTTTTGCATATTGTGCCCGGGAGCGCTCGTCGTAACGCGGCACCACAGCGATCCACGGCACCGCGGAGAGCGGGTCCTTCGTGCTCCACGGCCCGGTAACTGTCTGTAGCTGCAACTTGAGCCACATCGGATTGTCAGCGAGCGCCTTGTCGCTGGTCGCCATCATCACCTTGTTCGCCAACATCGGCCATGTGTTCTTGATGGCGGGTACGATGGCCACCGGGTCGAGCCCAGCGTCTTCCATCAGCAGCGCGACGAGGAGTTGACAGGCCTCTTCCCAACTGTAGGGGCGGCGCTGGCCCTTCCCCGGCCCCGATGGAGGCAAGCCTAACGTCGATAGCCGCTTCAATCTCCCGCGAAGGGCACCCTGTTGGGTTGCCAAATCAGCGCCAAGGGTTACGCCGAGCGCCCGCTCAATTTGCCCGTAGGCATAGTGTGGGGTTTCAAACCCGTGCCGTTTCTTACCAGCCATTCCGCACATATGCCTCAACGGCCACGGAAGTTCAAGTATGAACTTGACGTTTAAAGAAGGAATTTATAGTTTAAGTACGAACGAAGACTAGGAGGAGGTATATGTCAGACCTTGCCAGCGACTTGTTATTTGGGGCGGGCGCGATCGCGGAGGATCTGTTCGGGGAAGACACGGAGAAAAATCGGCGTCGGGTTTATCACCTCCACGAGAAGCGCCGCTTGCCGACGTGGAAGAACGGTGACGGTCCAGAGATCATCTCGCGCAAGAGCGCGCTTCGCGACCACTTCAAAGCGCCAGCGCGCACCGCCTAACTGAAATAAAGAAAGCCCCGACCGCGCGGTCGGGGCTTTCTTTATTTCAGAACGCAAGTTTCTGAAGCCAACTGCCCGCTGCCAACGGAAAGCCGCTCAGAGATGCCTGAATTAAGCGGCAGCGACATTTGTACCGCGCTCGGCATCGCAGTGCGCGGCCACGCGCCGATCTTGTTGCTTTGCCGTAGGCTGATTGAGGCTGGCCACGACCCAAACCGGCCTTTGCATGCATATCGTGACAAAACGTTTTGCCTGACCGTTAGCTCGATCATTGCGGGCGCGCGCCTCGAAATCAATGCCCGAGGGTCGGGATTTGTTCGTCATCGTGCGGTGCGCATAGCCCCGCCCGTCGCGCGAACGGCGAAGTGCCTTGTTCAGCCTCATAAGCAGGCGTTCCACGCCGCAGCGCGGAGGGCCAACATGATGACAACCGATGCTCGTGTTGAGCGTGATGAATCTGCGGACGAGCGCCGCCAGGCCATAGCCGATCGGGAGCTGGCCGATGCATGAGCCGCTTCCCCTCGGCAGCACCGCCACGAATACGGCACCCGCGCCGTGTTATGTCCTGCATCGCGATTACGAGACGCGCGGCCGCGTGATCTGCATTGTGCCGGGCGGCGATCGAGTTCTACCGGGCAACGCGCAGGAGCTCGTGCAGCACCTCGTGGTGGCCGGCGAGGGGCTACTGCACGAGTGCCCGCAGAGCTGGCGTCACATCAACTCCGTCGATCGAGCTTCGTGATGCACGCGCCGCTCCCCCATCGTGCCGCGATCCAAGGCGACGTCGCCGTCGAGCACATCCTGTTTCGCGACATCGAGACCCGATCGACGGTCAGCTTGAAGAAGGTTGGCGCGTACAGGTACGCGACCGATCCGGCGACAGACGTTTGGCTGCATGGCCTACGCCGTCGACGACGGCCCGGTGCAGCTCTGGCTGCCGGGCAATCCGCTGCCGCCGGAATTCTTCGAAGCCGCGGCGAACCCGAGCTGGGGCGTAGCTGCGCACAACGACGTCTTTCGAAAGCGCCATCGAGCAACACGTACTGGCGCCGCGGTTCGGCTTTCCGACTCATCCCGCTCGAGCGGCACCGATGCACCATGGCTCAGTGCCTGGCGCTTGGGCTGCCGGCAAAACTGAGCGCCGTAGCCGATGCGCTGGAGCTGGCGAACCGCAAAGACGCTGCCGGCGAGCGGCTGATGCATCAAATGTCGCGGCCGCGGAAGCCACGCCAGGACGAAGATCCCAAGGGCACCTACTACTTCGACGATCCGGAGCGGCTGCAGCGCCTCGGCGGATATTGCGCGCAGGATCTCGAGTCGAGCGCGAAGCTTACTATCGGCTGCCTCCGCTGACGGCCGCGGAACAAGCGCTGTGGGTGCTCAGCAGCAAGATCAACGCGCGCGGCTTTCATGTCGATCGGCAATTTGCCGAAGCTGCGCGTCAAATTGCGCAGGCTGCGGCACCTGAGATCGACGCAGAGCTTGCCGAGCTCACCGGCGGCGCCGTCACCACGATCAATCAGGTTGCTCGCCTGCAGCAATGGCTGCAGGAGCAGGGCTGCACGGCAAAGACGCTCGATCGCAAAGCGATTGAACGGCAGCTCGACCAGGAAGATCTGCCGTCGCCCGTGCGGCGCGTGCTGGAGCTCCGGCTCGGCGGCGCTCAGGCTGCGACCAAGAAAATCGACGCCCTGCTTGCTCGCGCCGGTGACGACGATCGCGTGCGTGGCGCCTTCCGTTTTCATGGCGCCGCCACCGGCCGCTGGAGCCGGAGAAGGCTTCCAGCCGCAAAATTTGAAACGTCCCGCTGTCGAGGATCTCGACGCCGCTGTCGCCGCGGTCGCACCGGCGACTATGAGCACGTGAAGACGCTGTATCCGCGGCCGCTTGCAGTCGTGGGCGACTGCATTCGATCGATGATCTGCGCGGCTCCCGGGAACGTGCTGATCGGCGCCGATTTCAGCGCAATCGAAACCCGCGTCTTGGCATGGGTGGCCGGCGAAGGATGGAAGCTCGACGCGCTACCGCAGCTTTGATGCGACACGCGATCCGCGCGACGAGCCTTACTGCGAGACCGCATGCAAGATCTTCGGCAAGCCGTCCGGCACCTACACCAAGGACTCGCCGGAGCGCGCTGTCGGCAAGATCTGCGATCTCGCATTCGGCTACATGGGCGGCCTTGACGGCGTGGCGCAAATTCGAGCCTGAGAAATTCACCGACTCCGAAGTCGAGACGTTCAAGAACGCGATGGCGGGCAGCCCATCCTGCAACCGTCAAGTTCTGGCACGACATTGATCGCGCCGCCGTGCTGGCAGTGCGCGAGCGCGGTCAGATCGTTCGCTGCGGCCGTATTGATCTGAAATAGCACCGGCGCGTTCCTGCAGCTGAAGCTGCCTTGCGGCCGCAAGATCTCCTACCCGCAGCCGCGGATCATCGAAGACAAGCACGGCAAGCCTCGTGTTGTGTTTGCCGACAACGCCGGCTGGGAAGTTTGTCGATTGCCGCTTACGGCCAAGGCGCCTATGGCGGCTTGTGGACCGAGAACGTCGTCTCCGGCATCGCGCGCGATCTGTTGGCCGGCGCCATGCAGCGCGTCGAAGCCGCCGGCTATCCGGTCGTGCTGCACGTGCACGACGAGCTCGTGTGCGAGGTGCCGATCGGCTTCGGCAGCACCGACGAATTCACCCGTCTCATGACCCGCAAACCGGCCTGGGCGTTGGAGCTGCCGGTCGCAGCCAGCGCCTGGACCGGACCGCGCTACTGCAAATGAAGAAAGGAGACGCTGTCCATACCGGCTGACACCCGAGCTGCCGCTGCAACTGCACAAACAACAAAGGAGGCAGCCATGGTGCTGCTCGCATCTGATTTCGACAAGTCGAAATATCTGAGGGCTGAAGATCTCAAGCGGGATACGAAATTCCGCATCAAAGACCGTCACCGACGAGGTGTTCGAACGGGACGGCGGCAAGGCGGAAAAGAAGCTCGTCGTGCTGGTTCACCAACGACGAACGGGGGCTGGTGTTGAACAAAACCAACAACCGGACCCTCCGCGGCGCGTTTGGCGACGACACGACCAACTGGGCCGGCAAGATCATCGTTGTTTTCCCGACGATGGACCCTTTCGCGGCAAGATGGTCCCCTGCCTGCGGGTGCGCATTCCGCCGCCGAAGCAGGCCGCGGCTGCATCTCAACAGCCGCGCACCGACCGGCAACGACACTGCAGCTGCTGCAGCAGCTGCATCCGCAGCAGCCGGCGGGAAATGGAGCTGCACTGACTGCCGCGGCGGCAGCGGCGCCGCTTGCCGGAGCGGCGCTCGCTGCTGTGGATCCGGAGCTTGCGCCTGATCCAGTGAAGCCGCTCCGCGAAGAACTGGACGACGAGATCACGTTCTGAACTGCCAGGGGCGGCGGGCTGCTGTGACCAGCTCGCCGCCTCCCTTCTTGTCGGGGAGTAGCAGTGCAAGACAGAAACCTACCACGCACCAACGCGACCTTGCAAAACTGCCGCGGGCTTTGGCGCCGCTGATCGAGCGGCCGCAATGGGCGTGTGGCGTTGGACGCAGCAGAGTAACGGCCGCTGGCAGAAGCCGCCGTTTCAGGCGCGCGATCCGCAGCGCCATGCCAGCACCAAGGATCCCAGCACGTGGTGCGACTACGCCACTGCGCTGGCGGCGGTACAGGCCGGACATGCTGACGGCATTTCATACGTGCTGACCGAGGCTGATCCCTTCGCCGCCATTGATCTGGACCACTGCCGGCATCCGGACACGCACTCGATCGACATCTGGGCGCAGAATTTCCTCGACGTCGCTCGCCACACCTATGCTGAAGTCACGCCGTCGGGCGAAGGCTGCCGGATCTGGGGGTTGACCGGCGACGGCACCGATCCGGTCAATCAGAAAATTCACGCTGGAGATCGACGGCAAGCAGATTGCTGCAGAGCTGTTTCGGCGCACCCCGAAAGCGCTCACCATCACCGGCTATCGGCTCGACACCGATCCGGGAGCTGACGAGTCTCGATCAAGCATTCAGCTGGGCGATCGTCTGGGGCGAGCGCCGCAAAGCCGCTGCAGCAGAAGCGGCTGCAACACAGCAGATCAACGGCCATAGCTTCAATGGCGGCGGCCCGGCCACGACGTCGACCACATTGAACGGATCGTGCGTGAAGGCGCTCGGCTGGCACCAACCGCAGCGACACGTTTCACGCAGTCGTCGGTCATTATCTCGGCTGCGGCTGGAGCGTCGAGCAGATCGACGAACACCTGCGGCAATTCCCTGACGGCATTGCCGGCCGGTATCTCGGCGAGGGCCGGCTGTCCCGTGAGATCGCCAGAAGCGCCGGCAAGTATGCCGAGCGCGCGTTGCCGCTGTTCGACGGCTGGAAGGCGCCTGAGACGATTGTCGAGGCGCGGGAGACGCCGCCGGAAGATCCTGAGCCTGCAGCCAGCACCGGAGCCCCGTCGATCCGGAGCCTGAGCTGCCGAGCCGGAGCTGATCCGGAGCTGAGGACGACGATCCCGAGCTCGAGGATCGACGAGCTCGAGGATGACGAGCCGTCGCAGCCGGATCCGAACCTGCCGCCGCTCTACGCACACGGGGATCCCGACCCGCGGCCGCTCAAGGCGTGGCTGATCAAGAAGCTGATGCCGGCGGTCGGACACGGCCTGCTGTCGGGCCAGTGGGGCGCCGGCAAGACCTTCGTCGTGTTTGATCTGGCGGCATCCCTCGGGACCGGACAGCCGTTTCTAGGCCATGCGGTAAAGCGGCAGTGCGGGGTGCTGCTGATCGCGGCCGAAGGCGCCAGCGAGGTGCGGCTGCGGCTTGACGCGGTGGTCCGCGACAAGTGCGGCGGGATGGAGCGGGCCCCGTTCCGCTGGTACGAGACCACCCCGCTGCTGCTGCAGAAGGGTGCGGCCGAGACGCTGATCGCAATGGCGCGGCAGGCCGAGGATTCGCTGCAGCAGGAATTCGGGCTCCCGCTCGGACTCGTCGTCATCGACACGATCGCGGCCTGTGCCGGCTACCCGCGGGCCGGCGACGAGAACGACTCGGCGGCCGCCCAGGCCGTGATGAATGTGCTGAAGGCGATTGCCGAGACGCTCGGCTGCTTCGTGCTGGGCGTCGATCACTTCGGCAAGACCATCGAAGCCGGCACCCGTGGCTCCGGCGCCAAGGAGAGCGCCGCCGACCTGGTGCTGGCCTGCCTCGGCGACAAGGAGCTCAGCGGCAGCGTCACGAACACACGGCTGGCCGTGCGGAAGCACCGGGGCGGCCAGCAGGGCCAGGAATACCCGTTCACCCTGCGCGTCGTGGAGGCGCCGGAGCCGGACGAGGACGGGGAGCCGATCACCACCATGGTGGTGGATTGGCTGCCGAATTCGCCAGGCGGGAATCGGCCGGAGCCTGATCCCTGGGCGGAATGCCGGCGCCAGGATCAACGCACGGCGGTGCTGCGGCTGAAGCGGGTGCTGATGGACATCCTGGCCGACCGGGGCGTCGATCTGCTGATCCCGCCGGACGGACCGACGGTGCGCATGGTCGATCAGGAGATCGTGCGGGAGCAGTTCTATAGCCGCACGCCGGTGGAGGGCACTCCAAAGCAAAAGCGGCAACTCCGGTTCCTGCAATTCAAGCGGGCGCTTGGATGGGCCGAGGATCAGCAGCTGATCGGCATCGAGGAGATCGACGACGTCACCTACCTGCGGCTGAGCCGGCCCGATCAAGAGGAGGAGGAGCAATGCTGAGGCGTCGACATTTGGGCGTCAACACTTGGACTCCCCCTATAAGGGTCGAAGTGTCGACGCCAAGTGTCGACGCCCAGCAACCCACGGATATTGCACGAGAAACCGCACGGCAGGGCTGGAATTGGCTGCTGTGTGCATTCGAAGTGTCGACGCCAAGTGTCGATGCCCTGTTCAACCGAAGGTTGCTGAGCAAAGCCAGTACACTAGCGTCGACACTTCAGCGTCGACACTTCGAGTGTATAGGGAGAAGCCGAAGTGTCGACGCCCTCTGGACAGCCGCCGTCGCCCCTTGTGAACGCGGAGCTTGTGAGCCCCTGACACCCTCGACCGTAGAGGCCGGGTGAATGGGCAAGCGATCCAGCTTCGAGCGCCGACCGGGCGACTTCTACCCGACGCCGGCGAGGGCGGTACCGCCGCTGATCCCGCACCTTCACAGGATCCGGACATTCGCTGAGCCGTGTGCTGGCGACGGCGCGCTGCTGCGCCATCTGGAATCATTCGGGTTGCGCTGTGTCTACCAGGGCGACATCGCGGCCGGCCAGGACGCGCTAGCAGTCGACAACTACGCCAGCGCCGACGTCATCGTCACGAACCCGCCGTGGACGCGCAAACTGCTGCACCCGTTGATCGAGCACTTCCAGCGGATCGCCCCCACCTGGCTGTTGCTCGATATGGACTGGAGCGGGACTAAACAGGCGAGGCCGTATCTCAGATCCTGCACCGACATCCTGCCCATTGGACGCCTGATCTGGATTCCCGGGACCACGATGCACGGGAAGGACAACGCGTGTTGGTATCGCTTCGACGCCCGCCATGTGGCCGGCCCGATCCTCCATCTGTTTCGCTCGGCGCCGGTATCGTCGCGTGCCACCTTGTGCGGGCAGTGCGGCCAGCCGTACCGGCCGCAGCGATCGGGCTCTCAATTCTGCTCCAACGCCTGTCGCCAGCGCGCCTACCGTGAGCGGCCTAAGCGTAACGCAAGTGTAACAGCGTCGACCCATCTCGACACGAGCAGGGAGCCCCAATATGACGTTACGTTGAGGGGCGTTGAGGACCAATCAGGATGACAGCCATGACCGCTGTAACACGTAAGCAGTCGGGCAACTCGAACGTGGAAATTTCTCCCCCTTCATCCGAGCTGCTCGAAGTCGCACACGCTGTTTGCGAAGCCGCATCAGGGCTTTCGAAACTGCGCGCAACAATTCGTTCAACCGAGCAACGGTATCGTCAGGCGAAAGCGGCTGCTGCTGATGCCCAACACCGGCACGATCACTCGCAAGGCGGCGTCGCACTCGCCGAACTGATTGCTGCGAAGTTGGCTGTAGAGCGTGCCGAGGCTGAGTTGTGCGAAGCGCAGCGTTTGTTGCCTGTCAAGGAAGCGGAGGTTGCTGAACTCGATGGTCGGCACCGCGCCATGGTTGCCGAGCTGATCCGGCCGTTGCGCGCTGTGGCCGCGGACCGTTACAGAGCCGCCGCCTCGGAATTGCGGACGGCGCGCAATCTCTACTGCGATATAGGACTTATTTTGTACGAGCAGGATTCACACGCGCTTTCGATCAGCCTTGTAGACCTCGAGAGCCCTCACTGATCTCTTGTACGAGCCTAATCGGAAGACTGCTCCGTTTGTGGCGCAGTATCAGTTGGTTCGCAGGGCTATTGCCGAAGGAAGGCGTCGTTGAAGCCTTCAAGAGGGACCGTGTTTGCTACAGGAGTAACTTTCTCATTGCCAGAATTTATCGTTCATTGGTTTTGAATTGGTTTGCAAGTCTTCTTGGGCGTGGCAAGTGCTGACGAGCGTTATCTTCAGCACGCCGTCTCGATAGAGCCGCTCGACATACTGCATGCGGCGGGTCACCTGATTCTTGCCGAAGGTTCCGACCATGGTCAGGCGCGGATATCTCATCGATACACCGGACCAGTTTGCATTGCCGTTATCCCAAACGCGGATGTTGCGGTATTGCTCGCCCCGGACGTGGGTCACGCCGGAAATCGAGGTATGTGAGACATGAAAGTCCCGGTCGCTGATCGTCAGGTCGATTTTGAAACCGGGATCGGGGTCATTCCGCTCGCGCGGGTTCACTTGGATCAGGCCGCATTGCCAGTAGTCCAGTTCTTCCGGGGCCTGGTTGCCCGGATAGGTTCGCGTCGGGACCGGCGGCTCCGCCGGATACGCGCGCGGCATCTGCGCCTGGGCAGCAGTGATAGCGATTACGCTGGCGATCGCAGCAAGCAAGAGCGTCTTCATCCGTGTCCTCGTTAGCTTTCGTTCGTCGATCACGACAGGCGTGGTCGATTCCCTCATTGGCCGATCAAGCCTGGTTGCGGGATTTGACTACTTCTTAGTAGTTATTGCCCCCGGTAGGACTTGTTACTCTCCGACAAACGTTTGTTCGTCGCGGCCAGAACTGTGTGGCATGGGCTGCAGCCATCTTAAGCAAGCGGCGTTATTCGCCTTACAGCCTCGCGCCAGCGCCTCGTAGGCCGGCGAGTTGATGGCTCCTGGTACGAGTGCCGGATTGACCAGCGGGCTGGCATGGATGTTGTAGGACGCGGTGGAGCGGAAATGTCTCTTGAGCTCTTGGCGGCATTGCGCACTAAAACCGGTCCGCTGCTATCGCCCTTGATGGTCGAACGCCACCTTGATTGATGACGTTCTGCGCTACACTATTGCTGTGATGTACCATCCATCTTCGCAATTTTCTGCGAAGCGGTCTCGTCCGGAACAAACGGTGGCTTACTCGCGTCGCCGTAAGCTGACATGAACGGCAAGCCGAGCGTGGTATAAGGCACCGGCGCTAAGGTCCATGTATCAACAGGCGGAAGCTCGACTGCCGCAACAACACGTGGATTTGCGAGCGCCGCGCAGAACGGTCCATAGGGCGTATAGCCAACTGGACATGCGGCGTTGGCCACTGTTGAAAACAGGGCGAACGCCGTTAAGGTTAAAAGCTTCTTCATAGTCTCTCTCCTAGTTAGTCCCACTTCTTGAAGTCTTCGGCCCAAGGATCATCCGGTACTGGTCCGCTTCTTAGTAGTCATTGCCCCCCGTGTGGGACTTGCTACTCTCCGTCAAACATTTGTTCGTCGCAACGCGGCGATGGCAAGCTTCTTCTCGTCGCTGAAGACCGAGCGTACAGCCCCGAAAACTGTATAGGACGCGAGACGAAGCAAAGGCAGATGTGTTCGACTACATCGAACGGTTCTACAATCAAAAACGACGGCATTCGACGATCGGATATCTGAGCCCTATGGAATTCGAGCGGAAGGCCGGATTAGCTTAACCGCGTGTCAACGAAACCGGGTGCAGGCCATCCTGACAGTTGGTTAGTCAAAAAAGATGTGCCCCCGGCCCAGTTACAAGCTGTGCTGGTGATGCTCCTGGTTCTTCTCCAGTAGAAGGACGAACCCGTATTTCTCTAACAGGCTGTCCTCCTGGTACTGCTGGCCCTCGTTGAAATTCGGATGATACTACTGGTGCTGATCCTGGTATTGCTCCCGGTGTGCCCTTATACCTGCGCATCTCATTATGTTGTAATGTCTTTCTTAGCTATACCATGTCGATACAGCAGTCATAGCGATTACGCTGGCGGCCGCAGCTAGTAAGAGCGTTTTCATCCGTGTTCCTCGTTAGCTTTCGTTCGTCAGTTCGAGATGGGCGTGATCGCTGCCCCATTGGCCGATCAAGCCTGGTTGCGGGATTTGACTGCTTCTTAGTAGCTATTGCCCCCCCCTGTGGGAACTTGTTACTCTTGGCCAAACTTTTGTTCGTCGCCGCCAGAGTAGGTGTCACGCGGTGAGCGCAACTTTCGCTTCCTGGAGCGTCATGGGCTTTTGAATTGTCATCGGCAAGCAGTCGCTGTCGAATTGCCAGCTAAGCCTCGCAGTTGAACCGGCTTGCGCTCGTGGCTCTTGAGCTTCGCGAATGCCTTCACACTTGTCTCGCCTCGAGGATCTCGATGGCCTCCACATCCGGTTTCTTGCGCCAGCGGCTGGCCTTGCGCTCGGCCAGCGCACAGCTTTCCACCCATTCGGCGTGGCTGCAGGCCGCAACGCCCTCGGGCCAGAAGTTGCTTGGCGGATGCGCGGCGAGGTGGATCACGACGCAGTGCGAGTAGACGTGGCTCTTGCTGCTGCGCTTGTGCACCTTGCCGGCGGCATCTGTGGCCTCGAACTTGACCCGCATATTCCTCGGTCGTGAAGTAGTCGGCAGCGCCGACCCGAAATGGGTCTTGCCGTTGGTTAACTTGGCCAACGCACGAATTGCGCCGCGCTGCTGGTATGGCTTCTCGTTCTTGTAGCTTGGCCTCGTCTCAGGGACTTGTTACTCTGAGCCAAATATTTGCTCGTCGGAGCCATGGTGGTAGTTTTGCTCCTGTCAGGGATCAAGGATGAGCAATAGGACCGTCTCAGACCAGAATTCTCAGGACCTGGCGGCTATTCCGACAGCGCAAGGAGGTCTTTCCCGCCTCGTCATCGCGCGTCTCAAAAGCGCCGGGGTGCCGGTAGCACCTCTACTTAAGCGTGCGGGACTGACGCCAGAGCAGATTGCCGAACCGGACGAGCGACTAAGCGTGCGAAGCCAAATCACGCTTTTGGACGAGGCGGCGATTGCTTTGAAAGATGACTGTATCGGTTTCACGCTGGCTCGCGATTTCGATCTGCGCAAAATCGGGTTGGTTTATTATGTCATGGCGTCCTCGCAGACATTAGGCGATGCGCTGAGGCGGGTTGCTCGATACAGCAAGATTACCAACGAAGCGCTCGTGTTCGGATATCGAGAGGGAAACAGGCTCATTGTCAGTCTGAGTTACTCTGGTGTTTCACGGCACTCAGACAGACATCAAATTGAATTTTGCATGTTTGCCATAATACGAATTTGCCGTGCGTTGACGGGGCAGAACCTCGTACCGCAACACTTCTTGTTGTCTCATCATCGACCGGAAGCCACCGCCGAAATGGCGCGATTTGTCGGGACGAAAGTGGAGTTCGGCGCTGAGACCGACGAATTTGCCCTAAACGCTGACGCACTCAAGTTGCCGCTTGTTCACGCTGATACTTATCTCAATGACCTTCTCCTGAAAAATTGCGAAGCGGCGCTAGCCGATAGAAGGACTGATTTGAGTTCGTTTCGCACGAAAGTAGAAAACGCGATCTCGTCATTGCTTCCTCATGGCAGAGTGTCGGTGAAGGACGTTGCTCGCAGTCTAGGAATTAGCGAGCGGACGCTTGCACGAAGGCTTTCGGACGAAGGGTTGGCGTTCTCTGAAATACTTCAAGACCTGAAACGTGATCTGGCCATTCGTTACCTTGATGACCGCAATTTGCATGTATCGAAGATTGCGTGGTTGCTCGGTTACCAAGAGGTCGAGCGCATTTACGCACGCATTCAAGCGCTGGACCGGAAAGACGCCGAGCGAAATGCGGAGAACCGGCGCTTCTTGAGACCAGATACCGTGCAATGGTGCCGTGGCCGAACAACAACTGGGCGGGCGGCGATCCAGGCGTGAGGGGCGCGCACTTGCTCTCGATCAGATGCAGCACCCCCGCTGACCGCTTGGCGTCAATGCCGCATAAGCCGCTGAAGCCTCTCGATCCGCCATCGTTCGCCTGCTCGAACTGCCACCCGGCCCGATTTGTCCCACAGCGCGCCACTCACGGTCAACGATCAGAGCCAGCAAGCGGCAGCCTCGTCTGCCATCACCCGCGCATCAGCGGTTCGAGAGCCTGCCCACTGATGCGGTTCGCATTGGCCACTTACGGCAACATTTTGGCGTGAAATCGCATGTGGCTCCGATAGCAATAGCAAATGTTTGGCGGGCTTTCACAAGCAGCTTCGAGCGTTCGCGCACTATATGTGACGCGAGTACGATAGTGAGAGTTTACCCAACGAGACACTTTTTTCTTCTTGTTGGTTGAGTGGATTGTCGGTTTGCCGAACACCCGGGATCACTGCTTGACCCCGCGCCAAGCTGCACGCTCACCCGCTTGGGCGCGAGCAGTCTGCGACACAAGACCGGTGACCACTGTGCGCGGCGCGAGGCCGCCATCCCGGTGACTTCAACTTGTGGAGCAAGCAAATGAAAGCGAAATTATTCTTGGTAACAATCGCGGCGGTGTCGCTTATGGCGAAGCACTGCCTACGCGCAGAGACAAACGCAATCTCTCTGACTAGCGGATTGTGGACTGCAGTTATCACTACACTGGGAGCCAGCGCGCCGATATGCGGCATTGCACCGCCTTCCGCAATCCGCAGGGCGGGACCAATACCGTGCACATCATCTTCCAGCAGAATGATCCGCGCATCTTCATTCAACTCTACAAGACCAACTGGACGTGGAGCGATCACGGTGTCGAGTTGGATGCGACGGTCACCATCGACCGTACACGTAATGCCGACGGTTGGCCGCGCCTACAACAGAACCTCGCAACGGAGTAATACGACGCTCCGCTACGTGGAGTTTTCGGTGGTCCCCGAGCACAATGCCGGCTGGATGGAGTTGTTCGCCAGTGGCGCGCGCATGGTCATCGCCTTTGAGGACGGCAACGGCGAACCGACATGGAGCCTGACCCTGGACGGCACCCGCGCCGTGACGGCAAGCCTTCACCAACTGCGCGCGCGCTAGCTTGGCGTTGCTCCGCCGAATGTCTCAACGCGGCCATTCAACAATGCGCCGGAGGGCGGCACCACCACGCCGTTCAACAGAAACGCGCCCACGCCGACAGCACCCGCGCCCGTCATCACGCCGCGCCCGGATGACCGCGCCGCATGACGCTTCGCAGCACGCCGCATCCGCGCGGCGTGTCATGAAGGGCCATCCCTGCACTTCACAACAGGAGTACTCGCTATGAAGCCTCTTTCTGATGACACTCGCCAGCCTCGTCGCAGTCCTAGTCGCCGTTGATCGGTACTTGCCGACAGCCAATGAGGACACCCCGACGACGCAGGCGGTTCCGCACTTAGACACCTACCGTCAAACCCCTTGGGCGCAATGACGCCCAGAAACGACCACGACAATGAAAACGAAACTATTCTTGGCGGCATGCGCAGCGGTACTCACGATCACCGCCGCGACAGCCGCCCCACGGAAAACCGTGCTGGCGACCTTCGGCGAATGGGAAGCCTACCATCACACGGGCAACGACGGCACGCCATTATGCGGGATACAGACGCAAATCCGCTCGCACCAAGGTACTGCCACGGTGTTTATCAAGTACCAGCAAGGCGGCGACCGACTATATGTCCAGCTATTCAGAACCAGCTGGACTTGGACCCGGCGCGATGTCGATGTTGAAGCCGTGTTTTCTCTGGACAGTCTGCAAATGGAAACGACCGGCCACACCGGAGTTGATAACTTAAACGGGCGTGCTTGGCCGTATGTTCTGTTTTGGGTGGTTCCAGAAAAGTCGGCCGAATGGCTCGCGCTGTTCGCCGAAAGCAACCGCATGACCATCCACTTTGAAAGCGGCAACGAGCCGGACTGGATACTCAATCTGAATGGGCAGCCGCACCGTCACCCGCGCCTTTGTCAAGTGTATCGCGCGATTAGGCGGGATGCAGTCACCGTCTGCATCCACGACGCCATTCGGCAATGGTCAGCCGCAACCCACGACGCCGTTCAACCGGATGCTGGTCGTCATACTGCTGCAATTATCGCCCTGCGTGACGCTTCCACACTGCGGCCCGGTGACCACAGCACGAAGCCCCTCCCGGCTGTTCACCAGCTAAGGAGCAAGCAAATGGAACGACTATACCGGCCCAAACCCGGAGTGAAATCACGGATCACCGACGAGATGTTTGCCCGTATTCGAACCCTGCTCGAACAGGGCACGACCAAGGCTGAGATCGCCGCGATGTACGCCGTCACACCCGGCACATTGGCGGTGCAGTGCTGTCGGCACGGCATCTCGATGCGCAAAGGCGGGCGACCTCCGCGCTAGGCTGGCGCTCCGCATGGAACCGTACCACTCAGCGACGCCGTACTTAAATCGCTGCGCTAGGCCGCACGGTCAATGGGTAAGGGCACACGGCACGGCTGGCAAACGACTTGCTGGAGAAGATCGTC
>CAVRFL010000001.1:0-174845 GCA_963720385.1 uncultured Alphaproteobacteria bacterium | reverse complement strand
TCCGTGCGGACCTTCCGCCGCTACCCGGGTGCCGAGCTGCTTCTTGAGCGCGCGGACCTTCTCGGTGGCCTCCGCGAGTTCCGCGCGGAAGCGACCCGGCTCCCAGATTTGAAACTTGTGACCGTGGCCCGCGAACGCGACCGCGTCGGCGATGCCCGCATGCGATTTCAACGGCTCGGTCAGAACCACCCTGCCCTCGCCGTCGACCTTGAGGATCTCGCTGGTCGAATAGAGCGTCGCCGAAAACTGCTCGCGCTCCTCCGAATAGGGCGCGAAGCGCGCGATCAGCGCCTCGATTTCCTTGAGCAGCGCGTTGCCGCCGGCGTCGAGCGCCGGCCGGTCGAGCGCCGGATAGCAATAGAGGCCATCGAACCCATCGCGCGGAGCACCGCCCGGAACGGCGCCGGGATCGACACCCGGCCCTTGGCATCGAGCCGCAGCATGTAATGGGAGACAAAGCGGTCCATGACGCCCCTTGCTCAACCCGCCTGGACGGACCGTCTGCGGTGCGGCACTTGCCGGCCCGGGAACGGCCCCGGCCGAGGCAGCGGCGGCGCAGACCTGCCCACGGCAAGCGGGGTCGAGAGCCTCGCCTGCATATGGGACAATATGGGCTATCATGGGATTATTTGGGCGTCAATGCAACCACCGGCCGCGCGGGTCCCCCTCGCCCGGCTTCCTCAACCGCTTATTAACGACGCCCGCACTTAAGGAATGGTTGAGGGTCGACAGGCGCGGCGACGCCACCCCGGCCGCCGCGCGTCAGGTCTGGCATGGGCGGTCTCGAGAGACGTCTTGCGGCGGACGCGCGAGCACGCCAGGGCGATGAGGTCGGGCTCGACGCTAGCATCTCTCCAGCTTCTTGAATTCCATCGTTGAGATTTCGATTTTTGTGCATGCGCACGACGCCCGCGCGATGCATCCGATGATCGCTTACGCACTGATGCACGCGCTGCACCGCGCGCGTGCGCGTCGCGTGCGCGTTTCACATGACACGCTGCAATCACTTGGTTCCACGCTGCACAGCTAAATTGTGCAGAAAAATTGGCGGAACACGGGGACTTTACCCGCGTTGGACCCAGACAGGAGGCACGGTCGGCACTGTGCCTCCCTAGAAACGTGTGTTCTCGCAATAGTTCACACCGAAGTTTAATCCGCAATTGGAGGCCAAGGAGGCCAAGATGCTCAAGAGACTCATGATGACAACCGCAGCGGCGGCGCTCGTGGTTGGATCGGCCAAGGCGCAGGCGCCGGCACCCGATTCGCCGAAGGTGCCGCCGGTCCAGAAAACCGAGCCGATGCCGAAGACCGAGGTGATGCCGAAGGCCGACGTCCAGAGTTCAAGGCAGTTCATCACCCAGCAGGCGGCTGATCAGTGGCTGGCCAGCAAGTTCAAAGGCACGGATGTGATCGGCTCGAACAACGAGAAGATCGGCGACGTCAATGACATCCTGTTCGATCGTAACGGCCGCATCATGGCCTATGTGATCGGCGTGGGCGGCTTCCTCGGCATTGGTGCCAAGGACGTTGCGCTCGCACCGGCCGCGTTCCAGGTGCAACCTGCGACCGACCGCGAGGAGTTGAAGCTCAAGCTGGCGATGACTTGCGACGAGCTGAAGAACGCGCCCGACTTCAAGCCCGCCTCGACGCGCGCCGCGCCGACGACCGGCCAGGCGCCGCCGCGTGACCGCGCTCCGGCCACGCCGCCGGCGTCGCCCCCGGCGCGCTAACGGCTGTGGATAACGTTGTGGATAAGTAGCGGGGACGCGTTGCATGTCCCCAAGAGTGGCAGTCCGGATGGACCTTCGGGTCGTCCGGACTGCCGTCTTGTTTTTTGCAGCCGGCGGAGTGAGTTGGCCGCCCACTCGCAGGCTCAATCCAGAGCGCAAAGGGCGTGCCGGGCGCGCAAGTGAGGCGGTGCGGCAACAGCCGCCGGAATTGTGTCGCGAGACTGCCATCTGAGCGCTTCCAAGCTTGTGGTGGTGTCACCGTTTTTGCACAATCGTTGATGTCGCTCCCGCCGCAGGCGTTCTTGTAACGCGTCACGCCAGCCGCCTCATCGAACGTATCGGTGTTCCGAGTATGGTTCTGCTGGTGTCAGCGTTTCGCCCCGATTCCTGCGTGGTGGCCGAGGTCAGGGCGTCGCCGAACCATGGCGAGCGCAGAGGCGGCGCTCAGCCCGACATGGTGGTGCTGCACTACACCGGCATGCGGGATTCCAAGCTGGCGCTCGAGCATTTGTGCTCGCCCCTGAGCGAGGTCTCCGCCCACTACGTCGTCATGGAGGACGGGCACATTGTGCAATGCGTGCCGGAATCCCGGCGCGCCTGGCACGCCGGCACGTCGTCCTGGGCAGGTGAAACGGACATAAATTCCCGCTCGATCGGCATCGAGATCGCCAACCCGGGGCATGATTACGGCTATCCGGACTTCCCGCGGCGCCAGATCGCGGCGGTGACTGCGCTGTGCCGCAGCATTTTCACCCGGCATCGCATTCCGGCCGACCGCGTGCTCGGGCATTCCGACATCGCGCCGTCGCGCAAGAAGGATCCCGGCGAGAAATTCCCCTGGCGGATGCTGCACGATTCCGGGATCGGCCTGTGGGTCAAGCCGGCGCCGATCACGGCGGCGGGCGGGCGGATCTTCGTACTGGGCGACCGCGACCCCGAGGTGGAGACGCTGCAGACGTCACTGCGCCGTCTTGGCTACGGGATCGAGACGTCCGGCCATTACGACTCCGAGACCATGGCGGTGGTCGCGGCGTTCCAGCGCCACTACCGTCCCGCCAAGGTGGACGGCATTGCCGACGTCTCGACCGTGGCAACGCTGGGGGCACTCCTGGCCGCGCGCGAGCCGCGCCCAAACGGCGCGCCGAAACCGGACCAGCCCTAGATGACGATGCTTGGATTGCGCAGGTTCTGATCGCAGTCGATCAGATTGACCTGCCGCACCTCGATCTCCCAGCGGCTGTGGCGCTCGACGAAACGATGGCCGCACCAGCCCGAGAGGAAGCGCACGCCGTCGGGACGGAATTCGCTGATCAGGAAATTCGAGCGCACCATGCGCCGGTCCGCGCTCGCGGCCGCGAACACCTCGACATTGGAGATCATCCGCACGGTGCGCGATTTCGGCGCCTGCGACCAGGCGTACCCGGTGCGCAGCCGGTAGATGCGGTCCTCCATGCGGCGGCGATCATCGAATGACATCGCGATCTCGCGGCGTGGATCGCCGCCGTTGGGTGTCCCGGGTACCCAATAGATGCATTCGGGCGAATACATCGCGAGCCAGTCGTCGAAGTTGAGCTGGTCGAGGAGCCGCGCCTCGCGCTCGATCAGCGCGCGGAAGCGCTCGCGCTCGGACGCGTCGGCGATGATGCGGTCGTCGCGCTGCCAGTCGGCAAAGCTCGCCACCAGCTCCGCGATAGAACGCGTCGGTGACGTAATAGGAGGTGAGCGAAGGATCGCGGGCAGGCTGCATGTCAAACTGTGCTTTCCGTTCCGCCCTCATCCTGAGGAGCGCACGAAGTGCGCGTCTCGAAGGATGGGGCGGCCTCGATGCTTCGAGACGGCGCTACGCGCCTCCTCAGCATGAGGCCGATTGAGGTCGGTGTGTTCACGGTTCGCGCTGCACGACGAGATTTGGCGACGCCTTCATCAGGCGCTTCCACTCGTGGATATATTCGCGCATGAACGCCTCGTCGGTCGCCGGTGCCGTGATCTCGCCGTTGGCCTCGGTCTTGATGCGACCAGGGATGCCGAGCCCACGGTGCATATAGACCCACGCGTCCTCGAGGCAGGCGAGGCCGCGCTGGATCTCTTCAAAATTGGCGAGGTCGTCCACCTCGCCGAAATTCGGAAACTGCTCCTGCGTGCGCATGCGCAGCGCGTTGACCTCGTCGAGCGCATCGCCGAGCGTGCCGTCGGCGTCCATCACGCTGGTGCCGAACCAGGTGACGTTGGTCTCGTCAACCGAGACCGGATCGAATACCTGGATGTGGTTGCCGAGCAGCGAGAGGTTCGGGAACACGTTGATGTTGACCGGCTCCGAGCCCACAAGATCGAGGATGTCGTCGGCCTTGGCGCCGAAGCGGCGGCGGAACTCGGCTTCGTAGTGCTCGCTGCCGGGCGCGGGCCCTTCCACCGCCCACAAGCCGCCAGACCGCTTCTCGATGTTCGGGCGCTTGTCCTTGAAGTGATGGCCGTTGCCGGTATAGCGCATGTACATCGCCTTGGAATCCGGCGAGCCCTTGTAATACGACATGCCCTTGTTGGCCTCGTCGGCGAGCCGGTTCTCCATCTCCAACAGCGAGCGGTGCGAGAATACGACGTGATAGCCGTCGCCGGAATTGTCGTAGGCGAGCTTCCAGTTACCCTTGAATTTGAGCCGGTTCGCCTCGCACACCACGACCTTGCCGCCGGGATTACGGTCGAGCCACTCGTCGATCGGGCGGGTGATGCCGCCGAGATAATCGATGAGCGGCGGCGCGTCGGGATTGAGCGTGCCGAAGATGAAGCCGCGATAGCTGTCGACCCGCGGCACCTGCGCGACGTTGAACTTCGCGTCCTTGAAGTCGCAGGCATAGCCGTCCGGCCAGGGCACGGCGCGCAGCTTGCCGGTGCTGAGATAGCTCCAGCCGTGATAGGGGCAGGTGAACATATGCGCGTTGCCGCGCTCCTTGCGGCACAGCGTGGTGCCGCGATGGGTGCAGCGGTTGAACAGCGCGCGGATCTTTCCAACCGAGTTGCGGATCAGGATGATCGGGCGCAGGCCGAGCCTGGTGGTGATGAAGTCGTTGTTGTTCGGGATCTGGCTGTCGTGGCCGAGATAGACCCAGACCGCGCCGAAGATGTTCGTCAGCTCCGCCTCGAAGATCGCCGGGTCGGTGTAGATCAGCCGATGGACGCGGTCCTCCTGGACCAGTTCGTCCCAGTCGTAGCGATCGGCCGAAGCGGCGGCGCGGATCGACGGGGCGTTGAGTTTTTCCAGCATGATTGACGTCCTGCTGCGCTTTTGCTGCGCGACGCATCATACTCCAGAGCGCTAGAAAAAGTCGAAATACTCCCGCTGCTCCCAATCCGTGGTTCCGTCGTCGGGCGGCTCCGCCCCGCCTTGCTCGATCCAGCGCTGGAAGCGGCCGGCTTCGTTGCGCTTGAGCTTCAAGTAATAGTCGATGAACACCTCGCCGAATTGCTTGCGGAACAGCGCCTCGCGTTCGAGCGCATCGAGCGCCGCCGCAAGGCTCTTGGGCAGCAGCGGACGGTCGGCGGCATAGGGCTCGTCGTCGCGCGGGCCGGGATCGGCCTTGCTGTCGACGCCGTCGAGCCCTGCCGCGATCTGCGACGCGATGAACAGATACGGATTTGCCGACGGCTCGCCGCTGCGGTTCTCGATCCGGCTCGCGGCATCGCCGGGCGCGCCGAGCACGCGCAGCATCGCGCCGCGGTGGTCGTAACCCCAGCCGCATCGATCCGGCGCGAGCGAGTTCGGACGGAAGCGGCGGAAGCCGTTGACGGTCGGCGTCCCGAACACGGTTGCCGGCACCGCATGCTTGAGGAGCCCGCCGAGGAAATTCAGTCCGAGCGGCGACAGGCAATCACTTGCGCGCTCCGGCATGAACAGGTTGGCCGCGCCCCCTTGAGGCGCCGCCGCCTTGGCCTCGGTCAGCGACTGGTGCAGATGCCAGCCGCTCGAATAGTGGTTCTTGAGGCCGGGCCGGCACATGAACGTCGCGAAGCAGCCCATGCGTCGCACGACCTGCTTGGTGGCGGTGCGGAACAGCACCATGTTGTCGGCGGCTTCGAGCGCGTCGCGGGCGGCGAAGGTGCACTCGATCTGCCCCGGCCCCCACTCGTTCTCGATCGACCGCAGCGGCAGGTCGATCGCCTCGAACGCCTCCGCCAACGCCGACATCGCCGGCTGCATCAGGTCCATGTTGGACTCGGAGTGGTAGGAATAGCCGGGCTCGATCGGCGCAGTCTTGACCGGCTGGCCGCGCAGACCCGGCGCGCCGATGTTGTCGTCGCCGAGCTCGTCCTGCACGACTCGCATCAGATACCATTCGACTTCGAGCCCGACGACGAGAATCCAGCCGCGCTCCTTGAGACGCCCGAGCTGCTTGCGCAGCAGGTGCCGCGGCGAGAAGTGGAACGGAACGCCGGTGTTGAAATACTCGTCGGCCAGGATCCAGCCGACGCCTCCGGCCGACGTCTCGGCCCATGGCAGTAAGCGGAAGGTCAAGGGATCGGGCACGATGGTGAGGTTGGGCGAGCCGGTCATTTCCGGCAGTCCCATGCCGCCGCCGCGCGTGAACGAGGAGAACGTGCGCGCGTTTGCCGAATTCGAGCGTCGTGGTCGCGACATTGATGTTGTAGCCCGAGGTCAGCGCGGCGAGGAACGCCGGCACCGTGACTGCTTTCGCGCGAGATGCCCCATGCGGGTCGGCCCAGGCGATGCGCACGAACTGCAGCTTGTCCTTCTCCAGGAACAGCTTGAGCTCCTCGGCCCGCCGCTTCTGGTCGTCGGTCCACAGTCCGTGCTTTTCGATGAAGGATGGCGTGGTCATCGGCCCCCGCGTGCGCAAGTCGGGCGCATTGTTGGCGGAGCGCAAACCGTTAAGCAAATGGAATGTCAGCAGCTTACGGGTGCGATCCGCCCTTGACGCTGACGCTTCGCACCCCCATTCCTTATGCTGTCAGTCGGCCGGATGGCCGCTCCGGCAAGGACCGAAAGGTCGCCGGGGAGGAAAGTCCGGGCTCCACGGATATACGGTGCCGGATAACGTCCGGCGGGGCCGATCCCCTCGCGGGGTGAGGCTTCAGGGACAGTGCCACAGAGAGCAGACCGCCGCGGCGTGTTGCGTATTGTCGCGGCAAGGGTGAAAGGGTGCGGTAAGAGCGCACCGCGCCGGCGGCAACGTCGGCGGCACGGCAAACCCCACCGGGAGCAAGACCGAATAGGGACGGCACGGGAGCAATCCCGGGATCAGTGTCCGGATCCGGCCGTCCGGGTAGGTTGCTAGAGGCGCCGGGCAACCGGCGTCCCAGAGGAATGGCCGTCACGCGCGTGGCAAAAGCGCCTTCAGGCGCGTCTTGGAAGCGCCAAGCCACGGGCCCTACAGAACCCGGCTTACAGGTCGGCTGATGCATAAAGGGGGGCCCGGTGGCAAAACCGCCGGGCCCCCGCCAATTCTGCGCAACGATTTCCTGTGCCGTCCCCGGACGCGTCATACCAAACGAAATGGCCGGGACGTTCGTCCCGGCCATCGCATCACATCTCAATCGCTGCGTCAGTCGGTCTGCTGAACCGCGGAGACGATCCAGTTGCCGCCGCGCGCCCGCCTGAACGTCCAGAGTTCGACCGCCTCGTCCGGACCGCCTTCGGTCACGCGGCCGCTCGAACGGTCGACGATCTCATCCTTCAGCGAGTAGCGCACCGCGACGGTGCAGAATTCGGTGTCGCCTTCGCGCCAGGCTTCGGCGGGATCGCCTTGCAGGAGCTTGATGTCGCTCAGGCGGTTGATGACACCGCGGCTCGCATTCGCGTTGAAGTCCTCGAGGTAGTAGGAAAGCATCTCCGGCGTCACGAGATTGCGCAGCTTGCCGACGTCCTCGGCGCCATAGGCCGTCTGCACGTCGCCGAGCAGCCGTTCGAAGGCTTCGAAGTCGGCCGGCGTGGTACCGATCTCATCCGGATTGGACGGACGCGCGCTGCCGGCGCTGGTGCCGCCCAGGCCGCTACCCAGTCCACCAGCTCCACCGAAATTGTACGACGGCCGCGCGGACGGCATGTCGCGCATCGACGGTCCCATCGCGGTCGCGGGCTGGTTGCGGCGCTGCCACCAGGTGAACAACAGCCAGCCGATCAGCACGACAATGCCGATCTGCAAGGCGAGCCCGAGGAACGAGGCAAGCCCGCCGAGACCGCCGGTCAAGCCGCCACCGAGCAGCAAACCGATCAGGCCGGCGCCAAGCAGGCCGGCGAACAGGCCGCCCATGAAGCCGGGACGATTCATCAGGCCGGCGGCCGGCGAATTCTGCAGCCCCGGACGGGTCGCGAGATTGGTGCCCGGGTTGGTCGGCTGCGTCATGGTGCGCTCCATCGGCCGGGCGGTCGGCGCGGTCGTGGTCGACGGCGGCGCGCTGTAGGTGCGCGTGCCACGGCTGCCGGCGCTGATGCGCGAGCGCGCGTCGGCGACGTCGGCAGCGATCATGACGAACGCGGCGGCGAGGGCGCCAAGCACGAGCGCGAAACGGAAGCGGTTGTGGAACATGTGGGTCCTCTCATGGCCCGGCGGGGGCCCAACGCGTAATATTGGCATCATCTTACGACAATTTAAGGGGCGCGGCGATGTGCCGGCCCCCTGTTTCTCCGTTTCGACTAAGCGTCCCTGAACCGGAAGAATTTCACCAGGCGTTTCAACGCGATGCGGTCGCGACCGGCACGCGATTGCGATGGCAGGCCCGCGCGTCAGCCAGCACCGAAGCGTAATAGGCAACGTCGCTCTCATGCAGCGGGTTCCGGTCGGCGAGTGCCCGCGCCTTGGCGGCCTCGTCCTCGAAGTGCCTGATCACCTGGGCGTAGTCGGCCGCGCTGTGCTTGCACTGGAGCTGGGTAGCGGCTGCGCTCCCCGACGCGAACGCCACAGCCATCGTGAGCGCGAATGCAGCTGCGATGATGCGGAAAATGGTCATTGGAAGTCCCCTGTCCCTCGGACCCGTATGCGTTGGTCGCCCCCCGCCGGGAAAAGGTTCAAAATTGGTTAATGGCTTCCAGCGGCCATCATAATTCCCTGATCCGTCGACATTTTTGGGAATACCGACGGACGCGTCCCGAATGCGCAAGACCATCGTCGTCATCACCCTCCTCGCCCTGGCCTGGCTCGGATATGTGGCCTGGCCGATCTACACGCTCGGCACGCTGGCGCGGGCGATCGAGACCGGGGACCAGGCGACCGCCCTGCACCGCGTCGATCTCCCGGCGGTGCGCCAATCGATCACCGATCAGGTCGTCGACACCTATCTGCGGCTGACTGGCAAGTCGGCGAGCCCGCTGCTGCGCGGCGCCATCGCCGCCGGCTCCATCGCCGATCCGATCGTCGGCAAGATCGTCGCGCCTGACGCACTGGTGGAATTTCTACGCGACGGCTGGCCGAACGTGGTGCTGCCGGATCGCCCGCCGGGCACGGCAGGCTTGTCGTCCGCCAGTCTCGGCAACGCCTGGCAGATATTCGCCGCCGCGGAGTACGGCATCCGGCGCTTCGAAATCGAGCTGCCGCCGTCATTGCCGCGCGACCGCCGCGTCGTCCTCGAATTGCGGCTCATCCACTGGCGCTGGCAGCTCGTGGGCGTGCGCATGCCGGAACACTTGCGGGTGCGGCTGGCGGAAGCCCTGATCAACGTGCTGTCGAAGCGCTAGTACAGTTCAGACTGAAGCAAATCCCACAGCGAGAGCGCGCCCAGCGATTGTGCCTGCCAGCCGCGACGACCGGATGATCTTCAATGATCGGCCTGGGTTTTCTGTCGCCACGTGGTAGCCCGGCGAAACATGCGCTCTCGGGCTGGGCAAGCGGACTTGGGCGGCCGCATCAGCATAATCTAGTGGTTGCGTATTTTGGATATCACCCGGCTCAATAGACTCTGAGCGGCTGCTGGCTGATTTCAGGACTGGCGCAGTAAGCGGCGCCGCGGGAGGCGCAGCATCGACCTCGTGTTCGCTATCGTGTTTATTGAAGACGAAGCGCTTCTCAATATCAGAACACGCAGAACACATGTAGGTGTGGCGCTCGAAGCCGCGGACCATCATGGTCTCGTCCTCGACGACTTTTATCAAGATCATCTCAGCACCGCAGGATATGCAGCGCATCGGCTGTACCTCTTTACCAGCGGTAATGGTCCAGGCGTAGTCCGCCCAGGGCGGATACTAACTGGCATCAGAGTTCGATGGAATTGCGAAGCACAATAAATTTTGCCGCGAGCGACACGCTCCGCCGGTATATCGATGTCGCGTGGGGCTTTGTTTTCTTTGTTGTTGGCGATCTAGAATCAGCTTCGGCTGATTAGGCCACTGCAGTGCGAGGAGGCGATGGTCTTGCACGGCATATCCGACCCTACAAACCCTCTTTGTGAACTCGTTGCCAAGCGCACACCCTAATCCTCGCCGTCCTCGCCGGGAATCGCGAACGGCAATTGGTGGCCGGCCTTGTCCGCTGCGAATGCATTCGGCGGCAGCCGCCTCGGCGGCGCACTGGTGCGGCGCGGATCGACCGAGCCGGTGCTGTTCGGATCGCGTCCCTGCCTTGCGTATTGCGCGCGCACCCGCGCCGCGATCTCCTCGCCCGACACCGCGCGCGGATTGCAGGCGTGGGAGCCGGCGCTCCGCCGCATCAGATCGACATGCATGTGATCGTAGTGGAAGGCGTTCGAGCTCGGCGCCAGCACGGTGGTAAAGCGGTCGCAGGCGGCGGCCTGCACGTCGCGCAGGAAGCCCTGCTCTTCCGGCGCGCCGCGCCAGCCGTCCCTGACCGTGATGCGACGTCCGTCGGCGAGCGTGAAGGACGCGATGTCGAGCGCATTGCCGAAAGCGTGCTCGGAGATGCGCGCATTGGGATTGCCGTTCATGCCGCGGCATGAATAGGCCGAGATCTGCTTGATCTCGACCACCGGCTGGTCGAACCAGCGCATCGCCGCCGGCTGCACAGAGGCGGCGATCCATTGGTCGAGCGCCGACACCAGCGGACAGGCGAGCGTCGCGTTCGGCGTCACCGTCACCGTGCCGGTCGCGCCGGCGACGCGCGGCGGGCGCGACGGGCCGAGCGGCGCCATCCGGCGCATGTCGCGCGCCGGCGTACGCGTCGTTTCGACCGGCGCTTGCTCGTAGCGCGGTTGGTATTGGGGCTCGTAGCCCCGTTCATACTGGGGCCTGGCGCCGTACGGACGGCGAAAATCATAGACGTCGGGCGGCGGACCTGAGGCGTTCGGAGGATCGAGCATCACCGGCTCGTCGGAGTGCTGCTGGTAGACCGGCGCGGCGCCGCGCGGCGGCGGCAATGGCCGGGTGTCGATCTGCGGCCGTGGCGCGCCGCGTGGTTCATAGACGCCCGCTCCGTCCGCCGGCTCGGCGATCGGCCAGCGCGGCGGCACGACGCGGGTCGCGTTCGGGATCGTGCCCGGCGGCCGAAGCTCGTCGCCGAAGCTCAGCGCAGCAGGCACGCCAAGCGACGACACCCGCAACGGAAAATCGGCGCCGCACATGCCGGGGCCGTTGATCGCGCTGATGCGCGCGACGCCGGGGCCTTCGCGCACCGCGCCGGAGCCGATGCAGCGCGCCTCGGCCTCCTTGCGCCACGGCTCGCGCTCGCCCCAAAATCCGCCGCTGCTGCACGCCGCCAGCGCGCCGAGGCCGACCACAACGACGCTGCCGGCGAGAACCGTCCGCAACCCACACGCCATGCCGGGACAATGCGGCGGAGTTTGTTAACGTCGCTTCAAAGATTTCTGCGCCGCCCGAGCACCCCTGGCCCGCCGCTCGCGCTATGGTTAAGAAAGGCGGGATAGCCCGGGGACACGTGTCATGAAGGCGAGACTGATCCTGTCGCTCCTGATGTCGAGCGTCATGGTTCTGATGGTGACGTTGCTGGCGACCTTCCTCAATCTCGGCCTCGTGCCGAACTTCTTGTTCCAGTGGGCGAAGGCCTACTTCATCGGCTGGCCGGTCGCGGCCGGGACCGCGTTCGTGATCATGCCCACCGCCCGCCGCCTGACCGATCGCATCATCGCGCGCCTGGAGCGGACGGCCTGATGCTGTCGGCATTGGATCTCGCCCGCCGGATCGAGGCCGGCGCATTGACGCCGCGCGCGGTCGTGGAGATGTGCGCCGAGGCGATCGCCGCGCGCGAGGGCGAGATCGGCGCGTTCACGGCGCTCGACATCGAGGGCGCGCGCCGTACCGCCGACAGTCTGGCGGCGCTGCCGCTGCGCGGGCTTCCGGTCGGGATGAAAGACATCTTCGACACCGTCGATTTCCCGACCGCTTACGGTTTCTCCGCCTATGCCGGCCATCGGCCCAAAGCCGACGCCGCCATGGTCATGGCGGTGCGGCGCGCGGGCGGCGTGATCCTCGGCAAGACCGTCACCACCGAGCTTGCGGGCCTTGAGCCGGCCGGCACCCGCAATCCGCGCAATCCCGCGCACACCCCCGGCGGCTCGTCGTCGGGCTCGGCCGCCGCGATCGCCGCCGGCATGCTGCCGATCTCGTTCGGCAGCCAGACCGGCGGCTCGGTGATCCGGCCGGCGGCATACTGCGGGATCGCCGGCTACAAGCCGTCGTTCCGGCTGATGCCCACGGTCGGCATGAAAGCGTTCTCGTGGTCGCTCGACACCGTGGGCGTGTTCGGCGCCGGCGTCGAAGATGTGGCGTTTGCCGCCGCTGCCACCACCGGCCGCGATCTGCGGATCGACGGCACCGCTCCCAACCCGCCGTCGATCGCGCTGGTGCGCACGCATCTATGGTCCGAAGCGACCCCCGATATGCAGGCCGCGGTGGAGCGCACGGCGCGCACGGCGGAAACCGCCGGCGCGCGCGTGACGGAGCTGGTGCTGCCGGAGATTTTCGAGGACGCCATCCGCTGCCACGGCATCGTGCAGGACCACGAAGCGTTCCGCGCGCTTGCCTATGAATACGACCGGCACCGCGACCGGCTCGGCCCGATCCTGAACGAGCAGCTCGGCAAGGCCGCCGCCATCACCACGGATCAATATGACGAGGCGCGGCGCGCGACCCGGCGGGCGCGGCAGACCTTTGCCGACCTGATGGCCAAGACCGACGTCATGCTCACGCCGTCAGCCGCCGGCGCCGCCCCGCGCGGGCTCGGCGCCACCGGCAAGCCGACCTTCAACCGGCTGTGGACCCTGCTCGGGCCGCCCTGCATCAATGTGCCGGGACTTGTGGACAAGACCGGCCTGCCGCTGGGCGTGCAGATCGTCGGGCGCTTTGCCCGCGACAAGGTCGCGCTGGGGGCGGCGAGGTTTGTGGAAAACGCCCTCGCCCGCGTTAACCAATAATTAACCCTTTGCTCGGACACGTATAATTTCGTATTCATGCAAGTGTTGCATGTCTAAAATCCGGGTTTCGTGGCGATGAAACCAATACTTCAAGTGGTGATTTTGTATTGTTATGGCGCGTAAACAGTGAAATTTTCTCCAGTAATATCAGCCCTTTGGAAAATCACACCGATTATTCAATCCAGCCATGCCGTCGATTTTGGCAGTGCACAACATTTCTCATTTCTGGGAACCAATGGTCTCTGCTAGACTTGTCTCATGGCAACAAGCAGGGAGCACTACGTGGACCTTGCCTTGAACCTTAATGTTCTGGCCGTCTGTGCGGTGTTCGCGTTTGTCAGTGCAGTCTTGTTGGGTGCGTTCTGAGAGTTTCAGCACGATAGCCAGCTGACCGTCACGCAAGGGCGGCCAAGATTCAGACGAGCGTTCCAAACACCGAAGAGGGTGACCTCTTCGGTGTTTGATTTTTGGGATCACTCCGCCGCCGTCCTTGCCGCCGCCAGCGGATCGTAGTTGAGGATCGGCGCCAGCCACCGCTCGGCCTCTCCCACGCTCCAGCCTTTGCGGCGGGCATAGTCCTCGACCTGGTCGCGCTCGATCTTGCCGACACCGAAATAGTGGCTGTCGGGATGGCTGAAATAGAGCCCGCAGACCGCCGCGCCCGGCCACATCGCAAAGCTCTCGGTGAGCTTCACGCCGGTGCGTTCCTCGGCGTCGAGCAGGCTGAACACCGTCGCCTTCTCGGTATGGTCGGGCTGCGCCGGATAGCCGGGCGCCGGACGGATGCCGCGGTATTTCTCGGCGATCAGCTCGGCATTGCTCAAGGCTTCCTCGGGCGCATAGGCCCACAGTTCCTTGCGCACCATCTGGTGCAGCCGCTCGGCAAACGCTTCCGCCAGGCGATCGGCCAGCGCCTTGACCATGATCGCTGAGTAATCGTCATGTGCGGCCTTGAAGCGCTCGGCGATCGCGTCCTCGCCGATGCCGGCGGTGACCAGGAAGGCGCCGACATAGTCGGCAACGCCGCGCGGGCCGATGAAGTCGGCGAGCGCCACATTGGCGCGGCCCTCGCGGCGCGAGAGCTGCTGGCGCAGCGTGTGCAGCACCGAGATCGGCTGCGCGCGCCGCTCGTCGCCGAACACGAGGATATCGTCGCCATCGGCATTGGCCGGCCAGAAGCCGGCGACTGCCGATGCACCGAGCCAGCGTTCGTCGACGATCTTCGTCAGCATCGCCTGCGCGTCCTTGTAGAGCGAGCGCGCCGCCTCTCCGACCTTGGCGTCGTCGAGGATCGTCGGAAATTTGCCGCTGAGCTCCCAGGTCTGGAAGAACGGCGTCCAGTCGATGTAGGGGACCAGTTCGGCCAACGGAAAATTCTCGAACACGCGCGGGCCGATGAATGACGGCTTGGTCGGCGTGGTGTTCGCCCAGTCGAGCTTCGGGGCGTTGGCGCGCGCCGCCTTGAGCGACAGCCGCTGCTTGTTCTCCTCCGCGCGCGCGTGCGCAGCGGCGATCTTGGCGTATTCGTCGCGGACCTGGGAGACATAGGCGGGCCGCAGCTGCCGCGACATCAGGCTTTGCGCGACACCGACCGCGCGGCTCGCGTCGGTCACGTAGACCGCCTGCCCGCGCCGGTAGTGCGGGTGGATCTTCACCGCCGTGTGGGTCCGGCTGGTGGTGGCGCCGCCGATCAGGAGCGGAAGGTCGAAGCCCTGCCGCTCCATCTCGGCCGCGACGTGGCACATCTCGTCGAGCGAGGGCGTGATCAGGCCGGACAGTCCGATGATGTCCGCCTTCTCAGCCTGCGCCGTCTCCAGGATCTTCGCCGCCGGCACCATGACGCCGAGATCGACGACCTCGTAATTGTTGCACTGGAGCACGACGCCGACGATGTTCTTGCCGATGTCGTGCACGTCGCCCTTCACGGTCGCCATCACGATCTTGCCGTTGGAACTGCGCTCGGCCGCCCCGCCGGCGAGTTGCCGCGCCTCCTTTTCTTTCTCCATGAACGGCAGCAGGTAGGCCACCGCCTGCTTCATCACCCGCGCCGACTTCACCACCTGCGGCAGGAACATCTTGCCGGAGCCGAACAGGTCGCCGACCACGTTCATGCCGTCCATCAGCGGACCTTCGATGACGTGCAGCGGGCGCTCGGCCCTGCCGCGCGCCTCCTCGGTGTCGGCCTCGATGAAATCGGTGATGCCGTGGACCAGCGCGTGCGAGAGCCTGCGCTCCACCGGCCATTCGCGCCAGGCGAGGTCGGCCTCCTTGCGTTCGGTGCCGTGCCCGCGGAAGCGCTCGGCAATCGCAAGCAGGCGCTCCGACGCATCGGGACGACGGTTGAGCACCACGTCCTCGCAGGCCTCGCGCAATTCGGGGTCAAGATCGTCGTACACCGCCATCTGCCCGGCATTGACGATGCCCATGTCCATGCCGGCCTTGATGGCGTGATAGAGGAACACCGAATGCATCGCCTCGCGCACCGGCTCGTTGCCGCGGAACGAGAACGAGAGGTTCGACACGCCGCCGGAGATATGCACGTGCGGTAGCTGCTGCCGGATCTGGCGGGCCGCCTCGATGAAGGCGACGCCGTAGCCGTTGTGCTCGTCCATGCCGGTCGCGACCGCGAAGATGTTCGGATCGAAGATGATGTCTTCGGGCGGAAACCCGACCGTGTTGACCAGGATGTCGTAGGCGCGCACGCAGATCGCGACCTTGCGCTCGATGGTGTCGGCCTGGCCCTGCTCGTCGAACGCCATGACCACCACCGCGGCGCCGTAGCGGCGTACGGTCCTGGCATGCGCGACGAAGGCGTCCTCGCCCTCCTTCATGGAGATCGAGTTCACCACCGGCTTGCCCTGAATGCATTTCAAGCCGGCTTCGATGACCGAGAACTTCGACGAGTCCACCATCACCGGCACGCGCGCGATGTCGGGCTCGGCGGCGACCAGATTAAGGAAGGTCACCATCGCCTTCTCGGAATCGAGCAGGCCCTCGTCCATGTTCACGTCGATGATCTGCGCGCCGTTCTCGACCTGGTCGCGCGCGATCTCGAGCGCGGTGCCGTAGTCGCCGTTGGTGACGAGCTTGCGGAAGCGTGCGGAGCCGGTGACGTTGGTGCGTTCGCCGACGTTGACGAACGGGATCGCGTCGGTGAGCGTGAAGGCCTCGAGGCCGGAGAGCCGCAGCCGCTGTTCGATCTCCGGGATTTGCCGCGGCGCCTTGCCCTTCACCGCCTCCGCGATGGCGCGGATGTGCGCGGGCGTGGTGCCGCAGCAGCCGCCGACGATATTGACGAGGCCCGCCGACGCAAACTCCTCGATCAGCCCCGCCATGAATTCGGGGCTTTCGTCGTAGCGGCCGAACTCGTTGGGCAGGCCGGCGTTCGGATAGGCGCAGACCAGCGTGTCGGCGATACGCGAGAGCTCCGCGATGTGGGCGCGCATTTCCTTGGCGCCGAGCGCGCAGTTCAATCCGATCGACAGCGGCGCGGCGTGGCGCACGGCGTTCCAGAACGCCTCCGGCGTCTGTCCGGAGAGCAGCCGGCCGGAACGGTCGGTGATGGTGCCCGAGATCATGACCGGCAGCGTTCGCCCGGCCGCCTCGAACGCCTCCGCGATGCCGTAGATCGCGGCCTTGGCGTTGAGCGTGTCGAAAATGGTCTCGATCAGCAGGATGTCGGCGCCGCCTTCGATCAGGCCGCGCGCCTGTTCGCCATAGGCCACGCGCAGGGCGTCGAAGGTGACGGCGCGGAACCCGGGGTTGCTCACGTCCGGCGAGATCGACGCGGTGCGATTGGTCGGCCCCAGCGCGCCGGCGACGAAACGCGGGCGGCCATCTTCCTGCTGCGCGGCGTCGGCGGCCGCGCGCGCAAGCTTGGCGCCTTCAACATTAAGCTCGTGCGCGATCTCCTGCATGCCGTAGTCGGCCTGCGCGATCGAGGTCGACGAGAACGTGTTGGTCGAGACGATGTCGGCGCCGGCACGGAAATATTCGAGATGGATTTTGCGGACCGCGTCGGGCTGCGTGAGGATCAGCAGGTCGTTGTTGCCGCGGACCTCGCGGTTCCAGGCGTCGAAGCGCGCACCGCGATAACCGCCTTCGTCGAGCTTGAGCTCCTGGATCATCGTGCCCATGGCGCCGTCGAGCACCAGGATGCGCTCGGCCGCGATGCGGCGAATGGTTTGCTCGGTCTTGGACTTAGACGTCATCTGGAACTCTTCACTCAACGCTCACGCCGCCTCTTGCACAGCGGGCCGCAGCCCGAGCAGGTGACACACCGCGTAGACCAGGTCGGCACGGTTCATGGTGTAAAAATGGAAGTCGGTGACGCCGCGATCGACCAGGTCGAGCACCTGCTCGGCGGCGACCGCGGCCGCGATCAGCTTGCGGGTTGCCGCATCGTCGTCGAGGCCGTCGAACCGCTCGGCCAGCCAGTCCGGCACCGAGGCGCCGGTGCGCGCCGCAAAATTCTTCGTCTGCTTGAAGTTCTGCACCGGCAGGATGCCGGGCACGATCGGCACGTTGATGCCGGCGGCGCGCACGCGGTCGAGATAACGGAAGTACTGGTCGTTCTCGAAGAAGAACTGCGTCATCGCGCGGCTCGCACCGGCGTCGACTTTGGCTTTGAGCATGTCGATGTCGGCCGCCACCGTCGGGGAATCCGGGTGTTTCTCCGGATAGGCCGACACCGACACATCGATGTCGGGCGCAAGCCGGCGGATGCCGCCGACGAGATCGGCGCCGTTCTTGTAGCCGCCCGGATGCGGCGCGTATTTGTCGCCGACGCCGCCGACCGGATCGCCGCGCAGCGCCACGATGTGGCGCACGCCGGCGGCGTGATAGCCGCGGATCACCTCGTCGATCTCGGGCTTGGTCGCGGCGACGCAGGTGAGATGCGCCGCCGGCGTGAGCGCGGTCTCGCCGAGGATGCGCTTGACGGTGGCGTGCGTGCGCTCGCGGGTCGAGCCGCCGGCGCCGTAGGTCACCGACACGAAGTTGGGCTTGAGCGGCGCCAGGCGCGTGATCGATTCCCACAGCGTCGCCTCCATCTCCTCGGTCTTCGGCGGGAAGAACTCGAAGGAGACGCGGATCCGGCTGTCATCGCCGGCGTGAATGAAACGGCTGGCGCGAGGGTTCATCACGCCACCTCCCGCTCGGGCGCATCCGCGAGCAGCAGGCGCGGGTCGCGGCCAAGCCAAAGCGATACCGCGATCTTGCCGTCCGAGACCCGATCCGGCCTGAGCGTCTTGAGCGCCACCACGTCGAGACCGGCGGCGGCGAGCCATCCGCTGACCGCCTCGGGCGGGAAGCCGAGCCGCCGATGGGCGTGCTCGTCACGCAGAAACTCCAGATCATGCGGCGCGAAGTCGACCACCAGCAGCCGCCCGGACGGGCGCAGCACACGCGCGGCCTCCGCGATGGCGCGCGCGCCGTCGTCGAGGAAGTGCAGCACCTGATGGATGATGACGACGTCGAAGCAATCTTTCGGCAGCGCGAGATCGTAGATGTCGCCCTGCCGCACGCTGCAATGGCGCAAGCCGGCGCGGTCGAGCCGCGTGCGCGCGAGCGACAGCATGTCGAGCGACATGTCGAGGCCGAGGCCGCGCTCGATCGCAGACCCGAACAATTCGAGCATCCGCCCGGTGCCGGTGCCGAGATCGAGCAGCGAGCGGAACGGCTTGTCGGCGAGCGCCGCGCGGATCGCCGCTTCCACCGCGTCATCGGCGACGTGCAGCTTGCGGATGCGGTCCCACTCGGCGGCGTGGCGCGCGAAGTATTTCTGCGCCGCCGCCGCGCGCGCCGCGCGCACCGATGCGAGCCGCTCGCGGTCGCGGGCGATGGTGGCGTCGCGCGGATCGAGCCGCGCCACCAGGTCGCGCGCCAGCGACGCGCTGCCGCCGCGCTCGCCGAGACGGAAGAACGCCCACGACCCCTCGCGGAAACGCTCGACCAGCCCGGCCTCAGCCAACAGCCGAAGGTGCCGCGAAATCCGCGGCTGCGACTGGCGCAAGATCTCGGTGAGGTCGGAGACCGTCAGCTCGGCTTCGGACAGCAGCGCGACAATGCGCAGCCGCGTCTCTTCGCCGGCGGCTTTCAGCGCCCCGTTGAGGTCGGCAAACGGCAGTTGGGCAGACGGAGCCATGGGCCTGGTCCCAAATGACATGGCATATAAAGATATCTTTATACGTTTAATTATGGCTTCGCAAGGGGTCTTGCCCACATATGGATTCCGGGCTCGCCGCTTCGCGGCGCCCCGGAATGACCCCGTGGAAAGAACCATGACCCACGACCCCAATGCTTTCGGCCTCTGGGAGGGCGAAGTCGCCACCGACCTGCCGAAGGATTTTGACGCCGCGCTCTATTACATCGGCCGCATTCGCACGCCCTGGAAGGAGCGCCAGGATTGCCCGAAGAACGCCCGTGAATCCGAGGCCGTTTGCACCATCGAGCTCGATCCGCGCTGGGCGCCGGCGCTCAAGGACGTCGAAAGCTGCAGCCACCTGGTGGTGCTCTACTGGATGGACCGGTCGCGCCGCGACATCGTCCTGCAGGTGCCGCGGCACTACGGCGAGCAGCGCGGCACCTTCTCGCTCCGCTCCCCGGCAAGGCCGAATCCCATCGCCATGAGCGTGGTTCGGCTGCTCAAGGTCGAAGGCGCGACGCTCTCGGTGGTGGGCCTCGACTGCCTCGACGGGACGCCGCTGCTCGACCTCAAGCCCTATTTCGCCTCGACCGACGCGGTGCCGGATGCCGTGGTCGGCTGGCACAAGAAGCGGCAGGGCTGAGCCCCGCGGACTCTCCCGGCCCTCATGCTGAGGAGGCGCGCCAGCGCCGTCTCCAAGCATGCGGGGCCGCCCCATCCTTCGAGACGCTCGCTGCGCTCGCCCTCAGGATGAGGGCGGAACGGGACGACAACGAAAATCGCAGCAAAATCAGGCTTCTCCAGCCGAGGCCAAACGGTTCGCCGGCCAGTCCAATTTAAATTTTAGGAACTTTTGAACCATTCCGCCGGTTGCGCCGACAAATGGCAATCACAGGGGGTGCGTCATGAACAATATCCTGAAGACCGCAGCCGCGATCGCCACGCTCGTCGCCGCGACCATTCCCGCGTCCGCCAATCCGTTCTTCCTGTTCGGTCCGGTGCAGACTCCCGCCGCGCCGGTCGAGCAGTCCGCGCCGACCGAAGAGCGCGCCGAGCTTCCCGCCCGCTTCCGCCGCCAGGTCGTCGAGTACCGCACCAACGAGCCGGCCGGCACCATCATCATCGACACGCCGAACACCTACCTCTACCTCGTGCTCGGCAATGGCCGTGCGATGCGCTACGGCATCGGCGTCGGCCGCGACGGCTTCACCTGGTCGGGCGTGCAGACCATCAGCCGCCGCGCCGAGTGGCCGGACTGGCATCCGCCGGCAGAGATGATCGCCCGCCAACCTTACCTGCCGCGTTATATGGCCGGCGGCCCCGGCAACCCGATGGGCGCCCGCGCGCTCTATCTCGGCAGCACGATCTATCGCATCCACGGCACCAACGCGCCGCATACGATCGGCCAGCGCGTGTCCTCCGGCTGCATCCGCCTGACCAACGAGGACGTGACCGACCTCTACAGCCGCGTGAACATCGGCACTCGCGTTGTGGTTCTGCCGCAGATCGGGCGCCACGCTTCGGTTCGCTGACAAACCTTCACTCACGGCGACGCGTGAGTTGTGTGGTGCGTAACAACGCCGGTCCCGCCGACACACGGGGCCGGTGTTTTGTTTTGGTTTGAAGTTGCGGGGCTTACGCCGCGACGCCGACGTCGAGCGGCGCGGTGAGCTTCACGCCCTGAAGGTGCACGCCGCGGCCGGAGCGGCCTTCGCGCTGGTCCTTGGGGATCGGACGCCCATTGGGATCGGACAGCCACAGCCGCAACAGATGGCGTTTGCGCGCTTCTTCCGGCCAGTCTTCGTATTCGCGCCGGGTGTGCAGCGTGACGAAATTGTTGAGGAACTGGATGTCGCCCGGCTCGAAGCCGATGTCGACCGCACATTCGGACACCGTGTCCCGATAGAGATCGACCGCCTCCTGCTGCGCCGGCGTGTACGGCGGCACGCCCGCGAGCTTCTGCGCCTTGTCGATGGCGGCGCCCGCGCCGGTGGCGCTGAAATAGCCTTCGGTGAAGGAGAAGATCGGCTGGGTGAAATACGGCTTCTCGCCCGGGTTCACCTCGCCGGTGTGGGAACGGTAGAAGTCCTCGCAAAGCACCTTCGCCAGATCGGGACGCCGCTCGCGAATGCGGTTGTAGACAGTGACCGAGCTCGCGACCCGGCTTTCGCCGCCGCGCTTTGCACCCTGCAAGCAAAGCAGGCCGACATAGTCGCAGGCATCCGCGTGGAACAGCATTTCGGCGCGGGTCATGTAGCCGCGCGTGTTGGGGTCGGCGTAGTCGCCGCCCAGATCCTTGACGTGGCCGAGGATGTGACCCTGCCGGTTCTGCGACATGGTCACGCCCATGTAACTGCCCAATCCAAGATAGGCGATCGCAGCAGCCTGGCGGTCGAAGCGATCGATCGGGAAGTTCTGCATCATGACCATGCCGCGGCCGTCCAGCAATTCGCGCCGGACGTCGGCCATCACCTGCGCGAGCGCGGTGAGCGGGAAGTTGTCGTGCCGCACCGCCTCGACCGCGATCCCATTGCGGCGCACGGCCGCGACCGCCTCGGCAAGTTCGTCATGGTCGCGAGCGGTGAACCGGTAGCTCCACGCCGAGACATCCCCGAGGTCGCCGGGCAACCACGCGGCCGGGTCGGTCACCGGCTGCATGGCGACGGCGGGCGCCCGCCGCGCCTTATGGAAGGTCCGGAAATCGCCGGTGACTGCAGTATCCATCATGGCGTCCTTGCTGTTCGTCGGTCGCGACGCATCGAGCCAACCTAGCAGGATTTTTCCCCGACAGCCCTGCAATTCTGGCAGGCGGTCCAATGCCGCATGCATATTGCAATGCAAAACAGCAATCTTCTAGTGTGGTACGACGTTCGCTCCAGAGATCGGCCGCAAATGAACGCCATCGTTTCGCTCGCCCTCGCCGCGCTCCTCGCGTTGGCTGCGCCCGCCCACGCCGACGATTTCTATCAGGGCAAGACGCTGAACATCGTCGTCGGCTACACCGTCGGCGGCGGCTACGACATCAACGCCCGGCTGGTGGCACGCCACATCGGCAAATACATCCCCGGCACCCCGACCGTGGTCGTGGTCAACATGCCGGGCGCCGGCAGCCTGCGCGCGCTCGAACATCTCGAACGGCATGCGCCGAAAGACGGCACCGTCATCGGCCTGTTCGATTACACCCAGATCACCAACTCGCTGCTGACGCCCGGCAAGGTTCCGATTGATTTCCGCAAATTCAAATGGATCGGCAGCGTCGCGCAGGATCTGGCGGTCTGCTACGTCTGGCACACGGTCGATGCCAGGACCATCGCCGACCTGCAGCGGCTGCCGAAAGTCCACATGGGACGCACCAATCCCGGCACGTCCTCCGACACCCAGCAGCGAATCCTGCGCAAGCTGTTCAACGTCAATGTGCATTCGGTCGCCGGCTACCCCGGCTCGGCGGAAGGCTTTATCGCCGTCGAGCGCGGCGAGCTCGAAGGCGGCTGCATGACGTGGGCGAGCCTGCCGCCGCACTGGATCGCGGGCAACCGGATCACCCCGATCATGCGGGTGACGTCCGCGACCGCCCCAGACCTGCCGGCGGGCGTGCCGAGCGCGGTCGACCTGCTGGCGCAGGATCGCGACCGGAAGATCCTGCGCGTGCTGTCGGCCGCGGGCGAGGTCGGCAAGCCGTTCGTGGCGCAGGTGTCGGTGCCGCAGGAGCGGGTGGCGATCCTGCGCAAGGCCTTCGCGGCGATGGTGCAGGACCCGGCCTTTGCCGCCGACGCCGCCAGGCAGCGCCAGCCGGTGAGCCCGACGCTCGGCGCCGAAGCCACCAAAATCCTCGACGAGATCTACGCCACGCCGGACGACATCATCGCCGCCGCGCGCGCGGTGGCAAACGATTGAAGCGACTGGCGGAGTGGATTTGACATTCGCGACCTACTGGCAGCGACCTCGCGACGCGAATGTCAAATCCAAACTCCATCAGCACTTTAATACTTGGCAGGCGTGTACTCATAAGTTCGCTAGGTCCGCTTTCCCCCGGAAAGCAGACCTCAGAGCGGACACGCCGCGATTTCCGCGAAGGGGCCAGAAGCGGTCGTTTGGCGACCCTCATGTGATCGCCTCGACGGCGCGCAGCAGGATCGCATTCTAATTGTCGGCCCCACCCGACGGGAAGGCGGACGGGCAGTCTGCACCGTCACGTCACTTCGACCGTCACCTTGTCACGCCCAAATGAGGCAGCGCCGGCGGCAGCCTGTCGCGCCTGGCCACGGAATCACTTCGCGCCGGGACTTTTGCAAATCCCGGCGCGAAGACGATGGGTTTGCGTTTCAGCGCGCCTCCGCGCTGCGCTGCCTGTTGGACAGGTAGAAGTAGCCGACCCTGTTGTTGGGCGGCGAGCCGAACCACATGCGGCCGTCTCTGTCGACGAAGAAGTCGCGCATGCCGTTGTCGGCATAGGGCATGGGGTATTCGACCACCCGGCCGCTCGCAGGATCGAGCTTGCCCATCACGTCGCGGTAGTACGACGAGTACCAGATCTGGCCGTCGGTCGCGATCCCGAGTGCGTAAGGCTTGGTCTCGGGGACCGGCAGCGCGTAGTCCCTGAAGGTCTCGGTCTTTGGATCGAACCTGCCGATCCGGCTGTCGTCGTACACCGCGTACCAGATCGAACCGTCGGCATCGAGCTGAATGCGCCGCGTGCGATCGCGGGACGGCGGGATGTATTTCGTCACGATCAAGGTCTTGGGATCGACCTTGCCGATGATTCCGTCCCGGATCATCTGGCTGAACCAGACGGTGCCCTGCTTGTCCACGGCAATGCCGTAGGCGGTCGGCACTTCCTTGATCTTGGTGTAGGTCCTGGTCGCCGGATCGAAGCGCGTGAGGCCGCCGGTCGACCAGATGCTCCCGTCCGGATGCGCAGCGATCGTGTGCTTGCGCCAGTCGTCGGCATATTCGGCCCATTGACCCGTCGCGGGGTCGAAGCGCCCGAGCTTCTTCGAGCCGGCCTGCGCCACCCAGACCGAGCCATCGGGCGCGGGCACCGCCGAATGGATCAGCGCCGGGCCCAGGTTCGGCACCCGGTATTCCTTCATTTCGCCGGTCGCGGGATTGAAATGCGCAATCCGGTTCGACGCGCCGTATTGTGGAATCCAGAACGTCCCGTCCTTGGCAGGATGCGCGGTCCACGGGAACCGGTCCGGGCCGGGCATCTCGTAGTCCACATAGACGATCGGCAGCGCCTCGTCGGGGAACTCGGTCAGCGTGGCGGCGTATCCCGGCATGTCGGCCGGCGACCGCGGCAGGGTCGAATCCTGGCCGAACATCTCGTTCATATAGAACGCGACGTCCTCCGCCTGCTCGTCGCTGAACCCGCGCCGGTCGGCGAGCGACGAGCGCATGGCCTCGCGCATGTATTCGACGCGGCTGCGCCAGCCGTCGAGATCGCGCACCGTCGCCGCCATCTTGCCCTGGAAGCCGTGGCAGCTCATGCATTCGCCGACCAGGACGTTCTTGCCGCGCGCATCGGGCAGGAGCTGGATGCCTTGCAGGATGGACACCTCCGTCCAGCGCACCATGCCCTTCTGCAGCGCGAAGTCGTGCGAGATGGTCTGCTCGGCGGTGAGCTTGACGCCGCTCTTGGGATCGGCCCGGAAGCCCGGCGCCCGGATCGACAGCCGGTAGTCGCCCGCGGGCAGGTTCTCCACGACGTATTTGCCCTGATTATCGGTCAGCACGCTGACCGTCATCTTCATGCCGGCATGACGGGCTTGTACGAATGCAGCCCGGTAGGGCGCGCCGTCGGGTCCGGTCACAGTGCCGGAAATGGTCGCGGCATCGGCCGCGGACACCGCAAGAACTACTCCGAGTACTCCCAGGAGAGCGGCTGAGCGCATGGCGTTTCCTCGTGTCGTTCCGGCCCTTATGGGCCGGTATTTTCATTCGGCTGGCGGCGCGGCGCAGGACGCGACGGCGCAGCGCGCACATTCCGCGCCCGGCCGGGGCACGAGTCAAGATAGACCGCAGCGCCGTTGCGCCTGTGACGGCCCGACCGCTCCGCGGGTGCTCTATCATCCCGAAGGATGATTTACAGAAGACGCGCTCCAACAATAATCCGCCGGAGAGATCGGATGTTGCTAGCAAGGGAGTACGTTCGATGGCACAAAGCAAACAAAGCAAACCCACCGCCCTGGGACGGATATCAGCGCGTCAGCGAGCGCTTGTGAAACCGCGTGGTTGCAGGAAGTTTCACACCTCACCGGAGGAACGGCTGCGACGTTTTGAAATGAAAGCCGCCGGGCATGAGTTCATCCCGGCGTTGATGCACACGCTTGGTCGTGCGTTATCAGGAAAGAACGAAACAGCGACAGAAGAGCGGTTGCAGGCAGCGATCAAGCAACTTGGCAATGACGCCTCGTTTTTGGCGACCGCGCTTAAGGAATATGAGAAGCTTGATCTCGATTTGAAAACGCGAGCTTTTTCCACTCGCTACCTGGATGCTTCGTCAGGATCGTCCGATCGATGACGCTGAATTTAGCGGCATACTCGTCCGAGCCAATCAGTTGCAGGGCTTCACACGCGGAGTCCTCGCTTCACATGGCGGCGATTGCTGCTGTTGCCGCGGCAAACCGACAGATCCGCAGCCACCAGTCGAGCGCGACAATTACGGGTTGATGTACTCTCACCTGTACTGTGTCGACGAGTTCGAACCCCGAGTGGGCCGGATCGGACGAGCCCTATGTGGTCTTCGCCACCATCACCGAGGCGATGGCATTGGCCGGCACGCCGGCATTCAGTGCTAGAAGTCCAATATATGAGGATGTCGATGACGGCGATCGCAGGCCGTCCAGCGGTGAAGATAATCGTATTTTGTATGGCCCTGTTGCGCCGAGGCCCATCACTCTCCCTTTGTTACGGCCGCAACCTGCTTTGAGCACGATGACGGCGACGCCGATGAAATGATGAAAGGGCTCCGTTCTTCGCTCACGACGGTGGCGACAACGGCGGCTGGTATTGGTGGGCCCGCTGGCTGGATTGTCGCCGGAGTCGCCGGAATCGGAGTGGCGATCACGTTCCTCGTGGACCTGTGGGCGGATGACGATCAGATTGGCGACGTCCTGGCGGTGGCATTCACCGAGGCGCAGGCCAATGCGGCAACGAGCACGGTCAATCCTGCTGTGCTGGCGCCGCTCCATTTCGATGGTGGATCGGACGACGGAATCTACGACGTCTATCTCAAATTAGAACGGGCCTGATGTCTTGCTCGTCGCGGCGGTTTGCGTCTGGGTCGCATCGGACGGTCCAGACGCACCGGCCCGGCCGGGGCACGAGTTCAAGATGGACGGCAGCGCCGTTGCGCCTGTGAACGGCCCGACCGCTCACGCTTTTCGGATCAGCGCCCAGAATTCGCCGAAGCTCGGCTGCTGGTTGATGGTGCGCACGATGGCGAAGAGTTTCCGCGCGCTGTCGGCGCTCACGGTCTGCGTCGCGCAGTCCATGAACTTCTCCTCGATCTGCGCCGGCGTGAACGGCTGTTCGGGATTTCCGGTCCGGGTATCGCGTTGCAGTTCGAACGTCTGGCCGTCCTTGAGCGTGATTTTGACCCTGGTCGGGTTCTGGCCGAAGCCCTCGCTCAGATTGGGATCGGCGCCGGCGGTCACCAGTCCGGCGAGCGCCCGGACGCGCGCGTCCCTGAGCGCTTCCGGCGTAAACGCCTTGATCTTGGGCGCGCCGTGGACGAGCGAATAGGCGATCACATAGGCCGCGCTGAATTTGGCCGCTTCCACCGTGGCCGGATAGTCGGTGTTGACGCGCTTGGCGCTGGTCGGCGACATCCAGCAATGAATGTTGCTGATCTCGTTCAGCCTTGATCCGATCTTGTCGCGCAGCATGAGCGCGGCCTCGATCGCGGTATGGCCGCGCCCGCCGCACGGATAGTATTTGAGGTCGTAGCCGAGTGCGGTGAGGTCCCAGCGGCTGCCGAGATCGTTGAACGGATCGTAGTTGGTCGGCAGGGCCCGGGCGAAATTCCTGAAATAGCCGTTGTTGCCTTCGAACGCGGCGGCGTGCGAATCGAATCCGCGGCTCGCCAGCGTCGCCGCCATCACCGCATTGCGCGCCGCGTTGCCGGCATGCAGGGGCTTCGACATGGTGCCGTAATTGACCGGCAGGCCCGACGCCAGCGAGGCGGCGATGCCGAGCGACTCGGCGGTCTTGTCGGCCGGAAGCTTCAGCAGTC
The DNA here is from genome assembly GCA_963720385.1 of uncultured Alphaproteobacteria bacterium. Taxonomy (GTDB): domain Bacteria; phylum Pseudomonadota; class Alphaproteobacteria; order Rhizobiales; family Xanthobacteraceae; genus VAZQ01. The sequence continues at coordinate 147,409 of CAVRFL010000001.1, read as the reverse complement.
TTGCGCAGGCCGCGGTCGCCGCGATCACGCCGACGATCCCGGTCGAATGCCAGCCGCCGTCGTTGATGATGCGAGGGCTCGACCGCAGGATCCGGGTGGCGACCTCGCAGCCGATGATGAACGCGCCGAGCACGTCGGCGGGCGTCGCGTTGTTGACCTCCGCCAGCGGCAGCAGCGCCGGGATCACCGGTGCAACCGATTGGCCGTTGAGCAGGCTGAAGTCGTAATCCATCGCGTGGGTGGCGACGCCGTTGGCCAGCGCCGCCAGCTGCGGCGAGGCGCGCAGCGACTGACCGACGACCGTGCATTGCGGCGCCGAGCCGTCGGCCTTCACCATCTCGGCGACGATCTGCGAGACCTCCTCGTGGCTGCCCGCCACCGCCACGCCGATGGTGTCGATGAAGGCGACGCGGGCGCGCTCGATCACATCCGCCGGAACGTTGCCGAGGTCGAAGCCGGCGACGAACTCCGCCAGCGTCTGCCGCAATTGCTTGCCCGGGACTGCCATCGGCTTGCCTCCGCCCTCTTGCGCCAGTGCGGCGCCGTTCGCCCCCATGACTGCAAGCGCGCCGGTGCCCGCGAGAAACACGCGGCGGTCGAACGGATGGGCATTGTCCTTGTTGGTCATGGTTGGACCTCCCTGGTTTCTTTGCACGAGCGTCACGGGCTGATGCTCAGCGGCGCGCCGGCCTGCGGGGCCAGCGACGTCACCGGCGCATAGGGCGCGCGCCGGCAGTCGTCGATCTCGACGGCGATGCGGAAGTGCACCATCGTGTCACCGTTGAAGAACAGCGCATAGGGCGGCGAGCGGTCGCGCGCGCCGCTCTGCGCGCACACGATCCAGTCCGCCGGCGAGAGCAGGTGCGCCTGCCGCACCGGCGAGGCTTCCACCATCCCGAACCACCGCACCGTCTTGGCCACGGCGACGATGCTCTTTTCGAGAGCAACCTCCGCCGGCGGCAGACTGACGACCCGCGGCGGCGGGTCGTGCCCGACAACGGAGCAGCCGCCAAGGAGGCCACCAAGGCAGCCGCCCAGCACGGCGCCCGACACCACGAGGCAACAGCTGCGCATGACCCGGCCCAACCACCGAACGCATTCCCTCCCGCGCATTGTCGGCGTTTTCGCGGACGCGGACAACGGCCCTGTTCAAGAGCTCATTCCGGGGCCGAGCGCAGCGAGGAACCCGGAATCCATAACCCCGGTTTGTGAATTTGGATTCCGGGTTCGCGGGCTGATGCCCGCGCCCCGGAATGACGGCGGCGCGCAGCACGCGGTGCAAAACTCCCGCAGGGACAGCCGATTGACACCCTGCCCCGCGGGCCTACATTGGGCCCGTTCCGAGGGGTGCCGGCCGGAGCCGGCTGAGATCGCGCTCGTTTCCGCGCGAACACCCTTTGAACCTGATCCGGTTCGTACCGGCGAAGGGACAGGACCCCATGGCCAACTCCGTCTTTCTTGCAAGGCTGATCGGGCCCGTGATGCTCGCGGTCGGCATCGGCATATTGGTCAACGGCGAAGTCTACCGCGTGCTGGCGGACGAGGCCCTGCGCAGCCGCGCGCTGATCTACATGTCCGGCCTGCTCACCATGACCGCCGGCATGGCGGTGATCCTTACGCATAATCAATGGGTCGCGAACTGGCCGGTGCTGATCACCGTGCTCGGCTGGCTCGCCGCCATCGGCGGCGCGGTCCGCATCGTCGCCCCGCAGGGCACCGAGCGCGTCGGCCGCGCCGTGCTCAAGCACAAGCACGGCCTCACCATCGGCGGCGCGGTCTGGCTCGCGCTCGGCGCGATCCTCTGCTTCTTCGGCTACCGCACCGCCATTTCCTGACAACAAACGCCGCTCAACGGGAGCTAAGACCATGAACATCCACGATCCCAACATCGCGACGCCCAAGGTCACCACCGGACCGCTGCCGTCCTCGAAAAAGATCTATGCGCGGCCGGACACGGCGAAGGACCTGCGCGTCCCCGTGCGCGAGATCGTCCTGAGCGAAGGCGCCGGCGAGCCGAACCTGCCGGTCTACGACACCACCGGCCCCTACACCGACCCGGACGTCGCGATCGACGTCGAGAAGGGCCTCGCCCGCCCCCGCACCCAATGGGTGAAGGAGCGCGGCGGCGTCGAGGAATACGACGGCCGCGACGTGAAGCCCGAGGACAACGGCAACGTCTCCGGCAAGCACGCCGCCCGCGTCTATCCGGTGGTCAACCGTCCGCTGCGCGCAGCCCCCACCCCTAACCCTTCCCCACAAGGGGGAGGGACAGGAAGGGGGCCCATCACCCAGCTCGAATGGGCGCGGCGCGGCGTCATCACCAAGGAGATGGTCTACGTCGCCGAGCGCGAGAACCTCGGCCGCAAGCAGCAGCTCGAGCGCGCGGAATGGGCGGCGAACGACGGCGAAAACTTCGGCGCGTCGGTGCCGCTGTTCGTGACGCCGGAATTCGTGCGCGACGAGGTGGCGCGCGGCCGCGCCATCATTCCGTCGAACATCAACCACGCCGAACTCGAGCCGATGGCGATCGGGCGCAATTTCCTCACCAAGATCAATGCCAATATCGGCAACTCGGCCGTCACCTCCTCGGTCGAGGAGGAAGTCGAGAAGATGGTGTGGGCGATCCGCTGGGGCGCCGACACCGTGATGGACCTCTCCACCGGCCGGAACATCCACACCACCCGCGAATGGATCATCCGCAACGCGCCGGTGCCGATCGGCACCGTGCCGATCTACCAGGCGCTGGAGAAGGTGCACGGCGATCCGGTCAAGCTCGACTGGGAGGTCTACAAGGACACGCTCATTGAGCAGTGCGAGCAGGGCGTGGATTACTTCACCATCCATGCCGGCGTGCGGCTCGGCTATGTGCACCTCACCGCCAAGCGCGTGACCGGCATCGTGTCGCGCGGCGGCTCGATCATGGCCAAGTGGTGCCTCGCGCACCACAAGGAGAGCTTCCTCTACACCCACTTCGACGAGATCTGCGAGCTGATGCGCAAATACGACGTGTCGTTCTCGCTCGGCGACGGGCTGCGCCCGGGCTCGATCGCGGACGCCAACGACCGCGCGCAGTTTGCCGAGCTCGAGACGCTGGGCGAGCTCACCAAGGTGGCGTGGGACAAGGGCTGCCAGGTGATGATCGAGGGCCCCGGCCACGTGCCGCTGCACAAGATCAAGATCAACATGGACAAGCAGCTCAAGGAGTGCGGCGAGGCGCCGTTCTACACGCTCGGCCCGCTCACCACCGACATCGCGCCGGGCTACGACCACATCACCTCCGGCATCGGCGCCGCCATGATCGGCTGGTTCGGCTGCGCCATGCTCTGCTACGTGACGCCGAAGGAGCACCTCGGCCTGCCCGACCGCGACGACGTCAAGCAGGGCGTGATCGCCTACAAGATCGCGGCGCACGCGGCCGACGTGGCCAAGGGCCATCCGGCGGCGCAGCTGCGCGACGACGCGCTCTCGCGCGCGCGCTTCGAGTTCCGCTGGGAGGACCAGTTCAACCTGGGCCTGGACCCGGAGACGGCGCGCGCGTTCCACGACGAGACGCTGCCGAAGGAGGCGCACAAGGTCGCGCATTTCTGCTCGATGTGCGGACCGAAATTCTGCTCGATGAAGATCACGCAGGACGTGCGGGATTATGCCGATGGCCTGAGCGACAACGAGAAGGCGGCGCTGTATCCGGACAAGGATGCGGCCGAGGCCGGGATGGCGCAAATGAGCGCGAAGTTCAAGGAAATGGGCGGCGAGGTTTATGTAGATCAGGAAGCCGCGGTGAAGGCGAGTAATAAGGTGCTATAGTCGACTGGCGCTCGCACGACCGCGAAAAGTCACGGCCATTTCGCAAAGTGCGCATTTGGCGGGGAATGAATCTTTCTCTAGCGCGCCACGCTCAGGTCGCGGGGATAGAACAAGCGCCAGTCTTTCGAATAGGCGGGGTCCTGCATCGCATAGGCCAAATAAAAGTTATGGTGTAAGCCGATCTGCCGAAGCTTCGCACACATCTCGGAGGGATAGCCCGCTCTCTCCAGGAGAAAGCCAATTGCCTGGTGGTAAGGATAGACGTAGTCCAATTTTTCTAGAGTGTTTAAGAGGCGGTCGATTGAGGCCCGATCCTTCGCAAGGCGGTATGCGTTCAAAATTTCAGACACACCGCCTGCGTATGTGGGGCGCACGACGATATCAATGAGCGTGCGTTCGATATTGCTAACCGGCAGGAGTTCGGATTGGGGGCCAATTATCGTTTCAACGCCTAAACGGTTTGTATTTTTGCCTGCAATCATAATTGTCGGCACTCGATTGCAGGTGTAAATCAAATTGGACTGCCGCTGATGTCCCGAGAATGCGCGATCAATCCCTTCTTGCGTAAGCGAGCCATTGTTCGACGGCTTTTCGCTCTGTTCAACGTTCAGATAGATCGCTTTTGGTTTGGTTTTGACGAAGCCGTGGAGAGTGAGGGCCGTGGCGTGAGACAGGTATCCGCGCGGCGAGATGGAAATCGCGAGTTCTAAAGCTGATGCCTTGCCCCAAGAGAAACGGACAATCTCTTTTCCGTAGGTGTTGGAACGGAGTTTGTTTGTCCGGAGTTCGCCGTGTTTAGCAAGAAACGACATGAAGTCGGCGAGGGTTGTACTTTCAGGTAAATGCCATGAGCGGCGGTTCTGAAGAAGTACAGCGGCAAGTTGGGTCTTCCCGTAGACCTTTTGAGGGGTTTTGGAGAAGGCCGAAAGAATATCGTCCTTGGCGAGGCTGAGGCGGTTTGGTTTTGCCATAGCTTGCAGGATGTGCCTGTAGGGATTATATACCATCCTACAGGCACTCGCTGGAACCTAAGTAAACTCTGGTCTCGGGTTTGACGATCTTTTTTGATCTATAAATAGATCGGGAAGGTGCTATATGATCTATTTATGAAACAAAGGAAGCCCCCCATGGCTAAGCCCGTGCGCCGTCCATATTCCCGCTACAGCCGGGAAGCAGTTGCCTTGCTCGGTCGGCTAATTCGGCAACGCCGCATCGAACGCAAAATAACCGCTGAGGACCTTGCTCAAAGGGCCGATTTCTCTCGCGGCTTACTGGTCCGAATTGAAAAGGGCGACCCTGGTTGCGCCATCGGGGCTGTTTTTGAGGCCGCGAGTATCGTGGGCGTGCCGCTTTTCGATGCTGACCAAGCAAAGTTAAACGACAAGGTGCGTTCCACCGCGGCGACGCTGACTTTGCTGCCCCGCTCTGCTCGCGTCCCCAAGATCGGTGTCAAAGATGAATTCTGAAGACCACTACGAGGAAGCGTTCGTATGGGTATGGCTACCAGGCAAAACGACGCCTGTAGTCGCGGGACGGCTTGCTTCCGTGGACAGTCAGATCGTCTTCAACTACGGACGCAGCTACCTCGCAAGAAACAATGCCATTCCGCTTTACGAGCCGGAGCTTCCATTGCGGCAGGGCGTGCTGCCGTTACTCAACGGATTGTCGATGCCGAGTTGTATTCGCGATGCGGCCCCGGATGCTTGGGGTCGCCGTGTAATTATCAACCGGAAATTTGGATCTCGCGGGAAAGAAATCGACAACGTTGAGCTGGATGAGCTGACGTACTTATTGGAGTTCTGGCTCCGACCGCATTGGGGCGCTCGATTTTCAATTGTCGGCAACGCAATACGTTGCGCGCGACGATACGACCGCAACGCTGGAAGAACTACTGACTGCCGCGGATCGCGTCGAGAAAGGCATACCCTTGACGCCCGAGCTCGAAAAAGCGCTGGTGCACGGGAGCTCCATCGGTGGAGCGCGCCCAAAAGCAATGATCATGTCCGATGACAAAAAGTATATCGCTAAGTTTTCTTCGCAGAACGACCTCTACAACGTCGTGAAAGCCGAATACGTTGCGATGCGGCTTGCTGTTGAGGTGGGAATTGACGCGGCACCGGTCAGCCTCGCAAGAGCAAGCGGGAAGGACGTTCTTCTGATCGAGCGATTCGATCGCCAGAAAGTACCTGATGGGTGGCAGCGCCGCTTGATGGTCTCTGCGCTCACGATGCTTGAGCTTGACGAAATGATGGCGAGGTATGCAAGCTACGAGGAATTAGCCGCGGTCGTTCGTCATCGTTTCACGGAGCCCAAAGCCACTCTTAAGGAACTGTACGCTCGCTTGGTACTCAACATTCTTTGCGGAAATACTGACGACCATGCACGCAATCACTGCGCATTTTGGGATGGCAAGCAGCTTACATTGACGCCTGCCTACGACATATGCCCGCAGTCGCGCGCCGGCGGTGAGGCGAGCCAAGCCATGATAATTACTGGCGACGAGAATTTGTCTAAGCTCGCCGTGTGCCTCAAGGCTGCTCCGTCGTTCTTACTGTCGAACGACGAAGCCATCGTCATGATTAAGCATCAAGTCGCTACAATCAAAACGCAATGGAAGACGATTTGCGATGAGGCAAAACTGAGCGAGGTTGACCGCCAACTGATGTGGCGCCGGCAATTTCTCAATCCGTTCGCATTCGAGGGGGCACCGGAAGAAATCTCACAGCTTGTTAGCTGAACGACAAACGGTGTTCCGCTCCACAACTACAATGACGGCGAGTATGTGGGTGCGGAAGGCTTCGGCTCATGCAGGATATCCCGCATCGTCCGCGAAGGCTCGCCGTATTCAGGCGATCACTACCAGCCCGGTCAGCGATACCGCGAGCCCGCGCTAACGCCCGGAGGGTTCCATGCCGATCGTCCGTATCCTTGTCCTGCTGTGCGCGCTGGCGCTCACCCCGTCCGCAACCCACGCCCAGGACGGCGCCATCAAGATCGAGAAATTCCATCACAGCGCCTGGACCAAAGGCATCTTCGCCGAAGCGGTGACGGTGACGGGCATCGGCAATGCCAAGTTCATCTATCTGGCCGGCGTCGGCGCCGAAGACGAGAACGGGCCGCGCGGCGCCATCCGCCACCATGGCAACCTGCTGGAGCAGTGCCGCTACGCCTACGACAAGATCAAACGCGTGCTCGCGCATCACGGCGCCGACCTCAACCACGTGGTGAAGGTCACGACCTACATCACCGACCTGCGCCTGCGCGGCACCATGCCCAAATGCGTCGGCGAAGCCTGGGGCAACATCACCTTCCCCGCCAACACCCTGCTCGGCATCAGCGGGCTCGCCTACCCGGAGATGCTGATCGAGGTCGACGTCACCGCGGTGGTGCAGACGAAGTAGCCGGGATTTAAATCTGGCCTGGGCGCTGTGTCTTAATGCGGTTGATCAAATCCTGAATCGCGCAGCAAGTAGCCCGGATTGAGCCCTTGCGAAATCCGGGGCCTCCGATCGGCGACCACGATCCTCCCCGGATTTCACTTACGCTCAATACGGGCTACGCTTTCCAAATGATAAGGAAGCAAGGGCTACGCAAGTATCATGACAAAACACCGGGTCTATACAATGAGCTTCGCAAGCGTCTATCCCCTTTATGTTGCCAAGGCGGAGAAAAAAGGACGCTCGAAAACAGAAGTCGATGAAATCATTCGTTGGTTGACGGGATACAGTCAGAAAGCGCTGGAAGCCCAACTGAAAAAGAAAACCGACTTTGAGACGTTCTTTGCGGAAGCTCCTCAACCGAATTCTTCGCGGGCTTTGATCAAGGGCGTGGTTTGCGGTGTCCGGGTGGAAAACGTCAAAGAGCCAACCATGCAGGAAATTCGCTACCTGGATAAGCTGATCGACGAGCTGGCAAAGGGAAAAGCCATGGAGAAGATTTTGCGGAAATAGCAAATCTTCAGAGTTCGTAGGATGGGTTGAGCCATAAGCGCGTTTACGCGCGTCTTCAACGCGCTACGGCGAAACCCATCGCATGGGCTTCAAAAGCGAATGATGGGTTTCGCTTCGCTCAACCCATCCTACGCCCTCAGCCCGCCGGCTGCCTCGGCATCGGCCCGAGATAATCCATCTTGCCGACGCCCACGCCCTTGTGCCGCAGGATGTCGTAGGCCGTGGTCACGTGGAAATAGAAGTTCGGCAGCACGAACCCCAGCAGATAGCTCGTGCCGGTGAAGTTGAGCGTGGTGGGACCAGCCTTCAACGCGATCGGCTTGTCTTCGCTGCCGTCGATCTGCTCGCGCTTCACGCCTTGCAGGAAAGCGAGCGTCCGGGCGATGCGCTCCTGCAATTGCGCGAAGCTCGTCTCGGTGTCCGGAAAGCTCGGATTGTCGATGCCGGCGAGCCGCGCGGTGCAGCCTTTGGCGGTGTCGCTCGCGCGCTGGACCTGGCCCGCGAGCGTGAACATGTCGGGGGCGAGCCGCGCCTCGACCAGCGCGGCGGCGTCGGGATGCGCCTCGCCCTTCTTCAGCACCGCGGAGAGATTGTCGAGCCCGCGCACGAGCAGCGGGATCGACGCCTGATACATGGAAAGCGGCATGAAAACTCCTTCCCAACGGATCGATACACGCAAGACTTAGGTGCCAGCCCACAGGATGGGTAGAGCGCACGACCGAAACGGCTACGCTTCACTGGATTGTAATGCCCGCATGCGCTCTGGCGCCCCGTTCGGCTCTGTCTTAATCTCCACCCCAATCCCGATACGCTCCATGAGGAGGCATCACCGTGACCTACACCCTCGAACAATTCGCCGCCGACTGCCGCGCCGCGCTGTTGAAGGAGCCCGGCCCCGCCGGCCGCGAGCTGGTGCGCCAATACACCGAGCGGGCCTGCTCCGATCCGGATTTTGTGGGCCGGCACCTCGGCCCGGACAACAACGACGACCGCAAGATCCTCTACGAGGATCCCGATCTGAGGTTTTGCATTCTCGCCCATGTCTACAAGGGCGAGAAGAACTCCAACCCGCACGACCACGGCCCGAGCTGGGCCATCTACGGTCAGGTCGCGGGCGTCACCGAGATGACCGACTGGCGGCTCCTTGAGAAGCCGCAGAACGGCGCGCCCGGCAAAGTCGCAAAGGTGCGGACCTACGCGCTCACACCCGGCACCGCGCACGTCTACAATGAGGGCGTGCTGCATTCGCCGGCGCGCGCGGGCGACACCAGGCTGATCCGCATCGAGGGACAGGACCTGACGAAGGTGAAACGCGACAAGTTCGAGATTGCGGCCTGAGGCTGCAGCGGCAGGCCGCTCAAGCCTTTGGCGGCAGGATCGCGATGAACTCCAGCTTGTAGCTCGTAGGATGGGTTTCGCTTCGCTCAACCCATCCTACACTCGCCGCCCGTTCCCACGGCGTGTGACGCCTCGGCCAGTTCTACCGCATCGTGACGGCGAGCCCGCTCAGGTCCGCGTTGATCTGCAGCCCGCGCTGGTAGCCGGTGAGCGCGAGCACCGCGCCGTTCTGGTTGGCCAGCACAATCGCCTGCGCGCCGCGCCCGATGGCGGCGCCGGCGCCACCGGCGCCGTAGACCCCGGCCACGCTGCGGGGGCTGCCGCTGAAGGTGGCGGTGCCCCGGAAACGCGTCTCGGAGGCGCCGATCATGAAGCCGTAGCTCAGTCCGCCGATCGAAAGCCGGTAGCTGCGGTCCCCGCAGCGCAGCGTGCCGCTGCCGCCCTGCCCGCCGACCACGAAGCCCGCCTTGAGCACGGTGAAAGAAATGGAGCAGGTCTCCGCCTGCACGGTCGATGAAAGGCCAAGTCCCGCCAGCATGACCGTGGCGGCGAGCGTGGCGCGAAGTCGTGATGAAGACGTCATGTGTCGATCGCCCCATTCAGGCGCACATCCCGTAGCACGTTAGCGCAGATTGAGCAGCAGCGAAATCCGGGGTTGATCCGGAGGCGTGGGCGGCGCGCCAGCGCCCCTGACGCGGCGCGCGCGCTCACCACGTCCCGGGCATAAAGCGTAGCCCGGATGGAGCGGAGCGAAATCCGGGGCGCACGCTTCAATCCGACGGACATTCCCGTATTTCGCTGCGCTCCATGCGGGCTACTTGCTTCCGCGCATCGCGCTGCGCATTGGCCGCCTCCGCAAAATCGTACCGCTGCTTCACAATCGCCGCAGTTCCGCTGTGACGAATCTGCTGCACCTCGCAGAAAAGCAATCGCGCGCTGCGCTTATTCCGCCGCCGCCACATCATCGTCACGCAATCGCCAAGCTTGGCTGGCGTCTGGCGCCGTCCCAAACAAAACAAAGGGGTGTCGCGTGAAATCTCAAATGTTGTGCGCAGCCGTCATTGTCGCCGCCGCCGCTCTTCCGCTCACGGCGCAGGCGCAGGGCGTTCCCGGCGGCTTCGTCCATGGTGCGAATGAAGGCTGGCGGATCGCCGGCCCGGTCGGCGCCGTCGTCGGCGCCCCGGTCGGCGCCGTCGTCGGCGGCGTCGAGGGCCTGCTCGGTGTCGGCCCGGCCTATCGCGAGCCGCCGCCGCGCGTCGTGCAGCGGCGCGTGGTGCGCGTGAGCAGCAAGAAACCGCGCCGGGCGGCGCGCAAGCCCGTCGTGCAGTGACATCGCAGCCGGCATAGCACGGGCGACAGGCATGTCACCCGCGCTGCAAGCGACAAACTCGCAGGACGGGATTGGACCCGCCCTGCGAGTTTTGTTCATTGTGGCGTGGTTGTCGTCAACGCCGTTGGTTCAACGTTCGCGCCGGTGCGTCAGGCGGCGCCGCGCGCGTCGGGCCCCTCAACACACATCCCAGCTCGGGTATGCGCTGTAGCCTTCCGAAGCGAGGCCGCTCACGCAATGTCCCCAGCCGTTGACAGCCGGCTGGCGGGCGCCGCGCGGTGCAGCGGCATAGCCAGGCGCCGCGGCATAGGCGTTACGAGCGGCGTCGCTGCGATACGGTCCCTGATCGTGGTGCGTGCTCAGGCTGCGCCCTTCGTGCTGGTAGAAGCTGCGGCCGGTCGGCGCGGCAGCCGCCGCCGGCAGCGCCGTGGTCGCGGCGAGGAACAGCGCAGCAATCGCGATGGGAAGTTTCATGGGAGTTGTCCTTCTTGTTCACGGGCATCGACCGACGCGACGCCGTTCGCTGTCGAAGGAACGGCCGTCGCCGCGGTTGCCCGCTGCATCGCCCATATCGGGCACCTAGGCATCGGCCGGCCGATGGTCATTTCGCAATTGCGTGATTGGCTCTTGCAGTGCACAACTGTTCGTGAGAATGCCGCGTAAAGATGAATTCCGCGCCATCAATATTTCATCAGTGACGCGTTCCAACCCTCATGGTGAGGAGCGCAGCGAAGCTGCGCGTCTCGAACCATGAAGGCCCGGCTGGGGCCGCCCCATCCTTCGAGACGCGCGCACGCAGCCATGTGTATGCAGGCTGCGCCTGCCATGGTGCGCGCTCCTCAGGATGAGGGCGGATCCATCATTTTCCGGGCTTATACAAAATCTCGATCAGCCGCTGCTGCACCTCCGCCGCCGACAGCGGCGTGTTGATGTACTTGAACTCCAGCGCCTGCTGGAGCGTGAGGTCGAGGCCCCGCACCTCGGCGAGCTGCAGCGACGCCTTGGGATAGAACTCGTCGCGGGTGCGCTGCGCCAGCGCGCGCGGCACCTTGGCGTAGGCGGCGTAGGCGTCGATCGCGGCGTCGCCGGCATAGGCCCAGTCGATCGCGCGCGACAGCGCGCGCATGTATCGCACGAACGCGTCGCGCCGGGCTTTGAGCGCATTGGCGTTGGCGACGTTCACCCGGATGGTCTGGTCGCGGATCGCCGCGACGTCCGAGCCGCGCGCGATGATCTGCGCGCGGCCGTCGGCGACCTGCTGCAGCACGAACGGCGGCACCGACCAGCCGACGTCGATCTGGCCGCTCATCACCTGCGTCAACGTTCCTGGCGCGCCGCCGGTCGGAATGAGCTTCGGCGTCGCCTTCTCCTGGTTGACCAGCTGCAGGATGATGAGATTGGTCGAGGAGCCGGGCGAGGAGAACGCGACCGTCTTGCCGGCGGTGTCCCGGATCGACTTGATGCCGCTTTCCGGCCGCGCATACCAGAACGCGTCGGGCGCGCCGGTCGCTTCCGCCGAGATGATCTTCACCGGCATGCCCTTGGCGAAGGCGGCGATCACGCCGAGGGTGCCGTTGGTCATGGCGATGTCGATCGAGCCGGCGACCACCGGCATCAACGTCGAGGCGCCGCCCTCGGTGTAGAGGATCTCGATCTCGAGCCCCTCCTGCTTGAAGAAACCCTGCTGGAGCGCGTATTCGATGAACGACGAATTCCAGAAGCCGCGCTGCGCGACCGCGACCTTGAGCGTCTCGGCCGTCGCGCTGCCTGTCGTCAGGGCTGCGATCACGCCGAGCAGAAGTGCGATCGTCCCGCGCATGGTTTGTCCTCCCTAGCCTGCGTAGGGTGGGCAAAGGCGTGTCTTCGCGCCGTGCCCACCCGACCGCCTCATCACGCGGCGTGACGTGGGCTTCGCATAGCGCGTCATCGCAGGCAAGTTTACGCAGCCTGCGTACACTTGGCTGCGTGCGACGCGCCGTGAACGCGCTTATGGCTCAGCCCACCCTACGGATTCACTGCGTAGCCCGGATGCCGCCAATCTGCGCCGTCCTGCCTCAATCCTTCTTGCGCGGGTCGTCCTTGGGGTTGACGTAGACCACGTCGAACGGACCCATGCCGCTGAGCTGGATGACGGTCTCGGTGTCGGCCCAGGCGTAATGCGCCATCCCCGCGGGCAGGTGGAAAAAGCTCCCGGCGCCCAGCGGCTTGATCGATGCTTTATCGACCGTCTCGCCGGGCGTGATCACAAACCGTCCCGAGAGCGCGGTGACGAACTCGTCCTTCGAATGGCGGTGCGGCGGCACGACGAAGCCGGCGGGGAATTTGAGCAGAAGCACGAACGGCCCGTCCTTCGCCGGACTGCCGTAAAGGACGGCGCCCTGCGCGCCGGGCGGCAGCGACGGCGGCGCCGGGCCCCATTTGATGGCATCGCCGGCCACCACGGTGTGATGCTGTTGCGCGGCGGCTGGCACTGTCGTGAAGGCGATGACGAGTGCAGCGGCGCCGAGCGCGAGGGCGAGCGAACGGATGAGTTGTGACGGCGTGGGAAGTGTCATGGCGCGTCCTTTCCTGAGGCAGACGGCAAGGCCGCGATTGTGCCTCCGGGCTCCCCTGAGTTCCAGTCCCGGAAATGGACGGGACGCACCCCGCCCGCGCGGCGGGCCCTTGCGCCAGGCACCTTTGAACGACGCGCGCGCTGCCTTCGCTATCCACATTCCCAACAATCCTGTGGACATGGCGCGCCTTGAGAGATTGTGCCGCTGCTCCGGCATTTCACGCGCGTTCAAAGCTGCCGACGCGCTCGGTTGTCCGCAGGATGTAAACAGATCCGCGGGCGCGCTCCTTGACTGAACACATTTCCATGCCACGGTCGCTGCGTCCCGTTCACCGAGGGCGTCTCCGGAGACGAGCTTGAGGCGGAGCGGGATGCGGCGCCTGCGCACTTGGCTCGTAACCAGGTCCCCGGGGGCCTCGGGTCACTGTCCGCCTCCACTACGAGAGGCGGCCTTGAAGGCTAGACGGAACAGGGCGAGCGGGGGAAAGCCCCGCAAGCAGGGCTCGCAAATGATGCCCGTCCGAATCGCGGAAGACAGTCCGAGGCCAAGCATGCCGCGTGTTGAGCGCCGAGAGGCGGACGTCCCGCGTCATGGGACGTGAGGGCGCGCGATCGCGCCCTGCGGGCCTACGTCACTGGCCCGCTTCAACGGGTGCCGCTGCACCCGAGCGCCTGTCGGCGCTCCGCCCCCTCACTTGATGTGAGAGGGACATTGGCAAACCTCGGAGGACATTTTGCCTCGCGAGAACGATCAAGCATGTGCAGCAAGTAGCCCGGATGGAGCGCAGCGAAATCCGGGGGCGGACATTTCAATTCGATCCGGTGTCCCCGCATTCCGCTTCGCTCCATGCGGGCTACACGCGGCCCCCTACTCCGGCCGCAACCCGGCGGCCTTGGCGACCTTGTCGGTCTCCTCGACCTTGGCGCGCAGATAGGCGCCGAAATCCTCGGGCGTGCCGCCGACGCGCTCGACCCCGAGCGCGGCGAGCCGCTTGCGGATCGCATCGTCGGCGAGCGCCTTGTTGATGGCGGCGTTGAGCCGCTCGACGATCGGCCGCGGCGTCGCGGCGGGCGCAAGGAGGCCGAGCCAGGAGCTCGCCTCGTAGCCGGGCACGGTCGCGGCGATGGTCGGCACCCCGGGAAGAATGGCCGAGCTCTGGGCGGTGCCGAGCGCGATCGCCTTGAGCTCGCCGTTCCGGATCTGGCCGAGCACGGCGGGCGCGTTCTCGAACTGCACCTGGATGCGGCCGGCGATCAGGTCGATCAGCGCCGGCCCGGTGCCGCGATAGGGAATGTGGGTGAGATCGACGCCGGCGAGCGCCTTGAACAATTCCGCCGCCAGGAAGGTGAAGGAGCCGATGCCGGCCGAGCCGTAGCTGATCGCGCCCGGCTTCGCGCGCGCGAGCGCGATCAGGTCGCCGACCGACGCGACCGGGAAATCCTTGCTGACCACGAGCACCACCGGACTGGTGGTGATCTGCACGACCGGCGCGAAGTCGCGCAGCACGTTGTAGGGCACGTTCTTCTGGATGTGCGGATTGATCGCGATCGACGGCGTCGCGGTGACCAGGGTGTAGCCGTCCGCCGCCGCCTTCGCGCCCTGCCCGGTGCCGATCGAGCCGCCGGCGCCGCCGACGTTCTCGACCACGACCGTGGCCTTGAGCTCTTCCGCCAGCACCTGGCCGAAGATGCGCGACAGGGTGTCGGTGCCGCCGCCGGCCGCGAACGGCACGATCAGCCGGATCGGCCGCGACGGATAATCCTGCGCCCGCGCGGCGCCGATCGAAACGCTAAGCGACATGATGGCAGCGAGCGCCGCGATCACGAGCCTGCGAAGCATCATTCACGCCCTCCTCTTAACGGCACCCTGACCCCGTTGACGCCGCGCGATCCTGCCGCCATCACCAGCGGCACGGACCGTGGCGAGATTGAGGAGCCATCGATGGCGATGAAGATCTGGTACCAAAGCATGAGCCGCTTCCAGACCAAGTGGAAATCGTACCCGAAATATCTGCGGCAAATCCTCGACCAGGTCAAAGACCCCGACACCGAGATCGAGGTGCACGGCATCACCAAGATCGGCGGCTTCGCCGACCAGTACCGCTATCTCGAATATCTGGAGACCGGCGAGGTGATGGAGAACGTGCACACCGCCATGGCGCAGGGCTTCGACGCCTTCCTGATCGGCAATATCGCGGATCCCGGCCTGCGCGAGTGCCGCGAGATCGCGAACTTCCCGGTGCTCGGCCTGTGCGAGACCAGCCTGCACGTCGCCTGCATGATGGGCGCGAATTTCTCGCTGGTGACCATCAACGAGAAGTTCACGCCGCGCATCGTCGAGAACGTGGTGCATTACGGCCTCAAGGACCGGCTCGCCGCGGTCAACCGGATGAAGGCCGACCGCATCCTCAAGCTCGACGAGGGGTTTGAGAACGCCGACGTGCAGCGCGATCTCATCGGCCAGTTCCAGAGCGCGGCCAAGGCCAACACCGACGCCGGCGCCGAGGTGGTGATCGCGGCCGGCGGCGTGGTGATGGCGCTGCTGGCGCATGCCGGCGTCTACACGACGCCGTCCGGCGCGCCGATCCTCAACGGCATCACCACGCTGGTGAAGATGGGCGAGATGGCGGTGAAGCTCGACCGCATCATGGGCGGCACCTTCACCAGCAAGCGGCTGCAATATGCGCCGCCCGGCCCCGACCAGATCGCCGAGATCCGCGAATACTACGGCGCCAACATCTATCCGACGGTGAAGCCGAAGTGAGCACGATCACGGCAACAACGCCGTCACTTCCCCACGGCCTTGCGCAGCGCCGCGTTGATGCGGTCCTGCCAGCCCGGCCCGTCTTCCTGGAAGAAATCGAGCACGTCGCGGTCGATGCGCAGCGACACCATCTCCTTGACGCCCGGCAGCGACGGCGTCTTCGGCATCGGGTCCAAAGGCTTCGGTGTCGTCGCCGTCTTGAACGCCGCCTCGGCGGCATGCCGCGGATCGTTCGGTCGTCGTGCCATGGGACTACTCCTCACCGTGCAGAGCGCGACCATAGCACGTTGCGCCGCTCTGCGCCGGGCCATAACCTGCGCAAAAATTTCGATCTCGAATTCCATCATCGAGTTGCCTCGCCGGAACCAACGGAGAGTCCCATGCGCCTGCCGCTCGCGCTCCTTGCCGTGCTCCTGCTTGCGTCGCCCGCTGCCATCGGCGAAGCCGCCGCCGCCGACGTTGCGATCCTGATGCCCGGGTCGGGCGGCATCGTCCCCGGCGATTTCCTGGTGCGCAACGAAGCCAACTTCAACCGCGCCGGCATCCGCACCATCGTGACGACCTCGCCCTCGAGCGCGGCCCAGTCGGTCGCCGCCGAGGCAGCGCAGAAGCGCAAGGCGGTGATCGTCGGCATGAGCCGGGGCGCGGTTGACGCCGCAGAGGCGCTCGCCGCCGGGGCGCGGCCGGCGGGCGTCGTGCTCGTGTCCGGGGTTTACGGACGGGTCATTCCGGCGCTGCGCAACAATCCGGACCTGTTGCCGACGACGCTGGTCGTGCATCACGCTCACGATGCCTGCAAATTCACCTTGCCGGGCGCCGCCAACGAATTCGTCGCCTGGTCGCGCGGCAAGGCGCGCGTCCAGTGGATCAACACCACCGGCGAACCGTCGTCGAATCCCTGCAATGCGCGCGGCGCGCACGGTTTCTTCCGGCAGGACGGACCCGCGGTCGCCGCCATCGTCGCCTTCATCAAGTCGCGATGAATCCGGCAGCGCCGGGCAGGACCGGTGGGCCGGGCGGCCGTCTCAATAGCCCTGCTCGCGCGCCCTGCTCCGCGGCGGCGGCGCGGAGCGCTTGCCTTCGATCCGGTCCCAGCCGAGCGCCGGATTCTCAAAGCAGCCGTCACCACCGCCGCCGATCGCCGCGCGGCACTGCTGCAGCGTGTAATAGGTGCAATCGGGAATCCCGCCGCCCGGCCCGCCGCGACCGGTTTGCAGGCACCAGGGCCGGGGCTGGGCGCTGGCCAATTCGACGCCCGCCGGTAGCATTATCGTGATAACCGCCAGGCCGATCAAAGCGATGCGCATGGGGGCCTCCTGTTTCCGGCCGCGAACGGCCGCCATAGAGATAAACACCGTAACGGCTCCCTGCTATTGTAGCACCGCAGAGCTTCTTCCGCGCCGGCTGCGCGCGTTCGCAACGGAGGCAAGACATGCGCTGGTTCCACATTACCCTGATCGCCCTGCTCGCCGCGGTGACGCTGATCTTTGCGATCCAGAATCTGCAAAGCGTCACGGTGGCGTTCCTCAACTTCCGGCTCAGCGCCCCGCTCGCCGTCCTGATCGCCGTGATCTACGTGCTGGGAATGGCGACCGGCGGCAGCCTGTGGGCGCTGTTCCGCTGGGCGCTGGAGGGATCGAAACGGCCTGCCACGCCCTGACCGGGAGCGATGCGCGCCGGACGTTAGGACCGTCCGGCGGCGCGGGTGACGTTTGCGCTCCGTGTCGGCACGCCGAATTCCGTGCGGCACACCTCGGCGAGCGCGGCGACGCCGTCGCGAATCTCGTCGATGGTCGGGCTCGCGAAACAGAGCCGCATCCAGCTCTTGCTGTAACTCTTGTCGACCGACCATTCCGGCCCCGGATTGATCGCGACGCCGGCCTTGAGCGCCGGTTGATAGAGCTTCAACGTGTCGACATTGTCGGGCAGCTTCACCCACAGGAAGATGCCGCCCTTGGGCTCTTCGAACTCGGCCACGGTCCCGAACTGCTCGCCGAGCGCGTCCATCAGCGTGTCGAGCTTCACGCGCAGCCCGCGCGTGAGATCGCGCACGTGCGACGCAAAATGCGGCGCGCAATATTCCGCGAGCACCATCTGCTCGAGCGCGCCGGAGCCGGCGTCGGTCTTGATCGCCAGCGCGCGCGAGAGGATGTCCCAGCCGGCGACGATGTAGCCGACGCGCAGCGCCGGCGCGATCGACTTCGAGAACGAGCCGATGTGCACGACGCCGCCGTTGCGGCTCATGGCATGGATCGCGGGCGGGCGATTGCCGTCCCAGATCAGGTCGGCATAGCAATCGTCCTCGAACACCGGTACGCCGTGCGCCTGCGACAGCGCCAGCAGTTCGGCGCGGCGCGTTTCCGGCATGATGGTGCCGGTCGGGTTCTGCACGGTCGGGATGGTGTAGATGTATTTGGCGCGGGTGCCGCGGCGCTTGAGGTCGTCGAGCGCCGCCGAGAGCGCGTCCATGCGCATGCCGTCGCGGTCGAGCGGGATGCCAATGGTGTTGATGCCGAGCCGTGTCAGCCGGTTGATCGAGCCCTGGTAGCATTCCTGCTCGATGATGGCGGTGTCGCCGCGCGCGAGGAAGACGCCGTTGACGAGGTCGAGCGCCTGCAACGACCCCGACGTGACCAGGATGTCGTCGGCGGTGCAGGCGATGCCCGCGTCGCGCTTGAGTTTTTGGGTGAGGAAGTCGCGCAGCGGCCGGTAGCCTTGCGGGCCGTGCGCGAGCCCGTAGGTCGCGAGCGTATGGCCCTCGCGTTGGAGCACCGCGTTCGAGGCCGCGATCAAGCCGTCGACCGGCACCTGCTCGGCGTCATTGTTGCCGCCGATGAAATTGTATTTCGCGAGGCCGGCCCACTTCGCCGCCGGCGCCGGCAGGCCGGGCTTGAACAGCGGCGCGTAGTCGAACGTTGCGGACGTCGTGCTCACTTGATTCCTTTCAGGTACTCGTCAAAAAACCCGATCGAATCCAAGACCGCCTGCCGCTGCACGGCATCGGGCGCGTAGACGCCGGCCTCGTTCCGCCGCACATAGACGAAGCCGTGCACGTCGTGCTCGTAGGTCTCCCAGCGCGCCTCCTTGCCCAATTCCACGAGCAAGTCGTAGCAGACCCGGAAGATGCCCTGCAGCTCGTCGGAGTTGCGCCCTTGCACGAAGATCGGCGTGGCGATCGGCTGTATGCGGGCTCGCGCCACGCCCTCGGTGATGCGGGGCCGCACCTTCTCCGGCTCACGCATCAGCATGCGCTCGACGTCGAGCAGGCCGGTCTCGGGATTGATGCGCGCGGTAGCGTCGGGGCGCAGCCGCAGGAATTCGTGCGCCGCCGGCTCGCACGCGACCATGGCCCGCACGCCGTGATATTCGGACGCGATCTTGAACGCCATCTCGCCGCCGTGGCTCATGCCCATGTATCCGACCCGGTCGGACGCAATGAACGGCAGTGTCTTGACGTATTTGACGATCGCGATGACGTCCTCGTATTCCAGCGGCCCGCGATTGAGGAGTTGCCGCCGCTGGCGCTTGTCCTCGACCAGTTTGCCGATCTTGTCGTAGGCATAGTCGATTTCGGCGCGGTAGCGCATCCACGCCACTGCATAGCCGGCCTTGAGGAATTCTTCCTGGGTCCAGCTCACGTTCTGGGTGAAATCGCGCACCACCGACATGCCGCCGCCGCCGTTGCCGGATGCGAACAGTACCAGCGGAAACGGTCCGCGGCCGGGCGGCGTGCGCAGTCCGATCGGCGCGTAGACGCCGTCGATCATCTCGACGTAGGTCAATTGTACGGGAATGTCGGAGTCCCGCACCGGCTCGGTGACGACGACGTGCTGCGGATCGATCCCCGCGGATTGAGCGTCCCCAAGCATTGATTGGCACTCCCCGAACGACGTGAGCAATGGTAGCCCGGACGGCGCGAAGCGCAATCGGGCCTTTCAGCTCGCCTATTGAAACGTCCAGAATCCGCCCCACCAAAGGAACCCAACAAACAAGCCGACATACGCCGCTTCCGTGAGTACGATACCGAGCACGCCATGTTTCTTCAGCGTCCGGCTGTCCTGCAGATCGACATGGATGATCCGCGCTGCCCGCACAATCAGCAAGAAGATCACGCCCCACTGCGGGATATTGGCCATCCAGGTCATTGGGATTCTCCGTGCGCCAGCCTCACTCGGCGTCGCCGTTCTTGAACGCGTCGAGCCGCAACGGCAGCACCGCGCCGAACCAGGCCGCATGCACGGTGTGGTCGCGATAGGCATTGCCGGTTTCCGGATGCAGCAGGACGGTCAGGCCGTCGCGATTGAGCATCAGCCACGGAACGAACGCCGCCAGCAGCTCGGTGGGGAACGCAACCTGGTACATCGATTGCGGATGCGGTCCGACCTGTTCGTCGTGCCAGCGTCCGAGTTTCGCTTGCGGAAATCGCGCGCCGATCCCTTCACGCAAGCGTGCAGCCCGATCTTTCGTTGCAGCGGGGTCGTAATAGACGTGGGCGTGATAGGCCTCGATGGTCCGCGGATCGCGCATCATGTCGTCAGGCATTGAAGGTCTCCGGCGCGGAGCGCACGCGTCAGCCCGACTGTAGGCGCCGTTGTCAAGCCAGGCAACGGCAGCGGCGGCAAATGCGCAGCCTCAGCCGCCGCTCCTCAGCTTATGGGCACGCATTTTGATGTGGCACGCGGTGCGAACGGTGCATTGAACCGCAAGGTCTCGCCGGCGCGCGCACCGTAGGCATCGTGCAATGCGGTGAGGATCAGGTCCGCAATCGCATTGAGATCAGGCGGCGCGCCGATGCCGGCTTCATAGCGAAAATTGCCCTTGGAATCGTCGGTCGAGAACCCGAGTTTGCCAAGGGCAGCGACGGCGGACGGCGGGAGAAAGAACGTCCGCGGCGCGCCTTCCTTGTCGTAGTGATAGCCGGATGAAGCTTCGCACAGAATCCTTGTGCGGTTGGCGATGAACATGCACTGCACATATCCGTGCGGATGCGCCAGAAGTGTCACCGCCAGGAACCGGTCCAGATAGTCCGTAGGTTTAGGGTGGTCGAAGATGCGGTCGAGTCGATCGACGACAGGGCAGCGGTATTCGGCCAGCAGCGCCCGCAACGTACCGGTCTGCGCCGATGCGATGGTGGTCGACAGCAGGATCGCCCATACGGTTATGCTGACCCTGCGGATCATGACGCGCGTCCTCACCAATTTCCTCCATTCTGCCGTGGCCGCGAAAATCGGCAAGTGACGATTCCACACCCTGTTGCGCGCGATCCGGGCAGCCGCCATGCAACGTCGAAACCCGGATGAGGCTTTGCGCGTTGAGCACACTCAAACCGGCGTTACTGTACCGGACGGCGTTCAAGAATCGAGGCTTCCATGACCGACGACGAACACGCCATCCGCGATCTGGTTGCGACCTGGATGACCGCGAGCCAGGCCGGCGATGTGGCCACCGTGCTCAGCCTGATGGAAGACGACGCGGTCTTCATGGTTCCCGGCCGCGAGCCGTTCGGCAAGGAAACCTTTGCCGCCGCCGCGCAAGGCATGAAGGACATGCGGATGGAGGGAACGAGCGACATCCGGGAGCTCAAGATTTTCGGCGGCTGGGCCTATCTGCGGAACTACATCCAGGTGACGGTGACGCCGCCGGGCGGCACGCCGGTCCGGCGCGCGGGCTACACGCTCACCATCCTGCGCAAGCAGCCGGACGGACGCTGGCTGCTCGCGCGCGACGCCAATCTGCTGTCTGTTGTTGAACAGACATAGCACTCGTCGTCGCCGCAGGCGCGAGTGCCGATTCGAGAATCCCGTTGGTCGTCTGCTTTTCGGCCCTTCCTCCACCACGGAGAGCGGTGTATTTTATCGAAAAGCCGCTCTTGAACAGGACGTGCCGAACTCCCCTCGCTTCAGCGGCAACAACGCTGCCATCGGCCGGCGCGCATTCCAGACGTGGATCTGAAATCCGTCTAGTTGCAAGCGCAGCTGCGCGTGGCCGGTGAATTTCTCTGGGAGGGAACGCCATGAAAGTTCCCCGCAGAACATTTCTGCATCTGGCAGCGGGCGCTGCCGCGCTTTCGGCAGTCCCGCGCATCGCAAGCGCACAAACCTATCCCACGCGGCCGGTGCGCTTGGTCGTCGGCTTCCCGCCCGGCGGCCAGATCGACATCATCGCGCGCCTGATAGGGCAATGGCTGTCGGAGCGGCTTGGCCAGCCATTTATCATCGACAACCGGCCGGGCGCGGGCAGCAATATCGGCGCTGAGGCGGTCGTGCGTGCGACAGCGGACGGCCATGTGCTCCTCCTGGCCAGTGCGACGAACGCGATCAACGCGACGCTGTACGATAATCTCAATTTCAATTTCATTCGCGACACCGCGCCGGTCGCCAGTATCAATCGCATTCCGCTCGTCTTGGAAGTGCATCCCTCATTCCCGGCCAGGACCGTCCCCGAGTTGATCGGCTACGCCAAGGCCAATCCGGGCAAGGTCAATTTGGCGACACCCCCGAAAGGCACAGCGCCCTACATGGCCGCCGAATTGTTGAAAATGATGGCCGGCATCGACGTGGTGCTCGTGCCCTATCGCGGCGGCGGCCCCATGCTGACCGACCTCCTCGGCGGTCAGGTGCAGGTCGCGTTCGACGGCTTGTCCTCGTCCATCGAACATATCAAGGCCGGCAAGCTGCGCGGGCTAGGTGTCGCGACTGCGGCGCGCTTGGCAGAGCTTCCGGACGTTCCCACGGTCGGAGATACGGTGGCGGGCTTCGAGGCGAGCGGCTGGTCTGGCATCGTCGCTCCTAGGAACACGCCAGTCGAGATCGTTGAGAAGCTCCACAGCGAGATCAATGCCGGCCTCGCTGATCCAAAGATCAAGGCGCGGCTTGCCGACTTGGGCGTCACGGTGCTTGCGCTCTCGCCCGTCGACTTTGGCAAGCTCATCGCGGATGAAACCGAGAAGTGGGGAAAGGTGGCGAAGTTCTCGGGCGCGAAGGCAGACTGATCCGGACGATACCGGCGGATATTCCATAACCTCCCGTTCCGCGAAGTCGTCCGCACGGCGTAGCAAGCATCGCTCCCGGTCCAGCCGCATCAGGTCCGGGCATATGTCGCCGTTGCTACGCTTCACCACGCGACGGGCGCATCTGCTGCGTTCCGCTCAGCCGGTCTTCAGACTTGCCGAGCGCATCGGCACGAACAGGCAGCGCGTGTTGGCGCCGATGTGCCTGATCCAAACGCCGGCGGCGGTGTCGTAGTCGCAGGCACAGCGGTAAAACTTTCCGTCCGGCGACCAGTTGGTGCGTTCCCGCACCTGCCCGGTCGCCAGCACCTGCCACTTGTCGCCCGGCAGCGAAGCAAGATCCTGCTCGGCGATTTCCCAGCAGCAGTCATTGGTGACGCAACAATAGGCAGGGATCCACTCCAGCAGCCATGGATTGGAGTGGTACTCATTGGCGACGGTGACACCGGCGATCGCCAGCGCCGCAACAGCCGCGATCGCCACCATGGCGAGGGCTTCCGGCGCTTGCACGCGCGGCCAGCCGGGCATGACCCCGGCACGCCGGGGTTTGGACGCCGTTTCACCCACATGCGGCGTCCCGTCGAAGGTGGTCAGCGAAAGTGACATGGCTTTTCTTGCTTGGCCTGAGTGATCCCGGCACTCTTCAACGCTGCAAGGACCGGGCCAAAGGCAGCGCGCGCGGATGCACCGCTGCGCTGATGTGCGCTGCGTTTCTTGCAGCGGTGGTACGGGGTCACCTGCGCACGATTGCGGATGGGAGCCATCACGTCCGGCTGAACCACCGTTGCGCTATTGCACCGTCGCGCCGCTGGCGAGCAGCGGCTGCCGCCACGTCTCGAGCTCCGTCTTCACCAGCTTCGCGACGTAGTCCGGATTGCGGCGTTCCGGTGCCGCGACCTGGAGGCCGATCTCCTGCAGCCGTTTGGCCACCGCCGGGATATCGACCACCTCGCTGGTCGCCTTGGCGAGCCGGCGCACGATCGCGTCCGGCGTTCCCTTCGGGAAGAAGAAGGCGTTCCAGGCATCCACGTCGAAATTCTTGAGCCCCTGTTCGTCGGCGGTGGCGAGATCGGGCAGCGCCGCGCTCCGCCGCAACGACAGGATCGCCAGCGGCTTCACCAAGCCTGACTGGATCGGCGGGATCGCGGTCGAGATGATGTCGCAGAGATAGTCGACGCGGCCGGCGATGAGATCCTGCAGCGCCGGCGCCGTCCCGCGATAGGGGATGTGGGTGATCTCGACGCCAATCGCGTTATTGAGGAGAACGCAGACGACATGCGAGGCCGAACCCGCACCCGCCGAGGCGAATTGCAGCTTGTCCCGGTTAGCGCGGAGCCCGGCGCTGAATTCGCCGAGCGTCGCCGCCGGAAAATCCCTGCGCACAAGCAGCACGGCGGAATTCTCGACAAAAGCAGCGACCGGCGCGAATTCGCTGATGGCATCGTACATCGGTTTCTTGTTGAGGATCTGGCTGTAGATATGCGTGCTGCGGTTGCCGTGCAGGACGGTGTAGCCGTCGGGCGCCGCCCTCGCGACGCGGTTGCCGCCCATCATGCTGCCGGCGCCGCTGACGTTCTCCACGATCACCTGCTGGCCGAGGTTTTCCGACAGGCGCGCCGCCATGATGCGCGCGGCGGTGTCGACCGGACCGCCGGCCGCGAACGGCACCACCAGTGTCACCGGCCGCGTCGGCCACTCCTGCGCCGGCACTGGGTCTGAGACCATCGACAGCAGCATGGCGAGGGAAACGACGGAGGCGCGCTGATTTCTTGTTGTCGCAAGCATGTCGTCTCCCATCGGGCGGCCGTACGCTTTAGAACCGCAGCATCCGGAACCAGCGGGCGACGTCGAGCAGCGTCGCCAGCGCCGCCGCCACGTAGGTGTAGGCGGCGGCCTGCAGCACGCGGCGTGCGGCCGGCAGATCGCCGACGGCGAGATAGCGCCCGCGCGCGAGCACCGGCAGCGCCTTGCCGAAGCTCGCGTCGAACTCGACCGGCAGCGTCGTCACGTGCACCGCGACGCGGATCGCGAGCAGCGCCAAGCCTGCGAGAAGTTGCAGTACGAACAGCGCCGGCACGTGCACGAAGGCGAACACCACCGGCGCCAGCAGCAGAATGACGCTCGCCAGCCGGTCGATCCAGGTGAAGTTCTTGACCAGTCGGTAGCGCCGCTCGAACGCCGGCTCGCCGCGCGCATGCTGAACCGCATGAGACACCTCGTGCGCCGCCACCGCCACCGCGGCGATCGAGCGGCCATCGTGATGCGGTGGCGTCAGCCGTACCGCAAGTTCGTCGGGATCGTAATGGTCGCCGAGGTCGGTCTGCTCGACCTTCACCTGCTGCAATCCGGCCTCGTCAAGGAGATGGCGGGCCAGCTCCGCGCCGGTGCCGGGAAGGTCGGGGCGGTCGTCGGCGTGCGCCGCCAGCACGTGGCGCACCCACCATTGCGGTCCGAACACCACGGCGAACAGCAGGAGCGAACCGATGGCGAGGAGGATGGCCATGGCCGATTGTCACCGCACGCCGCGGCAGAGGCAAGCAGGAGTCTCGAACGGCTGCGCGCCTAGTGTCCCGATTCCGAAGTTCGTACGATTTTACGGCAGCCTCCGATACGAACTTCGGAATCGAAGGACACTAGAAACTCTATGATTTTAGTGAACCCGAAGTTCGCAATCGGTCTCGAGGCAGGAGTGTTGCGAACTTCGGGGCAGCAGCATTTCGCCCTTCTCAAGGCGCGCCGAAACGCAAGAAAGTCCCGCCAATTGGGCATTTCTCACATTTTCGCCGGTCCGCGATGTGGTGCTAGTGTTTGTGAATGGTTTGTACTATTTTGTGTTGGTTTTCAACGGTTCGGAATTTTTAGCGGCGACTAAACGCGACACGGGCGCGACATGGCGCAGACTTAAACCGGCGAAGTGACGGCAATCGCGCCCTTGTCGGGGACCACGGCGCTGACGTTCACGCCCACGGCGGCGCTGAACATCACCACGCAATCCTGGCGCACGCTCGGCCGCCTGTACCGCGAACTCGATTTGACGAAGCCGGGCCTGGAATACGCGCTACAGAAATGGCTGCCCTACAGGACGGACCCGCCAGGGGTGGTGATCGACTTTCGCCACCCCAATGTGCTGCGCACCTTGAGCATCGAACACAGCACCGTAAGGCTCAGGCTGGGAGGCAAGTGGCAAGACGTCGGCATTTATGTCCTGCCGCCGGATGATGCTGAACCATCGGCGGACGCACCAGCGACCTCGTCAGCGTCACCCAGGGAGGTGTCAGACGCTACGACAGGCCCCCAAGCGCACCGCGTGTGGATGGCACTGGGCCGGCTGAGAGATCGCGGTCTTGTACTGAGCGAGCACACGAGGCCCGAGCTCCGCCGCCGCATTGGGGAAGAGCTCGATGCCGAGGCGCGCCGAACTCGCTCATCAGACCTTCCTCCTTCGCGGCAGGTTATGGACAAGGTGCTCAAGGCCGTAGGCGTCAAGTAAATCCTGTCCGGAAGCCCGATCCGTCCGCTGTCCGTTTTGTCCGTTTTGTCCATGGACAACTCGGACAATGCGAAACCCTCCAGGCACTTTAGACCATCGCGAACAGCCAAGGAGCTTTCGCGATGGACACAAACCAACAACATGAGGGTGAGGACGAGCGCCTCGCCGGCGACTTGGTGGTCGGCGCGGACGCGATCCACGCTTACCTCGTCTACCTCGGCATGCCCGAGGAAACCGATCCCTACTACCTCAAGCGCACCGGCAACTGGCCGATCGGCAAGACCGGCGGCGACGGCGGCTACTTGATCGCCTCGAAGCGCAAGCTCGCCAAACACGCGCAGAAGATCGCCGCTCCGCAGAAGGACAACGCCGCCTGAGATACGCCCCGCGGCGTCGCCGTCGGGCGCTGCGTGGGTATCACCTGATCGACGGAAACAGCGCGGCCGGCCCCTGACATCACACCGAGGGCCGGCCGGCAAAAGAAAGATCGAACCATGCAACAGCATGTCTTTATCACCCCTTCGGTTACGTCCTCAACCCCTGTCCGCCGTCGCCATCAATCGTCTCGCCGGCAGTTCCGCGATGGTCAGTGCGCGGCGGCCCTGCGCGCCATCACCGCGGCCAGGCTCTACCTCAACAAGACAGTGCCCACTCTCGCTCTTGCCGCCGCGAGCTGTGGTTCAAACGTCAACTATGTCCGGGCCGCCATCGTCATCCTGCAAAGCGAGAAGGGCAACCTGCTTAGTCGCGTTCTCGCCGGTAACGCTCCATTGCTCGAGACCGCCCGTGACGCGCGGCGCCTGGTCGATCTGATGCGGGCATACCGCCGCGCTACGCCGGAAGACCTGGTTGCGCTCGGCCGGAAGGTTACCCCCGACCGATTGTTTGCCGACGTGATCGAGCCGGTGATCGGCTGATCATCATCGCGGTGCCGGCTGCATGGCTGGCGCCGCTTGAACACCAACATACGAGGTCAAAGATGAAAACGGTTCGCGATTACGAAACCATCCTGAGCAGCATCCGACGCATTGCGCCCGAGGCCCACATTGCTGGCGGCGCGGTGCGGGACACCCTTGTCGGCAAGGCGATCCGGGATGTTGATGTCTTCATGGGGCACGGGAAGAAGGACGTCTTGGCCGCTATGCTGCGTGCTGACTTCAAGTACGTGAAGGTAGGCGAGTGGGAACAGTACGAGAAGTTTTCCGATCCCATCATCGAACGCGTGGCGAAGTTCGAGAACGCCGACGAGAGCATTCCGATCGCCATCATCGCCTTGAAGGAGCCGCTTCCGGTCCGCGATAACCTGGCCCGCTTCGACTTCGGAATTTGCATGGCTCGGTGGCAAGGCGGCGATCCGATCGAGACGCCCCAGTTCCGGCATGACGTCAACGAGAAGACGTTCACGCTGCACCGCGCGGACAATAAGGCACAGTACGCCTACTCGATGGAACGGTACCGGAAGCTTACGGCGGACCGTTACGCCGGCTGGGGTCTCGCCGTGCCGGAAGCCTTCAAGGATCTGGTGAAGGACACTGAGTTCGAGCGTGCCTGGTACGTCCAGGAATTCTTTTAGGCGAGGTGACCGCTACAACGAAAATTGGATGCCTCTGGCCAAAAACATGCTGCGCCCGAAGGACCGCGGGCACCGCAGCGTGGGCAGGTAAAAGTCCGGGCGTCGCTCGCTGATCGCGGGCGGCGCCTTTTTAAATCCGGAGGACGCTTTGATGACCAGCTCGCCCACCTTCATCGCGCGCTTTGCCGACGACCACGAAACACATATGAGCGTTTACCGCGACCCCGAGCACAAGACGCTCGACCTCAAGCGTGGCGTCACCCTCGCGCGCTACGCCTACACCTCGCGCACCAAGAAGAAGCCGTGCGCCATCATCTCGGCGACCTTCGTATCGCGCGGCGGGAACGGCGCCGACGATACCGTGCTCGCCGAATACACCGCCGACCAGATCAAAGAAGAGCTTCGCCGAAACTCGGCAAGGCGGGCGGCGCGCGTTCGCCGCAAACTGAAAAAGGAAACTGAAAAATGACTGCGACATTCGACGATGTATACGGCGGCAGCTCCAAGTATCTCTCTGGAGCTGAGGTGGGCGACCAAGTCGCTGCGGGTGAAGATTGGCAGCGTTGAAACTGTTGATCTGCAGCAAAAGGACGGCGGCACACGACGGCGTTTTGTCCTGTCGTTTCCGGGACAAGACAAACAACTGCCGCTGAACAAAACGAACGCGACGGTGCTCGCGCAGTCCTGCGGCAAGGATCCCGACAATTGGCTCAACGTGACGCTCGAACTGTTCACGGTGCCGACCACGTACGGCCCCGGCATCCGCGTCCGACCGTTGCGATCGACTACGGCTTCCAAGCAGCCGCAGACGACTTCGAAGAAAGAACTCGACGACGATATCCCGTTTTAATCCTGTTCCTGTCGCGGGCGCTGCAACGT
Source organism: uncultured Alphaproteobacteria bacterium (assembly GCA_963720385.1). Taxonomy (GTDB): domain Bacteria; phylum Pseudomonadota; class Alphaproteobacteria; order Rhizobiales; family Xanthobacteraceae; genus VAZQ01. The sequence continues at coordinate 118,718 of CAVRFL010000001.1, read as the reverse complement.
CCGCGGCGGGCTTTCCTTTGTATTGAGGGTAGTCCGATGTCCTCGATGGCCGATGTGGAACAGCTTCGCTGTAAGCTTGCGGCGCAAGGATACGTCCCGCTGCCGCTGATCGGCAAGCGGCCGGCGATGAAGGAATGGACGACCAGGACCACCATCAACGCCGACGAAGTGCGGCTGTGGGAAAAAGTTTATCCCGGCTGCTCGAACACTGGCATCCTGACCAGGCTAAACCCGACGATCGACATCGATATAACTGACATGTCGGCCGCTGAGGCGGTGGAGAGTCTCGCGCGTGATCGGTTCGAGGAACGCGGGTGGTTTTTGACTCGCTTTGGTAATTTTCCCAAGCGCGCGGTGCCCCTGCGCACAAACAATCCGTTTAAGAAAATGAAGGTGTCGTTGGTCGCGCCTAACGGCAAGGGCGCCGAAATCGAGATCCTTTGTGATGGGCAACAATGCGTTATCGATGGGGTTCATCCTGACACCGGCGCTTTGTACCGGTGGCACGGCGGCGACCTCTGGAAGTATCCAAGCGATGAGCTGCCTTACTGCTCGGAGGACGACGCGCGGGCGTTCTTACGGGACGCCGAGCGATTGCTGAATGGAGAGTTTTCCTACAAGCCGATCGCAGCGACGGCTCATCAGCCTAATGGTGAGCAGACGTTCGATGACTTGTATGGCGCGGACTGGCAGGCGCTGATCGCGCGCATTCGTGCCGGCCTCGAGCTGCACGACTCGTTGTGCAGCCTGTCCATGTCCGCGATTGCAAGCGGCATGCACGAGGCTGCGGTGACGCGTATGCTGCAGGCGCTGATGCTGGAAACATCCGCCCCGCGCGATGCACGTTGGCAGTCGCGCTATGACGATATTTCCCGAATCGTGCACAGCGCGGCCAGGAAGCATGGCAAGACCAGCGGCCACGCGGAGGCGCAACATAGCAAGCCGCAAGCGCCATGGCCGACGCTTGATGAGGCCGCCTATTACGGACTTGCCGGCGACGTTGTTCGAACCATCGCGCCCGAAAGCGAAGCCGATCCGGTGGCGATCCTGGTTCAGCTGCTGGCGAGCGCGGGCAATATCGTGGGGCGGCGCTGCCATTACCTCGTTGAGAGCGATCGGCACCACGCGAACCTGTACGCCGTGCTGGTCGGGCAATCCTCCAAGGCGCGCAAAGGCACGAGCTGGGGCCGCGTGTCCGCAGTTGCGAAGGTTGCCGACTATCAGTGGGCGGAAGATCGACGCAAGGGCGGGCTTTCATCGGGCGAAGGTCTGATCAATGAGGTTCGCAACGAGGTGGTGAAATGGGACGCCAAGGAAAAGGCTTGGCAGGTTGTTGACCCCGGAGTTCCCGATAAGCGTCTGATGATTGTCGAACCGGAGTTTTGCGGCGCCCTGGCTGTGATGGAGCGCCACGGCAACACGCTGTCGCCGCTACTGCGCAAGGCGTGGGATGGCGACAAGCTGTCGACTATGACGCGGAATAATCCGCTCACCGCAACGGGCGCACACATCTCGGTTATCGCGCACATCACCGAGGCGGAGCTGCGCGCCAGGCTGACCCGGACTGACACTGCCAACGGGTTTGCCAATCGCTTCCTGTTTCCGCTGGTGAGGCGGTCCAAAGAGTTGCCGTTCGGTGGCGCCCTCACTGAGCGGGAGGTTTTCACCTTAGGGCAGAGTCTGCGTAATAGCCTATCCCGTGTTCCTGAGAACCTCAGCGTCACCATGACGGACGCGGCCCGGGACTTGTGGGCCGGCGCTTATAGCCAGCTGTCCGCCGCCAAGCCGGGGATGCTTGGCGCCGTGACCGCCCGGGGTGAGGCACAAGCGGTCCGGCTGGCGATGATCTATGCCGTGCTCGACGGCCAGTTGCAGATTGATATCCCGCACCTCTCAGCCGCCCTGGCGCTCTGGCGCTACTGCGAGGATTCCGCCGCGGCCATCTTTGGCGACGCCACCGGGGACCCGGTGGTTGATGAGATAGCCGAGGCGTTGCACGGCGCCGGCGCGGCCGGCCTGACTAGAAACACCATCCGCGATCTGTTCGGTCGCCACGAACCAAGCGCGCGTATCGGTGCGGCGCTGGCTGACCTGCTGGCGCGTGGGGCCGCCCGTTGCGAGGTGCAAACCACTGGCGGCCGTCCCGTCGAGACTTGGTTCCACAACAAGGACTGACCTTGCGCGAAAAGCGCGGAAAGCGCGGAAAGTCTTACTCAAAGTTGCACGGTGAAGGGAGAAACAACTTTTACTGAGACTTTCCGCGCTTATCGCGCTTATCGCGCAACCCCAAGCCATAGAACCCGCGCTCGGCGGCACCGGGTATCGCAAGCAAGAGGAAACCAGCCATGACCAACAACACGCGCACGTTCTGGCTATCATTCGCAAACCAGGAGGGATGTGGTGGTGTCGTCATCATCGACCTGGACGGCACCAAGATCAGCCTCGACGACAATTGGATGGTGCCTGCGATACGCAAATCGATCGAACTCGGCATCAACCCCGGTCCCAAATACGAGGTGCACGGGCAAGAGCTGCCGCCGGATGAAATCCCCGAGCGGTTCAAGCATCGCCTGCTTGATCACGATGATGTCGACCACCTGAATGCAGGCGTGGCCCTGCAATGAAACCGGCCGCGGCGGCATCCGTGCAACCAAGGAGGCGACGATGGCGAAGCTAAGCGCGACCAAGCAATGGATGATCGATCACCCCAACGATGACCCATGCCCGAAAAGCCTGGCCGCTGCTAAAGCGTGGCGGCGTAAGCGTGGCCTCGATGCTGCGAGCATTGCTGCACTTCGCGCCAAGTACGCGGCTGCTATGGCTGAGAAGCGGGCCCGGCAAGCGAAGCAGGAGCCGGGGCACGCATCCCAAGATCCCGGGGGACTCAAAGTGTTGAATAAATTCCTTGCAGTATGACCGCCGCCCGCCCTCCGTCTGCATTTTGAGTGCCCCCGTTCGTGGACACCAAGGACTGAGCAATGAAACCCGCGCCAAAGGCCCCGCAACACCTGACCGAACCCACCCGCAACTGGTGGCGAACCTGCGTCAAAGACTATGAGTTGGAGCCCCATCACTTGCGCATACTGCAGGCGGCCGGAGAATGTTGGGACCGACTGCAGGCGGCGCGCTCCACCATTGATCGAGAGGGCCTGACGTTCACGGACGATCGCGGCAATGTCCGGCAGCACCCATGCGTTGCGATTGAGCGCGATTGCCGAAATCGGCTTCGCGCGGCTGATCCGCGAATTGGATCTGGATCTTGAACCACCGCGCGACAACCGGATCGGGCCGATCGGCTTGCGTTCGAATCGGAGGCTGTGATGCCAGCGAAAAGACGACGCCCCAAGCGGCGACGCGGGGACGACCTCGCGGAGGCGAAAGCGTGGAGTCGGTTTTTTTCCTACGGCGTTGACTATCTGAACGAACTTGCGCCCTTCGGCGTTGATGGCCGCTGCTTTGGCGGGGACCGCAGCCCTGAGCTAATGAAGGCGGCGCGGGGGGCGTGGCGGCGGTTTGGGACCGCATATTGCCATTGGGTGCTCGCGGGCGGTGGAGATACATCAAAAATTTGGGCGCTGCGCGAATTCGGGAAGCCGCGGTCATGCCGGTGACTTGGCGTGATCCCAGATCAGTATCCTTATCTGTAAGTTTTGCCGCGGACTGCCGGGATTGCGAACTCAAGAAGGTGACAGCTGGGAAAAAATAACTCGCGGGCAAAGCGTAATTTCCAAGTTGAGCCTACCGCGAGGGAGTGTTTGGCGCACAGCCGGGCGGCGGTATAAAGAACGCGCGGCGGCGCTGGCGGTTCTAGTGGTGGCGATGTTTGGTCTCCATGGTGGGGCGTTTGCGAATTGATTCGTAGACGATCCGTCCGTCCGAAGCGGCAGGCAGTTATTCGCGCAGTCGCGTGCGGAGTTGCTCTCACGCGCTCGGTGACATACCACGCATCAGCTCGGCCGAGTTCGGCGACTTCGTGGTCAAGGAACTCGAGAAATGAGGACGCGTCGTCAAGGAGGGCAGCATCAAGGCGCAGTGATCGCGCGGCGCCGACCGGTCACGACAATCCGGAAAACGGAGGAAGTGTAGCCATGCCGAGAATTCACGCATTGACGCTCAAGGCCGCGGGTATCGTCTTGGCGCTGACGACGGCGGCCGCTGCACAGGACTACCCGACGCGGCCGGTGCGGATCATTGTCCCGTTCCCGCCGGGCGGCTTCAACGACATCGTCGCCCGAATCGTCGCCACGCAGCTCAGCGAGCGGCTGGGCAAACAGTTCATCGTGGACAACCGCACCGGAGCGGGCGGCGTGGTCGGCACCGAACAGGGCGCGCACGCGCCCAGCGACGGCCATTCGCTGCTCATCGCTTCGCTCGCACTCACCATCAATCCCTGGTTCCACCAGGTGTCCTACGATTCGTCCAAATCGTTCGCGCCGGTCGCGATCCTCGCCACCGCGCCGAACGTGATCTCGGTCCAGCCGGACTTGCCGGTCAAGACGGCTGGGGACCTCATCGCGCTGGCCAGGAAGCAACCGGGGAAACTGCAATACGCCTCCGCCGGCGTCGGCAGCTTCATGCATATGGGTCCCGAACTGTTCAAGCAGATGGCGAAGGTCGACATCCTGCACGTACCGTTCCGCGGCGCGGGGCCGGCGCTGATCGACGTGATGGGCGGCAACACCCACATGTCGTTCGCTTCGGTGCCGTCGAGCATCACGCATTTCCGCTCCGGCAAACTCCGGGCGGTCGGGGTCGGCAGCCCAAAACGCAACGCCTTGATCCCCGATGTTCCGACGATCGCCGAAAGCGGGCTGCCGGGCTATGAGTTCGCCAACTGGATCGGCATCGTCGCGCCGGCCGGCACGCCGCCGGCCATCGTCGCGAAGCTCCACAAGGAGCTGTCGGCGATCCAGGATTCGCCCGAGCTGCAGAAGGCGTTTGCGAACGAAGGCGCCGAAGTCGTGGGCATGAGTTCCGCCGAGTACGGCCACTTCATCGCATCGGAAACCGCGAAATGGGGACGCGTGGTGGAGGGCGGCATCAAGCCGAACTGATCTGCCCCGCGCCACAGTTCGCGACGCCCGGTCGCGACGATGGGGCCGTCCTGCGCAGCCTCTCAGCCGTCATTCCTGGGCCGGGGCATGGTATGGTTCTGGCCCGTTCCGGATCTCAAGAAGGCGGTTCAAGCCGCAATCTCCGGAGGACACATGACGTTCCACGCGCTGCTGCTCAAGACCGCAGGCATGCTGCTGGCGCTGACCACAACCGCCGCCGGGCAGGAATATCCGGCCAGGCCGGTGCGGCTGATCGTTCCGTCCGCGCCCGGCGGAAGCAATGACACGGTGGGACGGTTGATCGCGACACAACTCGGCGAGCGGCTAGGACGGCAGATGATCGTTGACAACCGCGGCGGTGCCGGCACCGTCATTGGCACCGAGCTCGCCGCCAACGCGCCCAAAGACGGCTACACGCTTTCGATCATCTCGATCGCGCACGCGGTCAATCCCTGGATCTACGATCTCAAAGGCCGCTATGACCCGATCAAGTCCTTCACCCCGATCGCGATCCTGGCGGCGGGCCCGAACGTGCTGGTGGTCAATCCGGGTCTGCAGGCTAAGAGCGTGACGGAGCTGATTGCGCTTGCGAAGCAGAAGTCCAGGCAAGCTCGGCTGGGCCTCCGCCGGCCTCGGCAGCTTCCAGCACCTCGGCGGTTCGCTGTTCGAGCTTCAGGCCGGGGTGAAATTCCTTGGCGTGCGGTTCAAGGGTGGCGGGCCGGCCATGATCGACGTGATCGCAGGCCACAACCAGGTGATGTTCTCCTCGCTGGTGCAGACCACACCGCAGATCCAGGCCGGCAAGCTGCGGGCGCTCGGCGTCGGCGGCAAGAAGCGCAGCCCGATCCTACCCGAGGTGCCCACGATCAGCGAAGCCGGCGTCCCGGGCTACGAGGCGACCAACTGGTGGGGTATTGTCGCGCCGGCAGGCGTGCCGCAGGCGGTCGTCGACCGGCTGCGCAACGAGCTCGCGGTGGTGCAGACCGCCAAGCCGGTGCAGGACCAGTTTGCCAAGGAAGGTGCCGAGATCGTGCAGATGACCCAGGCCGAGTTTGCCGCTTTCATGGTGTCGGAAATCAACAAATGGGGGGAAGTCGTCAAGGAAACCGGCATGAAGGCCCAATAGGCCATCGTCGCGGCTCTCCTCCTCCGTTAAGGGCGGGGGCGGGCAACATTCCCGCGTCCGGGCATGTTATATCGCCTCCACAGGACTTCGCCCGGACCGGCATTTAGAACAAGCCGCTTGTCAAAGGCGGAAATTCCGGAGCACGTGAATAAATGCCGAGTATCCATTCGCTGCTGCTCAAGACCGCAGGCGTGCTGCTGGCGCTGACCACGACCGCCGCTGCGCAATATCCGACCAAGCCGGTGCGGCTGATCATTCCGTTCCCGCCGGGCGGCAGCAACGACATCGTCGGCCGCGCAATTGCGACGCAGATGAGCGAACGCCTGGGCAAGCAGGTGGTAGTGGACAACCGGACCGGTGCTGGAGCCATCGTCGGAACTGAGATCGCCTCCAAGGCGCCGGCCGACGGCTACACGATCCTCATCGTCTCGCTTGCGCACTCCCTCAATCCGTCCCTCTTCAAACTGCCCTACGATCCGATCACGGCATTCACCCCAATCGGCATCATTGCGACCGGAACCAACGCGCTGACAGTCCACCCGAGCCTGCCGGTGCATTCGGTGAAGGACCTGATCGCCATGGCGAAGGCCCAGCCCGGCAAACTGACCTACGCTTCATCCGGCGTTGGCACCTTCCAGCATTTGACCGCCGAGCTGTTCAAGCTCGAAGCCAAGGTCGACCTCTTGCACATCGCGTTCCGCGGCGGCGGGCCCGCACTGACCGACGTGCTGGGCGGTCACAACAAGATCATGTTCTCGTCGGTGGTGAATGTTGCTCCACATGTCAAGAGCGGCCGCCTGCGGGCGCTCGGCACCGGCGGCACACAGCGCGCGCCGGCTTTGCCCGACGTGCCGACGATCTCGGAGGCCGGTGTTCCCGGTTACGAGGCGAACCAATGGTGGGGCCTCCTTGGGCCCGCCGGGACGCCGCCGGCGATCGTCGCGCGGCTGCACAAGGCACTGGAGGAAGTGCAGAATATGCCGGAGGTCCAGGCGCAGTTCGAAAAGGAAGGCGCCGCCATCAAGAAGATGAGTGCGCCCGAATTCGGAAGCTTCATCGAGAGCGAGATGAAGAAATGGGAGCGCGTGGTGAAGGAAGCCGGGATCAAGGTGGAGTAACTCAGGGTGATGAGAGCCTAAGGGTGTTGGGGGCCCATGCAACGCGTAGCGTTGCATGTCGCTTTCACGCTTCCCCACATCCCCAGGGCTACTCTGCCAATAGGCGTCCGTACGGAATTAGCCTATGCACAGCCGCGAATACTTCTTCTAGCAATCTGCTCCTGGTCGGAAATCGCCGGAACGCAAATCCAGAACCGCAGAAAACGACCTGCAAAATGATGCAGTCGAGGCGATACTAAGTAGTGGCGCGCCCGAAGAGATTCGAATTCCTATTGTTGCGGGTTGTTGTTTCGAAAGAGCTTTTTTGCAAAACGGGGTATTTCGTCACCGATTGATAATCAATGGCTTAGCAGTTCAATTGCAAAATGAAATCGGTCTCTTTCGCACAATCCGTATGACTGCTCGGTCGCAGACCTCGTACAGCTGGCCCTACGCTTCCGCACGCTGACCCCCAAGCCGATCACCGGTAACTCTGCATCGGCGCGCGCGCTAAACAGCCATTGCGACAGCGGTCCAGCTTCCAATCCAATTCGCTTGAAGTGGTAGGCGGGGTTCTCCAGCACCGCCAGCAGAGCGTCAGGTTCGCTCACCACCTTTACTTCCCGAACGATCTTGCCCGTGTCATCCACAATGCAGACGCTCGTCTCCTTGACCGAAACGTCCAGTCCAGCAAAATGCTCCATGCTGCGCTTCTCCTTCTGATGTTTGAGGCTGCAATCACGGACCTCGTTTCACCATCAGCCTGAATGCGCAGCACCCAAAATCTTCAGCTATCCACAAGCTGCCGGCCGATTACCCCATCTTCGGGGATAAGCGGACCCGCTGTGCTCACTTTGAGGATTTCCGCTTCTGACCCGAAGCGGACAGGTGTGTTTAGACCGCGACCGGAACCACCGCTGGTCTTCACCGGTTCATAATCAGTAACGGCATTCCACCGGTCGGACGTAAAGTTACCTTCGCCACAGGCTTTGGTCTGTGCCCAGCAACGGGCTGAAAGCAAAAGGCGCGCACAACCGTCGCCAGTATTATGGCGGCCTCGATCATAGCAAATCCTGCTCCAATGCAGATACGCGGTCCGCCGCCAAACGGCAGAAAGGCATAGCGCGAACGTGTTTTAACCCGATCTGCCGCAAAGCGATCTGGATCGAACGCATTAGGATTGTCCCAAAGACCGACGTTCCGATGCAGCGCGAAAACAGGAATGTGGATACGTGTGCGTGCAGGGATCTGCATGCCCCCGATTTCCATTGTGTCCTTCGAAATCCGCGCGATTCCCGGTGCCGGCGGGAATAACCGCATCGCTTCCTGGATAACCTGGCGGCAAAATGACAGGCCCTCGACGTGTGTGGCATCGATCATTTGATCCCCCGCCACCGCCCTAACTTCTTCAAACACGCGTTGCTGCGTGGCTTGGTCCTTGGCCAAGAGCCAGAGCGTCCACGTAAGCGCGACTGCGGTTGTTTCATGGCCCGCGGTGATGAAGGTAAGCAGGTTGGCCACGATCTCATCGTCGCTCATGCTTCGTCCGGTCTCGTAGTCACGTGCGGCGAGCAATAGGTTGAGTAGATCAGGTTGCGAGGACTGAATAGAGCGCCTGGACTCGACGATCCGGCGAATATCCCGATGCAAAAAATCGCGCGACTGCATAGCCCGACGGCGATGCGGATAGGGCATCCAGTCCGGAATCGAAAACATGACGTAGATGATGTGCCATGGAATCGTATCGAAATTGTCCGTCAAAGCGCGGCTGTAACGTTCTGCGTCGAGGCTTGCCGAACCGCCCAGCATGGCTTCAACGATGATTTCAAAGGTGGTGTGGGTCATCGCGGCTGCAGCGTCTATAGGAACTGCACGCTGTACTGCGCGCCAGCGCTCAACCTGACGCTGCGCCATCGTCGCAAAGATCGGCACGAATGAGAGCAGCGTCTCATGTCGGAAAATTGGAGCAACTGCGCGCCGTTGCCAGCGCCAGTCGGCTCCCTCAGCGAGAAAAAGCGAGGTATCGCCAATGACGGGTGCGAACGACCGTCGCGTTGCGGGATCACGTCCGAACGCTTCAGCCTTTTCGACGAGAATTTCCTGAATGATATTTGGGTCGGATACGATTAGGACATCAGACAGGCGTGTCCGGATGCGTGTGACGCTTTGCTCGTAAGCAGAACGAGGAATCGTCTCAATGTAGTTGCGCAACAACGTTCGCAAGCCTAGCAGGCCGAGCGGTCGTTCAGGTGGTTCAAATGGAACGAAATCGGGGTCGGTAAACACGCACCTCACCAAAGCAGTAATTGGTCTTTCAGTTAGGCTCAATCAATTGTCAGAGCCTATTTCATATGATGCCCGTTTTTGGCCCAAAGCTACCGATCTAGCCGCTTTTCGGCCGCTCTCGGGGGCAAAGCGGAAATCAGGCGGCGATTGCCGCGATCCCGATATAAGTATGCGCCCTAATTGGCATCACGATCACTGACCGCGGTCCTCAACGTGGACTACTTCATACAGATGGGGGTCGATTTCCTCGGTCACTTGGTCGAAGTGGCGCCATTCCTTCCGGAATTCCGGCGACCTGTGAGCCGCCTCCAGAAGATCACGGCTTTGCCATTGGACGTAGTTGACGATGCGCCGTCCATCGAGGCTGCGATGCAGGGTTATGGAGACAAATCCGGGCTGGCGCGCCATGAAGCGAGCCCTCTCAGTCATTAAAGCCAAAGCCTCACCCTGCTTTGCAGCCTCGGGCTCGACGACCGTGATCTGGGTCACGGGCTGATTTTCGGTTCGAATTTGTGGCATGAAGTACCTCGCATTAATTGGTAACGGGATTGTTGCCGTGTCACTGCTAGCGGTCTAGGGGGTGACCCAAGCATCGACCTTTCGGTCGATCTTGCTGGCCAGGATGAAATCGTTCTCGTGCAGTCCTTTGATCTTCTTCGTGGTCAACGACACGGTCACGTAACCCCAGCCGAAGCTGATGTCGGGGTGATGGCCCTCTATCTCGGCAAGCTCACCCACCTGCCGAACAAAATTGAGCGCCTCCCGGAAATTCCGGAAGCGAAACGTGCGCTCGATGCGGTGCGCATCATCGCGCAGTTCCCAATTTGGAGCTTGCGTTTGGAAGCGCTCGGCCTCCTCGGGCGTCAGTGGCGGAACGCCGCCGCGACAAGGCGTACATGTTCTCTCGGCCAGAACATCGGTCATGTGTCGGTCCTTATCGATCGATCTCTCCGAACACGATATCGAGCGAACCAATGATCGCTGATACATCGGCAAGCATGTGCCCGCGGCTCAGGAAGTCCATCGCCTGCAAATGGGCGAATGAAGGCGCCCGGATCTTGCACTTATAGGGTCTATTGGTACCATCGGAGATAAGATAGACGCCGAACTCGCCTTTGGGCGCCTCGACCGCGGCATAGACCTCGCCTGCGGGCACACGATGACCCTCACTATAAAGCTTGAAATGGTGGATGGTTGCCTCCATCGATCGCTTCATTTCGGCGCGCGGTGGCGGAACAATCTTATTGTCCTTGATGGCAACCGGCCCCTGGCCTTCGGGCAACCGCAGCTTCTCTAGGCACTGCCTCATGATCCGCACCGACTGGCGCATCTCTTCCATTCGCACGAGATAGCGGTCGTAGCAGTCGCCGTTCTTGCCGATTGGGATGTCGAAATCGAGTTCCGAATAGCACTCGTACGGCTGCGCCTTGCGCAGATCCCAGGCCGCCCCGGAGCCGCGCACCATCACACCGGAAAAGCCCCAAGCCCAGGCGTCTCCGAGCTTGATCACGCCAATGTCAACATTGCGTTGCTTGAAGATGCGGTTGTCGGTCAGCAGACCCTCGATGTCATCGCATACTTTCAGGAATGGATCGCAGAAGGCCCAGATGTCATCGAGGAGCTTCGGCGGCAAATCCTGGTGCACTCCTCCGACACGGAAATAATTCGCATGCATGCGTGCACCCGAGGCGCGTTCGTAAAACACCATCAATTTCTCGCGTTCCTCGAAACCCCACAGCGGCGGAGTAAGCGCGCCGACATCCATCGCTTGCGTCGTTACATTGAGAAGGTGCGAGAGCAAGCGGCCGATCTCGCAATAGAGCACACGGATAATCTGAGCACGCTTGGGAATCTTGATACCAAGCAATCTCTCGGTTGCCAGGCAGAACGCATGTTCTTGGTTCATCGGCGCGACATAATCGAGCCGGTCGAAATAAGGTAGCGCCTGCAGATAGGTCTTGTATTCGATCAGTTTCTCGGTCCCGCGATGCAACAGACCAATATGTGGGTCAACGCGCTGGACAACCTCGCCGTCCAGTTCCAATACGAGGCGCAATACCCCGTGGGCGGCCGGGTGTTGGGGCCCAAAGTTAATCGTGAAATTGCGAATGGCAGCTTCGGCCATGGCGGCCTCGCCTGCGAATACAACGCCGCTCCAGTTCCACAGGTTCCAGTTGCGCGCGGCGCCTCTCAACTAAAGTGTTCGCAGGCGATTGGTATGATGGCCCCGGTAAAGGTGAGAAGCTCGTTACCGTAGATCGTGGGGGAAAGATGCGGGCTGGAGGCTTCCCTCGATAACGCTCAGGCGTGGTCAAGCGGCTTGATACAAGGCCGAGAAGTCGCAGATATAGAACCTCACGGCCTCGAACTAATCGGTATCGCTCGGATCAGCCAGCACAAGGTCCCTCGATGATGAAATGTTGCGGAGTGAACGCTGTACTTCGCGTGCTTCGTCTTCCATGCCGATCCAGCGCAACTTCCGGATCCGCTTGATCATGTCGTTTGATGCACGTTGTTCCGCCGACACTTCAGGATATTCTTGGGATCTGGGATACATTCAACGTCCTCCCTGCATTCTTGTTCTCAGCCATGTCGTTCGTGTAATTAAGCCTAGTCGATTTTGCCTCTTCGGCCCATATTTCTTTCCGAACTCGATTTCACGATGTCAAGCCCTCTTTTTCTCGTAATACGTGACAGAGCCGTCGAAGCTGACTTCGAGCTACTTTTCGGTGTTGCCATTTTCGGTATGAAAGATCGTGATACGCATAGCGATCCCCAATTCCCCGATGATGATTGGCGCGTAATTGCCTTGTTCTCTTTCGGTAAATGCTACCGCCTGAGCCAACACTGTCGCAAGATGCCTTACCTACGGTGACCGGCTCTTCTTAAAAAATCGTTTCTTCAATTGATCCACCCCCCAAGTGAAGTGGTCCGACCTGATCCGGCCCGTGCGAGGGCAGATGTTTGGCCTCCTCTCAGCGATAGCGATGAACCCTCAGTGCCGACGTTTTATCGGCACATAGAGATAATCGTCGGGAAGGCGCATCCGCCGACAGGCCTGAACCGCCGGGCTTGATGCTAGAACGAGGCGGTCTGCGAACGCTGCTGCTTGCTGGACCACTTCGGCTTCCCAAGTATGAAAGCCCTGCCCATCAAGCCCCAAAGTCGTCTGCGCCCAACGAGGCACCAGATCCACAGCGGCCCTGACCAGCAAGTGCTGCGCGGGTCTGAGTAACAGGGGTAGAATAGGCGCCGAGCGCATGATTGAAAGAAACTCAAACACAATGTGAGAGGGCTCCAGCCGGTCCGCTGTCGCATGAAACAGCATTTCGAGCTCGGCTTCCGATATTGGTACGCTTGTCGCGCCGTAGAGGCGCGCCGCCGGAACAGCCTCGGCATAGTAGCGGTCGCGCTCCATCAAGGAGAGTGGCTGCACATACACGTGATAAGCTTGCAGAAAGCCATAGGCCGCCGTGCCCTGAACCCAGTTCAACAGCTCGGGGTCGTTCGCGCGATACACTTCGCCGGACGGTGTTGTACCTGCGACCGCGTCGTGCATTCGCCGAACGCGGGCGATCATAGCCTCGGCTGCGCTGCGAGCACCGTAGATCGTCATCATGGCTGCGCCTCCGGTTCTGCGCAGCCGCCGGATCGGATTCAAACGAAAATTTGTGTGTTCCCACACGCCAGTACGCACGCGGGGTTCGGCAAGCTCCATAAGCACGGCGGTCATGCCGCCAATGAAGACCGAGAGCGGATTCTTGAATACCTGCCAGGACACGGAGTTGGGCGAGATGAGCGCGGCCTCCCCGACTGGTCGGGCAAAATCGATGTGAGATTGATCATCAGGTTCCAACATCATCCGCGCCGCAGCTTCCAAGCCGTTTTGCAACGGCCAAGGCAGGATGAGCGGCGGACTCGCAGGAGCGAAAGTCATGCACAATAACTCGCGCGCCTAAGAGGCGAAGATTGGGCCGATGGAAGTAGTCCCATAAGTATTGCGGGCAAATATTGGCGGCGTCCCCCGGTCGCGACCGTGTGGACAGCGATTGTCGAGCGCGAAAACACGCCCGCGGTCGTGGACGATGAGGATCGGACGATGCGGTCCGCGCACAACGAGCCGCCCCTTGGCCTTCAGCTCCTCTAGGCTGCCCGCACGGATGAATTCGTGATTGGAACATCCATGGGCCTATCCGGTCATCGTCCGTTGCAGCGGCTCCCCGAGGGCACTGCACTTCAACGGCATTCCCGAGATGAATGGCCTTTCGACCATGAGAATGGCCCTTTTCGGTCGCGCCGCCAAGGCCGACGGTCCTGTCCAGATATGGGCGCTGCGCTCGAGCGCGGTTACGGAGCAATCACAACTGCGAGAGATAACGCGGCAGCTCCCGCTCAAATTCGGGGAAGTAGCGCGAGATCACCGCCACGTCGAAGCGTCCAAGAATTAACTCCTTCGGTTCCCGATCGAGCAAAAATCGGAAGGCCGCTTCGAGACAGCGCTCCGGCGTATGCTTGCCGGCCGTCAGCTGCTCGCATGCCTCTCGCGACATCGTGACGTGGTGACGGGTCTCGCCCTTTCCTTCGCGGACGACCACCTCAAAATCGAGAGGGTCGCCCTCAGCAGTGCGCCTGATCTCAATCATGCTAACCTGCTTCGCGACTCATGCACCCATCACCTGTCATCGTGATGGGGAGTCCAACTCCAATTCCACGGGCTAGCTCGTCACTACACGTGGGTCCCGCTACATCTTCCATACCACGACCGTCAGCACCGAGCCTGCCAGAAACGGCTGAGGATCGAACTGTCGACGGCCACCGTGTACTGTCCATCCGGTTATGGCACCGCCACTGTTGGCCGAAATGAAGATAGGGGGCTCCATGTATACGCGCGTCGTGCTCGGGATTGATGCTGCGTGGACCCCGATTCAGCCGAGCGGTGTAGCAGTCGCGGCAAGAAACTCCAGAGGTTGGCGGCTGATCGCCGCTGAGAGTTCATATCAGCGCTTTCTGGCACTGGCGGATAGTAGGCTACAACGAGAACAACGGCCTTCAGGATCGCTGGCCGATGCGCACGCGCTGCTTGCTGCCGCGTCGGTGCTCTGCAAGGAGCATGCGGTAGACCTGGTTGCTATCGATATGCCTTTAGCTCACGAAGCTATCACAGGGCGTCGCTTCTGCGACAATGAGGTCTCTAGAATTTTTGGAGCACGCAAATGCGGGACGCACAGTCCAACTCCAGCACGACCGGGCCCTATCAGCGATGAATTGAGGAAGGGATTCGATCTAGCAGGCTACCCATTGCTAACCCGTGGTCTTTCGTCGCGAGGCTTAATCGAGGTATATCCCCATCCCGCACTGGTTGAACTTACGGGGGCCTCGGAACGATTGCCGTACAAGACGCCGAAGACTTGCTCATATTGGCCATCTTTGACGCCAACCGAGCGGCGTGCCCGCCTATATCAACAGTGGAATGAGATCATCAACTTGCTGGAAGGTGAGATCGCGAATGTAAGCGCAGTGTTACCAATACCGCGTATCACTGCGACGAAAGCCGAGGCAAAAGCGTGCGAGGATATGCTCGACGCAATTATTTGCGCGTGGGTCGCAGTATGCGCGCTGGAAGGTCGGGCTAGGCCATTGGGTGATGAGAATTCGGCGATCTGGATTCCATATCCGCGAGTAGCTTCTGCGCCGAAAACTGTAAGTGCCATTTCAAACTAACCCGTAGGTCATGGCTGCTGCACTTTGAATTGAATGTCGGTGCGCTTGACGAACGTCAGCGAACGTCAAAGCGCGACTTGAACGTAAAAACACGTCACGCGACGTCAATGAACAGTGGCCTTCACAATTGATCGCTGATGGTTTTTTCGTCGTGACTCGCTGTCGAGACGCGGCGGAACGCACCAGCGGCCACGCGAAGGCCATGTCGAGGTGGCGCACTTTTCATGGGCACATCCACGCTGGGTAGGCGGAACGCGCTTTCGGGTCGTCAGGGCAGTTTCTCGACGGGCCAGGATTCGTCCGTTGCATGCAACGCGCTACGAAGTTCTGGCCCCTTGTACTTTTCGCGCTTAGACCTTGCCGCGAGGCAAGTTCAACGCATCGATTGTACGATCCAGTTTGCGCAAAACTTAGCCCTAGGGCCATTAGGTTCACAGCAAGGACGGCGGTGGCAGTGATGATGATGATGCGCACGATTTCTCCTGCTTTATTGCGTTTAGCATTCCAAAAGAAGAATCAAGCGCCGCGAGTTGACAGGGGCTATTGGGCGAAGGGATACATACGTGATCCCTTCGTTTAGGCCATGTCAAGGATCACAGAGCGCGATGACAACGAAAGAAGGCGTACACGTGGCCGAAGCACTTCTCAGACCCACGCGCCTTTACAGAGCGGTGGATGTACTAACTCGCCCTACGCCAGTCCCCGCGAGCGCTGGCATTTACGCATGGTACTTTAATGAAGTGCCCCCGGGGATCGATCCAAGCGGATGTCACCGTCACGATGATCTTGTTCTGTTGTATGCAGGCATTTCGCCAAAGGCGCCGCCGACGAACGGGAGGAAGCCAAGCCGCTCCACGTTGCGCCAGCGCCTGCGGACCCACTACGCAGGCAACGCCGAAGGATCAACATTGAGGCTCACGCTTGGTTGCCTGTTGGCTTCCCAGCTGCGCTTCCGGTTGCGGCGTGTCGGAAGCGGTCACCGATACACCTTCACCAATCCGGGTGAGCAACTGTTGGACCAGTGGATGGCCGACCACGCTTTCGTGACGTGGGTAGAGATTGATGGACTTTGGGAAGCCGAAGCGAAGCTTTTGTCTTCAGGTCTGAGATTGCCGCTCAACCTCGCGGGGGCTGCACACCGCGTCTCGCTAAGGGCCATGTCGAGGCTCGGGTTGCCCGCCGAGATGCCGATCTGCTGGACATCGTCGCGGACAACGGAGGACCTGATCGCGCAAGCGAGTTCAGCAAAAGCAGCTATTGGGTTCAGAGAGCCGCTTTTGCCCCAAAGCTGACTTGTCTATCGGCAGAGCAATGTCCGCTAATGGGGTCAAAGCGGACTCGTTATCCTCGCTTCGAGCCTTTCCGTTTCTGACCCAAAGGCGACATTTCTGGAAACGGAAACGGCGATGCGCCTGACCTACTAATGGCCGCGCACCGGAATGTAGAACAATTGGATTCAGGAGGCGCGTTCGGCAACAACCAACATCCGGATGAGTTTGTCCTCCTGGCCGGATCGCGCGGCATTGGCCTGACGATCCGGCATGTCGGCACCCATAATCGTGTTTGGCGTGCTCCCCGAACTACCCGTTTCATTTCGGGTCTCAATATTGGTGAACCCCACGTTCCCCAGCCATCGTAGGATTTCCTCGGGCATCCCCAGAAAACTATAGGACGGGTTCATCGCCCACGGCAGCGGATAGTACGGCTCGCCCGCCGGCCCCTGCACGGCATGGCTGAGCGTGTATCGGCCACCCGGTACAAGCACGCGATAAGCTTCCGCGAACATGCGGGGTTTATCTTCGACATTCATGGCGACGCTCTGGCACCACACGAGATCGAAGCTCTGGTCCTCATAGGGCAAGTCGGTGACGCTACCCTGACGGACGGAAATCAAGTCTTCGATGTCGCAAAGCTTGTTCAGGCGTGCCGCCGTCTCAACACATTGCGGCGAGAGGTCGATTGCTTCGATCCGACATCCATACGTGTGGGCGAGATAGCGGCTCGAACCGCCAATGCCACACCCCGCATCGAGGACCCTCATGTCTCGCGTCAAGTCGGCCAATTCCGCCATGGATTTCGTCGAACTGAGACCGCCCGCGTGCAACTGGTCGATCGAGTTCAGCATCTCAACAGTGGGATTGGCTGTGTCGCGTCCCGATGCCCGCAGCGCGCCCATGATGCGGTCCATCAGGTCGTCGGAACCATATTGTTTCAGGATCGATGAGCGTGCGTCAGTCATCGCCTCCTCCCTGATATGATTCGAACGCTAGCCTATCCCGGCATGATCTTGGCCGCCCGGATCACCTTTGCCCACTTCTGAGTTTCGTCAGCGATGAGGATGCCGAAGTCCGCGGGCGAGCCCGCAAGCACCGTGCCGCCTAGGTCAGCAATCCGTGCCTTCATCTTTGGATCGGCAAGGGCCGCGTTGATCTCCTTGTTCAACCTGTCGACGATGTCGGGAGGGGCATTTCTCGGCGCGCCTAGGCCTAACAAAGAACTCGCCTCGTACCCCGGCACGGACTCGCCCACGGTCGGGAGGTCCGGCAACGCTTCCGAACGCGTCGCGGTGGTCACGGCCAATGCACGCAGCGTGCCGGCCCTGATGTACTCAATCGACGCGGACATCGTAACGAACATCACCTGCACCTGGCCGCCGATCAGATCAGCGAGCGCGGGCGCCCCGCCACGATAGGGCACGTGTACCATGTCGACGCCGGTCATTATTTTGAACAATTCGCCGGCTACGTGGCTCACTGTGCCGTTGCCGGCCGACGGCATATTGAGCTTGCCCGGATTGGCGTTGGCGTAGGCGATGAACTCAGGGATCGTCTTGGCCGGAACAGATGGATTCACCACCACGACGTTGGCCTCGCGGCTCATACTCGCGATCGGCGCGATGTCGCGGATGAAATTGTAGTTGAGCCTTCCGTAAAGCGTGGCGTTGATCGCTTGCGCCGCTGTGACCGTGAGGAACGTATAGCCGTCCGGCGGTGCTCGGACGACGACTTCGGTGCCAATATTGCCGCCGGCGCCGGGCCGGTTCTCGATCACGAACGGCTGGCCGAGGCGTTCCGACAGCCATTGACCCATCAGGCGCGCAAGGATGTCGATTGCGCCGCCGGGCGCCGTGGCGACGACAATGCGTACCGGCCGCGCCGGATATGCCTGAGCCCTCGAGCTGCGCGAGCCGGCCAGGAGCGCGGCAGCAGCCGCTGCGAGATGCAGAAATCGACGGCGCGGAATGATCATTGCCGTTTCTTTCAAAAAAGGGTGCCCATCTAGGGGCTTCCGCCGCACGGTAGAAGCCGGGTAGATTGAAGACAATCCGGCTCAACGGAACATCATTCATGACGTTTCTTCACATAACCGTTCACAAATGACGGCTTCCCGGACTCCCAGTGAAATGACGGCATTCGTCCGGGCCGTGGAGCTTGAAGGATTTTCGGCCGCCGCCAGGGACCTGGCTTTGACGCCTTCAGCCGTGTCCAAAATGATCACCCGAACAGAGAACCGGCTCGGCGTACGTCTTTTCAATCGAACGACGCGGAAGCTCGTGCTGACCGAGGAAGGCGAAAGCTACTTTTCGCATTGCCGACGCATTCTCGCTCAGATCGAGGAGGCCGAAATCGATCTTTCGCGGCGGCGTGAAAAGCCCTCCGGCTTGCTGCGCGTCAACTGCGGACTGGCTTTCGGCCAGAGCCAACTGGTCGCGGCGATCCCGGAGTTTCTCACCCGTTACCCAGAAGTTCGCGTTGAACTTACGCTGACGGACCAACTGGTCGACTTGATGGACAAAGGGGTGGATCTATCGATCAGGATTGGCACCGCTGCCGATTCATCTCTCGTCAGCCGCAAGATTTGCAATCTTGAACGTGTGATCTGCGCCTCGCCTGACTATTTGAAAAAATTTGGCGAGCCAAAGAGCCCCAACGATCTTTACAAGCACAATTGCTTGTACGTCACGACAACGCAAGCGCAACGGCGCTGGCCGTTTCAGACATCGAATGGACGGACCGTCATTGAGGTAAACGGAAACTTTGCTGCAAACAATGCAATCACGGTTTTCGATCTCGCGCTCAGAGGAGCGGGAATTGTCCGTTTGGGCGATCTCGTCGTGAGCGAACCAATACGACAAGGCCGCTTGGTCCCGCTGCTCACGGACACGCATATGGTCCAACCAGTGACGCTCTACGCTCTCTTCCCCCAGGGCCGGCACCGCGCGCCCAAGCTCATTGCTATGTTGAATTTCCTGATTGAGAAGTTTTCCCATGCACCTTGGCGTACCGCTCCCAACCCGGATTTGTCGGCTGCATGCGGAACGAAGGTGTAGAGATGACTTCACACTCTAACGAGTCCGCTCTTGGCCCTAAGCAGACATGAAGCAATGTCCGCGCTTACATCTGCTTTCGGGGGAAAAGCGGACTTGCTGTGCTCGCTTTGAGGATTTCCGGTTCTGACCCCAAGCGGCCAATCGGCATCCAAATTTGCTGTGATGCACAACGGACCCCGTGATGTGGTAGGGTATGTTCGTCGGCCCAGGGGAGCGCTAGGTGAGACGGCGGCGTACTGTTCATGGACCCCATTCACCAGTTTGAGATCAAGACCCTCTTTCCGATCGCCAAGATCGGGAATGTCGAGATCGCTTTCACCAATTCAGCGCTGTACATGCTGATCGCGGTTGGCATCATCGCGTTGTTGATGATCGGCCTCACGAGCAGACGGGCTATGGTGCCGGAACGGTTTCAGGCCCTCGCCGAAGTCACCTACGAATTTGTCGCCACTACCCTGCAACGCACTGCTGGACCAGAGGGAATGAAATTCTTTCCTCTGGTGTTCTCGCTGTTCATGTTCATTCTTGTCCTTAACATTATCGCCTTAATTCCCCACACCTTCGCGGTGATGGCCCAAATTATCATTACGGCGTCGCTCGCCCTGCTAGTATTTTTCACGGTGATCATCTACGGATTTTGGAAACACGGATTCCGCTTCTTGAAGCTCTTCGTACCTAGCGGGGTTCCAATCTATATCCTTCCGTTGGTAACTTCCATCGAGGTGCTTTCGTTTTTGTCGCGCCCGCTCTCACACAGCGTTCGCTTGTTCGCCAATATCCTTGCCGGTCATATCACGCTCTATGTGTTTGGTGGCTTCGTCACCATGCTGGGCGCAGTGGGTATTCTTGGATGGCTCGGCGCAGTCATCCCGTTTGCTATGACGGTGGCGCTGATGGCTCTCGAATTGCTGATCGCCTTCCTCCAAGCCTACGTTTTTGCAATTCTCACCTGCATTTATCTCAACGATGCGATCCACCCTGGACATTGACCCCCTAGGTAGCTTCGCGCGCGGCATGATGGCAAGGGACTGATCGTGGAATTCTGTTGTGTTTGCTTTATGGTGCAGTTTGCATTGCGGTCTTCAAAATTTCCAGAATACCGGCGAACCAATGGTCGCTGACAACCGCCGTGTTCGGCGGCATAGCAGGCATTGCATTGCTGTTGTTGACCATGAATTATAACCATCCATTCACGACCAACGCTCCGCGCGCGCCGACGAGGTGGTCGAATAGAGATGGTTTTTGTTGCGGTGCATGAGTCCGGGAAGTGGCCCGAAGCGGACATGAAGCGATGTCCGCTCTCATGTCTGGTTTCGGGGGTAAAGCGGACTCGCTGTGCTCACTCTGAGGATTTCCGCTTGTGACCCAAAGGCGACCTGAGCAGGCCAACGGGAAATCCCTTCCACCCTTCTGTACGTGAACCAAGTTCACACAAATCGGGCCGGTATGGTAAGTTCCATGCCGATCAGTCTCGTTACGTCTAGAGAGGGGCCGACGAGACGGCGCGAATTCATCACGCTGCTCGGCGGCGCTGCGATTGCATGGCCGGTCGCCGCACACGCACAGCAGGCCGATCGGATGCGGCGCATCGGTATCCTGTACGCCGGCGCGGCCGAGGACAATGAGGAACGAGAAGCGCGCTCGGCGGCGTTCCGCAACGGCCTGGCGAAGCTCGGCTGGATCGAGGGTCGCAATCTCGCGATGGTTGTCGTCCGGATCGATCTGGATCGGTTGCGCGCGTCCACGGCCGAACTCGCGAGCCAGTCGCTCGAAGCGATCCTCGTGGTCGGCAATCCGGCGCTGGCGGCAATGCGGAGAGCGGCGCCCGCGACGCCGATCGTGTTCGTGCAGGTCGGCGATCCGGTCGGAAGCGGCTTTGTCACGAGCCTCGCGCGCCCGGGCGGCAACACGACCGGCTTCATGCACTACGAGCCCGCGATGGGCGGCAAGTGGCTGCAGACGCTGAAGGAGGCTGCGCCTGCCATCACGCGAGCCTTGGTACTCTTTCATCCCGACGTCGCCGCCAACGATGGCTTTCTGCGTGCGGCCGAGACGGCGGGGCCGGCACTGAAGGTCGCCGTCGAGGGAGCCGGTGTGCGTAACGCAGACGAGTTTGCGCGCGCGATCGCGAGCTTCGCCCGCGTGCCCGGAGGCGGCGTCGTGGCCCTGCCCAATCCGGTCACCAGCGGGAATCGCAAGGCGCTCGCCGAGCTCGGCATCGAGCACAAGCTTCCGACGATCGGCGCGTTCCGCTACATCGTCGCCAACGGCGCGCTCATCTCCTACGGCATCGATCCCGTCGCGATCTATCAAAGCGCGGCAACCTACGTCGATCGCATCCTGCGGGGCGAGAAGCCCGCGAACCTTCCTGTGCGGGCACCGACCAAGTACGAGATGGCGATCAACCTCAAGACCGCCAAGGCGCTCGGGATCGAAGTGCCGCCCATGCTGCTCGCGCGCGCCGACGAGGTGATCGAATAACCCTGCATGTCCGCTTATGGCCCTAGCCGACATCAAGCGATGTCTGCTCGCACGTCTGCTTTCGGGGGAAAAGCGGACTCTCTGTGCTCGCTTTGAGGATTTCCGCTTGTGACCCAAGGTGGACATTCACGACGGCGGCGGCTGCCGCCACTCGGTTCGTGCCCGGCCAGAGATAGCCATTTCTTCGGCGCCTAATTACACCAGGTTCGCCAATGTAACTTCACCATCGGTAATGTAGTGGTTGACGTGCTCCCCGGTCATACGTTGACGGGGTTGATATGATGTCACGGCCTTGATGACTCGATTGTTGCTCAACTCAGTAATGATGTAGTCCCGTTCGGCATTCGTATCCGAATCGGTAGCGTGGGTGATCTGAAATGTGAGTTGCGTCAGGGAGAGACCAGTATCTTTGGTCCCGGCTCCGACCCAGAGAACGCATGCATCGTCTGGAGGCCGATCGGTGTTTAGCCAGAAGCTCGTTGTTCCCGCCGTGTCCTCTGCACGCGCGAGGCTCAAAGCCCAGAATTGTATGTGGTGGCGCTTCCGTGGGCTGTTGTCGATTGCCTTCTGGAAGCCGATGTCTTGTCCGCGTCCAAAAAGGTAGAGCGTACTAAATGGGGCGGTGGCATACGGTGACTTGAATACGAATGCTCGAATCATGCGCCACGAACTTGCCAGATCCAACCGATCGGCCTCTGACCAGCCGGCAGTAGCAAAAGCAGCACGAAGCTGTTGAAGGGTCCCTACGAGCGCAAGGTTGACTGGATCGCCGGGCAACCCGTCCCCTGTGGTCGTGAAGCTGGGCACAGACTTACGCTGAAGGACCTTTAGACCCATGCGGACCGCGCGCGGCAGGACAATGTATGCTGCTATTCCATAAGTCAGGCCCAACGCCAGAAACCATGGCAGCCTACGGTCCGCAAATTCGAAGACCACAAAGACAATCAACCAGACACTAAAGATGCCCAAGCCTAGGATCAGCAAACGCTGCAATAGGCGTTTAAGCAATCTCACGATCTAGGCCATCGTCTTATTCGAAATGCTGGTCATTAGCCCGCCAATCCGGCGGACTCCGCCGGGCTGCCGCTCTCAACGCGATCCCATTCTGCCACACCTCACTGCGCGGCGAATACCGGCTTGGGTCCCAGTGGCGGTGCCGTCAATCAATGTCGCATTCTGACCCATAGCGGAAAGTCGGCCTTTGATTAGCGAACTTTCGAAAATTGTCATCATCCTGCTTGGAATTTCCCGCAGGCGAACGCAGCGACAAGGCTTGAACATGCGCCCGTTCGAGTTCCGGCCCACATGGCACAGTTTCGATGCGGGCACAGTTAGGCAGCTTTGCAGACCCTTTGCCGACCGCGAGCTTGAGCGCTAACATCCGTCCGTGAATGTCGTGACATCCAACAGGAGGCCGACATGACCCCGTGCATTCCCGAGAACGCTTCTAGCTGGTTGGTCGACTGGAGCTTCGCCCTCGTCAAGGGCAACATGATGCCGCCGCGAGACCCCAACGACGAGGACGATGACGATGACGGGGACGATGACGAAGACGCCGAACCGGACGATCTCCAGCCGGCGGTCGTCAGAGAACCCGACGAATAGCACGACTGAGATTGGCCGCAACATGGAGTAGCAATCTACTCAGACAGGATGTTCAGCTGCGAAGTGCACTTCCCCATCGTCCGTCATCGGCCAACAAATTAGGAACTTAGAATACGCAGTCCTGCGGCCGAGCAGCAGGCGTCTCTTACCGGAGCCGAAATGCACATCGATCCATCCCTCCTGAGCGCGATTTCGGGGCTTGCTGGAGCACTCATAGGAGGTTGCGCCTCGCTGGCCGCCGCCATGTACACTCAACGCTACCAAGATCGGCTGCAGCGAGTTGCGCGTGAGACCACGAAGCGGGAGGCGGTCTACGCGGATTTCATTATGAGCGCTTCGAATTCTGCTTTTGAACGCCCGCGTGCATGACGAGATCACACTGGGCGGCGATACCCAGCATCTCATTGGACTTTGCAAACCGAATGAGACTCTTTGCTCCGCCGAACGTCATCGGCGAAGCAGAGGCGGTGATCAAAGGGCTTATCGAGATCTCACTCAAGCCGAGCGTGGACCTTCGGAAACTCGCGATGGCGGAGTTGTCCAGGAACTCCGATTCCGATCTCCTTCTCCCATTTAGCCTGGCTTGCCGGGCGGACTTGGATAACGTGTACCGGACCGTCCACTGAGCTCGAAGAAGAAAGTAACCGTTGACGGACAGAGCGAACTTGCCAGCATTGTTTTTCGACCAAGCCCCAGAATTTCTAATGGTTACGGTTCGGGGGATAGTCTCCGCAGGCGACACGTTGCTGCAAGGGTGCCGCTGTACTTCCGCTTTTGGCCGATTTTGTTGCAAAAGTCACCGCAGATTGGCTGTAGAATAGAGATACGCAACAATCGAATCGGAGCGAACAGGTTTTTGAATCAACGTTGCGCATCGACATGCAATTTTGAATCAATCTTGCGCGCTCGAATGCGCAAAATCGTTTTGCAACAAAATCGGCCATGAGCGACATCAGAATGCTTCCGCCACACGTAGGGCTCATGTAGTTTCAGATGCAGGTGCCAGCGAGGAACGAGGGAGTTCTACTCCTGTGACCCCGTCCCGGACAGTGCGAGCCGACCCACGGATAGCGGACCTTGTGCAAGCAGGCAGAATTCGATCCGCGCTGTTCCTCCCACAGTATACCAAGGATGAAGTAACCGAAGAGCTACGGGGCTTGGGGCCTGGGATGGTGGCCCTAGAACTCCTTCGTGGGATCGCGGCGCGCCTTGGCGTTGAAGCGCTCCTAGCCGGGCTTCAAACTCCTGTTGAGGTTGTCGAGTGTCTCAAGACCGGGACATGCGATATGGCCTTTATGGGAATTACCGCATCTCGGGCCGCGGAGGTAGACTTCTCCCCTCCGGTCATCCAGTTTGACTTTACCTATCTGGTGCCGGCTGGTTCTTCGATCTTCGGCGTCGCCGACGCGGACCGGCCTGGGGTTCGCATCACGGTCGTGCGCAATCACGCGTCGACCCTAGCTCTGTGCCACATCGTGCAGCACGCTAAACTCCTTGACACCGAAATCCCGGAGGCCGCGCTAGACATGCTGCGTGCTGGAAATGCGGACGCGCTCGCATCAGCCCGTGATCTGCTTGTCGACTATTCCGCCAAACTGCCCGGCTCACGGGTTTTGAAGGATGCCTACGGGGGGAATTGTACCGGCATGGCGGTTCCAAAGGGCCACGCCGGACGGCTCGCCTATATCAACGAGTTTGTCGAGCAGGCTAAGGCATCGGGTCTGATTCAGCGCGCAATCGAGCGTGCCGGCTGCGGTGAGGTCATCCAGGTGGCTCCTCCGGCAAAGTCCGATTGAATGAGTTGTTCGTCTGTTGCGGGTCACAAGCGGAAAAGCTCGCTGTGAGCAAATCGAGTCCGCTTATCCCTCAACAGCGGACATGCGGTGCGCATTTCGGCACGTCCGCTTAGGGCCATGTGTGGACGGCTCCGGGTTGGCAAGGAGAATCTTCACGTCGCAGGGTTGGTCGGTGCGGCCATGTGTTCGGCCTGTTAGCGCGGTTCACGTGACCGCTGGCCATAATGCCCTCCGCGGATCAGGTCCCGGTCAAAACCTCGCATTCGACAATGCACTGGCCCTAGTGGGTTGTCCTGATCGCCGGATCGACCGGCTCTGCATTACGCGCTGTTCGCCCTCCCAACCGTTCCGTCACGCCGGGGATACCGGTGTGATCCCGTTCAAGCCGCGAGCGCGGCAGGTTCCTTGTAGCGTTCGCCCCTGGCCAACATCGCCCACGCCATTCTGGCGAGCTTATTGGCGAGCGCGATGGCCGCGACCTTGGTCGGTCGCCGCGCCAGCAACGCCGTGAGCCACGGCCGATGCTTGGTGCCGTGGATCTTGGCATAACGGATCACGGCCAGAGCGCCGGCAGTGAACAGGCTGCGCAGATAGCGATCGCCTCGCTTGCTGATATTGCCGAGCCGCTCTTTACCCCCGCTCGAGTTCTGCTTTGGGACGAGCCCGATCCAGGCCGAGAAGTCCCGTCCCGATCGGAACGCCTTCGGGTCAGCGACGCTGGCAACCAGGGCGGTGGCCAGCGCCGGTCCGACGCCGGGGATCGCGTCGAGCCGCTTGCTTGCCTCACTGGAGCGATGCCAGGCCCTGATCATGCGATCGAACTCGAGTATCTGCGCCTTCAACATCTGTAGTTGGGCGCCGAGAGCGCCAACACAGGCACGTGCGACCTCGGGCAATCTTTTGTCATTTGCATCGGCAACGACCCCGAGCAGCTGCTCGACTCCATTGCGACCGACCGGCGCGACGATCCCAAACTCGGCAAGATGGGCGCGGATCGCATTGATCACCGCAGTCTGCTGGCGGATGAAGAGATGGCGCGTCCGATGGAGCATCAGGCAGCTTTGCTGCTCAGGCGTCTTGGTCTCGACGAACCGCATGTTCGGTCGGCTCACGGCCTCGCAGATCGCCTCCGCATCGGTGGCATCGTTCTTCTGCCGCTTGACATAGGGCTTCACGTAGGCCGGCGGCATCAGCCGAACTTTGTGACCAAGCGCCTGCAGTTCGCGCGACCAATGATGCGACGAGGCGCACGCTTCGATACCAACCAGGCACGGCGGCAGCTTCTGGAAGAATGCCAGCACGTACCGGCGCTTGAGCTGACGGCGAATGACCACTTGGCCTTCCGCATCAACGCCGTGCACTTGAAAAACCGACTTTGCGATGTCGAGACCGATTGTCGTGACTGCTTGCATGACTTAGCTCCTCCGAATCGTGGGAGCCTTAACAGCACCCACATCCATGGCACTCACGTGCCGGTGGAGGAGCCGTCCACAGCATCAAAACCAGACAGAAGAATCAGAAGGATCTGGCCGAGTGCAGGGGGGCGCGCGATCCTAAACGTACCGACGAGGTAACGTCGCCGCCAAGAGGGCGAGCGAATACTGCGAAGGTGTTCATCGGCGCAGGAGCCGGTTTCGCGTGCGATCGCACCGACGCCGCCGGTCCCGTTGCAAGTGCTTTGGCCACGCTTCCAGGAACGCGCTTCCTGATATTCGAGACGCTTGCGGAGCGGACCATAGCGCTGTCCCAACTCGACCGCCAACGCGCGATGCGACACGGGGTTTCAATCCGGCACTCGAACGCCGAGATCGATTCCGACGGCAGCACGGTCGTCACCAAGCCGGCGGGAACGGGCGGACGTGTTGATCGGCTCATGGTCATTGAGCAGCTATTGTATGAGATTGACGACCCGTCGGCCTATCTGGCGCCAGACGTGGTGCTCGATATCACCAAACCGCCGCTGAGGTTGAGCTTCTGCTCGACGAGGTCGAGGCGCTCTATTGCGCCGGCCCGGCCGGGGGGTGCGGGCGTGCGTAAACGCCTCACCCCCCGGGCTTGCCAGCGCTTCGTGCCTCATTGAGCGCAGGTTTGCGCGCCCGCAAGTAACGCTTGTCGGAGCCTCGCAATGACCTCGCGGATGGTCCGGCTGCATGAAATCGCCAATGCCCGCTCCGGCGACAAGGGCAATCGACTTAACATCGCGCTGGTTTGCCGCGACGTAGCGTACTATTCGGCGGTGGCGCAGCAGGTGACGGCGGAACGGGTCGCCACGGTGTTCGTTGGCCGCAGACCATCGCGCGTCGTGCGCTACGACCTGCCGAACCTCGCGGCGTTCAATTTCGTGCTTGACGATGTGCCGGAAGGCGGCGTCAACACGAGCCTTGGGCTCGACGGCCACGGCAAATCGCTTTCGTATCTGCTGCTTGAAATTCCGGTACGGATCACCACGCCACGCGATGGCGACTGACGACAACACCGATAGTGAGGAAACAAGCCAATGAGTAGACTCTGTGCGAATGATCGCAGTCGGCGTCGCGCTTGCGGCCCTCGCGGGGAGCGCGACCGCGCAGGACCGCTACCCGAGCCGGAGCATCAAGTTCATCGTCCCATTCGTGGCCGGCAGCGCAACCGATACGCCTGCTAGGCTGCTCGGCAACCGGCTGTCACAGTCTCTCGGCCAGAGCGTCATCGTCGAGAATATCGGTGGCGGCAGCGGCGTCCCGGCAGCCCAAGCCGTGGTGCGGTCGGCGCCGGATGGATACACCGTCTTTATCACCTCCAACACGACCCATGCCGCCAACCAAAGCATGCTCAAGCGCGTTCCGTACGACGCAGTCGCCGATTTCGAGCCGCTCACAAAGCTTGGGGTGATTACGCTGGCGCTGGTCGGCCACCCGTCGGTTCCGGCCAATTCCATTCAGGAGCTCATTGCCTATGCCAAGGCCAATCCCGGCAAGTTGACGTTCGGCTCCGGCTCGACCTCATCACGCGCGGCCGGCGAACTTCTGAAGACCATGGCTGGCATCGACATGCTGCATGTGCCGTATCGTAGCAATCCGCTTGTAGTGACTGATCTGCTGGGTGGACAGATATCGCTGTTCTTCGGCGACGTCACAACCTCGCTGCCGCCCGTCCGCGACGGCAAGCTGAAGGGTTTTGCGGTATCGAGCCTGCAACGCTCGCCGCTGGCGCCGGACCTTGTTTCGCTCGATGAAGCCGGGCTAAAGGGCTACGAGCTGACCGCCTGGTTTGCGGCGTTTGCCCCGCAAAGACGCCAAGAGCGGTGGTGGATCGGCTGAACGCTGCGTTCCGCGAAGCGCTCGCCGACAGGGAGGTTTCATCAAAGCTGCTCGCGGTCGGAATTGAGCCGGTCGCAAGCTCGCCGGAGGAATTGAGATCGTTTGTTATTTCAGAGACTGAAAAGTGGGCGAAGATCGTGAAGGATGCAAAGATAGAGCCGGAGTAAGGCAACGCCCGTTGAGCCAACGCACGCCAGGTTCCCCGGCGAGTTGCATGACCGCTCAGGGTCACAAGCGGAAATACTCAAAGCGAGCACATAGAGTCCGCTTTACCCCCGAAAGCGGAAGTAAAAGCAGACATCGCTTCATGTCGGCTTTGGGCCCCAAGGAGACATCGCGCCCCCTTCCGCGCGTACTGGCACCAGTGTAGTTTTCATTCGAGAGCAGCCAGCGGGACGTGCCGAAGTCCTGTGTCATTTAATGGCAGCGCCTGTGCCCTCCGGCGGGCGAGCATTCGCACAATCAATCGACATCTGCTTTGCGGATCAATCCGATGCTCGCGAGCCTTTGTTGGGAGGCACCGCCATGAAACTTCCCCGCCGCAATTTTCTGCATCTGGCCGCGGGCGCTGCCGTGGTCGGCTGCCCCTCACGAAGCAGAGAAGGAATATTGCGCAGGATAGGGCTAGCCAGTCTGCCTCAGCCACATGTAGTCGGTCGTTGCGATCGATTTACGGAACGAGGGACGTTGCCATTCAGCCGTCGGGTCAGTCGCCCTTGATCTTGGCCGCCTTGATGATCGGCCACCAGGTCTGAATTTCAGCCTTGTGCAGCGCCGTCACCGCCTGCGGCGTCTGCTGCTCGCGCGGGTAGATGTCGAGCCCGAAATCGGCGAGCCGCGCGCGCACGCCGCTATCGGCGAGGCTTTCCACGGCCGCCGCGTTCAAGCGGTCGATAATCGGCTTCGGCGTGCCCTTGGGTGCGAAGAACGCAAACCAGGCCGAGAAATGGAACCCGGGTAGGCCGGCTTCGTCGGTGGTCGGAATCTCAGGGGCGCTGGCGAGCCGGCTCTTGGCGGCGAGTGCGTAGACCTTGATGGTGTTCGCGCGCAGTTGCGGCAGCACCGACGGCGGCGCGTCGACCATGAGATCGATCTGCCCGGCGACTAGATCCTGCATGGCCGGAGCACTGCCGCGATAGGGCACGAAGTCGAAGCGGGTCCCGGACGCATGCTGGAAGAACATCGCGCCAAGGTGGGGTGGGCTGCCGTTGCCCGCGGTGCCCGCGGTCGCCTTGTCCGAATTGGCCCTTAGCCAGGCGATAAACTCCTTCAGGTCGTTGGCCGGGTTCGTCTTCTTCGCGACGATGAAGTGCGGCGTGCTGGCGATCAGGGTGATCGGCTCGAAGTCCGTCTCGACATCATAGGGCAGGGAATAGATGATCGGGTTCACTACCTGCGTGCTCGAGATACCCATCCCGAAGGTGTAGCCGTCGGGCGTCGCGCGCGCGATGCGGCCGACGCCGATGCTGCCGCCGGCGCCGGTGACGTTCTCGATGATCACCGCTTCGCCGAGTGAAGTGTGCATGTGCTCGGCCATCACGCGCGCGACCGTGTCGGCTGGACCGCCAGCCGAGAACGGCACGATCAATGTGATCTGGCGCGACGGATAGCCTTGCGCGTGCGCCAGCCGCGACGCGGTGGGCACGGCGGCGGCTCCCACGGCGAGATGCAGGAAGCTGCGGCGGTGGAGCGCCATGAAGGGCCCCTCTCGACAATCGTACTGATTGGTGGTGTAGCCGCGGGCGGTCATGCGGCCCAGGATGTCATTTAACGCGCTCGGGGATAAACCGGCGAAGAGGGGTGAATCGATGAGGTTCATTCCGCCTCCTGGAGAGCTCGATACGACTCATTCCGATGCGGATCGTACGGGATGTTTCGTCCCGATGGCAGCCTACTCCCGCATGATCAGTGCCCGATGGCCGAAGTTCTGCGCACCGGCATCTGCGTGCATGATCAGGAGGTCCACATCGAGCGGCCAGACGGCGCGCGCGGCATCGCGCTCGTCAACATCGAAGCCGTCAAGGACGACGATGGAAACATCGTCGGCGCTGTCAATGGCTTCCATGACATCACCGAGCGCAAACAGTCCGAAGAGTACGCGAAAATACTTTCGCGCGAATTGGACCATCGGGCCAAGAACCTTTTGACCCTGGTGCTCTAAAGCCCGGTTAGCACCCAGCCGCTGTTCTACCTTGCCGCGATCTATCTTCCTTCGGCAGACGCGGATCCTCGACAATGCGTGGCGTTCCGCCCGTGGTGGTGCCGGTCCCCGTTGTGGTCCCCATTCTTGTCGTCGTGTCGCCGAGCGTCGGCCCCGCTGTCCGCTCCGCCGCGTTGTCGCACTCGCGCCGCTGCGCCGTTGTGGGACTAGAGCCGCCGGTTTCAGAACCTGGCGTCTGCGGTTGCGTCGTCAGGGCGTTGGAGTTGCCGGTTTGCGAGCCCGGAGCCTGCGGCGTTGCTGTCGATTGTCCCGGCGCGGGTGCCGGCGTAGGGCCGGTGCCGCTCGGCACGCGGTTGTCGGTGGTGCCGGTGCCCGGCGTTCCCGATTGCGATGGGAACGTGAACGATTGTCTCGGCGTGGGCGCCGGCGTAGGGCCGCTGCCGCTCGGCACGCGGTTGTCGGTGGTGCCGGTGCCCGGCGTTCCCGATTGCGATGGGAACGTGAACGATTGTCCCGGCGTGGGCGCCGGCATAGGGCCGGTGCCGCTCGGCACGGAGCTTCCGGGCGCCGAGGTTCCAGGCGATGTTCCCGTCGCCGATCCTGTTCCTGTGCCGCCGGCCGCTCCGGTGCCCGTGCCGCTGGTGCCGGCCGTTCCGCTACTTTGGGCGAGCGAGGCCGCTCCGCTACAAGTGATAAACGCGGTTGCAACCAGCGCGGTCAGTGATTTGGATGACATGTACACATCTCCGATGGTCCTCTCGGAGACAACGTCGCATCAGTCGCCACGTTCCGCATGTTGTTCCCAGCACCCGCTGACAAGACAGCAAGGCGACCGACATCACCGCCCCGCATCGGGCTAATCCTTGAGATCAGAGCGGAACAGGGAACAGGGGCGCTAGCGGAACATGGGCGCTGAGGGTGCTGGGGCACAGGGCCGTTTCTGAGTTATGGCGGGGCATTCTAAGCGCATTGAACATCGCCTCGCGGTGTGCGTCGTAGGTGAGCCAGAACACGTGCATCAGCTTTCTTTCTTTCAGGCCGGCAGCGTCGAGCCATGCGGTCCATAGTTCTTCGATCAATGCCTTTGCATCATCGAGTGAATCCGCTGCGTCGTGCGCGGCGGCGGTCGTCGGACCCGAATGGAACGTCCAATGCCAACGGACAGCTTGTCCCGCCGTGATGCTCAAGGCAGCTTTCCACAAGCTACCGACGACGACTTGCCCGCTCACAATGTCGAGCTGCGTGCCTGACGTTCCTCGATCGCGATAGGTCAGGGGCATGTGCTCTGCGGCCCGAATCAGCGCCGGGCGGTTTCTTTTACAGTGTCTCAGTTTGATTGTGGCGGTGCCGCCTCAAGCTTTTGCAGACGGTCATGAATATCCTGAACAGCTTGGGCTAGTTCAAGGACCAAACGCGCCAAGGTACCGATTTCGGTCATCTGCAAGCAGTCTGCCCAACATTAGGCCTTTACTACCAGCGGCGCGACCAGCGCCAATAGTGACGGTGACCACGCGACCAGCGCCAATGGTGACGGTGACCACGCGACCAGCGCCAATGGTGACGGTGACCACGCCACTGCACGTCTTCGGTCAGGCCGGTGTCGATGACCGACGGCTGCACAGCCGACGGCGACACGGGCGCTGCATTGGCATTCATCATCGTGAAGCCGAAGCCCATAGCGACGGCCACAACCAGCGAAAGCAGAACTTTGCGCATGGATTTCTCCCGAGGGGTTGATTGGAGTGGGGATAAGGAACCCACACAGCCCGGCAGCCAGAGAAATGGCTGTTGCTAGACCCATTACATCAATGTGCCTGAACGGCCCGTGGGCTGCTTGTTCATTTCGTGTTCATTGGACAAGTCGGAATTGGCGGGCCTTCTGCAAATGCGCTGTTACAGATTGTTACACTCTTGGGGTAGCGGCTTGTTGGTGATGACGATGTTGGATAGGCCACGTCCTAGACCGTTCACGCTGACGGCATGGGAATGTTCGGAATTTGAGATCCAATGTTCGCTCGTTGATTGCCTCAACAAGTTGCCGCGCCGGACTGCCTTTGGCTGCACATCGGCAACGGCGAACGGCGTGATGCGATCACCGGCTCGCGGTTGAAACGGATGGGCGTCCGTCCTGGCGCGGCCGATCTGCTGTTCGTGCGTCCCGGTGCGCCCGCATTGTTTCTCGAACTGAAAACCTCGCGCGGCACACAGTCCGAATTGCAACGCGCGTTCGAGGCGCAGGCGATCGCCGCCGGTGCGCAGTATGCGATCGCGCGAAGCCTCGACGCCGCGCTCGATGTGCTGTGGCGGCGCGGATTCTTGGCGCGGAAGCTGGTCTAGGACGTGTACTCATAAATTCGTCCCGTCCGCTTTACCCTTGAAAGCAGACATGTGAGCGGACATGGCGGGATGTCCGCTTTAGAATGCGGTCTCCGGCGCTCTAACGCCACAGGAGTTTGTGATCATGGCAATACCAACGATCCGCCAAGGGCTCACAACTCTAGGTATGTGGACCTCGCAGCCGTGGGCATTTCTCACGGTGCCAATCTACGGAGCGCTCTGGTTTATCTTTGATCGGGAGTTTTATCGACTGGCACGGCGTTGCGCTACTCGCGACGTGGTTTATGACGCTCGTCATCCAACGGGCGCACCACAGAGATACGCAGGCGCTGCACGCGAAGCTTGACGAACTGCTGCATGCCCAAGGCTCTGCAGCCAGCAGCAAACTGACCAATATTGATAAGAAGGAAGCTGAGGATATTGAGAAGCACCGTGCGCGTGAAAACGACTAGCGTGAAAATTCAGTCTCTAACTTGGCGTCCACTGCGCCAGGCGTTTGCCGCCCCGTTCGCAGGCTAACTTGAAAACCGTCACCGCTGCGGCATTATCCGGCAATGGTTTCTCTCAGCGACGATCAACTTAGAATCATCATGGACGCCGCCGCCGGGCTGAAGCTCGAGCGGCGGAGTATTTTTTTGGAGCGGTGCGGCGCGATGTTGAAACTGCGCGGGCGTTTCACCGATAGCGACGTTGCCGAGGTTGCAAAGCTGGCGACGGCCGGTCTTTTGCAAGCCGTCCAAACGCCGATTTACCCCCATGCTGAGATACCTGGGCGCGTCGTTTAACGCACCCACGGCCTTCCTATTGGGTCGGATTTTGGATCATCCCGCCAGGAACGCCCGTTCCGCTGCCGCCAGCTCGCTGCCATCATCACCGCGCGGGAACAGATGGCCATAGGTGTCGGCGGTCATCTGAATCGAAGCGTGACCGAGCCGCGCCTGCACCAGCTTGAGCGGCAGTTCGAGTCCGCCATCGACCTTCCGGTTGATGCACCACGAGGCGTAGAAGTGGCGCAGCGCATGCAGGCCCTTGTACTTCGCAGCGCCATGCCGATCGACGACGCCGGCGGCAACCTGCGCCGGATGGAAGCCCCAGCGGACGATGCTGATACGGAGATCGACGCCGCCCTTGCGGTTGGGGAAGACGAGACCGAGCTCGCTCTTGGGTGAGGCGAGGCGATGCTGGCGCAATGCCGTGACCAGCATCGGCGGCAGCGGCACGGCGCGCTCGCCCGCCTCCGACTTCGGCCGGCCGAATTTGTTGTAGCGGTCGGCGCGTTGGCGGACGTGGAGCTCGCCGCGTTTTAGATCAACGTCCTCCCACCGCAGCCCGCGCAGTTCTGAGGCACGCAGTCCGGTGAAGATCGCGGTGAGGAGCACCGGCCGGTGGCGCCCGGCCGCGGTGTCGAGCGAGCCGACGATTGCGCGCATCTCGGCGGGCGCCGGAATGTCGACGCCGATCTTGAGCTTGCCGTTGCCGTCGGCACGGCGCGAGCGGCGGTTCTTGCGCAGTGAGTAGATGACGTTCTGCGCCACCAGCCCGCGCTCCTGCGCGTCGGCGAGGATGCCGCCGAGCGCGCGGCGTGCCCTGCGCACCATGGCCGGCGAGCGTCCGTCTTGGCGCAGCCGGTCCTCGAAGCCGCGCACCAGCGGGACGGTCAATTGCGAGAGCCGCAGCGCGCCCAGGATCGGCGTGATGTGCAGGGTGGCTAGCTGCCGGTAGGACGTCATCGACGACCGCTCCAGCCCGGCAGCTTCACAGCTTTCGAGCCACAGCCCGGCGGCCTTGGCGACCGTGACGCTCTTGCTGTCGGCGGTATGCGTCCCGGCACGGACGGCGGCGCCGACGATGGCGTGATGGGCGTCGGCGTCGCGCTTCCTGTCGAAGGTCTTCATGTGGCGGTCGCCCTGCTGGTCGACGTAGTCGACGATCCAGGCTTCCCTCGGTTCACCGCCGGGGCCGTTCCAAATGCGCTTGCGGACAGACATTGCCAGCTTCCCCTCACGAATGCCTCCCAACCAGTGCGAATGCGGGAGCGCTACAGGGATGCAGCATAGAGCAGATTTACTCAATGAAATCAATGGAAATGTGCGAACTTCGGGTTCGGAGCACTAGTCGCGCCCGTCCTTCTTCTGATCGCTCAGCCAGTCCGACAGCGCCCGCGGCTTTGCCTTCGACGCCTTGGCGGGCTTCTTGGCCGCGGTCGCCTTTGCCGATGTCTTGGCCGGCGCGGTCGGGGCGGCGGCGTCGCGCGCCAGTCGCAGCGCCCTCAGCTTATCGGTCCTGGCCCGCATGGCCGCCGCTTGGGCCTCGTAGTCCAGCATAGCCTTCTTGCCATCCTCGACCTGCGCCAGTTTCCTGAGTTCCGCACTCGCCTTGTCACCCTTCGCGTCGTCGGCCATGCCTGCTCCTGTCGGCGGGTTGCCCCTGCCCGCCTACGCAGTAGCATGCGAATGCGGCCGTATGCAGCGGCGTCAATCTTTTTTTTCGCGCTGCCGGACGCCCAATTCCTAGGCCCATTTGAGCCGTTCGAGAACTGCTCGGCCCATGACCCAATCCTTGTCATCCTCCGACAGGAAGTTCAGCGTCTCGGTGAAATGGGTGACGCGCTGGCGATAGGTCGTCTTGTCGAAGGAGTTGGTGATGTCGGTGCCCCAGTAGCATCGCCGCGGGCCGTAGGCGTCGAACAGCGCCCGGATGTGTGGGGTCATGTCATTGAACGGATAGGGCTCGTTCGACAGCAGGGGCGCCGACGACAGCTTCACCGATACGTTCGGAAATTTTGCCAGCGAAAGCGTGTGCTTGATCGCTTCCGCGGTGCGTCCGGCGCGGGCAACAGCAGACGCGACCCCCATGTGGTCGACGATCAGCGCGAGCTGCGGATGCCGCTCGGCGATGCGTTCGAAAGTAGGGCCCTGCATGGTGGCCAGGAACATGACCGGAAGTCCGGCCTGCTCGGCCGCCGGCCAGAACCAGTCGGCGGTCCCGTCCTTGAGCCAGGCGATGGCGGCTGGCGAGCTGAACGTCACCCGCAGGCCGAGCATGCCGGGCTGCTCTTTCCATTTCGGGAGTAGTGCAGCCGATTTCGGATCCTGCAGTGGAATGCGGCCCATGACGGCGAAACGATTCGGATAGCGCTTGACGGCTTCGAGTGCATAGTCATTCCGGTTGTTCAGGCTCGGCGGAACGATGACGACGCGATCGACGCCGGCCTCGTCCATCAGCGGCAGAATGCGCTCGATGGTGAAGGGCTCCGGCAGTTGCGGCCTGGCGCCCGGCGCCCACGGCCAGTCGGGCGAATTTGCCTTCCACATATGCACCTGCGAGTTGACGATCGTGCGCTTGCGCTGGGCGATGACCGGAGGCGTGCCTGCGACCAGCGCCGCGCCGGCGCCAAGCGTCGTGCCGATGAACGTGCGTCTTGTCAGCATGGTGGTCCTCCCTGTTGCGCCGCTCTGCGGTGGCGGCTTGTATCGTTGGCCGCACTGTAGCAACTAGGATCCCCTCGCTCCACACGCCGGGCGACGCCTCCGCCCGGACGACCGCCATGTCGACGGATACAACGCGCACCATCGAATTCCACGCCTCGCCATCGCGGCTGCTCACGCTGCTCGCGTTCAGTGCGATGTCGACCGGTATCGCTGCGGTTCTCGCGTCCCGGCCGTTTCCGAACATGTCCAGCGACCCGGCCGCGATGGCCGCCGGCTATTCCGGGCTGGTGTTCTTCAGCTTTTGCGCGGCGGTCGCGATCTGGCGGCTGCTTGCCCAACGCGGCGCCGTGGTGACGGTCTCGCCCGCGGGCCTGCGCGACGTGCGGGTGGCGGCCGAGCCGATTCCGTGGCGCACGATCAAGAGCATTTCGACCTGGCAGATGCAGCGCCAGATGGTGCTGGTAGTCGCAGTCGATGCGGCGGCCGAACAACGGCTCACGCTCACCCGCCTGGCGCGCTGGACGCGCAACGCCAACCGCGCACTCGGTGCCGATGGTCTCGTCGTCTCCGCCCAGGGGCTGACGGTCGGCTATCCGACGCTGTTCTACACCTGCCGCGATTACTGGGAGGCGTGGCGGAATGCGCCTTGAGGCGATTTCGCTCACTTACGATCCGCGCTACGCTCCACCATCACGCAAAACTTAAACCCAGGGAACGAACCGCCATCATGAGCCGCATCCTCGACGTCTCGCCCGACCAGCTCACCCCCGAGCAGACCAAAATCTTCGAGCAGCTGGTCGCCGGGCGCGGCCGCATCCTCGGCCCCTACCGGGTCTGGATTCATTCGCCCACCATCGCCAGCGGCATGGAGCAGATCGGCACCTTCCTCAACAAGCGCTCGACCCTGTCGCAGCGCGAGGTCGAGATGGTGATCATCATGATCGCGACGCACTGGCAAGGCGACTACGTACAGACAGCGCATGTCAGGATGGGCAAGCAGGTCGGACTGTCGCAGGCGGTGATCGACGCGCTTATCGCCGGCTCCGAGCCGCCGCTGACCGATGCGCACGAAAAGGCGGTGCACCGTTTCGCCGCCGCCATGATCGCGAGCCGGAAGGTGCCGGACGCGGAATTCGCGGAGATCGAGCAGACCCTCGGCCGGCCCGGCATCGCCGAGGTGCTAGCGCTGATCGGCTACTACACGTCAGTGGCGATGGCGATGAAGGTGCATGAGGTACCGATTCCGCCGCCAGCCTAGGACGTGCGGCATAGGACATGTTGTCCGATGTCGCGCGGGCCTCGCCCGCACTACACTGAATCAACAAGCAATCGGGAGAGGACGACCATGACCACGCGCCGCAGGTTCCTGACCATGTCCGCCGCCGCACTCGCGGCGCCGGCGCTGCCGCGGATCGCCGCCGCGCAGACCTGGCCGACGCGCCCGATCAGGGCCATGGTCCCGTTCGCCGCGGGAAGCTCCCTGGACATCGTCGGGCGCATCGTGATGGACCCGCTGTCGCGCCAGCTCGGCCAGACCATCGTGATCGAGAACCGCGGCGGCGCCGGCGGCTCGATCGGCACCGCCGCCGTCGCCAAGGCAGATCCCGACGGACACACGCTGCTGATCCAGGCCTCCGCGCATTCGGCGGCGCCCGCGGCCTATCCCAATCTCAGCTATGATCCGGCGCGCGACTTCGCCGCCGTCATTCCGTTCGGCACTATCCCGAACGTGACCGTCGTCCACCCCGGGCGCGGCTTCAAGACGGTGCAGGATCTCGTGGCGGCCGCGAAGAAGAGCGGCCAGTTCACCTATGGTTCGGCGGGCGTCGGCAGCGCCACCCATTGGGCGGCGGAGCGGTTGCGGCTCTCCGGCGGGTACGACGCCGTGCACGTGCCGTTCAAGGGCGGTCCGGAAGCACTCACCGAAGTGATGGCCGGCCGGGTCGACTTCACCTGCATGGGAATTTCGGCGGCGCTGCCGCTGATCCGGGATGGCAAGCTCACGGCGCTGGCGGTGAGCTCCGCGGCGCGTTCGGCGGCGCTGCCGGATGTGCCGACGACACTCGAAGCCGGCTTGAAGGATTCCGATTACAATTACTGGATGGGCCTGTTCGTACCGTCGAAGACGCCGCGCGCGATTATCGATCGGCTCTATGCGGAGACGCAGAAGGCGCTGGCGCTGCCCGCGGTGCAGGACAAGTTCAAGCCGCAGGGCATCGAGCCGCTGAAGATGACGTCCGCCGAGTTCGACGCCATGATCAAGCGCGAGGTCGCGGCCAACATCGCGCTCGTCAAGGCCGCCCAGCTGAAGTTCAATTAACTCAATCCGCTCATTCCCGCGCAAGCGGGAATCCAGGACTCTTCTTTGGCTGGTCCCCGCTCGCGCGGGGACGAGCGGAAACAAGGTTGCCCTAGCCGGCGTGGTTGCGGTCGAGCAGCTCAATCGAGATTCCCTGCGGGCCGCGGATGAAGCAGATGCGCACGCCGGGGCGCACGGTGGTCGGCTCCTTGGTGAATTCGCACCCCTTGGCCTTGAGCTCAGCGGCGACGGCGTCGATGCCGCTGACCAGCAGTCCGAAGTGCTCGAGTCCCCGATAGGGAATTTCAGGCGGGGGATTGTGTCCGTTGCTGTCGGCGATGAAAACATTGGCGCCGCCGATCTTCACATCGATGCGTTGCTTGCCCTGCTGCATGGTCCGGATGACCTCGGCGCCGAGCATTGTTTCGAACCACCGCGCCATCCCGTCCGGGTCGGGCGTCTTCAGATGGATGTGATCCCAGGTGTATGTGGCCATTCGCTATTCTCCCCCTTCTTGCTTTCGCGGATGTGTCGGATTGTCGCCCAGTTCTCACCGCCTGTCATCGGGCCTAAAGGCTAGGGCTGCTTCTCGACCTTGCGGATCGAACCCAGGCCGGGAAGCCATGGCTGCTCCGATCGGGACCAGATCTGCAGTTTCGGCACCAGCTGGGTCCGCTGCCGCACGGTGCCGACGCGGATGTTGTAGACCTTCGGCCCGGCACCCTCGGCCGCGGTCGCATAGATCGGCGAGCCGCAACGCGCACAGAACGCCTGCGCACGCTTGGCTCCGCTCTCGCCGGTCTTCACGTAGACCCTCGGCTCGCCGGTGAGAATCTTGAACGTATTGCCGGACGCGCGGACCGAGGTCCGGAACACGGTGCCCGACAATTGCTGGCAATCGGTGCAGTGGCAGATCGTGGTGTGCTCGGGGTCGACCTCCGCCTCATAAGTGATGTCGCCGCAGTGGCATCCGCCGTCGATCTTCATGGCTTGCTCCCTCAACGTTTCACTCGGCCGGGCCCGCGAACAGCAGAAGATTGCCGTCGGGGTCCTTCACGACGAAATTTTTTGCGCCCCAAGGCTGCCGCACGAGCGTTTGCTGGAATTCGACGCCCGCCTTCTGGAACTCGAGGTAAAGCTGCTTGATCTCGTCCGCCGTGTCCACACACATGTCGGCCGACAGCAACTGCTCGCGGTCGCGCAATTCCGGATCGATCACGGGACGATCCATGCACTTGAGATTGAGCCGCGCGGCGTCCCGCTTCACCTGCCCGTAGAACGGCGGCTCGCCGTAGACATAGACGACGGCGAAGCCGAGCTTGCGGGTGAAGAATTCGCACGACGCCGGGACGTCGGAGACAAACAACTCAGCCGCGACGGCGGTGATGACCGGTCGCGTGGTGCTTTGCGATGAGGAATCTGACATGGATTGCAGTCCTTCCTTGAGCGCCCGCCAACTTTCGAATCCCTGTTGCCTGGCGACCAGTTCCTGCGCATCCGCAAGCTTGAACGGATGCGCCAGGACTTCGCGGTCGCTCAGATTCTGGAAGCGGGGCAAGACGCTCCTGATCTGCGCGGCAACCGGATAATAGCGGTCGCGGTGCCATCGCAGCACAAGCTTCGCCTGCTTCCTGAGATTCTCGAGGTTCGGCATGGGCGCGCTACGATTGAGGTGTCGTAGGTGGGCTTTGCCCTTTCGGTTCGACCGATGCGCCCTACTGCAACGCGACAAGGATGACAGAGAGCAGGCCGCGACTCAAGCCGGGCGCGTGCGCCGCATCGATTGGCACCATGAGTTGGCTGCAACGGAACCCGCATCGCGCGCTCGTTAAACTCCTGTTCATAAATGTCTTCAAAACCACCAAAATTCCGACAAATTGAAAGCGGATTGTTTGCCGGCTGTTCGGACGCATGGGGGCGTTTGGGAACCTTCAACCTCTCTCACATCCGCGCTCGGTCCAGGCCGATCGCCCCGCAGGAGATCATGATGAAAAGGACACTGACTGCACTGGTCGGCGCTGCCGCCATCGCCGGCACGCTGGCTGTTTCCGCGTCGGACGCCAATGCCCAGTGGCGCCGTCACGGTTGGGGCTGGGGCCCCGGCATTGCCGCCGGCATCATCGGTGGCGCGATCATCACCGGCGCCATCCTCGCTTCGCGGCCGCGCGGCTATGTCGTGTACGACGGCTACGCCCAGCCGGTGCAATACGCGGGCTGCTATTGGGCCGCCCAGCCAGTCTATGACCGTTACGGCCGCGTCGTCGGCTACACCGGCCAGCCGGTGCAGGTCTGCCCGGGGTACTAGTCGCTCCGGCGCAGTCAGATTTCTCGTCGGCTCACGCCGGCGCACGATACCGACCCGGCGGGCGCGCGAGCGCCGCCGGGTTTTGTTTGCCGGGTCCTTATTTTGCAGGTGTCAGTTCTTGCCGACACGCGATTGCATGTGCTCGAGCACCGCAGCCGTCGGCCAGCAATCGACCTTGAGGCGGTTGGCCTTTTGATAGTGCCCGAGCGCGGCGCGCGTGAGCATTCCGGCCTTGCCGTCGATCTTGTCCTTGTAGAGACCGAGTTTCGTGAGCGTGTTCTGCATCGTCTCGACCTGCGTGCTGCGGAGCTGCACATTCTTGCTCCACGGCGTCTCGAACGGCCGCGGATCGCCGATCCGGTCGCTCAGGTGCCCGACGAACAGCACATAGAGGTCGGAGAAATTGTATTCCTTGATCACGAAGTAGTTGTTGAGCGTGAGGAATGCGGGCCCGTAGGTCCCTTCCGGCTGCAGCAGCGACGCGGGCTCGTTGATCTCGCCCTGGCTCGGCCGGCGGCCATGCGTCGGCGTGAAGCCGCGCTGCAGCCATTCGCCGACCGTCTGCTTGAATTCCGGCACGCCGGTCGTGCAATCGACGCCCGCGGGCGGGCGCACCTCATAGGCCCAGCGCTGCCCGCGCTTCCATCCCTTGTTGACGAGCTGCTGCGCCGCCGAGGCGAGCGCGTCCGGCACCGACGACCAGATGTTGCGGCGGCCGTCGCCGTCGAAGTCGACCGCGTGCTTGTAGAACTCCGACGGCAGGAATTGCGTGAACCCCATCGCGCCGCCCCAGGAGCTGCGCATATCGGCGAGCGAGATGTGGCCCTCCTCCAGGATTTTGAATGCGTAAAGCAATTCCTCACGGAACATGTCCTTGCGCCGGCCGTAATAGCCTTGCGTCGCGAGCACGCGGATCGCGTTGTGCGGCAGTTTGTGGCCGCCATAGGCGGTCTCGCGTCCCCAGATTGCAAGGATCATGCTGGGCGGCACGCCGAACCGCTGCTCGATCGCGGCGAGCGTCGCGCGGTGCTCGGCCGCGAGCTTCTTGCCGCGTTCGGCAAGGCGCGCGATCACCGCGTCGCGGATGTAGTCCGCCGGCGTCTGGATGAACTCGGCCTGCCCGGGCTGCGGCTGGCCCTTGCGGCCCGGCAGCTCGAGATCGGGCAGCGTCAAGTCGGGCTCGAGCCCGTGGATGGCGGCGCTGAAGGTCGCTCGCGAGACGCCCTTGCTTTGCGCCTGCGGCCAGAGGCTCTCCAGCCAGCGGCTGAACCCCGGATCGGGCGCCGAGCGCGCGGGCGCGGCCAAAAAAAGCGTGGCCGCGGCGCATGCGCCGGTAATCGCTAGCCCAAGTCCCTGAAACGTCATGGTTGTGCTCGTCGGTTCTGCTTGCCGGAACACTGCAACGAATTGCGTTTTCCGGGCGTTAGCATAAAGCGGGGAAATGCGCCGAAAGTCAGAATGTCCGGAGAAACGCCATGCAGGTGCCCATCGAAATCGCTTTCCACAACATCGAGAGCTCGGATTGGGCGGAAACGGAAATTCGGGAGCGCGTCGCGGACCTCGAGAAAATCTATGACCGGATCATATCCTGCCGCGTCCACGTCGACCAACGGGCGACCAACAGCAGCGGCACCCTTCCGCCGGTGGTTCATATCGAGCTTGGCCTCCCTGGGCGCCCGGACGTTGTGGTCGCTCACGAGCCCGATCACCTCATGCGGAAGTATCAGCATCCCGATCTCCATAAGGCCATCAATGAGGCGTTTCGCATCGCCGAGCGGCGCCTGCTTGACGTCA
Source organism: uncultured Alphaproteobacteria bacterium (assembly GCA_963720385.1). GTDB lineage: Bacteria > Pseudomonadota > Alphaproteobacteria > Rhizobiales > Xanthobacteraceae > VAZQ01. Next base: position 75,596 of record CAVRFL010000001.1, on the reverse strand, counting down.
AGGAGCAGCGCGACGGCCGCACCAAGGAAGCCCATCACGATGCACCGAACCAGGCGCTCGGACAGATCGCCGAGACCGATCCCGGCGGCGAGTTCGGATTTCTGCTCACCAAGGAAGGCGGCCTGCTCTATTTCCATCGCAATGCGATGCTGTCGGGGAGTTTCGACGACCTCAGACGCGGTCACGAGGTGTATTACGTCGAGGACATGGGCGACACCGGACCGGTGGCGAGCAAGGTCAGAGTGAAGCGGGCTGCCGCCAACGGTCAAGATGAGGCCGCGTCCTAACGCACCGCTAGGATAAACAGGCGCGGGAATTTCAGGATCACCTTGTCGTCGTAGCGCACCGAATAGGCGCGCGAGATCGCATCGGTATAGGTCGCGAGAAATGTCTCGCGCATCGCAGGATCGAGCGGCGAGAGGAACGGCCGCAGCGACGAGCCCTTGAACCATTCGACTACGGCCGCGTGGCTCGGCATGATGTGGTTGTAATGCGTGTGCCAGATGTCGAGATGGCCGCACAGCGGCCGCAGCAGGTCGTAGTAGCCTTCCGGACGCGGCAGATCGTAGCGCGCCCCCGCGGCCTGCGCGATCGCGGCGGCCCACGGCCCGCCAGCCGCGACCTTCTCCATCAATTGGAGCGCGGGCTCCCGGGTGTTGTCAGGCATCTGCACCGCCAGCACGCCGCCCGGCGACAACGAGCGCAGCAGCCGCGCCAGCACCTTCGGATGGTCCGGCACCCAATGGAACACGGCGTTGCCGAACAGGAGATCGGTGCGCTCCTGCGGCATCCAGGTTGCGAGATCGCCCTGGACAAACGTGCCGTTGGGCAGTCGCTCGCGCGCCTGGCGGAGCATGTCAGGTGACGAGTCGATGCCGATCACCTGGGCGTTTGGAAACCGCTCGATCAGCAATTCGGTCGAGTTGCCGGGCCCGCAGCCGAGGTCGACAACGCGCGCGGGATTGTCGAGCGGCACCTGCGCCAGGAGATCGCGCGGCGGGCGCGTGCGCTCATCCTCGAACTTGAGATACTGCTTGGCGGACCAGTCCTCGGCCGCTCCGCGGTAGGGTGCCTTGTCGGTCATCGGATGCTATTGCCGGAAGATCAGCGCGAGAACTTCTTGTACTTGATCCGCGTCGGAATGGTCGAGTCCGTGCCCAGCCGCCGCATCTTGTCGGCCTCGTAGTCCTGGAAATTACCCTCGAACCATTCGACCTGGCTGTCGCCTTCGAACGCCAGGATGTGGGTCGCGATGCGGTCGAGGAACCAGCGATCGTGGCTGATGATGACCGCGCAGCCGGCGAAATCCTCCAGCGCCTCTTCGAGCGCACGCAGCGTATCGACATCGAGGTCGTTGGTCGGCTCGTCGAGCAGCAGCACGTTGGCGCCGGAGCGCAGCATCTTGGCGAGATGCACGCGGTTGCGCTCGCCACCGGAGAGCTGGCCGACCTTCTTCTGCTGGTCGGCGCCGCGGAAATTGAACGCCGAGCAATAGGCGCGTGAATTCATCTCCCGCTTGCCGAGGTGAATGATGTCGTTGCCCTCGGAAATTTCCTCCCAGACGGTCTTCGACCCATCGAGCGAGTTGCGCGACTGGTCGACATAACCGAGATGGACGGATTCGCCGATCTTGATGGTGCCCTTGTCGGGTTTTTCCTGCTCCGTGATCATGCGGAACAGCGTGGTCTTGCCGGCCCCGTTGGGTCCAATGATGCCGACGATGCCGCCCGGCGGCAGCCGGAAGGTGAGGTCGTCGATCAGGAGATTGTCGCCGAAGCCTTTGGTGAGGCCCTCGAAGTCGATGACGTTCTGGCCGAGCCGCTCGGCGACCGGGATGACGATCTGCGCGCTCTGGGTCTGCTTCTCGGCCGCCTTCTTCACCAGCTCTTCGTAGGCGTTGTAGCGCGCCTTGGATTTTGCCTGCCGGGCGCGCGGCGACGCCGCGATCCATTCCTGCTCGCGGGCGAGCGTGCGCTGGCGCGATTCCTCCTCGCGGCCCTCCTGCGCGAGCCGCTTCTGCTTCTGCGCCAGCCAGGCGGTGTAGTTGCCCTCGTAGGGGATGCCGCGGCCACGGTCGAGCTCGAGGATCCAGCCGGTGACATTGTCGAGGAAGTAGCGATCGTGAGTGACGATCAGGATCGCGCCGGGATAATTGCGCAGGTGGCCTTCCAGCCAGTGCACGGATTCCGCATCGAGATGGTTGGTCGGCTCGTCAAGCAGGAGCAGTTCGGGCTGCTCCAGCAGCAGCCGGCAGAGCGCGACGCGGCGGCTCTCACCGCCGGAGAGCGTGCTCACATCGGCGTCGTCGGGCGGACAGCGCAGCGCATCCATCGCCTGGTCGACTTTGGAGTTGAGATCCCAGAGGCCTTTGGCCTCGATCTCGTCCTGCAGCCTGGTCATCTCGTCGGCGGTCTCGTCCGAATAATTGGTGGCGAGCTCGTTGTAGCGGTCGAGGATCGCCTTCTGGGGCGCGACGCCTTCCATGACGTTCTCGCGCACCGACTTCGAGGAATCGAGCTCCGGCTCCTGTTGCAGGTAGCCGACCCGGGCGCCTTCGGCGACCCAGGCCTCGCCGTTAAACTCGGTGTCGATGCCCGCCATGATCCGCAGCAAGGTGGACTTGCCGGAGCCGTTGACGCCGAGCACGCCGATCTTGGCGTCCGGATAGAACGACAGGTGGATGTTCTCCAATACCTTCCGGTTCCCCGGATAGGATTTGGAGAGGCCTTGCATGTGATAGATGAACTGCCGCGCCATAAAGCGCCCTGCCCTTCGTGTTCGGGCGCGTCCGTCCAGCGCCGGTTTAGGGGAATTTGCGGCTGATTTAACTGCCCGAATCGGTCACGGCAAGACCGCTACACGGCCCAAGAGCGGTCGAATTCTCGCCCTTTCCGGTCGTTTAGCTTAGCCTCGGAGGGATCGGGGTTCTTGCGTCCGCGGCTGCCACATCATCGTAACTTCCTGGCAACGCTGATCGCAAATCTCATCAAGTCTCGACAAATAACTACCAGTTTTTAATGAATTCGGGCCGACTCTGGTCCGAACCAAGATGCGTTGCCGCGCGACCAAGTGGCAAGCACGTCGCGCTGCCGCAGGCCAGCCGACAGGAGACGGCGATGGGTAGGCTGAAAAAGAAAGTTCCCGGGTTCCGACGTCGTCGCGACGGCCTCGGCGAGTTCACTCGCCTGTTCCGGTCGATGGTCGACCCCTACCGCCCCGAGCTGCACTACATGCGCGGACCCGGCCCAAAGTGGCGCGCCAAGCACGCCGCCGACCACGCCCCTGCCGAGACCCCCACCATCCACGGCCTCGCCCGCATCAAAGGCTGAACCGTCCCCTGAAATCCGGATTTCGTCCTAGCCGGCGGCCCCATTGCGGGCCCGGCCGGTTTCGCGTTTGTTAGGCCGGATTTTGCCCGACCGGACCCGCGCCTGTGCTCCCCGCCCTCATTCCCTCTCCCGCGGCCGGCCCGGGTGACCTCAAGACCCACATGAGCCGCCCGCTCGAACCTGCATAAGGACCAAGACCACATGGCAAAGTATCGCTGTGCAATCCTCGACGACTTCCAGAATGTCGCGCTCAAGGTGGCGGACTGGTCGAAAGTCTCGGGCGATCTCGACATCAAGGTGTTCAACGAACACCTCGGCGGCGCCGACAATGTCGTGAAGGCGCTGCAGGGGTTCCAGATCGTCTGCGCCATGCGCGAGCGCACCGGTTTCCCGCGCGCCGTCATCGAGAAGCTCTCCGACCTCAAGCTCCTGATCACGACCGGCATGCGCAACGCCTCGATCGACATGGCGGCGGCGGCCGATCGCGGCGTCACCGTCTGCGGCACGGGGTCGTTCGGCAGCCCCACCTCGGGGATCGCCATCGGCCTGATGCTCGAGCTGACCCGGCACATCGGCTACGAGAATGCGCGGCTCAAGGCTGGCGAGACCTGGCAGGTCACCATCGGCCCGGAGCTCGAAGGCCTGACGCTCGGCATTCTCGGCCTCGGCAAGCTTGGCACCCGCACCGCCATGATCGGCAAGGCGTTCGGCATGAAGGTAATCGCCTGGAGCACAAACCTCACGCCCGAGAAGTGCAAGGAGGCCGGGGTCGACTATGTCAGTAAGGAGGATCTGTTCCGCCAGTCGGACTTCATCTCGATCCATGTCGTGCTGTCGCAACGCTCGCGCGGGCTGGTCGGCGCCCAGGAGCTCGGCCTGATGAAGCCGACCGCCTATCTCATCAATACCTCGCGCGGGCCAATCGTGGACGAGGCGGCCCTGTTGGCCGCACTACGAGACAAGAAGATCGGCGGCGCCGGCCTCGACGTGTTCGACATCGAACCGCTGCCGAAGGATCACCCGCTGCGCAAGATGGACAATGTCGTGCTCACGCCGCATCTCGGCTACGTGGCGTTGAAGAACTACCAGAACTATTTCGCCGGCGTGGTCGAGGACATCCGCGGATTCATCGACGGCAAGCCGGTGCGGGTGATGACGAATTGACCAAGGCAGCGCGCCCGAGATTCACATGAGCACCCGCAACATCCTCAACGGCGGCCAGGTCATCGTCGACTATCTCGTTCGTGAGAAGGTGCCGTACGTGTTCGGCCTGTGCGGGCACGGCAATATCGGGCTCATCGACGCGCTGTTCGAACGCTCAAACGACATCAAGACCATCTCCACGCATCACGAGACGGTCGCGGGCTTCATGGCCGACGTCTATTACCGCGTCGCGGGAAGGCCGGTCGCGACGTTCACGTCGTGCGGCCCGGGCTCGGTCAACCTGCCGATCGCGCTCGCCAACGCATTCCTCGACTCGGTGCCGTTCCTCGCCATCACCGGCAACGTGCCGACCGGACAGTTCAACCGCGGGGCGTTCCAGGAGCTCTACCGGCACTACCAGGCCGACTTTCCGTCGACTGTGCGCGCCGTGTGCAAGAAAGTGTTCCAGCCGACCCGCGGCGACATGGTGGCGCTGGCGGTGCGGCAGGCCTGGAAGACGATGGTCACCGGACGACCGGGGCCCGTGGTGCTCGACGTGCCGTTCGACATCTTCAAGGAGGCCGCCGCCGAGGAGACGCCGAACCCGGAGCAATGGAGCGCCAATATCTCGTCGCGCTGCGGCGCCGATCCGGAGGGCGTGACCAAGGCCGTCGATATGCTGCTCGGCGCCAGGCGCCCGGTGATCCTGGTCGGGCAGGGCGTGCGTTACGGCGGCGCGGCCGCCGAGCTGCTCGCGCTTGCCGAGCGATTGCAGATTCCGGTCGCGGCGTCGGCCAGCGGCCTCGGCGCCATTCCAAGCGACCACCCGCTGGCGCTTGGCCTGGTTTCACGTGGCGGCGTTTATCAAGCCAATCATGCCGCACGGCAAGCCGACGTGCTGCTGGCGCTCGGCGTGCGCTTCGACGACCGCACCTCGAGCTCATGGATTCCCGGTTACTCCTTCACTATACCGCCGACCAAGCTGATTCACGTCGACATCGATCCCGAGGAGATCGCGCGCAATTACCCGGTCGCGCTCGGACTGATGGCGGACGTGCGCACGTTCCTGCGCCAGGTGCTGGCCGAACTCGCGAGCCGCAAGAGCATCGACGCGCAGGCGGGCGCGCGTCAAGAATGGCTCAAGGCGATCGACGGTTATCGCAAGGAGTGGGATGCGCTGGTCGCACCGGGCTTCAAGGATGAGGCGACGCCGATCAACCCGCAGCGCGCCGCCTATGAGATCGACCGCGCGTTGCCCGAGGACGCGATTCTGGTCAGCGACATCGGCGTGCACCACAACTGGCTCCTGCAATTTTGCAAGCCGAAGCGCCCGGACTCGCTGATCGGCTCCATGGGCTTCGGGCCGATGGGCTTCGGCGTCGCCGGTGTGCTCGGCGCAAAACTTGCGGCGCCGGACCGGCCGTGCGTCGCGGTGGTCGGCGACGGCGCCTTCTTCATGCATGCGAGCGTGCTCGGCACCGCGGTCGAATACGAACTGCCGGTGGTCTGGGTGGTGTGGAACAACTATGCCTACGCCTCGATCCGCGGATTGCAGCGCGGCTATCTCGGCGGCCGCGAACTTGCCACCGACTTCAAGCATCCGGCGACCGGCGCGCCCTACAATCCGGACTTCGCGGCGATGGCGCGCTCGGCCGGCGTCGATGGCGTGAGCGTCGATCGCCCCGGCGATCTCGCCGACGCCGTGCGAGCGGCGATCGCCAGCGGCAAGCCTTGCCTGATCGACGCCAATATCGGGGCCGACAAGAATCCGGGCGGCGCCGGCGTATGGGATCTGCCCGGTCACGGCGTGAGCGCGCCGGTCATCGGCGGGCGCTATCAGCCGGGGTGAGCTTCAGCGATGGCAACCGGCAGCGACTTGCGCCGTATGGCGCTGCAACTGGAAGGCACGACCGAGGCTCCGCATTTCGATCGTGCCGCGTTCAAAGTTGCTCGCATCTATGTGACGCTCGCCGCCGACGGCCGGACTGCCAATTTCAAGTTCGCGACCGACGAGCAGGAATTCAAGTGCCTGCTGGCGCCAAAAGCCTTCGCGCCGGTGCCGAATGCCTGGGGAAAACAAGGCTGGACGACCGCCACGCTATCGGCGCTCAGCGCGGCGGAGCTGAAGAGCGCTCTCGAAACCGCCTGGGCACACGCCGTTTCGAAGAAAGCGCGCCGGCGATGATCGCCGGTGACATGACCGTCCCCGGACTTTAGCCTAGCTCCTGCGCGCCGGGGCTGGCACAGGAATGCCGGCGATCTTCAGATTGACCGCGAACAACGTGCTCCGCGTTGTGAAGTAGAGCGTCTTCCAGTCGTCGCCGCCGAAGGCAACGTTGGTGGTCGCGGGCTGGCCGTGGACGATGCGGCCGAGCTTCTTGCCCTTCGGGTCGAGTATCCATAACCCGCCGGCGCCGCCACAATAGACGTTGCCAGCGATGTCCACCTTCATGCCGTCGGGATTGCCCGGCTCGCTGCCGCCGAGATCGGCGAAGATGCGATCGGTGTGCTTGGCGATCAGGCCGTTGGCCAGCACGTCGAAGGCGCGGATGTGGCGCCGGCGGCTGTCGATGATGTAGAGCACGCTCTCGTCGGGTGTGAATGCGAGCCCATTGGGGTTCACAAAGGCGTCGGTCAGCAATGTCATGCTGCCTAGATCGGCCGTGACCCGGTACACGCCGGCGTGTTGCAGATCCCACTGCTCGGGAACGATGCTGGCGTTCGGATCGGTGAAATAGTAATTGCCGTCCGATTTCACCACGACGTCGTTCGGCCGGTTGAGGCGGCGGCCCTGGAAGCTATTGGCGATGACCGTGAGACTGCCGTCCTGTTCGCGCCGCGTGACCCGCCGCGAGTCGTGCTCGCAGGACACAAGGCGGCCACGACTGTCACGGGTGAGGCCGTTGGCCCGATTGGTCGGGTCGAGGTCAACGGTGACGCCCTTGCCCGGCGTGTATTTCATCCGCCGATTGTTGTGGATGTCGGTGAACAGGAGATAGCCGCCTTCCTTCCACCATAGCGGGCCCTCGGCCGGCCCGCGATCGCCGCCGTAGCTGGAGGCGAGTTCCTGGATCGTCTGTGAGGTGTCGATCAGCTTGTCGAGTGCAGGATCGAGCTGCTCGATCCGCCGTGCCGGTTGCGCGGCTGCATGGCGCATGCCGCCCGCCAAGGCAAGGCTGCTTGCGACGGCCGCGATCTCCAACATGTGCCGGCGCGAAATTCCATTTTGAATGCGCATGATGAATCCTCCCGTGCAAGTCGTTTGCGGCGCATCGAACTGGTTGAGCCGCACGCTTGCTTGGGTGCATCATACCGCACTTGCGCCGGTCGAACACAGCATCAAAAACGCCGATGCCCGGCAGCACGCCGGGCATCGAATGTCTCGAACGATGATGTTTATCAGCGCGCGCGGATGACCCCCGGCGGCTGCAGCGGGATCGGCTCACCGTAGTTTTCGGCTTGCTGATCTTCGGACAACGGCGGCCTGACCATCGGCGCGGGCGCTGGACCGAGCGCGGTGGCCGGCGGCTTACCTGCGATAACAACCACACGCGTGCCCACCTTCACACGATAGTAGAGATCGGTGATGTCCTCGTTGGTGAGGCGGATGCAGCCGGACGACACGAACGTGCCGATGGTCGACGGCTGATTGGTGCCGTGGATGCGGTAGAGCGTCTTGCCGAGGTAGAGCGCGCGGGCGCCGAGCGGATTGCCTTCGCCGCCGGCCATGAAGCGCGGCAGGTACGGCTGGCGCTCGATCATCTCCGTCGGCGGATGCCAGTCCGGCCACTCGGCCATGCGGGAGACGCGCTCGGCGCCGGCCCACGTGAAGCCTTCGCGGCCGACACCGATGCCGTAGCGGATCGCTTGGCCGTTGCCGAGCACGAGATAGAGATAGGTGTTCGCGGTGTCGATGATGATGGTGCCGGCGGGCTCACGCGTGCGGTACTCGACGGTCGTGCGACGGAACTGCGGCGGCAATTCCTTGCGCGGCCCGGTCTCCGGCCGATCGTCCATCGGCAAGCGGGACGTGATGTCGGGATCGTTGGCGCCGGGCTGACCGGGTCCGATGCCCATCGGCGGACGCAGGCCGTCGTCCTGCTGCGGCGGCACCGCGCCGTATTGCGGACGGCCGGCCGGCCCGCGGTAATCCGGCTCATAGCCGGGCGGCGGTCCACTCTCGCGATAGCCGCCGGGCGGCGGACCGTAGGCGGGCTCGCGTCCGGGCGGAGAGCCGGGGGCCGCACCATACTGGCCGGGCGGCGGCGAATAAGTTGGTTCTCGCGGCGGATAGCCGGGCGCCGCGCCATAGGCACCGGGCGGCGGAAGCGCCTCCGACTCATAGCTTCGCTGCGGCTGCCCATAGGATCCGGCCGGCGGCAAACGGCGATATCCGGGCGGCGGATCGTAGGGCGGCAGATTGTTGTCATCCTCGATGCCAACGGGCGGCAGCGGCCGCAAGGGCGGCGGCATGACGCCGGGCGGACCGGGGTTGAACTGGGCCAACGCCTCGCCGGGCGCGCCCATGAAGCCAATCATGAGAGCAGTGACAGCAACCGCGCGCAGGAACATTCCCCCTCCTCGGCATGACAAGCCGTTGGAACCACACAAGGAAATCAACGATGATCAAGGCACATTCAAGACCATAACGTTAAAAATTGAACAACACGTTGAAAATGCGGGCCAAACCAACGGGTTTTCCGGTCAATTCTGCGCGAGAGGCGTTCGCGGCCAACGCTCACTCCCCCGACGGCGCCATGGACGCAAACGCCGCAAACAGGGTCTCGGCAGCGCCCTGCGGGAACCGCACGCGCAACACCGCCTCGTAGGCGGCTACATTGTCGCGCGCCGCATCCTCGGCCTTGGAGACTTCCGTGCCAAGCGGCGCCAGCGCGTACAGCGCCTCCTGCTGCAATCGCTCGGCTTCAAGCTCCACCGCCTTGATCCGGTTGCGGAATGCTTCCGCGGTCGCGGCTGCGACCAGCGCCGGCGGCGACTTCAATGCGCGCCGCACGCTGCGCAGCGGGATCACGGTGAGATCGCGCCAGGGACCGATCCGCGCTTCCAGTGCCGCCACGTCGGCGGCCGAAAGACTGCGGCGCTGGCGCGCGTGCCACAACAGGAACAGCAGCAGATTGACATCGACGCCGGCGTCTTCCTGCAACGCGATGCAGGCGTCGGCGACCTTCGGCAAACGATAGAACGCCAGCGAGAAGCGCCAGAACGGCGAGCCTTGCGACGATGGCGTGGCGTCGCTCATGACCGCTCCAACAGCGGCGTGATGTTGAGCGACTTCGCCAGATCGTCGACCTGCTTGATCAGGCCCGGCGCCAGCGGCACGCCGTTCTTCTGGCGGTCGGCGCGCCGGACCACGCGTCCCTGACCCGGGATGCGGATTTCGTCTACGCCCGGAAGTTTCTTCGACGACGCAAGATCATGGATGTGACGGTCCATCTCGGACTTGAACATGTCGAGTGGAAGGAATTTTGCGACGTCGAGGGCGATGATGAAATGGCCGGTGTTGCTTTCGCGCTCCGCCGGTGAGTTGACGTCCTTCACATCGCGCCCGAAGGCGGCACGATTGAGCGGACCGCCGAGCAACCCGAGCACCATCGCCAGCCCCGAACCCTTGTAGGTGCTCATCGGGACGAACATGCCTTCCTCAAGCCTTTTGCCGTCGGTGATCGGTTGCCCGTCGCTGCGGCTGATCACCCAACCCTCCGGCAATGGCCGGCCCTGATTGGCGTAGGTCCGGATTTGTCCGTTCGACACGACCGAGGTCGCGATGTCGAGCACGACCGGCGGCTCGTTGCCGGCCGGAATCCCAACCGCGATCGGATTGGTGCCGAGCAACGGCTCGGCGCCGCCCCAGGGCGCCATGAAGTTGGAGGACGAAACGGCGGTGTAGATTCCGACCATGCCATGCGCCACCGGAATGGTCGCATAGGTGGAGCCGGCGCCGGAATGGTTGGAACGCCGAATGCCGACCCAGCCGACGCCCGACGCCCGCGCGAGCTCGACCGCGAGATTGGCGGCGTAAGTCATCACCAGATGACCCATGCCGTTGTCGCCGTCGACCAGGGCGGTCGCGGGACTGCGCTCCAGCACCTTGATGTTCGCACGCGGGTTGAAGATGCCGGACTTGAGCTGCTTGACGTAGCCGGCGAGACGGAAAATGCCGTGCGCGTCCGAGCCCGACAGATCGGCGTCGAGCATCGCGCCGGCGACGGTCCTGGCGTCGGAATCAGGCAGCCCGCAGGCGCGGAACGCGTCGGTCATATAGGAAAGAATGGCGGCAGCCGGGATGCGTGGGGCGTTGTCGTCGGCAGGATTGGCCATGAGCAATTTCCGGAGGACCGTGGACGAGCGCGATTGTCGGGCTGGGCGCGCCGTTTCAGAGCACGAATCAACGGCGCGGAGAAGCCTCTTGCATGAGCTCGTTCCGGATCTCCTCGTTGTGCGCACCGAGCGCCGGCGGCGCCGTGTCGATGCGCGGACCGCCATGGGCGAATTTGAACGCCGACAGCGGCACGCCGAAGTTGCCGATGCCGCCGACATTGGCATGACGGTGGATCACGCCACGGGTCGCGAGCTGCGGATCGGCGACCGCCTCGCCCATGGTGCGCACGCGCGCCGCCGGCACGTGGCGCGCCTGCAGGAACGTTTCCCATTCGTCGGCCGTGCGCGTCATCATGATCTCGGAGAGCACGGCGATCTCGCGGGCGTGGTCGGCGGCGCGCTCGTCGTTGGTCTTCTTGATCATCTCCGGGCGGCCGAGCAGCGTCCATAGGCGGCGTTGCTGGCGCAGATTGCTCGCGCCCAGCATCACCAGCCCGTCCTTGGTCTCGAACGCGCCGTTGGTCGCGTGCGGATGGCGATTGCCGTGCGGCTTGGGATGCGTACCGTTGCGCAGGTAGCCGGTGAGCAGCGAGCTCATCAGGATCATCGCCACGTCGAGCATCGCCATGTCGATGCGCTGACCGCGCCCGGTGCGCTCGCGCTGGAACAGCGCCGCCGAGAGCGCGAACGCGCCGGTCATGCCGGTCGAATAGTCGACCACCGGCGAGCCGAGCTTCACCGGATGCACGTCCTTCGTTCCCGTCATCGCCATGATGCCGGAGGTCGCCTGGATGACGTGGTCGTAGGCGGTCTGTTCGCCGCGCGGCCCCTGCTGCCCGAAGGCCGAGAACGAGGCATAGATCAGCCGCGGATTGATCGCGGACAGCGCTTCGTAGCCGAGCCCGAGCGCCTCGAACGCGCCGGGGCGATAATTCTCGACAAAGATGTCGGCGCTCGCGACCAGCTTCTTCAAGACCTCGCGGTCGGCTTCGGTCTTCAGGTCGAGCGTGATCGAGCGCTTGTTCGACGCCTGGGTCAGGAATGCCGTGCCCATGTTGCAATCGTTCAGCGCCTTGTCGGTGCCGCTGCTGCGGCTTTGGTCGGGATCGTCGGGATGTTCGACCTTGATCACGTCGGCGCCCAGCACCGCGAGCTGATAGGTCGCGAACGGCCCCGCCAGCACATGAGTGGCGTCGATTACCCGGATTCCCTCGAACGGTCGCATCGGATTCAAGCCTTCTGAATGATGATTTCAGCCGCCGATCTTACACAATCTTACACTTTCTTACGCTGCGAGGGTGCGCTGTAAGATCGCAAATCCGATGATTTGATTTTGGGTCAATATGTTGCGGTCGCAATCTTACACTCTTACGGCATTACGCAGTCCGGCGGCAAACGTGCGTGCATCGAACGGTTGCCTGGTTCCGAAAAAGGGAATTGTGGGCGATCGCGACGCATTGGCAAGTGATTTCGGCGATGTCCACGGGATGTCGAACGAAATTTTTCGCGCGCGCCTGCCATGCTGTTGCGGCAGCGGAGAAATTGCCTGCCCACAGGGAGGTGGATAGCGGTTCACGTCCGCGCGCCCACCTCATGTTGCACCAAACCGCGACCGCGGCAGGAGTACCGGTCGAGGATCTACATCCCGGTCAATTGTTTCTATGATGTTCGTATGGGACTTGTCGTTCTCACCGGCGCATCAGGATCGGGCAAGACCGCAATCGCGGAAGCAATCGCTTCGAGATACGCTGGAGATGTCGATGTCTACCATTTCGATCGAGCGGGTGTGCCTCCTGTCGAAGAGATGATCGCCAAGTACGGCTCGGGTGAGGCCTGGCAACGAGCGATGACCTTCGAGTGGTTGGCAAGACTCGCAGCCACGCCTTACACCGGACGCACGATACTGTTTGAAGGTCAAATGCGTCTCTCCTTTGTCTCGCAAGCAGCCGCGGCGGCGGGCATCAGAGACTATGCGCTGGTCCTTGTTGACTGCGACGACGCGACCAGAACCAAGCGTCTTGCGCTCGACCGGCGCGATCAGGACTTGGCAAATCCAACGATGATGGCCTGGGCCAGGCATTTGCGAGACGAAGCCAAACAACTGCGATGCACGATTCTGGATACGTCGCGTGCGCCATTTGAAGTTTGCATCGAACAGGTCTGGACGCTGCTCAATCAATAGCGTCCACGTTGCCGCGGCAGGGACATTGCCTGCCCACAGGAGCGGTGCAGATCGGTTCACGGCCGCGCGTCCAACTCATGTTGCACTAAACCGCTCCGCGGGACGGTAGTCCGCAGAGAGGGAAGTGCCCCGTATCTCTTGCCAAAATTCTCTGTGGGTATTCGAGTTGACCAGTCTCGATTCGCGTATCGGGCGTTACGGAATATTTGGCCGGCTTCGCGCCGATTACTCTGCCTTGATGTTGGCGGTCCGGATCACCTTACTCCATTTCTCGGTTTCCTCTGCGATCAGCTTTCCAAAGTCGGCGGGCGAGAGAGCAAGCACATCGCCACCGACGTCGGCAAGCCGCGCCTTCAGCTTGGAATCTGCGAGGGCAGCGTTGATCTCCTTGTTGAGGAGTTCGATGATCTCGGCGGGCGCGTTCCTAGGCGTGCCGAGGCCAAACACCGCGCTCGCCTCATAGCCCGGGACGAACTCGCCGACGGTCGGCATGTCCGGTAGCGCCTTCGATCGCGTCGCCGTGGTCACCGCCAGCGCGCGCAGGCTGCCGGCCCTGACGTACTCGATTGCCGAGACCATCGTGGGGAACATCACCTGTACCTGTCGCCCGAGAAGGTCGGCAAGCGCTGGCCCACCGCCGCGATACGGCACGTGCACCATGTCGACTCCGGCCATCATCTTGAACAGTTCGCCCGTCAGATGCGTCCCGGTTCCGGTGCCGGCGGACGCCATGTTCACCTTGCCGGGATTGGCCTTGGCATAGGCGATGAACTCAGGGACCGTTTTTGCAGGCACCAAAGGATGGACAACCGTCGCGTGCGGCACGCGGATGATACCGGCGACCGGTGCGATGTCGCGGATGAAGTTGAAATTGAGCTTGTCGTAGAGCGTCGCGTTGATCACGTTTGCCGAAGAGACAAGGAGGAGCGTGTAGCCGTCCGCCGGCGCGCGCACGGCCACTTCGGTGCCGATATTGCCGCCACCGCCCGGCCGATTGTCGATGACGAATGGCTGGCCGAGCCGTTCCGACAACCATTGACCCATGAGGCGCGCAAGAATGTCTTGCGAGCCGCCGGCGGCAATGGGGACGACCAAGCGCACCGGCCGCGATGGATAGGACTGCGCCCATGCGACGCGCGATACCCCTGGAAGTGCGGCAGCACCCGCTGCCACCTGCAGAAATCGACGGCGGGGAAGTTTCTTCATCGCGCCCTCCCAGATGGGATCGAGTGCAATGCGCGCGAGCTTACATCAGTTGACCAAAAGTGGGGAAGAGCAGGAAACGGCTTAACAGAGCCATTCCCGATAGGTCGCACAAAATAACTTCTATGGCGCTTCCTCACGGCATTGGCGCGCGGTATCGTCGTCGCACGGCGCCGCAGAAACCTCCTAATTGTGCGACGACTTCGAAACCCCCTTTTTGTTGTGATGGCGACCCGCCCGTTCCCTGCCGCCCTGCTCTCGCCCGCCGTCGCGCGCAACCGCGACCCGATCCTCGCGGTGCTGCGCCGCCACTTGCCCGCGCACGGCACCGTGCTCGAGATCGCGAGCGGCACCGGCGAGCATGCCGCGTATTTCGCGCCGCAATTCCCTCGCCTCGTCTGGCAGCCGACCGACCTCGATCCCGAAGCGCTGGCGAGCATCGAGGCGCATTGCGCCGCCGCGAACGCACCCAATCTGCGCGCGCCAATCGCGCTCGACGTCACGGCGGCGGCCTGGCCGGTGACGCGCGCCGACGCCATCATCTCGATCAACATGATCCACATCTCGCCCTGGGCGGCGACGCAGGGGCTGATGGCGGGCGCGGCGCGCGTGCTCGCTCCCGGCGGCGTGCTCTATCTCTATGGACCGTTCAAGGAGAACGGCATGCACACGGCGCCGAGCAACGCGGCGTTCGACGCGAGCCTGCGCGCCCGTGATCCGGAATGGGGCGTGCGCGACGTGGGCGACGTGCGCGAGCTCGCGGACCGTCACGGGTTCGATTTCGTGGAACGCGTCGTCATGCCGGCCAACAACCTCAGCCTCACCTTCCGGCGCCGCGCAGCATGATCAGGGACTTATTATGATGACCAAGACCGACCCTCCATTTTCACGCGCCGCCTGGAGCCGCAACGCGCGCGCCTACGAAACCATCCGCACCATGCCGTTCAATGCCGAGCTTGCGGCTGGAACGCTGAGCGAGGCGCGCTTCAAGCACTACATCACGCAGGATGCGCACTACCTCATCGGCTTCGGCCGCGCGCTGACGCTGGCGGCCGCCAAGGCGCCGTCGCCGGAGCGCCTGATCCAGTTCGCGAAATCGGCGGAAGGCGCGATCGTGGTGGAGCGCGCGCTGCACGGCTCGTTCTTCGAGCGCTACGGCATCACGCCCGACGTCTTCAACACCACGCCACTCTCGCCGGCGTGCCATCATTACGTGTCGTTCCTGCTCGCCACCGCCTATGCCGAGCCCTACGAGGTGCTGCTGGGTGCGCTGCTGCCATGCTTCTGGATCTACGCCGAGGTGGGACGCGATATCCACAGCCGCGCCGCGCCGGCCAATCCGTATCAAGCCTGGATCGACACCTATGCCGGCGAGGAGTTCCACGCCGCCGTCCGCGCCACCATCGACGCCACCGACGAGGTCGCCGCCGCGGCGTCCGAAGCGTTGCGCGAGCGGATGCACGGGGCCTTCACCCGGGCGACCCAGCTCGAATGGACGTTCTGGGATTCCGCCTACCGGCTGGAAACGTGGCCGGTGTAGCTTGGCTGCTCTAGACGACGCACCCCGCAAGACGCAAAGTCGGCACAATCTCGCCCTAATGAGCGGCGGGACAGGGCTGATCCATGCAACGGGGCTGGCACACCACTTCCAGGCGATACGTCAGGATCGCGGCCATCGCGCTTGTGTTTCTTGGCGCACTGGCGCTCGGGCACGATCGCGCCCGCGCCCAGCTCGGCCTCGATGCTGTGCGTCAGGCGATCGACAAGCGAAAAGCCGCGACCAAGGCCGTGCCCGGAAAAGACGTCCTGAAAGGCAAAGCCGCGCCGAACCTGAAAGGCCAAATCCCGAAAACTCAGGCGGTGAAGGACGCAATCAGCAAGACCGCGAAGGGCAAAGGCGGTCTCGAGAAGCTCACCAAGGACCGGCTGGCGAAGGACAAGGCCAAGGACCTGATCGCGCGCGACAAGCTCGGCAAGGACCAGCTGACGAAGGACAAGCTGTCAAAGGACCAGCTGACCAAAGACCGGCTCGGCAAGGACAAGCTCGCGAAAGACAAACTCGGCAAGGACAAGCTGGCTCAGGACAAGCTTGGCAAGGACAAGCTCGGTAAGGACAGGCTGGGCAAGGATAAGCTCGGCAAGGACAAGGCCGGCGATCTCAAATCCGCCAAAGGCAAGACCATTCCCGACAAGCGCGCGGCGACCAGGATCGCGAACGCGAAGGACCCGATCGAGCGCGGCAAGATCCGCGTCGACCACCGCCGCGAGATCATCACCACCCAGCTGCGATTGCCGCCGCGCCCGTTCCCCGGCACCGCCGGCTTCACCGGCGTCCCGCCCGCCGGCGAGACCCGTTTCGTCTCGACCGAGATGGTGTTCCATGTCGGGCCCAACGTGTCGCGGCAAACCGTCGACGCGACCGCGAGCCGGCTCGGGCTGACCGTCGTCGGCGTGCAGACCAGCGGCATCACCGGCGGCACGCTGTATCATTTCAGCCTGCCATCGGGACGGCAGGTCGCCGACGTGGTGCGGTCACTGGAAGCCGAGCGCGTCGGCATCCCGTCGCCGAATTACGTGTTCCGCATCACCCAGGACACCGCCTCCGACACCCAGAGCGCGGCGGGAACGCCCGAGCAATACATCGTCGAGAAGCTGCGGCTTGCCGAGGTACACAAGGTCGCCACCGGCCGCGAGGTGCTGGTGGCGGTGATCGACTCCAAGGTCGACGTCAATCATCCCGATCTCGCCGGCGCGATCGTCGACCACTACGACGCGGTCGGGCGACCGGAGCAGGCGCATTCGCACGGCACCGGCATGGCCGGCGCGATCGCGTCGCACCGCAAGCTCCTCGGCATCGCCCCGGCCGCGCGCATCCTGGCGGTGCACGCCTTCTCAACCTCGAGCCGGCAGTCGCCGGAAGCGACGACCCGGCAGATCATCGCCGGCATCGAATGGGCCATCAACCGAGGCGCGCGCATCATCAATATGAGCTTCGCCGGCCCCTACGATCCGATGATCCAGCTGGCGATGCGAAACGCGGCGGCCAAGGGCGTCATCCTGATCGCGGCGTCCGGCAACATGGGCGCGAAATCGCCGCCGCTCTATCCGGCCGCCGATCCGCATGTGATCGCGGTGACCGCGACCGACCAAAGCGACAGCCTGTTTGCGCAAGCCGTGCGCGGGCCGCATCTGGCGGTCGCGGCGCCGGGCGTCGACGTGATGGTCCCGGCTCCCGACGACACCTACCAGCTCACCACCGGCACCTCGGTCGCCGCCGCGCATGTGAGCGGCGTCGCCGCGCTGCTGTTGGAGCGGCACCCGTCGGTCAATTCGCGCACGGTGCTCGAGGTCCTCACCTCGACCGCGCGAAACCTCAATCCCAGGGGGCGCGACGACCAGTACGGCTGGGGGCTCATCGACCCGGCGGCCGCCCTGCAGGAGCTCGACAGCAGGATTGCAGACGGCAAGCTGCTCGCCACCGCCAAGCCGGCGGCGCCTAAGGCCGTGTCTGCGACCGCCAAGCCGGCGGCGCCAAAGACCGCGGCGCCGAGCCCGGCAGTCAGCAGCACCGCCGCCGGCACGCTAGTCTGACGTCCGTCGCGTTTCCTGGAAACGACGGCAGTTTTCCGCCAACTCGGCAGCGTCATGCAGGCATCAGAAAGCAATTGAATGAAGCGATTAATGAGACCGCAAGCATCCGGCCGATGAGTGGAATGTCGCAAGCAATCCATTAGCGATGTTCCATTACCGTTCGACTGGCGCGATAGGATCAGCAGCTCGCCGACAGACAGGCCGCCATCGAGCCCGGCTTTCCCGTGTGAACGAACCGCATTCTTGGAATGAGTCCTCACCCCCCTACTCCGAGGCGCATCGATGATGAACGCGCAAGTCTCGCTTATTAGCGAACTCGAACGGGCGATGCACAGCGGCTCGCACGACAGGTGCGCCGAAACGCTGCGGCGCGTCACCGATCTCTTTCTTGCCGGCGCCGATCGGTTCAGCGAAGATCAGGTGCTGCTGTTCGAAGACGTCCTGGGATTCCTGATTCAACGGATCGAGACGCGGGCGCGAGCGGAGCTCAGCACGCGTCTGGCGCTGGTCGATAACGCCCCGATCCGGGTTGTCCAGCGCCTCGCGCACGATGATGAGATTACAGTTGCCGAGCCGGTCTTGACCCGCTCGACGCGTCTGAGCGGGGACGACCTGATTCAAATTGCCCGCACCAAGAGCCAGGGTCACCTGTTGGCGATTTCAGGGCGCCGGCAGCTCGACGAAATGGTGACCGACATTCTATTGGACCGGGGCAATCGGGAGGTCATCCATAAGCTCGCGCAAAATTCCGGCGCCCGCTTTTCCGAAGGAGGCTATACGACCCTGGTGGTCAAAGCGGAGACCGACGAGGGTCTCGCCGTGACGGTCGGGCTCCGGCTCGATGTCCCCAACCATCTGTTTGAGCAACTCCTGTTGCAGGCCACCAAGACCGTCCGATCAAGACTGCTGTCCTTGGCGCCGCCCGAAACCCAACGGGAGATCCGGCGGGTGCTCGACTTCGTTTCGAAGGAGATCGGCTGGCAAGTGACCGCCCCGCGCGACTTCACGCGCGCCCAGGAAATCGTGCTTGAGAAGCACAGCGACGGCAAGCTCCACGAGGCGGCCCTGGTGGAGTTCGCGAAAACGCACAAATACGAAGAGCTGGTTGCGGCGCTGTCACTGCTGTGTTCTGCGCCGCTTGCGGTGATCGACTCCCTGATGTGCAGTCCGCGCAAAGACGGCATGCTCATTCCGTGCAGGGTTGCCAAGTTGAGCTGGTCGACCGTGGATACGATCCTGAATAACAGGTTCGGCCCTCATTCACTGACCAGTCACGATCGAGAAATCCTGAGCGCCGATTATTCACGGTTGTCGCCGGCGACCGCACGACAGGTGCTTGGATTCTGGCAGGCTCGCGCGGCAGATTCTCACCAACAACACTGACGATGGACGGCCGTCCCGAGCCGCCGGCTTGCGCGGACGCCGTGTCTGCCCTGCTTAAACCGCCCAGCTCGCGAACTGGACGTTTTGCGCGCACATCCCCACATAGCGGGCAAATCCCGTCACAAACCTGTGGGGCATCATGTCCATCAGACCTGTCAAGAGAATCGCAAAGTCCACGCCGACCATGGAAGGCGCCGGCGTGAAGCTGCACCGCGCCTTCGGTTTCGGCACCACCAGCGAGTTCGACCCGTTCCTGCTGTTCGACGATTTCCGCAACGATCGTCCTGACGACTACCGGGCCGGATTCCCGTGGCATCCGCATCGCGGCATCGAGACCATCACCTATGTGCTGGCCGGCGATGTCGAGCATCGCGACAGCCTCGGCAACACCGGCAAGCTCGGCGCCGGCGACGTGCAGTGGATGACCGCCGGCAGCGGCATCATGCATCAGGAGATGCCGCAGGGCGACGCGCGCGGCCGCATGCACGGCTTCCAGCTCTGGGCAAACCTTCCCTCCTCGCTCAAGATGACCGCGCCGCGTTATCAGGACATTCCGGCGGCGGTCATCCCGGAAGTGACCGACGACGACGGCACGCGCGCGCGCGTCATCACCGGCGATTTCTGGGGCAAGAAGGGCCCGGTCGAGGGCGTCGCCGCCGATCCGCGCTATCTCGACGTGTTCGTGCCGCCGGGCAAGCGCAAGACCCTGCCGGTGGAGGCCGGGCGTCATGCCTTCGCCTATGTGTTCGAAGGCTCCGGCACGTTCTCCGGCGCGTCGCAGCCGTTCGGCGTGCTCACGGAAAAGGAGACCTCGGGCGCCGAGACCCTGGTGCGCGAGCAGACCGGGAACCGGTCGCTGGTGGTGTTCGACTCGGGCGACGAGGTGACGGTGCAGGCCGGCGACGAGGGCATCCGCTTCCTCCTGGTGTCGGGCAAGCCGATCGAAGAGCCGGTCGCCTGGTACGGCCCGATTGTGATGAACACGCAAACGGAGCTGCAACAGGCCGTCACCGAGCTGCGCAACGGCACGTTCATCAAGCACGGCTGATCTGCGCCTGGTGTGGCGGTTCAGAATTGCTTTGCTGCTGAAGCTATGAACAATGAGGCGCGCAACACCGTTGCGCGCCTTTCTGTGCTGCACTGCACGCTCTCCAGGATGCCGGCCTCCCCTTTCCCATGAAATCATCGCTCACGCCGTTTCGCGTTCGCAGCTACCGCTTCCAGTGGCCGGCCGACCTGCTGACCTCCTGGGCGCTCGAAATGGAGTTCCTGATTCTCGGCTGGTACGTGCTGGTCGAGACCGGCTCGGTCGTGCTGCTCACCCTGTTCGGCGCCTTGCAGCATGGCGGCACGCTGATCGCGCCGATCCTCGGCGTCGTCAGCGACCGCATCGGTCCGCGCAACCTCTTGACCGGCATGCGCATGATCTACGCGACCATCGCCACGACCTTGATGACGCTCGCCTTCGCCGGCGCGCTGACGCCGGTGATCGTGCTGGCGCTCGTCGGCCTGATGGGGCTGGTGCGGCCGTCCGACCTCGGCCTGCGCGCCGCCTTGATCGCGGACACCATGCCGCCGGAGCAACTGACCGGCGCGATGGGGATGTCACGCATTACCTCCGATTCCGCGCGCATCGCCGGCGCGCTCACCGGCGCCGGCCTGTTCGCGTGGCTCGGCATGGGCCCCGCCTACGTCGTGATCGCGACGTTCTATGCGCTTGGCGCGTTCCTGACCTCGCGGGCGGATTCCGCGCATTCCAAGGCCGCGACGGCGCCGGTGGTGGCGACCGTCACCGGCCGGGTGTCGGCCTGGGCCGATCTGCGCGAAGGCGTCATCCATATCTGGAACACGCCGAGCCTGATGGCGATCATCTGGCTGGTGCTGCTGTTCAACCTCACGGCGTTTCCGCTGACCAATGGTCTCCTGCCCTATGTCGCGCGCGACATCTATCACGTCGACCAGGCGGGCCTGGCCTACCTGATCGCCAGCATCTCCGCCGGCGCGATGGTCGGCGGCGTCCTGATGAGCCGCACCGGCGTCGGCGCGCAGCTTCCGCGGCTGATGATCGCGTCGGCCGTGATCTGGCACGCGTTGCTGCTGTTGTTCGCGCAGATGGAAGTCCTCGCCGGCGGAATCGTCGCGCTGATGCTCGCCGGCGTCTTCCAAAGCCTCACCATGGTGAGCCTGACGGTGATCCTGGTGCGCGAATCGGGCCAGCGCTTCCGCGGCCGCGTCATGGGCGTGCGCATGATGGCGATCTACAGCCTGCCGGTCGGCCTGCTGGTGGCGGGCGCGCTGATCGAGCGCATCGGCTTCGCTGCCACCGCGACGCTCTATGCCGCGGTCGGCCTAACCTTCACGATCATCATCGCGCTGCGCTGGCGCGCCCATATGTGGCCGGCGGTGCAGCCGATGCCGGCGGAGTGAGTGGCGCGCCGCTCACCACTTCGCGACGGCGATTTCCAGCGGGAACTTGTCCACCACCTCGTGGCCCTTGTCGGTCACGATGAAGGTGTGGCCGAGGAAGATCCCGAACAGGCCGTCGGCTGAGATCGGATTGGGCTCGGCCATGATGATCATGCCGGGCTTGAGTACCTGCTCGAAATCCTCCGCCGAGACGTGCTCGGCCACCACGTGCGGCTTGTCGGTCACGAGATCGATGCCGTGCACCTGGGTCGGGCGCGACTGGTAGCCGTTGTTACGGAAGAACCTGCTCGCCTGCCGCATGTTCTCGACCGGCTTGCCCGGCGCGATCTCGGCGACGATCTTGTGATAGCCCGGCAGCGTGATCTTCTCCCAGAAATTGCGCACCATGTCGTTCGGCTCGCCGAGGCAGATCGGCGATCCGATCTGCGCGGTATAGCCGCGATAGCCGGCGGCGAGCTCCATAATGACGATGTCGCCTTTCTTCAGCTCGCGCGCCGACGGGCGCGGATTGCCGAAGATCAGCGCCGGATTGTCCATCGGCGTCGAGCCGATGATCAAAAAGTCGATGTCACCGCCGCCTTCCAGGATGGCGGCGCCGGCCGCGGCGCGCAGCTCATATTCCTTCACGCCGGGTTTCGCCCGCGCCACCATCGCATTCATGGCGTCCTCGCAGAGCTTGCCGGCCTTGCGCACGCACTCAAGTTCCTCCTCGCTGTGGATCGACAGGAGCTCGTGCAGCAACCCCTTGGTGAAGACCAGCTCCGCGTCCGGCAGGTTGTGGCGCAGCACCTCGTACTGGTTGACCGGCATGTAGTCGTTGTGGCGCGGGTCGACCTCCATCAAGCCGATGCGGCCGCGCTCGAGCTTCAGTTCGCGCAAACGCTCCACCATGATGTCGGAGTAGCGGCCGTTGCGGCTGTGGCGCACGTCCTTGACCACGACGTCGACCTGCCGCCGCACCGCCTCCGCATGGGTGCCGCCCATCGAATAGATCAGCGTCGGCTCGCCATCGAGCGGCACCAGCACATAGGCCGCCAGCGCGTGCCACTCCCAGTGGCCGGTGAGCCAGAGCATCGCGCCGCCAAAGCTCCAGTGGCTCGGACCGCCCGGGGCGATGATGGCGTCGAGCTTCGCCTCGCGCATCTTGGCGCGCAGCGCGGCGTAACGCCGGTCGTACTCCTGCTTGGAGAACTGCTCCCACACGCAGTCGCGGTAATACGGCGTCTCGCGCATGTTGGCGAACGGCAGCGACTGGTCGAGCTTGGTGCGGACGATCTCCCACGGTTGCGGTCCGATCCGCGGCGGTTGGATATTCATGAAGTTACCCCAGGACTTGTAGGGTGGGTTGAGCGTCAGCGAAACCCACCGCCGATCAAAGTGTAGGAATGGTGGGTTTCGCTTCGCTCAACCCACCCTACGCGCTCACCATGAGGATCAAGTTCATATCTTGCAGTTTCCGAAGGTGACCCGGCCGCCGGCCTTCTCGACCGCTTCCCGCGCCAACGCCATGTTGGCGACCTGTTCGACCGTGGGCTTGGCCTCGGCCTTGATATCGCCGTTCTCGACCGAGTTCTCGATCGACCATTGCGTGCGTTCGGCTTCGAGGCCCTCGTTGACCGACCAGACGCAGTTCTTGGTCAGCAGGCCGATGGCATATTCGACGGCGTCCTGCGGCTTCTTGGTCGCGTCCACAATCGCCGCGACCCCTTTGGCCGGCTCCCGATACATCGTGCGATTGGCCTCGATCATCGCGGCGACCATATCGCGCAGCAGCGGACGGTCGCGCTCGATCCAGGAGAGCGACGCGCCATAGGCGTTGAACATATAGAGCGGCATGAGGTCGGCGAGCTGGACCAGCGCATTCAGCGTCGGCTTCTGCCGCTTGGCGAGGAACACGTCCTCCGGGTGCAGCGCGACCGCATCGACCTGGTTGGCGATCAGGCCCGGCAGCCGGCCGGCGGTCGGCGACGGGATGAACTGCGCGTCGGTGACGTCGAGGCCGACCGAGCGCAGCACGGCGCGGCCCATGCGCCAGTTGAAGCCGCCGACGCCGCCGCCGGTCGCGCTCAGGCGCTTGCCCTTGAGCTGCTCGGCCTTGGTGATGCCTTCCTGCACCATGTAGACCTGCGGCATGCGGGGGCGAGGCCCCAGATCTGCTGCACCTTCATGCCGCGGCCGACCAGCACGTCGTTGACGCTGATGATCGCGGAGCCCTGGGCGACCGCGACGTTCGCGGTCTGCGACTGTCCGCCCTCGAACTGGATGATGTTGGCGTCGATGCAATGCTTGGCGAAATAGCCGAGCGCCTTCGCGATGTAGGGTGCGGTGTGCACGACGTTGGGCGGCGCCACCGCGACGCCGACATTGACCGTGCGCATCTTCTCGCATTTCTGCGCCGAGGCCTCGCCGATCATGGTGCTGACCACGACGAGCGCGCCGAAAAGCGTCCATGCCCATGTCCGGATGGTGCGCGTGAGGTTCGACATGGCGTGCTTCCTTCCCTTGATTTTCTTCGTCACGACGTTGCTCCGCGTTCAGTCCTCTTGTGACGCCGCGGTCCACGGCGCGACGTACTTCTCGACGTAGCGCAGGATCGCCGTCAGCGTGACGCCCAGCAATCCGAGCGTGACGATCGGCACGAACATCCGGTCGACCTCGAGCACGCCGGCGGAGCGGACGATCAGATAGCCGACGCCGGAAATCGCGGTGTAGAGGTCGGCCAGCACCATGCCGATCATGCCGCGGCCGACGGCCAGCCGGATGCCGGTGACGATGAACGGCAGCGACGCCGGCAGGATGATGTTGCCCCACAATTGCCGCTCCGAGCAGCGGAAAGCGCGGCCGACCTCGAGGAGCTTCGGATCGACCGCCTTTACGCCCTGATAGGTGTTGATCACCATCGGGAAGAAGGCGAACAGGAAGAGGATGATGATTTTCGCCGTGGTCTCGTAGCCGGCCCACAGCACGATCAGCGGGACGAGCGCGACCGACGGGATCGAATAAAGGAACGTGATGTAGACGGTGAGCGCCACGTCGAGGATATGGAAGCGCGCGAGCAGCAAACCGACAGCGGTCCCGAAGATGATCGCGAAGGTGAGCCCCACGGCGAGCACGATCAGGCTCGGCGCCATCGCCTGCCAAAGCTCGCCGCTCCAGATCATGTTGACCGCGGCAAAGGCAACCTTGACCGGCGTCGTGAACAGCACCGGATCGGTGTTCATGCCCACGATCTGCCAAAGCGTGAGCGCGATCGCCAGCGCCACCAGGCGGATGCCGAGATTTTGCAAGGCAACGCGCCGACGCCGGTCCGCCGCCACGCGCTCGGCGCGCGCGCGGTCGTCGATGAGGTCGCGCGCCTGCGCTGTCGCGGCGAGCGAGCTAGCGCCGGTTTGCTCGACCGTGGTCACGCGACCTCCCTCGGCGCCCGCAACTGCGCGGGACGCGCCGTGTGCAACTGGTGCCAGATGTGCTGGCGCAATTCGCCGAAGCGCGGATCGGTGCGCATGTCGTCGACGTTGCGCGGCCGGCCGAACGGCATGTCCAGGATCTCCTTGACGCGGCCGGGCCGCGCACTCATGACGGCAATCCGGTCGCCGAGCAGGATCGCCTCGTCGATCGAATGGGTGATGAAAACCATGGTCTTGCGCTCGTCGGGCCGCTCCATCAGATGCAGCAATTCCTCCTGCAGGACTTCGCGCGTCTGCGCGTCGAGCGCGGCGAACGGCTCGTCCATCAGCAGCACCGATGGATTCATTGCCAGCGCGCGCACCAGTCCGACGCGCTGCTGCATGCCGCCGGAGAGCTGGTAGGGATAGTGGTTCTCAAAACCGTTCAGCCCGACCAGCTCCAGATAGTGGCCGACCGCCTGCCGGACTTTGTCGCGGCCGATGCCGGCCATCGCCAGGCCGAACGCCGCGTTGTCGAAAACGGTCTTCCACGGCAGCAGGCCGAAATGCTGAAACACCATGGCGACGCCATCGGGCGGGCGGCCGCCCACCGGCTTGCCGTGGACGAGCAATCGCCCGTCGCTCAGGTCGGTCAGCCCGGCGATACAGCGCAGCAACGTGGTCTTGCCGCAGCCGGACGGACCGACGACGCACATGATCTCGTCGCGCTTGATCTGCAGCGACAGCTGATGAAAGGCGACCACGGCGCCGTCAAGAAAGAGCTTGGCCGCGTTGTCGGTAATGATGGCGGGCTGGGTCTCCACCGGACTCATACGTTTCCTCAACCTCTCGCACGGAACTGCAAGTGTCGCGGGGCGGTTTTCGTGTCGCCTCTTGCGTTCTTATTTAGTGGGTCCGTGCCCGAAAGTCTCCGGAAAAATCCGCCTGTTTTCAATGCGGCATGTTTGTTGCAGCCCGCGCGCGGCTTGATGTGGCCAAGCACCGGTTTCCATGGCGCGGCTTTTCGGGTTGAATAGGCCATCATAAGCCCGGCCGCGGACGGCACCGGCCGGCCCAAAACAAACGCCGAGGAACTGCGCCATGAACATCAATGTCGCCACCGACGGCCTGGCCAATGACAAGGCCACGACAGCGCCGTTCCAGGTCGAACGGCTGGGCGCAAAACTCGGCGCCGAGATTCACGGCCTCGACCTCAAGAACGGGATGAACGCGGACACCTTCAAGGCGTTCGAAGCGGCGCTGATCGAGCACAAGGTCGTTGTCCTGCGTGACCAGCACCTGGACACCAAGCAACACGTCGACATCAGCCGCCTGTTCGGCGAACTCGAAGTCCATCCGATGCGGCCGCAGGGCGAATTTCCGGAAATCCTCGTGCTCGACAATCACAAGGACAATCCGGTGCTGTCGACCGACGTCTGGCACAGCGACACGACGTTCCGGCAGAACCCGACGCGTTACACCATCCTGCGCTGCCAGATCATGCCCAAGGTCGGCGGCGACACGCTGTGGGCGGACATGGAGGCGGCCTACGAGGGGCTGAGCGCGCGGTTCAAGACGATGATCGATGGCCTGCGTGCCGTGCACGACTTCCAGAATTTCCGCGTGCTGTTCAAGAACACCGACGAGGATCGGGCCAGGCTCCGCAAGATGGAGGAGCTGTTCCCCAATCCCTCGCATCCGGTGGTGCGCACGCATCCGGCGACCGGCCGCAAGTCGATCTACGTCAATCCGCAATTCACCGTGCGGATCGAAGGCCTCGATCCGGACGAAAGCCGCGCCATCCTGCAGGTGCTGTTCGCACAGGCACAGGTGCCGGAATATCAGTTCCGCCTGCGCTGGACGCCGGGCGCGATCGTGTTCTGGGACAACCGCTCGACCCAGCATTACGCCGCCAACGACTATTATCCCGAGCGCCGCCGCATGGAGCGCACCGCGGTGGTCGGCGACGTTCCGTTCTGATTCCGTCGCCGGAGCGTGGACGCGCCGGCTGATGCATCTTCCGCTCATTCCCGCGCAAGCGGGAATCCAGAACTTTCTTTAGACTCTGGGTCCCCGCTTTCGCGGGGACGAGCGGAGAACAGGACTAGAGCCAGCGGTGGCAGCCGGCCTCGCGCGCCCAGTATTCCCAGCCCCGGCGCATGGCGTTCGATTCCGGGTCGATCGCGAGACGCTGATCGACCTCGCCCGGCGAAATCGGCCGGATTTTTCCGAATTCCAGCGACTGCGCGAGCGAGCGGGCGTTCTTGGGAATGTAGACCGACGTCTTCACCGCGTCGTTGAGCGTGCGCCCGGTCGCGACGAATCCGATCCCGCGCATCAGGACGACGCGGCAGCCGCCGAGACGCTGCGCAACATCGCGGGCGCGTTCCATGTTCGACACCGCCAGGTCGGTGTCCTCGCCAAACTTTTCGGTGATGTCCCAGACCGGAACTTGCGTTCCCATGTCGCCGACCGTGCCGAGCACCGCGCACAGCGGCGTCGGCGTGATGCTGAACGGCAGCACGTCCTCCGAGCCCGCGCACAGCACCGAATTCACTTCGGGCCGCGCCGCGTAGATCGCGGCATGCAGGAAGCGTTCCGCGCAGAGCGGCCGGTTGTCCTCGCTCACCGGCGTTCCGTCGAGCGCGAATTCGAGAATATCGCCGGGCTCGACGAAGGCGGCGGCGCAGGCGCGCGCCAGCAGATAGCGGCCCGGATCGCCAGGGTGGCGCACGCTGACGTGCCCGTATTCGTCGAACACGCCGTGATGCGCCAGGATCCGGTTCGCGATGACCAGGTCGTTCGTCAGGCGCTCGAGTGTCGTCATGCTCAGACGCGAATGTGCTCGTGCGTGAACGCGACGGCGCGCGCCATCGCCGCGATCGACTGCGGCAGTTCGGGATGGTCGCTCGTGAAGTGCAGCGGCGCGTCGTAGTATTCGAGATCGATCTTGCCGCCTGCTTTGCGGTAGAGCGAGACGAAGCGCGGCGCTTCCGAGCCGTCGAAGCCGGAGTCCGGATCGCGATAATCGTGGATCAGGTCGTTCTTGGCTTGGATCCAAAGCGCCGGCGGCATCACGACCTTTTCGCCCCGCCTGACGGCCAGCAGCGGGCTGCCCTCCGCCATGTTCTGCTCGTTCGCCCAATAGGCCATGCTGAGCTTCATGGTCCGCGGCGGCCACGGCGGCGGATTGGGACCGTCGTTCAGGCGCTTGGCATTGTGATGCCGCCCGAGCGGATCGATCACCGGCCAGAACATGACGACGCAGCGGACGCTCGCATCGACCGCCGGCGAGCCCGCCGGCAACGGGATCGCGGCATAGCGCGGATCGTCCGGCCGCATCGCCGCGAGCATCGCCAGGTGGCCGCCGCTCGAGGTTCCCGAGATGCCGACCAGCTCCGGACGGCTGTTGAACAGCGAGGCATGCGCTTTCACCCAGCGGATCGCATAATTGATGTCCGCCACCGAATCCGGATAGCCACCGGGCCCTTGCCGGAAGTCCAGCGCCGCGACGGCGATGCCGTTTCCGGCGAACGCCTCGTGATGGGTCTTGCCGCGGGTGCGGTCGTTTTCGGTCCACACGCCGCCGTGCAACTCGATCATCACCGGGAACGGACCGGCCCCGTGCGGCCGGTAGCACCGCACGAATAAAGGCTTGTCGCCGTGGCGGAGATATTCGACGTCCTCGACCTCGAACTGACCGGTCCTTGTCTGAACTGCTTCCATCGACATGAGCGTTCGCCTCCCAAGCGTCCTTGTCTTAAGCTGTCTATCTGTCCTTGAAATGATGCCACGGCCCCGCGGCCAATGCACCTGGGGCGCGTACTCATAATAAAGCTAGTTTTTTTCCCTTTTTTCCTTTATTTTTTTTTTTTTTTTTTTTTTTTTATTTTTTATTTCATCTTTATAAATCATTTCAACATTTTATATTTTCACTCCTCCATCCCCACACCCATACCCTTGCCATCCTACATACCCCTTCTACATTCCACTTGCAATCACTCACTCACCTTCCAATCTCCCCATTTCCATATTTCCTCCACACACCATCAATCCCCCTTCACACACACCTCGGCGCGAGGCAGCGATATCGAAGGTGATGTAGTTGCCATCCATCACCCACGCGGGCGCTGCCGCGAGCGCAACGACCTGTTGACGCCATGCGTTGGCTCGGAACTTGCCAGCCGGGACGCCAAAAATGGGAGTTCAGATGGATCACTGGCAGCGCCAGCTTGCCGCCAGCCGGCGAGCAAAGGTCGACTTGCTGCGCCCGCATTTCCGACCACGATAATGCGATTTATCGATGCGTCTTTGGCGCAGGTCCGAGCTTTGCCCCCAAATAGCAGGTAGCCCGGATGAGCGAAGCGACATCCGGGACAATACGCAAACCTCAACCCGGATATCGCTTCGCTCATCCGGGCTACTGGCTCACATATTGCCGTGCCCGCGCTTGATGGTCTGGCGGATCATCGGTGCCGTGACCTGATCGGAGATCTGGATGTTCCAAATTTCGCTTTCGCCCTGCGCGGCGAAGTCGGCGAACAGCTTCGGGATGACCGACACATCGCGTATCTCGTGGCCGCGCAGGTCGAAGCCGCGCGCGATTTTTTCGAGCGCGGGCCGGCCGAACACAGCCAGGCTATCGTCGAGGCCGTCGGCGCGCAGCTTGTGAAACTCCGAGCCGTATCCGCCGTCGTTCATCGCGCAGATCAGGATGCGAAATCCTTGACGCTTGAGCGTCTCGAGCTCCTGGACATGGAACAAGAGCCCGCCGTCGCCTTCGAACAGCACGATCTTGCCCTCGCGGCCCTGCCGGCGCGCAGCCGCAACCCCAAGCGCATACGACAGGCCGTTGCCGACCGCGCCGAATTCACGGACCGTCGTGTAGCGCTCCGCCGGCCTGCCACGCATCTGGGTGTTGAAATAGGCCTGATGGCCGCCGCCGACGACGATGTCCCAGTCCTTTGGAACGACCGCGTCGATGGCCTCGGATCACCTTGCGTGGATCCAGCACCCCGGGCGCGATGTCGAACGGCATCGAGTCCGCTGGCTCGGTCGCGATGCGATGCGCCAGCTCTTTCGTGCGTATAGCCGCCGCCGTCGGTTTGCCAACGCCCAACTTCTTGTCGAGGCCGGCAAGGATTGCCTCGACGCCGATGAGCGCATCTGATCTGACGTAGATGTCGGCGGCCTTCTGCCCATCGCGCAAGCCGCGTGGGGCATCGTCCAACTGGATCTTGCAGGCCTTTGCGAAGTTGTGCCCGCCACCGACGTAGTAGGATAGGCTCGTGCCGACCGCGAGCACGACGTCCGCGGACTCGTACATCTCCTTGCCCAACGACGTGAAGTAGCTGCCGGTGATGCCGAGCCCGAACGGATGGTCGTGGAAAAGACCGCGCGCGGGCAGCGTGTTGGAGAGCAAGGCGCCGCAGCGATCGGCAAGCTTGATCACCGCATCCCGCGCGCCGGACCACAGCACGCCACGGCCACCGAGGATGATCGGCCGCTTTGCCGCGGCCAGCCGCTCGACGGCCTCGGCCACGACCTCGGGATCGGGGTGCATGCGCCCGACCTTGGGCTGGTACATCGCCGAGGTCTCGTAGGGCTGGTTGGCCATGTGTTCGACCTTCTGCAGGTCGTAGGGAATGCCCAGCACCACCGGCCGCCGCTCGTACTTGGCGATGTGGAAGGCCTCGCGCACGTAGTCCATCATGCGCGGCACGCTATGCGCGGCGATGTAATGCGCCCCGGTCGCCGTCACCAGGGCGCCTGGTCGATGTACTGGTTGTAGAATTTGGCGTTGATCGGCGCCTCGCCGGCGAACACCACCATCGGCAGGCGGGCGCGAGCCGCGGCCGGCAGCGCCGTCATCACCTGGGTCACGCCAGGGCCGCATGTGACGGAGGCAACGGCGAGCTTGCCGGTGGCTACGTTGTAGGCTGTCGCCGCCGCTACGGTGGCGTGCTCGTGCCTGACGTGGACGGTATGCACGCCCGGCAGTTTGGCAAAGGCGGTGGACCAGTGCATGTTGCCGTCGCCCATCAGGACGAACTGCGTGTCGACTCCCTCCGCAAGGAACGCTTCTGCGAGGGCTTCATACATTTTGGGCATGGGCGCGGTATCACTTGGATTGTGAGGTGATCTGGTACGCAAAAAGCATGCCCGGCGACGCCCAGTCAATTCAATTGAAGCGACCACACAAAAACACGCATCAG
Source organism: uncultured Alphaproteobacteria bacterium (assembly GCA_963720385.1). GTDB lineage: Bacteria > Pseudomonadota > Alphaproteobacteria > Rhizobiales > Xanthobacteraceae > VAZQ01. Next base: position 44,398 of record CAVRFL010000001.1, on the reverse strand, counting down.
CTAACGAGGGGGCAATTGGGGCTTGCAGGACCTTAGCGAGGTACCGGCCTAGCTTGAGAAAGATGCCCTTTGGTGATGACCGCATTGGGTCAGAAGCGGAAATCCTCAAAGCGAGCACAGCGAGTTCGCTTTTCCCCCGAAAGCAGACGTGCGAGCAGCATCGCTTGATGTCGGCTAAGGGCCAAAAGCGGACTCACCACGCTTCCAGTTAACGGAACCAGCTGCCAAACGCGCCAAACGATCTAGCTCTATTTGGTGCGAAAGCCCATGCATCATGAGCGAATGGACCGATAGGAGGACGCTGCACTCTTACCACTCGTTTGGACTTTGGTGTTCGTGGGGATGCTTTGGCAAGTTTTCGCTTGGGATCTGTTTGCGGTTCGTGATTTGCGACGGCGCCACTCTCCAATGCTTGACTTTCGTTTTCCAGCAGTGCCGCCGCTGCTTCGGACTGTTCGATTTCGAGTATGGTCGATCGGGACGGGAGTATGACTGCAACGGACTTTTCCCTTTCAAATGCGACGGCTCCAGCATTAGCCACGACGGTCGGTTGCATAAGCCAATACATACACAAAGCAAAACTCATACGAGCGATAGCACACCGACCAGAAAGCCGAGCAGGGCATTGTCTGCCTTTGGCGGATCAAAGCGAGACATGTTTGCCAACGCAAGAGGCACAAATTTGAACGCATTCCGCTTCTACATGTTTATCCAACCGGGTGGGCTGGCTGCATATTGACCTTTGGTGCAATGGCCTGCACGCTCGCATCGAAAACCCTGTTACCCGCAAGACCGCGCCAGGCCCGCAGTTGTCTGCTTCTGCTTTGGCACATCAGTATAATCGTTCACTGCGTTTATTCCGCTTTGGGTCACGTGTGGACGGCGCCCTGGCAAGAACTTTCTGACGTCTCTGCAGCATTGGTCGGGTGCGGTCACGTGTCCGGCCTGTTGATGCGGCAGCGTGTGGCCGCTGGCCCTAATGCTCTGCGCGGATCAGGTCCCAATCGTTCGCACGCACTCGAAAGTGCGTTGACCCAAGCGGGCTCTCCCGATCCCCGGAACGACCGTATCTGCATTACGTCGTCATGCCCTCGCCAATTCGTTCAACCTTCCTGCCTGTCGTTGAGACTATGCCGCCGGCAGCAATCTCGGCTCCTTGAACCGTTCTCCGCGCACCATCATGGCCCAGGCCATGCGTGCGATCTTGTTGGCGAGCGCGACGGCAGCGACCTTGATCGGCCGGCGCTCCATGATACGCGCGAGCCACAGCCGCTTCGTGCCGTGCTGCCGCGCATATCGGATGACCGCCATGGCGCCAGCGACGAGAAGCCATCGCAAATATCGATTGCCCTGCTTTGAGATCCCACCGAGCCGTTCCTTGCCGCCGGTCGAATGCTGCTTGGGAACGAGCCCGATCCAGGCCGCCAGGTTCGTCCAGACGAGAACGCTTTCCAATCGCCCACCTCGGCGACCAAAGCAGTGGCGACGATCGGACCAATGCCAGGGATTTCCTCGAGCCGCCGGCTTTCTTCACACGATCGGTGCCAGGCATGGATATGCTTCTCGATGGCTCCGATCTCTGCCGTGATGGTTGCGTATTGGCGAGCAAGAGCATCGAGGCTCAACCGCGCGGCCGCTGGAATGCGATCGTCATCCTCATGCGCAATGATCTTCAATAGCTCGGCCGTGCCATTGCGGCCCTTGGCCGAGATAATGCCAAGCTCCGCCATATGCCCGCGGATCGCATTCGACAGCATCGTTCGCTGACGGACCAGAAGCTGCCGGCTGCGATGCAGCATCAAGCCTGATTGCTGCTGTTCCGATTTGGTGGGCACGAAACGCATCGACGGCCGCGTCACCGCCTCGCAGATGGCGGCAGCATCGTTGGCGTCATTCTTGCTGCGCTTGAGATAAGCCTTCACGTAGCTTGGCGGCATCAGCCTCACCGTGTGGCCGAGCGCCTGAAGCTCGCGGCTCCAATGATGTGCGCTCGGGCACGCTTCAATGCCAACCAGGCAGGACGGCAGAGCGGCGAAGAACTCCAACACCTTCGCGCGGCTGATCACGCTTGCGGATCACCACCGCGCCATCAACATCCACGCCGTGAACCTGGAATACCGACTTCGCAATATCGAGACCGATCGTGCTAACCTCGCCCATGGACGGCTCCCCTCATAGTGGTTCGCTTTAACGCAACCACCCTTTGGCACATCGATGCCGCAGAGTGGGCGCCGTCCACAGCATCATAAGCGGACATCGGCAAGGCGAGCAGAAATGTCCGCTAAGCGCCGTAAGCGGAAATCTGCGATCTGGCTGACTTAGCTATTTGAGTGTTATCACTAAGCATACGACTGAAGTGTGCCGACGATGGGCCCGCGCTGGAGTTCGCCATGTGGTATCGCTCACTCGTTCTCGCTTTGCTCCTGCTACCCGCCTCGGCTCTGGCCGGCATCAAGGAGAAGGTTGCGGCCCTCGCTCCGTCGGGGATGGTGCTCGTGGTGGATGCCGAGGGCAACGAGTTGGTGGCTCAGAACGTTGATGAGCCTTTCGTCCCGGCCTCAGTCACCAAGGTCGTGACGGCTTGGCTGGCGATGGAAGTCCTTGGCGGCGACTACCGCTTCGTGACCCGCTTCTACCTCGACGACAAGCGGGTGCTCTATGTGCGCGGTGGCGGCGATCCTTTCCTGATTTCAGAGGAGCTGGCGGCGCTCGCGACCGAGCTGGTCGCGACGGTCGGCAAGGAGCCGATCACCGGCATCGTGTTAGACGCGAGCTACTACCCTTCGAACCTCCGCATCCCGGGCATCGAGGACACCGATGAGGCCTACAACGCGTTGAACTCCGCGCTGGCGGTGAATTTCAACACTGTCTACGCCGTGCGCAGCGGCACCACGGTGCGCCCCGCCGAGAAGCAGACCCCGATCACTCCGCTCGCGATCACCCAGTTCCGACTACGGGGCCCCAACGGACGCGGCCGCATCAACCTGAGCCAGGACCCCACGGTGAGCCTTCAGTATGCCGGCGAGCTGATCGCCGCGTTCATCGAGCAGGCCGGCGGCAGCGTGAAGGGCAAGATCTCGACCGGAACCGTCCCCGAGGGACTGGAGCCGATCTACGTTCACCGACAGTCGCGTACCCTTTCGAAGATCCTCGTCGCGCTGCTCCGCGCCTCGAACAACTACATCGCCAATCAGGTTTTCCTGGAGATCGGCGGACACCGCCTGGGCGGGCCAGTCAGCCTCGAGAAGTCGCTCCGGGTCGCGAACGAAATGCTCGGCACGCACGACCTTGCCGCGGCCATCCAGCTCGAGGAGGGCTCGGGCATCAGCCGCAACAACCGCTTTACCGCCCGCGGCTTCGCCAAAGTGCTCAAGCTCTTCGAGCCCCACGCCGACCTGCTTCGCGGCCAAGACGGCGGCATGAACAAAACCGGCACCATGGCGGGTGTCCGCACACTCGCGGGCTATGCCGACACCTCAAGCCACGGGCGGGTGCGATTCGTGATCTCGCTCACGAGTAACGACGGCGAGATGCGCTTCCGGCTGCTCCGGGCCATCAAGTCCGGGTTGTAGCCGCAGTTTCGCCCACCGCGTCGCTGTTTCCCGACGCGCTCACAAGATTGGGCAATGTCCGCTTATGGGTGGCGGGTTCAACTGGTCACTGCAACACCGCTCGTAGTCTATCGGCAGGAGTTTCAAAGCCCAAGGTCTTTCGTGGTCGTTGGTTGAGCCGGAGAGCGATCTTGTTGAGGTACGCCTGAGAAAAATCCGAGAGATCTGTTCCCCGCGGAAAATACTGTCGCAGCAAGCCGTTGGTGTTCTCGTTGCTGCCACGCTGCCAAGGACTGCGTGGATCGCAGAAATAGACCTGCACGTTGGTGGCGATGGTGAAGCTCTTGTGGTCAGCCATCTCCTTGCCTCGATCCCAAGTCAAGGAACGGCGCAGCTCCCGCGGCAGTTTGCGCACGTGTTTACCGAGCGCGGTGACGACGGTCGCCGTGTCCTTGCTCGGGATCTTGAGAAGCATCGTAAAACGAGTATGGCGCTCGACGAGCGTCGCGATGTGCGTGTTGTTCGCTCCGGCGAGAAGATCTCCTTCCCAGTGGCCTGGCACGGCGCGATCCTCGGCCTCAGCCGGCCGCTCGCGGATGGAGACCGTATCGACGATCTGTCCTCGTCCGCTCTTCGTGGTACCGCCCTTGGCTTGGCGCATCTGCCGCGCGGTACGCAGGTGTGCCATCAGCTGCTTCTTCAGCACGCCGCGTGTCTGAATAAAGAGACTGCGATAGATCGCTTCGTGAGATACCTGCATGCCTTGGTCGGCAGGGAATTGCCGCTTTAGCCATCCAGAGATCTGCTCCGGCGACCACTGCAGCGAGAGTTTCTGGGCCACGCGCCATCGTAGCCCCGCATGGCGCGTCAGGCGACAAGGCTTCGGGCGCAACGCCCGCTCCCAGGCGCGCGTATCAGCCTCGCTTGCGCGGTAAGCGCTGCAGCCGCCGTTACGCCTTATCTCTCGACTTATAGTCGAGGGCGCTCGTCCGAGGTCCTGTGCGATCCGCCGTATCGACCGACCGGCGGCAATGCCACGCGAGATCTCTTCGCGCTCCTCAAGCCTCAGCGCTACCGGAGCTCTCAGGCGTGGCGCTGGAGCAATTCCTCCGTTGACAGCCAAGATCCGATGGACGCCGCTCTTGTTCCTCCTCTCAAGCGCTCGAGCGATATCCGCCACACATTGACCGCTCTTCCAGCGCTCCCAGAGCTCGGCCCTCTGCTTCGGCGTGAACCATGTCCGCGCATGCCCCTCCATCCGCACACCTCCTATCTGGCAAGATTAGAAGGTGTTGCGTCGATCGGTTGAACTCACAGTCAAAAGGCGGACGTCAGCGCTCGCTCTTAGGCGATGTCCGCTTTACCCCCGAAAGATGGGGTAATCGGCCGGCAGCTTGTGGATAGCTGAAGATTTTGGGTGCTGCGCTTCAGGCTGATGGTGAAACGAGGTCCGTGATTACGGCCTCAAGCATCAGAAGGAGAAGCGCAGCATGGAGCATTTTGCTGGACTGGACGTTTCGGTCAAGGAGACGAGCGTCTGCATTGTGGATGACACGGGCAAGATCGTTCGGGAAGTGAAGGTGGCGAGCGAACCCGAGGCACTGCTGTCGGTGCTGTTGAACCCCGCCTACCACTTCAAGCGGATTGGATTGGAGGCCGGACCACTGTCGCAATGGCTGTTCAGCGCTCTTGCCGAAGCAGAGTTACCGGTGGTCTGTGTTGAAACGCGGCACATGCAGGCGGTGCTGAAGGCGCAGATCAACAAGACGGACCGCAACGATGCGCGCGGCATCGCGCAGATGATGCGGGTGGGGCTTTACCGTCCGGTGCATGTGAAGACGTTACGCAGTCAGAAACTGCGGATGCTGCTGACCCATCGCAAGCTATTGCAGTCGAAGGCGATCGCGATCGAAAATGATCTGCGCGGTACTTTACGCAACTTCGGCCTCAAGGTCGGAATAGTCGGGAAGGTGAAGTTCGAGGCACGCATCAAAGAGCTGGTCGAGAACCTCCCTGACCTAGCGGCACTGGTCGAACCGCTGCTCATTGTCCGGCGGGTGCTACGCGAACAGATCATCATCCTGCATCGCCGCTTGCTGGCCATCGTCCGGGATGATGAGGTGTGCCGGCGCTTGATGACGACCCCCGGTGTCGGCCCCGTGGTGGCGCTGACCTATCGCGCCACGGTCGACGTGCCCGCTCGCTTCCGCAAATCCAAAGCAGTCGGGGCCGTGTTTGGGCTGACGTGCTCCAAGTATCAATCGGGCGAGATCGATCGCAACGGCAGAATATCACGCTGCGGAGACGAGATGATGCGGGTCATGCTCTACGAGGCAGCTCAGAGCATGTTGCGTTCGAAGAAATGGTCCTGGCTCAAGGCCTGGGCGATGCAGATCGCCAGGCGCCGCGGGATGAAAAAGGCGATCGTGGCGCTGGCCCGTCGGTTGGCCGTGATCATGCACCGCATATGGGTTGACGGCACTGAGTTCCGCTGGACCCGGGAACAAGCCGCGGCAGCAGCATGAAGACCGTGCAGGATCAACCCCGATCGGAGAAAACTTGAGCTCCACCGTGCGGTGGAATGGTGTCCCTCGCGGGACGATGGATGAGGTGAGTTCGTATGTCCGCTTGGACCGACCGTCAGCGTGACGGCAAGGCCGCCCGAAAGATTGTTCCGCCTCATCCTCGAATCCCATGATGGAAGGGCCTTGGTGCCGATTCCGAAGAGAAGCACGAGCCCGCGAGCGACATCGACACTGTGGTGGTGGATAGTCTGAAAGCGCTTGACCTCGAACGGCCGATTAGAGAAGCGGACATTCCTGCGCGTTCATGAGTACACGCCCTCGTTCGACGATACCGAGCTATGTCCGCTTGGCGCCTCGAAAGCGGCCGACTGGCGAACGTGTCGGTCGACGCCAAGGTTGGTTTTTAATGGAGAGGCCCCGAGTGGGGACTCGGGGCCTCCCACGGGGGCTGCCCGTTGGAGGGGCCGGGGATTTGGGCAGCACCCGCCGGTGTTCAAAAATCGGAATCGATCAGTACCGAGTGGCGACCGGCGCAGGACTCCAATCAAACCGGTCGTTCAGGCCGGCCTTGATCAGATGAATTCGCTGGCGGATGGACACATCGTCACTGCGCATGTGTAGCCCCCATGGATACCTGACCTCGGGCTACCAGATGGCGTGTTGACCGCTGCGGTAAAGTTGCAAGGCCGAACTGCGATATCTTAAGGTTTGGTTAATTTCCTTCGTTGGACGCGTCAAACCACATTCGGCGCACTGCTGGGCGGGTTTGCGGATTCTCTTGAAGATGCCCAAGCCTAGTCCGGGCGCGACATGCGTTCGGCGCGGCTGATGGTCTCGGGTGACGTCGCCGCGATGCCCGCGACCAGCTCAGCGATTTTCTCCCCGCTCTGGAGCGCAATCTCGAACGACATGCTGTCCGCCTCCTTGAGCAGCGCGGGGTCCTGCATCGTCGCCTCGAAGGCGCGACGCAGCAGACTGACGCGGTCGGCCGGCACGCCTGGCGGCGCCATGATCGGCCGCCCTATCAGCACATTGCTCGCAAAGAAGGTGAGGATCCGGCGCTGCTCGTCGGTCTTGACGAACTCGAACACCGTCGGCACGCCCAGGCCCGGAACCGGCTCGGGCTCGAAGTTGAACAGCACGCGCATCTGGCCCAACTCGACCCATGGCCGGCGCGCCCCGGCCGCGCCGCCGATGGTGTTTGCGAACGCTTCGATCTCGTTGCGCGACGCCGCCAGCGCCATGTCGCCCGGCGAGCGGTAGCCGCTGACGATCTTGAGCTTCATGCCGAGAACGTTCTTGAGCAGATACGGCCCGACCGTGATGCCCTGCGCGGGTCCGGTCGCCCCGACGATCAATTCGCGCGTCAACAGATCGGACGGCCTTTTGATCGCCGACGCGTTGTTGATGTAGACCACAAGGTGATTGACCTCGGGACTTCCGATCCAGTTGAACTTCACCGGATCGAAGCGGACGTTCGCGACCTTCATGACCGCCGCGGCGGGCATCGAGCGCGACGGCATCCCGATCACGGTGCCGTCGCGCGCCGCCACGTTGAACACGTGGTTGGTCGCAACCAGCGTGCCCGCGCCCGGCATGTTCTCGACGATGATGTTCGGATTGCCCGGGATGTGGCGCGTCATGTGCCGCGCCAGCAGCCGCGCCCACACGTCGTAGTCGCCGCCCGCGGTCGAGCCGACCACGATCCTGATCTGCTTGCCTTTGTAGAATTCGTCCGCCGGCTGCGCGGAAGCCGGCGCGCGAATGAACACCAAGCAGATTGCGACGACCGCAGCGACGGCCGTTCCCGGCCACGCGATCGCCGACGATTTCCGCAACGCCGCCCGCCCCATGGTGCCGCCTGCCATCCCACTCTCCACGACGACAGCCATTATCGCCGCCCGATTGCGGCCTGCACAAATTCGAAGTCATGCGACCATATTTTGTGCGCTGCACAATTTTGGGGCGTATTGCACCTACAACAGCCACGCAAATCACCGAGCCGGCATCGACGTCGCTGTCTGAACTGACTGTAACCGATTGAGCCATCGACGTTATTCACCGGCCTCCAGCTTGGCACACAACTTGAAAAGCGAGCACCGCGGCAGCGTGGCCAGCCGCGTGAGCGCGCATCAGCACCCAGCAGGAGCAGTCATGACGAAGCCTTCCCATCCCGCCAGCCCCCCGGTGTCACGGCGCAGTTTTCTCAAGCGCGCCGGCAGCGCGCTGTCCACGGCAGCGCTGATGCAGTCGGTCCAGGCCGCATTTCCGTTCGGCGTGCACATCGCCGAAGCGCAGGGACCGGAAGTGAAGAAGGCGATCCTCGGCTATATCGCGCTGATCGACGCGTCGGCGCTCGTCATCGCCAAAGAGAAAGGCCTCTTTGCCAAGCATGGCATGCCGGACGTCGACGTCTCCAAGCAAGCATCATGGGGCGCAACGCGCGACAACCTCGTGCTGGGCTCCGAGAACAACGGCATCGACGGCGCCCATATCCTGTCGCCGATGCCCTATCTGATCTCCACCGGCAGGGTCACGCAGAACAACGTGCCCACTCCGATGTATTTGCTGGCCCGCCTCAACCTCGACGCTCAGGCGGTGTCGGTCTCCAATGAGTTCAAGGATCTCGGGGTCACCACCAACGCCTCGCCGCTGAAGGCTGCCTTCGAGAAGAAGAAAGCATCCGGCAAGGAGGTCAAGGTCGCCATGACCTTCCCGGGCGGCACCCACGATCTCTGGATCCGCTATTGGCTCGCCGCCGGCGGCATCGACCCCGACAAGGACATTTCGACCATCGTCGTCCCCCCGCCGCAGATGGTGGCGAACATGAAGGTCGGGAACATGGACGCGTTTTGCGTCGGCGAGCCCTGGAACGAGCAGCTCGTCAACCAGGACATCGGCTTTACCGCCTGCACCACCGGCGAGATCTGGTTCAAGCATCCGGAGAAGGCGCTCGGCATGCGCGCCGAGTGGGTCGACAAGCATCCGAATGCGACGCGCGCACTGCTGATGGCGGTCATGGAAGCCCAGCAGTGGTGCGAGAAGATGGAGAACAAGCAGGAGCTCGCGACCATCGTCGGCCGGCGCCAGTGGTTCAACGTTCCGGTGCCCGACATCATCGGCCGGCTGCGCGGCGACATCAATTACGGCCATGGGCGCGTCGAGAAGGGCACCAATCAGTACATGAAGTTCTGGAGCGAGCACGCCTCCTACCCGTTCAAGAGCCACGACCTCTGGTTTGTCACCGAGGATATCCGCTGGGGCAAGTTCGAGCCGACCCTCAACTCCGTGGCGCTCGTCAACAAAATCAACCGCGAAGACCTCTGGCGCGAAGCCGCCAAGTCGCTTTCGGTCGCGGCCGCCGACATTCCGGCTTCGAGCTCGCGCGGCAAGGAAACCTTCTTCGACGGGAAGGTGTTCGATCCCGCCGATCCGGGCGCCTACCTCAAGAGCTTGTCCATCAAACGCGTTGAAGTCTGACGTCATCAAAAAGCACCCGCCGCCCCTGGTCGGCGGCGGGATGCGCCTGAAAGCCGACGGAGAAACTGAATGACGATGCCCGTCCTCAAGGCCGAAACCGCGGTGGTGGCGCCGGCCAAGCTGACCGCCGACGTGGTGAAATTCAACGCTCCGAAACCGGGCTTCGTCGCCGCGAAGCTCGTTCCTGCCCTTGGCAATGCCGCCGCGCGGATCATTCCCCCGCTGGTCACGCTCACGCTGCTGCTGGTGGTGTGGCAGCTGCTGTGCAACAGGCCGGGGGCGACCTTGCCGCCACCCACGAAGATTTGGTCGGAAGCCTACGATCTCATCATCGATCCGTTTTTCGTCGCCGGACCGCAGGACATCGGCCTCGGATGGCGCGTGCTCACCTCGCTCCAGCGCGTCGCGATCGGATACGGGCTCGCCGGCATCATCGGCATCATGCTCGGCACGATCATCGGCCAGTCGATGTGGGCCATGCGCGGCCTGGATCCGATCTTCCAGGTGCTGCGCACCATCTCGCCGCTGGCCTGGCTGCCGATCTCGCTCGCGGCGTTCCGTGACAGCCAGCCGTCGGCGATCTTCGTGATCTTCATCACGTCGGTCTGGCCGATCATCATCAACACCGCGGTCGGCATCCGCAACATTCCGCAGGACTACCGCAACGTCGCCGCGGTGCTGCGCCTCAATCATCTGGAGTTCTTCTGGAAGATCATGATCCCGTCGGCAGCGCCCTACATCTTCACAGGACTGCGCATCGGCATCGGGTTGTCCTGGCTCGCCATCGTCGCCGCGGAGATGCTGACCGGCGGCGTCGGCATCGGCTTCTTCATCTGGGATGCGTGGAACTCTTCCCGCATTCCGGACATCGTCGTGGCGCTCGCCTACATCGGCCTGATCGGTTTCGTGCTCGATCGGGTCGTCGCCGGCGTTGCCACTCTCGTCACACGCGGCACGGCCGCCAACTGAAGGAACGGCGATGACTCCCTATCTCAAGATCGATCATGTCGACAAATCCTTCAACCGCGGATCGCGGGAAACGGAGGTGCTCAAGGACGTCACGCTCGGCGTCGAAAAGAGCGAATTCGTCTCCATCATCGGCCATTCCGGCTGTGGAAAGACGACGCTGCTCAACATCGTCGCCGGGTTGCTCCCGGTGACGAATGGGGCCGTCCTGCTCGAGAACCAGGAGGTCAACGAGCCGGGACCGGATCGCGCCGTGGTGTTCCAGAACCACTCGCTGCTGCCGTGGCTCACGGTCTACGACAACGTGCGCCTCGCGGTCGACAAGGTCTTCGCCGGCACCCGCTGCCGCTTCGAACGCGACCAGTGGACGTTGCACAATCTCGAGCTCGTCCAGATGGCGCATGCCAAGGACAAGCGGCCCGCGGAAATCTCCGGCGGCATGAAGCAGCGCGTCGGGCTCGCCCGTGCGCTCGCGATGGAGCCGAAGGTACTGCTGCTGGACGAGCCGTTCGGCGCGCTCGATGCGCTCACCCGCGCGCACCTGCAGGAACTCGGTGATGGCCATTCACCAGAAGCTTGGCAACACCGTGCTGATGATCACCCACGATGTCGACGAGGCGGTGCTGCTGTCCGATCGCATCGTGATGATGACAAACGGCCCCGCGGCCCGCATCGGCGAGGTGCTCGACGTGCCGCTGGCGCGACCGCGGCGGCGGCTCGAACTGTCGGCCAACGCGATCTACCTCCGGTGCCGCCAGCGCGTGCTGGAATTCCTGTACGAACGGCACAGCTTCGTCGAAGCGGCTTGATCGCCTTGTTGGATATGGAACAAGACCGGGATAAGATGGGCGCAGCGCTGCATTCAACGCGCAACGGGCGTCATGACAGGGTTGAGTGCCGACGACATCGAACGCGTGCGGAGCTCTTTCGACCGCATCTGGCCGATTTCGACCCGGACCGCGGGCTTGTTCTACGACCGGCTGTTCGAAATTGCGCCCGAGGTTCGACCCCTGTTCCGCAGCGACATCGACGAGCAGAAGCGCAAATTCATCGCGACGCTGGCTGTGATCGTCGGAAGCCTCGACGACACCAGCAAGCTCATCTCGCTGACCGACAATCTCGCACGTCAGCACGGCGACTTCGGAGTCCGGCCTTCACACTATCCGAAAGTCGGCGAGGCGCTGCTGTGGAGTCTCGAGCGCGGACTCGGCGAAGCGTGGAACTCCAGGCGTGGCTGCGTCCTGGAGCAAAGCCTACGGCGTTATCTCCGCCTTCATGATCGAACACGGGCCGCGCAATTAGAGAGTGCGGCGTCGGCCTGTGCCGACCTGCCGATGACCGGGTGATCCGCCATGTCGGGCGATTTCACACCGGAACAGAAGCGCTATCTCGAAGGGTTCACCACTGGCCTTCAGGTCGCACGTTCGGCGCGCGCCGGCGGTAACGCGTCCGGCACGGCGGAGCCTTCCGGTCCCGATGCCGATCATTTGCGGGCGCAGGACCGTACCGTCAAAGCCGGTGGCAAGCTCGCCGACCAGGAAAAGTTCAAGCGCGAACAGCATCCGTTCGATGCTTACGGCCGGCTGAGGGAGCAAGCGGAGAAAAATGAGGCGCCCAAGGCGGCGGACAATTTCCGCTGGCGCTACCACGGGCTGTTCTACGTCGCACCGGCGCAAAGCTCCTACATGTGCCGGCTGCGGATTCCAAACGGCATCCTTAAGCACTGGCAGTTCTCCGGGCTCGCCGATCTCGCTGAGCGGTATGGCGGCGGCTACGCCCATGTCACCACCCGCGCCAACCTGCAGATCCGCGAGATCGAGCCCAAGAACGCCGTCGCCATGCTGGAGGCGATCCAGGACCTCGGCCTGTGCACCCGCGGATCGGGCGCCGACAACATCCGCAACGTGACCGGTTCGCCGACCGCCGGCATCGACCGGCAGGAACTGATCGACACCCGGCCCTATGCGCGCGAGTGGCACTTCCACATATTGAACGAGCGCGCGCTCTACGGGCTGCCGCGCAAGTTCAACGTCGCCTATGACGGCGGCGGCATCATCGCCGCGCTGGAAGACACCAACGACATCGGCTTCCAGGCGGTCGAGGTCAAAGACGGATTCGGCGTCGAGCCGGGCGTCTGGTTCCGGCTGATGCTGGGCGGCGTTACCGGCCACAAGGATTTTGCGCGCGAGACCGGCGTGGTCGTGCGTCCGGCCGATGCCACCAAGGTCGCCGACGCCGTGGTGCGCGTGTTCATCGATCACGGCGACCGCACCAACCGCAACAAGGCCCGGCTCAAATACGTCATCGACAGCCTCGGCATGGACAAGGTGGTGGCGCTGACCGAAGAGAAGCTCGGCCGCAAGCTCGACCGCGTTCCGCCGGCAGCGCTGGCGCAGCGCCCACCGGTCGACCGCGCCGCCCACATCGGCATCCAGGCCCAGAAGCAGCACGGACTGAACTGGATCGGCGTGGTGCTGCCAGTCGGCAGGCTCACGCCGGAGCAAATCCGCGGCCTTGCCGGCATCGCCCGCGCGCTCGGCGACGGCGATATCCGGCTCACGGTCTGGCAGAACCTGCTGATTTCGGGCGTGCCGGACGACAAGGTGAAAGGCGCCGTCAGCGGCATCAAGGCGCTGGGACTGTCGGTCAGCGCCAGCTCCATCCGCGCCGGCCTCGTCGCCTGCACCGGCAATGTCGGCTGCCGCTTCGCGGCCTCCGACACCAAGCGGCATGCCGAGGAGATCGCACGCTGGTGCGAGGCGCGCGTCGAGCTCGACAGCCCCGTGAACATCCATCTCACGGGCTGCCATCACTCCTGCGCGCAGCACTATATCGGCGACATCGGTCTCCTCGCCTGCAAGGTGTCGATCAGCGACGACGGCGACACCGTCGAGGGCTATCACGTGCTGGTGGGCGGCGGCGCCGGCCAGGATGCCGGCCTGGCGCGCGAAATCTTCATGGACGTGCGCGCCGAGGAGATTCCCGCAACCGTCGAGCGGCTGTTGCGGACTTACGTCGCGCACCGCAGCTCGTCCGACGAGACCTTCCTGACGTTCTCGCGCCGGCATGACGTCGATGCGCTCAAGGCGATGTGCGCGAAGGTGACGGCATGAGCGCAGCACCACGCCCGCCGATCCCGCAGCTCATTCCAGAAGGCGCGCCATTCACATCCGAGCAGCGCACCTGGCTCAACGGCTTCTTCGCCGGCCTGGTGTCGCTCGAAGGCGCGGTCACACCGCTGTCGTCGGCCGAATCCGCGGCACTGATGCCGACGCTTCCCGCCCCGGCCGAGGACGATGACGACGCACCCTGGCACGACCAGACGCTGCCGCTCCCCGAGCGCATGAAACTTGCCGAAGGGCGGCCGTTGCGCCGCCGCATGATGGCGGCCATGGCCCAGCAGGACTGCGGGCAATGCGGATACAACTGCCAGGACTATTCCAACGCGATCTTTTCAAGAAAAGAGGAGCGGTTGAACCTCTGCGTGCCCGGTGGCAAGGAAACCGCCCGGATGCTCAGGACGCTGTTCGAGGAGTTTGGCAATTCGTCGCCGACCACGACGAGCGTGCCGACCATGCCGGCTCCCTCTTCTCACCCTCCCCCGCATGCGGGGGAGGGTGGGAAGGAGGCTGCCCCGGCCGCGGCGCCGGGACGGTCGCGCGACAAGCCCGTTGAAGCGACGTTTGTCTCGCGCACGCGCCTCAACAAGCCGAGCTCGGCCAAGGAGACCTGGCACATCGAGTTTGATCTCACCGGCTCCGGCATCGACTACACGGTTGGCGACGCCTTCGGCCTGTTCCCGACCAACGACCCGGCGCTTGCCGACGCCGTGATTGCAGCGCTCGGCGTGGCGCGCGAGCATCCGATCCGCGGCCACGCGCTGCGCGACGTTCTCATCAACGACGTGTCGCTCGGGCCGGCGCCCGACCAGCTGTTCCAACTGTTCTCCTATATCGCCGGCGGCGACCGCCGGCAGAAGGCCAAGGCGCTGGCAGCCGGCGACGATCCCGACGGCGACGCGGCGTCGCTCGACGTGCTGGCGGCGATCGCGAAATTCCGCGGCCTGCGGCCCGATCCGGAGGCGTTCATCGAGGTTCTCGATCCGCTGCAGCCCCGCCTCTACTCGATCGCGTCGTCCCCGAAGGTCGATACCAGCCGCATCGCGCTCTGCGTCGACACCGTCCGCTACGCCATCAACGGCCGCACCCGGCTCGGCGTCGCCTCCACATTCCTGGCCGGGCGCGTGAGACCCGGCGAGCGGATGAAGGTCTATGTGCAGAAGGCGCATGCGTTCGGCCTTCCGGCGGACCCGTCGGTGCCGGTGATCATGATCGGGCCGGGCACCGGCATCGCGCCGTTCCGCGCGTTCCTGCAGGAGCGCATGGCGACCAAGTCGCCGGGCCGCAACTGGCTGTTCTTCGGCCACCAGCGCAGCGATCGCGACTTCTTCTACGAGGACGAACTCACAGGCATGAAAGCGGCGCGCGTGCTGCGTCGCCTCACGCTGGCGTGGTCGCGCGACAGCGACCAGAAGATCTATGTGCAGGACCGCATGCGCGAAGTCGGCCGCGACCTGTGGGCGTGGCTCGCCGAAGGTGCCCACGTCTATGTCTGCGGCGACGCCAAGCGCATGGCCAAGGACGTCGAGCGCGCGCTGGTCGACGTGGTGGCGGCGCACGGCGTGCGCTCGACCGACGAGGCCATCGCCTTCGTCGCCGACTTGAAGAAGCGCGGCCGCTATCAGCAGGACGTGTATTGAGGCCAGCGATGAACAAGTCTTCGATAGCTGCGAGCCCGGTGTACATTGTTGTGCCCTCTCCCCTTGAGGGAGAGGGCTACTCAGCGCTCTCAACGCGTTTCAATTCGGTGAGGGGTTCTCTTCGCAAAGAAGCTTTTTACGCAGAAGACCCCTCACCCAATCATCCATCGTGGAACGACCCTCTTGCCCTCTCCCTCAAGGGGAGAGGGCGCATCAACGCATGCCCGTTCGCACCATGAACGCGCCCCTGCCCCATCCACCCGCCGTGCGCACCACCTGCCCCTATTGCGGCGTCGGCTGCGGACTGATCGTGCAGCCGGACGGCCGCGGCGGCGCCGCCATCGCCGGCGACCCGACACATCCGGCGAACCAGGGGCGCACCTGCTCGAAAGGCTCCGCGCTCGGCGAGACGCTCGCGCTGGATGCGCGGCTCCTCCATCCCATGCTGCGGCAGCCGGACGGGACGCTGGCGCGCGCGAGCTGGAACGACGCGCTCGATCGCGTCGCAAGCGGATTCAGGAACATCATTGAGCGCCATGGACCCGACGCAGTCGCGTTCTATCTCTCCGGGCAGTTGCTGACGGAAGACTATTACGTCGCCAACAAGCTGATGAAGGGCTTCATCGGTTCGGCCAATGTCGACACCAATTCGCGCCTGTGCATGGCGTCGTCGGTCGCCGGCCACCGCCGCGCCTTCGGCTCCGACACCGTTCCCGGCACCTACGCCGATCTCGATGAGGCCGACCTCACCGTGCTGGTCGGCTCCAATGCCGCCTGGTGTCATCCGGTGCTGTTCCAGCGCATGGTGCGCAACAAGGCCGGGCGCGGCGCCAAGATCGTGGTGATCGATCCGCGCCGCACCGTGACCGCCGCCGATGCCGACCTGTTCCTGCCGATCGCACCGGGGATGGATACCGCGTTGTTCTCCGGCCTGCTGGTGCATCTCGCCGAACGGGACGCGCTCGACAAGAGCTACATCCGTTCGCACACGGCGGGGTTCGACGAGGCGATCGCGCGCGCCAGGGAGATCGCGCCCGATGTCGATGCGACGGCGCGCGCCGCCGGGGTCGACAGCGTGCAAGTGCGCGCGTTCTTCGACCTCTTTCGCACCACCGGCCGCGTCGTCACCTGCTACTCGCAGGGCGTGAACCAATCGGCGCAGGGCACCGACAAGGTCAACGCCATCATCAATTGCCATCTCGCCACCGGCCGCATCGGCAAGCCCGGCTGCGGGCCGTTCTCGCTGACCGGCCAGCCCAACGCCATGGGCGGCCGCGAGGTCGGCGGGCTCGCCAACATGCTGGCCGCGCACATGGGCTTCTCGCCTGCGGAGGTCGATCGCGTCCGCCGCTTCTGGAACGCGCCGCGCATGGCGGAGCGCGAGGGCCTCAAGGCGGTGCAGATGTTCGATGCGATCGCGCGCGGCGAGATCAAGGCGCTGTGGGTGATGGCGACCAATCCGGCAGTCTCGCTGCCGCGCGCCGCAGCGGTCCGCGCGGCGCTCGGCAAGCTCGACCTGTTCGTGGTCTCCGAGAATGTCCTCTCGAACGACACCGTGAATGCGGGCGCGCATGTCCTCCTGCCGGCGGCGGCCTGGGGCGAGAAGGACGGCACCGTCACCAATTCGGAGCGCTGCATCTCGCGCCAGCGCGCCTTCCTGCCGCTGCCCGGCGAAGCGAAGCCCGACTGGCAGATCGTTTGCGACGTGGCCGAAAAGCTCGGCTTCGCGGAGGGGTTCACTTATCGCTCGGCGGCCGATGTCTTCCGGGAGCATGCTGCGCTGTCGGGATTCGAGAACGGCGGCACGCGCGATTTCGACATCGGTGGCCTCGCGGCGATATCCGACGCGGACTACGACGCGCTGGCGCCGGTGCAATGGCCGGTGCCCCAAACTCGGCTACCCTCCCTTGCAAAGGGAGGGTCGGATTGCCGAAGGCAATCCGGGGAGGGATCATCTTGTAGGCTATGGGTATCGACCCCCACCCGGCAGCCTTTGGCTGCCGACCTCCCCCTTTTAGGGGGAGGTGAAGAGAAGCGCTTCTTCGCCGACGGCGGATTCTTCACTGCCGATCGCAGGGGCCGCTTCATCGCGCCGGAACCGCCCGCACTGAAGGAGGCGACGTCGCGCGACTTCCCGCTCCGCCTCAACACCGGCCGCATCCGCGACCAGTGGCACACCATGACGCGCACCGGCATGAGCCCGCGGCTGGCCACGCATCTGCCGGAACCGTTCGTCGAAGTGCATCCGGACGATGCCGCCCGCGCGAGCCTCGTCGACGGCGGCTTCGCGCGCGTCACCACCGCCCACGGCGCCTGCATCGTGAAGGTCGTCGCGACCGAAGACCAGCAAGCCGGCTCGCTGTTCCTGCCGATCCACTGGAGCGGCGACACCGCCTCCTGCGCGCGCGCCGACGATCTGGTCTCGGCCTGCACCGATCCTTACTCCGGCCAACCGGAGGCGAAGGCAACGCCCGCGTCGATCGCGCCCGTTGTGTTCGCAATGCGCGGCCTCGTGCGCACGCATCGTCCCGTCGTGCTGCCGAACGGCACGTCGTGGACGCGGGTCGCTGCCGCGGACGGCCATGAGTACCGGATCGCGACCGACCACGGTCCCCTGATGTGGCACGACTTCGCCTACCGCATGCTCGCCCTCGACGCCAAGCTCGCCGAGCATCTCGATCAGCACACGTATCGAGCTGAAGCCATCGTTGACGGCGAGGTGGACGCGCTCGTTTGGATCGGGCCGTCGGATCAGCCGCTCAACCTGGCGCTCGGTACACTCGACGTGCACGATGACGGTGTCCCGCTGGCGCAGATCGCGGCGATCTCCCTGTTCAAGACCGAGCCGGTGGTCTGCGCGTGCTTCGGCGTTGGCGCAGGCCGCATCCGCAACGCCGTGGCATCCGGCGCCGCCACCGTCGCGGAGGTCGGGCACGTGACCCGCGCCGGCACCAATTGCGGCTCCTGCCTGCCGGAGTTGAAACGGATCATCGCCCAACAACGCAAGAAGGAGCGCGCCCAATGACCGCGCCGCGCAGCCCGGTCGAGGCGCGGCCGCCGCGCATGGAACGGCTGGCGCGACTGCCGGTGTTCTTTGCGCTCGCCGGCAAACGCGTGGTGCTGGCGGGCGGCACCGCTGCGGCAGCCTGGAAGGCGGAACTGCTTTCGGCGGCGGGCGCGGAGGTCGACGTCTTTGCCTACGAGGTGTCGGATGAAATGCTTGCGCTTGCGTCCGACCCGCCGGGCGGCGCGATTGTTCTCCATCTGCGCGGGTGGCAGCCGAGCGATTTCCCGGGCACCGCGCTTGCGGTCGGCGCGCTGGGCAACGATGACGAGGCAGCGCGCTTCGCCGCGGCGGCGCGCAAGGCCGGCGTCCCGGTCAACGTCATCGACAAGCCGGAGTTCTGCGACTTCGCCTTCGGATCGATCGTCAACCGGTCGCCGCTGGTGATCGGCATCTCCACCGACGGCGCGGCGCCGGTGTTCGCGCAGGCGATCCGCGCCAAGCTCGAAGCGCTGATCCCGTTCGGCTTCGCGCGCTGGGCGGAGGCGGCGCGGCGCTGGCGCGACGCCGTCAAATCATCGGGCCTGCCATTCGCCGGCCGCCGGCAGTTCTGGCAGATCTTCACCGCGACCGCGCTGACCCAGCCGGATCGTGAACCACAGCAAACCGACTACGACTGCATCATCGCCAAAACACGCGACGAAGGCGACAGATCGGCCCTCGGCTCGGTCACGCTCGTCGGCGCCGGCCCCGGCGATCCAGAACTGCTCACGCTGCGCGCGGTGCGCGCGCTGCAATCGGCCGACATCATCCTGATCGACGACCTGGTCGCGCCCACGATCCTCGATTTCGCGCGCCGCGAGGCGAAGAAGATGATGGTCGGCAAGACCGGTTTCGCACCGTCATGCCGGCAGGACGAGATCGATGCGCTGATGGTGTCGCTGGCGAAAGCCGGCCGGCGCGTGGTGCGGCTCAAGGGCGGCGATCCGATGATCTTTGGCCGTGCCGGCGAGGAGATTGCGGCCTGCCGCAAGGCCGGCATCGCCGTCGAGGTGGTGCCGGGGATCAGCGCCGCGCAGGGCGCGGCGAGCCGCCTCGGCGTGTCACTCACCCACCGCAAGCTCGCGCGGCGGATCCAATACGTGACCGCGCACGGCGCCGACGGCCGGCTCCCTTCGGACATCGACTGGACGAGCCTCGCCGATGCCGTGACCACCACCGTGGTCTACATGCCCAAGCGCGCGCTTGCCGAGCTTGCCGCCACCGCGCAGGCGCGCGGGCTTCCGGCCGATACGCCGGCGATCGCGGTCATCGCGGCGACGCGGCCGGATCAGGAGGTCATCGCCGCGACGATCTCCGATATCGCGTTGCGGCTTGAGGCGGCGGCGCCCGAACATCCGGTGCTGGTCATGATCGGCCGCGCGCTGGCGCAGGCCGTGGAGGATCGGCAGCAGACCGAACTTACTTCGCGACCAGTCCCCCCGCCTCGATCACCGGCGTCCAGCGCGCCGTCTCGGCCGCGATGAACTTGTCGAATTCGTCGATCGACATGGTCTCGGTGATCATACCGTCGCGCTGAATCCTCTCCCGGATGTCGGGCTTCTTGACCATCGCGGCCACCTCGCGATTGATCCGCTCGGCGAGCGGACGCGGCAGGTTCGCGGGCCCCGACAGCGAGAACCACGTCGTGGTCGTCAGATCCGGGTAGCCGAGCTCCTTCAGCGTGGGCACATCGGGATACTCGGGCACGCGCTCACCGGCCGAATGGGCGAGCGGCACCAGCGCGCCGCTGCGTAGATGCGCCGCGACCGATCCGAGCACCGGCAGGCCGAAATTGATATGGCCGGCAATCAGGTCGGTAATGCCGATGGCGGCGCCCTTGTAGGGAATGTGAACCACGTCGATCTTGGCCAGCTTCCCGAACGACTCGCCCAGGAGATGACCGTTGGTGCCGATGCCGGAGGATGAATAGCTCAGCGGCTTGCCCTGCTTCTTGCCGAGCGCGATGAGCTGATCGAGCGACTTGATGCCGCTCGGGCCGTTGACGGTGATCACCACCGGCGCGCCGGCGACGTAGGCGATGTTGGTGAGGTCGCGGGTCGGATGATAGACGAGCTTCGGATTCATCACCGGCATCGTCACCAGCATGGAGATGTTGGTGACCACCAGGTTGTAGCCGTCGGGCGGCGATGTTGCGACGCCCTGCACGCCGATAGCACCGCCCGCACCGGTGCGGTTCTCGACAAAGAATTGCTGCTTGAACACCGACGACAGGTGATCCGCGACCATGCGCGCGAGGATGTCGGCGGTGCCGCCGGCCGCGAACGGGCTGACGATGCGGACCGGGCGGGTCGGCCAGTCCTGCGCCGACACCAGCACGGGAGCGAACGGGAAAGCGGCGAATACCAGCAAACGCACGACATGCTTCATGTGATGAATCTCAGGTCTCGTACAGCGTTAGACACCGGCGCCGGCGACTCTAGCGCCGGCCCACAAGCGCGGCGCAGCCATATCGCCGCACCACGACGGTATCGTGAGCTCTGCATTTTCCGTGCCCGACATTCTAGCCGAGCAGGTTCATCTGGGAGTTTGTTCGCCGCATCAACCCGTCGCGGGCGTCCTGCGCCAGCCGCAGCACCCGCGGCACGTCGACGCCCACCAGATTGCCGCGCCACTTCTTCGGCTTGCCGGCGATGAAGACATTCTCCACATGGCCCGGGTTCATGAAATTCGCCACCACGCTCGGAGCATTGTTGAGCGGCCAGAGGTCGATCCGGTCGGCCCGCAGCATCAGGATATCGGCCTCCTTGCCGGGCGTGAGCGTGCCGACCTTGCCGTCGATATTGGCGCAGCGCGCGCCCTGCAGCGTGGCGAAGTCGAGCACGTCGCGGCAGGTGACGAGCGGCGGCGTGTCCTTCTCGCCGTCTCGCCGGCGCTGCAAGACGCGCAGGCGCTGAAGGTTGAACGTCGTGCGCATCATCGAGAAGCAATCCTGAGCCGACCGTGGTGCCGTGATCGGAGCTCAGCGACGGCCGGATGCCGCGGTCGAGCGCGTCCTGGACCGCGGGCATGCCATGCGCCATCGCCATTTCGAGCGGCGGCGACATCGAGATGCGGCCGCCGATGTCCTTGATCATCCGCCACGCCTCGTCGTTGAGGTGCGTGCAGTGGATGAACAGGTCGCCCTCGCGCAAGACGCCGGCCTTCGCCAGCGCGAGCCCCGGCGCCGGATTGACCCGATAGTGCATGACCGCGGGCACGCCGGCCTCACGCGCGGCCGCCAGCACCTTCGCATCGAGGCTCGCGCCGAGCGCCAGGGTCAGCAGCTGGTCCTTCGAGCTGAAATAGGTCTTCTGCAGGCGCGCAATGTCCTGCGGCCATGCGCATGGCGGCCCGGCGCCGCGCGAATAGCCGTAGACCGCGCGGATGCCGGCGTCCTGCAACGCGCTGATGCAGGCGTCGCTGTGCTCGGGCGTGTGGCTGATCTGCGAGAGGTCGACGATCGCGGTCGTGCCCATCTCGATGAAGCCGAGCGCGGTGATCAGCACGCCGGCGTAGACATCGGCGGGGGTGTAGGCGGGCGTCCAGCTTGTTCTGGACGTCGCGATTGTAGTCCGGGTCGACCAGCGCCGTTGGCGAGGCGAGCTTCGCAGCAGCCCCTGATAGGAATGGCTGTGGGTGTCGACAAAGCCGGGGATAAGGATGCGGTTGGTGGCGTCGACAATCGCAGCCGGTCCGGCGGCGACCTCGATATTGGGCCGCACCTCGCGGATCTTTCCGTCCTCGATCAGCACGTCGCCGGACGCGAAGTCGCCGACCTTCGGATCGAGCGACAGCACGATGCCGCCTTTGAGCACGATCCGCCGGGCCTTGCTGCACCCGCGCGAGCTCGGCGTCGGCCGCGCCTTGCGCCCGGGCGACGCCCGGCGCCACGTGGGCGACCGTCGTGCCCGCCAGCAATCCGGCGCCTGCCGCGATGACATCACGGCGCGACTGCGCCGGCGATCGCGTCCTCGACGCAGGCGAATGTCTCGTTCGAGCGCGGATGCAGTTCAGCCTGATCCTGCATTGATCACACATGGCGGCGTTTCCTTCCTCGCGTACCGGCGAAAGGCGCCGGCAGCCTGCTAGACCATCTCCGGCAATTCCCGCAGCAGCCGGCCAAAGCCGTCGCGCGGCTCGCGCACGGAGAGCCGCTTCAAGATTTCCCAGGCCGGCGCGATGTTGGCGTGCACCACCGGCACCTGCAGGTCCTGCTCGAGCAATTCGACGATGCTCTCGGTGTGCCAGGCGCCGCCCTGGATGTAGATGCCGTCGGCGCCCTTGTTGCTCGCGGAACAGCTGTCTTGATGTGGGCGTAGAGCCGTTCCGGCGAGATGTGCTGCGCCTCGTTGAACGGCACGTCGATCGGCTCCATCGACACCACCTTGAAGCCGGCCTCCGTCATGTAGTCGATGACGATCTTGTTCTGCAGCGCCGAATAGCTCGCGCCGATGAATTTCTTGATGCCGAGCGCGCGCATGGCGTGGACGTGGTTCTGCCCGGAGGTGAAGATCGGCGTCTTGTACTTCTTCTCCCACGACTTGATCAGCTTGTCCTCGCCCTTGTAGCCCTGCAGCATGAACGGCGGCGTGCCGCCGGGATGGATCATGTCCATGCCCTGCTCGGCCAGTTCGGCGACGTGCTTCTCGTAGTGCGGTATGGCGGACGAGAACTCGGCATGGCTGCCGGCGCGCACGTCGAGCAGCAGCGGCACCACGCCGATGCCCTCCGGCAACAGCCGGATCAGCGTTTCGAGCGAACCCGGCCGGCGCGTCGGCTTGACCAGTCCGGCGACACCGCGCCACATCGAATAGTGCTGCGCCTTCCCCTTCTCCGCTTTCCTCGTGATTGAACAGGTTCAGCGCGGCTTCAAGACGTCCCTGCGCGCGCGCCGCAAGATTGTCCGGCGTTGCCATCATCGTCGTCACCAGCGCCTCGACCTCTTCGCCGCGCACCGGGCTCAATTCCATGCCGAGCTTCGTGGCTTCGGCGATCACGACCGGATCGCTCAAGGTCGCGTCGAAGGCGCGCCGCAACAGCGCGAGCCGCTCCGGCGGCACGCCGGGCGCCGTGAAGAACGGCCGCGCCATGCCGTACTTGGCGAACACGACCTCCATGACCTGCCGGTCCTCGCGGCGACTTCGCGCAGCTCGATCGCCATCGGCACGCCCTTGAGGTCGGGATGCGCCTTCATCCCCATCTGCACCAGGATGTTGATCAGCTTGTCCCTGATCCATTGCGGCTTGGTGGCCGTGAGCGTGGTCCAGTCCTTGCCGGCCTCGCCCTGCACCTCGCCGTTCTCGACCGCGAGGCTCACCTCGGTCGCGCCGGCATAGCCGTGGACCACCTTGAACTTGGTGCCGAGCAGGTTGTTGCTGAGCATCGCCAGGATGTAGCTGTCGGCGCTGGGCGTGCTGGCGCCGAGGATGGTCTCCTTCGCCGATGCGTCCTGCAAGCGTCCGCACGCCGGATGCATGCCAGGTCACCGTGACGAACACGGTCTGCGTGGCGCTGCCGATCCAGCCGAATTTCGTGGCGTCGAACAGCGCATTCTTGCCGTCCGGCGACAACAGTGTGGAACAGCCGCTCGAACGGCAGGCCGTTCTGCACGGTCAGGATCTCGGTGCCGTCCTTGGGCGCGCGATTGTAGAGATGGTTGGCCGCGGCAAGCCCGCCGGCGCCCGGCATGTTCTTCGCGACGACGGCGGGATTGCCCGGGATGTGGCGGCCGATGTGGCGCGCCACCAGCCGGCCATAGGCGTCGTAGCCGCCGCCGGCGGTGGTGCCGATCAGCAGTGAGATCTGCTTGCCGGCGTAGAAGTTCGGCTTGCGCGTACGCCTCGCCGACCGAAACGACGAAGACGCGCGACGAGCGCGACGGCGAAGCTTGATCGTGGTCATGGCTCAGCCTCCCGGGATCATGATCGCGCCGCCGTTCACCGCGACCGACTGCCCGGTCATGTAGGCCGCATCCTCGCTGAACAGGAACGCGACGACGCGCGCGATATCCTCCGGCTGGCCGATGCGGCCGAGCGGGATGCGCTTGCCGCGCTCGTGCAGCTCTTCCAGCGTGGTGTCGGCGAGCGGCTGCGCGGTCTCGGTCACGCCGGGAATGACGCAGTTGGCGCGCAGGCCTTGCTTCGCGAATTCCAGCGCGAACGATTTCGTGAACGACACGATGCCGGCCTTGGAGGCGGCATAGTGCGCGCCGCGCGGCGTGCCCTGCAGCGCACGGCCCGACGCGATGTTCACCACCACGCCGCGCCCGCGCTTGACCATGTCGCGCGCCAGCGCCTGCGAGCAGAACACCGTCCCCATCAGGTTCACGCCCAGCACGGCGCGCCAGGTCTCCGGCGTCACGTCGAGAATCGAAACCCGCGGAAAAATGCCGGCATTGTTGACGAGGCCGAACACGCCGTTGAAATGCGCGATGGCCTCCTCGGCCGCCTTGCGCGATCTGGCCGGTGTCGGAGACATCGACCTTGCGGGTGATCACGTCGACCCGCATCTGCGCGCATTGGTTGGCGGTTTCCGTCAGCCCGTCCTCCAGCACGTCCCAGAGCGCGAGCTTCGCGCCGCGCCGCGCCAGCTCGACCGCGATGGCGCGGCCGATGCCCTGCGCCGCGCCCGTGACCACCACCGCATCTCCGATCCGAAGGCCAGACATGCGTCTTCCCTCATCCACTCGGCATCTCGGCAACGAGCTTGCCGTAGCCGGAAACCGGACTGCCGCAAGCCCAGCCGCAGCTGGATTTCCCAGCAGCGCGCCGCCACCGCCTGCACCACCGGCACGCCGATTTCGTGCTCCAGCTCCTCCACGACGTCGAGCGACGGCCACTTGCTGCCCTGGAGGTACATCACCTGCCCGCCCGGGATGACGGCGGAAGACGTCCGGCCATCATCTCGATCATCTGGCTCGTTGGTGAGAAGTCCGACCTCCTCCCACGTCGCCTTCACCTTCTCGATGGCGATGACGTCGAAGCCGGCATCGCGGAAATATTGCTCGACGATCGGCCCGGTGATGGAATCGTAGCCGGCGCCGACGATGCGCTTGGCGCCCAGTGCTTTCATGGCGCGGATCTGGTTCATGCCGGAGGTGAAGACCGGGATGCGATACTTGTCCTCCCAGCCCGCGACGATGCGCTGCTCGCCGGCATAGCGGTGGATCATGAAGGGCGGCGTGCCTTCCGGATGGATGAGGTCGACCTTGAGGCCGGCAGCCTCGGCGACGCCACGCTCGTATTCGCGGCATGACCGTCTTGAATTCCTCGACGGTGCCGTCCTTGATCCCGCAATAGATGGTGTGGGTCCGCACGCTTGTCGGCAGCATGCGCACCAGCGCGTCATGGGAGCCCGAGCCTTGCGTGGTGGGCTTGACCATCCCGACGAAGCCGCCGTGCCATGTCATCCCCCTCAGTGACTTTGCTCGTCGCCGATGCTACGATAGCGTGACACATCGCAGAGCGAAAACCAAAAGCGCATGGCTCCCCTCCTCGAACGCCGTACCTGGTCATCCGCAACAGCGCCGGCGATCGCTCTGATCGCTGCGCTGTATCCTTCCATTCGGCGCGGGCCAGAGCGTCGAGCACATCGTTCCGCGGCAAGCAGATCCGCCTGCTGATCGGGTCGAGCGCCGGCGGCGGCTACGACCTGTTCGCCCGCACCATTGCGGCGCATTGGTCGAGGCACATCCCCGGCAATCCCGGCATCGTCCCGCAGAACGTGCCGGGGGCGCTGTCGCTCCAGGTCGCCAACAACATCTTCTCGATCGCACCACGCGACGGCACGGTCATCGGGGCGGTCAATCCGCAGATCGCTTCGCGGGCGGTCCTGGACGCGGGCGCGGCGCGCTTCGATGCCCGGCAGTTCACCTGGATCGGCAGCGCGCTGCGCGAATATCAGGTGATGGTCGCGCGCAGCCGACGCGACGGTGAAGACGTTCGAGGATGCGTTCAAGACCGAGCTGATCGTCGGCGGATCGGGTGGCGCCACCGATACCTTCCCGATCATCACCAATGCCGCTCTCGGCACGAAATTCAAAGTCATCTCCGGCTATCCCGGCACGCGCGAGGTCAATCTCGCGATGGATCGCAACGAGGTGCAGGGCAACGGCGCGATCACCTGGGCCAGCATCAAGGCCACGATGACGGCGATGCTGGCGGAGAAGCGCATCAACCTGATCGTCCAATTCGGTCTCAAGCCGCATCCCGATCTGCCGCACGTGCCCTATGCGCTGAAATACGCCACGGCCGCCGAGCAAAGAGACGCGCTGATGCTCCTGTTCGCGACGCAGGAATTCGGACGGCCCTACATCGCGCCGCCAGATCTGCCCGCGCCGATCGCGGCCGCGCTGCGCACGAGCTTCATGGCGACCATGAACGACCCGGCGTTTCTTGGACGAGGCGAAGCGGCGCGGCCTCGACATCGATCCGACGCCGAGCGAGGAGATTCACACGCTCGTGCGCCAGCTCTACCAGACGCCGCCGGCGACGGTTCAGCGAGTCAGGGAGATTTTCGCCAATCCGGCGAAGTAGCTGCCGCGTTGTCGGCAGCCTGATCGAGATGCTGCGCGTCCTTTCGCCGCTTGCCCGGCGCACGGCCAAGCGTCTCCTTAACGATACCGAAGGTGCTATGCTTTCGACCACGAAAGCTTTGAGCTGAAGGACACGATCATGAAGACGCTTGCTGCACGGCTGATCCTTGCCGCCACGATTTCGCTTCCGCTGATATCCGGAAGCAAGGCGCAAACCTACCCAACCCGGCCGATCACCGTGATCATCCCGTTCGCCGGCGGCAGCGCCAGCGACGTCGTCAGTCGCATCATGCTGCAGCGCATGTCGAAATCGATGGGTCAGCCGATCGTCATCGAAAATCGGCCCGGCGCGGGCGGCAATACCGGCACCGCTGCGGCAGCGCGGTCCGCCCCCGACGGCTATACGCTGGTCGGTGCCGGCTCCGGACCGATCGCGGCCAACATCTCGCTCTACAAGGATCTCGGCTACGATCCACAGAAGGAACTCGCGGTCATCTCGCCGTTTGCGGGATTCACCATCGTGGTGGTGGCCAGCACCAAGCTGCCGGTCAATTCGCTCAAGGAGCTGGTCGCGCACGCCAAGGCGAATCCCGGCAAGCTCAATTACGGCTCGGTCGGCATTGGCAGTTCGCAGCATCTCGCCGGCGAATATTTCGCCCAGGTCACCGGCGCGCAAATGTCTCACGTGCCGTATCGCAATATCGCGCAGTACGGTCCCGATCTGATCGCCGGCCAGGTGCCGCTCGGCTTCCAATGGTTCCCGAACGTCTCGGCGCCAATCGAAGCGAAGGGCGCGAAGGCGCTGGCTGTGGCGGGCGATCAACGTCTGGCGGCGCTGCCCGATACGCCGACAACGACCGAGGCCGGGCTGCCGGAATACAAGGTCTCCGGCTGGTTCGCGCTCGCCGCGCCGGCGGCCACGCCGCGGGCGGTCCTGGAGCGGCTCAACAAGGAACTGGCCGCAGCGCTGAAGGACCCTGCCGTGCAGGACGGCTTCGCGAAACAGGGCGCCGCGCCAATGACGCTCGCGCTCGACGCGGCGAAGAAATTCCATGCCGACGAGATCGTGCTCTACCGCAACATCATCACCAAGGCGGGCATCCCGCAGATTCAGTGACGGCGTGATGATACGTTTTGTAGAGCAGCGCCTGATCTGTCTTGGCGTTTGACATGGAAGTTGACGAGCGTGTGCTGATCGCGGGCGCCGGCCCGGTCGGGCTCGCCGCCGCCGCCAATCTCGTGCGCTGCGGCGTGCCGGTGACGGTGTTCGAGGCCGGCGCCGATCTCAGCACAGAGTCGCGAGCCTCGACCTTCCATCCGCCGACGTTGGACATGCTCGATGCGCTCGGCGCCGCGAAGCCGCTGATTGCGCAAGGCCTGACCGCGCGCACTTTCCAGTATCGCACGATGCGGCACGGCATCCTGGCGCAATTCGACTTCGGCGCGATCGCCGACGTGACCGCCCATCCGTACCGGGTTCAAAGCGAGCAGTCGCGCCTCACGCGCATCCTGTATGAGCAGCTCCGCGGACAGCCGGGCTTCGAACTGGAATTCAACAGCGCCGTTGACAACGTCAGCCAGAATGATGCCGGCGTCGCAGTCACGGTCAATCGCCGCGACAAGACCGAGACGCGCACCGGCCGCTGGCTGATCGGGGCCGACGGCGCGCGCAGCGACGTGCGCCGCTCGCTCGGCATCGACTTCGAGGGCTTCACCTGGCCGGACCGCTTCCTGGTGGTCAGCACGCCGTTCGATTTCTACGGCGCGATCGAAGGCCTCGCGCCCGTGAGCTACGTCGCCGATCCGCAGCGCTGGCGGTTCCTGTTGCAGATCCCCGGCCTCTGGCGCGTGATGTTCCCGGTGGCGGAGCACGAGAGCGACGAGACCGCGCTCACGCCGCAATTCGCGCAGGCGCTGATGGCGACCATCGTCCCCGGCATCGCGGACTACGACATCGCTCACACCACGCTCTACAAGGTGCATCAGCGCGTGGCGAAGACGCTACGGCTCGGCAACGCATTTCTGGTCGGTGACGCCGCCCACATCAACAATCCGCTCGGCGGCATGGGCATGAACGGCGGCATCCATGACGCGATGAATCTCACCGCGCGGCTCATCGACGTCTGGGAAGGACGCGCGCCCGGGGCCGACCTTGACCTCTACGACCGCGAGCGTCGGCTGGTGACCCTCGAATACATCGACCAGCAGTCGACCCAGAACAAGCGCAACCTCGAATCCGACGGCGTGGCGTTCAAGGCGCAGCTGGAGACGATCGCGGCGGACCCGCAGCGCACGCGCGACTACCTGATGCGGGTGTCGATGATCGCGTCACTTGAGCGCGCCAAGGAACTGGGCGCTACTCCGCCGTGACCTGCACGATCTTGCGCATGCGCTCGAGCACCGACGCCGGCGTCTGATAGAGGCGGTTGATGGTCTGCTGCGCTTCGTCGCCGTTCATCGGGTCGATCGCCAACCGCTGCAGCGCGGCCTCCTTGAGGAATTCCGGATCGACGACCGCCTTGCTGAAGGCCGTACGCAGTATCGCCACGCGGTCGGCGGGGACATCCGGCGGCCCGATCACCGGCCGGCCGATCGCGACGCGGTTGAGCTGGAGCTCGACAATCGCGCGATCCTCGGACGCGGTCACGAGATCAAGCAGCGTCGGCGTCTCCGCATGCTCGGGATCGCGCGTGGGCGCCATCTGGACCAGGAGCCGCAACTGGTCGCGTACGATCTGGTCGCGCACATAAGCGCGGCCCGGCCCGGACCATCCGCTCATGAACAGCCCGTCGAGCTCGCCGCGCTCGACCGCCTGAAACTCCTCGGGCTGTCCTTTATAGCCGTTGATCACCCGTATCTTCGTTCCGACCAGCTCGTTCACCAGCCGCGCATACATCGCGGGATCGGTCTCCGGGCCGGTGGCGCCGAAGTGGATCTGGTGAATCTTTGCATCCGCGATCGACTTCACGCGCGAGCGCGTCGCGATCACGCCCATGCCGGTCTCGCGCATCAGGCTGCCGATCCAGGCGTATTTGACCGCCTCGAAACGCGCCTGCGACTTGTCGCCGTAGAGCAGCGGCGCGGTCGGCATACCGCGGTCGATCAGCGCGATGACGGAGCCGTCCCGGGGCGCGACGTTGTAGAGGAAATTGGCGGCGCGGATGCCGCCGCCGCCGAGCATGTTCTGCACGACGTAGCGCGGATTGCCCGGCAGATATTTGGTCAGGTAGCGCGCCAGCAGGCGAGAATAGCTGTCGTAGCCGCCGCCGACATTGGAGCTGGTGATGAAGATCAGCTCGCGCTTTCCCTGGAAGAATTCGTCGGCGGGCTGGGCATGTGTGGACGCGGCCAACCCCACGGCCGCTGCGATGCAGGCCACGGCACCCATCAGATACGCGCAAGGTCGTTTCATCGGTCCGCCTTCCGAACTCGATCCCGGCAGCGCCAATACTAACCTGATTGCCACACCGCGCCATAGGCCGGATAGTGGAGCACCGTCATTCCGGGACGGCCCCGAAGGGCCGGACCCGGAATCCATAACCACCATCTGTGAGTATGGATTCCGGGCTCGCGCTTGCAGCGCGCCCCGGAATGACGACGACGGAGAAGACGCAAATGAACATCGTTCCAAAGGAAGTCGACTGGCAGCCGCCGGAACGCGTCTCGCGTGAAGACACTATCGCGCGCTCGGATGCGGTGCTCGCGAAGCGCGATTTGCCGCTGCGGCAGACCGAGGACATCTTCCGCATCCGCGCGCTCGGGCTCGACTGGGACATGGGCGTCACCGTCTACGAGCCGGCCGACCCCGCGCAGGCTGCGCGCGGCGCCGACGGCAACAAGATCGGTATCTTTTTGCTGCACGGCGGCTCCGGCGACTACAAATCAATGGAGCCGATGGCCAAGCTCTTCGCGGGAAAGTTCGGCTGCAAGGCCGTGGCGATGACGTTTCCCGGCCGGCTCTATCTCGACGATCCCTCGCGCGACTGGCCGGGCGACACGATCAACGCGGACGGCACCGTGCGCACGCCGATCTGGCGCAAGGGCGAGCGGATCACGCCGGACCAGTATGAGGTGGTGCGCGACACCTCCATGCGCATGCGCTACGGCACCCGCACGGTCGCGCGGGCGAAGCCCGGCACCATCTTCTACGACCGCATGGCGGCCTGGCCGGTGGCGTTCGAGGCCGGCATGAAGGACGCCATGCGCCGGCACTTCCCGCCCGGGGAATATTCGATCTACCTGACCGGCCATTCGACCGGCGGCCCGATGGTGTTCATGATCTCGCAGCGCGTGCCGAACGTCGCCGGCATGATTGCGGTCGAGAACTCGCCGTTCGGCTTCATCCAGGAGGAGCAGCACAACTGGTCGGGCGCACTCGGCAAGGTCGCAGGCCACGAACGCGTGATGACCACCAAGGCGCCGCGTACCGATCCGTTCAACGAGCTCTACATCCGCACCTGGCGCGACCGCGCGCGCTATGCCGGGCCCGAGGCGCTCGGCCAGGAGGGACCGCAGGCGCTGATGCGGCTGCCCTGGCTGATGGAAGACATCCTCGACTGGTGGGAGAAGACCAAGGCGCGGCCGCAGTTCAAGGCCGAGTACATCATCACCCACAACATCCGCACCTCGCTCGAAGCCGCTGCGCGCGCCGCCGCCGCGCGGCTCAAGCTGTCGTCCGCCGACACCGACGCGCTGGTGCAGCACTATCTCGGCTTCCCCTACCCGCAGACCGGCGCGGGCGCGAAACCGGTGCCGCCGGTGCTGTTCTGCATCGCCAAGGACAGCCGCGACCACTCGCCCGACGTCTACCGCGAGGTGGTGCTGCCGATGTTCGCCAGGCTCGATCCGGCGCCGAAGGTGCGGGTCGTGCAATGGGGCGCGGGCGTGCACACCTATCAGAAGGCGGAGGACGGGCTGCCGCTCGGCATCGCGCCGCCGGTGATCGAGTTCTACGTGCGGGCGATCCAGGAAGGCTATTTTGTGGTGTGACATGGGTTGGTGCTAACATTTTGTCCCGGGCGAGCGGAGCGAGACCCGGGACACGCGCATACTGCCAATTGCTTCACTGGAGACGACAATGTCCAAGAAACTGCTGACCGGCTCGTTCGTCGCCCTCATCACCCCGTTCAACAAGGACGGCTCGGTCGACTTCGCGGCGTTCCGCTCGCTGCTCAAATTCCAGGAGGACAACGGCACCGCGGCGGTCCTGATCATGGGCTCGACCGGCGAAACCTCGATGCTCTCGCCCGAGGAGAAGAAGACGATCATGGTCGAGTGCGCCAAGATGAAATCGGCGAAGATGCCGATCTTCTTCGGCTGCACCGGCAACAACACCGAGGCGACCATCGCCAATGTGCGCTTCGCCAAGGATAACGGCGCCGACGGCGCGATCCTTGCCGCGCCCGCCTATATCTGCGCGCCGGAGGACGACATCGAGCGCTTTTTCGTCGACGTCGCCGACGCGACCGAGCTGCCGCTCGGCATCTACAACAACCCGCCGCGGGTGAAGAGTGACCTGCACTGGGAGCACCTCTTGCGCATCTTCAAGCATCCGAATTACGTGGTGCATAAGGAATCGACCGCGCGCGTCGGCCAGGTGGCGCAGGTCATCGCCGGCAAACCCGGCGTGTCTGTCATGTGCTGCGACTCGCCGAACCTCGGCCTCGTCGTGCCCACCATGTCGCTTGGCGGCCACGGCACCGCCAACATGACCGGCAACATCGCGCCGGCCGAGCTTGCGACCATCTCGACGCCGTGGACGAGCTACCAGGAGGCGGAGGGCTTCAAGAACGCCTATCTCGGCCTGCTGCCGCTCCTGCACTTCACCTATTCGGCGATCAACCCAGTGGCGGTGAAGTCGCTGATGAAGGCGCTCGGCCTGCCGGCCGGCGACCTGCGCAAGCCGCTCACCAATCTCGAAGGCGAGGCGCTGGCGAAGGGCGTGCGCATCGTGGCCGAGCTCGGCCTCGACAAGCGCTACGGCTACAAGGTCAAGCCGGTCGCGGCGGTGGCGGCGTAGCTGAAAGGACCACCCATGCGACGCATTTGTGCACTCGGCCTCGCCCTGGCGCTGAGCGCGGCCGTCGCCGCGCCGGCGGCGGCGCAGAAATATCCGGCCCGCACCGTGAGCGTGATCGTGCCCTACCCGGCCGGCGGCTCGGTCGACGGCGTCGCGCGCATCCTGGTGCAGAAGCTCAACGAGACGGTGGGCCAGCACTTCATCGTCGAGAACCGCGCCGGCGGCGCCTCCGGCATCGTCGGCGCCAACGCGGTCGCACGGGCGGCGCCGGACGGCTACAGCCTCCTGGTCTCGGCCTCCGTGCACGTGATCAACCCGTTCCTCTACAAGAACCTGCCCTACGACGTGGTGAAGGATTTCACGCCGGTCACGCTGCTCGCTGACGGGCCGCTGATCGTTTCCACCACGCCGAGCGTCACGGCCAACAACCTCAGGGATTTCTTCGAGCAGGTGCGCAAGGCGCCGACCAAGTTCACCTTCGGCACCACCAGCCTCGGCTCCGCCAGCCATCTCGCGATCGAGCTGCTCAAGCGCGATGCCGGCCTCGACACGCTGGTGGTCCCCTACAAGGGCACCGCGCCGGCGCTGACCGATCTGGTCGGCGGGCAGATCCAATTGCTCGCCGACCCGATGCTGTCGTCGCTGCCGCTGGCGCGCGCCGGCAAGATCAAGGCGCTCGGTCTCACCAGCCTGAAACGCGCCGCGGCGGCGCCGGAAATCCCGACCGTCGAGGAATCCGGGGTGAAGGGCTTCGAGTTCGTGTCGTGGTACGGGCTGTGGGGACCGAAGAACATGCCGCCCGAGGTCAACGCATTCCTGCAGGCCGCTTCCGCGAAGGTGCTGGCTTTGCCGGAGGTGAAGCAACGGCTCGCCGAGCTTGGCTTCGATCCGATTGCCTCAACGTCGGAGCATTTCGCCAAGTACATCGACACCGA
The DNA here is from genome assembly GCA_963720385.1 of uncultured Alphaproteobacteria bacterium. GTDB lineage: Bacteria > Pseudomonadota > Alphaproteobacteria > Rhizobiales > Xanthobacteraceae > VAZQ01. Next base: position 10,584 of record CAVRFL010000001.1, on the reverse strand, counting down.
GATGGCAAAATACGCCGCGATCATCCGCGACGCCAAGATCGGCGTGCAGCAGCCGTGATAAGACTGGGGCGTGTACTCATATAACAGGTAGATTGAGGTCCGCTTTCGGGGGCAAAGCGGAAAGCATTTGGTTTTGATCTGCATTAGGGCGTGTACTCATAAAGCACAGCGTCCGCTCTTCCCCGGCGGGTTCAACCGGTCACTGCAACACCGCTCGTAGTCTATCGGCAGGAGTTTCAAAGCCCAAGGTCTTTCGTGGTCGTTGGTTGAGCCGGAGAGCGATCTTATTCAGGTACGCCTGAGAAAAATGCGAGAGATCTGTTCCTCGCGGGAAATACTGTCGCAGCAAGCCGTTGGTGTTCTCGTTGCTGCCACGCTGCCAAGGACTGCGTGGATCGCAGAAATAGACCTGCACGTTGGTGGCGATGGTGAAGCTCTTGTGGTCAGCCATCTCCTTGCCTCGATCCCAAGTCAAGGAGCGGCGCAGCTCCCGCGGCAGTTTGCGCACGTGTTTACCGAGCGCGGTTACCACGGTCGCCGTGTCCTTGCTCGGGATCTTGAGAAGCATCGTAAAACGAGTATGGCGCTCGACGAGCGTCGCGATGTGCGTGTTGTTCGCTCCGGCGAGAAGGTCTCCTTCCCAGTGGCCTGGCACGGCGCGATCCTCGGCCTCAGCCGGCCGCTCGCGGATGGAGACCGTATCGACGATCTGTCCTAGTCCGCTCTTCGTGGTACCGCCCTTGGCTTGGCGCATCTGCCGCGCGGTACGCAGGTGTGCCATCAGCTGCTTCGTCAGCACGCCACGTGTCTGAATAAAGAGACTGCGATAGATCGCTTCGTGAGATACCTGCATGCCTTGATCGGCAGGGAATTGCCGCTTTAGCCATCCAGAGATTTGCTCCGGCGACCACTGCAGCGAGAGTTTCTGGGCCACGCGCCATCGTAGCCCCGCATGGCGCGTCAGGCGACAAGGCTTCGGGCGCAACGCCCGCTCCCAGGCGCGCGTATCAGCCTCGCTTGCGCGGTAAGCGCTGCAGCCGCCGTTACGCCTTATCTCTCGACTTATAGTCGAGGGCGCTCGTCCGAGGTCCTGTGCGATCCGCCGTATCGACCGACCGGCGGCAATGCCACGCGAGATCTCTTCGCGCTCCTCAAGCCTCAGCGCTACCGGAGCTCTCAGGCGTGGCGCTGGAGCAATTCCTCCATTGACAGCCAAGATCCGATAGACGCCGCTCTTGTTCCTCCTCTCAAGCGCTCGAGCGATATCCGCCACACATTGACCGCTCTTCCAGCGCTCCCAGAGCTCGGCCCTCTGCTTCGGCGTGAACCATGTCCGCGCATGCCCCTCCATCCGCACACCTCCTATCTGGCAAGATTAGAAGGTGTTGCGTCGATCGGTTGAACTCACACCCAAAAGCGGACATTTGACGCGGCGATCTGCATGTCCGCTTCTCTAATCGGCCGTTCAGGGTCAAGCGCTTTCAGACTATCCACCCGCTACAGTGTTGATGTCGCCCACGGGCTCGCGCTTCTCTTCGGAATCGGCACCAAGGCCCTTCCATCATGGGATTCGAAGACGAGGTGGAACAATCTTTGGGTCGGCCTTGTCGTCAGTGTAACGACAGGTCCAAGCGGACATGCGAACTCACCTCATCCATCGTCCCGCGAGGGACACCATTCCACCGGCTCGGTGGAGCTCGAGTTTCCTCCTATTGGATCTGATCCTGCGCGGTTTTCATGCTGCTGCTGCGGCTTGCTCCCGGGTCCAGCGGAACTCGGTGCCATCAACCCATATGCGGTGCAGGATCACGGCGAGCCGACGGGCCAGCGCCACGATTGCCTTTTTCATCCCGCGGCGCCTGGCGATCTGCATCGCCCAGGCCTTGAGCCACGACCATTTCTTCGAATGCAGCATGCTCTGAGCTGCCTCGTAGAGCATCACCCGCATCATCTCGTCTCCGCAGCGTGATATTCTGCCGTTGCGATCGATCTCGCCCGATTGGTACTTGGAGCACGTCAGCCCAAACACCGCCCCGACTGCCTTGGATTTGCGGAAGCGAGCGGGCATGTCGACCGTGGCGCGATAGGTCAGCGCCACCACGGGGCCGACACCAGGGGTCGTCATCAAGCGCCGGCACACCTCATCATCCCGGACGATGGCCAGCAAGCGGCGATGCAGGATGATGATCTGTTCGCGTAAGGCAAAATCGGACATTGCGAGACAATACGGGCCGGATGTCCGCTCAGGGCCAGTGAGACACCCGGGGTCAGGAGTTGGATCTTCACCCAACGGTCAGTTGGAGCGGGCACTCGCTACTAGGACCGGATCGTTGCGATAGATCGCCGGGAGCAAGCGCTCCAAACCCTCGACCTTCGGCAGGTCGTGATAGACAATGGAGGATAGGTCGGGTCGATCATGGAGTGCTGGTGGTAGTCTCGGCGGCGTGCGGTGCTTGGCAGACCATTCGTGCGAGCGCTCCGTTCGATCCTCCACCCCGGGAAGATGGCCATCACGATCGAAATCGACTTGGCCGCAGACCTGAATATGCGCGACAGGTAGGCATATCAGGAGGGCTGGTTTCGGATAAGGCGTCCCGCACGTGATCTAAGCTTTTACAAGAGAGACAAAATGGCGTTGCTCATCAAGGCCGAAGAACTCAAAGGGCTTATCTCGATCCCCGAAGCCGTGGCTGCCGTGCGCGCGGGCTTCCGCGACCAAGGCGAGAAGCCCGCCTATTCTGCTCCTCGCATCCGCATTCAGCATGAGGACCGGCGCGTCAGCGTGCATCAGGGTGGCTGCCACCGGCTCGAGGTCGCCGGCATGTTCATCCATGTGGAGCGCTTCACCTTCAAGGGTGGCGCGCAACAATACGAAAAGGCCGGCAAGAAGTCTATGTCGCTTATGACAGCGAGACCGCCGAGCTGAAATGCATCATCGTCGGCTCCCTGCCACTTTTCGAGGAGCCGCCGGAAGACTGGTTCGGCACGGAGACGCCAATCACTGGCGCGGTCGGCACCGACATCCTGGCGCGACCCGACTGCCGTGTGCTCGCGATCTATGGCACCGGCCGGCAGGCGCGGCGCCATCTCGTTACCATGTGCACGATCCGGCCATCGATTTCGGAGGTGCGGGTGTTCAGCCGGGATGCCGGAAACCGCGCGGCTTTCGTTGCGCGCATGCAGCCCCAGGTGAGCGCGCGCATTACCGCGGTGGAGCGGCCGGAGGAGGCCGCACGAGGCGCCGATCTCATCTGCCTCGCGACCGGCAGCAACGTGCCGGTGCTATTCGGCGAATGGCTACAACCCGGCCAGCACGTAACGTCGATCGTCGCCAGCAACAAGGGCGTGTTCCTCCAGGGCTCAGTATCTCGGCCGCGGCGTGAATTCGACGACGCCGTGATCGGCCGCGCCACCCGTGTCGTCGCCACCCTCAAGGAACAGGCGATCATGGACGAACAGGCCGACCTTTTCGAACCGGTGTCGAGCGGCGTGACATCCTGGGACCAGATCGCCGATCTCGGCGAGTTGGTAGCCGGCAAGGCGCACGGCCGCCGCTCGCCGCAAGACATCACGGTGTTCAAACAAAATTCAGATCAGGGCGTCGGTTTCATGGCGCTCGCTAAGCTTGCCTACGACAAGGCGCGCGCCGCGGGCCGTGGCATTGAAATCTAGCGAAACGCGGACATTGGGTGAATTGGTAAGCATGCGGCCATGCGGCTCCTCGTCGAACCCATACGTCCAATGCTAAGAACGGTCGGCCACGCATTCCGCGGCCGACAATGAAAGCATTTGAACATGCGTATGCGCCTTTCACGTCGATGGTTTTTATCCTTCACCGCAGCCGGCGCCATCACAGCTGCCCCGCGTATCGCGTCCGCGCAAGATTATCCCAGCAGGCCCATCAAGCTGATCCTGCCCTATACAGCGGGCTCGCCAAATGACGTGATCGCGCGGCTCGTGACGCCTGCGCTTTCGTCGCAGCTCGGGCAAACCGTGGTCATCGAAAACCGGCCAGGCGGCGGCACCACCATCGGAACGCGCGCCGTCATGAGCGCGGAGCCGGACGGCTATACGTTGCTCTGGTCGAACAGCCCCAGCCATTTCATCGCGCCGTCCGTGAGCAAGACGCCATCCTACGACCCGATCAAGGATTTCACGCCGATCGTAGCCGTCGGATCGAATGCCAATGTGCTGGTCATCGTGCCCAGCCTTCCGACGAAGACAGTCGCCGAATTCGTGGCCTATGCCAAAGCCAATCCGGGCAAGCTGAACTTCGGTTACGGCCAGGGGACCACGCCACACCTGGTCGGCGGCCTGTTCAAGCAAGAGACGGGGATCGAATTGTCCTTCGTCCCCTACAAAGGTGGCGCACAGGCCGTCACGGATATGCTGGGCGGGCACATCCACATGAACATCGGGACGTCATCGACGCTGCGGCCGCTCGTTCGCGACGGTAGGTTGCGCGCGCTCGCCGTCACCGGTGCCGAGCGGATGCCCGAGCTTGCAGAGGTGCCAACTATGAGTGAAAGTGGCTACCCGAATGTAACGTCGGCGATCTACTACGGAATTCTAGGCCCAGCGGGTCTTCCGGCGCACATAGTCCGGCGAATTAACGACGCCGCCAATATCAGCCTTAAGTCCTCCGAGCTTGTGGCGAAGATGGCGGAACTCGGCTTCCAACCACAAGGCGGATCGTCAGAGGACTTTGCGACCTTGATCCCTAGCGAGATGAAGAAATGGCTACCAATCGTGAAGGCCACCGGTTTCCAGATGTAGCATCTCCACTAGGAAGCGACGTCACATCGAGGATAACATTTCTCTCGGGCAGCAAAACTACAGGGCTGTTGAGCAAGCGACGCCCACTAGATATTTGGTGAGCACACTACCTTAGCGGGCCGCACCAACATCACCCTCGATTTTCAGCGTGCGAAATTCCGTAATCCGTCATTCTACGAACTCCGATCCAATGTCCGCTTGGGGTCAGAAGCGTAAAGGCTCGGACTGAGCATATCGAGTCCGCTTATCCCTCATTATAGTCTGGCCGCCGGCCTAAGTTTCTGGACCGGCTGGCTTTTCCCGACAAGTGCCGGAAACACCGGCGGAATAGGCATTTCCTAGCATTGCCTGCCGTTACCCCGCGATGCCTTGCGTTTCCCCGAAAACAGCGCATAGTGTGTGCATGCACACAGCCGGTGTGCGCATCCGGGGAAGGCTCTCACCATGCAGCGGCGCATCAGCAAGACCGTCGTCGACCGGCTGAAGCCCGGTCAGTTCGTCGCCGACAGCAACCCGGTCGGCTTCGTCGCCCGTCGGCTGCCCAGCGGCGCCGCGACCTACGGCTTCCGTTACCGCGACCGGCGCAGCGGACAGCAGCGTTGGATCGGCTTGGGGTGCATGGCGACGTCACCGCCGACCAGGCGCGCACCAAGGCGCTGCAACTGGCCAAGGATGTGCGCGCCCAGAAACGGCCGGTCTCAGCCCGGCAGGAAGCGGCGCAGCGGCGCGCGGCCGAACGCGGCACCCTTGACATGTGCTCGATGGCTTTGTCGACCGGCATGTGCGACCCAATTTGCGCAGCGCCTTCGAGGTCGAACGGGTCTTCGATGTCTACGTGCGGCCGCGGCTTGGCGACCGGCCGATCTATGACCTGCGGCGCCGCGACATCGTCGAACTGCTGGACACCGTCGCGGACGACAACGGCCGGTGATGGCCGACCGCGTGCTGGCGCATCTGCGCGCAGCCTTGCGCTGGCACGCGACGCGGACGACGCTTCGTGGTGCCGCTGGTGCCCGGCATGGCGCGCACCAAGCCACGGGAGCGGGCGCGCACGCGGCGTGCTCGACGATCAGGAGCTCCGCGACCTGTGGACGGCGCTCGACACGCTCGAGGGCAGCACCGGCTTGTTTCCCGGCCTTTGCGAGGAGCTGCTGCTGACCGCGCAGCGGCGCGGCGCCGTGTCCGCCATGGCGTGGGACGAGATCGCGGGCCGCGACTGGGTTGTCCCGGCCGCCCGCGACAAGGGCAAGATCGAACAAGTCGTGCCGCTGACCGACGCGGTCATTGCGCTGCTCGGCGAGCGGCGCACCGGCTTCGTCTTCAGCAACGATGGCGGCCGGACGCCGCTTCGCGGTTTAGCAAAAGTAAGCGCGAGCTCGATCTCAGGCTGGCCGCGATCCGCAAGGCGGCCGGCCGCAAGCCATGCAGCCTTGGGTGTTGCACGATCTGCGACGGACGGCGCGGTCCTGATGTCGCGTGCGGGCGTGACGGCCGATCATGCCGAGCGCGTCTTAGGCCACGCCATCCCCGGCGTGCGCAGCATTACGACAGGCACCAATTCGCCGACGAAAAACGGGACGCGCTCGAAAGGCTCGCCGCATTGGTCGAGCGCATTTTGCACCCGGACGGAGCCGTCGTGCGGTTTCCGAAACGGCGCAAGCGATGATGTCTGACAACGAGGAAGGCCCGGCAGCGCGTCAACGCTGGCCGGGCCAAGGTGAAAGATCAACACATGAAGCATAAGCCGCGTCAGCGGCGGCCACAAGCCAATGCGCAGCAGCAACAAGCCGCCATCGCTCTGGACGCCAGCAGCGGCATGACCGCCAATGCCTTTGTCAGCCCTGCCGGCAAGACCAAGCACGGTCCGCGCAAGGAGGGGCGGCGAAGGCAGGAACATGCACAGGCTGCGATCACCGCACTGTTCCCGGACACGCTGCCGAAGCCGAAGCACGTCAACCAGTCGAAGCTGGCGCGCGATGTCAATAACCGGCTTGCACGCGACCCTAAGTATCGGGCGGCCAACGGCGACAAGCGGCTTTCGCGGCAGACAGTAATGCGCGCGCTGGCGGCACTGCGAAAAGCCAAAACTGCTGACCGGCTTGCTCATTTGGGACCTGTCCAATTGAGCGACTAACTGTCCAATTGAGCAACTAATCGACCCGACGGCTTGCGTGCACCTTTTCGTGCGCCTGCGACCTGATTACAAAACGGTGCCTCATTTCTCACAGGCACCGTTCATGGCCAAGCGTCGCAATGCGATCTGGAAAACTGGCAAGCACATCGTCACTGTTGGCGGCAGCGGCGGCGAACATGTTGTCAGTTCCGATCATCAGCAGCACGACGATGATCATGATCGCGCTGGAGCCCGAGCACCGCCGCTCGACCTGCTGACGGTCGGCGAAGTCGCCGCGATTTTGCGGTGTTCCAAAAGCAGCCTGGACAAATGGAGATGCCGTGGGGTCGGACCGGTCTATGTCCTCGTCGGATCGCGCGTCAGGTATCCCCGCGAAGCTGTTGTCGCGTATGTCGCTGCGCGATCGCGCGCGTCAACGTCGGCGGAGGCCCCGCCGCCAGCTTAACCGCAAAACGCCGCCCCGGGCTAAGGGGCGGCGTCTGGTTTTTACTACGGGCATTTCAGCAGCTCTGGCTGAGCGCTGAAATAACCCGCACAGACCGGAAGGTCAATTGGGTTATGTCGCGCGTCGTCAAATTTCCCAACCGTCCCGAGATCGCCCATCTGTTCGGGGTGATGGAACGCGCAGGCAAGCGCCAAACACGCCAGCCGCGCCAGCCACGCCAGCCGCGCCAGCCACGCCGCGTTTTCATTTTGAAGCTGCGGCCGGAGCCGCACATCGCCAACCCGACCCGTGCATTACGCCACGGCTAGAAGCTGCTCCTGCGTCCGCCGGCCTCGGTGGGTCGACCCGCGGGAGATCGCCGAATGACCGGCAGATCATCCTGGAGATCGAGCTGTCGTGACGCGTGACAATACGGACTGTCAGCCGTGGGCCGACCGACCGGCTTGATGATGGCTGGCACTTGGTCCGCAGTGTCGACGAGATCGACCACTGTGGCGGCGAATTTCACTCGCGACCGAACAGGAGCGGGAAAACCAAATGACTGACCAGAGAGAGTTGGCGACAAACCTCAAAACGAAAGATTAAGCCATGAAAACCGAAACGAAAACCGAAACCAAAACGAAAACAAAAACTAACGCTATCATCCCGACTGACACGACGGAGGCAGCGAAGATTGCGCTGGCCATCCAGGAAGAGAGCGGCTTCGACAAGCTGCTGAAGTTTCGGAAGGGCGACGTTTCCTCGTCAATGACGACCCGTCCCGATCGGCACCGAAGTATGTTGCACATGCGGTTGCGTGGACAAAGACTTGGATCAAATTCGTCGATGGCAAAGTCGCCGATCGCAAGCTCTATCGCGTCGCTCGCGGCGAAAAGCCGCCACGAACGTGAAGACTTGGACGATCTCGATCTCATCAGGAAAAGACGCCGACGGAAAAACCAACGATCCATGGGTGTTTCAATATTTGCTTGCCGTTCGAAAACATGGAGAGCGGCGAGCTGGTCATCTTCACCACGCCGTCGATCGGCGGTCAGCAGGCGGTGCGTGAACTTTGCGACGCCTACGCGAAACGCATCAAGAAAGGACAGCACGGCCAGCCGATGATCCAATTGGCGGTCGGCGAAATGAAAACGAAAACACGGTCCAGTCCCGTGTCCCAAATTTGAAATTGTCGGCTGGGATGACAGCGGACGATCTGACGGCGGCACCGGTGGAGCACACCGGAAAAGCCGAAACTGGATGATGAAATTCCGTTCTGAGGACTGATCGCGACGGGCCGCTGTGACAGCAGCGGCCCGCACTACTTTTGAAGGTCGGCAACGTGGCAAACACTATCGATGCGCTTCCCGATCTGCAAACGCTGGCCCGCGCATTGGGCGGCGTGGTCAACGGCGGTCAAGTGCTCGCACCGGGACCAGGACACTCGCCAAGAGACCGTAGCCTCAGCGTCAAGCTCGACAACGGTGCGCCGAACGGATTTGTCGTCAACAGCTTTGCCGGCGACGATCCGATCGCGTGCCGTGACTATGTGCGTGAGAAACTTGGCCTACCTGGCTTTAAAGTGAACGGTGCAAACGGTGGCGGCCGTCACCGTCCTGCCTCTGATGATGCCGTCGAGCGCGCGCTCATGGCAGCGGTAGCCGCACAGAAACCGAAGCCGTTTCAGATCGTCGCAACCTATGACTACACTGACAGCAACGGCGCGCTGCTGTACCAGGTGCTGCAGGCTGGAACCGAAAGACTTTCGACAGCGGCGACCGGACGGCAACGGCGGCTGGTCTTGGAAGCTCGACGTGCGGCGCGTCGTCTATCGCTGGCCCGAGCTACTGAAATATCCCGACGCCACGGTCTTCGTTTGCGAGGGTGAGAAGGATGCTGACCGCGTTGCTGAACTCGGACATTGCGCAACGTGTGTCGCCGGCGGGAAGTGGACAGAGGAATGCGTTGCGGCGCTTGCCGGTCGTGACTGCATCATCCTCGAAGATAACGATGACGCCGGACGCGAGAAGGCACTTGCAGCAGCGCAGGCATTGCACGGCACGGCGAAGACCATCCGCATCGTTTCATTGCCGGGGTTGCCGGAACGCGCCGACGTTTCCGATTGGTTGGACATTAATCCGTACAACGTCAAAAAATTAGCGAATGTTTGTTTCGACGTGCCGGAATGGACACCAGTTATTGACAATATCAACGTTAAAACTGCCAAAGCCGAAACAGCCTCCACCGACAGTAAAAGCGAAACGCCGCCGCTGTCTTTCATCAACATTGTCGTCGTGGCACGACCAGCCGATGCCGGAACGCGAATGGACAGTGAAGGACCGCATCCCTGCAAACAATGTAACGCTGCTTTCAGGTGAGGGCAGTGTTGGCAAAAGCATTTTGTCGTTGCAGCTTGCCGTTGCCGTTGTGCTCGGTCGTGACTGGCTCGGCACCATGCCAGAACTCGGACCCGCACTTGTCGTTTGCTGTGAAGATGACGCCAACGAACTTTGGCGGCGGCTCGATCTGATCGCGCAGCATTACGGCGCTGACTTCACCAAATTTCAAGACATGCATTTGCTGGCGCTGGCCGGTTGCGAAACATTGATGGCGGCGCCGGACCGCACCGGCACGATCAAGATCACGAAATTGTTCGAGCACATCCATCAAGCGGCCTGCGACATCAAGCCGAAACTGATCGTGCTCGACAACAGCGCCGACATTTACGGCGGCAATGAAAACGACCGCGCGCAGGTGCGGCAGTTCATCGGCTTTTTGCGCGGCATGGCGATCGCATCCGGCGCCGGGATATTGCTGACCTCGCATCCGTCACTGACCGGCATCAATACCGGCACCGGCCTGTCCGGTTCGACCGCCTGGAACGATTCAGTCCGCGCCGCCTGTATTTCAGCAGCGCCGTGACCGACGCAGGCGAAGAGCCCGACCCCGATCTACGAGTGCTCGAGTTCATGAAAAACAACTACGGCCCGATCGGTGAAACCATAGACCTGCGATGGAAAAACGGCCTGTTCCTGCCGGTTGGTGGCGTGACTAATTTGGAAAAACTCGCAGCCGAGCAGGCGGCCGAGCACTTGTTTTTGAGCCTACTCAATCGCTTCGCTATTCAGAACCGAACCCCAGCGAAAGGCCAAGCGCAACCACGTACGCGCCAGCCATGTTCGCCAAGGAAAAGGAGGCGCGTGAGACCGGTATCAAAAAGGCCGCCTTCGAAACCGCTATGCGCAACCTG